>NZ_LMAS01000009.1:26442-134317 GCF_001509555.1 Bacillus sp. FJAT-29937 | reverse complement strand
GAAGAATATACACGCCAAAATAGAGAAAGGTGAATTTGAGTACGCTCAAATTCACCTTTCTCATTATTTGAAGCTAGTTATGTCCCAGCCTCTTCTTTTATTTAGCATCCGTATCCCGCTAGTGTTCTTTTGCACCAGGGTCGGTCCACTGGAATTATTTCAACGTACGTTTTAAGAATGCTTTCGTACGTTCTTGTGTTGGCTGATTAAAGATTTGCTCTGGCGTTCCTTCCTCCGCAATAACCCCTTTATCCATAAAGACGATGCGGTCTGAAACTTCCCGGGCAAACTCCATTTCATGCGTAACAATTAACATTGTAAGACCTGTTTCAGCTAATTCCTTCATAACTTTAAGAACTTCTCCAACCATCTCAGGATCAAGGGCTGAAGTCGGTTCATCAAATAACATTACATCCGGCTCCATGGAAAGGGCTCTGGCGATCGCCACACGCTGTTTTTGCCCGCCTGATAGCTGCTTAGATTTCGCATTTACATATTGGTCCATCCCAACAACCTTTAAATATTTCATGGCGATTTTTTCCGCTTCTTCTTTTGAGCGCTTTAACACCTTCACCTGGCCGACAACACAATTGCTGAGAACCGTGTGATTATTAAATAGATTAAACTGCTGAAAAACCATTCCTAGCTTCGTGCGATAAGCATGAATATCATGTTTGTCATCTAAAATATTTTCTCCATGATAAATAATTTGGCCGCCACTTGGCTTTTCTAGAAGGTTTATACAACGAAGAAGTGTTGATTTACCGGAACCGGAGGAACCGATAATACAAACAACTTCTCCTTTATTTACGGAAAAATCGATATCTTTTAATACTTCATGAGATCCAAAGGATTTGCTTAAATGCTGTACTTCAATTACTTTTTCCAAAAGTGCTCCTCCTTCGTTATTGTCTAGCTCCAGCGGCTAGCCCCGACGTACAGGACGTACTAGTGTCGACAGTGCGACAGGACGTCGCGTTTTTGTCGACCTCGAGGTCATAAGCCAATTCTCCCAGAAAGGTAAAGTACACCTTTCCGGGAGAATTGGCTTATGCTTGTCGGGGCTGGGCGAGCCGCTTCCGCTTTTCGTTTTAATTCGCTTTTGTTTCAATCATGCTGTAATTTTCCGGTCCATCCAATTTTCTTTCCCAGTAGCGTAGAATTAGTGTTACCGTAAAAGTCATGACGAAATACAGAACACACGCAACAAAGAATGGTTCGAAATATTTGAAGCTGATTCCAGCCACTGTTTTTGTTTGGAAATACAATTCCGTTACGCCAATTACGTTCAGTACGGACGTATCTTTAATATTAATGATAAATTGATTGCCGGTTGCCGGTAAAATATTGCGAATAACTTGCGGCAGTACGACATTGAGCATTGTTTGCACATGATTCATCCCAACCGCTTGAGCCGCTTCAAACTGCCCTCGATCGATCGAAATAACACCACCGCGCACAATTTCCGCCATATACGCCCCCGTATTGATCGAGACAATTACGATAGCAGCAACGGTTACATTCATATCGAGCCCAAATGCTAAAGCAGAACCATAAAAAATAACCATGGCCTGTACAATCATCGGTGTTCCTCGGAAAAATTCAATATAAGCAGAAAGAATAGCATTAATCACTTTTAAGAAGATTCGTTTACCTTTTTTCTCCGGCACAGGAATTGTACGAATGACACCTGCCAATAAACCGATAATACCGCCAATAACCGTACCAATAATGGAAACAAAGAGTGTCATCCCTGCCCCACGAAGGAACATCGGCCAGTTGTTTTGTATCATTGTTAAAATCCACTCTAAGCTCATATATTTCCTCCCCCTTAAATCTAAATACCGGCTGCAATGGGATGCAGCCGGTATTCACTTCTACTTATTCTGCTGCTGGTTGTTTTTTAACCGCAGTATCCATAATATTTTGGCGCTCTTCTTCAGAGATGCCTGCGAGAATTTCATTGATTTTCGCTGTTAAGTCGCTGCCTTTTTTCAGACCAACTGCTACGGCTGTATCTGCCTCATCTGCCTCAAATCCATCTGTAAATTCTACCATTGCAAAGTTTGCATTCGCTGAAGAAGCACTGATTCCTTCCGGACGTTCTGATACATATCCATCAATAATGCCTGATTCTAAAGCTACACGCATCGCAGGGAAATTGTCCATAGCCGGTTTTTTCTGTACGCCTTCAATTTGATCAATGACTGCGTAGTGAGACGTATTTAACTGACCAGTAATCTTTGCCCCTTTGAAATCATTAATAGATGTTGCCCCTTCGAAAGGCCCGCCTTTTTTCACAACCATAATAAAATGTGATGTGTAATAGTTTTCAGAGAAATCAATTGTCTGTTTACGTTCTTCTGTCGGTGACATTCCAGCAACAATAGCATCTAACTTGCCTGATTGTAATGCTGGTACAAGTCCGTCCCATTCTGTTTTCACAATGACTAATTCTTTACCTAAGCCTTCAGCAATCTTTTTGGCAATTTCAACATCATATCCGCCTGCATACTCAGCATTGCCATCGATTTTCACTCCACCGTTGGAATCATCCATTTGTGTCCAGTTGAATGGTGCATAGCCTGCTTCCATCCCTACCTTAAATGTTTCCTTAGAATCACTTCCTGTGCTGCCTGATTCTCTTGTTTTTTCAGCATCGCCGCTCGTACCGCATCCTGCTAAAAGCAAAATCATAGATAAAGACATAACTAAAAATAATGATAATTTTTTCCTCATGATTATACTCTCCTTCACTATAATAGTTTAGTATATTTTTCCTCTTAACTACGTATGATCTCAATAATGGCAATATTTCATTTATTTTGGAAATTCACAAAATAAAAGAGACCTAAGATACACTTAGGTCTCGTTACATACATATGCCCTTAAGTCCTCTTCTTTCCCTTAATGAGATAGCACCCCTCAATAAACTGGGAAGTTTATTGAGACAGTCCTGCAGCTCTTAACTGCAGACCCAACCAGTAATATTGAGAATATTACAGGCTTCGGCGACATTTCCTTCTCTCTAGCATCATTGCTTCTCAAGCTCCACTAAAGACTGTTAAACATCGCGCCTCTACCCCACTCTAGTAAAAGTGAGGCCTTATTAAATTGTTACATGTAGTCTACAATAATCGATAAAATATGTCAAGTTGCCTAGATTCATTGGAAAGAAACACCTAATCAATCTTCTAAATCATAATAATCCTGGGAGTGATACGCCCTAAACCCGCATGATTCATATAGTCGCAGTGCATGTGCGTTTTTCGCCTCTACCTCTAGGAATATAGGGAAGCCTCCCTCATGTTCCTTAATGACAATATTTGTTAAGGTTTTTCGCCCAATTCCTTTTCCCTGAAACTCTGGAAGAACCGCAAATCCGAATATCCAAGCTTCACCATCAAGATGAGAAACCCGAATTTTTCCTACCGCCTCACCGTTAAATAAAATGATTAAATATTGATCATCAGCAAATCTTTCATTATTGTAGGCTCTCGCTTCCTCTTCATCAAACCCGAAGCATTGGACCTCCAATTGAACTTCTAATTCAAAATCGACTGCAGCAGATAGTCTAACAGTCACATCCTCGGATCTATCCAACTCTGTTTCTTCCCACTTCATTTGATATTCTGAAAAAGAATATTTGCAGGAAATTGTCGCCAGAAAGCCTTTTGCAGATTTTGAATTAGCAGGCGCATTTAAAAGAACTTTCTTATAGCCTTTTTCACTTACTTCATGAAGGGCTTCCCGAAAAAGCCTAGTAAAGATTCCTTTTCGGCGGAAATCCGGATGAACCATTCCACATATTTCAACCTTATTTCCAAAGCCATATAGACCGATAAAACCTACTAATTTTCCATCCTCGTAATAGAAAAAGTCCTCTTTATCTTTTCCTGCCCGAGTTTTCAGCATATCCCAATTCAGCTTTAGTTCAAATGATTCTGAAGCTTCACATGCTTGTTGAAGTTCCTTAATGTCTGTTAATTGTTTACTAGTTAACAAAGGGGTTCCTCCCAAAATAAATATATGATTTAGCCATTTCAACTCAGTTAGTAAATATCGTTGGCTTCAGATTACTCCGTACTCCAAGGACAAGTTCTACTGAAACCAACGACAATTTATTTTCACTTTGAAACATGCACTGTAAAGTCTGCTAGCAATCTTGCACCGAAACCTGTTGCGGTTTTCGGATAATATCCGTTTTCTTCACTTTCCATGACGCCTGCCATATCCACATGAAGCCATTTGCATGATTCAGGCACAAAACGGCGGAGGAATAAACCTGCAGTTATGGACCCGGCCTCTCCTTTATAAGAAATATTGCTAAAATCGGCATAATCGCTTCTTAAATAGCTGTCATATTCATCGAGTAATGGCATCGGCCAAACGAAGTCGCCATTTTCTTTGCCAAGCACCTTCATTTCGTTAGAGAGCTGTTCATCCCCAAAGACCCCTGCTATTTTCGTTCCAAGTGCGTTCACAATCGCCCCAGTTAAAGTTGCGATATTCACAACATGATCAGCTCCCCATTCACCCGCACGAATAAGGCCGTCAGCTAAGATGAGGCGTCCTTCTGCATCCGTATTCCCTACTTGAACTGTATGACCGTTCTTATAACGGATAATTTCTCCTGGAAGCACGGACGTATTATCTGGTGAGTTTTCAACGATTGGAATTAATGCCACTACATTGACCTTTGCGTTTGATGCAGCCAATAGCTTCATGGCTCCTGCAACAGCAGCGGCGCCACCCATATCCATTCGCATATCGCTTAAATCCCGGCCGCTCTTCAGGCTAATTCCTCCTGTATCAAACGTGACTCCCTTACCAACAAGAGCGACGAGCGGCTTTGATTCATCTCCCTTATAAACGAGCTCCACAAAGGAAGGCTTATATTTACTTCCGCGTCCAACGGTTAAAACACCGTTCATTTCCATTTCCTCAAGCTTTTCTTTATGGAATACATTTATTTGAACGTCCGTTCCAGCAAACTCATCTTGCAGGATGATAGGAAATGTTTCTGGGTTTAACACATTGGGAACCTCATTCATTAAATCACGGGAAAAGTTTGCTGCAGCGGCACGAATTTTTCCCATTTCACTATATGGCTCTAGTTCTGCTGATCCGGCTACTACTAATTCAGTCTGGAATTGATCTTCCTTAGACTTGTAAATAACAAATTTATATGAGCCTAAATGCCAGCCTTCCACAAAAGCAGTGACTAGCTCATCCAACTGCAAGCTTGGCAATGCCTCTTTCATTGAATCTGCTTGAATAACTGCCTTTAAAACTTTGCGGTTGCTTAGTTCACGTGCAACAGCCCCTGCAACCATCCGGATCTTTTCAAAATTCCGCTTCTCTTTCTCAATTTCTTTTATAACAACTGTTAACTCTTCCCCAAGAAACAAAGCTGTGAATGCTGCCTTACTATTTTCAACATATTGCTTAATTTGGTTATTTTCTTGAATGCGCGCATCATTGGAAAATAAAATACTTGCTTGTAATGTCATGTTACTTTCTCCCCTTTTTTAATATCTCATTATTTATTTCGTTATTCGAAAGGAAAATTCCTTTGTCCTACTACTCTCTTTTTCAAAGATTCTATGAAAAAGACTCCGCACGATTCTTAGCTTCTTCAACTCCCTTTAACTCTGGATGCACTTGGCGAATGACAGAAGGTCTCGCAAGAATAAGGACAACTCCAATTAGTAAAGCCGAAGACAAAATCAAAATCCATTGTGCTGGAAAAATATCATACAGAAATCCGTAAATGACCATTCCGAGCGGCATAAGCGCCATCGCCATTGTTTCAAGAATGGAAAAAACCCTTCCCTTAAAATCATCATCAATCAATTTTTGCATCATTACTTGCAGTGGGGTATTGACGAGAATAACTAATAAGCCAAATCCAAACATAATGATCATGTAATAAGAAAATACGATATTATAGGAAAATGAAACGAGCAAAGGAAATCCTACTCCCGCCATCGTCATTCCCATCCCAATAATTCCTCTCTTGGATAGGAGAAATGGATACTTCACTTCTTTTCTTACTGATAAATAAATGGACAAGAGCAGCATTCCAAATGCAAAAGCACCTTCTGTTAAGCCAAAATGAATGGATGACATTTTCAATTTTTCAATGAGGATGAAGGAATAGCCTACCTCAAACGCTCCGAATAAGAAATTGACGAGCAGCCCGATCCAGATCATTGACATGATTATTGGCTGCAATTTTAAATATTGGATCCCTGCTCTCATACTTTGCCGCATCGATTCCTTTTCCTCAACTTGGACATCCTTCTTACGATTGGCGAAGAGATTGAAATTCATCGTTGATTCAAGAATAACAGCAATGGAGGAAGCGATCATATACAAAATTAAAAATACTGGCATGGAGACTGTACCGTATAATAATCCGCCAACTGCCGGACTTCCAATCGAAGCGAAAGAAACGGACATCTGGTTGAGCGACATGGCTCTTTGTATTCTTTCTTTGTCAACAAGGCCTGTAATGGATGATGTGAACGTGACTCCGGAAAAGGTTGATGTGATGGACAAGATGCAGGTTGTTGCGTAAATGGCGCCGAGTGATAAACCTGAGGATAAGATGACTAGGAGCAATCCCCCAATGGAAAGTGTTGTACCAATTTGTGCAAGAATGACGATTTTCTTCCTTGAATACCTATCGGCAGCATATCCTGCGAAAGGTGCTATAAGGGTACGCGGCAGTATACTGCAAATTAGGTTTGTTGCAAAACTCGTCGCAGAACCCGTCATTTGTAAAATATAAAAGCTAATGGCAAATGAATATACTTGTGCTCCGAAAGTGGAAATCAGTTTGCTGACGGTAAATGTCCAAAGATGGTACGTTGCTTTTTTGATCTTATAAACTTCTTCCATGTGAATCCTCCACTCTGAAAAGTTTAATTTAATTAAACAAATCTTACCATATCCTCCCATTCCCATTCAAGCAAAAGTTTAATATAATTAAACAAATCGGTAAAAATAGGAGCGTGCCTAATCAACATGTTAGGGGAACGAATTCGGAAATTAAGAAAACAGAAGAAAATGACTCTCGAGGAGCTTGCTGGAGCAGCTCTTACGAAAGGGATGCTCAGTCTGATTGAAAATAATAAGGCAAATCCCTCGATTGAAAGCTTGCACTATATCGCCGAACAGCTAGGTGTTGAAGTATCCGATTTATTGGAGGAATTTAGTTTTTCTGAATTAAGGGAGGTTCTAGAGAAGGCAGAGGAACTATATAGTGAAGTTGGATTAAGGGACTCAGAAAATACAATTATACATTCGGAAAAACTTAATGAAATTATTGCTATTATTGAACCGTATGTCGCAAACCTAACTAACGGCTATGTGTCAGCGAGGTTATTAGACATTTACAGCCGCTGTCTGCACAAAGAAAAGATTAGCGGCTGGGAGAAATTCTCTGAACAGGCGTCAGTTATTTACGATCAAATGAACCTCACATCAAGGCGGGCAGATATTGGCATCTTCCGTGCAATCGTGAAATTCATTGAACTAAACTATGAGCAATCATTAGCCATATTCTTAAGTGAGCGGGCGAAAATCGAAGCCCACCATGCCTATATAGATCCAAAAACCCGGCTTGATCTAGATTATCATGAAGCGGTTTTATATTTTTCAGCAGGTCATTCAGAGGAAGCAGCACAAGTTCTGGAGAACGCCTTCGCCTATTCAAAAAAGCATCGAATTTTCTATCTCATCGACGATTTGTATAGACTGGCAGCAGGATATGCCATGATTACAAAAAATGAAGAAAGAAAATTGTACTACTCTAAGAAGCTTAAGCAATACGGAGAGTTTGCAGATGACATGTTTTCTATTCTGTTTTATGAATTTTTGATGATTGACACTCTCATATCGGAAAAGCAGCAATACGAAGAAGCTATCGAGAAAATCAATCAATGCTTATCAGATCCTAACCTTTCAAATTCATTTAAACATTACTTCTTCCTTGAAGAAGGGAAAGCCCTATATAAACTTAGCCGTAATGAAGAAGCACTTCAAAGCTTTGAAAAAATAGAGATTCCATCTTATATCCATCATCCTTTTGATTTGTCTCTCTTTTATGTGATGGATTCCTACAAAGCTCTATGCCATTTGAATCTAGAAAACTGGGATGATGCCTTTCAATTAGCGAAAAAAGCGGTGAAGAATTTTGACCAGCTCCCTTCTAATTCACTTAAAGAGTTTGCGAATGAAACTTTTGACCTCATCAATGAAAATTCTAAACAATAAATGACCTGACGAAAGCCTTGTAGTCGAATAACTACAAGGCTTTGTTCCTTTGTATTGTATGATGAGAAACAAAAATCACTAAGACTTTTTGACATCTACTAGTGTCTAATGTATAGAAAATAAAAAAGGGGGGAGCTCCTTGGAAGTCATGTCATTAATTAAAAAGGCAAAAAAAGGGGATGATGAAGCATTTTACGAATTGATGCAAATCCATAAAATCCGCTTATTAAAAATTGCCTATTCCTATCTCCGTAATGAAGAGGATGCACTGGAGGCATTACAGGAAGTCACCTTTAGAGCCTACCGCTCCATACATAAAGTAAAGGAACCTGATTATTTCTCCACATGGCTCATTCGGATCATGTTGAACTACTGCCACGATCAAGCCCGGAGGAAAAAAAGAATCGCTGACACTGAATTATTAGATAATCTGGCAGAAACAGTTGATCATTCTCAAACATTAGAAATTCAGGAAGCCTTGCTGAAAATAGATTCGCGCTGCCGAGAAGTAATTATTCTCAAATATTATCACGATCTCAGGATTAAGGATATTGCGGAAATATTAGAGAGCCCAGAAAGCACGATCAAAACATGGTTGTATAAAGGATTAAAAGCGCTGCGAAATCATATGGAGGATAGGAGTGGGCTGAATGTTTGAAAAGGAAGAAAAAGAATTAGAGAGATCAAGAGATTTTTATAATGAGATTGTTTTTTCCGATGATCGGGCTGATTCAGCCATCTTAGAAGGAATGAAACGCGGAAAAGAACTAAAGCTAAGAAAGAAAAAATTACGCCCGTTAAAAATACTTTTAACAGCAAGCATACTCTTTATTTCCTTTTTCACGACATTAAATGTTTCCGAAACAATGGCTACTTATATGAAAATCATTCCCGGAATGGAAAAGGTAATAGAATTTGTCCGAAATGACAAAGGGTTATTGTCAGCAGCAGAAAATGATTACATCCAAAAAGTGAATGCTTCTGTCGAACACGCTGGCATACAACTAACATTAGATTCTGTCGTTCATGATGAAAAAGGTTTAATTTTGTTTTTTAACTACAGCGGTGAAAATGAAGATCTTTTTGTCATGCCAGATAATTTTAAACTTTTAAATCAGAAAGGCGAGGAGATTTCCACTCAAATCAGTGGAGGATATTTGACAGTGGATAAAAATTCCTTATCGGAATTTAGACTCTCTCTTAATGAGGAAGAGCTGCTTCCGAAGAATCTTATTTTATCATCCCAATTTTTCATTGATCAGCAACTTCAAAAAGAACTATGGGAAATTCCGTTTCAGCTAGATGAAAATAAGTTTGTTGAAAAGAAAGTGTTTAAGCTGAATGAAACAGTCGAGATCGAAGGGCAAGAAGTAACAATTAATGATGTCGTCATTTATCCTTCGCAAACGGATGTACATGTTTCATTAAATCCAGAAAATAGTAAACAAATTTTCGGTTTTAATGATCTTCGGTTAGTAGACGAAACGGGAGAAAGTTGGGATTCAACTTTAAGAGGAAACTATCCGACTGATTCGGATGAATTGATTGTACATTTGCAAAGTAACTATTTCTCCAATCCGAAAAAGTTAAATTTACAATTCAGTTCTCTACGGGCACTTAATAAAGATGAACTGTGGCTCGAAATCGATCCAGCAAACAAAAAATTCCTTAAGGCACCTAAAGACAGGAGATTCACAGAAATTGTAGCGGTGGGAAATAGAATTCAAATGAAATTAGACACCAAAACTGGCTTCAATAATAATTTAATATTCTCACATGCTATTGATCAGAATGGTAACATTATTGGTGAAAAGGAAGGAATTTCTGTATCGCCTGATAAAGATTTTAATATATATCAAATTCCATATCCTTTTGAAAATGCTCCACCTGGACCAATTAAATTAAAACTTCTAGACTATCCGGCAACCATTGAAAAAGAAGTGAATATAAAAGTCAAATAACAAAAAAGGGCTCCCCAGAGTCAGGGTAACTGACTTTGGGGGCCCCTCTCGTTTTTACAATAGAGTACAAAAGCCTGATATTCAAAAAATGGCCTCGGAATTTTAACTAAATTCTAATTAAGGTAAACCTAACGTAAAATCGATTTTGTCAGCGTATTGAGGAATATCAATTAGAGGATTTCTATTCTTTTGAATAGTGAAGATCTCTTTGTTGCGATGTTTTTCATAAATGGATATTTTATATTCACGATGCCATTTTAGCAGCATCTCAATGTCCTTACTGCTATATCGGCTAATTTCTCCTGGATATCTTAACAAAAAATACAATGTCGCCCTGGCCGCCTCACCTTTTCCGCTTTCAGGTTCAAACTTACCCTCTTCATATTTCCCGCACTGTGCTCTGATTGCTTCCTTCTCCATTTGAGGGGAATAGTCCACAAAATCAAAATAAGGGTGATTGGACCTTAATGAGTTGCAATCTATTTCGCAAGTAAAAAGATGATGTAAATCTCCTTTCATTGGATCATCCTTACCAAACCATGACTGAGGAACGACGTGTTCACAATTATACATATTTTCTCTTTCAATGGACGCCATCGTCAGCTGTAAATAATCGGTTTTCGAGCTACTTTTTTGTAACTTGGCATAAGCTTCTGTTCTTTTTCTTTCTGCTTCATAATCAGCTCTTATGACTTGTTCAGGATCCCTTTCTTTTCCGGAATAGATGCTCTTCAACTTCCCGTCCATTTGGAGGTCAATTCTTGAATAGAGATAATTTCGGGTTTTAGCGTTATAAGGAAGCTGATTTTCATGTGTAAGTGTAACTAACTGATTAAGTTTCCTATATAACTCTTTTTTGTCCACTTCTTTAAAATCAATTTGATGATAGTAATCTTTTATTGCCTTTTGATCCAGTTCTTCATCATAATACTCTTTACCATTTTTAAACCTCTTTTTGTTAAACTCCAGCTCCAACAATGTAGCACTAAAATCTACATTTTTATGAGATTCTTTATTTTTCAAGTTCAATAATTTTTCCTCCTTTTAATTCCTGAATAAATACACCAGGATCATCCAATCGTATGGCCACCCTCGTATATGTTTTTTCCACTCCAAAAAAAAGAGTCGCTTGCCTTGGGTTCTTTAATTCTAGAATCATATGGGGATGAACCTCTTCAAAATCCCGTGCAATAAAATCCAGCGTGGTTTTACTATTTATCTTTTGTTCTAATACATGTTGGTCCGTTGTAATAGCCGCAATATCTTCGAGTGACAGTACCATTTTCTTAGCTAAGCCAAGGGATAAGTAAATTTTATTGTCTGTTAACTTGACTGGATTTAGGCGGACAGCCTGAATTTCACCAAGAAAAAATATAATAGAATAAATATTTAAGATAAGGAGAACAATCGATAAAACGATGGACTTATCGTGAAGCCACCAATGAAGCCCCAGTGTTTCAATCACAATCGCATGAATCAACATAATGTGAAATGCCAATAAGCTAGATTTTGAGTGAAGAGTGAAAAATCCCTTTCCTTTTGGCGGACTTTTCCTCCATGACGCAAAAGCATAATAAAAAATCAGAAATTCAGAGGAAAAAGCTTTGACAATCGGATGATTCCCCACCTTTTCCCTAACCGTAGCTGGAAAGGAAAATAATAGTGTTTCATCACTGCTCCGCACTTTTTGAATGATGGCAGGCATATATCTAACTAGCATGATAAGTAAGGACAATTCTATTAGAATCAATAGTCCCTCAACACCAAAACCAATATAGGAGATCCAGATAAATGGTTCAAAATATTTCATGGGGATTAAGAATTTTGCTAGTATTAGCCCACCTGCCATCAAAATAATAAAACGCTTAATGAAAGAACCCTTTTTCTTATTTATGGCTAATACTAATAATGGTGAAATAATTGCTAAATCAAGCAGAGACCCAAGAACAACCCATTTCGTTTCATCAGTTAGAACCATTGGTGAAATGGGCGTTCGATACAATATGAAATTCGAAATAAGTATCAATATCAATAACAGCATCCAGACATAGCTTTTCCTAAGAATCTGCTTAACTAGCATAATATCACCTTTTTTATTTTAATTGTAACTTACGCAAGACGATTCCAACACCTATTTTTTGGCATTTTTCTAAATCCCCTGAGACCCTCACTAATATAATGGTACTTAAACTATTGTTGATCATTCCACATTATTTAAAAACTTAATGATACATTCATTCACTTCCTCCGCCTTCTCAATAGAAAGGGCATGCCCAGCATTTTGAATAACCTTATATTCAATATGAGGGATCAACTGCTGGGCATTTTTTAACATTTCCTGATAATTATAGATAACTTCCTTATCCCCAACCATAATCAATGACGGCATACTAATTTTCTTAAAATCATCATTGCTAAAAACAGAGGGAACAATCGTTTTTGTCATTTTATAATGTTTTAAACCTAAGTAAAACTGCTCAAATAATCCTGGCTCCACTTGATTCTCTTTAGCAACAAACCAGCTGCAGAATGAATTAATGACAAAAGATCGTTTAGGTATAATCATGATACTGAATAGCCTTAAAAAGAATTGTTTATAAAAAGGAATAAATGAAGCTGCTGGAGCTAACAGGATGAGCTTATTCACTTTTTCAGGATAAAGAATCGAAAAATTAATGGCCTGCCAGCCGCCAGCTGAGTGCCCGCAAATTGCTGCTTGCTCTATTCCTAATTCGTGAAAAACATCTAAAAGCCATTCGGCACAGTCTTTCTTTTCCTTATAAGGCTTTACTGCTACACTTAAATTAAAATCCGCCAATATGTCGACCGCATATGTTCGGTAATATTGGCTTAGCTCATGAATATTGGGATACCACATAGTCGCTCCAAAGCCAAAGCCGTGCAAAAGAATTAAAGGAGGAGCATCCTTAGGGCCTGTTGCAATAATATGTGTTTCACCGAAACGTGTTGAAACGTAAAAACTCTCGTAATCTATTTTCCATAATGAAAGATTGGCATCATACGCTTGTTTAAACTTTTCGGCACCCACCATACTTTTAAACGCCAAGGAATAATTGGTCAACTTAAAACTCCTCCTATTAATAAATTTAGATGATTTCTGTTTCCAAATAAACTTTACTTATAATGATTGAACAATTTCAATTTCTTAAATACATTATATTAAATTCAAATTCAGTCCTCTACCGCAATAAGCTTGAAAGTTTCTACATCTCAAGTCGTAAAAAAGTGCCTGCTCCCCAGCGTAAGGAAACAGTTACCTAAATGTTGTTTTTTATCGGTACTTTATTAGTCTTCGGGATTTATGCTAACACTTCTGCCAATCCCTCTTGCTAGCCCAAGTTTCATTCCGATAAATCCTTCATATAATGCAATAAAATTATTTTTTCAAAAGGATGATTAAATAAAATGGCATCCATTTTCGGACAAATTCAGGTACAAAAAGTCACCGGGGGCATTGTGAATTTCGGTAATACGAAGTCTATTTCACCTATATCTGCTGTAAAAGATCCATCCGGGAGTGGATCTAATAATGCTGGAGGGTGGATCAATACATCCACTGGCATTTCATTCACAAACTTTATAGACCCTGATGTCAGCGATCAACAATTGGATAAGGAGCCTGGGGATGAGGGCTTGGTTGAGTAATTTATATTTTGAGATTTACTTATAGTTTAAATGAAGAAGGACACAGATAGACTGTGTTCTTCTTCATTGAGTATTTTTTCTATTTTAAGCAATGGATACTTTTAAAGTTTTCATATAGAGAAGAAGTGGAAATTTACCTACACTATTTATTTAATTCCTTTACCTCTTCTAAAGTTAAACCAGTAGCCTCACAAATTGCTTCTATACTTAAATTCATTTTTAAAAGGTTTTTGGCAATCTCAATCGCTTTTTCCTTTACACCTTCTTCCTTTCCTTCCTCAAAGCCTCCCTTTCGAAAATATCTTGCAAATGAAGTGTCCTCCAGTGAAAGCCCCATGTTCTTTCCCTCCGTTTCGATTAATGGTTTTAGTAGCTTTTCGGCTTTTTCATGATATTCCCACCACATTTAAGGTACCCACTTCCTTTTTCTTACATATCATGCAAAAAAGATGTATGAAGAGGGTGCTTCAGATGGGAAATTCAAAGTATTTGGACTTTTTGTCTAAATTTGGTATTGGGGGGGCACACCCCGGGGGGATTCATTTAACGAAGGAAATATTCATGCTAGAGGATCTGAACAACACTTCACAACTATTAGATGTTGGATGTGGTACGGGCCAAACAGCTGCCTACCTTGCTTCTAAATACGGTGCAAACGTAACGGGAATGGATATTAATCCAATCATGGTGAGAAAGGCAAAAAAAAGAATGAAAAAACACGAACTGCCAGTAGAAATTATTCAAGGTTCAATAGAAAAATGTCCATTGGAGAGTCATCAATTTGATTTTATTATTTCCGAATCAGTTCTTGCTTTTGTCAATAAGCCTAGGGCTCTTAAGGAAATATTTCGTTTATTAAAAAATGATGGACGGTTCATTGCAAATGAGCTAACCATTAACCATCCGCTCGAAAAAGATGAAATTGAGGAGATTAAACAATTTTATGGATTGGATCACGTTCTTACGGAGAAGGATTGGATTGCTTTTATGAAATACACAGGTTTTAAGAACATAAAAATAATCAATAATAAATATTCGATCCCTCAAGACAATCCAGCGGTTGAATTTCAGTACTCAAATTATATTGAGCCTGAACTTTACTCGGTCCTCCTTCAGCATTTTAATATATTGACAAAGTATCATGGTACTTTAGACTACAGAATCATTACATGCACAAAGTAAGTGCGCTGTAACTTAGAAAGGCTTGCAGTACATTTTGTACCGCAAGCCTTTTTATCGTGTTGAAATTTAGATAAAGAACGGGAAAAATGGTCCAAATCTTCTTATTCCAAAGAATGGGAAGCCAAATAGACCAAAGGGGCCAAAGAAAGGAAATAAACGACTTTCATCATCATCCATATGAACATTCATGGTCATATGGTGGGATTGATGTGCTCTAGGCATGATCAGATACATTTTGTCATGATCATAGCTGTGAAGTAACCCCTGAAAAACAGAGCCATCGTTTAATTCAATTTGAATAAATTGATACAAATGCTTTTTACACTTTTCATGATGATGATGATGCTGATGCGTATCTCTTAGTGGATAAACAGGATAATGCAAGACAATCGCCTCCTCTTTTTCAATACAGTAATAAACTATTCCTTCATGAGGCTTTATGTTACCAATTTTGACCATATTGGAGGAGGCGCTACTGTGATAAGTTTTATAACGAACTATTTGAAAATAAACAAAGAGGTGGTTCCCACGTCTATACAGACAGAGAACCACCTAAGCTTTTATATCTGTTTTAACAGGTATTCACACACATTACTTGAATAAAGCCTAGCCGCTACATATGGAGGCTCGACTCCCCTAGCGCCTTCAAGTGGAAGTCCGAGCCACAAAACCTTCCCGTCAATGATCAAAAACGGAAAGGGAAAGCTTTCGTCTAGCCAGATATCGGAATTGCTCCAATTTTGATTCGAAATAACGGTTAATTTTACCTGTTTTCTTCTATTTAATAACTGCTTAGTCCATTCCTCAGATAACATACTACCCTCAGACAAGGAGATGGTAATCGATGCCTTTGCTGATCTCAAGTCTTGAAAGACAGCTTCTATTTTTCGCGCATGCATCCAGCTTAATGTTGGGTGTTGATTGCGAATCCAAGAGCCAATATCTTTCGTTGTAACCGTTTTTTTGTTCCTAACTTGATGGTCAACAAGTTGCCGCAGCGTTTTTCTTGGATAAACATGATTTTCGATAAAATTTCTGTTGCTGACATGAAGAAATTTCCCTTTCGTTCTTGTAATGGCCACATTAATCAAACGTTCACTTTCCTTGCCTGTTAAAAGCATTCCAGCCCGTTCTTGCGGGGCGCTATCAACCGTATCAAAGATCATCACATCCCGTTCACTCCCCTGGAAACGGTGGACAGTAGCCGCGATGATATCCGCTTGGCTGCGCTCTTCCTCATATACCTCTTGTAACAGCTGCTCCATTAGATTTGCCTGAGCACGGTATGGGGTCACATACCCGATTGATTTTGCTCCACCTAAGTACGCTTCGTGTATCAATTGAAAAGACAGCAGCAGCTGCCAAAGATTGAACCTGGAATTGGTTGCTTTATCACTGATACAATGCAATCCAGTGAAACTTGTATCGATAAGCACAGCCGCTCGTTCTTTAAAAGGAGCAAGACTTGTGATCCGATTTCTGCTTTTATAAACACTTTCGTGATCGCCAACGAGTGAATGATAGATATAACGATTCGTAAAAGCTGAAATATCCGGGTGCATCCTCCGCTGTTCTTTTAATAAAAATAGCTGCGGATGAAGCTTCTCTTCATTCAACCAATCCACCACTTCCGCCTTATGGAACACATCCTCTTTCAGCCATGTGGCCACAAGCGGATCCCGGCTTGCGGCAATCGGGGGCAATTGCTTGAAGTCGCCGCAAATAATGACACGCTTTCCCAAGGCTGCGGCAAAAGCTGCCTGTGGAACATAGGCCATACTTGCTTCATCGAGGATGACGAGGTCATATTCCGGTTCATAAATAGCGCTGTCACTAGCCGCCTTTGCCAGCGTCGTGCCGACAATGAACGCTTCTTTGACTAATTCAACTTCTTTCCTCCGGACCTTTTCCAGCATCCTGGCAATCTTCGTTTCTAGTTCCAACAGCTGATCCGAATCTCTTTTACTGAAAGAATGAGCCAGGTCTTGCTTTAAGTGGCGCCTTTCTTCAATTAGTTTCTCTCTATCCTGGGCAAGGAGCGGGTCCTGCTTTTCAATCAGCAGATTTGTCGTAATTTCGTTGTGGGCTGTTAGAGTTTCGCCGCTGTTCCCGCCATAGCGGAGCACATCCCCTTCATGAAATCTTTTTTTCCTTTTTATAAAATCAGTCAGTTCCGCCATTAAGACATCAACAGCCTGATTGCTATGCGACAAAATCAACACTTTTTTCTTCTGAAAATATTTATTAGCAGCTGTCCTGGCCAAGGTGTATGTTTTTCCGGTACCCGGTGGCCCCCAGACGAACGTGGCCGGATTGTATTTAGACCGCAAAACCAACTCATGGACGTTACTCTTGATCTTTTCCTTTGGATGTTTCGTCTCCATGGAAGGATTCATCAACCTCTTCACTCTCAGTCGCTTCTGTTTACTTTTTTTAATTTCATCCAAGCGCTCGATTAACTGTTCTAGCAATTCCCATGGGTCATGCAGCAGATACGCATCTGGGATGAGGTCGCCAAAGTTTTGTTCCAGCGCTAGAATAATTCCTCTACCCTCAGAAGAAAGCACCTTTCCACTGCTTTTCATCGTTCCCCATTCCAATTTGATCGAGGAACCAACTGGAATTTTTAATGAGATGGCTGTATCAAAATAATAGCTATACGGACCGTCATTTGATAACAGCCTTCCGTTTTTGACAGAATAGCGGCTTCCGCCGAATTTTTTTAAGTGATTAATCTCTTGTTGTAAGGCTTGCTGCCATTCTTTGATATATGTATTGGTTGTTGTCATTTGTTTCCCCTTTTAATTTGCTGCTCATAGATAATTTCCGATTAAATCGTACTGGTTATTATACATTAAAATGATTGCCACGTTTGTTAAACCCCATGCGTATATCCGATTGAAATCATTGGAAAAAAGCAGCCGGCACTTAAACGAAGACCAAGCCATCGGGATATAAGAGCGAGATTAGTAAATACTATGAAGGTTAAATAATCAATTCGAGGAGGAATTGTATGCAACAGAATGAACAAGCTAATAAGAATTTGAGTTCTAATATGCAATCAGGATTTACTGGAACGGATCCGCAGAAAGTGAAACAGGAAATTAGGAAAGATGTTAATGCAGGGCAAGGGGCGATGACTTCGCGGGAAGCTGGGGCGATGCGGGATTGACAAGCATTAGATTGAGTGGCTTTTGAAAAAGATGCCTGTTCCCCGATAAGGTAACACTTTAACTTACCGGGGATCAACATCTCCTGCAGGCATTTTTATCCACAAGGCCTTTGATTATTTTCTTTTGTATACCTGTCCTCTACTATCTATACCATCTACATATACAATAAGTCTATCGTCTATGATTTTATAAAGGATCCTATACTTTCCAATTCTAACCCGATACACATTTACATAACCAGTTAATTTTATAGTGTCACTATGGGAATAAGGATTTTCAGCAAGTGACAACAAAATATTTCTTATTCTTTTCTTAGTTGTCTGATCTTGTTTCTCAATAAACTTTTTGGACTGCTTAGAAAACTCCAATTTATACATTATTATTCGTTCCCGAATACTTCTTCAAAAGAATATGTTTCCCCATTAATGAATTCCTTTTCAGCCTGCTCTATTATCTTCTTTTCTTCTTCAGTTGGTTTTTCTTCGGGAATTAACGTAATTCTAATTAGCTTTTCCAGTTCCGATAATTTTTCGGATGGAGCTGCATTTATTAGATCATGCAATTGCTTTCTTTTTTCCTCTAACATTGCCATCATATACACTCCCTTTTTTATTGTTAATGTTAATATATCGAATTAATTTCATAATTTTAACCCATACAGCATCAAGGGTTCATAAGTAAGTTACCACACCCAATCTAAGACTGGAGGAATACTCCCTGTGACTTTTTTACGAAAACAAGCTGCATAAAATTCAAAAAATATTATAGTAAAATTCTGCGGGGCTGTGTTTTTAAAAATCAAGTATTATGAAATTAATTCACTTATTATCACCTGGAAATAAAACCGCAATAATAACGATAGTGTTATTCATTTCTTTAAAATAAATCTGAAACTTCTTAACAACGATTCTTGAAATTCCTTTATATTTTCCAAAGTATTTACTTAAATTCCTTATCTTTAAGTGATTTTAATAGGTCTGAGGTCGTCATTCCGAGACCTTTACTGTATTGTTCCTCACTTTCTTTGAACATCCATTCAAGTTGCGGATTTTTCTTTACATCAGCATATATTGATTGTTCATCTTCCTCTTGAAGAACAAGAGTAAATCTTCCTTTACCCGGAATAGAAAATTGCATGACTGAATTTTCGCGATCCATATCATCAATAAACTTCATGAGTTCCTCTGAGGATAAAACTTTATTCATCATCATCACCGCCGATTAAGGTGTATTTACTCACATCATATCATTAGAAATTTAGGAAATAAACTGGGATTGCTTGTAACATGAAAATATGAAGCTGACATAGTAGGATTTGTGCCGCAGTGTGATTAAAGAAGGAAAAATTTAAACATAGGTAAGTAAATCTGAAACTCCTTAACATCCTCAATCAATTGGATGGATTATTCGACGTCCCAAAAGCCCACCAATAAGAAAAATGGGTACCATTAAAATGCTAATGGGAATACTTTTATATATTAATTGTCCGTCTATGAAGCCCCATTCAAACAATAGAGCATAGGTTAGAAGCGTATATGGAATGACAATGAAAACTGCCGTTAGGACACCAGGCGTATAACTTCGGAAAATAATGGTTTGGCTAATATGAGAAAACGTCTGTAAAAAAAAAACATTTAATGCGGCAGTAAATAGAAGAAAGTTCTCCCCGCTTGGAAGAAGATAGGCAGTCCTGAAAGTAATAATGGATAAAATAAGGAAAATCCATGCGGTCGTTACGGAAAACTGGCTTGATTTCGCACCCAATATTTTTCTGCCGATCATTACAATTCTAGTAAGGATAGTCTTTGGAACCCTGTTCTTATGCTTGTCCATAAAGCCCTCAATGGTTATGATTTCCTCCAAATCATGAATCATAAACATGATAGGAAACAACCAAATCACTGTTTCAATATAGAAGAATTCTTGGAATACCTCTATCATCTTTCTCCTCCTGTTTATCATCACGATAAGGTTAAGAATAAAAATAAAGCTGGATTTGAAGTGTAAACAATTTCATAGGCATTACTTCAGTTTAATAATATGATCAATGGGAATTAAATAGAAGAAGTAAACATTCAAGGAATACTTTACTCCTAAATTTCGCCAATTTTTACAAATATCAGAGAAAGAATATTTCATTATTGAAAATAGATCTATAAAATGCATCCTTTCAATTCTATTTCAATTTGACATTTTTAGTTTATTGTTTGCCAATAACGCAGTTCTTTTGAAAGTGCTCAATATGAATTATGTTAAATTATAATGATTACGATATAATAAGAAATAAAGGAGTTGATGAAAGTGGCTGTGAGAAGAGAAGAGATTCTTAAATTGATTGAAACTGTACCAGATGAGAAGTTACACGAACTTGAGAAGATGATCAAAATTTTAACAATGCCTGAAGAGGAAGCTACAGAAGACGAAATAAAAGCAATTGAAGTGGCTCGTAAAGAGTATGAAAATGGAGAAACCTATTCATTTACGATAGACCAGTTACGTAAGGAGTTTTTAGAAAATGAATAAATATACGCTTGAATTGTCTAAATCCTCTTTAAGGTTTCTTCAAAAATGCGATAGAGTAACAAAAGAGAGAATTATTAATGTCATACATGCCTTAGTTGAAAATCCATACTCATATTTTGGAAGCATTAAACTAATTGGCTACGAGAATGTCTACAGAATTAGGGTGGGAAAATACAGGATTATCTATCAGATCCAGGATGAGAAACTAATAATAAATATTCAAGACATAAATAGTCGTGGCGATGTTTATAAACGTTTATAAGAGCTCTGAATAAATCTCCTAAATCATTATTTAATTTTTCTAGTATTAATTAATATTGCACCGCTGTTTTAATAAGATTTTTCAGTTGTTGCAAGTGCTTCTTTTTGCCTCTACACCCATCATAAAAATTGTTTCTAGTTCACTCACACTCCCTATTTGGGAATAAATATAGCCATCCATTTTTATTATTCCATCTCAAAATGATAATGATTAATAGCGTCTTAAACTTCTACATTATTTTTCTGCAAATTAACTTCTTCAGTTTTGTTGGCTCCCACTGCTTCAATAATTACAAAAGAAACTTGAGCCTAACCTTTTTCTTTCGATAATTCAAGCACAGTACTGAATCTTGGTAGCTAAAAAAACCTTCCTTACGCCTTGGGAGCTGACACTGGTTCCGTTAATTGCTCAAAAAAGCTGTTTTTTAGAGGTGAACGGACTCTGATTCCGCTAATGCTTGAAAATAAGGCTGATTTCTCATGTTTTTCATTTAATAAGGGATTCTCTGTCCTTTTCATTCGCAAAAAGTGTGGATTTTATAGAAATAAAGGATTCTCAGTCCGCAAATAAATGGATGCAGCTGGCCACCCGTAAACATGTAATTCTATGGTAGTAACACGATTTTTTATGGAGTCGTTCATTTTTTTCTGATACCTTCACAAAAAAAGAGTGCGATTTTTTTGTGTAAGATCGCACTCTTTACAACGAAACAATATTGCGCAGTAAAATTCTTTATGGCAATGCCTATTACTCTTCAATATTTAATAGATTTTGGAATCAGATTAGCTTTTATTAATTCAGTCCTTGGTTAAGAAATTTTTCTTGCCTTAGTCTTGCCTGCACCCTTTCTCTTCCTGAAGAAGAGAATATAGGCTAACACTAATGGAACAATCATTAAAGCGGTTCCAATAATATAAACGGGAATGACCGTACCTATGAGTATCAGGGACGCAGCCAAAGGCAGGAGAAGTTTATTCCAGAAAAAGACGGCATTATAGACACCTAGCGCCTCGTAAATGCTGGATTCATTTTTAGGATCAACAACACGAACGAGAGAAAGCCCCTGAGGGTTGGAACCAGTTGCCATCCCATAGTTCATTAATGACTTTTCGAACCATTCTGGATTATTAATTTTCTTATACCAGAAATGGGTAAAAATGAATGTAACAACACATATAATAAGAGTTAAGATTAATAAAGGGACTAAAAATTCGCTAATAATACTTAACTGAATAGAAGCACAAGCTGTTAATATGATGATTTCCAAAGAAAAATTACTTATTTCATTAATGGTCGGTTTATCAACATACCCATCAAATTTCACCTTTTTCATGATTGGCCACAAAATAAGTGAACCGACAATTCCGTATATCATCGTTGGAATATTACTAAGGAATGGAACCACGGAAGAAATACCTGTTAAAATTAGCTCACCAAATTTAAAACTGACAGCAAGGATACCTAGCTGGAAAGCGATTGAAGTTACGTTGCTAGGACTAACAGTCAGTCTGCCTATCGGTTTACGGTCGTTTTCAGGAAGAGTACCGCGGAAGAAGCTCTTATCTTTATTCTTAATATCCTTTGTAAAAGCACCCCATCCACGACGAACACCATAGTTAGCTGCAATGATACCTGGTATGATAGCTAGAAGTACACCTAATGTAGCCATAACCATCCCGATACTTTGCGCACCAAGCTCTCCAGTTGGATCAATAACACTTGAAACAATAGGAACACTTCCATGTGAGCCGAATAATGCAGCAACCCCCATTAAACCCCAGCCTTCAGGTAGATTCGGCCAGAAGCCGATGAGCAGAGCCCCGATAAGAACACCAAAAACTAATTGGAATCCATACATAATCATGTTACCAAAAGCAAAATCCATATGCTGGATAACCTTCTTACCTGTAACGGTAATGCCTAAAGGCACACAGGTCATCAAAATATACATTGCATAAATAGGAATAGATGAAAATGATTCAGGGATTGTAATCCAACCTAGCACCTGTTGCCCGAGAATCAGCCCTAAAAATCCGGCGATTACACTAGATGGAATTAGAAACTTTTGAAAAAAGGGGACAGACTCACGGATAGCCACTCCAGCAATCAAAAGCAAACCGAATACCATCAAAGTATTAAATACTTCTTCAATCATAAACAATCACCCTTTACAATGGATTGAATTTTTAAAAAAATTTAAGTTTACTCTTGGTAGTACGGTTTCATGTTTTTTTCGTATAATGCAACTACTTCATTAAGCCTCGGATTATGCAAACAACCTAGACTTTATTCGAATCGTTTCAAGTGGTGTATGACAATTGAGGTTCTCGAATCCATCCTCTGTGACTAGATAGCAATTTCCAATATTAGCACCCGACTTCAATGGATCAAGCCATTGAGCATGCAATACAAAAACCATTCCAGGCTCAATAATATCTGTATTGTGAGACGTGATGTTGAATTTGGGATTACCTGACATGCCCACGGAATGTCCTAAATTTGGGTTATGAGGACCAGCTACTGGCGGATACACGTGCTGAAGCTTCCTTCCATACCTTTCATAATCCTTATTTTGAACATACTGTAATGGAATTTCTCTAGCTGATAAATCATCAAGTGGGGCCCAGTTATAGGACATCGTAGCTGTTGTATCGTCCTTGAGGTATCCGTGCTCAAGGTACACTGAAAATGCAGCCTTATGGAGATCACAGAAAGGTACACCAGGACGGATTATACTCTCCGCTCGACGCACAGCTTCAGTACATACCTCAAGAGTTTCCTCTTGTTTTACAGTGATATCGCCAACTGCGATCATCCTAGCAGCCTGGGCCGTATAGCCATGATATGGCAAAGCAGACATATACATGTTGATGAGATCGCCAGCAGCCACCTTATGTCCATATGGTTTTCCACAGTGGGTACCAAACCTATTAATCCCTATTTGATACCCATCCCCGCTTTCACCGCCACGAGCCATCTGCGCAAACGTGAAAGCCGCATAAATTTCAAAATCCGTTACCCCAGGCTTAGTTACATGACACGCAGCCTGGAATCCAATGTCCATTAGCTGGGCAGAAGCTCGTATCAGATCCTGTTCGTTTTTTGACCTGATTGTCTGCATATCTATAATAATCTGAGTCTCATCCACAATTTTTAACTTTGGTAGTTTTATTCTAATCCCTTCCCAATACTGGGTGGACGAACGATCTCCCATCACCCCAACGCTTGCCGAGCTATAGCCTAAATCTGTTAAAATCTTAGACATAGCTTCAACCAGTTGAACTTCAGACGTACTCGAACGCCCTGAGAATTCCTGACCGAGTGCTCCAACTTGCCAGAGTTTCTCAATCCCTATTGGTTCACCGGGTGGCGGAAGAATAACAGATTGGGTAAAGAAGGAGACTAACTGAAGTCCTTTACTACTGTCCGTGGGAATAATTAGCACACCCTCGCGTGCCCAATCGCACGCATATCTTAAATACATATTTGTAGTCTTAAAAGACTTAGCGCCGTCTGCATGAATAAGAAGAACGTCGTGCCCGCGATCTGCTGCTGATTGGCGCATACGCTCAATTCTGCCATGAAATTCTTCCGGTGGTATCGCCTTCGGTGGAACAAATTCGAAATTGGGCTCAAAATCTATTAACAACTTTTCGTAATTTATGGATGACATTATCCGTGACAACTCCTTCATTTTAAAATTAAGCTTTTTTCATTGGCGACTACAAATCATGATCGACAGTACAAGTACCATAGTTAATAAAGCAACAATATACACATTTATCCCTACAAGTTAAATTTAAGCCGCCTTTCCTATATTTCCTCTTAAGATAGATAAGTCCTAATTTTCAGTAAATATTTCGGAGGGTTAACCCTTTTTAAAAAATAAATGAAGTTCTTCATGGTCTAATTATAGTTCGTACTTAGCTACAAAAAAACAATCCGTTTTGAATAGATAATGATACCTGAATTGAATACCTAAAATATGGGACAAAAAAGAACCAAACAAGTCCAGTCTCGTTTGGTTCCTTATTCCAGGTCTAACTTTTTAATAAAGTTGACAAAAGCGCGTACAGTATTCAATTCAAGAGTTTCATTTTTATAGTACATCCATGTTTGTCTTAAAATCCGCTTTCCCCTTTTATCTTTGATGTCTATTTTATTCACATGTTCATCATTATCTAATATTCGTCTTGGTACGATTGCATATCCCAAGCCATTGATGATCATTTCCCTGCAAGTATCTACATTATCTACTTTTATCCCAATAAGGGGCGGCTCGGAATAGTTCTCTATCCACCAGTTGTCCAGTATTGTTTTTAAGCTGTGTTCCGTGTGATAATCTATTCGCGGCAGTTCAGGGAGATTTTTTAAACTAATATTGCCAACAGATGCTAGACAAATGGGCTCTTCAAATAATAAATGGCTTTCGTCGGTCCAGTTAAAATTTCCACGAACAAATCCAACATGTACTTCCCGATTATAAACCAAATCATAGATTTCCCGGGAGTGTCCGGTGATTACTTGAAACTCCACATTTGGATTTTTCTCTTTAAACATTTTCAAAATCCCTGGAAGCTTTTGTTTCGTAGAGTAATTGGATAAACCTATTCTTAAAGTCCCAGCAACTTGTGTATCCATATTTTGAACTTTCTCTTTAATTCTGCGAAGGTTAAAAAGAACATAATCTGCTGACTTTGCCAAAAATTCCCCTTGAGGAGTAAACTGAACACCCCTTCTTCCCCCTTTCACAATGGGAACACCGAATTCTATTTCCATTTTACGAAGTCGTTTCGTTATGGAAGGTTGAGAAGTGAATAATTCCTGAGCTGTTCTTGTAATATTTTTATGTTTATAAAGCACCTGCAGTATTAGCCAATCTTGGTCCTCCATTGCCCTAATCCCCTAAAGTATGTCATATATTAATAAAACTATAGCATAACGAACCTAACGCGCAAGACAGAAAGAAGCATCTTGTGAAAAAGGGAGCACTTTAAAATGCCCCCTAATTAATGGGAAAAGGATACCTGTCCTCCAGTGTTGTAAAGCATTACCGTGGCGGGGGTCTGGCACTTTTCCTCAAGAAAGATTCGCCGGCAATCCCCCATTAATTAATGGATTAACGCACTGGAATCAGGCATTTTTTATGGAGAGTAGGCAATATTAATAATAGTGTAGAACGAAAAAGGCAAATAAAAATTAGGGATTACTGCTTTACCGTGTTATACTTAGTCTACCATTTGACTTTTTACTGTTTCGTGTTTGTTGCTGTAAAAATCCTATTCATTTTTTGAATAGGATTTTTTTGTTTTTGCTTAAAAAATAAAAAAACAGACCCAACATAAAGGTCTGTCTTTAGCAATTATTAAGCTTTTTGAACATTTGTAGCTTGTGGGCCACGTTGTCCTTGTTCAATTTCAAAAGTTACACTTTGACCTTCGTCTAAAGATTTGAAACCTTCGCCTTGGATTGCTGAGAAATGTACGAATACGTCTTCTCCCGCTTCACGCTCGATGAAACCGAATCCTTTTTCTGCATTAAACCACTTAACTTTACCTTGTTCCATAATTATTTCCTCCTAGTGCGGAATATCCCACACAATTTGTTACTATCCTTGCTCAAATAACCTTAGACGAAAAACAAAATCTATTCTTAATCTGATATAGAACAAAAATAATTCTCTCTAACAGTAACAGATGTATCATGAAATAGCAAATGTATGTACACATTTCTGTCTTTCTGCTTACGAAAGCGGACACTGGTTCCGTTAATTACCCTAAAATGCTGTTTATATAGAGATGAACGGACTCTGATTCCGCTAATGCTTGAAAATAAGGCTAATTTCTTATATTTTTCATTAATAACAGATTCTCTGTCCTATTCATTCCCAAAACGGGCGGATTTAATAGAAATAAGGGATCCCCTGTCCTCCAAAAAAATAGACAGAGCCTGCTGTCACCAATTCAAACTTGAAATTTCCAAAAAGATGCATGCCCCCAGTTTTTAAAGTTAAACTGCACTAAAAAATTAGAGGCAGGCTTCTTCTTTGATGCCTATTTAAACTAAAGAAACTCAAATACACGAAAAACCCCATAAGGATCACACTCCTTATGGGGCTCCATCCTTTTTTAATAACTCACCGGAACAATCCCAGTATCATTTTGATACCCAGCTAACGGATAAGCAGGAATCTCTTCTCCCCAGCGGTTTGGATTAACCTTTTGCACTTCGCCTGTGGCTAAGCCGTAAATTAAGGCTTTTAATCCAAGGTAATTTTGTTTGACTAAGTGCCCATTTGATTTTTGACCTAGATTTCCATCTCTTGTATTTCCTTTCGTTTCAAAAAAGATGGCTGGGTTGCTGTGATTTGTTGGATTAATATTGTCGTAGTTTAGGCCCATCATCATCGCAGAAACAACTCCGCCTTTGATGTCAATTTCGTATCGCTTATCGCCACTGCCGACTTGGTAACGGTCAATATGCATATGGCCGTAATTCTTTAATGCATCGTATACATAGACGTTCATTTGGCGTGTAAGATCATTGTATAAGCCGTCTTTAATACCTGGTAAAGTCGGTCCATTTGGTGCTAATGATACACCAAGTGACATGGATGTTGATTCATTTGTTCCGTATACTGTTTTGAATCCTTGATGGTGAAGATCCACAGCGAAATCTGGTTTCACATCTGCCCAGTATTTGTAGAAGACAAGTGATTCTTTTGCTTGAAACCCGTTTTCTGCCCAATCACGATTTAAATCAATTGTCATGGCACGGCCTGTGTTTCCTACTCTAGGCTGTCCATTTTCATCATGAAGCAAAGTTGTTCGTGTATTCATAATGCTTCCATCCGGATTATACATTGGGATGGCATAAATCGTTGTTTCATTTAGGATCTTTTCGATATCTTGGGACCCACTGCTGCCAAACGTTTTCAATAGTTCCAATACAGCATCCGTTGTTAATTTTTCATCACCGTGAATTTGCGCTTGTACCCAAATTTTAATTGGGCCTGAACCCACTTTAGCTGCGTAGAAGCTTCGGTTCTGTTCACTTTTTCCGTATTCATCTAACGTGAATACTTCTACTTTCCCTTTACTCGTGTGTTCGATTTTCTTCAGTTCTTTAATCATGTCATCGTATGTAATCATACTATCCATGCTCGTGTTTCCATTTGTCGATGGACCACCAGGAATGGTGTCAGCTGCATATGCTTGAGATGTTAGTAGAGCTGACATAAAGAACGTTACTACAACAAAAGTCTTCCATAATCTTTTCAACACAAGCCCTCCCAAACTATCATAATTTTCAATACATTTCTAGTATAGTTGGAAGAGTATTTAAACGGAATGGTATTATCGGATTATTCCGACTAATCATAGGATAGGGATTTAGTCGGTTTTATTGAAGGGTAATGTGGGAAGAAAGGATTGCCACCATAAAAAATTCGGTCAGACCGCCAGCGTAAAATTTTATTACTGAGCACTCCATATGGAGGATACCTCCCAATTAAACTAAAAGCGGTTGAAGTGACAAATTCCCTCTTGTCGCCTCAACCGCTTTTTCAGTGTCGGTTTAAATAAAGAAAACTTAAGTTTATCGTGTGTTGTTATGTTGCATGTAATTCAAGCTGTTGTAAATACTCTACCCCGATCGTGGTAATTTTTGTCCCGGATCTTCCCCGGCCTTTCGTAATGAAGCCTTTGGTTTCGAGGTAATCTAATCGTCTGCGAACCTGCTGCGGCGATAAAAAAGAACCGGTTTCCTCACTAACCATCGAAATATGCTGCCGGCTTGCCGGCTTACCGTTATCATTACAGTGTTTAATCGTTTCGAGGATAAATTTATACTCATATATTTCTAATAAATTGTTAGGAATTGGATAGCTCGTTACGATCTCTTGTTTTCGATTTTTTTGAAGGCGGTTGTAAGGAATGTCTTTCAGTTCAATCTTATTTCCATCACAGATGGTAAGCATATAGTCAATCGTGCTTTTTAATTCACGGATATTCCCTAACCATTCGTGTTTTTGCAGCTGTTCTGGGAGATTTTCATCAGCCTTAACCCATTTTCCGCTCTTCGTAATAAAATGTTTGACCAATAACGGAATATCGGTTTTTCGATCTCGAAGCGGCGGAATTAAAAGCGTAAGAACGTTCAAGCGGTAAAATAAATCAGAACGAAATGAACCTTCTTCCGATTTTAGTTGAATGTCCTTATTTGTAGCCGCAATGACCCGGACATTTATGGGAATAACTTTTCTCCCGCCGATTCGGCGCAATTCTTGCTCCTGAAGGACCCGTAATAAATGGGATTGAACGGCGAGACTAATATCACCTACTTCATCCAAGAAAATTGTTCCATTATCCGCTAATTCGAACAACCCCTTTTTTCCGCCTTTTTGCGCACCAGTAAATGCCCCTTCCTCGTAGCCAAACAATTCACTTTCAAGTAAGTTTTCGGTTAAAGCACTACAATTGATGGCGATAAATGGTCCGTTTTTTCGCATGGAATGAAGATGGATCGAGTGGGCGAATAATTCTTTTCCCGTCCCTGTTTCCCCTTGAATTAAAACCGGATGCTCGGAGAGGGCCAGTTTTCTGGCAATTTGTTTCGTTTCTTTGAGGAGCGGGTGGTCCCCAACGATGTCATCAAAGTCGTATTTTGCGTAAAACCCTTTGTTTTTCAATTCTCTTTGCGCCATTTTTTCAACTTCAAACGCTTGATGAATACTTTTAAAAGTTGCCACGATTGTATTTTCCGTTTCCATTTGATGACGGAAAATGACAAGATCCACACCGTAAATCGTAAAAAATTTACTTTCTTCATTACTATGTAAGATAAAGTCGATAAGATCTTGTTGGACGATCACTTCCTCCAATTGCTTATTGATGGCTTCATCAACAGGAAGATGAAACAAGGCCCCTAAGCGCCGATTAAAAACGGTGACTCGATGCTGTCTATTAATTGCTATAATGCCATCATCGACAGTGTTGACGACGTTTTGAATATGCTGCTTCATTTGTTTTGCATTTTGTTCCGCCAATGATAGCTCCCGTTGTAAATCAATGATGTTACGAATATATCTTTCTGAAATTAATGACGAGATTTTTTCCCCTAAACAAAAGTATTCTACTACTTTTAAAATCGTGGCCATATCAAACAGCCGAACTCCAATATCAATTACTTTATTAATAGAGGGCGGACAAAGATGGGTTTCACCAGGAGATATAGCGATATCAATATTTTTATAAAAAATCTGGTCCTTCTTATATGGGATGAACCGCAAATGACCAATACCCAGCTGATAAAGCGATTCGATCACTTCAATCGTTGCGGTATCATCATCATTTACAACGAGAACATCAGAATTTACCGGTATTTTTAATAGCTGGTCGATGAATCTGTGATGAATTGTCCGTTTTCCGACCATCATTTCTTTGCCGGTAATCTGACACACCTCATGAGCTTCTAGCCTTGTCACCTCTGATGAGAACAAAAAGTAATCATCGGTCAGCTGGGCGGGAAGTCCTTCATCAGTGGCGTAAATTTCAATTTGGACGTAATCCCCCAATAACTGTTGCAGCTGTTCTTGCAAAACTAGTTTTGTTTGGCTGCTGCCCGTAATTAAGGTTAGTGACTGTTTGATGGTGGAACCTCCTTTTTCTTGATATTGGTTCTTTTATTCTACCAAAAGGAACCAAAAAGAACCAATATAAAGCTCTTAATGATTTAATTTTCAGAATTTGCGCATTCTGCGAATTGGCACAATAATTGCATATAAATTAAGTGTCATTCATTTAAATTCTAAAAAGGAGATGGGTTAATGAGTCAATTGAGCAAGAACGTGGAACCGGAAACCGCGCCTAAAAAGAAGCCGGTGCAAATCAATGCCTTTGCGTTACTATTCGGAGTAGTTGTTGTGGCAATGATTTTAACATGGGTTTTGCCAGCCGGGGAGTACAGCCGAGTAGAGGTAGATGGTAGAACCGTCGTTGAGCCAGGTTCATTTCAATGGACGGAATCTTCACCAGTAAATCCATTCGATATGGTGAAAGCCATTCATAAAGGGATGGTGGAAGCCGGCGGTATTATTTTCTTTGTTTTAATCATTGGGGGATTTTTTGGTGTATTCAAAGCGACTGGGACCATTGATGTCTTAATTGCCACAATGGCGAAAAAACTAGCTAAACGGGAAAAGCTGTTAATCCCAATAATGATGCTGTTTTTTGCTGCTGGAGGTTCTTTAATGGGGATGGCTGAAGAGGGGCTAGCTTATATACCTTTATTAATTCCGCTTGCCATTGCCCTTGGCTTTGACACGATCACTGGGATGGCCATTGTGCTCCTTGGTGCAGCTGCTGGTTTTACAACGGCTGTTATGAATCCGTTTACAGTTGGTATTGCCCAGGGGATCGCGGAACTTCCATTATTCTCAGGGATTGGATTACGCTTAATTTTGTTTGTGATTGTTTATCTTGTTTCTGTGATTTTTGTTTATCGGTACGCAATGAAGGTAAAACGAAACCCTGAATTAGGTTTTTATGGCAATTACGACAAAACAGCTGCCGACGAGCTGCTGAAATCAAATGTGCAATTGACAACCAAGCATAAATTAATTCTTGGGGCATTTCTATCAGCCTACGTCGTTCTAGCATACGGAGTAATCAAATATGAGTGGTACCTTTCTGAGATTGCGGCTTTATTTATTATTTTAACGATCGTTATTGGCATCATTGGCAGACTTTCTGTTGATGATCTTGTAAAAAACTTTATGAGCGGGTCCGCTGCTTTAATAACCGGTGCATTAATTATCGGGGTATCACGGGCAACGTTAGTTGTCTTAAACCAAGGGAATATCGTCGATCCGATGCTGTACGGTATATCGGAAGCGATTAGTCATGTTCCTGGAACGATCAGTGTTATGGGTATGTATAGTTTCCAAACGGTGATTCACTTTATTTTAGCATCTGGAAGCGGACATGCGATGTTAACAATGCCTATTATGACACCGCTCGCTGATTTACTTGATATTACAAGACAGACCGCTGTTCTATCCTTCTCATTTGCTGATGGAATCGGAAATATTATTTTCCCAACTGCCGGTACTTTAATGGCTGGGTTGGCGATCGCTGGGATTCCATGGACGAAATGGGCAAAGTGGGTTTTACCTTTAGTGATTATCCAATTTGTCATTGGCTTAATTGCAGTAGTTGTCGCACATTTAATCAATTATGGTCCGTTTTAAAAAGAGCACATCTAGAGTGTAACGTAGGAGGGGAATATAGTGCTTACTTTAATTAAAAATGGGGAAGTGTATGCACCTTATTATTTAGGCAAAAAAGATATATTGCTAGTTGATAGTAAAATCGGTTATGTAAGAGAACTTATTGAACAACCTGATAATTTTGTTCCGGTCACGGTTATTGATGCTTCAGACAAAATCGTTGTCCCTGGATTTATCGATGCCCATGTTCATATCATCGGAGGCGGTGGCGAAGGTGGCTTCAAAACCCGGACGCCGGAGTTGGTGTTAACTGATTTAACCACTGCAGGCATTACGACGGTCGTCGGCCTTCTTGGTACGGATGGGACGACGAGACGAATGGAAAGCCTGCTTGCGAAAGCGAACGGCTTAGAAGAAGAAGGTGTGACATGCTTTATTCATTCAGGTTCGTATCAGTTGCCAGTAAGAACGATTACGAACAAAATCGAGGAAGATCTCATTTTTATTGACAAAATTATCGGGGTGGGCGAAATTGCCATTGCCGATCATCGGTCATCAGAACCAACGGCGGATGAAATTGCAAGAATTGCCACCGCAGCCCGAAATGGCGGCATTTTAGCTGGCAAGGCCGGCCTTGTTGAAATTCATCTCGGCGATGGGCCAGATAAGCTCTCTTTGCTTGAGGAAGTCATTGAAAATACGAATATACCTATTTCCCACTTCCACCCAACCCATATAAACCGGAATGAAGATTTATTCCTGGCTGGGATTGAGTATGCCAAAAACGGCGGTTACGTTGATTTTACGACGAGTTCCGTTCCGCAGTTTTTTGAAGAAGGAGAAGTGAAGTGCAGCGAAGGGTTGAAGCGGATGCTTGATGCCGGTGTGCCGCTAGAGAATATTACTTTTTCGTCTGATGGCCAAGGCAGTCTGCCTACTTTTAACGAAAATGGAGAATTAATTGGTCTTCAGGTTGGAAAAGTTTCCTCCTTATATATGGAGGCGCGAGATGCTGTCATCAATGATGGAATTTCATTAGAAACGGCCCTGCAGGTTATTACATTAAACCCTGCGAATGTGCTTAAGCTTTCGAACAAGGGTCGCATTCAAGAAGGAACAGATGCTGACATTGTTTTACTAGATAAAGAGACTCTCGATATTGACACTGTCATCGCCAAAGGGAAATTGATGGTTGAAAACAAAGTGCCAATTGTTAAAGGTACATTTGAATAAAAAATTGGAGGGATTGAAGTTGAGGAAATTATCCATTATTTGTGTTCTTGTGTTAACAGCGTTTGCCTTAACGATATCATCATTTAATGTAGAAGCAGCTCAGAATAATAAAAATGTAACTAAGAATACTGGTTCGCTCGTCATTGTTGGTGGTGCCCTGGATTCAGATAATGAGGCGGTTTACATGAAATACTTAACTTTAGCCCAACAATATAAAGAGAAGTCTCTAAAAGATTTAGAGATTGCGATTATACCTGCGTCTAGCGCTGAACCGATTGGAAGTGCTAATGCTTATAAAGAGGATTTCGTTCACTACGGTGTTTCTGCTGAGAATATTTATACCGCACCCATCGCAGTAATTGATGATCCTTCGACAAAGGACGTGGATGAATCTGAGTGGAAGGATAACGGAAATAGTGCCGATATAGCCAAAAAAATAGAAGAAGCTGACGCGGTTTGGTTTGTCGGCGGTGATCAATTACGACATGTTAAAACGTTAATGACACCAGATGGAGAAGATACAGTCGTATTAAAAGCCATTCGAAAAATATATAAAAACGGCGCGGTTCTTGGCGGTTCAAGTGCAGGTGCTGCGATTATGAGCAATCCGATGATTGCAAATGGAACGAGTGTCAGCGCCTTAACTGAAGGGGTACATCTTCTTAAAAACACTGATCAGGAAGTTGATAACGATCAACTGTTTCTAACTGCAGGTTTCGGATTTTTCCCACATGGAATCGTTGACCAGCATTTTCTAGAGCGCGGTCGTTTTGGACGTTTGCTCGTGGCAACCGAATATAATAAAACACGTTATGGCTTTGGAATTGATGAAAATTCCGCCATGGTATACTATGGCGCGGATGACAGTATTGAAGTTGTTGGTGAGAGCGGCTTATTAATCGTCGATTTGCAGGATGCGAAAACGCCTAAGGGTAAGCGCTTTGCGATGAACAATGTAACGATGCACTACTTGGAAAAAGGCGATCGGTTCAACGTATCTGCTGGTACGTTCAAACTTAATGAAAAGCACGAAACGACAAAAGGAATCGAATACTATAGCAAAAATTCAATGGCAACCGATATCTTCGGTCCACAAGTATTAAAAAAGGTGATAACTGAAAATCTCGTCGATAACGAGGCCAAGAAAGCTGAAGCCATTTGGTTTGACATGGAAGACGACAAAAAAGGAATTGGCTTCAAATTTACCTTTAGAAAAACAAATGAAACGGAAGGGTTCTGGGGCAGAATTGACCAAGTCGGATCGTACGCCGCTTTAAACGTTAAAATGGACGTTGAACCGATTACGATCAAAATCCAAATAGATAAATAAAATACCATTGCAACAGAGACTCTAATCTATACATGGATTAGAGTCTTTTATTTTGAAAACATACTAAAAAGTTGTCCATTATGGGAGGCGTTAGCTTCTTAGAACGTTGTTTTTTAAAGGCCGCATTGAAAATGGTCGCCGCGAACGATTCATACCTTATTGCATAAATAGGCCCTAATCGAATAATCCAAATATTTCGATAATCCACCTTACCTAAAACTAGCCGAACTTTCATTCTACGGAAACACAAGAGGAATCGCGAGTATTACGACCTGTTCTATTTCATCCTAGATCTGTTAATTTTGGATACCTGAATTGTTTTTATTCCCGCTAAGATTATTCTTTGACTACTTAGAGGGATTGGGGGGATTCTTTCGGGGATCTTTAAACAAACAATAACCATCAAAAGTTTATTAAACAACATTTGATGGTTATCTGTCTTTTATTCTATGAAAAATCGGAACATCAATTTAATCTTGACCCACCAAGCAATCCGTTTTCATATCACTTTCCTTCTTCAACACTTCACATATTCTTTTTAGCCCCTCTTCCAAAACAGATCTTGGACACGCCAGGTTAAGGCGAATATAACCGTCTGAATTGTCGACAAACATATTTCCTCCTTCTAGAAGCACCCCCGCGTTGTTGGCAAAGTATAATGGCAAGTTTTCTTCGTCGGGCAGATAGGCTTGAATATTCACCCATGCCAGATAGGTGGACTCAGGAATTCGAAATATAGCTTCAGGCAAATGTTGTTCTAAATATTGTTTGGTAAAAGCAAAATTGTCATCTAGATAGTTTTTTAATTGTTTGAGCCATTCATGACCGTGCTCATAGGCTGCCACCAGTCCAAAACTTTTCATTTCCTCAGCAACCTTCAAAATTGAATGTAAACCACACGCTACCCTACTGTACGAAAAATTCTAACATGCATAGGCATACACGAGCTTTCTTCAACCCAAATGACAATTTTAAACTTTGTCATTTTGAAGAAAGCAAACTAAAATAGTTAATTAGGGAGTCTAACTAAATTAGCTTAATCTTAGAGAAGATGTGTTTCGTTAAATATTTGCAAAAAAATGAAATGGGAGTACAACATGAATAAATTTAAAGGTCTTTATTTTGGCTGGTATATTGTGATTGCTGCTTCTGTCATTGTGCTGCTTACAACTGGCTTGCGCATGGGTATCGGACCATTTGTCAATCCAATTATGGATGAATTAAAGTTATCACGTACGGAATTTTCGCTCATTGTTTCAGCTGGAATGATTGTTTATGGGATTGGAATGCTGTTAGCTGGCATTCTATTAAAAACTTTTCATACACGATTTGTATTATTGGTAGGGTTAGCCATTGTATGTATTTCGATTGTATGGACGGTTAACTCTAACGGGATGCTTTCGTTTCTACTATCATTTGGTGTGTTCCTGTCGATCGGGCTTTCTTTTTTAAGCAGTATTACGTTATCGCCCATTGTTAGTAAATGGTTTGTCCGTCAGAGAGGGAAGGCGCTTTTTTATTTAACGACCGGAGCAATGGCGGGGATTGCCGTAATGACGCCCGCTGAAACATGGCTGATTGGTCTTGTCGGCTGGCAGAACACCCTCTTACTTTTTGGTGGAATATTTATCATTCTTGTTCTCCCATCAGCCATGTTAATAATGAGGGAAGATGTTCCGGCTGAGGCTGACGGTATGGGAGCCGCTGGTAAGAAAATTAGCCGGGAGGACCCGGCCATCACCTTTAAGGATGCATTAATGACAAAGACATATTGGAAAATTGTTTTTAGTTTATTTGCTTGTGGATTTGGGATGAATCTATTAGGTTCCCATGGGGTGCCGATGCTGATTGATCATCATTTTCCTCCCATGACCGCTTCATTTGGGATAGGGATGATCGGGATTGTTGCCATTATTGGCACATTGTTTTTAGCGCAGCTTGCGGATCGTTTTCCACGGAAAAATCTTTTATTTATCATCTATTTTGTTCGCGGACTTGGGTTTTTCGCTCTCGTTTTATCGATGACTGCCTGGCAGCTCTTTCTCGTTTCCTTTATTGGAGGGTTGGTGTGGGCCGGTTCCGTTGCGATGTCCACAGCGATTTTAGGTGACTTATACGGAGTGCGGTTGCTCGGAATGTTAAACGGATTCGCTTATTTTGTGGGGCATCAAGTCGGAGCTGCCATCGGATCATTCATGGGAGGCTGGGCGTACGAAATGTTCTACACTCATTTCATATCATTTGGTGCTGCAGGGATCCTTGCCATTCTAGCTAGTTTTGCATCCATCACATTGCCTAAAAGTCTATCATTCTCCCGAAACATAAAGAGTGAGGAGAAGCGTAAAATAACGGTAGGGCAATGAGTTGTTGGTATAGAAGATCTCATCTTATATAGTTAGCAGATCTATTAAGTCATCATGTTTAATAATAAGGAAGCTGCGGGTATTCGTCTGTGAATCACTCGCAGTCCTCTCAGAACCCAAAGTATATTGGCGTGTAGTAAAGAGTCCATATTACACAAAACCCTCGACAACTCCTATTGGGTCGACCGAGGGCTTAAAAGTCTACTAAAACGGGATGAAATCTTGAATTATGAATTTTCATTGAACGGTTCTACGACGTGTAAGAATTATTAAAGTTGGCTTTTTTTATAAAATATCAATTTATTTGAACAGTGGGTTTGGAACCATCGATAGGATGTACACTCAATTCCTCTTCTATTATTACGGGATATTTTTTTGCAAACGCTTTGGCAACGAAATAGTAAAAAACAGAAGCTAATGCAGTGGAAACAAAGAAGCTGTACTCTAGGAAAAAGAAGAATCCAATTGCCGTAGCAACTACATAAACGATCAAGGCTGCAGGGTTATATCCTTTGAAATACTTGTACTTTCCATTGGATTTAAATAGATCATCAAGACTTATCTGTCTCTTTCTAAATATATAATAATCTACTCCAATGATTGCGAGTGCTGGTCCTGCTGTAGTACTAAATAGGGATAAAATCAAGTCTAACTTATCCATGTAATTCCAAGGTTGAATGATACAGGCAATAATCGCAACACCGACAGTAGCTACCTTAAAACTAAGTTTTTTTGGCATCAGGCTACAAGCAACATAGGCGGAAGGCAGTAAATTAGCAGCTGTATTGGTAGACGCTTGTGCGACAACAATAAATATTTGGATGACTATTGCTAGAATAATTGATCTTTCTTGAATTAGTTCTGATAAAACAATTAAAGGATCCATACGTCCGGAAAGAACTATTGTAATATTTCCTAAAATGGTGAAAAACACAAGGAATGGAACAATGCCGATTAGGGTAGCGGTGGAATATAGTTTATTGTTTTTTATCCAATTTTTAGAACTGCCTCCAACTTTACAGTCTTTCGTGATGTCGTTTATTCCCATTGCCACACTTGAGAAAAGCCCCACAACTACTGCGAATCCAAAGATCCAGGACTTACTTGTTCCTGCTGTTCTTCCCATACTTAATGTATCGGTTAAAGACACATTATATGAAGTCAGAACGACGTACATCATATATACACCGACAATAGCTAATAAAGGGGCAATTATGGTACTAAATCTTTCGATACCCTTAACTCCTTTTATAGTAATTGCAACCAGTGCTATTACATTTATAGCTAGACATACAAAAATATTATCGAATCCTATTAATATTTTAGAAATCTCATTAATCGCCATAGCACCGATATAGGCATTTAGGGCAAAGAATATCAAACTGGGTAGAGTGCGGACAACACCTACAACTTTCCCACCTTTATAACCAAAAGAAGCAACTATAGATGCTGCAAAACTTATGCCGTACTTTAAACCAATATCTTGGGTAACAAAGCAGCAAAGAGCTAATATAATTGAGCCAATCGTGTAAATCCAAAGCAACTCGCCAATTGTAAAATAATTAGTCATTGGTGAAAATGCTGCGAAACCAGTAATTTGCACAGCAATACCAAACCAAATAACACCCAGACCTCTTGTAGTTATACTTCTGTCTTTTAAATCTACAGGAGCCAATGCTGGGCTGTATAAATCATGTTCAGAAGAACCAATATTATTAGTCATAAACACCATCCTATCATAATATTTCGAATTTTTAGTTAATTAGAGCACTACAAAATCTCTTAATTCCTATTGAATTGATACTTGGGAAGCGTTAGAAAAAGTAATTTTCTAACGCCACCTCTTTTAAATTAGAAAGTCAACCTCTTCAGCGTTTTCTCCAATATAAATTTTAGGGTAGTTAGGCTCTAATCTTGCTATGACTTTCCCATTCCGTATTGAATAAGAAGGTTTAACCTGTTTACGAATAACATCAAATTCATTATTGGCAGGTAGAATATTTAAATTCCCAGGTTTACCTACTTCCAACCCATATATATCAGTAATATTAAGTGTCTTTGCTCCATTTATGGTTACTAAATCAAATGAATTAATTAATTCTTGATAACCAGTCAAATGGCATACGTGAACCCCCATATGAAGAATTTCTAGCATATTCGCTACACCAAGTGGGTAAAAGGGATCCATGATATCATCATTTCCAAAGCTTACATTTAATCCAGCGTCAAGAAGCTCCTTAACACGAGTAACCCCTCTACGTTTTGGATATGTGTCATACCGCCCCTGAAGATGAATATTAATTGAGGGATTTGCCACGAAATTAATATTTGCTCTTTTCAATAATCCAAAAAGTTTAAATGCATAAGCGTTATTATATGAAGCCATTGCAGTTGTATGGCTGGCAGTAACCAATTCTCCCATATCATATCTTGCAGCCTGTGCAGCAACTACTTCTATTCCTCGAGATTGATCATCATCAGTTTCGTCACAATGTACATCTACGAGCGCGCTGTATTTTTCCGCTAACTTAAAAATTTCTTTAATTGAATCAACTGCATCTTCTCTAGTATCTTCAAAATGTGGAATGGCACCAATACCATCTGCCCCCATTACTAAAGCCTCTTCAAGTAATTCCAACCCATTTTTAAAATTTAAGATGCCATGTTGTGGAAAAGCAATTAACTGAACATCTATAAATGGAGCGAATTCCTCTTTTACCTCTAACATTGCTTTTAATGATGTTAATCCAGGTTCATCAGTATTAACATGTGTCCTCACATGTTGTGTTCCATTTGCAATGTTCCACTTTAAAATTTTTGAAGCTCTAGATTTTACGTCTTCAAAGGTTATGTTCTTTTTCCGCTCGTTCCATATATCAATTGCCTCGAATAAAGTTCCGGTTGAATTATATACTGGGTCACCGTAAGTGCCAACATAGTCTAGATGTGTATGAGAGTCAACGTACGGAGGCAATACTAATCCTCCTCCCCCATCTATTATCTCTTCTCCTTCAATAGGGTCTATATTTCTTTCTATTTTCTCAATCTTCCCATCCTGTATTGCAATGTCCCATAAGCCATCTTTCTTTCTAATAGTTACATTCTTAATTAACACTTTAACCAATCCTCCTAGCAAATTATCAGTTAGCATATGATTGTGGAAAAAACTGATTTTATTATATTTCTCTTTTACTAGTTTTTACTAACCGGCTCTAATTGCCTTACCTTTTCCGCTATTTCAAAACATAATCCAAACGCATTGCCCGGTATGAAATTCCCATCACCCTTTTGACCGACAAACTCGCCATCATCCACCATTAATTTTCCTCTAAGGAAAACCTTATCGACCTTTCCCTCTTGCTCAAATCCCTCATAGATATTAAAGTCAACTCCCTGTAAACTAGTTTCATTAGAGATAATAGACTTATGATCAGGATCATAGATAACAATATCTGCATCCATTCCTACCCCGATATGGCCCTTTCGGTGTGATAATCCATTGATTTTGGCAGGTGTTGTAGCGTAGAGGTCTACTAGACGCTGTCTGGAAATTCGCCCTTTATTTACCCCATAGGTCCAAAGAATGCCTAGTCGATTTTCTACACCTGGTGATCCATTCGGTATATTTGTAAAATCATCAATACCCATATGCTTTTGTGATTCCCAGTTAAATCCACAATGATCGGAGCTCACTGCATTTAACCACCCATTATTAATTGCTTCCCACAAAGCATTCCTATCATCTTCAGTTCTTAGTGCTGGTGAACATACATACTTAGCTCCTTCAAAATTAGGTTTTGCTAAATCCTCTTTATCAAGCATCAGATAGTGTGTACAGGTTTCTCCATAAACTGGAATGCCTTTATTATGGGATGATCTAATCGTCTCCATAACCTCTTTAGCAGTAACATGAACAATATAAATAGGGGCCTCTGCTAGTGCTGCTAGATTAATAGCTCTTTGTGTAGCCTCAATTTCGACTAAAGTTGGTCTTGAAACTGCATGATAATATGGTTCCGTTTGTCCATTAGCAATACACTCTTTTTGAAGTGTATCAATAACATCTGCATTTTCTGCATGAACCATAACAGTAACTCCAGCATCCTTTGATGCTTTTAAAGCCTTGAATAAGGCCTTATCATCGCTATGGAAAGGAAGTCCCTTATATGCCATAAATAACTTAATTGTGGAAATTCCCTTACTTGGTAAACTTGGTATCTCTCTAAAAAGCTCATCTGTAGGTTCACACACAACTCCATGGAAAGAGTAGTCTACCATTGCTAAATCTGATACTTCTTTTTTATCATAATCAGTAATAGTTTCTGCGATTCCTTTGCCGGCCTCTTGATTAACAAATTCTATAACGGTAGTTGTACCCCCTACAATGGCGGCATTTGAGGTTTCGAACCCTCTTACTCTTTCACCTTTAAAATCAAAGGAATAATGCACATGTTGGTCAACTCCACCTGGTAATACATACTTGCCTGTAGCATCAATTACTTGACTGACAGAAAAATTTAATTCTTTGCCAATCGCAACAATCTTCTCTCCATCGATTAGTATGTCCCCGATAAATTCATCTACAGCAGTAACAATAGTTCCGTTCTTAATTAGTAAGCTCATGCTATCTCCTCCTGTTTATTAAAAACTCACCCTTTTTAGAATATATCAACAAATGATGCTAAACAAAATTTATCCTATCTTCTTTACAAGTTAAAGACAAAACAACATTTAGTAGAAGATTGCCTCCTATTTTAATATCTTCAATACTTGTATATTCTTCTGGGCTATGGCTTTTACCGCCTACGCTTGGTATAAAAATCATTCCTACATCTGCTAATTCAGTTAGCATTACAGCATCATGAACAGCACCGCTATTCATTTTCATATAGCTATATCCTTGTTCTATGGCAGCCTGCTCGATAGTTTCAATAATTTTTGGTGATAATTTGACTACTTCAGATTCTCCTACCAGTTTAATTTCGCTAGATAGGGAATATTTGGATGAAATTTCTTCAACCTTATTCCTTAGTTCATTAGCAATGAAATTGATTCCCTGTGGTTCTACATCTCTAATATCTACAAGGAATTCAACACTTTCAGGAATAACATTGCCCATATTAGGTCGACAATCTATCTTTCCGACCGTTGCAACAGTCGTAGGTAGTGCCATTTCATTCGCCGCCTTTTGAATATGGGAAATAATATGGGAAGCTCCGACCATTGGATCGGCTCTTAGCTCCATTGGAGTTGTTCCCGCATGGTTTGAGATACCATTTAAAGAAACTTTATATGTTTTCATTCCTGCTATTGCCTGTACAATTCCTATGGATTTGTTTTTCGATTCTAATACTGCGCCTTGTTCTATATGCAATTCAATCATAGTATCGACTTCATTCTTTTTAAGCACGTCCTTTTTGATGTTTTCAACTTCTAGTCCAAAATCTTTTGCAACTTCATAAAGATCTTTTCCATCCACATTTTTTATTAGCTTTAAATCCTCTAGTTCATATTTTCCGGTCAGTACCTTGCTGCCTAATAAGGTAATCCCAAAATTAGAGCCTTCCTCTTCTGTGAAAATGATTAATTCGACGGGATGTGATAATTGAACATTTTCTTCCTTTAATACTCTTATAACCTCTAAGCCTACTAAAACCCCTGTTAAGCCATCATATTTACCGCCATTTTTTACAGTATCAATATGGGAACCTATCATAATTGAGGGTTTATCTTTGTCTCCATACTTAGCCCTAATATTTCCTATTGCATCTACTTTTATTGAAAGGCCAAGCTGCTCCATTTGTGTAAGGAGATATTCCCTTGCTCTCTTATCTTCGGCGCTGTAGGAAAAGCGGGTACAACCTTTTTCAGGCGTATTTGTATAACTAACTATAATTTCAAAATCCTTTAAAACTCTATCGATATTTACATCCATCTTTTCACCTTCCTATAAATCAATAGAACTATGTAAGTCTTGAAAAGTAGTGTTATAATACTTCAAAGACTATTTTATATATTGCAAATATTGTGCCAACTATTGCCGTATTTATAAAACGCTATTTAAAGCGATATTTGCTTGGATGTTCTGTCACATTGATGATTATTATCATCATTTAGTGATGATAATAATCATCAAATGTCGTCCAACCAACTTTTTGAAGGTGGGAGATAAGATGCAATTAAATAATCAGGCCATTGAAGAATTAACATCAATTCTAGATGTAAGCTTTGATGGGATTACCATTGCAAATGGTGAGGGGATATTTATAAGAGTTAGTAAATCCTGTGAGGAACTATTTGGAGTAAAGGTATCGGAAATATTAGGGGAAAGCTCCTTATACTTAGAGGATAAGAAAATTTTTGATAAATCGGTTACAAGCGAAGTGTTGAAAAGAAAAGATAGAGTAACTTTGGTTCAAAGAACCTCGGCTGATAAAATCGTTTTAGTAACAGGGATTCCTATTTTCGATAAGGATAAAAATATTGAAAAGATCATAAACATTTCAAAGGATATCACTGAAACAAATAAATTAAAATCGGATCTTAAGAATTTACAAACAGAGTTAGAATGGTTCAAGCAAGAATTAAGTAAAAGGAACGGAATCGATAACCGGCAAATCACTTATAAAAGTGCAACCATGAAACAAATTATGGATACAGTTCATCATGTTGTAAATTTTGATGCAACGATTCTATTGTTAGGAGAAACAGGTGTAGGCAAAGGATTTATGGCTAAAACGATCCATGCTCTCAGTAATCGTAGAGATTTCCCTTTTATAAATATTAATTGTGGTGCAATACCTGAACATTTATTGGAATCAGAGCTATTCGGCTACGAAAAAGGAGCCTTTACAGGTGCTTCAAAGGAAGGAAAAAGGGGATTATTCGAATTAGCAGGTAAAGGAATCATTTTTCTAGATGAAATTGGCGATCTTCCATTAAGCCTTCAAGTCAAGCTGCTTCATGTTTTAGATGATAAGGCAGTTCGAAGGATTGGTGGTTCAACTTCATATGAGGTAAAGGCAAGGGTAATTGCTGCAACTAATAAGAAATTAAAAGATGAAGTTAGTAAGGGAAGATTTAGGGAGGATTTATTTTATCGATTGAATGTCATTCCTATAAATATTCCAGCGTTAAGGGAAAGAAAAGAGGACTTGCCGTTTCTCATGAACATGTTTTTAGAAAATATAAATGATAAATATGAAAACAAGAAGTACTTTACAGAAAATGCAATAAAGCTACTCCTTGAATACGATTTTCCAGGAAACATACGTGAACTACAAAATATGATTGAACGGTTAGTTATTAATACTATTGGGGATAAAATTGGGAGTTCTAATATACATAATTTAATTGAGCCATCTTCTGTCAGTTTAAGCAGTAAAATAGGACCTTTGAAAGAAACAGTAGAAGCTGTAGAAAGAAATTTATTAATTTCGGCTTTTAGAGAATATAAAACGACAAGAAAAGTCGCAGAGGTATTAATGATTGACCAATCCACTGTTGTAAAAAAGGCTAAAAAATTTAAGATTCCTCTCAAATAGCTTAAGTGCAATAAGCGTTTAAAACAAGGAAGCGACGAGATATTCGTCTGCAAATCACTAGCAGCCCTTTCGGAACCTCGTTGACCATCTTTGAATTAAAATTTGCATTAATAAAGAAAAGGAAAATACTCACGGTGCACCCTGATATGCACCGTAAGTATTTTTTCGTGGGGCAGAATTCAAGAAGCCTATTCGATGAAGCATGCCGCCAAGATCGAGCTGACAAAGGAAAGAACGCCCCCCTACCACATTAATAAAACCCAACCGAACAAGGAAATTCCTTCTACAATTGATCAGGAAAGACCAACTCAATTCCTGTTTTTTTCTCGTTGCTAGTATTTGTAACGGAATTCCGATGAGTGCAGGACTTATACCCATCATAATAAAGAAGAACGATTCTAAGTAGTTCATCACGATTCCCCTTACTTAATTACAATTATCATGGAATTAATTTCAATATTAAAATCCATTAGCCCAAGATTAGTAAAAGCCCGGCTGCTGCGGGTGTTGAAATCATCGAAATTTTTAAAACTGATTTTGGGGCAAGGTTGGTGAATTTCGCGCCAATATAGGCACCAGTCATCGAACCGACTAATATTTGTATAAGAAGAATCACATCAACAAAGCCGCTCGTACCAAATCCAAGGCCGCCGCCAATTGCGATTGGAAGTATGACCAGCATCGCGGTTCCGACGGAGTGACGGACAGATAATCCTAAAAAGATCATTAAGCCTAGCTGGATAAATGGTGCAGCTCCGATACCGAAGGACCCTGACATCAGACCGGAAAGCAGCCCCAGAATAATGGCTCGAATCCAAAATCCGTAATTATTTTCTGAAGCAGCTGAGGCCTCCCGCACGGCTGAAGGCTGTTTTAATAGAAATAATCGGAAAACGAACAGTATTGAACTAAAAATCAGCATGCCCCCGGTGAACCAATGCAATTGCGCAGTAGGGATAATCGCGGCAACCATCGAGCCAAAAAAAGCGCCAATGGCACCAAATGCCCCGACAACGATTCCCGCCGTTACCGCGATATTGCCTCCTCGGTAATGACTGACCACACCAGACAGACAGGTAAATGCCATTGCCGCTAAAGATGTACCCAACGCTGTATGTATTGGGATATGAAACATCAATGTTAAAATCGCAATAATAAATCCAGCCCCGCCAGCCCCGACAAATCCTAACAGCATTCCTAAGACCAGCATCGTAATTATAATAGCCAAATGAAAACCCCACTTCCGCCTATTTCTTCTTTTGTCCTCTATCCTAATAAAAACCCTTTTCATAATATATATTATTTGAATGAATTTCATATTTCCAATCCCTTGTCTCCCAAACGTTTCAAGAAACCATTGCTTTCCGTAGAAAACGCGTTCTATGATAGATTCATAGCTACCATTACTGGCATTTTCCTACTTAAACACGCATTGTTGCCTTTTCATAGTAAGCGTTTGGGATCCATTCCTTCCTAAACACGCACCATGGCCCTTTCATAGTATGCGTTTGTTACTCTTTCCTCCAAAAACACGCACTATGACCCTTTCATAATAAGCGTTTGGGACCCATTCCTCCTTAAACACGCACTATGACCCTTTCATAATAAGCGTTTGGGACCCATTCCTCCTTAAACACGCACTATGACCCTTTCTTAGTGAGCGTTTGGAACCCATTCCAACTTAAACACGCACTATGATCCTTTCTTAGTAAGCGTTCGAGACCTATTCCCTAAAAAACGAGTTCCATGAAAGGTTCATAACGATCGTTCCCCTCACTTTCGATCAATAATACCCAACCAAACAAGGTAATTCCTTCTGTTCCTTCTTCCATTCACGGAAATTTAGAATTCGATTATCAATCACTACCTCTTCATCCGGAGCTATTTCACGACAACTCAATGCCTTACTCCCCAATGTACTCCATAAATGTGTCTCCGCTTCTTCCGGGCTACTAGCATAAATAAAGACCCATTTCCCTTCCTTCACCTTCAGTGCATACATATTAAACTCGCAAAAACCAAGATGATTGTTTTCAATCATGTTTGTCAATTTCTCAGGATCAGGATGTACTTCAAATAAAACCGAATCCTCATCTTCCAATGAAATTTTCCCCTCATGAATTAAGCAAAGAATGTAATGAGCAAGGACATGCTCCTCATAGCGAATGGCATCGTAATAAAGAGCTTCAATCGTTGGCATCATCCATTCTCCATATAAATTGGTTGTAATTTACAAAAACAGCTTCTCACGCAATCCTCCACCGGCTTTCCGCCGCGAATAGAATTGAATTTCCCCCCATTTTTAACCGCGATTTCCCTAGTTTCATCGTTATATTTCACAAGTCGGTGCTTATTGATCAAACGCTCCAATATACTTTGAATGGCCTCTTGCGAATACCCTGTATCAAAAGCCATTTGTCTTTTTGTTATCGTGTAGATCCCGATCTGCTTCGTATTTTTATTCGTCAACAAATAAAGAAACACATACTTATCCTCTGGCGTCATTTCCTCCACAACCTTCGGATCATCCCAAAATTGAGTGTAAACCACGCGATACTTTGCCATTAATTCCATTCCTTTCTTGTGACTCTTTTTAAATCCATTCACTTTTTATATATGGATGAAGTCGTAAAAAGGACAGGTTCTATAAAAAAACAAATCAGAACCGGGGGCCTGATTTGTTTCTCGTTTTAAATGTATGTTGGTCAGTATGTTAATTAATATTTTTGAATAAGACCATACTACGAAAAAAAGAACTTCCGGATAATTGGATGTTCTATTTGTTCTCGTTATTTTTCAACATTAAACTTTAGCAGAGCCTTATGATAAAATGTTTTGAAATACTAATATACGAGGAGAAATACTATGAAACAACAAACCATTATTCCCAAATCAATTGATGAATATATTTTACAATATCCTCAAGAGATTCAAGAAATACTAAAAACAATAAGAAAGGTTATAAAGGAATCAGCGCCAAATGCTGAGGAAAAAATAAGTTATGCGATGCCTACTTTTGCTTCAAATGGAAATTTGGTACATTTTGCAGCATACAAAAACCATATAGGGTTTTATCCAACTCCAAGCGGAATAAATACTTTTAAACAGGAATTATCGGAATATAAGACATCAAAAGGCGCAGTGCAATTCCCTTTAGAAAAACCAATCCCTTATGGATTAATTAGTAAAATCGTAAAATATAGAGTTGATGAAAACAAAACTAAAGCTGAAGGAAAAATAAAAAAGAAGAAATAATTTCATTGCTATTATTTAGTAGGAGAGTCGCTTTCCTACTAGACATGTATTTATGATATTCCACAAATCGGGTGCATTTCTTCAATAACTCTAATTATAAAAAACATACTCCATTAATAGAATTTATTAATTGCAAAATACATGAATCGTTTTTGTAGGAAATTAGACATTTTTAAAAGGTGGGATGATATAAATGAAGGAATGGTATCAGAGGAAGAAAAGCAAAACCAGAAAAAGCAGAAAGAGCAGCGAACATTATAACGTATGGGATTTCTTTGTTGACGCGCTGATGTGGCTTCCGGAATTGATCGTATTCCCTTTAAGATTAATTTTCTGGTTGATAAGGGGCTTAATAAGATCCATTGGGGATATTTTTTAAAGTCTTAATATTATTCGCTCTTATCCTTTTCAAGTAATTCAATAATCCTGTCAAGGAGCGAATAGATATCCTCTTTCTATCATTAACTGCCCCTATTGAAAAATAAACGGAGAATTTCCGCTTAAGTTGGGAAATACACATATTTCCCTAATAATAAGGGTAGGTTTTCCGGTTATATGATCCAAATCGTTGGATTTTGGCTTATTTTGAGAGGTTAGCCGGAAAACCTCCGCTTATATCTGGGTTTTCGCCACAACTATATACATTAGTCGGAAATTCTCCGTCTATAAAACTTCTCACCTTTCAATACCGTAAGTAAAAGCATGGCGAACCATGCTTTTTCAAAAGTTAACCTATTTCCCCACCTTTTGTGCTTCAAAAGATAACCTGTTACCTTATTAGGAAATTTTTCCCCTTATATTTCCAACCACCTAATCCCCCCTTCTTCTCAGCGGTCCCTATTCACAATATAATTCAATAAATGCTTCAGAAAAGTGGTATTGTGCGGTACCTCTTTCAACACTTCCATGGCAAGACAATAATGTTCCCACATTTCTTTTCTAGCCCCGACAACGCCTAGGATGGACACAAAAGTTGAATTGTTGTTTTCTGCGTCTTGGCCAATGGGTTTTCCGAGTTTGACCAGGTCCCCCTCCACATCAAGGAGGTCATCCTTAATTTGAAATGCAATACCGGCATGATAGGCGAATTTTTTCAAGGCTTCTATTTCCAGCTGATTTGCTTGGGCGAGCATGGCAGGCATGATGAGGGACGCTTCGAATGCCATCCCGGTTTTATAAAAGCTCATTCTATTTAATTGTTCTAGTGTTAATCGTTTCCCTTTTGAATCTAAGTCCATCGCCTGTCCCTTGCACATATCCTCTATCGTTTGGGCCGAATATTGAATCAGGGCAAGCACCGTTTTTGAATCGAATTGGTCAAGAGACGCCTGCTCCCGGATAGCCTTCTGAGTCAGAAATAGACCGGTTAATTCTGCTATAGCCATGTTATGCACCTGATGCAGCGTTGGTCTCCCCCTTCGGATGGACGCATTATCCTGGGATGGCAGATCATCGAAGATTAGGGATGCGGTATGCATATATTCCAATGACCTTAAAAGAGGAACGATGGCTGAACTATTTAAGCCATATTCGTTAACGCCCATGACCCAAGTCACGATTGGCCTCAATCGCTTTCCGTCGCCTTCCAAACTGTAATTTGCAGCGTCAATGATTGGATCTTGCATATAAGAATCTTCATCGTTTTTAGGGATATGTAAGAGGTTGTTGATCTCGCTGCGAACAGTATCGATTGTATCTAAAAACTCCTCCCGCTCTTTCTTTTCATTTTTCAAATGCGTAATCATCTGATCTCTAATTAGTTTATCGAAGAAATCCACATCATCCGCTTTACGAACCATTTTTTGAATGGTCCGATTGAACTTTGGATTTCCAGAAGCAAATAACTCCATCACTTCGTTGTACTTTTTTGTACCTATTCGTACTTTAAATCGTTTCAGGCTATTGATTGCGCGATCCAGCATCACTTCACGAGTCTTCGTATCTGAGTGATACACGTTATGGATCAAATGGGAGATGACCGTCCAGTATAGTTCAAAGGGATTGATAAGATCCGAACGTTTATCATGATATTTCAAATAATAGGTATAGGGTGTTACGGCCCCGTCCTTCATATCATCAAACATATCTGCAAAATCATCAGCCAGCTGGTTGTAAATGCCATAGAAGAAAGTTCGGTTGTCAAATTCCTCATCCTCTGAAGCACTAAGGACGGAACGGACTATCAATCGCGAAGATGAGGATTTTAAAATGATGGGTATATAAAGCTCTTCATTGGTGTAATTAGCATTTGAAAGATCCTTTAAACGATCTACTTCCTGGGAATGAAAAAACACATAGGATTGCTCGAAAAATGAATTGATTGTTGCTTGTCGCTGATGGGCCTTAATGTACTCGAAGGCCTCTTTAAGTTCGGAATGAATATATCGAATCAATCCCTTGTTTTTACCAGTCCATTCACCCAATTTCGGTACAGAACCTGTAATAAGTGTAGTGCGTATCAAATCGGAATACTGCTTTTGCTCTTTATCGGATAAGACTCCTGAATCCAGCAAATCGTCAATGAACGGATAAGTCAGACCATAGGAATAGCCTAGCCTCAACGCTTTATCCAGTTTTCGAGTACGTTCCTCAGGTGAAATTTCATCACCCATCTCTTCAATCTCATGCATCATGACCCCAGCGATGATTTTTATCAGTTTCCGCTGGGCTTGCTCCGCATCCATCCCCTTTGGAATATTGGAGGATACAGTCTTTAGTTTATTCAACAACCAGATCATCGTGGATTCAATGCCTTCCTTCTGGGCCATCCGGTATAATCTGGCCATGCTAAACATCTCCGTTTTTTCTCCCCGATCTGTTGTCAGATGGCTTTTTAAATTGTCCACAACACGTCGAACCCTTGTCATTGTGTCAGGAGAATCCAAGGTTTTGCCTAGATCCCGCAAGAAAATATAGGAGATGCTTCGATCCAGGTAAGGATCTAGCTTCCCAGTGTAATCCAGCCATTTGATATAATTGTGATATTCCCGAGAATCCGGTTTCCCCTTCTTTCGCGAAAAAAAAGATATTAATGAATGGTGATGAATATGATTGTGTTTCCAGGATTGGATATCTTTTATCAAGGTAGATACATAAGTCATTTGCCTGACCTGCTCATCAAGTGACTGAAAATATCGAGCAGCCTTTTGCTCAGCCAACCGATAACTTTCATCGGCTTTTCTCCTTAACTCCTCATTCATACCATTACCTCAGCTTCGTGTTTTCTTATATATGTATGCACTATCATCCAAACCAATATTTTAATCTGGGTATTTTTCTTTAAAACTAATAAGATATTTTAAAAGAACTGAGTTTTTTCCGAAACTCGTCTTTAATTTCTAGTTTACATCCATTCTTAAATATTCAAAATCTATTTTTATTTACCCCCCAAAAAAAGCCCTCGACACGATTGTCTGAGGGCATAAAAAATCTCTTTAATTTTATGTAAAATATCTACCAAGGAATGTGTATGTAATCGTTCATATAATAAGCTACAGCGTGCTATTCTTCAAAGGAAGAGTATATTTATATTAGCAAAAAAAGTATTCATGTATGAAGAAGTATCTATTATACAAGGTTCGATTATTTACCTCATTATTGAGACACTGTCATTGTATACTAAAATTTTTTTCAGTTTTGCTGTAAACTTTTTTGATGGATAAGACTCTTTATTATTGAAGGACATTAGAAAGGAGGAGCTATGGAGTCTCAGCTTTTGTTGGAAATATACAATAAACAAGCAAAAATGATTTATTTTTATTTAAAAAAGAACGGCTGTAGCCATGAAGATGCAGAAGATATTGTTCAAGAAAGTTATATGAAATATATCGCTTATAGCAGCGGGGTTCCTTCGGATAAAGCTCTTTCATATATTTTCGCAATTGCCATGAATGAATTTAAAAAAACTTTAAAGAAAAAAGGGAAAGAACAACTGATTTTGATTGATGACCATCGCTTCTGGAATAATTTTGCGAATGACCAAAATACTGAATCCAGCATCTTAAATATTGAAATGAATCATGAAATCGCCATTACTTTAGAACGCATTCAAGAAGTCTATAAACAGCTTTTATTATTAAAATATGAACTTGAACTAAGTTATAAGGAGATCGCGCTAGTACTGGGAATGAAGGAAGAAACCGTTAGGACGTATTTATTTCGAGCTAGGAAGGAATTTCAAAAGATGTGGAGGTATCATTATGAATAATAATATAGATGATGTTTTTGATGAGAAAAAAATAAAAAAGGCGATCAAAAAGGGAAAAATGAAGACAATCGTAACGATTGTTTTCGTTTCGATACTCGTATTTGTTGTTTTGAACATAGCCAATTTCGCTATTTCTGCTTATTTTAGCCAAAAGGCATTTAAGCAATGGGATGCCTATGTTCGACTTAGCACTCCGAATGGCTTTATCAGTGAAACAGTGGATTCACGGGGTTTTTTAGGAGGAATGAGCCATTATAAAATATCAAAGGATATGAAAATTAAATCCCTTGTCGTCGAACAAAAGCAATATCAATACGGTCTTATTCCATCTGTTTTGATTTCAAGAGGTTCTGGCGGAAGTATCGGAGTCACGGGAGAGGATTGGCAATTCACCTATAAAGAAAATGGTTGGAGGGAAATGCTTTTTTTCCATCCAAGGGTTGACTATAAAAAATATAAAAATGATGAAGACCTGATTAAGAATATGGAAGGGGAAAAAGTATATGAGGTTGCTCTTTCCTTTGATAAGCCATACAAGCAAAGTGAGCTGCCTTCCATGCAGCTTCCTCCAATGACTTGGTTTTGGGTAAACACCTATAGCAATAGCCAACTAAACACTTTTAAACAAGAGGCCAAAGAATACGATTGGTCTGCAACGTTTATCGGGGAAAATGAAGCATTAGGCTTTTCTACTAGAAATCCCTATACTTCAACGGCAGATTTGGCATATGAATATGATAAATTCCTAAAGTTACTGAAAACAAGTACTTATAGTGAACACATGAAAGCGTACCAAGCTATGAAAGATACTAAGATAGACGATGTAGAAATATTAGGGGTAGTCGTTTATGGAACGAAGGATGAAATCGTAGAAATCATGAAAGAGCCTATCATTAAAGCTTCTTCACTAGGAGGGGTTATTGATAATTATTAGTAAATACATTAATGGCTTAAGGAGACATTACCAAAACAATGGTAATGCTTTTCCTTTTGCTGGTAGCTCCGCTTTCTTATTGCTTTAATTGTGGTACCTATAACAATTTGATTAGGTAAATCCAAAATGCATTTTCACAAAAAAACATAACTAGGAAATATAAAATCCCTAGGCTCTGTTTTATTAATATTGAAATTGTTCCATTTCTTTTTTTGTTAATTCAAGTGGCTTTTTTCCGACTTGTTTGCAATAGTTATGCATATCGTGAATTCGAATTCTAGGTGGACCATCACTTGGTTCAACATACTCTCCATCTGGAAATGCAGCATACATGTCATCTATGTACTGTTTATTAGACATACATTCATCACGATCCTTACTTATTCTAAGTCTATTATACCATGGAATTAACCAGTATTTTACAAAATACTTTTTGTTTTTATTTATCTGATTTCATAGGCGGAGAATTTCCGGCTAATGTATATAGTTGTGGCTAACAGATAGATATAGACGGAGATATTCCGATTAACTACTCTTAATAAGGCAAAATACAAAGACTTGGATCATATAAGCGGAAAAACTACCCTTATTTTTAAGGAAATATGGGTAGTTCCCTAAATAAACGGAATTCCTCCATTTATTTTTCAAACATGGTAAAATCAACATCATTACCTATTATTACTTATTTAATTTCTCAGCCAACTCCAAAATAATTCCCTCTGGACCACGCACGTAGCATAATTTATAGCTTTCTTCATATTGCTGTATTTCACTAAAGATTTCCGTACCCTTCTTTTTCAATTTGGCAACAACAGCCTCAATATCATCAACAGCAAATGCAATGTGTCTGATACCCAGTGTATTTGCAAAGGATTTCTGAATACCTTCTTCATCTGACGGCGTATGAAATTTGATTAGTTCTATCCATGTCTGGCCGTCAGGCATTCCCAATCCGACACACGCTACTTTAGCGTCATTAAGCCCAACTGCATATCCCATCAACTCTCCTTCCATTTCCCATTCCCCTTTCACCTCAAGTCCAAAATCGAGAAAAAACTCTTTAGTGGCGGAGAGATCATTTACGATTACACCCACATGATCTATTCTTTGGATCTTCAAATTTCCTACCTCCTATTTTCCTGTTATTTTGCAATATCCTGTATTCAAATTCTATTTTTAACGAAAGGACATTAATATAGGCCACAAAAGAAATGCAGGGGCGGCCTAATTGGCGCTTACCCTCGACCCTCATTAAAAACTAACATGATTAATAATTATAAGAATACTATAGTTATGACGCAGATAAAAAACGATACAGAAATGGGGGATTGTATGATCCAAATATCAGGGGTCCCGTTTCAACAGAATGACAATTGGCAGCTAGGAAATATTGAGAAAACAATTATTCAACAGATGCAGAATGCTCCCGATTTTTATACTTATAATTTCGCAGATGAATTGTTGTTTGAACTTAAAGTGAGAAAAAACATTATTCAGAGCGCGAATGAAATGAACAAAGGTCAAGCAAAGTTTACAATCTTTGAATATGCCCGCTGCAATCCAATGTACTGGCAATTAACAAGGGAAGGCGGGTTCCTTTTAAGACCCGATGTGCAGCCAGCTGATGCGATTCAGGATATTTTTCAGAACAGTTCACTCTATGCATTTGAATGTGCAACCGCTATTCCGATCATCTATTACCATGCCATATTGCATAGTATTGGCCGCTATTTCTTTAATTCCCTGTTTCAAAATCTATATATTTACAGCTGGCATACAGATACGGACCTAGGGATCAACACCTTCTACGCGAATCATTTTCTGCCTGGAGACGTCGTCTATGTGAATAATCCCGATTTTAATCGAAGAACCCCACAGTTCAGGGGTGTTAATGCTGTTCTTCTACATGATGGAAGATTGTTTGGACATGGATTTAATATTAGATCATTAGAGGAAATGATCCCAATTCTTAATGAAAATAGAGAACCGGGCAGTTATCAATCAGCTTATTTAACAAAATTGGTGACAAGGCCTTCTTTTAAATATTTATTAAGAGTGGCAAGCAGCAATAGAAGTGATAGAGCATATAAACTACAGCGTCCGACCGTGCACCATAACAAAAGTTCTATTTCTTATGTTCATTATCTTTTTTACTCCTTGTGATTTATTCCCACTTCACGCGCCATGACATTTACCCATTTTTTTATAGACGGGCTCAAAACTCACCTCCCAGAGTATTATATAGAGAAATTCCTTACTCGAAGGGAAGTGTTAGATAATGTATCCGAACCTTAACGCAATGCCGACTCTTGGCGCAAATATGCCACCAAATGTGGCTCCAAATGTTGCTCCAAACATTGCTCCAATGCCTACCTACACAGCTCCTGCTTATAGTTATGGATGTTCAGTTCCTGCTTACGGTTATGAATATCCTGCTTATCGGAACGAATTTGCCTTAATTGTCGTATTGTTTATTTTACTCATCATTGTAGGTGCAGTTCTTTGCGGCTTTTGCGAATGCTAACTTCTAGTTAATTCGTAAAAGATTGCTCCGCCAATGAATATATTAATGAACATTAGATCATCTCTTCAAATCCTTTTGAAGAGATTTTTCTTGTGCATACAGTTAAAGCTGTTCCTAACAATGCTCTTGAACAACTTGCTTTTTAAGCATGTTTGGAAATTTGATCAATATCCCCCCCAAGTTGCAGACACTGTGTTTTCACTTGCCTTGGCAAATACTGAAATGGAAGGATTGAAACAAAGCATAATAAAAAATATAAAAAGGCTCTTTTTGACCAAGGACACCACAACCTTCTTATCTTATTTTATCCTCAGTATTTTTTGATTTTTTTCTAGATAAGTACACTTGATGCTTGTGCTAAGTCGAACAAATACTTTCCGTTGCTCTATCGCTGGGCAAGGCGCTTCCGCTTCTCCTATCAAATTTATTTTTAATTTTTTGCAAGCGCTCCATCATGCTTTCTCCGATGATTGGCGAGAAATGCTGTTCCACTTTTTTGAGTTTATTTCTCCACTCCGTTTCATCCTCTGGAGTTAACTCGTAAATTTGCATACTAGTATTCTCTTTTAATTGTTGAAGATTCGAATCATTCAAGTCAATCGAATATTGCCAATTCCAATCTGTCGCTTCGACCATTGCTTCCCGAATGATGTCTTGAATCTCGCTCGGCAAACCATTCCAAAACTCTCGATTCATCAAGACAGCATAGCCTAAATAAGCATGGTTTGTAATCGTCATGTATTTTTGGACATGATAATATTTTTTGGAATATATATTCGAGATCGTATTTTCCTCTCCATCAATCGTACCTTTTTCCAAATTATGATACGTTTGGTCAAAGGGGATTGGGCGGGGGGCGGCTTCGAGAACTTCGTATTGCTTTTCGATCACTTTGCTAGGCATGATACGGAAAACTTGGCCCTTTATATCTGTTGGATGAATGATAGTCCCTTTCATTGTTGTCATTTGTTTAAAGCCGTTATACCAAAATGCTAAACCTTCAATATTTTGTTTTTTTAAGTCGGCAAATAAAACTTTGCCAATCTCTCCTTCATACGCTTCTTTTACAGCTTCATTTGAGGAGAAGGCATAAGGCAAATCTAATACGAGCCATTCAGGAGAGAGCGTTCCTAATTTAGATGTTGACGGAGCAATCATCTGTACTTGTCCAGATTGAAGGGCACTCAGCTCACCTTCGTCAGAAAAGAGCTCGGCATTTGGAAAGACAACGACTTTGACTCTATTATTTGATTTCTTTTGAACAAGGTCAGCAAACCGGCCTGCTGCAAGCCCCTTTGGTGTATTTTCTGACACAACATGACTAAAACGAATGATTATTTGCTCTTTCATTCCCGTCTGCTCATCATCAAAGGGAACTTCTTTCGTGAAATGAAAACCGCTAAATCCGAAAAGGTAAGCTGCACTATATCCTGATATAATAAAAATAAATATTCCGAACAGCTTCTTCATGTATACACCTCGAATCTTTTCTATTATTCTAATTAAATAATAAAACGACTAATAGTACAATATTGTATGTCTTGAATAAAGGGGGTAAGCACGTGTCACTTAAGCGGCTGCCGATTCGTTCCAAAATTACATTATTATCATTCAGCATCGTCTTTTTTTCTTTATTGCTCGGAGGTCTTATATTAATTGGAAATATTGTGGAGCTTGAGGAAGAAGAGTATGGAAAAAGAGCGATGATTACGGCGAAAACCGTCGCTCAGCTTCCAGATGTCATTCGCCATGTTACGGAACCAAATGGATGGATTGAAATGGATCCTACTATTGAAAAAATCCGCATTATTAATAATGCGGATTATGTAACCGTCTTAAATATGGAAAGGATTCGTTACTCACATCCTGTAAAGGACATGTTAGGAACAGTAGCAAAAGGAGAAGATGCCGGTCCTGCTTTTGCAGAGCATTCCTATCTTTCAAAAGCTAAGGGTGAGGTAGGAATGGCTGTACGTGCCTTTGCTCCAATAAAAAATGACCAATTAGAGCAAGTAGGGGTGGTTGTTGTTGGGAATGTATTACCGACGATGTTTGAAACATTATTATCACTAAAAAATGAGATTCTACTCATTATGTTTTTGACCCTGCTGCTTGGCGTAATAGGTTCATTCTTCCTTGCCAAACATATTAAACAGCAAATGTTTCAGCTTGAGCCTTATGAAATCGCTCGTCTTCTTGAAGAGCGTACAGCAACGTTTCATGCGATGCATGAGGGAGTCATCGCAATTGATAAGCATGAAATGATCACGATCTTTAATGATAAGGCAAAAAAAATGATGAATGTCCATGGGGATGTTATTGGGAAAAACATTTGGGATGTGATCCCGGATACGAGGCTGCCAGAAATCCTTGAACTAGATAAACCAGTATTTAATCAGGAAGTCCAAGTCCGAGGAAACGTGATTATGAGCAATCGTGTCCCGATTAAAGTAAATAAGCAGTTAGTTGGGGCGGTCGCTATTTTTCAAGATCGTACAGAGACGACGAAAATGGCGGAGGAATTGACTGGGGTAAAGGAATTTGTAGAAGCGTTAAGGGTACAAGCCCATGAGCATTCTAATAAGCTTCATACGATTGCGGGATTAATTCAATTAGGAAATAATGAACAGGCGCTAAAGTATATTTTTCAATTAGATGAGGAACAAGGGAGTTTCGCGAGATTTTTAAATGAGAATATTCTTGATGATAATCTTGCTGGTTTATTACTTGGGAAAGTAAGCCGCGGAAAAGAATTAGGGATTAAAATTGTCATTGACCGGAAAAGCCATTTAAGTCGTTTTCCGAAGCATTTAGATCATCATGATTTCGTTGTCATACTCGGAAATTTAATTGAAAATGCGATTGCTGCCTTAAAAACAGCCGATCATCGAGAAAGAAGGATTGATATTAGTATTGAGCAGGATGATGAATTATGTGCTATTCTTGTTGAAGATAATGGGCACGGGATTAGTGAAACAGAGATGCACCGAATATTTGAAAATGGGTTTTCTACGAAAAAAGGATTTGGTTTAGGTCTTCATCTCGTAAAACAGATTGTGGAAAAAGGAAAAGGGGAATTAAATGTTGTTTCTCATCAAGGAGAAGGGGCTAGTTTTTTTATTAGTTTTCCAATGAATGGATTGGAGGAGGAAGAATGATAACCGTTCTAATCATTGAAGATGATCCGATGGTGCAAGAAGTGAATAAGCAATTTGTCATGAAAATAGAAGGATATAAAGTAATCGGAGTAGCAAGCAATGGGATGGAAGGTCTCCAAAAAATAAGGGAGCATACACCTGATCTTGTTATTCTCGATGTGTTTATGCCAAAGCAGGATGGACTCGAGACCCTTCAGCAAATTCGCAGCCATCAAGAAAGCGTCGATGTGATTATGGTAACAGCGGCGAATGACCATGAAACAGTGAAAATGGCCCTCCAAAATGGAGCCTTTGATTATATTATTAAGCCATTTCAATTCGATAGAATCCAGAAGGCTTTAGAAAAATATAAAATTTATCACTCAAAAGTTAAAAATGAGCTATCGTTATCTCAGCAGCAACTTGACGAGTTTCTGCATTCCTCCTCCACATCGAAGAAATTAAATAATGTAAATAATTTGCCAAAAGGACTGAATGAAGTTACATATAGGCAAATTATTGCCTATTTACATGAACAAGAACTAGCTAAATCCTCTGAGGAAGTAGCCGATGGGGTGGGCATTGCCCGCGTGACGGCTCGCCGCTATCTTGAATATTTAGTGAAGCTCGGTGAAATTAAAATTGAATTAAAATATGGCGGTGTCGGAAGGCCTGTTAATCGATATTCCCTCATTAAATAAACGCTCTAGAGACCAAAAAGACCAAAATGTCCAAAATGTCCAAAATCTTCCCTCATTCATTTGAAAGCGTTATCATGAAAAAAACAAGATTGATACGTTTGAGAAGGAGGAGAAAAAATGAAGAAAGTCTTTAAAAACTTAACAGTTCAAGTAGTTATTGCCATCATCTTAGGTGTGATTGTCGGCTTAGTTTGGCCGGAAGTCGGAAAGTCAGTGAAGCCATTAGGAGATACCTTTATTAAAGGGGTTAAAATGGTTATTGCCCCAATTATTTTTTTAACTATCGTTCTCGGAATTGCAAAAATGGGCGATATGAAAAAGGTTGGAAAAGTTGGCGGGAAGGCTTTTATCTATTTTGAAATTGTCACAACGCTAGCACTCGTAATTGGTCTATTTGTCGTTAATATTATCAAGCCAGGTGCGGGACTGAATTTTGATAAGATGCAAAAAGGGGATGTCTCTCAATTTACAACTGGTGACGGCGGAAAAATTGATTGGATTGACTTTATTACAAATATTGTTCCATCTAATATGTTTGATGCGTTTGCCAAAGGGGATATTCTTCAAGTTTTATTTTTCTCCATTCTATTCGGGGTTGCATTAACAGCTCTTGGGGAAAAAGGCAAGCCAATCATTGATTTTTTTGATAAAATGTCACATGTTTTCTTTAATATTATCGGTTATATTATGAGAGCTGCTCCGATCGGTGCTTTTGGAGCAATGGCATTTACGATTGGAAATTATGGCATTGCTTCAATGAAGCCCCTTGCAATGTTAATGTTGTCCGTTTATGCAACAATGGCATTATTTATATTTGGGGTCCTAAATATCATTTGTAAAATGTATGGATTCAGCTTATTTAAGTATTTAAAATTCATTAAAGAAGAGCTATTAATCGTTCTAGGCACGAGTTCATCTGAATCCGTTCTGCCACGAATGATGGATAAAATGGAGAAGTTCGGCTGCTCGAAGTCAGTCGTAGGACTTGTCATTCCAACAGGATATTCATTTAATCTTGATGGAACTTCAATTTATCTCTCTATGGCTGTTGTGTTTCTAGCTCAGGTTTTCCAAGTTGATTTAAGCGTCGGACAGCAAATTACGATTATTTTAATCTTAATGTTAACTTCTAAAGGGGCGGCAGCTGTTACAGGGGGCGGATTTATCGTTCTTGCTTCAACGCTAACTGCTATGCAGATCATCCCAGTTGAGGGCCTGGCCTTATTACTAGGAGTCGACCGCTTCATGAGTGAAGGTCGAGCCATCACAAACCTAATTGGAAACGGCATTGCAACAATTGCTATTGCTAAAAGCGAGAAGGAATTCGATGAAACGAAACAACAACAAGCGATTATTGAATTAAAGACGAAAAACAAAGTAGCGGTTTAAATAGTTATGGAAAAAGCCCTTGAAATCTATGCAAGGGCTTTTTGTAATGTCTAGCTCCAGCTCCTACTCCCGACGAGACTTTACATCATGACTTTGGCTAACTTTACTTTTCAATTGTTCCTATAAGTTCTTTTAATTCAGGATTAAAGCCTTTAACTGCTTTATCTCCAACTACGGTAACAGGTACACCCATAAAGCCAAATTTTTCGACTTCCTTTTGATATTCCACACTTGACATTACGTCTCTTACTTCAAATGGAATTTTTTCCTCTTCTAGCATTTGTTTAACATAGTTGCATTCTACACAACCAGGCGTGGAATAAACGATGACTTGTTTGCTCATGCGTTCAGAGCCTCCCTGATCGAATCTCTTGTAATTTTCCAATGAGAAGTATTCCAAGATACTTTTCCATCATCAAATAGCAAGATTTGTGGAGATTCATGTTTAATTTCAAATTCTTCAGTAATATGATTTGATACAGGTCGATCTTCTATTACCAAGACCATTGAAGCAGAAGCAGTTTCATTTTCATTAACAAATGATTGAAATTCTTCATTCGCTTTGGCACTGATTGGGCAAGTTGTACTATGTTTCAATAGCAAATGTTTCCCTGGTTGTTGAACAAATTCATTTAATTCTTCAATACTTTTAAGTTGTTTTATTGACATCATCCGCACCATCCTGCTTTTCAATCTAATATATTCGTTCATAAATTTATCATAATGGAAGATACTTTACTAATGATGTGACTCGTCCGACATGGGAACAACCCTATTAACAAAAACGTATGTCTATTGTAAAACACTGGTATTAAAAGGATTATGTTGGTGGATTAATTCACTTTTTTGTTCCAAATGTCGATAACTGGTACAGCGAATTAAAGAGCAAAAAAGATATTCGTATTGCTGAGCCTCCAAATGAGGGTCTTGAAGGGCTTCGAACGATGACAGTCGTAGATCCTGATGGCAATCAATTACGCATATGTACTCGTTTATAAGTAAGCTTCAAATAGCCCCCACCTTCATAGAGATAGGGGCTATTTGACGCTGAGCCCACATATTGTTTAATGTGCCACCAGGGTTTTTTCGCTGTTCTTTGTCTTTTAATCTTTCTCTTTCTCTCTCTGACATTGAGGATTGGTCCCCCTTATTAATAACCTTGTTCAACTAAACTACCATATTAGTAAAAGCAACCGCTCTTGTTCAGATTTGCACCCGATTGTTCTACAAAATGTGTTGTGTATTAACCTTAATTAGATTTACTAAGATCAAATCTTGCTATTTCTTCATCTTCAATAAATATAATTAAAGTTGCATCCATAGCACTTCTCTTTAACTTATTTAACTGTTCTGGTGAAGGGGCAATCGCCATTTCAGGGTTTTCTTCGGATGCCCCTAATACAAAATCAAAAGAATATTCTCCTTCTTGATTGGGCTCAAGAACCGCAATGCTTCGTTCTCCAAAACCTAAGCCCAACTCTGATTCTTGTCTTTCTTCATCACTATAAAGATTAAAATCCATGACTTCTTTTGAAACTTTAACTAACTTTTCATGGGGTTCAATCAAAACTTTGATGCCATCATCAAATTTAAAAGTTTGTTTATTTAGTTTTTCTCCTTTTCCAAGAGTCTTTTTTCCTGTATTCTTTAAAATGAAATCATAGCTTAGTGAAATGGGTTCAATAAATTCTCCTGTCTTTTCTCCTGAATTAATCCCGACTCTGCCTGATCGATCATCTCTAATTTCAACAGAAGAACTTATGAGTTCTAAGGAAGGTTTGTTCGAGCAACCTGACAATAGTATGAGAATTATAAACATAATCGTAAAAAGCCTCATATAATCTCCCCCAATGCCTTTTTCTTTAAATTGGTACATCTTCAATTTGAGTTTGCTGTTCCCAGTCACGAGTGATCTTTAAGCCTTCATTAGTATTTGAAACGGATAATTGTCCTTCTTTATCAAATATTTCATATGACTCATTTGGTTGTTCATAGGACACTTTTAATTTAAGTGTATATTTATAGTCGATTCTGCCGTCATCATGTTCCTTTATTTTTTCAAGAACAATATCTTCTAGTTCGATAGTTTTGTTGGTTTGTTTTGCAAATTTAGGTGCCAATTGAAAAACCCGATTCGCATTTAATTTAGCAAATGCATCTTCTGACAGGTATTTTTTAACCTTTTCTCCGATTTCGATTCCTGTTGGAGGATTTGCTGGATCTGTGATGTGATATTGTTCGGTTTTATATTCTTTTACGAGCTTTTCAACATCTTCGTTTTTTACTGTTTCATTGCTGCAAGCAGCAGCTATTACTCCGATGAGTAAGACGAATAAAAACCCAAATACTTTTTTCATAAAACTTTCCCCCCTTTTCTAAATCATACTGAAGATCGGCAACCTTTTCCATCCTATTTCCAAAAGTAAAAGCCGATACCTATGTTGTTAAGGAATCGGCTTATCATTTACCTTAGTAAACTTGGGGAGTTTTAGGTACAACTTATTTACAAGGTTGAAACTCAATCGATTTTGCTTGATACATTTTATCCCGAAATTCATAAACAATTACAATATTTCCAACAAAGCTGGCAGGTGATATTTGTCCAGCAACACTTACAATAAGTTCATTGTCTTTAACTTCATAATCAATAATGCTACCAAAACCTATATCATTAAATAAGTTTTCGGGTTTTATTTCTAAATGGGTTATATCAACTGAACATTCTTTGTCTCCGACAATGACTTCGGCCTTTTTAGCAGTTAACTTAGTTTTTATTTTCTTATGAATAATTGCTAAAGGATTATCAACAATCACTTCATTTATACCCAGACCACTTTTATTCAGTGTGTCAAAAACATAAATATCTTCCCATAAAACACCCGTTCCATAACCCTTTGTCAAAATTATGATTAACTCTTTCTTTAGATCTTTATTGATGTCCTCATATATAATTTGTGGAGCATAGGTAGGGTTAGTTTCGCTAATCCAAAAAGGTCTTGAGTATAATCCCCCTTTAAAATTAATTTTAAAGTCCCTAAATAATCCACTAATTTTCTTAGCATAAAGTGTTATATTTTCTTTGTCGTTCCTGCTAACAATTTCATTTCCCTCAATCTCCGCTCCTACAACGGTAGGTTGAATAATTAGAAGAACTGTCAAAATTAATTTAATATACATTTTCATAGAAAACACCTCTTTTTAGTGTTCCCTAACCCTTTTCTTAATTCTGCTTACCTGATCAATCTTTAGTGAACTAAGTTAAATTTTTTACTTCTCTAAAAAAATACCTATTCATTTAAAAACACCTCCCATTGTATCCCACTCAATTGATTTCCTAATAGTTTCCTTCCACGGATTAAACAGGTTTTCACTGTGCTCTTTAGTATGGATAAAAATATGGGCAATCTCAGGAATAGTCATTTCATTGTAATAATAATGAATAAGAACCTCCTGCTGTTTTAAGGGAGAAAATGTTCAAGTTATTTAATGCAATTCTATAGGCTCTTCTTCAAATAAATTAAGCTTCACACTTCCATGTAGTATCTCATCGAATAAGATTGTTTTAAATTTTTTTTCAGTCTTTTTATTTAATTTGAGAAGTCCTACATGAAGAGTTTTAGTTTCCTCATCTGCCCACATAGAAGATATTTCTATTCCATTTTGTTCGAATAAATTATCTTTTTCTCCAACTTCCTCATACAATTTATCGTGAGCGGTTTTAACATCAATGGTGATTAAATCTTCTCTTTCTTCCTTTGAACATCCCACGGTAAAAATAAGAGTAAGTATAAACGAGACGGTAATCAATTTTATTTTTTTATTTTTCATTAACACCCTCCGATCTCAACTGATTGCCTTTGTAATTATTGAACATTCATATTGAACTATGTTAAGAATTTTTTGGTTTAATGTTGAAATATTTAACTGATCTAGGGACTTCGTAAATAATTCTTTAATGTATGGTAAAATATAATCACAGTTTGAATATTATGAAAATTAACTCAAAACACAAAAGAAGATAAGGAGGGTCTATTTGTGAAAAAAATGCTTTTTATCTTTGCAATCCTTTTATTGTTTCTCTTTGGCTGTCAAGATGATAAGGACAAGACATTTGACCCAACGGAATTAAATATAATAAGAACTACTTGGGACGAGAACGGGAACGTAACGTCTATTAACTATGTAGCACCATCAGTAAAAGATGGTATTAAAGCATTGCCATATAAAATAAAATTACCGAAAAAGATCCCTTTTGAAACCGATGGCTTCAAACCAGCTTTTATCGATGATATTGAAAACAATGGTAAAAAAATATTAGTCACGCATAGTGCTTATTCGAAAGAAATATTTCAGGGTAATCCGACAGTCTTAAAAATTAGAGCCTATAATTTTGATATATCCCCTCCTCAGCCAAAATATTACGATGAAGTGGAATTGAAAAATGGGATTATAGGCAAATACCATCCAGGAGATCTTTACTTTCAAATAGGTGATGTTGAATATCATATTTTTATGATGCTTAAAGGTGGGTTGGAAGTGGAGCAGGATCAAAAAGAATTAATTGATATTGCCAATCAAATGATTTATTAATAGAAACGCAAGTATTTCTTGTAAATAGCATTTGAGGAAGTGGAACTAGGAAAAAGCTGCCTAAACAGCTACTGTACTCGCCACCGCTATATGAAGTTTAATAAAAGAATCATTATTGGATCGACACACCTGTTAGTTCCCATTCTTCCTTTTATTTTGAAAAAAGAACTTTATCCACCAAACCAAAATGAATAAATATCCTAAAATAGAATAGATCGTCCATATTGAACCCTTTTGTAATTCTATTGTGAAAAATTCATACTCATTTAATCCGATTCCTCTTCCAATACTATTTATTAGTCCGACTATTGGAACTGTCACAACAAAAATAATAGTTAGTGCGGATGAAATTTTCATTAATTTAATTCTATATATTGCTACAATTAATGTTAATAACAGAAATAGGTAATATATTATCCAAAACCAATCAGGGAGAGTTTCCCAATACATTCTACCACTTCACCCCTTACCAAATAACAACAATTTTAGCATAAACATCCCATTAGTGAAGAGAGATTATTAAATTCTTGTTAAACTATCCTTGCCCCACTTAATAAGAATAGTCACAATAATGGAAGTTGTTCTTTAACTGATGCATCCTCTTAATATATTCTAATAATGAAATCCAAAATATAAGGGAGGTAATAATCTATGATTTATCCATATTCAATAAGAGGTTTATTTTTATTAGTATGCTGCATTATTATATTGTTACTTTCTGCCTACACAGATGAAAAAAGTTCAATAATATCGGAATTCAAAGAACAATATTTCGAAGGCAAAAGTAAAAATTGGTATATTAAGTTAGAATTTAAACAGGATAATTTAAAAAACTATACTATTTCATATATTGGAAAAGAAGAAAGTAAGCCACTGACTTTTGAATTTGAAATATCTGAATCCTCTTATGACATTAATTCAGGAATTGGGTATCTGGAAACACAAGATGAACAGGATATTTATATAAACTGTGGAGGTCCGTGTCGTGCCTTACCTAAAAAAATCCCAGTTGTAATTCAATGGGAAGGAAAAATAGAAGAGGTGATGCTAAAAATACTATAAAAAGTGATTTATCCTAATTCTATTTTTCCTTATCATAAGAAGTCTGTCACTAGGGAACGTGGCGGGGTTTTGCCGAATCCTTAATAGTGTTTGATTAACGCTACCCTATAGTTTATAGCACATTGATTCACAAACTTGTTTATGAAGTTAAATGATCTATTCCAAATCGATAAATTCTAGTTCCATTTCTGCTTCTGCTTTCGAACGATAAACGGTAATTTTACTATAGGGTTTCAAGTTGTCTTGCCATGATTCTATTTTACTCAGAAAATCTTCTCCGTTATCAGAAATTATAAAGCACTCTAAATCCTTATTGATATAACAAATTGGAGCGTCACTTTCTAAGTCACATTGTTGGCCAACGGTTCCGATAAATCCACCTTTACTATCTTTCGCCAGAATATCTACATGTGGAACCGTATAAAATTCTAAATGTGGAATATTATCGTCGAATATAAATTGAATATCATAATCGTTAGCATATTTTTGATACTCCTTATTTCTATCATTAACACTCATAGAAAAAATTGTTGTACCTGCTGATATAATCTCAGTATCCCTTAAAGATACATTTATGGCTCCAGTTAACTCTGTTCTATCTAGATAAATTTTTCGCATCTTTAACCTCTGTCAAATCAATATTTATGCAAATATCCATATTGCTTTAATGTCGCATCTTTCTACTAATGTGTATCACTTCAATTTTTTGCATACTTTTTTATTAGAACATAAGGTATAAGTTATTTTACAGTAAATGCTCATTTCTTCTGTGATTTCTTATTGAACCTACCCGTTAGCACAACAAGAAAAAAGATGATGCCGCTGCAACACCTTGTTTAACTCTTGCACCCGTTAGTTCAAAAAAATGACTGCTGATTTAGAAATCATTCCGTTCCAATATTATCTTTCATAACTAACATAGGTTCCAGCAATTAAATCGTGTACTGCCCTTTTATCTTTCCTACATATAACCATAAAGACGCTAACAATACTGGATAAACCAACTGTAAAATACACTACTATAAACTTTCCTACAACTTCTCTTAAAAACATATTTTTAAGTGTTAATTTATCTTCATCCGTTCGTTTTACCTTTATTTTAAAAATACGTTATCCTATTATATAACCACTCCATACCAAGGGTACTGACATTAAATACAGAGTGTAAATAATTTGCCAAGTCCAACCCGATGTCCAATCATATGAGTGTTCTCCTTTAACCCAAAATAAGAACAAAGAAATTGGAACAGTAAGAATAAAAAAGTCAAATAAATCCGCTAATAATCTTACACCAAAGCCTGCTGGTTTTTTATCCAACAAAATCGCTCCTTTCTATTAATATTTTAACATTTGCTTTGCCGGTGGTTATCAGAAAACAATTTGAAAAGAAATAAAACTACAACTGCTAATCGGTAGCGTTTTTCAAATGCTAAGGAATCGAAGTCTCTCATAAACTCATCTACATCTTTTTCTTCTATTTTTGCATATAAAGCCAGTGTCCTCGCTGAAACTTGAAAGTTATCGTTCAAAATTTCAATGATTGCTTTGACTCTTTCATCTGCTGTCACGAGTGTCATTCCGTCTGATAATAAGCCTATCATTGACACAATATGCCCTATCTTTTCGTGAGGTAAATGAGCTAAATCAGTTTTATGATTTGAAAACTCCAAAACTGTTTTTTCATCAAGACCACTAATTAAACCAAAAGTGTAAGGAGTTATTTTATAATCCTCAAGAATGATTTTTAAATTATCTCTTGGGTCTCCACTTTTTATATCCATTTTATTAAATCCTCCCGAAGATATATGTGTTTATACTTAAGTAGTTCAATACCAATTGTTTAAATTCCTCTTGAAGTAACCTGCTTCGTTAGTCGAATAATAAAAAAACCGCCGCAGCGATCATTTCTTTAACTCTTGCACCCGTTAGTTCAATAAGTTATCGTGAGAATCTTTTAAGCATTTTTTATAGATTTAATTACGTCATCAAAGTCTTTAAATTCCTCGCTAACAACAAAAAAGTGTTCATGAGAACAAACTGCAAGCCAAACATCATCTCCACTAAAAAACATTAAGTCTTCTGGTAAGGGTGAAATCCAATCAAATAATGAATTGCTTTTCGTTTTTAAAAAATGCTTTGTTTGTTCATTTAACTCATAATAAAATACATACGCTGTTGCTTCTAAAAGTTTAGTTACTTCCCATTCTGATTGTTCTTTCCTTTCAAAAAATGACCCTTGAATATTTCTAACTAATTTATAATGGTATTCCATTGCCAATTCTTCGTCAGCCATCATATCTCTTCTTTTGACAAATGCAAATGTATCACATTTTTTCAAGGCTAATTCAATTAGAGAACGATAATCTTCGCCTTTTATGTCTTTATCGTTTATTACTATCACATTTTATTCCCCCTTCCGAAATCCAAGATAACCTTTATTGAAGTAATCTGCCATTTACTTCAATAAGAAAAAGCCATTCTCCTTCTTGAAGAATAGCCCCCCGTTAGTTAAATAAGAAAATCTGTATCAACCATCCCTTACTCCCTATCCTTTTGAGTACCCACCGTAATGTTTACCTAGTTCATCAAGTCGCTTTTTATTTCAAATATCTTGGTGATTTACTGTATAAGTTCATTTCCTTTAACGTTATACGCTTTTATAGCGTATGTTGTTAGTTTGGTAGAATATAATTCTTCGATCGAGACAACAAATAGTTTCCCCTCTTGATAAAATATGTTTTGGATGTCCCCGCTCATGGCATAACGCTTTTCTCTCTCCATTGATTTGTAATTGTAAACATCAATATTACTACCATTACTTGTATAGAAAAATCCTTCCTTCATGTTAAAGGTAATTTTTTCAAAATTAGAATATAGCTTTGTTAGATACCTCATATTCATTGGTTTGGCATCAGCAGCAATCATAACGACACCAGAATCGTTAAATATATATTTTCCGTCGGGAGAAATGGTGATTTGTTTTGTAAGCCGATAATCATCATAGTCGGGTGAGTCGTATCCGGTTGATATTTTACCATCTACAATAAAATAAGATTCGATATCTGTTGGACTAAGAGCCATAGTAGTTGCGTAAAGTTTGTCTAAACTTGGGTGCATCTCTAAAAAACTCTTTTCATAAACTAAGCGACTCTTCGATGTTTCAAGTAGAGTTTCTCTTGAATACCCTTTAATATTTCCCCATTGTCCAGAACCACTAGATACATAAATAGACTTTCCATCTGCAACAATGTCAAATGGATCCATATCAATATCAAACTGTTCTGCTAATGTAAAGGTATCAGTATTAATAATGGCAATGGCCCCTTCTTGATCTTCATTCCACCAATAAGAACTATGTATACCTTTCAATAGGGCGACATAAAGCTCATTATTATAAAAATAGATTCTTTCAGGTACTAAGTTCATTGTAAGACGCCGAATTTTCCCTGTTGCCCAATATCCATATGCTTGCATAGAAAATCCGATCACAAGAATAAAATTGATTATTATTTGCAATTTCGTTATATGTAATTTTGGACTTTCTTTACCCATAAGGTAATCTCCCTGCAATAGTTTTTCCAAAAAATCATTATCCTTATTAAAGAATTCCCCATTAGTAAGTAAATCCCTTCTCAATACCATCTTACATTAATATAAATATCCAGTTTCTTTTAGAGGTGTTGTTCAATTTTCTGGCCCTTTTCATGAAGAAAGACGCTTTCCTTATTTCAGAAAAGCGCCCAATTGATGAATTGAAATATATGATGGATTAATAAAGCTACTCCTTCAAGAAGACCGTTCCCATTCTTTTCGTAAAATCCCCATTTTAATAGCATCAAAGTATTCACCATTCACCATTCTTGCTTGCCTTATTCTTGCTTCTTCTTTCATCCCTAATTTTTCTGCAACCTTTATCATTCGTATATTTCCGGACCAAGTTGAAATCCCTAACCGATGCAATTCAGTAGAACTGAATAGGAAATCAATCCAAAGCTTATAAGCCTCAGTACCGTAACCACCATTCCAATAATTTTTATCATAAATCACGATACCAGTTTCTAACCAATTAGTGTTTTTATCCACCCAATAACAGCCAACTGTTCCAATCAACTTATCTCCCGCAAAAATGATTAGGGTATTGGGAATGTTGGGGACAATTTCATAGTTTTTCTCCCAATCTATTTGAAATTGTTCCTTTGTTATGTAAGGTTCCGGTATGTAGGGGCCATTCCATTTCTTGGCTTCTTGTTCCTTTTCTTCATATTTCCAAAAATATAATTCATCAATATCTTGTTGAGTAGCTTCTCTCAACTCAACTTTTCGTCCTTCAATTATAATCATAAAAAGTATCTTCCTCCTATCCCAACACCTATTACAACTAAAACTACTAAAGTAATTAACGCCTTTTTCATAATTTCCCCTCTTATTGTTTATAAACATCCTTTCTTTAACTCTACTCCCCCGTTAGGAAAAAGAACTCCCGTTTTTTTTGTAAAAAAAGGTACTCTTCGTTAGGTGACTAAACCCTATAATTAGCATTAATAATCCAAGAACCATTTAAGTACCCCCTCTTTTACTTAAACTATCCCGCTAATTAGTCGAATATTTTTAGCAAACAGATCTTTAAAGAAAGAACCCGATAGTTGAATAAAATATTATTATTTATTGTCAAACTCCTTGAACTTTCCCCAAACTTCTTTTTGTGTTTCTTTATGAAAGTATGATAACCCCTCGGACCATAATTTCATATTTTCGCCAAATTCTGAATCAATTAGCGTTAATACTTTCCTTATATTTCTAAATAGGCAAGTCGCATTTTGATCCCATAAAACATTGGTAAATAGGCAATCATTATAATTAGTAACCACCCCATTTAACACACCCCTTAATTTCTTCATAATGCTGTTTCTCCCACAAACCATCCGCATTTGATGAAAAGATGCCTTTTTGAAATTCATACTTTTATTCTGCTGGAAAATGAATACAATTGTTAAAACCAATATTCCTTTAATTACGATTACTTTTTTCTTCAAACATGTCACTCCATTTTTGAAACTTCAACAGTCACTGTTTTAAAATAAAGCACCAGCTAGTTGAACAAGAAAAAATGGCTGCCGATAAGACAACTATATATTGAGTAAGACTACTTCAGCTGGGGAGTATATATTTGGGATGGTGTGATTTCATCATCAGCATATTCCCCATTAATAAACAAGGACGTGATTAGATGAATCAAAGTAACGAACGCAATAACTTTGGTGGAAATGTAGAAGAAAGTGACAACACTCAAGCTGGTAGTAATGCTAACCCAGATGCGAATGACTTTGGTGAAACAGCCGGAACTTTTAATGGAGCCGTTGCGGGTGCTATGATAGGTGCTCCATTTGGACTAATTGGTGCTGTAATAGGCGGTGTCTCGGGCGGTGCTATTGGTAACCAGATCGTAGAGGGGGCTGAAGTTGATGACAAAACAGCTTCCATAAACCGTGATGAGAGCAATAATAACTCTTAAATAAATAGCGTGCACTTTACAAAAATGTATTTGTATGAATCTCACCAAAAAAAGACCGTCAAAAAGACAGTCTTTTTTTACTAAAGCACCCTTTACTTCAATAAGGCATTACATATGGGCAACCGCAAAAAGAATACTTATTGTTATATATCCGACAATTAATATCCCATAAAGGCTCAATATGGTTTTTTTGAGTCGTCCTTTCAGGCTAAATAATGCTAATAAAACAGAAATTCCTACTGCAATGATTAAAAAAGCAGTGACTATCGCTCCAGATACTTTTCCTATTAGAAAAATTTGCATAATTAAAAAGGCTGAAGTGAAAATGATGATTGATACAATCCCTAAATATTTTCTCAATTTTATCACCCACTTCCTCCTCAATTTTACCACATATAGCCATATCTTTATTCAACTATCCTGCCAGTTAGTGAAAATGCGACTACTTGTTTAGCAATCGCACCCTATAGTTTAAGTACAATCCTTCACAATTTAAAATACTATTTTTTCGTTACCTTAGTATATAACCAAGGAATCCCAACAAAGATAAAAATTCCTGAAAGAAATGATAGGAAGTTGAATTGACTTATAACCTTCAACAAGAAAAGCACCGTTAACGCAACTACGACAAATATCCTCCAATACAGAATTAAGTTTTTCAAAAACCTCTCCCCTTTTTTTGCATCGGAAAGCCGTTTCAATATAGATTACCCCAAAAATTTTAAAGACTTATTGTAGTAAATTCATCATCTAATTAATAAGTTTTTTTCTAATGTATCGTCTAATGTCCAACCGGGAGTTTCTGCAATATACAAATAAAGTAACACAAATAAAACAAATATATATTGAAATAAGTACCCAAAGAGGAAATTAAATACAGCAGTTAGAGAAAATCCCAAAATTCTAATTCTAATCGCATCCTTTTGGAATTGTCTTAAATTAACCTGCACCTTTAGCAACAAAAAGCGACTGCTCTGTTGAACTATCGCACCCGTTTTGTTGAATATCGTTATTGGACTAAAGCCTGCGTTAGTGCAATGGTGTTTTCTTTTTAGTACAGTTACTTTTTATTTTCGTAATCATTTAGGATTGTTTTTATAGTATTAAATGATTCATCTGCTATTCCTTTATCAGAATGTTTATTATAATTGTAGGTTATTAAAGCCTTCCATAAAGCCCAACCTCTTGCTTTATTCCAAGTTTCTTCAACGAAATTTAATGCTTTTTTAAACACCTTTCTGCTACTTTCATCAAAAAAAGTCCAAGCTATTGCAGCATCACACGAAGGGTCCCCTACACCCAATATTCCAAAATCAATAACTGCAAACATTTCCCCATTTTTGATTAATATATTTCCTAGTGCTATATCTCCGTGGACCCAAACTGGTTCATTAGCCCATTTTGAAGCTAATGCCAATTCCCAAATTTCCTTTAATAAGTGTTTATTAAAAGTATTGATATTATTAATAGCATCTCTACACTCTTTATCGTATACAGAAATGTCTCCGCCTCTATTAAAATTATGTTCTCCAGCTAAGGGACCACCAGTAACGTCAATAGATTGCAAGTCAACTAAAAACCTTCCCAAATCTTTTGCAAATTGGTTTATATCATCTATATTTTCTAAAGTTAATGTCTCTCCATCCAGCCACTTGTTAACAGACCAAGGATATGGATAATCCTCATTTGGTAATCCTTTAGCTAATGGTTCAGAAATAGGTGTAGAAAGCTGCTTAGCCAAAATGGGTAACCATATTTGTTCTTTTTCAACTTGGGGAACATAGGCTTCATCACTTGGTAACCTAACGCTCATACTATTACCTAAGTGAAAAGTTCTATTATCATTCCCACCTTTTTTAACAGGCTTAATATCCAAATTAGACCACTCTGGGAATTGTCAATTTATTAACTTCGAAACTATATCTAAGTCGATTTCTATCATTTTATATTCTCCTATAAATTTATTGATTCATCACCCAAAACCTACTAATAGTCGCAAATTTATTTGATAAATACATCCACATCAACCCCTTTAAGTTGATAACTTTATAATACAATATACTTCCTACAATGATTTCTTGTTCAACTAAACTGCCTCTTTATTTAAAGTATTCAACAAAAAAGGGGCTTAATCCTTTAATGGATCAACGCCCCCGATGGTTGAATAATTTCATTGATTTTTGATAAGTTGTTTTAATAAATCCACTATTATATCATGGCGAAAACAGTTTCCAGTGCCCTTCGGAAACAACTTCGACCGCTCCATCAATCACTTTGATTGCGGTTTCATCATCTATTGCATACGCTGGCCCTTGCATTCCGGCTGCCCATTTCTCAGCAGAAGCCATCGTGTTTCCCGGCAGCAACTCGTGATCCAGGTGCGGAAACATTGCAAAATTGACCAAACCCAGCGTTTTATCACCACCGTTGAGTGGCGTCCAACCAACGAAGTACTCTCCGATATTAGGTGCCATCACCATGCTCCCAGCACTCATCCCCACATAGACTGCATCCAGCGATGGCAAGAGGTCTGCTATCCCGGATTGCCGCATCCAGTGGTACAGGTAGAGGGCGTCGCCGCCCGCCACCAACAGGACGTCCGTCTCTCGGACCAGCGGGACCCAGCGGTCTTCATCGATGCTTGGCAGCGCTGTAAGCTCCAGCACGCCTACAGACTTCCAACCCAGGTCGACCATGTGATCGGATTTCCCGCTGATGAACTGCCAGGCGTTGAGACCGGGGCCGACCCAGGGATGACCGTACAACGCAGTGGGAATGCAGAGGGCGTTAGACTCGGCAATAGGTTTATCCAACATTTCTACCAGTGAGTCGTGTATGCTCTTGTTCTTGATGCCAGCAGATGTAAGCAGAAGTTTCATAACTTCACTCCTTTTCAAGATAAATTCTCTATCACTTCTTGAGTTCCTTCTTTAACCTGTCTCGTTAGTTAACCAAGATTAAAGCAGTTTTATCAAACCTATCTGTAATATAGTGATAAATTTTATGAATTTGGCGAAAAACTCTTTTCAATTTGAGTTTTAATTGTTATTATTCCTATAATAACGGTAGGAATAGTGGTGTTTTCAAAAATGTCTTTGTATGAAAAATTACCAAATGATTTTTTGATTCAATTTTATTATGAAGTGAGGATAATGATTTCAAAAGGATTAGTTTCTAAAAATATGTACTACGAATTAGGACTAATAATTGCAGCTGCTTCAAAAAGAGGGATACTATTGGATAAGCCAAAGGATTTTGAACAACACATTGTCCACAAATTATTAATAGAATTAAGTAACTAGAGTTCCGCCGAAATTGAGATCTTCCATTAAACAAACTAAACAAGTTACTTATAAAATTTTATTGAAAGTCAAGAAAATAATTATGAAAACCTATAATTAAACGAATTATTATAATGTCACACATTAGATAGGGTAAATGGAAAGGATAGATGAACTGGAGAGTGTACACGTATATATCTATCCTTTTGTGCAACCGTTAGTACGAAGTTACTGTCCTGCCGACACAATCGTACCAGTTACTTCAATAGGTATCTGTTAATCTTCAGCCAAAATGATGTTTTTAAAATGTATTTAAAAGTTATTCCCCAGGCATCATCCCTATCACTTCTAAAGTATCAGGGTCAACAAAACTAGTGGTTCAGCAAGTTCATCAACAATTGTAACTACAAATATTTCTTTTCCAATATATAATTCGTCTAAATTTTTATATCTGTCATCAGCAGTAATTTTTTTCACTGATGCATTTTCCCAATCCGTTGCTGGATAAAATTCGGGACTCCAATCCTCTTGTTCCATATAATCCATTACCGCATTTCTGACCTCATTATCTATGTCTTTTTTATTAACTTCATTATTAACTTCATTACTTTCCACGTCATCTTTTGCACAACCCATGACAAAGAGTGAAAAGAAGATAAGCATAAAAGACCAGATATGTTTCACTTTCAAAAACACTCCCCCTTTTAAGCAGCTTTGAAATACCTTGCAACTGTTGAAGGGTAATGAATTGTGTAATCATCAAATAGACAGTTTGTGAAAAGGTGTACTTAAAGTAATACGTGCGAATCCTTGAATAAGAAGGGATTGCTCTTTTGCTTATTATAGTAAAGGGCAGTTTAATTGAACAGAGGAGTAACAAAACTAATGTCTAAAACTACTTATACGGAAGTTCCTTCTTCAATCAATCTTAAATGTTAGCACAAGAAGACAGGGATCGCCCGCAGCCATCTCTTCTTTAACTCAAGCACCCGTTAGCTTAATAAGAAGATGTAAATTATAAACAGTAAAGAAATCGCTATGATAGATTTAATCCATAATATTTTTTTACTTATACCAGCTTTCCCTTCAAGATAATTTAAGTAAATCATTGTTAAAGGAAAACCTAACAATGCAAATGAAGAATTCCCACCAATGGTTTCAACATATTTGAATAATCCTACTATAATAATGAGGAGTCCTAGTGTACCAATGGACATATGAAAATATAAAGTTCCTCTATTGTTTTCCTTCAATTTTTCTCCTCCCAGTTATATATCTCTGTTTACTTATTCTCACTTCTTTAAATTAGTCTTTGTTAAACTAAACTGCCCCGTTAGTAAAAAGTTAGACTGCTTCTTGTCCTATAATCGTATCCGTTTGTTTAAGTGCATTTTTTACTTATTCATTGTTTTTAACCTTCAAGCAGTTTCATATAATACAAATCTGTTCCTTCGTTTTCGACTATTAAAATTCCCAAATCTTTTTCATTCTCGCTTGACGAGTATATCTTTGTACCAATAGACAACTTAGTGGCGGTCAAATCCTTAAATCCAAAACTACTTGTCGATTGCTTTTTTATTTCACCTAATAAATTATGTTTGTTATGCCGTTCCTTTTCTTCTTCAAACCATTCAAGTTCTGAAATATTACTATAAATAAATCCATCGTATTGAAAAATATCCGCGCCTGAATTTTGTTTAAATACATCTTTTGCCGATACTTTTCCACCATCGGCTCCGCAGCCTGCTAACAGAAAAAGAACTAAAAACAAAGGTATCAACAGTTTTCTAATCTTCATAATAATTCCCCTAAAATATTTAGACGTTTTTTATTTATTCAAGTTCCTATTGAAGTATCCTGCCCCGTTAGAAAGAAACCTTTCCACTTATTGTTATATACTAATCAATGTTTAATATCATCTTTAGTAAAACTTACAATTACTATATACCCGACTGCTATAATCCCACCAAGTCTAAATACATCACGAGTATGGACAAGAAAATCTGGAATAGGATATGAAAATGGGAAATACCAGAAAAATGTAAGATAGAGTAATGGTAGACCAATAACTATTAACTTTTGAAAATTTATTTTCCACTTACCTGCTTTCATAAACTCTTTAATTAGTAACGGCAGGCCAAGATAGACTCCAATAGGCAAATAAGTTAGTGTTGCATAAATTGACCAAGGGACAACTCTGTATGTTTCCTGCTGAATGCGTTGGAAATAATAATGTATCTCACCTAAGATAATTAACAAAACGATAAATCCAATAACAAAGATAAGATTTTTCCAACTAAATTTCATGGGATCTCCTCCTTATCTTACTCTTCAATTCGTTTTTGTCACTATCCTTACTTCAATAAGAAAGAGCCATTCCCCTTCTTGAAGAATAAGCTCCTTTAGTTAAAGTATATTCCTTCCCGATTTTTCCATGTTCATATCTTCTGCTGTGACCAAATTTTATAGATAGTTTGACCGTCTATTTTTATTTTTTCTGCACAGACTTCGACTTGTACATTGTTATAATCAGCCCATTGAGGCAAAAAAGCTGCTAAATATTTAATTACTTTCTCATCAAGTGATGCATATCCTATATCATTTTGATTACCGAAATAAGCAACAAAATCTGAATATAACGCATCTGCCCATTCTTTAGCTTCAAACTCCGAATCAAAAATACGGTTATCCTCTTTGTAGCCACCATTTAGCCATTTAACATTGTCCATTTGTAGTAACTCACCCTTTCGCTAAAAACCGATAGCTATTTTCCAAAGCGTTGTTAGGTATCCGCCAGACTTTGGCGCTGTCTGTGGAATTGGCTGATAAAATGCCAAATCTGGCTGACAAACTATTCAAATTGGCTGACAAAGTACCAAATTTGGCTGACAAACTATCAAATCTGGCTGATAAATCTTGCAACCCCCTCAAAAAGTGGGATTTTTATTCTGCATACGGGGATTTTAGTGGCCTGATTAGGGTTAAATAAAACTTAATTACAAATTAAGCAAATTAAGGCACTTTTTCCGTGTGATTTTGCATTTTCTTTAGGATATATGGACAATATTTAGCGAAACTGCGAAAAAAAATAAAATTAAGTATTACTCCAATTGTTCTATACTTTCTTGCACGATCGCCACCATATCATCTTCGGCACCAAGACTAAAGTTCAAAAAAACACCTTGTCCGCCGCCAGCACCAATGGCTGAAATAAAAATATTATTGCTATTACCTACTACAGTCAGGCTCAAACTTGCTCTGTTTCCATTTCGCATAAAGTATTTATCATACACTCGAACTGCTATTTTAGTATCTCCAATAGTGTAGTTGCTTTCGTCAACTAATCTCATACTTACTCCACTATTACCAATATCGTTTTCCAACCGATTAACCACTTTCTCAAATTGACCAACAATTGTCTTTTCATACTTTGCCAAGATACCCCATCCTCCCCCATAATTAATTTTCTTGCTATATAATACGATTGTTCATTATCGACGGTTTCTTGTATGGATTTATTTTATTGAACTGTAAATTAGCGGTAAATGCTGATCCCGGTTGTGATTTATTATTGAATAAACCTGCCCTTACAATAAGAAATGCTATTCTCTTTCTTGAAGAATAGCACCTGCCCAATGAGTTTTTAATTTATTTTCCTAAACATTTATAAACCCTTCCAAATAAGATACAGCTTCCCCAGAAATTTTTACCGTATCTCCTAAATCAGTACAATATAGCTTTCCGCCTCTTTCTGATAATTGCAAGGCGACAAATTCATTTTTATTCAATTTATTCTTCCAATACGGAACTAATGTACAATGAGCAGAACCAGTAACGGGGTCTTCATCTACCCCTGCCTTTGGTGCAAAAAATCTTGATACGAAATCTACTTCTTTCCCTTTAGCTGTCACTATTACACCAAAGGCATCTAGTCTTTTTAGTTCATCCATATTTAATTCGAGTTCTAAAATATCTTGTTCTGTGTCAAATACCGCCAAATAGTCTCTTGCCTTATAGACCTCTTTAGGTTCCTTGCCTAAGCCTTTAATCAGTTCCTCTGGAGTATCACATTTTTCACCTTCTCTAGAAGGAAAACTCAATGTAAATAAACCGCCATCCTTGGATACTTCTAAAAGTCCACTTTTTGTATGAAACTTTACATTCGTTAAATTTTCATCTAAATACGTGCATATTACATAAGCAGACGCTAATGTTGCGTGTCCACATAGGTCTATTTCCCCTTTTGGAGTGAACCATCTTAACTCATATTCATCATCTTTTTTTACAAAAAAGGCAGTTTCAGATAAATTATTTTCTGCTGCAATCTTTTGCATTAGATCTTCTTCTATCCATTCGTTTAATGGACATACTGCCGCTGGGTTTCCTTTGAATTGTTCATTTGTAAAAGCATCAACCTGATAAATTGGGATTCTCATTTTCCTAATCTCCTTGTTGTTCAATTAATCTAAAACCGTTTATTCATATAATGAAAACCCGTTATTTCTCCCATAGCTCAACCAGTCTGCCTTCAGGATCTTTAATCCAAATAAACTTACCATATTCACTAATCTCTTTCTCCTTTGCAAGAGGGACACCAATTTCTTCAAGGTGCTTAATAGTCTCGTTTAGATTATAAACTTGGAAATTTAACATCACTTGCTGTTCTGTCGGGAAGTAAGGGTCATCTTCAGTAAAGAATGAAAAGATCGTTTTATTTTCTGAATCGGATTTAATAATGGTCCCATTCCAATTATCCATTTCAATCTTCAACACTTCACTGTACCATTTTTTTACTGCATCTAAATTATTAGTCCTCCAAAAAATTCCCCCGAAACCTTTTATCATCATAATAAACTCGCTCCCATCCTAAATTGATTTTTCCATTTAACTAAGAAATTCAAGAAATAAAAACAAATTCCTTCTTCATACAGGTAGTTATACAAGCATATTGTTATTTCACTAAAAAAAGAAGTCTATCGCTAGACTCCTTTTGACACCTTTATTTCAACTTCTTGAAGAAACATTCCGTTTGCATTTTGTAAGGCCTGACCTTTGCTGTCCATGGAAACTTTTGGAAGTTTTCCACAGGAAAAACTCTCCTGTCTGCACATAAAATTATATTAAGATACAATGCGAAAAATGTTGATTTTTGTATAGGTAAAAAAAGCCCTTTCAACATGCGTATTGATTCTTCATTTAATTAAACGTTTGATTAAAAAAAGCTATTTAAATGTATAGTTGCTTTCCAACTTGTAATTCAATTTTCTCTAATCGTCCCATCAACAATCTTTTTCAAAGTGATCAAGCAACGCACGCACTTCATCTGTTGATTTCGTGTTCATCAATTGATTTCTTAATTCGCCAGCGCCACGGAATCCTTTGACATAAATTTTGAAAAAGCGGTGAAGCCCTGAAATGGAACGCGGCAGTTCTTCCGCATATTGGTCTTGAAGATCAAGCTGCAGTCTTAAAAGATCAAGGTATTCTTTCGTGCTATGTTCCTTTGGCTCTTTTTCAAAGGCAAATGGGTTTTTGAAAATACCGCGGCCAATCATAATCCCATCAACACCGTATTGATTAGCAAGCTCCAAGCCAGTTTGACGGTCGGGAATATCCCCATTGATCGTCAAAAGCGTATGTGGTGCTATCGCGTCACGAAGTTTCTTGATCTCCGGGATCAGCTCCCAATGCGCATCGACTTGGCTCATTTCCTTTCTTGTACGCAGATGAATAGAAAGATTGGCGATGTCCTGTTTCAATATATGCGTCAGCCAGTCCTTCCACTCATCTACTTCCGAGTAACCAAGTCTTGTCTTCACACTTACAGGCAATCCTCCCGCTTTTGCTGCTTGTATTAAATCTGCTGCCACTTCCGGGCGAAGTATCAGACCGGCTCCCTTCCCATTCGATGTCACATTAGGAACTGGACAGCCCATATTGATATCGATCCCCCGAAAACCAAGTTCAGCCATACCGATACTCATTTTCCGAAAGTTTTCAGGCCGATCTCCCCATATATGAGCCACAATTGGCTGTTCATCTTCCGTAAAAGTCAAACGCCCCCGCACACTTTGCTGCCCGTCTGGGTGACAATAGCTCTCCGCGTTTGTAAACTCTGTAAAAAACACATCAGGTCTGGCCGCTTTACTCACCACATGGCGAAAAACAACATCCGTCACATCTTCCATTGGTGCCAATACAAAAAACGGCCTTGGCAGTTCATTCCAAAAATTATCTATCATATATAAACTCAAACCTCTCTTAGAAAGAGTCAAACTCTCATCTCATATTTACATGGCAAAATGTTTCTGCTTCTTTAAAACATATACCATGCTTTAGCACTTTTTATCAAACGAAAGAATATTTTAAATATTGTAAAAAACAGAGGACTAGCGCGCTTTTATTTTTTACAATGTAAAAAAGCGTACCCGATTGAAGAGTACGCTTAAAACTGAATCATTTAAGTCGCGATTCTAATGAAAGCTTATCTTTAGCTTTACTTCCAATCTAGTTGCTGGGTCTGTATTGGAAACATTTATTGGCAAAGTAAAGAGGTTACTAAATAAAGTGTATTCGCCTGGCTTTTTCCAAGAGTCAAAACTAAATTTATTCAGCTTCCAGCTTATTTCTACTTCATGCTCTTTATCTGCAATATCAACAATGGTTGCTTTATTAGGTAATGCGGCCATAAATTGTTCATATGTGATATCCTTTGAAAAATACAGTGATTCTAGTGGTTTAATTTCTTTTAGCGTATTATCTGTTTTGATTACGATTTTCACATAATTAGCTGTAGTTCCTCTATCTACTACCTTTAATGGATTGGTATTTCCATCATACAAAGTTTCTTTATAAGCGTCGCCAAGCCATATCTTATCCGTATACATTCCTTCAGGTGCATCAAAGTGGATGGTATATTCTCCTACTGGAATATCATTCATATCGTTACGTTGCTTAGCATTCCAAGGGGTACTTCCCTCTCTATATTCTTTCCCTGTTACTTTATTCTTAAGATAGAATGATCCTTTAATATTTTCAAATGGTATCATATTACTACTTGAAGTAGAATCTTTATATAGACTTATTTGTACTTTCCCATTTACTATTGGCGCTGGTTTCTCTCTTACAATCTTTATTTCTTTAACAGTTGTGTGCCCAGCTCCGTCTATTAGCATATAAGTAAAGACATTTTCACCAACTTCTAAGTTCACATCCCATTCTATAGTTTTCTCAATCTCAGAACTATAGTTCCCTTCGTATTGCCCAATATGACTATCAAATTCATACAGTTCTAAATAACTGAACCTATCCTTCATATTAATTTCGAGTTGGGCTGTATCTGAAGAAGCTTCTCTTTCTTTTACCACAATATTTAATTCTGGAGGTGTGGTGTCAACATAGAACCTACTTGCAATACTGCCATTTTTCCCCGATTGCGAAATTACATTTACACTAATGGCATGAGCATCATCTTCTAGGTTAAGGGTTTTGCTGAACTTATATGCAGATCCTGTATGAACAACTGTTCCACTGCTGTTTTTTACTTCCGCATTTTCTACATATTCAACAGCCGCTTCTTGACCATGAATAAGGATCTTTTCAAGATATTTTACATTTGTTACATAACCTTCGAATGAAATTTCAGATTTCGCATATGTTGCTGTTTGTGTAGGGGAATGCATATATATTGCTGGGAAGAAATAATTATTTGCTGCCTCCTCCTCTAGATATTGGATTTTTTCTAACAATGCCCCTAATAATTCTTCGCCTGAAATACGAGCATTTGGTTCCACTTCTTTCACTTTTGCCACCTTATTAATGGCAGCTAATACTGCTTCTTTATCCTTTATTCTTATATCTTCAAATGTAGGTAAAGATTTTATCGCTCCTTCTGCCACTTGAATCATTTCAAGCAATAATAAATCTTCTAATTCTTTTATTCTATTTTCTAATTCTTCTAATTTACTTAAATTGGTCACTAATACTTTTTCCTCAGGTGTTAATGCATCATAATATTTTCTTGCGGCTGCAACCATTTCTTTATCATCTAATGCTAATTCAACAGCATTTGGCAGCTCGTCTATTAATCTTATCGCCTCATTTACACGGCTCTTATCCATTACATACTTTATTGTTTTTGCTAGTTCTACGATTTCAGTTTTTCCGGTAAAGACCTTTATTTCTATTTCAGATGATTTAAATATAGATTTTGAAAAAGATCCATTTTTGTCTAGGTTTACATTAAAGCCATTGACCTCTAAACTTACTTTCGTATTTCCTTTGTAGTTCTTTGGCACTTCTAAAGTACCTGTAATGTCAATTTTCTTACCCTCAGAGTCTATTAAAGTTGGTTCCTTCACCCATTTAATATCGTCTGCCTTTTGACCAAATACAATCGCACTACCCAATAGCATGGATACTGCCATAAGAGCAAATAGTATTTTCCTAATCATCCGATCTCAAATCCTCCTAACGTTTTTTTATTTAATAATAAATATTTCCACCCTCCTTTTCCTATATTTTCTGAATATTCAATTATGTAATGCTTGTCTAAAATATATGATAAAATATTCCATTTTTCAATAGATTTAATCGTAGAATGAGAGTTTCGAGAGGGGAAATTTTTCTGAAATTATATTAAGATACAATGCGAAAAATGTTGATTTTTGTATGGTTAAAAAAAGCCCTTTCAACATGCTTATTGATTTTTCATTTAATTAAACGTTTGATTAAAAATAACTATTTTAATGTCAGGTTTTTTTATAAAAAAAAGCCTTAGCCTAGATATTGTCTAGAGCTAAGGTTTTATAAATAACAAGACAACTAAACAGTCATTTTCCAGCTTGATAAGGTGAGCCAGTTTTCCTTTTCCTTATAGTCAGGCATTATTTTTCCGACAAGGCGCCAGAAGGATCTGTCGTGATTCAGATGAACCATATGGCACATTTCGTGAACGACTACATAGTCAATGACCTCCCGAGGTGCCATGGCCAGTCTCCAATTAAAGGTTAACTGCATCTTTGAATCACAGGTTCCCCAAGTCGTTTTGCTATCCGAGATTCGAATAGAACTCGGTTTTGTTTTGAAGTTGCTTTGATAAGAGGCAATGCTCTTTTCCACTAAAGCCTTACACTGCTGGTAATAAAATCGTTTCAAAGCTTGTTTTATTTTTTCAGTATCAGGCTGTTTTACATATATATGGAGCTTATCATCCTGAAACACCACATGTTCTTGCGTAATATTCATATCTTGGAAGATCTGTATAGGATAATGGTTTCCTAAATAAAGAAAACTCTCGCCATACTCATAGACCTTTTTCTGCGGCCCGAGCTGCCTATCCTTCATTTCTGTTAATTTCTGCTGTATGAGATCCCATTTTTCTTCTACTAATTGAAGCACCTTCTCTTCAGGTGTCCCTTTCGGAGCCTGGACTTCCACATTTCCATAACTATCTATCGTCATTCCGATAGACGTACGATTTTTGTACTTGATTTCCAAACGGATTGTTTCACCTAAGTATGTATGTATCATGTCATCCCCTGTATTTAATCGCCAATCCTTTTAAGAAATTCCTGGCAAATTTATCTCCGCACTCCTTATAATTCTTATGCCCTTCTTTTCTTAATAAAGCGCCCAGTTCTCCTTTTGTCACGGTGATTCCTGCATGGTCGAATATATCCAGCATATCTTCAGTCGTTAATGCTAATGCGATTTTCACTTTCTTTAATAGGAGATTATTAACATTCGCACTTTTCGTTGATGGTTGTGGCGTATCAGACTGCCCTGGCTTGGGTTCTTGCCTTCCTCTTTTATAAATAATTAAACCATTTAAAAATGAATCTAACATACTGTTATTACATTTGATTTGATCGTCATTTTCATCATCATATTCGTCTGATTTTGTGAGAATCTTTACTACTTCTGGCACTGTTACATCCTCTCCGCCAAGTTTAAAGATTTCTGCTATTTCTTTATTTTTAATTTCCAGCGCATATCTTAAGCGGATTAGTATATCGTTATTGTCCACAATAGGCCTCCATATAAAAAATTAGTGTCAATCCTTCATTCCAACAAGGGTACTGACCAATGATAAATATCATACTACCTTATCGTAAATCTAATTTCAAAAAAAAATAGGAAACTCCCGATGGGTTAGTTGCCTACATTCAAATAATCTCGTTCATTAGGGAGCTAAAAAGGCCGGCTGATGAATCTGTAGTAGTGAACCATTCCTTATCCTAGTTAAAAAAACTAAACTGCTGCTCAAAAAATTTCCTGAATACGATTCTAGAAAACCCATGCCATACGTCGTAGTCGTAACCGTAATCACCATTATTTCGATAAGGCGACAAATAAAAGTCTGAAATCAAATAGCATCCCCCCGTATTTTATTTTTTTCATAGGCGGTTAGAATTGGTTCAGACCTATCATGCAGCCAGTTTCTCAAATACACTGGAACTCCATCTTTTAACGAGATGCCCGTATGTCCTCCTTCAAGTGAAATATATGTTTTATCTTCACTTGAGACAAGATCCATAACAGGATAAACAAGTCCCTCAGGTACTAACCTGTCGTATTTTGAAGAAATTACAAGCATATTTGCATATATATTATGAAGGTCCACATTTTTTCCGTTTATTTGAATTCCACCATGTATTAGCTTATTACCTTTTAACAAGTCATTTTTAAATTGTTTTAAAGAAGCACTAGGAAATGGGATATGACTCTTTGTCCAATGATTAAAACGGCGCCAATGATCGACGTATTCTTTGTCATACGACCGGTTTAACAGCGATAAATAGTGACTATAGTAAAGGGGCGATGTTAAAATTCGGACGCCAGCCTCAATAAATGGGGCAGGAACTAAACCAATGGTTTCCAAAAGACGATCAAAGTCAAGATGTCCGTTTTGTGCAGCCATTAACCATTTATCAAAAATGGGAAACGTGGAAAAGTCAATCGGCGTAACAGATAAGATCAAATTCTTAACTGGCTCTTCTGCAATAGCTGTATACATAGCAGCCAGTGTACCACCAAGACAATAACCTATGATTGTTACCTCCTTGGCCATAGAATGTCTCAGGGCTCTCTGAACTCCTTTTTGGATATATCCATTAATATAATCAGTTAGCGTAAAATCCTTATCCTCATACCCTGGGATACCAAAATCTATCAAATAAACATCAAATCCTTCATTTACAAACGCTTCTATTGTACTGGAACCAGGTCCTAGATCAAGAATAAAAGACTGATTTACCATCGAATAGATAAGGATTAATGGAATGTTGTACTTTTTTTGTTTAGCAGGATAATACCATAATGTTGCTTTATTTTTTTTCCAAATTGCTTTTCTTGGTGTAACACCTGATTCCGGCGGCGAAGAAAGTAAAGCATATAAAAAACCATTCCAACGCTCTTTTTCCAACTTTAAATAGTCTTTATCCTGTTTCTTCCTAGACATTTCTTTTTTGACCCTTCGCCACTTTAACATCTTTACTTAATGCTTTTTCAATTGCCTCTGTCAGTTTTAAGATTTGCCCCTCTAAGTTATCTACTTTTTCCTCCGTTTGTATTGTAAGCTTTGCTACATTTGCTACATCATTTTTGGTTGGGATTTGTAAAATATTGAATAATACTTCGATAGAATTTTGTAGTGTTCTAAAATTCCTAGTAAGTAGATCCAAGTGGCCATTTGCTAATTTTACGAGACTTTCATTATTTAATCTGTTCTGAAGTTGTTGATTAAGCTGTTGTTCCGCGGCAAAGCCCGTCTTTTTAAGACTCACATAAAATTCAGCGTTTTGTTCCTTCAGCTTCTTCTCCAGTTTTATTGTCCCTTTCTTTATTTTCTTCTTTTTGTGTTTCATATTTCATTTCCCTCCAATCAGAGTTTAAGAATATCTTTTTTCTTACTCTTCCATTCAGGGCTTGTCTCCTTTTAGTTTTCTATTTGTCTTTCCAGATGAAGAGGGTACTATTCAAGTTTAAACCTGGGCATGAATGCCTCCATCGACCAAGAGAATATGCCCGGTTATATAATCGGAAGCCTTTGAGGATAGGAACAAAATGGGCCCCATTAAATCAGTTTCACTGCCAAATCTCCCCGCTGGAATGTGGGCATGTAATGGATAAGTACTATTCTCTAAAATTCCTTTCGTAATTTTAGTTGGGAAGAACCCAGGAGCAATCGCATTTACCTGAATATTATGTTTAGAGAGCTTAACAGCTAAATCCTTGGTAAAGGTAATGATCGCACCTTTACTAGTGTTATAGGCAATGGTATCCATGACCTTAGGATTCACTCCTCCTAGTCCGAGAACAGAGGCTATATTTACAATCTTTCCGCTCCCCTGGAGAACCATTACTTTTGCTGCCGCTTGACTAAATAAGAATGTCCCCTTAGCGTTTACATCCATGACATAATCCCATTTTTCTTCAGGCAGATCGATAAATGGAGCGGACCATGAAGCGCCGCTATTATTCACAAGAATATCGATAGATCCAAAAGTGTTTACGGCCTCGTCAATGACCTTTTGAATGTCGGCCGCTTCAGTCACATCACATTTTATAGCCAAACACTGAGCACCTAATTGCCTGAGTTCCTTACAAACCTCTTCACATGCCTCAACCTTTCTTGAGCAAAGAACAAGATTAGCGCCTGCTTTTGCAAGGGCAACCGCCATTTGTTTACCGAGACCTCTGCCTCCACCAGTGACAATGGCAGTTTTTCCTTGTATATCAAATAGCTCTTGCAAGTGTCCTACTCCTCCTTCCTTGATTGGAAAAACGATTCTATATATTATAGACAAGCCCTATATTAATGTGCATAATCTATGAATCTAACCTATGCCCTTTTTAATTTTTGTCACTGTCACTCCCCAAAAGAACCGTAAGATCTGATATTATGCTGAATATAAATAGGATGAAATATGTGAGAACACTCCTTTCAGAGGTACGATATTCAAGTGAAGATGCGTATCTTAATACCATAAATTGTATTTTGGCTGATCATTTAAATATGGTTTACTTAAAAGTTTGTTTTGATAGAATTACCATTCAAGTGAGGAAATTATAATATAAGGAGATTTTTAGTAGATTCTGATTATCTAAAACTAGAAGGTGACCCAAGGAAAAGAAATTGCAGTACCGACAATACGATGTATATTAGAAATATTGTTAATGTTCATGTAAAATGAAAATCGGCCCTAAACAGTATTTTTAAATACAAAAAAACAGTTGATATAGATTTTTTCTATAACAACTGCTTTTCTTTTATACCAACTCAACCACGCTACCGCTTCACAAGCCAGTCACTGTTCGCAATTAGTGATGGATGGGGAAAGTGTGTCAGTCCCCTGTCATTCTTATTATCTTTGAGCTAACGCCTAAATACGCATGAGTGCGCCATTAGGCTTTGGTAAATCTTGATCAGTTATCTGATTCATTTTACAAAAATGTTCAAAAAACTGTTGACCAAGCTCTCGTTCCTTAGGGTCACTTTTCAACGAAACGATATCAAGCAATATTTGAGCCATCCATAAATTATCAAAATAACGGTATTTACCTGTGTTCCATGTCATTTTGTGTGGGAATTTTTCATTCACATAATATTTCCAGAAGAGCATCTGATCCGATTCCTGTTCTGTAAGTTGGAGTCTGTATTTGGAATGAGCAGGAATATATCCATCTTCACAAAGCTTACCGATAAAATCTTCATTCACCATATAGACACCTAAGATATGTCTGTCTTCTTCAGGCATACCGGAATCTCTTGCTGTTATCAGGACAGCGCTATTTTGGTGCAAGCGAATGGGTTTGCTTGGCTTTCCCTTGTTATTACCACTTTTTATTATGCCTGAGAAAACCTTCCACTCCGAAAAAGAACTATTCTGTTCTTCAGCATCACACCAAAATACCATTTGTGATTCGGGATGAAGTTTATGATTTTTCATCAGTTTTTCATGTTCCAAACGAAGTTCCTGATTTTTTTGCCGCAGCTTCTTTTCCACTTCCTTCTTCCATTCTTCCTCCTTTCGTTTCATTTCCTTTTTTTGTATTATTTTTTCCAGTGAATTAGCAATACTTTTATCATGTAGTTTTAGATGCTTTCCAAATACATCGGGAAAAACAAACTTTTTATTTTCCGATGCGAAATGTATTTCAATACTAGAATCATTATGATTAACTATACTACCCGTGCCAAAGCGCTTGTGTGTAACTTTCTCATTGATTAGATTCATTATTCTAGTCCTCCTTGTAGAATAAAAACTCAGTTACTATTCGATAGTAAATTGATAATTCTTCAACTTCCTTTAAAGCTCACACGACTGTTTGAATTTTCCTTCAGTTTCACAAGGATATTAAAAAAACGTATCCACAATTCTATCCGCAAAAAAATACAGCAGAATTCGGAATACGATTAAAAAAACAATAATAAGACTATTATAACATTTTTTGAAAATATTACAAATTTATTATTGACAACACATTTTATAATGAGGTAAAATGAAATTTTATTCTCTGTATCTCTTCGAAATAACTATAAAAAAAGGCCCCAAAAAGTCGCGAAACTTCTAGAAAGCCCCAATAATTAATCAATTGATTACGTTCGTTATGTCACTTAGTTTAATTTTAGTAAAGCAACCGCCTCACAATGCATCGTCTGCGGAAACATATCCACAGGTTGCACTTCTATCGTCTTATACCCGCCATCTTCCAGTATCCGCAAGTCTCTCGCCAATGTCCCTGGATTACAGCTGACATAAACGACTTTCTTTGGCTTCATTTCAATAATTGTGTTCAGTAAAGCAACGTCGCATCCTTTCCGTGGAGGGTCAACGACTAACACATCTGCAGAATTGCCCTGCTCATACCATTTAGGTATGACTACTTCTGCTTCCCCAACGGCAAATTCTGCATTTGTAATTCCATTGAGTTCTGCATTCCGCCTCGCATCTTCAATTGCTTCTGGCACAATTTCTACCCCAAAAACCTTTTTCGCCTTTTGAGCAAGGAATAAGGAAATGGTTCCGATTCCACAATAGGCGTCAATCACATTTTCTTCACCGCTTAAATCTGCGTATTCTAACGCTTTATCATAAAGAACCTTAGTCTGCTCTGGATTGACTTGATAAAAGGACCGCGCGGAAATCGCAAATTTTATATCTCCGATGAAATCATAGATGACTTCTTCACCCCACAGAATCCTTGTCTGGTCACCAAAGATGACATTTGTTTTCTTTGAATTGACGTTGTGAACAATGGATTTAATGCCTTTTATTCGTGAGGTGATTTCTTCCACAATTTTGTTTTTATTCGGAAGGTCATTCGTTCTCGTAATGAGCACAACCATAACTTCCCCAGTTACGAGTCCGTGTCTGGCCATAATATGGCGCAGATCGCCTTTATGTTGGCCTTCATCATATGCACGAACGCCATAACGACTGCAGATGTCGATCACAGTTTGAACAACTTCATCATTTTTTTCCTGCTGAATGATGCATTCTCTCATATTAATGATTTGATGGGTGCGCTGCTGATAGAAACCGCCGATGAGGCCTCCCTCTTGCTCGCCAACCGGGACCTGGGCCTTATTGCGGTAGCGCCAAGGCTCTTTCATTCCTAAGACAGGATGGACCTTAACATTTTCCAGCTTTCCAATCCGCTCCAGCACATCCCTCACTTGCTTTTCCTTTGCCTTCAGCTGACCTTCATAACTTAAGTGCTGAAGCTGGCATCCTCCGCATTCCTTGTAAATCGGACATGCCGCCTCAACCCGATATGGGCTTTTTTCATGCAGTTCAACAATCCGGCCGAATCCATAGCCTTTATTCACCTTAATCACTTTAACTTTTGCCTTCTCCCCTGGAAGCCCGTTCGGAATAAATAATGGATAGCCATCAACCTTAGCTACCCCAGCCCCATCATGAGTTAAATCTTCAAAAATCACATCTATATAATCGTTTTTTTGTACTGGTAATGTTCTGCTCATTCGTTTCGTCCTTTTTTTCAGCATTAATAAGGGAAATTGTATCATATTATGGGGGGGAATACTAAATATGAGTGGATTGGAGCCATCTAAATGAATTTTGTCAGCCAAATTGGAGTGTTTGTCAGCCAATTCTAGTGGTTTGTCAGCCAAATCCCATCACTTATCAGCCAATTAAGAAATTCTCACAGAAAAAGCCCGCCCCAATTAGATGACGGGTTCGGTTGATGGGGAGTAAAATGTAAAAAACAGGGAATCAAACTTAATTCACAATCACTCACACATCTCTAACCATTGTTTTACTTTTTCATCCATTTTACTTTGTAAATCCTCTCTACTTCCACTATCTTCATGAATGATCCTCAAATACTTTTCGGGAAACATTTTTTTTAAAGAGGACTGATACAAATTACCGTCTTGTGGTTCAATATATTTGACGACAGAATACTTATTGTCTTTTTCACGTAACTGAATGACGGCGGGTAATGAATGTCCAGCCCGACTTTCCAACCCAGTAGATTTGTTAAAACCACCATAATAAGACCACATATAGACACTTAGAACCCCGTTTGATTCGCTTGTGCCATAAATCCTATGGACTTCGAAATGCTTTTCTATATTAGAATTTATAGAAGAATATTTTTGAATAATGTAATCGGAAATTACCTCATCCATTTCTTCAGTTAAATATGTATCTCCATCTTTTAAATTTACTTCATTTCCGTTACAGCCTGTTAAAAATATTACTCCGAATAATAAAAGTAAAATGCTTGATTTTATATTACTCAAGCTTCATCCCCCCATATTGCAAAAATTATTATTCTAATCAGTTTCGTCAGTTTAATCTAATAAGCATATAAATTCTAATTTCCTTCTTTTAATGATTTCTCCCAAATAACAAAGCCCGCCCCAATCGGAACGAGCCTCTCCTTCTTATATGGAACTTGCCCAATCCCTAGGGCGGTCCTCGTCACGGATTTGATCAATCGGGACAAAGACTTCTAAATGACGATAGAGATTCACAAATTCAGCTGGCAGCAATCCGCCGAATTCGCCATCAAGGTTTAGCTGGAGTTTTTCGCTAGACTGCACTTTTATCCGGTTGGCCTGTGTATAAATGACTTGAGGGTCATTGATATGCTCACCGCGGACTGCCAGTGTAGCAATTCGGATAAAATCAGCCAGATTTGTCTTTTTCAAAATTAATAAGGAAAACAAGCCGTCATTAATCGATGAATCTGGAGCAAGCTTTTCAAATCCTCCGACTGAATTGGTTAACCCAACAAGGAAGAGCATCGCCTCTCCTTCAAAAAGCTTTCCGTCATACTCGATGCTCACTTCCGTTGATCGAATGGATGGGAGCATTTCAATCCCTTTTAAATAATAGGCGAGCTGTCCAATCATCGTTTTCAGCTTGCTAGGAACTTCATAGGTAAGCTCTGTCAGCCTGCCCCCGCCGGCAATATTAATAAAATACTTATCATTGATCCGTCCAATGTCGACAGGGATCCTATCACCTTTAACGATGATATCCGCTGCCGCTTCAATATCCCTCGGAATATGAAGAGCCCGTGCAAAATCATTCGTCGTACCCACCGGAATGATTCCGAGCTTCGGCCGGTAAGGTTGTTCTGCTAGTCCGTTCACAACCTCATTGATCGTGCCGTCTCCCCCTGCAGCAACGACAAGATCAAATTTACGCTCAATAGCCATTCGTGCAGCCTTTGTTGCATCTCCTGGTCCTGTTGTTGCATGGCAAGATGTCTCATAACCTGCTATTTCAAGCTTTTGTAGTACTTCCGCCAAATGTTTCTTGAAAATTTCCCGACCGGAAGTTGGATTATAAATAATTCTCGCTCTTTTCATACCCATCATCCTATTAATAAACTTTAAGTTACATTATCCGTTTTCTCATTCAGTTAACATCATATCTAAAAGGCACCAACATATCAATTTTTTACCTTATCTAAAGATTGCACAAAACACATAAAGTGAAACTTCAATCAGTGGGGGGGGCATCGCTCAGGACGTGCTAGTGCACACATCGCATCAGGACATCACGTTCATAGTCTGTCTCATCTCCCACTGATTGTTAGTTGCGGCCCACAGGATGTGGGTCACACAGACGTTGCCACAGGACGTGGCGTTCTTAGTCTGTGTTCCTAAAATCGGGCCTTTACGGGCTGTTGATCCCCCACTTAGAAATTTTGTTTTAGCCCAACTCCTTGTAGTGGGGGTCTTACAGCCCGTTAATCTGCGATAAATCCATTATTCCCAAAATACAAGCTTATTTATCCGGATCTATACTACTAATAGATGCTGAACATTAGAAAAGGATACCCAGATTAACCGGGTACCGTGCATTCGCATAACGGCTAGGTTGATTCCCTACCATTGTATTTTTCCACGCCAACGGGCACCTATCACTCTCTTTGATGCCCTTCCGCCGCTTTTTCCCACGACAACAGGCACAAATGAGATCCTATTCCTCCGATATCCCTATTTTCTTCTCCCTTTTCCCCGTGAGCAGCTTCAAGCCCCCTCCAATGAACAGGATACAGACAACAGCTGTTTGGAAATAGCGCTCGAACCAATAGCGAATATCAAAGTCAATTAAATCCATTAGCATCGGTGACAGAATAGGCAGAAGAATATTTGTTGTTAAATAATACAGGCCAAGGAGCACAAGGCCAATGCCGATCCATTTCTGATGGTTAAATAAGTAGGCAATGATAGGCGTGTCCTCTAGCGGTTCATCTTCGTATTTAGAAGCTTTTTGTAAGCCATCGAAGAAGCTGTAAAACCAGATAATTGGAATTAAGAACAAGAAAATACCTAATCTTAATACGTCTAAAATATATATGGAGAACAGAAACGCTGCCATTAATTGAATTCCGCGGCGCTGTAATCCTAGATATAGATGGCCAGCTCCTGGGAAGACGGAAAATAAAGTAGCGATAGCTTTACTTTTCTTCCCATCCTCTCTTCGGGATTCGAAGTCTTCTAAGATGGTACGGTCTACTAGCTGTTCCCCGCGCTGTTTCTTATTTAATTGCTGAATGGCATCGAAAAATCCGTACACCCAAATGACAGGCAGGATCGCCCAAAAAATTAGGAATTCACTTCTATTGGTCAAGATCGATACAAAAAACACCATAATCGCTAAGCCTATAAAGGCAATTAATAAGGTAATCCCGCGGTTCATTAAACCAAGTTGAAAATGCCCTACACCGGGAATAAAGGATAATAGAATCGTTCGGAACCGTTCATACTCCATTTCACTTGAAGCCGAACCAGATTCGACAGGCTTGACTTCCTTGCTATGCAGCATTCTTGATGCCGAAATCCCTGTATCAACTAGATTGACAAGATAAAAAATCACTCCAATGATAACAATCATAAAAGCAGCATCCCCATCACCATTTGCAACAAGTATAAACGTAATCGCAATGAGGAATATTTCCCCTAACATATAAATTAAGCCCCATAATAATCTCCCTAAATATAACAAACCAACTCCAGGCAAAAATCCTAATAAAAACGCGATAATTGGATTTTTCATTATTTTTTAGCCTCCTTGCTATCTTTATCCAACGAATCCATCCAGGCGAAGGTTTTGTCTACAATTCCTTCTGTTACCGAAGTTCTTTTTTCCTGGAAGCTTGGTGTTTGAACACTTACGGTATATTGTGTAATCGACTGGAAAACGCCAGTTGTCATAAGTAAAATGGTCATGCCTGCTGCGACTGTGTAATGAAATATCGCTGTTTGGTAAAAAGGCCGGCTTTCCTTCCTCTTCTTAACGGCCTTTACTGAAGGAGGATGACTCTCAGCGATCTGCGCCATGATTGAATTTGTAAAGTCAATATCATTCATCATCTCCGGCAATTCGCTTTCCGCCGCCGTCACCGCCTCTAGATATACATCCAAGCATTGGTCACAAGTATATAGATGGTTTTCATACTCCTCGCGGACGTCCTGATCGAATTCATTTTTCACGTAATTCATCCACTCTTCTATTGAATAATGCCTCATGAAAAATCGTCCTCCTTCCAATGCTTCTTCATCCAATTGCGGGCACGGTAAAGCTTCATCTCAATGGTCTTCACTTGAACATTTTGTTCCGCAGCCATTTGCTGATACGTCTTATCAGCTATGTAAAAATCGTAAATGACGTTTCGATAGTTTTCAGGCAGCTCATGGAGCTTTTCACGGACACGGGAAACTTTTTCTCTATGTATAATCTCGTACTCTACACTTTCCCATTGGGTTCCCAACATATCATTTTCCGCCAAGTCTATTATATCTTCTTGGCTCCGATTCTGCTTCCTCTTTACATCAATTGCATGATTGACAGCAATTCTCGTGATCCACGTTTTAAATCCTTGATCTCCATATTGGGAGAGAGAGGTATAAATTTTAATAAAAACTTCTTGTGTGGCATCTTCCGCTTCTTTTTGATTTCTTAATACCGCGTAGATGGTCCGGAACAAATCATTGCGGTACTTTTCAACCAAAAGCCGAAATGCATGGCTATTGCCGCTTTTTACTTTTTGGATAAGAACTTGGTCGCTAATCGCTCTCTCCCCCTTTCTGACAGCTTCCACCTTAATAGACGAAAGCCAGGTGCTCTATCCCTACACCAAAAGGGTAATTTTTTTTAAAAAAATATAATAGCATAGAAAAACGCTTAGAAAATGGCTTTCCCAAGCGTTTTCGAAAAATGTATTTTATTAAAATAGCCAAATATAAATAGCTAATGCAATTAATGAAAGAATCGTCGCTATCACGTAAATAATGCTCAGATTCATTGTATTCCGTTTTGTTGAGTTTCTGTAATTAGGATCGCCTTTAGTAATAAAGATAATAGTAGTAATAATTGCGATAATGGTGGTAACGATCACAAAAAATATGACTCCTGTCATCAAACTCCTGCCCCCTTAAACTATATTTCCCACATAAAAATAGTGAAAATCCCTATATATTAAAGATATCATTTCTTAGCATGTGAAATAAGTGATTTACATCACATCTTCTTTGCCTATCTCAGAAATTTTCGCACAAACAGAAATGAATCCATGGTAAGATAAAGTGAAACTTCAATCAGTGGGGGTTTTCCTTCATCCCCCACTGATTGTTAGTTGAACCAATCGGGCCTTTACGGGCTGTTGATCCCCCACTTTGAATTTTTTTGTTTTACTCAACTTCTTGAAGTGGGGGTCTTACAGCCCGTTAATCTGCGATAAAAATAATTACTTTACCAAATGCTTGGAAATCACACCCACTATTTTCCTAAAAGGATGATATGATGACAATATTATTGTTTGCAGCTGCCTATCTTATCGGGTCCATTCCGACTGCGCTTATTGTTGGAAAGCTAGCTTTTAATATTGATATACGCGAACACGGCAGCAATAATCCAGGTGCCACTAATACATTACGGGTTCTTGGAAAAAAAGCCGCCATCATCGTCTTGCTTATCGATGTTGGAAAAGGGGCTCTTGCCGCTTTCCTTCCTGCTTTAGCTGGGGTAGAAGCGGATTCCTTACTAATTGGGCTCTCTGCTGTTATTGGACATTGCTTTCCAATTTTTGCGGGATTTAGAGGGGGAAAGGCGATTGCCACAACCGCTGGGGTCCTTCTTGTAGCGAATATATGGATGTTTTTGGCTGCTTATTTTGCTTTTTTCTTTATTATCTTTATATCAAAATATGTATATTACGGATCACTAGCAGTCGGACTGACTTTGCTCGTCTATTCTTTCTTCATACCTGGCCGAGAGCATGAACTTATTTTTTCTATTTTTCTATTATTATTGATTTTTCTTCACCGCTCTAATATTCATAATCATTATCATCGGCGTGAGCCAAAAATTAACGATAAAAATTTAAAGAATGATCGCATTCCGCCAAAGAACAATGCAAATCGTGCATAAAAATACTCCATTGCTAGCCGAATATTGGATTACCCTATATTCGGCTTTCTTTGTTAAAAACAATCGTTATGCCCTCGATTTAGGTGCCCCTCTGTATTTTGCTTCACGCAGTTCAAGTGCATATGCCTCTAAATTTGGCAAACCCATTTCCTTTGCTATGGACAGTTCTTTTTCAACATCATATGGAATTCTAACAATCTCAATTGAAAAAGGAGCAGGCTTGTCCGATAAATAGTCTCCGTGAAGAATCGTATAAGTAGCTTGGGGTATATCAAGTGAATTCCCAACACTTCCAGCATTAAATAGTGTCTTTTGAGGTTTCACAGGCTCGATAAGGGCAGCATGAATATCCCCATAGCCAACGACATCTGGGTATTTCCCATTATGATTGATGTTCTCCGTATTCTCAAACATCTCAAGCTTTTCTTCATACGAATCTCTCATCGGAACAACCCGATGGTACACACTTTTCGCGGAAGCATGAAAAAGCCTGACGTATTTGCCGCTCATATAAAAATCATGATGGAACGGCAAGGAACGAAGATAGTTCATAGAATCCTTATCTAACTGGTCCTGATGCCATTTCACCTCTTCTATTTCAACCGGCCTCTGGATAAAGTCATCCCAATTCCCAAGCACAACGACCTCACAGCTTTCTCTAATTCGTTCAACCGATTTTTGTGAGTTTGGTCCTTTTCCAATGAGATCGCCTAAACAGAATATCGTTTGGATCCCTCTGGATTTTATATGATCCATGACTGCCTCAAGTGCAGTTATATTGCCGTGAATATCTGAAATAACCGCTATACTTCCCATCTGCCTGCCCTCCCAACTTTTAGTAATACTTTCTCCATATTTGTTCATATCCCTCTATTTTTTCGAAAGTTGATTTTTTCTGCTGTTGTATATATGGTAAAATAACAACAGGCTTTTTAATGCCATTATTCTATTTAATCAAGGAGAAGGATTATGTCAAAAGTATTTGTATTCGGTCATAAAAACCCTGACACAGATTCCATTTGTTCTGCTATCGCATACGCAGAATTAAAAGCAAAATTAGGAGTAGAGGCAGAACCAATCCGTTTAGGACAAGTAAATGCTGAAACTCAATTTGCGCTCGATACTTTCAAGGTTGAGGCACCGCGTCTTGTTGAAGCCGTAGCTGAGGAAGTTAGTGAAGTCATTCTTGTCGATCACAACGAATTCCAGCAAAGTGCAGAGGATATCCGTGATGTAAGAGTTCTTGAAGTCATTGACCATCACCGCATCGCCAACTTTGAAACGAGCGACCCTCTTTATTACCGTGCAGAGCCAGTCGGCTGTACTGCGACCATTTTAAAGAAAATCTATAAGGAAAATGCTGTGGAAATTAGTAAAGAAACAGCAGGTTTAATGCTTTCAGCGATTATTTCAGATTCTTTATTGTTCAAATCTCCTACTTGCACAGAGGAAGATGTGGCTGCAGCACGCGAGCTGGCAGAAATTGCTGGAGTAAACGCAGAGGAATACGGTTTAGCAATGCTTAAGGCAGGTGCAGACCTGAGTGAAAAAACGATTGATGAATTAGTCTCTCTAGATGCTAAAGAATTCCAAATGGGCAGCTACAAAACGGAAATTGCTCAAGTAAATGCTGTCGATTTAAATGACGTTCTAAGCCGCCAGGACGAGCTTGAAGCAAAGCTATCCGAAGTGGTGAAAAGCAAGGAATTAGATTTATTCCTTTTTGTTCTTACTGACATTTTAAACAATGATTCCGTTGCCATCGCGGTTGGAAACGAAACGAAAGCAGTGGAAGAGGCTTATAACGTAAAGCTTGAAAATAACCGCGCCCTATTAAAAGGCGTTGTTTCCCGTAAGAAACAAATCGTTCCGGGACTTACAAGAGCTTTAACTGAAAAATAATCATGGCGCAAAAAAAGGAGAAACATCATTGTTCCTCCTTTTTTCTATGCTTTATAATTCCAAGTATTCTTTCGTAAGCTTATCCATTAATTCCTTTACAGTTGTTTCTGTTGCTAGACGCAACCCTTGGCCTGCCCATAAGGACATATACTCCCGGTTATTTAATTTAGCAGCCTGTTTTCTTATCGGACCTGTTAAATCATTCTGCAAGGGAAAAGGAAGAATGCCGATCGATTGACCTTCCATTTCCTTTATAAAGTGATTGCGAATGCCCCTAGCCAATTTTCCGGAAAAAGCCTTCGTTAAAGTGGTTTGCTCCTCGGTCGCATTTAATATGGCTTCTTTGTAAATAGAATGTGCTCCACTTTCTTTACATGTTAAAAAAGCAGTGCCAAGCTGGACAACCTTTGCCCCAAGAACGAAAGCTGCAGCCATTCCTCTTGCATCCATAATTCCACCAGCCGCAATAACAGGCAATTTAATAGCATCTGCAATTTGTGGAATTAGTGCCATTGAACCAATTAACCCGCTGCCTTCTTCATGAAAGGTCCCCCTGTGGCCGCCTGCCTCACTTCCCTGGGCAACAATCATATCGACACCAGATGCTTCGAGCTCCAAAGCCTCATTCACATTCGTAGCAGTTCCGATTACAATCGTTCCCTGTTTCTTTAAATCCTTAATGACGATTTCATCAGGAATGCCAAAAGTAAAGCTGCAGATCGGAACCCTTGTACTTAGGATGACCTCTAATTGCTGTTCAAAGAGAGCTTGATGATCTTTATCTAACTGGGAATTGCTTTTCTCTATTCCCAAATCAGCTTGAACCTTTTTTAAGACATTTACAGCTTGAGCAAACGCTGCCTCTGTGGAAAAAACCTGATGATTAGGTACAAACAAATTTACTCCAAACGGCTTACCTGTTAACGATCTAATCTCTTTAATCGCCGCGTTCATTTCTTCCGGAAGCATATAACCTGCACCAAGATTGCCGAGCCCGCCGCAGTTTGATGTCTCGCTGATTAACGCTGGTGTTGTAATTCCGCCCGCCATTGGAGCCTGAAAAATCGGATAAGAGATGCCAAGCCTTTCAGTTACCTCATTTTGCATTCTTTTCACGACAAGCACATCCTTTAGAATTACTTACTTTGTTCAGCCAATCGGTCAATAATACTTTCTGCTACGATATGCCCTAGTGACGTGTCTTCCACATAGGAATCTTTAAAGCTTTTATATAATGCCATTTGCTTCTCTTTAAATTCTGGATCATCCTGAGAAGGAAGCTGACTGCGCCCACGGTCCACCATTTCCTGAATCTGTTTCGCTCTAGGACCCCAAACAGCCTGCTCTTCCCCATCCTTATCGATAAAAACAAAAATCGGAATAGCTCTTGATGTTCCATTTGTTAAATATTGATCCATTAATTCTAGGTTTTGGTCCCTTAAAATGAATCTGACTTCCATTCCTATTTCCGCAGCAATTTTTAATAAGACTGGGTTATTTAAAAGTGCATCTCCACACCAGTCCTCGGTTAATACAATTGCTTTTAATCCTTTATCTTTAAAAGGAGCCAGTCTTTCTTTTTCGGCATCTGATAGTGAAAATTTCTCAAGAATAAGGTTCGTTTCCTCCTGGTTAACCGTCATTCCTGTTATGTACTGATCTGCTGTTAAACCTTTTTCAAACCATTGATTTAAGCTCATTATAGCCCTCCTATTGTTTCGAAGTCATTCTTACTTATTATTACATATCCCTTCCGTGAAAGTGAAATGGATAGACTTGCTTTCATTTTTTGTCGCTATATGAAAATTAACAAGTCTTTTCCTGGGAAATACACTTGAATTATGTCGATGATTTAGGATAAAAAGTCGAAAAGCTGATGGAAATTAATCCACCAGCTTTTTCATCTTATCTTTTCTTTAATTCCTCTAACAATAACTTATTGACTAATGGAGGATTTGCTTGTCCTTTCGTGGCCTTCATAATTTGTCCAACAAAGAAACCAAGCGCTTTGTCTTTTCCATTTTTATAATCATCAATGATTTTCGGATTATTATCCAATACTTCAGAGATGATTTTTAGGAGTGCTCCTTCGTCTGAGATTTGAACTAATCCTTTCGCTTTCACGATTTGTTCAGCATCTCCGCCGTTTTCAATTAATTCCTTGAAAACAGTCTTCGCAATTTTTGAAGAGATTGTGCCGTTTTCAATCAGCTTGATCATGCCGGCCAGCCCTTCTGGAGTTAAAGCTGTATCTGCAAGCTCTTTTTGTTCTGCCTTTAAATAAGCTGAGACATCACCCATGATCCAGTTGGATGCTTGCTTTGGATCTGCACCAGCATTTACTGTTGCCTCGAAAAAGTCAGCTGATTCCTTAACGACAGTTAATACAGCTGCATCATAGACAGGTAATCCAAGCTCTTCGATATAACGTTTTTGTCGCTGATCTGGAAGCTCAGGAATTTCAGCGCGGATCCGCTCTTTCCATTCATCATCAATATGAACATCGATTAAATCCGGATCAGGGAAATAACGATAATCGTCTGCTCCCTCTTTCACACGCATAAGGATAGTCGTATTTGTCGCTTCATCATATCTGCGCGTTTCTTGATTAATCACTCCGCCTGAACGTACGACTTCCTCTTGGCGGCTAACTTCATATTCAATCCCTTTACGAATGAAGTTAAAAGAGTTCAAGTTCTTCAGCTCTGTTTTCGTTCCGAATTCTTCCTGTCCAACTGGGCGAATCGAAATATTTGCATCACAACGAAGAGAACCTTCCTCCATTTTACAATCAGAAACACCTGTGTATTGAATAATGGACTTTAATTTTTCAAGATAAGCGTAAGCTTCGTTAGCTGTACGAATATCTGGCTCGGAAACGATCTCAATGAGCGGAGTGCCCGCACGGTTGAAATCACATAATGAATATCCATTTCCATGAGTTAGCTTTCCCGCATCCTCTTCTAAATGAATACGAGTAATCCCGATTCTTTTCTTATAGCCATCTACTTCAATATCAATCCAGCCATGCTCCCCAATTGGCTTATCAAGTTGAGAGATTTGGTAGGCTTTCGGGTTATCCGGATAAAAATAGTTCTTCCGGTCAAATGTCGTAACCGGAGCAATTTCGCAGTTAAGAGCTAACGCCGCCTTCATCCCAAATTCAACTACTTTCTTATTTAGGACAGGCAGAACCCCTGGATACCCAAGGTCAATGACCGTTGTATTCGTATTCGGTTCAGCTCCAAAGTGATTCGGGCTAGCCGAGAAGATTTTTGAATCTGTTTTTAATTCAACATGTACTTCAAGTCCTATAACCGTTCCAAATTCCATTAAATTTCCCCCCTTACAGCGTTGGTTTTTGTTTATGATAATCTGTTGCCTGTTCGAAGGCATGTGCCACACGATAAACAGTGCTCTCATCAAAATGCTTGCCAATGATTTGCAGCCCTAACGGCAGGCCGTTATCAAATCCACACGGAATTGAAATTCCTGGCACACCCGCTAAGTTGACTGGGATAGTCAAAATATCGTTTGCATACATCTCTAGTGGATCATCAATTTTCTCACCTATTTTGAAAGCTGGTTTTGGTGACGTTGGACCAATAATGACATCATATTTATTTAATACATCATCAAAATCATTCTTGATCAGTGTACGTACTTTTTGAGCTTTTTTATAATAAGCATCATAGTAACCGGAGCTTAATGCAAAGGTTCCAAGCATAATACGGAGTTTCACTTCATCACCGAAACCTTCCGCACGTGTCTTTTTATAAAGATCAAGCAAGTTTTCCGGGTTCTCCGTTCTGTACCCATATCGAACTCCGTCAAATCTCGCAAGGTTCGCTGAAGCCTCAGAAGAAGATAATAAATAATAAGCTGCTAATGCATATTTGGAATGAGGAAGGGAAACTTCTTCCCATGTAGCGCCAAGCTTTTCAAGGACTTTTAAGGAATCTAATACAGATTGGCGTGCTGTTTCTCCTACACCTTCACCTAAATATTCCTTTGGTACAGCAATCCTTAACCCTTTAATGTCTCCAGTTAATGACTCTACAAAATTAGGAACTTCAATGTTCGCAGAAGTTGAATCCATTTGATCTAGTCCAGAAATCGCCTGCAATAAATAGGCATTGTCTTCAACCGTGCGCGTTATCGGACCAACCTGATCAAATGATGAAGCAAAGGCGACAACGCCAAAACGGGACACACGGCCATATGTCGGCTTCATCCCAACAACCCCACAAAAAGCAGCAGGCTGTCTAATGGATCCGCCTGTATCTGTTCCTAAAGAAAACAAAACTTCGCCAGAGGCAACAGCTGCAGCAGAGCCGCCTGAAGATCCGCCTGGAACCACGTCTAAATTCCAAGGATTTCGAGTTTTCATGAAAGCAGAATGCTCAGTAGTGGATCCCATCGCAAATTCATCCATATTTAATTTCCCAATGGTAATCGTTTCTGCATGATGTAATTTATTCACAACTGTTGCATCATAGATTGGATCAAAGTTTTCTAACATTTTACTTGCACTTGTTGTACGCAAGCCTTTCGTGACGATATTGTCCTTCAAGCCAATCGGCATTCCAAATAGGAGCCCCTTTGATTCATCCGTGCCTAATTTTTCATCTAGTTTACGCGCTTTTTCACGAGCATTTTCTTCATCTAATGTGATAAAGGCCTGTACCTTATCATCAACTGCGCTAATACGCTTATAGGATTCATCAACAAGATCAGTAACCGAAACTTCTTTTTTATGTAAAAGCTCATGCAGCTCTGATACTTTATGATCAAATAAACTCATCGTATTTCCCCCCTTACTCGATAATGGACGGCACTTTCACTTGCCCATCCTGATGATCTGGTGCATTTTTTAGAACCTCTGCTTGCGGTAAGCCTTCTTGAGGGATATCCTCTCTCATCACATTTTTCATATCTAACACGTGAGAAGTCGGTTCCACATTGTCTGTATCCAATTCATTTAGCTGTTCGGCAAAGGTAATCATTGAACCCAGCTGTTTTGAGAACATCTCAGCTTCTTCATCTGTTATGGCCAACCTTGCTAAGTTTGCCACATGTTTTACTTGTTCGGTTGAAATTTTAGACATTTATCGACACCTCCAAAAGTGTAATTCCATAGACACAATAATATAGATAATATCAAACTTTCACACGTTAAAGCAATATTTTCGGGGCGTATATTTGACTTGTACCTCTGCCATTTTATCATGAGTTTTGACAATTCGCATTGGCGAAAACAGAAATGTTTGTCATTTTTGGCGTGGATGGACTTTTTGAGGGAGGTGGGAGGATGAAATGTCCGTCCAGGAGGTGTGGACGGACTTTTGGAGCGAGATACCAACGCGAAATGTCCGTCCAGGGGGCGTGGACGGACTTTTGGACATAATGGAACCTTGAAAAGTCCGTCAGTAGGCTAGCAACGGATATTTCATCGGCTATCACTCTTATCTTCTCCTTGAAAACAACGAAAAGAATCCCTTTTTCTTTTTAGGCGCTTTTTTGATTGGCACTTCTTTTTTTACATATATCTCCTCTTTATCAATCGCATAGTCATGGGCCAGAGCTAAGCCAATTTCTGAATTATAATCCTTATTAGTCACCATCGTGTATTCTACCTTATATTTTGAAGCTAGTTTTGTATACTTTGAAAGTTCTTCATAATTCATATTTCCGTTTAAGTAAAGATGCGCTTTTCCATTATTTTTTAGCGCCTTTTCAACTTGAGGATAGATGCCGTCTTCTCTAATTTGGGATTGTGTGAGGGCAATCACGATACGCTCTCGCAAAGTTCCAAGGAATTTCCTTCGTTCATCAGGCTTTGTTTGCTTTTGGCCATGGATTCCCTGGAGGATATAATCATCGATATTATTAGACAAAGTAAAACCTCCTGTTGTTTTTTCTGGAACAGCCGCCAATAAGTTCATTGTATATAGATTTTAAAAGAAGGGCTATTATTATGTATGTTTTATTGTACCAAGAGGTGCCAGCTTTGAAAAATCACATGACAAAAAAGTCCCCCCTTCACAAAGAAGAGAGGAGAAAATGGGAGAAAAATTGGTCAAAAATCACGATAGAATGATGGATAAACGAAAAAGCATACTACCTAAATCATCAAACTTCCTGTTTTGCAGATGTAAACTGCTCCTCCTCCGTTGAGCCCTTTAAGGCGGTTGTGGAAGAAGTTCCACCTGTAATCGTCATTGAAACTTGATCGAAATATCCGGTTCCCACCTCCCTTTGATGTCTAGTAGCTGTATAGCCATGCACCTCGCTTGCAAATTCAGCCTCCTGTAATTCGGAGTAAGCAGCCATGCCACGGTCTCTGTAGCCGCGAGCCAATTCAAACATGCCGTGGTTTAAGGCATGGAAGCCAGCCAGGGTAACGAATTGGAATTTGTAGCCCATTTTTCCAAGCTCAATCTGGAACTTCGCAATCGTTTCATCATCAAGCTTGCTCTTCCAATTGAATGATGGAGAACAGTTATAGGCAAGCATTTTGCCAGGAAATTTTTCATGAATGGCTTCAGCAAAGCGCTTTGCCTCATCCAGATTAGGCTCGGCCGTTTCGCACCAGACAAGGTCCGCATATGGGGCATAGGCTAATCCTCTGGCAATAGCTTGGTCAAGACCTGCTTTCGTTCGGAAAAATCCTTCAGGTGTTCGCTCTCCAGTAATGAAAGGTGCATCATATGAATCTACATCACTAGTAATTAAATCCGCCGCATTTGCGTCTGTTCTAGCAACTACTAGAGTCGGCACACCCATCACATCTGCAGCTAATCTAGCAGCAATTAGGTTTTTGACGGCGGTCTGTGTCGGTAATAAAACCTTTCCTCCAAGATGTCCGCACTTTTTCTCAGAAGAGAGCTGATCCTCAAAATGGACGCCTGCTGCTCCGGCTTCAATCATCCCTTTCATTAATTCAAACACATTCAACTGACCGCCAAACCCAGCCTCCGCATCAGCCACAATCGGAGCGAACCAGTCAATGGATGAATCCCCTTCCATATGATGAATTTGATCTGCACGCTGCAGTGCCTGATTAATTCTCTTGACTACACTTGGAACACTATTTGCTGGATACAGGCTTTGATCAGGGTACATATGACCGGAAAGATTGGCATCTGCCGCTACTTGCCAGCCGCTTAAATAGATGGCTTTCAATCCTGCTTTCACCTGCTGAACGGCCTGATTTCCTGTCAATGCTCCTAACGCATGAACAAAATCCTCCTCATTCACAAGCTTCCAAAGCTTTTCGGCTCCTCTTCGTGCCAATGTATATTCAATGTCGATGGATCCCCTTAATTTAATGACTTCTTCTGCAGAATACGGTCTTTCAATCCCCTTCCAGCGTGCATCCATCTCCCAGCTTTCCTGCAATTGCTTCACTCTTGAATTAGTCATTTGTTTACTCCTCCTTTAATATGTTTGATGAAATTCAAATTTTGTTATATCACAATTTGTAATCTACATTTTGTATTATATAACAGATGTTTTAGAAATGGAACCCCATTTTTATAATTTTTAGAAAATTACAATTGATACTTCGATGACTACTGTGTTGCTTTTACCAGCGGAAGTCTTTTGGGCATTGAAACGAGGAATGGAACGGAGGTGCTTTTACCGGCAACTGACTTTTTAACCTCAAACGGGCAATGGGATGGCGGTGCTTTTACCGGCAATTGCTGTTTTCACCTCGTACCGGCAATGGAACGGTGGTGCTTTTACCGGTAACTGCTGTTTCCAACTCGTACGGGCAATGGGACAGCGATGCTTTTACCGATTACTGCCTTTCGGAACATGAATGGGGAAGAGATTATAGAATAATACCCCTTAATATCTTCCTAGGTAAAAAAACGAAAAAAAAGAGCGATCTGTCCAATGACAAATCACTCTTTTAACATTAAAACATTTCAGAAGTTGTTTTTGCTTGCATGTGAAGAAGCAGATAATCAGGTCCGCCTGCTTTAGAGTCCGTTCCTGACATGTTGAATCCGCCGAATGGCTGGTAGCCTACAATGGCACCTGTACAGCCGCGGTTAAAGTATAGGTTTCCAACATGGAAATCTTCACGTGCTTTTTCTTGGTTCATACGGTTATTTGTAATAACTGCTCCAGTTAAGCCGTATTCTGTGTTGTTAGCAATATCAATCGCTTCATCGAAATCTTTAGCTTTTGTAAAGCCGACAACTGGTCCAAAGATTTCTTCTTTCATGATGCGAGATTCTGGTGAAAGGTCAGCGAATACAGTTGGTTTGATGAAGTAGCCTTTTGAATCGTCTCCTTCTCCGCCTGTCATTAGCTTTCCTTCTTGCTTTCCAATTTCAATGTAGCTCATGATTTTGTTGTAAGCACTTTGGTCAATTACTGTTGCCATATAGTTGTTTGGATCTGTTGGATCGCCTTGTGTTAATTCGTTTGTCAATTCAACAACACGGTTTAAAACTTGATCGTAAACATCTTCCACAACTACTGCACGAGAACATGCAGAACATTTTTGCCCGGAGAATCCGAACGCTGAAGCAACGATTGATGTTGCAGCTAGTTCAAGATCTGCTTCTTTATCGACAACAATCGTATCTTTTCCGCCCATTTCTGCGATTAAACGCTTCATCCAAATTTGGCCTTCATTCAGCTTAGATGCACGTTCGAAAATACGCAGACCAACATCACGAGAGCCTGTGAAGCTG
>NZ_LMAS01000009.1:0-26291 GCF_001509555.1 Bacillus sp. FJAT-29937 | reverse complement strand
GAACGAAGTTAAGAACACCTGCTGGAAGTCCTGCTTCTTCCATTACTTCAACGAATTTCGCTGCCACGATTGGCGTTGTTGAAGCTGGTTTTAGTAATACAGTGTTTCCTGTTACGATTGCAGCAACTGTTGTACCAGCCATAATCGCTAACGGGAAGTTCCATGGAGAGATAATGATTCCTACTCCTAGTGGAATATAGTCATAACGGTTGAATTCGTTTGGACGGCTGTTCACTGGAACACCATCTTTAATACGCAGCATTTGACGAGCATAATACTCTAAGAAGTCAATTGCTTCTGCTGTATCTGCATCTGCCTCATTCCATGGCTTTCCTGCTTCTTTCGTTAATAGAGCAGAGAATTCATGCTTGCGGCGGCGGATAATTGCTGCTGCTTTGAAAAGAACGTCTGCGCGAATTTCCGGCTTTACTTTTTTCCAAGTTTTGAACGCTTCAACTGCTGCTTGCATGGCTTTTTCAGCTAGCTCTTGGCTTGCTTTAGACACACGGCCAATTACTTCTTCCTTATTAGCAGGATTGTATGAAGTAATTTTATCTTCCGTCGTAATGCGTTCTCCGCCAATTACTAAATCGTAGTCTTTTCCTAAATAGCCTTCAACCGTTTTTAAACCAGTTAAATAAGCTTGATGGTTTTCTTCTACTTTAAAATTTGTAAATGGTTCATGTCTGTAAGGTTGTACCATTTTCTTCGCCTCCACATATCTACTAAAAATGACATATGAACACATAGTAAATGAATCGCCAATTTTGTGCTCACTGTTATCTTTGTATAGCTTTTGCATCCAAATCCCATTTTAACATGTTTTGATTTAACCGTTCAAACAACACGGGTTAATTTTTGGAAAGTTAAAAAACAGACTTCTCTTCATCCTCGTAAATTTTTCATGAATAATGAGTTCTGACTCTTCCGATCCATCTCAAAACATCTAATTGTAAATGTGAACAAATGGTTCATTTTGATCAGCTTTACGGACAATTAAGGCTTCCGGACCATAGACGGATGAAACATTAACCTCTACGGAGATATATTCCGGAAAATGTTTCATCACCAGACTTGCCACATATTGGGTAAATCCAATCCCTTCAGCCTTTCCATAAAACTGTATTGGAATATTAATGGATAACTCTTGCATCTGTCCCTGAACATAATACGCTTTGCCAATTACCCCATTAAAATTAGGAAAATAAGCTTCAACATCTTGTTTAAAGTTCAAAAAGGATGTTAAATCATCTCGATGATTTTCAGTCGCAGCTGTTGATGGAAATTGGACATACTTTTCATCAATCTTTTCCCATCCACCTAGTTTAGAGCTGCCCTTTGGGGCATTCGCATAAGCGAAGAAGTTTCCTGGAACAACGGATGTTTTACTTTGCTGTTCAAATAAGGCAATTGTAATTGGCACATCCTTGAGCTGATCCATTTGTCTTAATCTGCTTAATACCTCATCCGCAAGCTTCTTTCCCTCTTTTTCTAGTTCTGCATGACTAATTTTTGTTTCATACGTTGGCCCATATTGGATCTTTTGGTAATAGTAAATGGAATTGAGAGCTAGTCCAATGACGACTCCTCCCAATTTATACTTGCCCTCGTCATTTTTAATTAGATAATTATGTTCTAAAATATGGGCCAAATATTTTGGAGTCTCTTCATTTCCGTTATCAAGAGGGTTAAGTCCAATATTGTCATCTTCCTTTAATTTATTCTCTTCTAATTGGGCAGAAGTGAATTTTCGGTTGAGCCAGAGGTTGACTGTCTTTCTTTTTAAATGCTGTCCTTCTTGAAACATATATTTATCAGGGTCAAAATTGTTTTGCGCTACACGCATCAGGCCTGTTTCAAATTCTGTAATATCATATTTTGAGTTAATATTTCCTACGACTAGTCCTCTTGATTCACTCGGTTCAAAAGGCAAAATCGTACGGTAGTACTGATCTGAAATCCTATAGCTTGGTATTATTGCTTTCTCTTTAGCATCCTCTTTTTCATGAACCACTTCATCCTGTTGATTGAACTTTGGTGCACACCCGGCAAGAAGAAGGCTTAAAGAAAGAGCAAGCAATATGAATTTTTTCACGGAATTCCCACTCTCTCCTTTTGTCTTTATAAAGTGAAACTTCAATCAGTGGGGGAGTTCATTCATCCCCCACTGATTGTTAGTTGAACCAATCGGGCCTTTACGGGCTGTTGATCCCCCACTTAGGATTTTTTCGTTTTACTCAACTTCTTGAAGTGGGGGTCTTACAGCCCGTTAATCTGCGATAAAAATCTAATCCTTTAATTCCTCCACAAGTCTCTCTTCATCCCAAATCTCGATGCCTAATTCCTGTGCTTTCGTCAGCTTCGAACCTGCATCCTCACCTGCAATCACAATATCTGTTTTCTTACTGACACTTCCAGATACTTTACCGCCAAATGCCTCAATCTGATCCTTTGCTTCATTCCTTGACAGCCTTTCAAGCTTTCCAGTTAACACAATTGTTTTTCCGGCAAAAACCGACTCTGAGTTTTCAGCTGTTACGAGTTTAGGACCTTTATATTCCATATTCACTTCAGCTTCTCTAAGCTCTTGAAGAAGTTCTTTAACCTCCTCTTGTTCAAAAAAGGCAACAATGGAATCAGCCATTTTCTCACCGATTTCATTTATCGCAAGAAAGTCATCGCGGGTAGCCGCTTCAAGACCAGCCATTGATTCAAATTGCTGAGCAATGGTTTTAGCCGCTTTTTCGCCAACATGACGGATGCCCAATCCAAAAATAAGCTTTTCTAGTGAATTTTGCTTAGAGGCTTCAATGGCAGCCAGTAAATTTTGAACTGATTTTTCTCCCATTCGTTCAAGCCCAATTAGCTGTTCATATTTAAGCTTGTACAAATCCGCAACATCATGAATTAGATTTTCCGCAAATAATTGGCCAATTACCTTTTCTCCTAATCCATCAATATTCATTGCATTTCGGGAAACAAAATGAATGATACCTTCGCGGATTTGTGCTGGACATTTTGGATTAATACAGCGTAAGGCGACCTCTCCATCCAGGCGAATGAGATCACTTTCACATTCTGGGCAATGAGTCGGCATATGAAATTCTTCTTCATCCCCTGTTCTCCGGTCAGCTAATACATTAACCACCTCAGGAATAATGTCTCCTGCTTTTTTCACAACGACCTGATCCCCAATTCGGATATCCTTTTCCCGAATTAAATCCTCATTATGAAGAGAAGCACGCTGAACCGTAGATCCAGCAACCCGGACTGGCTCCAAGATTGCTGTTGGTGTCACGACACCTGTTCTTCCTACGCTCAATTCAATGCCCTTTAAGGTTGTAATAACCTCTTCTGCAGGGAACTTATAGGCGATCGCCCAGCGTGGACTTTTTGCTGTTGATCCAAGATCCTGCTGCTGTTCAAATGAGTCCACCTTGATTACAATTCCATCGATTTCATATGGAAGCTGAGGACGTTCTTTCGTCCATTTTTCTACATATTCAATGACTTCATGGATGTCCGCACACTTTTTTCGCTGTTTATTCGTCTTAAATCCTAGCGAATCTAAAAAGTCCAATGCCTCACTATGTGAATCGATAGCTGTTTCACCTGTATCTGTCACACTATATAAGAAAACATCAAGGTTTCTTGAAGCCGCGATTCGCGGATCTAGCTGGCGCAGTGAGCCCGCTGCAGCATTTCGCGGGTTGGCAAAAAGCTCTTCACCCTTCTCCGCTCTTTGATGATTCAATGCCTCGAAGGAAGGCTTTGGCATGAATGCTTCACCGCGGGCTTCAAGCGTTACCTCCTTATTTAAGCGGAGCGGAATGGAACGAATCGTTCTTAGATTAGCTGTAATATTCTCACCTGTGGATCCATCCCCTCTCGTTGCACCAAGAACAAATAATCCATCCTCATAGCGAAGAGACACGGCTAATCCATCAATTTTCAACTCACATACATAGGAAAAATCATCCCCAACAGCCTGACGGATACGGCGGTCAAAATCCATTAAGTCCCGCTCGCCAAAAGCATTGCTAAGACTTAACATTTGGGACTGATGCTGTACTTTCTCGAACATATCAAGAACTTCTCCACCAACCCGCTGTGTAGGTGAATCAGATGATTTGAGTTCTGGAAAACTTTCTTCTATTTCAACTAATTCTCTCATAAGCCGGTCGTACTCCGCATCCGGAACAGATGGCTGATCAAGAACATGATACTCATAGTTATATTGATTTAATAAATTTTTCAATTCATTTACTTTTTTTTCGGCCATTTGAAGATCCATAGATTCAACCCCTTTCATAGAAAAAGCACATGCCGTTATCCCTTAGTTATCGGCGCAAACTTAGCCAATAATCGTTTGATCCCGATTGGTTTTGGGAAAGCAATATCCAATTCAATGCCTTCTCCTTCCCCCTTCACACTAACAACGGTACCCGTACCCCATTTGCCATGCACCGCTTTGTCGCCAACCTTCCAGCCTAATTCATCCCCACCTGTTGCATTCATGGCTGGACGAATTACCGGCCTTCTAGGCGTTGGTCTTCCTTCCGCTGAAGACCCTAGCGCTGTTCCTCCGAAAGGCGAAGCCGATCTTCTTGCCGGCTGGAGTCCATCGAGCAAGTCTTCAGGTATTTCTCTTATAAAGCGAGATGGCGGATTCATATTCGTACGTCCGAATAATGTTCTCAATTGAGCATTAGTTATAAATAACTCTTCCTCTGCTCTCGTAATTCCAACATACGCCAGCCTGCGTTCTTCCTCCATTTCTGCCTCTTCCATTAATGACCGGCTGTGAGGGAAAACCCCTTCCTCTAGACCAATTAAAAAGACAGTTGGGAATTCAAGACCTTTAGCCGAGTGAAGCGTCATTAAGACAACTGCATCCGCTTTTTCTCCGTCATCATCTAACTTATCAATATCAGCGACTAACGCTAAATCCGTTAAAAAGGCCACTAAGCTTTTATCATCACTAGCTTCCTCAAAGCTTTTCGTTACAGATAGAAATTCATCCAAGTTTTCGAGACGGCTTTGAGCTTCAATTGATTTTTCTGCAATCAGCATTTCTCGATAGCCTGATTTCTCTAGCAATTCTTCTACTAATTCCGTAACGGACAGGTATTCCTGCATTTGTGTATAGTTATTGATTAAATCCCTAAATTCTGCTGCCGCTTTTGTAATCTTCGGGCTTAAACCGATTAGTTCAATCGATTGTAACGCCTCAAACATCGTCATTTCGTGCAGCAACGCGAAGTTAGCAATCTTATCAATTGTTCCTGAACCTATTCCGCGTTTCGGGACATTAATAATTCTTTGCAAGCTAATATCGTCACTAGGGTTGGCAATCAGTCTTAAATAAGCGAGAATATCTTTAATTTCCTTACGGTCATAGAACTTAATTCCGCCAACGATGGAGTATTCGATGTTTGATTTTAAAAGAACTTCCTCCATTACACGCGATTGGGCATTCGTTCGGTAAAGAATCGCAATATCCGATAAATTCCGCTTTCCGTCTTTCGTAAGCTCATTAATTTTGCCGACAACAAATTGAGCCTCCCCTTGCTCACTATCAGCCCGATAATAGAAAATCTTATTTCCTTCAGGATTTTCTGTCCAAAGATTTTTCGCCTTACGATTCATATTTCTAGCGATCACTTGATTGGCTGCAAGAAGAATTCTTTTCGTGGACCGGTAATTTTGCTCAAGCAGAATCACCTTAGCATTGGAATAATCTTTTTCAAAAGAAAGGATATTGGCAATATCAGCCCCACGCCAGCGGTAAATAGACTGATCCGAGTCACCGACAACACATAGATTCCTAAACCTTGCTGCTAAAAGCTTTACGAGCATATATTGTGCTCGGTTTGGTTGCGATAGGTAAGAGTTTGAAGTCATCTCCGTCTTTTCCCCCGCTTAGCACCGTACGTGAGACTTTCACCTCATACGGCGCCCCATCAACTAGAAGCTCGTTATGTAATCTTCTATTAGTTGACTAGTGGCTATCCCTCCACTGCTTGTTATCACAGCTTCACCGGTACTGTGCCACTACCTTCACCGATATAAAGTTAGTTATACAATTAATGCTTTCCTAACACCGCTTCATAGAGTGCAAACTCTCCACGTTACCGGCTTACCACGTTCCAAGAATCTTATCTATACATATACCCTTAGATGATTCCTCTAGCCCTGTTAGCTTGATGGTGCCTTTAACACCATAAGGTATTTCATAAAGACAAATCTTACTCTACCTCACTAACCCGCGCGTGGCGGACTATCCTTTCGAATAGTTATACCTCTAGAGCCGTACATTCGGAATTTCGTCGATAGATGGTTGTTACATCTAATTTCTCATCATAGGTATTTTGTAGAACCCCGGTCTATCAGCCATACCCTCTGCCTCCAGAGAGCTTTCCTCGACTTTACGTTAGGATAACTTTCAACCGACTTCACCGAGCTTATAACCCTCAGGCGTTTTGCACCGCCCGAACGCTATTCGGAGGATTAGGCGAGCCTTTCAGGGCGTTACCCCATCATTCGACTCTTCAGATTCTTAGTTCTCCTAGAAATTTATTCTAGTGGCTAACCTTTTCAGTTAGCAACGTGTCGCACTATCCTGATACTCATCAACATGTATGTACTGAAATTTTCTCTGATAGTATTCGAGAACATCCGGTACACGCTGGAAGAGCTGGATGGTTATCATAATAAGGTCATCGAAATCTAGCGCTTGGTTTCTTCTCAGTCTCTTTTGATATTCTGCGTATACATCACTTACAACCTGCTGATAGTAGTCGCCTGTAGTTTTCGAATATTCCTCTGGTGTTGTCAGTTCATTCTTAGCCGAGCTAATGGAACCGAGGATGGCTCGGGGATCGAATTTCTTCGGGTCTAAGTTTTTATCCTTTAATATCCCTTTAATCACTGACTGCTGATCGGTTGTATCTAGAATGGTGAAATTACGGTTAAAGCCAATGCGGTCAATATCTCTTCTTAAAATCCTCACACACATCGAGTGGAAGGTAGAGATCCAAATCTCATCAGCCGCTCCGCCCATCATTCGCTGAATTCTTTCACGCATCTCTCGCGCAGCTTTATTCGTGAACGTAATAGCCAAAATATTGTACGGATTGACTCCTTTTTCTACCATTAAATAACCAATTCGGTGTGTTAACACCCTTGTCTTGCCACTGCCGGCACCAGCCATAATTAATAGAGGGCCGTCTGTTGTCTTTACTGCATTTTGCTGCTCAGGGTTTAATCCCTTTAAAAGCTTATCTGTTAAAAAATTCATTCCTTTAATCACCGCCAAACATATGTTCTATTACTAATATTAACTCTTTTCCTCATGCCATTCAACTGTTATCGTACAGCTTTGACCGTATCCAAAGCGGCCTGAATATCTGAATAAATAACATTTCCAACTACGATGACATTGGCAACGGCAGCCATTTCGAGAGCTTGTTCCGCTGTTTCTATGCCCCCGCCGTAAAATAAGGTTGTATTCTCAAGCGTTTTCCTAACCTCTGATAGCAGCTCGGCATCTCCGTATGTTCCGCTATATTCTAAGTAAAAAATAGGGAGATGGAACATTTTCTCTGCCATCATCGCATAAGCCCTGACATCATCAATGGTTAAATCGGTATTTGCATTTGTAAGCTTAGCAGCTTTGCATTCCTCATTGAGAATACAATAACCTTGCACGACGATTTCATCCCAATTCATGATATCGCCATACTCTTTCACAGCTTCATGGTGCAGCCCTGAAATCCACTTTGTCTCCTTGCTGTTCAATACCGTTGGAATAAAATATAAATCAAATCCAGGCGTAATCGCTTCGATAGAGGATACTTCCAGCACACATGGGACTGTATATCGGCGGATCCGAGCCATTAGGTCCAATACCTTGTCTAATGTGATTCCATCTGTTCCGCCTACAATAAGCGCGTCTGTTCCTGACTCGCAAATCTTTTCTAAATCCTCATCAGAAATATATTTATCTGGATCGAGCTTAAACACATGGCGCCACTCGCGTACATCATACATCCATACTTCCCCCATTCTATCATTCCATTTCAACATTATATCATTTGTGAAATGAATCAAAAAGCAAAGCGCGGAACAACCAAAATCCAAAAATGTAGATATTCTCCATTAAAGAAAAGAGCCGCAGGAGTTAATCCCTGCGGCCTTTCCATAAACATATAATCATTCATTCACAGATGCGTCTTCCTTAATTCTCTCTAAAGCCATTTCGTATGCATCATTTCCATAGTTGAGGCAGCGTTTTACTCGAGAAATGGTTGCGGTGCTGGCACCTGTTTCGGTCTCGATCTTATGATAAGTCTTTCCTTCTGTAAGCATTCGGGCAACTTCAAGACGCTGGGCTAAAGATTGAATCTCATTAACTGTGCATAAATCATCAAAAAAACGATAGCATTCTTCTAAATCCTTTAAAGATAAAATCGATTTAAATAACTGATCCAGCTCTTTCCCTCTTAATTTATCAATTTGCATATGTTCATTCCCCTTTAAATTTAGAATCTATTCCGTTACATCAAAAGAAACAGTTTGCTCCAAGCCTGGGTTGGAAGGGATTACATTAATCCATGTTTTTCCTGGGGCAAGCCCGATCATTTGGCCATTTTGCATTGGCAGGATTTTACCCTCAATACTTTGCCACTCAACCTCTTTCCATTTTCCCTTCTGCAGCAAGTATCCTCTTCCTCCAGAAATAAGGTTGATGGATCTTCGCCCCGCAGAATCAATGACTTTGTGCTCTGTTTCTACGATGAAAATATTATCTAAAAGCACCGGTTCTTTAGTTTGTTCGTCTGCAGTTAATTCACCGTTAGAATACCGCTTATACTTTTCAAGAGTTTCATCATATTCATAGATTGAATTAAAGAGCTTGCTGTTAAAATAAGAAACCATCGCTGACTTGGCATCTTCCCCGTCTAAAGCTTCTATCTCCTGTTTATCAAGAAAAGTAAGCGCTGCAGGAGCTTTATCCATATCATAATTTCTTAATTCAGCACCCTTTAAGAAATTCTCAAAGGACGAATAAGAGTTATGCGGAGCTTTTCGGTCAGTGGAACGATAAAAAAGCGTTCCATCATAGTTCATTCCATTTAAATTATCGATATACCCTCTATCCATCATTACTTTGGCGTCTGGACTATATCCATGAGCAATATACAGACTGTCATAGCCTTTTGCCAATTCAATATAATAATCTCTCGCACTTCTTATCGGTCCAATTTTCTCTGGCTGTTCACTTTGAAAAATAGCAAGAAATCTCGTCACATCGCCTTCTGCAAGCAGTTCATAGACAATGTCTGCCTGACCAAGACCTGATTGAGGACGTGCTTGAGGGTGGTTATTGATCATGACAGCTACTGCTCTTGTTTCCGCCTGTTCCTCTGTTCCGACACCTGTTAATGGAAATTGATAAGGCAAATCCTCCTGTTCGGATACTTGCTCTTGCTCCCCTGCTGTTTCTTCATGATTATTTTCTTCATTCTTTACGTTCGTTTTATCATTTTTACTGCATCCTGAAACTAGCAGCATGATCGCTGCAAAAGCAGCTATCCATTGTTTTAACATTAAGACACCTCTGTGGATTGTGAAGTTTCCTTGCCGCGATCACTTTTTATGAAGTGAGTAAGGATATTTCAATAAACTTTGGTATGCTGGTTCTGTTTAGTCTAGATGCAGATTTTCTACTTTTACATTTTAACGCATTATTGTTGGAAAGAGTACTGTTTTGTTCATAACATCATAGATCCCCTGCTGTGTGACCCTAATATAAGGCAAATGGGTGGAAGAAAAGAAAAGTAGCGAATAAATAGGATCATCGTGCTTATAGCCTCTTTCACTTAAATAGCTGCGGAGCTCTTTTTCTTTTTCAATTATGCTTTCAACGCTTTCGCTGGACATCACGCCCATAACACTGAGTGGAATTTCCTGAACAATTCGGCCCTGCTCCGAAACTGTAATACCTCCACCAATCTCTTTCATTCGATTAAAGGCGTTCATCATATCCTGCTTGCTTTTTCCAATGAGGATAAAGTCTCCTGTATTAGAAAAAGAACTGGCAAACCCGTCTAATTGAGTGGCAAAGCCTTTAAGCAATGTGTTAATTCTCCAGTTTCCGTGTTTATCAACCAGCATGAAAAAACATTCATCATGGTCAGTAGATAACTGGTCAGCCGAAACATCGATAGAGAGGGAATATGGCTTCATAATGACTGTATTCACCATATTGATCCCAAACGGCATGGAATATTGTAAATCATCCGACTCAAGATTCCAATCTATTTGTAAAGGTTTATAGCCTTTATCTTTCCAATCTATAGACCCGTATGCCTCCAGCAGCTCTCCGTTCTTCTTGACCCACTTTCCCTTTGCTAAAACAGAAACAGGTGTAGGGTTTGTCTCATCTGTCAGAAAATTAATATTGGCGATTCTTCCCGTTGCGATGTTCCCATGCAAATGTTCAATATTATAGTGCCTTGCAATATTTATCGTTCCCATATTATAGGCGTCCATAATCGGGACTCCCTTTTCAATGGCTATTCGAATCATCTGATCAATGATGCCCTGTTCATAAAATGAAGGAGAGGACCCATCAGTCGTCAAAATCATTTGATCATAATGATTGATTCCTAGTTCATGTATTTCATCTAACAATACAGGTAAATCCGGACGGATCGATGAATATCTAAGAGAAACTGTATAGCCTTGCATTAATCGATTGTAAACATCTTTTCCCGTCATCGCTTCATGGTCACAATCGGCTCCTAGCAGCATAAGCTTTGCCAGCGTCTTCTCTGATGCCCCAGGGAAGTGTCCCTCAATTTTCTTTCCTTTCTTCTTCGTTTCCTGTATCCAATGCAAAATTAAATCATCGCCATCTAATAATTTCGGCCAGCCTGTTAATTCCCCGCCTTGCAGAACCGCATCATGTTCAAGCCATGATTTAATATTGCTATGTGAGAATATTGTTTCTTCATTCTGTATTTCTGTTTGTGCATCAAATCTGCACCACCAATACATCGATGTCGGCAAATGATTCATATCCTCAATAAAGGAAAACGCTGTCTTTCTATCTAATTGCAAGGCAAGGACCATATTGTCATTAATCAAGGTTGTCGTCCCGAATTGTGATGCATAGCTGGCAAATGAATGGGGATTATATAATTGAAACGGATGGGAGTGGGGTTCAATGTATCCTGGAACAAGTACTAAACCTTCACAATCCATGATTTCACATTCGTCTAATTTCTCGGGAAGCCTCTCCCCCACATAGACGATGCGATCATTATAAATCCAAATGTTTGCCGTCATCCATTTACGGAATGCCTGATTTAGATACCGTGCATTTTTAAGTAATATGGTCGGCGACAATTTGCCATCTAATACTGAAACATGGTCACGCAAATGCTTATTTTTCCAACGGAATTTCTGTTCCAGCACGTTAAACCCTCCCCCTGTTTTGCTGTGTGTTAAATCTATTTTTTCAATTAGCTCTGATTGTATTTTGGTAAAAAAAGCAAAAGAAAGCCCTTTCATTTCTACTATCTTATCATATTTCGCAATTTAACGCACTAAAGAAATAGGTGGTTTTTAAAAAATATTAAAGGAGGTGAAGCTCCATTGAATGTGAAACCTAATATCGGGATTGTCAATGCGTTAATCCGCATTACTATAGGACTTTCTGTCATGTCCTGTGCATCCGCAAAACTTGTCAAAAGACCTTGGCGCCAATCTAATTTTATTTGGGTTGTGCTCGGAGCCATGAAGGTGGCGGAAGGAATTGTAAGATACTGTCCAGTTACAGATCTTTATCGATGCGGGCAAGAGCGAATGAAAGGGAATAATGGGGAAGATGAATTATTCAGTGTAATGGTTCCTCATAATCCAACGTAATTTACAATCAAAACAAAGCCCCCAAAACGGGGGCTTAAGAATAAGGAGTGCCAAATATGTTTTTAGAATATTTAACTGATATGTCCTTTGTCCTAATCATAGTAGTAGGAAGCATCATTGCTTTACTATTTGCTTTTATGCGAAAGTCTAGGAAAAGGCGTGCTAGATAGCTTTATAACCAATATCCTTACGATAAAAGATTTCGCTGCAGGTTACCTTTTCTAATTCCAAATAAACCTGATCCTGCGCTTCTTTTAGAGTGTTTGCTTTTGCTGCTGCAAGGAAAACGCGTCCGCCGTTTGTGATAAATTCTCCGGCACTATTCTTTTCTGTGCCTGCATGGAAAACTAGCACGTCGCTGCTAATATCCTGCAAGCCTGATAAAGTGGCACCCTTCTCATATTTCTCTGGATACCCTACAGAAGCAGCAACTACTCCTAGCATAGCTTGTTCATCCCAAATAATGTTAGGGGCGTCTCCATTAATAACAGCTAGCATCACTTCCGCTAAGTCTGATTTCATTCTTGGCAGAACAACCTGTGTTTCCGGATCGCCAAAGCGGGCATTAAATTCAATCACTTTAGGGCCAGCCTCTGTAATGATGAGTCCTGCGTATAGAACGCCGCAAAAATGCCGCCCTTCTTGAACAAGTGCTTTTGCTGTTGGTTTTAATATGGTTTCAATGGCTGTTTGTACCGTATCTTCACTAATATGAGGCACAGGGGAATATGCACCCATTCCACCTGTATTCGGACCCTCATCTCCGTCAAAAGCACGTTTATGATCTTGGGCAATCTCAAGAGGGATCACTGTTTCGCCATTTACGAAAGCCATTAGGGAAATTTCCTCTCCAGTCAAAAACTCCTCCAGGACAACAGTAGACGAAGCTTCGCCAAATCTTTCATTTAAAAGCATTTCTTCTAAGCTTTGTATCGCCTCATCCATTGTAAGCGCAACGGTCACACCTTTACCTGCAGCTAAACCGTCCGCTTTTATGACGATAGGAGCGCCCTTTTCTTCCAAATAAGCTCTTGCTTCATCATAAGTGGAAAATACCGCATAATCGGCAGTAGGAATGTTGTATTTCTTCATCAAATCTTTCGCAAATGACTTGCTGCCTTCGATGATTGCCGCTTCTTTTTTAGGACCAAATACCTTTAAGCCTTCCTCTTGGAAACGGTCTGATAAACCTTCAAGCAGGGGAACTTCTGGTCCAATCACGGTTAAGCCAATTTCATATTCTTTCGCAAATTGCACAAGTTGATCCTGTTGGTCTTCCGTAATAGCAACAAGCTCAGCAACATCCTCCATGCCTTGGTTTCCTGGCGCAACAAATACTTTCTCTACTGACGGACTTTCAGAAAGCTTTCTGCAAATAGCGTGCTCACGGCCGCCTCTTCCAATTACTAGTACCTTCATTATAAACATCCCCCACTTTTAATGTTTAAAGTGTCTAACGCCCGTGAATACCATCGCGATTCCGTACTCATCCGCTTTTTTGATTGAATCCTCATCACGGACAGATCCGCCCGGCTGGATGATAGCTGTAATGCCAGCCTTCGCTGCTGCTTCAACTGTATCATCCATTGGGAAGAAGGCATCGGATGCCATGGCTGCCCCATTTGCTTTTTCTCCTGCCTGTTCCAAGGCAATTTTCGCTGCACCCACACGGTTCATTTGACCTGCGCCAATTCCAAGGGTCATTTCCGCGTTATTCACAACAATCGCATTGGATTTCACATGTTTAACGACCTTCCATCCAAGCTTTAACGCTTTCCATTCTTCATCAGAAGGCTGTCTTTTCGTTGGAATTGTGATTTCTGCGTTGTCTAGTGTGTACTCATCAAAATCCTGGATTAATAATCCGCCTTCAATAGATGTTAGCTTTACTTCTTCTTTATCTTGTTTAGAAAATGGAATCGTTAATAGACGAAGATTCTTTTTCCCTGTTAAAATCTCTAAAGCCTCTTTTGAAAATGAAGGAGCAATAATGATTTCTAGAAAAATTTCATATAATTTTTGTGCTGTTTCTTTATCTACTTCCCGATTGAAGGCAATAATTCCGCCAAAAATGGAAACAGGATCAGCAGCAAATGCTTTTGTAAAAGCATCGTAAACCGATTCTCCACTTCCAACCCCACAAGGGTTCATATGCTTGACAGCGACTGCCGCCGGCTCTGTAAATTCCTTTACAATTTGAAGAGCGGCATCCGCATCATTTATGTTATTATAGGATAATTCTTTTCCATGTAATTGCTCAGCATTTGCAATCGAAAACTCTGAGCCTAACGGCTTCCGGTAAAAAGATGCCTTCTGATGTGGATTCTCTCCATATCGCAATGATTGTTTTAATTCATACGTAACGGTTAATTTTTCAGGTGCTTCCTCGTTAGCAAGCTTTGTCATATATTCCGCAATCATCGCATCATAAGCTGCAGTATGACGGAATACCTTTGCCGCTAACTTACGGCGTGTTTCCTTTTCTACCTCACCGTTTTGCTTTAATTGACTTAAAACAGTCTCATAATCGGAAGGATCGACTACAACCGTGACATACTCATGGTTTTTGGCTGAGGCGCGAAGCATAGCCGGTCCGCCGATATCGATATTTTCAATTGCATCCTCCACTGTTACGTCCGGTTTGGCAATGGTTTGCTGGAAAGGATATAAATTGACACATACGACATGAATCGGCTGGATTTGGTGTTCTTCCAATTGTTCCTTATGGCTCGGCTCATCAAACTTCGCTAATAATCCTCCATGGATGAATGGATTTAACGTCTTGACCCGTCCTTCTAATATTTCCGGAAAACCAGTAACGTCGCTGACGCCTGTCACAGGAAGCCCAATCTCTTCCAATGCCGTTTTTGTACCGCCAGTGGAAAGAATTTCAAACCCTAATTCGCTTAATGCCTTTGCGAATTCAGCCACTCCACTTTTATCAGAAACGCTAATTAGTGCTCTTTTCTTCATCAAGTTTGCCCTCCAAAAAATTAATGCCTTCCCTTATACAGGAATGTTTCGTTCAGTTAAATGAAAGAGCCCCTACAAATTGTTCGTAAGCAACTTTTGTAAAACAGCTGGATATAGCTGATGTTCAATCCTGTGGATTTTAGCTTCAAGACTTTCCATCGTTTCTTCTGAACTAATTTCGACCTCTTGCTGAGCAATAATCGGGCCTGTATCCATTCCTTCATCAACGAAATGAACGGTTACCCCGCTAACCTCTGCTTTCGCTTCAAATGCTTGGCCAATTGCATCTTTCCCTGGAAAAGCAGGCAGCAAGGAAGGATGAATATTAATGATTTTCCCCTCAAATGCCCGCAGAAGAGTTTGTCCAATCAATCTCATATAGCCAGCCAAAATAATATATTCAACATTGAGATCTTCAAGCTTATTCAAAATCACTTTTTCATAAGCTTCTTTATTTGGGTACTCTTTAGCAGAAAAAATAAACTGAGGAATCTTCCCTTTTACAGCCCGTTTAATACAAAATGCATCGGGCTTATCACATACAAGCAATTGAATATCAGCTTGAAGCTCACCTTTGTGAACTGCATTTATAATGGCTTGGAAGTTCGTCCCGCTGCCAGAAGCAAATATTGCGATCTTTTTCATTATAAAATCTCAATTCCTTCTTTATCAGTTACTGTTCCGATTAGATAAGCCTTTTCGCCGTTCTCATTAAAATGGGTCATCACATCTTGGGCCATTTCTTGATCTACAGCTAAGACCATTCCTGTACCCATATTAAAAATATTGTACATTTCTTTACGGTCTAAATCGCCAATCTTCTCCATTAACTTAAAGACAGCAGGCACTTCCCAATTGCTTTCTTGTAATTGTGCACCTAAGCCTTCAGGAAGCATACGCGGAATGTTTTCGATAAAACCGCCGCCTGTTATATGAGCCATTCCTTTAATTTTAAATTTATTCAATGCAGAAAGAATTGGCTTAACATAAATTTTCGTTGGACGCAGAAGCTCTTCTCCTAACGTGCAGCCTAATTCATCCACATGTTCCGTTAACGACATGTTAGCTTGCTCCAAAAATAATTTCCGGACAAGTGAATATCCATTGCTGTGGATTCCGCTTGAGGCAAGGCCAATTAATACGTCTCCACTTTTAATATCTGTGCCGCTGATAATGTTTGATTTTTCACAAGCACCGACAGCAAATCCAGCAAGATCATATTCTTCTTCCGTATACATGCCTGGCATTTCAGCTGTTTCTCCTCCAACTAATGCACAGCCTGCTTGTTCACACCCATCAGCAATCCCTTTAACAATCGCCTCAATCTTAGATGGCACAGCTTTTCCGCAGCCAATATAATCTAAGAAATAAATCGGCTCCGCCCCTTGGACGACGATATCGTTTACGCACATTGCGACAGCATCAATACCAATTGTATCGTGTTTGTCCATCATAAATGCAAGCATTAATTTCGTTCCTACTCCATCTGTACCCGATACAAGAACAGGTTCTTTTAAATTCAGAACCGATAAATCAAACATCCCGCCAAATCCGCCTAGTCCGCCGAAAACACCAGGTCGAATTGTTTTCTCTACATGTTTTTTCATACGCGATACTGCTTCATAGCCTGCTTCAATATCGACACCAGCTTGCTTATATGCATTTGCCATTAGTAGTCCTCCTTCATCAGAAAAGCGCTTTACATTTATTTTCAAAACAAAAGCGACATCTTTCAATGCCGCTTTATCAAATTCATCTCAAAGTTATGTCCTATCAAAACCTATTAACCGACTGGAACCTTTTCCTCGTTTTTAACCGGATTGATTTCAGTTGGATAATTGCCTGTAAAGCATGCAAGACAAAGACCATGTGATTGATCAGATTCATTTTTATTAATCGCTTCAACCATTCCATCTACACTTAAAAAGGTTAAAGAATCCGCTCCTAGAATCTCTCTAATTTCTTCTACGGAATGATTTGCAGCAATTAATTCTCTCTTCGTGGACATATCAATCCCATAGAAGCATGGATTTTTAATAGTAGGAGAGCTAATCACCACATGTACTTCTGTTGCGCCAGCTTCGCGAAGCAAATTAACAATTCTTTTGCTCGTTGTCCCGCGAACGATCGAGTCATCTACCATGATCACTCGCTTTCCTTCTACCACACCTCTAACAGGAGAAAGCTTCATTTTTACACCTTGCTCTCTGAGAGCTTGTGAAGGCTTAATGAATGTCCGGCCTACATAACGATTCTTGATAAGCCCCATTTCATATGGAATTCCAGTAGCTTCTGCATATCCAATCGCGACTGAAATACTAGAGTCTGGAACACCTGTAACTACATCTGCTTCAATCGGAACTTCAAGTGCCAATTGCTTTCCAAGTCTTTTTCGTGCCGAATGAACATTGATCCCGTTAATATTACTATCCGGCCGTGAAAAATAAATGTATTCCATCGCACACATGGCTGTTTGCGATGCCACTGAAAATACTTCCGAATGGAGCCCTTCATTACTAATAACAAGCAATTCTCCAGGTTGAATATCACGTTCAAATTTTGCTCCGATAATATCAAAGGCACATGTTTCAGATGCAACAACATAGGCATCTCCTAGTTTTCCAAGAGCAAGAGGCTTCATGCCGTTCGGATCAAGAGCAACAATTAATTCTGTTTCCGTCATAACTAGGAAAGCATAGGCTCCTTTTAACATCGATAAAGCATTTTTCACCCGGTCCTTTAAAGTAGTAAAACCGCCTCTTCTAATTAGGTGAGCTAAGATTTCCGTATCCGAGCTCGTTTGAAAAATACTTCCTTGGTTTTCGAGCTGATGTCTTAATGCTTTCGCGTTGATTAAACTTCCGTTATGACAAAGAGCCATGCTGCCGCTTTGTGAATGGAATAGGAGGGGCTGGATATTTTCATATCCGCTTCCCCCGTTAGTTGAATACCTTACATGACCGATAGCAGAGCTTCCAGCTAATTCTTTCATCGATTCAGCTGTAAATACTTCATTCACAAGCCCATCGCCTTTAACGCCTCTTAGCTTGGACCCGTCTGTCACAACGATTCCAGTTCCCTCTTGACCTCGATGCTGTAGGCTATGAAGACCATAATACGTTATTTGAGATGCATCTGTATGGCCCCATACACCGAAAATTCCACATTCTTCTTGTAGACCTTCTAGTTCAGCAGGCATGGAATAGCCCCTTTCCAGGCTTGTCGAAGTACATCAACTTGCTCGGTAAGCACAGTTTCCTTCTCTTCAGAATTAATTTGAAGAACTCCTGTATCTGTAACCTCACCAAGTAGTTTTGCATCAACTAAGCCTTCAAATTCTTTTTGGTTTTCTTTTTTAACCGAAAGTAAGAAACGAGATTGAGATTCACTGAATAAAGCAGACACAGTATTTCCTGATATCTCTATATTCGCACCTAGACCTTTTGCGCCCATTAAGCTTTCAGCAATGGCAACGGCCAAGCCGCCTTCAGATAAATCATGAGCTGAAGCTACTACTCCCGCGCGAATGGCAGTCAGTACTTGTTTCTGATGCTTTTCTTCTATATCTAAATCCAGTTCAGGCGCTTTTCCAAAAATCTTTCCGTATGTTAACTTTTGCAATTCACTTCCGCCGAATTCATCTTTCGTTTCACCTAATAAATAGATTAGGTCTCCTGCTTCTTTAAAATATTGAGTTGTTGCGTGGTCAATATCTGTAAGGAGTCCGACCATGCCAATTGTAGGTGTTGGATAAATAGCTTTCCCGTCATATTGATTGGATAAGGAAACATTTCCGCCAATAACTGGTGTGTTTAATTTGCGGCATGCTTCACTGATTCCATCAGCAGATTGATCGATTTGCCAGAAAATTTCCGGGTTATCAGGGCTGCCAAAGTTTAAGTTATCCGTAACGGCTAACGGCTCTCCGCCAGAGCAAACGATATTTCTCGCTGCTTCAGAAACGGCAATTTTTCCGCCTGTTTCTGGATCAAGATAGACATAGCGTCCATTACAGTCCGTTGTCATGGCCAAGCCTTTGCGTGTTCCGCGGATTCTAACAACCGCTGCATCAGAACCAGGGGCAACAACTGTATTTGTACCAGCCATATGATCAAACTGATTATATACCCATTCTTTACTTGCAATCGTTGGTTGCCCGAGAAGCTTAACAAGCGTTTCTTTATAATCACTTACCGCAGGAATATCATTTTCCATTGCTTGGAACTCACGGAAATATGCCGGTTCTTGTGATGGCTTATTATAGACAGGCGCATCCTCTGCTAATGCATCTGCAGGGAGTTCTGCTACGACTTCACCTTTATGAAGCAGACGGAGCATTTTATCGTCTGTTACTTTTCCAACTGAAACAGCCTCAAGATCATATTTTGCAAAAAGATCGGTGATTTCTTGCTCTCTGCCAACTTTTACAACGATCAGCATTCTCTCTTGGGATTCAGAAAGCATCATTTCAAAAGCAGACATTCCGGGTTCTCTCTGAGGAACGAGGTCTAAGTTTATTTCAACTCCTGAACCTGCTTTACTTGCCATTTCCGCTGAAGAACTCGTTAGGCCAGCTGCCCCCATATCTTGAATACCTATCAGCGCATCTGATTGAACTAACTCAAGGCAAGCTTCCATTAGACGCTTTTCTAGGAACGGATCACCTGCTTGAACTGCAGAGCGTTCTTCAACTGGTTCATCTTTTAATTCAGCAGAAGAGAAGGATGCTCCGTTAATTCCATCGCGGCCTGTTGGTGCTCCGACATACATGACCGTGTTTCCGACTCCACGCGCCTGTCCTTTTTGAATATCCTTATGGTCAAGCAACCCAACTACCATTGCGTTCACGAGCGGATTTTTTTCGTAGGCTGGATCAAACTGAACTTCTCCGCCAACAGTCGGGACGCCAATTCGGTTCCCATAGCCAGCAATACCGGCAACCGCTTCTTTGAATAAATACTTCACACGCGGGGAATCTAATTCACCAAAGCGTAATGAATTTAGTGCGGCAATGGGTCTTGCTCCCATTGAAAAGACATCGCGAAGAATTCCGCCAACACCCGTTGCTGCCCCTTCATATGGCTCAATAGCGGATGGAGAGTTATGGCTTTCAATTTTGAAAACAACCGCTTGCTCATCGCCAATGTCAACAATTCCTGCTCCTTCCCCAGGACCTTGAAGAACTCTTTCACCCGTTGTAGGGAATTTTCTTAAAATCGGTTTAGAGCTTTTATAGCTGCAGTGTTCAGACCACATGCCGGAAAATAGACCTGTCTCAGTGTAGTTTGGAAGGCGGCCGAGAATTTTCTCAATCATCGCAAATTCTTCATCCGTCAAACCCATTTCTCTATATATTTTATCTGCTTTAATTTGTTCTGGACTTTGTTCAAGCATTAGCGACATGTGCTTCCCTCCAATTTTTCACGATCGATTGAAAAAGTTTAAGACCATCTAATCCTCCGATAATCTCTTCAACTGCTCTTTCCGCATGAGGCATGATTCCTAAAACATTCCCTTTTTCGTTCGTAATCCCAGCGATATTTTCAAGGCTTCCATTTGGGTTAGAGCCGTTATAAGTAAAGACAATTTGCTTATTTTCTTTTAAGCTTTTCAGTGTTTCCTCATTACAATAGTAATTGCCATTCCAGTGTGCGATTGGAAGTGAAAGAACTTCATTTTGTTGATATTCAGAAGTAAACATCGTCTCATTATTTTCAACTTTTACTTCCACTGAGCGACAGATAAACTCTAAGCCTTCATTTTGTTTCATGGCTCCTGGAAGAATACCTGCTTCTAATAAAATTTGGAACCCGTTGCTAACGCCGATTACCGGCTTTCCTGCTTCTGCTGCTTTTTTCACTTCTTGTATAATTGGGCTATGACATGCAATGGCACCTGGGCGTAGATAATCCCCAAATGACGCGCCGCCTGGGAGGATGATTCCGTCAAAACCTTCAAGAGTTTCCGCCTCGTGACTAACAATCTCCACTTCTTTCCCGAGAACATCTTTTACAGCATTGTACATATCAACCTCATTGGAACCTGGAAAAGCAATGACTGCTAGCTTCACTGAGCAACTACCTCCTCGATTTCAAAACGGTAATCTTCGACATTCAAGTTAACTAATAACTTCTCACACATTTCCTTTACGATTTCATCGATATTACGATCTGTTTTTTCTAAAGTTAACTCTATATATTTACCAATACGAACATCGGACACTTCGCCGTAATTTAGCTTGTGAAGCGAATCTTTTGCAACTGTACCTTGAGGATCAATAACACTTTCTCTTAATGTGACGAATACTTTTACTTTGTACATACTGTTTGGCCTCCCAGTTTGGCTATTATATTTTTATTTGTATCAGTTTGGTGAAGTTATAAACCTAGTCTTTCAAAAATGGTGTCGACATGCTTGATATGGTAGTTATAGTCAAAGCAATCTTCTATCTCAGCGTTAGAAAGCTTGGCTGTGATTGTATGGTCTTGCTCGATCAAGCTGCGAAACGGAACTTGCCTTTCCCACGCTTCCATTGCTCGAGGCTGGACTGTATCATAGGCTTCCTCACGGGTTAGACCTTTGTCGATTAGTGCGAGCAAGACACGCTGTGAGTAGATTAGCCCTAATGTCCGGTCCATATTTCTTTTCATATTATCGGAGAATACTGTTAAATTCTTCACAATATGACCAAAGCGATTAAGCATATAGTTTAAGGCAATCGTTGCATCCGGAATAATGATTCTTTCCGCAGAGGAATGAGAGATATCTCGTTCATGCCATAATGCTACGTTTTCGTAGGCAGTGAGCATATATCCGCGTATCACCCTAGCCATTCCAGTCATATTTTCTGAACCGATTGGGTTTCGTTTATGCGGCATAGCCGATGAGCCCTTCTGACCTTTTGCAAAGAACTCTTCTACCTCACGGGTTTCACTCTTTTGAAGTCCGCGGATTTCTGTCGCAAATTTTTCAATGGATGTGGCAATTAAAGCGATTGTGCTCATATAGTGCGCATGGCGATCACGCTGTAATGTCTGTGTTGAAATAGGTGCCGGCTTTAAGCCGAGCTTCTCGCATACATATTTCTCTACATAAGGATCAATATTCGCGTATGTTCCAACGGCTCCTGAAATTTTCCCAAATTCTATGCCTTCAGCTGCTTCCTTAAAGCGATTTACGTTACGCTTCATTTCCTCATACCAAAGGGCAAGCTTCAGTCCGAAAGTAGTTGGCTCTGCATGGACACCATGCGTACGGCCCATCATCACTGTATACTTATGTTGTTGTGCTTTGTTTTTCAAAATTTCAACGAAACGTTCAAGATCTTTAAGAAGGATTTGATTGGATTGCTTAATTTGGTAGGAAAGAGCCGTATCCACCACATCTGTTGACGTTAATCCGTAATGAACCCATTTTCTTTCATCACCGAGTGTCTCAGAAACCGCACGGGTAAAAGCCACAACATCATGTCTTGTCTCTTTCTCAATTTCTTTAATGCGATCTATATTAAAAGAAGCATTCTCGCGGATTTTCTGAACATCCTCTTTTGGAATATCCCCAAGCTCCGCCCAGGCTTCACATGCAAGAATTTCAACCTCTAACCACGCTTGAAACCGATTCTCCTCCGCCCAAATCGCACCCATTTCTGGTCTTGTATAGCGTTCAATCATCGATTAGCCAGCCCCCGATCTTTTATTTCACATCGGACCAAATGCCGCTATCCTCAGCTTCACTAATTGCCGTTTCAACTGAATCGCGCAAGAGAGTGACATGACCCATTTTGCGTTTATGTTTGGCATCCTTTTTACCGTACAAATGAATTTTCCAATCATTTAATGACGGAATCTTCTTTATTAATGGTTCCTGATGTTCTCCTAATATGTTTACCATTACGGCCGGTTTTAATAGTTGTGTATTGCCAAGCGGCCAATTGCAAACTGCACGGATATGCTGCTCAAACTGCGAGGTTTCACAAGCTTCAATGGAATAATGCCCTGAATTATGCGGCCTTGGTGCAAGTTCATTGATGTAAATGTGATCATCATCTGTCAAGAACATCTCGACTGCCAATGTTCCGACGAGGTCGAATGCTTCTGCAAGCTGCTTAGCCGCATGAACTGCTTTTTCCTTTGCCTGTTCCGAAATTCTTGCCGGCACGATTGTTTGATGAAGAATATTGTCTTTATGAATATTTTCTCCAACTGGCAAAACAGCCGTTTCACCAGAAACGCTACGAAAAATAATAACCGAGATTTCTTTTTCAAAGGGAATCCACTTTTCAAGGACACAAAGTCCATTTTCAAGAAGCTTTACCGCTTCTACAATTTCTTGCTCGTTTTTAATGACGTATTGTCCTTTTCCGTCATATCCGCCCCTAGCTGTCTTTAAGACGGCCGGAAATCCGAGGCTTCCGATGTGTTTATTAATATCATCTATAGTTTCGATTACTGCATAGGGAGCGACTTCTGCTCCTGCCTTCTGGATAGCTGCTTTTTCCTTTGTTCGGTCCTGTGTTATCTCAAGCAATGTTGATCCTTGAGGGACATAAGTGTTGGTACATAGCCAATCCAATGCTTCCGCGTTAATATTTTCAAATTCATACGTAATGACATCACTTACTTTTGCCAGTTCCTTTATAGAATCAATGCTGTCATATTCGCCGATGATGGCATGATCCGCGACTTGCCCGCATGGTGAATCTTCGGTCGGGTCAAGCACTGCAATCCTAAATCCTTGTGCTTTTGCGGCAATTGCCATCATTCTTCCTAATTGTCCACCGCCAATAATTCCAATCGTTTGACCTGGTAAAATGACTTTTTTAGACAAGCTCATCACTACTTTCTAAAACTTCTTGTTTCGTGTTTTCTCTTTTTTGTTCTAGACGATCTGCCATATGTGAATCAAATGCACCAAGCATTTGTGCAGCAAGCAGACCGGCATTTGTCGCACCTGCCTTGCCAATAGCTACTGTTGCTACCGGCACTCCACCTGGCATCTGTACAATGGAGAGCAAAGAGTCCAAACCGTTTAGCGCTTTTGATTGGACTGGAACACCGATAACCGGAAGTGTCGTTTTTGCTGCAACCATACCTGGAAGATGAGCAGCCCCTCCAGCCCCGGCAATAATAACCTTAATGCCTTTTTCTCTCGCCTTTTCCGCATATTCAAACATAAGATCTGGAGTTCGATGGGCGGAAACAACCTTTTTTTCATATTGAATTTCAAGCTCATCTAGTATATCGCAAGCATGCTTCATCGTTTCCCAATCTGATTTACTACCCATGATCACTGCAACTTCTGCCATCTTTTTACCTCCAGCACTAAGTTTTATACTAAATAAAAAGCCCAGGCAAATACTATCTTCATAGAGAGAAAGTATTTGCCTGGGCAAAAAAGCATACAGGAACACACCTAAATAGAACAGGATGAATTCCTATTTACGCCAGTCATATTTACTTTCCCTCATAGTCCAATAAATTAACGGTTATTGGGTAGAAACTTACGGGCCTTATTCCCATTATTATACGAGGGTATTATTCGCTTCATTTATTTCTTATATGCACATCTTAACAACTATTGATGGTCATGTCAACCAATAATCGAACAATACATATATTTACTTATATATCGTTCGTGTTTTGTCATTCAATTACTTTGGCTTCGAATAGAATCTGGCGTCCTACTGGCTCATAGGTAGTCGTTTGGCCTGTCTTTTTTTCCTCAAAAATCGGCTTTTCTGTTCTTCTAACAGGAAAATATCCTGCCTTTTTTATTCGCTCTAGACACATATCAATGGTTTCATTTTCCTGCACTTCAAAAACCATTTTCTTTTTTCCTTTACTCATGAAAATAACTTCCCTTTCTTTACGCTTTTCACCCAGAAGCCGCCATGAATGGTTTTCGGCTCATACGCAATAATAAACGCTTTCGGATCAAGCTCTTTAATCGTATGGTACAGCTTTAATTCATATTTTCTTGGTGTCAGAATCTGCAGAGCCATCCGGTCCCCTTCTAATCCGTTAGCGGCCCAGGATGTTACACCATACCCCTTTTCCCTTAGCATCTTCGGCATATCCAAATCATATTCCTTTGTTATCACATTCACGGTAATATAACCAAGAGCAAGCTTTTCCTCAATTTTCATCCCAACTATCACACCAATCCCATAACCAACCGCGTAAGCAATCAAATTCTGGATCTCATTCAAGTTATCAAGAACCAAACCTAACCCGACTACATAAATAACAACTTCAATCATACTAATAAAAGCAGCCAAGTATCTCTGGCCTTTTAACGTTAAGATCATTCTAATTGTAAAAAAGGATACATACACAATATTGATTAAAAGAATAATAGTGATCATTAAAAAACCACTTTCTAACAAAGAAAGCTCCCCCTTTATAGTGACAGTCCACTGCTAATATATTGTTCATTCCCTTTTGATTACCATTTTAACACCTAATATTGAATATTAATTGTACATAAGATTTGTGTATTTGCGAAGGGGGAATATTCGTTTTAGAATGAAGATTGCTTAAGATGAATAAAATGCGTTTTGGTTGTTATTGGGGGGCGTGGATGGTTGATGGGTGGTGGGTTGAAGTTGGTGGGTTGGTATTGTGGGGCTGGCCTTTATGTTATCATTCGTTACTAGTAGATTCCGGGGTTTTCCTTTTATTTTGCTAAATTTGGCCGTTGGAGAGATACGTGCGGACTATAAATCCGTTATTTTCATTAAATGCCCCTAATTAAGGGCTACGCGGACACTGAGTCCGCTATTAACGAAAAAACTAAGGAAATCACTGTTATTTTTCAAAATAGCGGAAGCTGTGACCTAAAACATTAAGATTTACCCCATTTTTGGACAATTAGCGTACCTGGTGTCCGCAAAACTAAATGACCAAAGTTTTGTACAGCTTTTCTCCACAAAAACTGAACTAATTAGTCCATGTGGATTATCTTACATGATGAAATAGCATTTTTTTGTATTTTTAAAATGGCTCTAACATGTATGAGAATTCATAAGCGGAGAAATTCCGGCTAATGTATAAAAAAGAGGGTTAAGAGGGGGAAATAGGCGGACATATTCCGATTAACTGCTCAAAAAAGGACAAAGTCCAAAGATTTGGGTACGATAAACGGAAATCCTCCCCTTATTTTTAAGGAAATATGAGTATTTCCAATTTTAAACGGAGTTTCTCCGTTTATTTTCAAACACGGTAAATTCAATACGCAGTTATATCATGACCTTAAAAATAAAACTCCATACAAAAAGAACAGCCTAAACAGCTGTTCTTTCTTTTGCCTAGCGACGTCCTACTCTCACAAGGGGACAGCCCCTAACTACCATCGGCGCTGAAAAGCTTAACTTCCGTGTTCGG
>NZ_LMAS01000008.1:215790-217236 GCF_001509555.1 Bacillus sp. FJAT-29937 | reverse complement strand
AAGAGGCTGGGACATAACTAGCTTCAAATAATGAGAAAGGTGAATTTGAGCGTACTCAAATTCACCTTTCTCTATTTTGGCGTGTATATTCTTCTATTACCTTAGTTGTTCGCCGTGAATTTTCTTAAATTCACGGCCATTAGCGCGAAGCCCATTTCGTTTTCAACCTTGGATTTTCCTCGTACAGAAAATCGAGCGAAATGCAAATTAGCCTTCAAGAATCCAAAAACTGGTTCCACATCAATCTTACGTTGACGATAGATGGCACCTGTTTTTTCTTCTGAAAGCTTCGCTCTCACATATTCTTTTTGTTGTTCCCACTTCTCGTTCACCATTAATTTTCGATTATTACCTTCTTTTGCTTTTGTACAAGCGGAGCGGAAAGGACAACCTGAACAGTTTTCACATTCATAAACTTTAAACTCACGTGTGAAACCGGACTTATCCGTTCGCGCTGAGCGATATTTAAATACTAGCTGTTGTTGGTTTGGGCAAGTGTACACATCATTTTTTTTATTATATTCCCAATTTGCTGTATTAAGTTCGTTTTGTTTGTACTTTCTTTTCTGTTCTTTTGAATACATGTTGTAAGTGATTAAGGCTTCTCGTTTACGATTCGAAAGAATATCATCATAATTCTGTTCACTGCCATATCCCGCATCTGCGACGATGTTCTTTGGTAACTCGAAATAATATTGTTCAATTTCATTTAAAAATGGAATTAATGTGCGCGTATCTGTCGGATTGGAAAAAATACTATAGGCAAGCGCATATTGACCTTCTGTCGCAATTTGTACATTATAGCCTGCTTTTAATTGGCCGTTTTTCATATAATCATCTTTCATTCGCATAAACGTCGCATCGTGATCGGTCTTGGAATAGCTATTACGCGTGCCAAAGATTTCAAAGTCTCGTTGATATTTCTGTTTACGTAAGATGAAATCAACTAAATGTTTACGAACCTGTTTTGGAAACTTCCGTTCACTTCTTAGTGCTTTTCGTTCTGCCACATCTGATGATCCTTCAATTTTTGAATCATAATCGGAGATAACTTCGTCTACTTTTTTTACCATTTGATCAAGTTCTTCTAAAGATAATTGTTCTTCACTTTCGCGTTCAATTTCAGGCATGATTTCTTTTTCGAGAAGCTCATCGTATAGTTGATTCGACTTTTCGATTAGACTGTTGTGAAATTTTTCGATTGCTTTCTTCCAAACGAAGGTAAATTTGTTCGCATTGGCTTCAATTTTTGTGCCATCAATAAAAATCGCTTCTTGGTCGATTAATTTTTCTTGTACCAGCTGGCAACGAAATTGAACAAAACATTGGCGAATTAATTCTTTAACTTCTGGTTGAACACGGAAACGATTAATGGTTCGATAGCTTGGTTCATAACCTTGCGCTAACCACATCATACGAATACTGTCATTTAAAAGTGCTTCAATC
>NZ_LMAS01000008.1:170645-215365 GCF_001509555.1 Bacillus sp. FJAT-29937 | reverse complement strand
TTATTGAAAAAAAATAAGCAAAGCCAGTGAAATTTTACTTGGTGTAAAATTCCACTGGCTTTTTATTTCAGAGGAGGGTTTTGTCCCACCCTCTTTTTTTAACTTTCAAGCTGTTGCACTTGAAAAAGCTTATAATAATTGCCTTGTAATTTCATTAGTTCATCATGGCTGCCGACTTCGGAAATCTCACCATGCTCAATTAAGATAATTCGGTCTGCATGTGTGATGGTTGACAGTCTGTGGGCAACGATAAAGGTTGTTCGGTCCTTAGCAAGGTCTTCCAGTGCTTCCTGTATTAAATGCTCGCTCTCTAAATCCAATGCCGAAGTGGCTTCATCCAAAATTAAGATTGGCGGATTTTTGAGGAAGATCCTCGCAATTGCCACGCGCTGCTTCTGCCCCCCTGAGAGCTTGACGCCGCGTTCTCCAACTCTGGTATCATAGCCATTTGGAAGATTCATAATGAATTCATGTGCATTCGCAGCCTTCGCAGCTTCGATTACCTCTTCATCCGAAGCATCCGGCTTTCCTAACAAAATATTTGTTTTGACCGACTCACTGAAAAGGATATTATCCTGAAGAACCATTCCGATTTTATCCCGTAAGGTGCGAACTTTAAATGAACGTATATCTTTTCCGTCTAGAAGAATTTTTCCCTCTGTTACATCATAAAACCTCGGAATCAACCCTACTAATGAAGACTTTCCTCCCCCGCTCATCCCTACAAGAGCGATGGTCTCCCCTTTTTTCACATTCAAACTAATATTTTTAAGAACAAGATCTTCCTTTTCATCATAAGCAAAGCTCACTTGTTCAAAATCAATATCGCCTTTAACTGCCTTGCATTCCACAGCATTCGGAGTGTCATCAATATCATATTTTTCATCTATTAATTCAAATACCCTGTCCATAGAGGCAATGGATTGAGTTAATGTTGTTGATGAATTAACAAGTCTTCTGAGTGGATTATATAACCGATCAATGTAAGCAATAAATGCCATCATTGTTCCTGTAGATAAATTCCCTTGAATGACCTGGTAGGCGGAGTAGCCGATGACAAGTAACGGGGCAATATCTGTAATGGTGTTAACAACAGCAAATGCCTTCGCATTCCATTTTGTATGATCAATCGCTTTCGTAAGAAAATTATCATTTTGTTTATCGAACTGCGTTTGCTCATAATCTTCAATGGCAAAGCTTTTTATCACAGCCATTCCCTGAACCCGTTCGTGCAGATAGCCTTGCACCTCAGCCAATGCTTGTGATCGCGCTCTTGTCAGCATTCTTAAGTTTCCGAAAAAGTATCTTACAGAAAACCCATAAAACGGAAAAAGAATTAATGAAACGATCGTTAAGGTAAAATCCATTTTCATCATGATTGCTACGGCAATGAGTATAGTAGCAATATCTAGCCATAAATTCATTAAACCAGTAATAACGAATGTCTTTGTTTGTTCTACATCGTTAATCACTCTTGAAATGACCTCGCCAGCTCTCGTGTTGGCATAATATTTAAAGCTTAGCTTTTGTATATGTGTGAAAAGTCTATCACGAATATCGTACAAAATTTTGCTCGCTACCCATTGGGCAAAATATTGCCGGTAATACTCAATCGGCGGACGAACAATGACAAAAACAACAATCATAATGCCCATTATTTTGATTAAACTGCCTGTCTTATCAGCACTGCTCAAGTCTGGACTTCCTACAATATCATCAATAACATATTTGATTAGTAATGGAATTAATAGGGGAATCGCAAACTTAATGATTCCAATGATGAGCGTGATGAAAATCTGCAGGCGATATGGCTTAACAAAATGCATATAACGCCGGATGCTGTCCAATTTGTTTCCCCCTCTAACCTTTTAAAAACATATAAAAACCTGTTGATTCGTCGGTCAACAGGCGTGACAATTAGTGCTTTCCATTCATTTTCCTTAGCGTCTGTAGGTAAGATATCTTTCATACCAAATATCAATAAAATCGGGAGCAAACGGACCTTTTCTTTGACGAATCCAATGAATTAATTGATCGACATTGGATTTTAAAATATGATCGATTGGCTCGGGATAATTCATTTCCTGACGATGCCTCTCATATTCATCCTCATCAAGCAGATTGAAGGTCATGTCTGGAAAAACCTTAATATCCAGGTCATAATCAATATATTTCACTGCTTCCCCATCAAAAATAAAGGGAGAACTAATATTGCAGTAATAATAAATCCCATCCTCGCGAATCATTCCAATGACATTAAACCAATATTGTGAATGAAAATAACATATGGCTGGTTCCCTCGTAATCCATGTTCTTCCGTCCGATTCCGTTACAACAGTTCGGTCATTTCCGCCAATAACCAAATTTTGTGTTCCTTTTAAAACAGTTGTTTCCTCCCAGACGCGATGAATGTGCCCATTATGTTTATAGCTATGAATTTGTACTGGTTCTCCTTCTCTGGGTACGGCCATTCATTTTCCCCTACTTTCAATAAATCCCGGGCTTTGCAACCTATCCAAATTTAGAGCGACAAGACTGTGCTTGTCCTCCTGCTGTCGGGAGATGAGCGGTGAGAAAAGAAGATCATTTGCACGAAGCTCTTTTATTTTTCAATAATTAATCCCACTCATGTCTCCAATAAATTTTATAAATGATTAAAGGCAACAAAGAACGAATACTTTTTTCTATTATTATAACGGTTTAAGAAGAAATTTAAAACAAAGAGCCATTGAAAATCGTCAATGGCTGAAAGAAAAACAATATATGGGATTTATATCTTATTTTTGCTGCGATTTCATTAGTATTAAACGGTTACTTTCATATCCTGATAAGATTGAATGACTTCTTCTGTTTGCGTTTCGAACAGCTGATGTATGTCTTTAAGCTCTTTTCGCAAATTCGCAATTTCGATTTGAAGACTTTCAAGCTCAGTTTCTTCCTGGAGAGCATTAAGCTCCTCTTCTATTTCTTCACAGCGTTCGAGTTCACTTTGAAGAAATAGAAGCTTTTCCATCGTTTGCATTTGTTCGGATACTAAATGGTTAAAGTTTTTCATTAGTCTGTTTCACCGTCCCATTTATTTGTCTTTGTATGTATTCGCTTATAACTTTGTCTTTCCTTTGACTACTTCTGTTGATTGGATAGAAGTTTTGTCGAAAAAGAAGGACTGAAATAAATCAAAGTACCGCCATACTAGAGCATTATATCCGCAAGCTCTAACAAATAGACTTAAATTGCAGCCAACAAGCAAAAAAGAAGGCACCCCTTCGAATGAAGAGCGCCTTCCATGTAAGTATTAGCGGCTTTGACGGCCAGAGTTTTGTGCTTTGCGAGCTTCAGCTTGTTGGTTTTGTTGTCTAACCTCTTGAGCATTCGTTTCGCTAGCAAATTCTGTACCGAATTGGCCCTGAGCTCCTGCTGCTCCAGCACCTGCTGATTGAGCGTTTTGTTGTCTAACTTCTTGAATATTTGTTCCAGCTTGCGTTTGGTTTGGTTGTTTTGCCATGATTATCACCTCCACGCTCTTTAATTTATCCAAGCGCAGAGAAATTATCCTAGATTTTTAAAAAACTGCGGCAATCCAGAAAAATGGCCGATCCTTTCTGTTAATCAAAATCAAACGAGTAAAGATATTCCCCCATCAACAATAATGGTCTGACCGCGAATCATGCTAGATTGATCACTTAATAAGAACATAACCGCATTCACCATATCCTCAATTTCAACCATTCTCCCTGCAGGTGTTTTCTTTCTTGCTTCTGCTAGAAGTTCTTCTCGATTTGGAAAATGTGTAAGTGCCTCTGTATCTACTGCTCCGCCTGATACTGCATTTACCGTAATATTTTTAACGGCAAGCTCGACAGCTAAATATCTGGTTAATGCTTCTAATGCAGCCTTTGAAACACCAACAGTTGTATAGTTTTCCAAATAGCGAATGGAGCCTAAGGAGCTGATGCTGACAATTTTGCCGCCTCCGTTTCTTTCCATAAGCTTTGCCGCCTCTTGGGCACAAAATAATAAAGCCTTGCTGTTTATATTCATCGTCCAGTCCCAGTGAGTTTCTTCAAGCTCCATGGCGGGGCGCAAAACCCCTGAAGCCGCATTGTTTACAAATACATCTAATCTGCCAAATTCTTCATCAATCTCCTGAAATAATTTCTTTATCTTCTCTACATCACCGACATTTGCCTTTACAATGAAAGCCTTTCTTCCTAATGCTTCAATTTCTGCAGCTGTTTCCATTGCAGCTGATTTGCTTCTTGCATAATTAATGACAATATCATAGCCATCCTTTGCCAATCTGATCGCTGTTGCTTTTCCTATTCCCCTGCTGCTCCCAGTTACTAATGCTACTTTTTGTGCCATTGTCCCAATTCCTTTCATCATAAAGGCAGTCATTTGAAAATATTCACTTACATGCCGCCAAATTCTTCTAATGCCCATTTTATCTTTTTCATGTATATGTAGCAATTGAGATCAGAACAATATTAAATATGAAAGATGAAAGGAAGAGGATTATGTATAACGGCCGAGACATGACTGAGCTGTCTATGATGTCCAAAACAGATTGGGAAGATCAGGAGCTAAATTATTTTCACCATTCCTTCCAGCAAATTGTCCCGTACTTAAATGCGGAGGGTCAAACAATCCAAAGGGAAATTATGGAGGAAATCCAAAATCGCGGGGGATTAAAAAATACGAAGAAGTCATGATAGCTAAGATAATTTTTGCTGCTGAGAATATTAATAGCGTTCACATTGAGTTCGTCAATATGAACGCTATTTATTACCACAGGAACCTTCTACATTAAGGTGTCTGTCATTGATTCCATAAATTGCTTAAATATTTTCTGATGAGAAACAGAAAAGGCATACTGTTCCATTTCCTCCAGCGTAACGAGCTTCAAATGATCTGTTTCTTTATCAAATGTAAGCAACTTGCCTTTATAGGCATTAATATTCCACGTCAAATGGGAGAAAACATGCTCAATCTGCCCAATCATCTCGTTAACTTGAACGCCAGCTTGAAATTGTTGCTTCACTACTTCTACTAACTGTTTAGCTTCATGTTCATAGGGCAAGAGTATTTCTGCATTAGGAAACTCCCATAGATTCGCCAACAGCCCTTGATCATCCCTTTTATGAATAAGAATTCGACCTTCCTCATTTGTCAGAACGGCTGCTGCAATACGGACATGCCGATGTTTTTTATTTTTCGTTTTAATAGGAAGCTCCGTTTGGGTTTCTGCGTGGAAAGCGTGGCAATGCTCACGAACCGGACATAATAAACACTTTGGTGACGTAGGAGTACAGATTAAGGCCCCGAGCTCCATCAAAGCTTGATTAAAATGGGACGGATTTTCATGAGAGATGAGCTTTCTTACTGCTTCTTCAAAAACTTTCCTTGACGATGCCTTAGCAATATCCTCCCAAATTGATAAAATTCTTGATAAAACCCGCATGACATTTCCATCCACAGCTGGTTCTGGAATTCCGTAAGCGATGCTAAGAATAGCTCCTGCTGTGTAAGGTCCTATCCCTTTTAACGAAGAAATTTCCTTTTGATTGTCAGGAACCTTACCGCCGTATTTTTCCTCCACTTCCCTGACTGCCGATTGAAGATTTCTTGCCCGGGAATAATAGCCCAATCCTTCCCAAGCCTTCAGCACCTTATCTTCCTCAGCCTCAGCCAACGCTTTAGTTGTCGGAAACTGTTCGATAAACCGGTTAAAATAGGGGATGACCGTGTCAACCCGTGTTTGCTGAAGCATAATTTCTGAAACCCAAACCTTATAAGGGTCCTTGTCCATTCTCCACGGCAGGTCTCTTTGTTCAGCCTGAAACCAGCTGATTAAATCATGCTGAAAGGTGTTTATATCTATATGTTTAAGTTCTTCTAATTGATTTTTGTTCAATTTTTCTCCTCCAAAATATTGTAAAAAAATAGTACAATCCTTTAAAAAGGATTAACAAATGTTATAATGGGAAAAATATATAGACGTATGCTTAAATATTTGACACACATTTCTAGGAAATTGCATTCTTTGAATGTAAACAAAATCTTTACCTTTTCGCGTCAACTTTTATAAATTTAACATCTTTTTGTGGTGAAACAAGCAAAAACATAATAAAATTTGCCTTATAATGATTTTTATAAAAAGGAGGTTTTCCTCTTGGATACAGGCACACATATAGTGATGGGTCTGGCTTTAGCTGGTATCGCTACTCTTGATCCAGTTGTTGCCGAAAATTCAGCTACGACAACGAGTGTTATGATTGGAGCCATTATCGGTTCGCAGATCCCCGATATTGACACAGTGTTAAAACTGAGAAACAATGCTGTCTATATACGCAATCATCGCGGGATTACTCATTCTATTCCTGCTGTTCTCCTTTGGCCATTAGCCCTTATTACTGTCATCTACCCTTTCTTTCCAGGAGCGAATTTACTCCATCTTTGGATTTGGACGTTTATCGCTGTTTTTCTTCACGTTTTTGTTGATATTTTCAATGCTTATGGAACTCAAGCTTTAAGGCCATTTTCTTCAAAATGGGTTGCATTAGGGGTTATTAATACATTTGATCCATATATATTTGGAATTCATATCGTTGGCATTTTAATATGGGCATTTGGTGCGCATCCGGGATATACATTTCTGCCCATTTATGTCCTGTTGATTTTCTATTATATACTTCGATTTAGGGCTCAAAAGAAAGTTTATAATGAGGTAAAAAGAATGATTCCTGATGCAAATGAGATCATTATTGCCCCAACAATGAAATTCAATAAATGGCGGATCGCTGTCATGAATAAGCATCAATTTTTTGTCGGACGCGCGGAAAATCATGAAGTGAAAATTATTGATCAATTTAACCGGGTTCCTGTACCTGAAACGCCAGTATTAGAGGCTGCTAAAAAAGATAAAAACCTATCGGCCTTTTTATCCTTTTCTCCCGTATATCGATGGGAAATTGACGAATATGATGATTATTATGAAGTTCGGTTCATCGATCTTCGTTATCGAAGCAATGATTATTACCCTTTCGTAGCCGTTGTGCAGCTGAATCTGGAATTAGAAATCATTACTTCTTATACGGGATGGATTTTCAGTGAAGAGAAACTCCGTAAAAAACTGGATATTATCCCCGGTTAATGAAAATATCTGGCTCTAATAGCCAGATATTTTTTAATGCAGCTTCCTAGGGTCCTGCTCCAATAAGTGTTTATACTTCGGATTTTCGGCAACAAATTCATGTAGCTTATCACCGTAGTGTTCAATCCATTGACTAACAACCTTTTCAGTCATTTCACTGCCTTGATATTTCCTGCCTGCTTTTGCATAGGTTGTTTCGAAATCGTCCCAAAGCAACTCAACCCAAGTTTGGGCAAGACTGGCTGAAAGGGAGATATTTTTCTCAAGAAGCCTTTCAAACAATCTCTTTTGATACTCATTCATTTTCATGACCTCTTTCCAATAAAAGACCATCATACAGTTTAGTGAAAAGCTAATACTATCATTACGTGATGAGCATTTGCCAATCGCATTTGTTTTTCACGTTCTTTACATCCCTTGTCAGGAGGCGTTTTTTGAATGGTGCGCAATAAAGCAAGAAATTTCCCAAACCAAATCAAGAATAAATTTGGCGGAGAGCCCCGTGCGAAAGCAGAGTATGCTTCTACAAGAGCGGATGGAACCATTAATACACAGCCCCAAGAAAGAATGAGAGCATCTTCAAACCGTGACAGTGACACACCAGAATTCTAATTAATTGAGGAGGCTGTATAATGGCAAAACCAAAGAATTTCTTTAACTCAAAAATTAAAGCACCAAATTTCCGTCCAAAACATGCCTATTCTCAAATTAACGGCGAAACTCAACTTACTCAAAACCTCGTCATATTAGAGGCGGAAACAAGGAAAAGATCATAGCTGAATTGAGAGAGGAAAATTTCCTCTCTCAGCTTTTTTTCAGCATGGAAATAGGAAGGGCCTCTTCCCCTTCACTGCCTTTCAAACGAAACCCCCAGGCAAATACACCGTTCATATAATCAATTTTAAAATAAGCGCCAGGATCTCCTTCAATTTCGTAAATCTCCCCCGCTTTAAAATCATCAGGATTTAACAAATAGGCTTTTGCCATTACTGCCTTTCTTTCTAGCACAGCATACTCATTGACGATTCCCATTTGTTCAGCTTTTCTTGCCATTTCATTTAGCTTTGCTATTTCCTGCTGCAGTTCATACGTTGTCATCTCGCTATATCTTTTTTCCTGCATTGTATTCACCTTTCTGTCATGCACCTTTTCTAATCTCCAAACTAAAGTATATTGAAAATCTAACAATTAGAAAAGGGAAAATGCTGCCCCTTAGATTTTATTATGATTATTCCTTTAGTTCTTCTATCATTTGCTCGATCAATTCAATAGAAAACCCTTTACGATACAGTGTCTGTTTCATTTTTTGCTCATACTCAAAATCACTTAGAGTAGAAAATTTCCGATGTGCTTTTTCGGCATGCGAACGAAGTGCCGCCATTTCAAGATCCTCGCCCTTGTCCATATCAGTTTCGGCAATGGCTGCTTGAATCATTTCCATTGAATAGCCTTTTCTATAAAGCATCTGTTCAAGCTTTCTCTTCATCACCCTGAAGGAGTCCCGAGAATTCTTTTGTACAAATTTTTCACTGAGCTTAAGGGCTGCCTCGAATTCTTCTTCAAAAGAATATTCTTTCATAGCTAAATCGATCAAGTCTTCAGATATGCCCTTTTCTCGCAGTTCCCCACGAATGATTCTTGACCCTTTGTCAGTAGTATTCATTGCCGTACGAACAAAAGCGATAGCAAACTCTTTATCATCTAAAAATCGGTACTCATATAATTTATGGATGACTTCCCGAATAATCATTTCGTCAACATCTTTCTCAGCTAAATATTGACGCACTTCTTTTTCCGATCTCATTCTTTTTGATAAATATTGGATAGCTCTATTATATGCTTTACGAATGTCGTCCTGATAAGCAATTTCAGATAAAGAAAATGCATCCAGCTCCATACCCTTTTTCAGGCTATGCTTAATGATTACATCCTCATCTACACTAAAGGCATATTTGTCATCCAAAAAAATATTATAACGATCTTTATTTTTTTCCTGGACAGAAATTTTCGTAATGGTAGGCATATTTATCACCTCGTCTTTAATGTACCATATTTGAAAAAGGATTTAAGAAATATATAGAGAACATGTAATGAAAAAGATAAATTAAACGGAGGAAAGATCCATGAAGATTGCATTGACTGGCGGAACTGGCTTTGTTGGTGGTGCATTGGCAAAGGAATTAGTTAAGAACGGACATGAAATTTTTATTTTAACGAGAGATGCAAGGAATAGAAATAACACTGAAAAGATTACATATATCTCATGGCTAAATAATGGTGATGCTCCAGAAGAAGAATTAGACGGGATGGATGGTTTTATAAATCTTGCAGGCGAATCCATAAATAGCGGGAGATGGACAGAAACTCGAAAGAAGAGAATTCTGGACAGCCGGATTTCTGCAACAAGAGAAGTAATGAGAATTATAAAGCAATTGAATAAAAAGCCACAAATTTTAATAAATGCCAGTGCTATTGGATATTATGGCACTTCACTTACAAATACTTTTACCGAGGACTCTTCAGAAAAGGGAGCGGACTTCCTTTCAACTACTGTACAGAAATGGGAGATGGAAGCACTGAACGCAAAGGAGTTAGGGATTCGTACCGTTTGCTGCCGTTTTGGCATTATTCTTGACCGGGCTGATGGCGCTCTTCCAAGAATCGCACTTCCATATAAACTTTTTGCCGGCGGAACTGTCGGATCTGGTGAACAATGGGTTTCTTGGATCCACCTAAAAGATGTTGTGAAAGGTATTATTTTTTGTATGGATAACAAAAAAATTGAGGGCCCTGTTAATTTTACCGCACCTAGTCCATTAAGAATGAAAGAATTCGGGCAAATTCTCGGAAAGTCAATGCAACGTCCCCATTGGATTCCTGCACCAGAATTTGCTTTAAAGGCTTTGTTAGGTGAAATGAGCATACTCGTACTTGAAGGACAAAATGTGGTTCCTGAAAAGCTGATATCAAATGGATATTCCTTCCTCTTCAATCATTTACATGAAGCTTTAGCAGATATCTACAAAAGATAAGTATCAAACTTTTCTCTTAAGGGAAAAATAAGGATGGTGTGAATTTTTAATCTTATTTTTTGAAAGGATGATCAAGTTGGATAAGAAAACAAAGGATAAGAAGAAACGATCTTTATCAGCAACACAGGAGGTTCTTTACTCCCGCGAATTCAAAATGGCTGACCGGGCTGGCGGTTATGTAGACAGACATACAAAGCATTAATTCCCAACTATATTTTTGGCAATATGGTTAACAATAAAAAACGGAAGCAACTTTGGTTTCCGTACTTTATTGTTGAAAGGGGTTTTTGCAATGGGCCGTTCACGCGGACAAAGATCTCGAGACAAAAATAAAGCTTCACTTCCACAAGTACCAAAAAACATGAAATCTGATGGCATCGACGAGGAATTCTCACAAGAGCTAGCCGATCAGGCAGATCTTGAGGCCCAAGCTCGTGCCAATGCTGCGAATCAAAGAGTAAAAGGTAAGAAAAGAAAATCATAATTAGAAAAGCAGCGAGGATCGACTCCTTGCTGCTTTCTGATTTTACCATTAAGCTGTTTGTTTTTCAGTTGTATTTCCGCCTTTTCCTAAAAGGTTTTTAACGTATGGAATCGCAATTCTGTCTACGCCCCAGAAATAAGCACCGCTACCTGTGAATAGTAGTATAATGGCAAGAGTATAAAGGATAGGATTTGTGCTTGTTGTTCCTGCTAGTAAGAAGTTAAGGTTCATAAATGCGCCTGCAATAAGTGCCGGAATAGTTGCTGCTCCAAGTATAAGTCCAATTCCTACTAGAACTTCACCATAAGCTACTAGTGTACTGAATAAATCTGCGTTCGGTGCAGCAAAGTTTTCTAAAAATGCTGCGTACCAGCCTTGTACAGCCGGGTGATCGCCTCCCGCTTTTGCAATGGCTCCCTGTATAAATCCACCAGCTTCAAAACCGCCTGTTACTTTTCCCCACCCTGCTTCAATCCACTGAATTCCTAACCAAACTCTTAACACTGTCCATGCAATCGCTGCTTGCGGAGTTTTCCACCATTTCATAATAATCCTCTCCTAATGAATATGATTATTTGTGAATTAGTTCACATAGTTTGTTAAAAAAATTTTTCATTTACATTAATGGTAAGCCGGCCAGCTTTATTCTAGAAAGGAAGCAATCCACTTTGTGAAATTTTTCACTTTCTTTCTACACTTTTAATATAATCCTTTTTTCATCTTTTGCCAATGGCTTTCACTAATCTTTCACAAATATAAATTCAATTATGACTAATGTTTGAACATGCAGTTGTACACAGCATTGTGAGTTATGTGGGTAATATTCCAAAAATCCTTTTATATCAATGGTTTTGGTTATTTCACCTTTTTCTGTGGATAATGTGGATAAGTATGTAGATTGTTTGTGATTATTGGATTTTTGTTGTTAATAAACAGTGGATACAAAATTACAATATTGTAAGCCTCAAATGAAAAAAGGCATGAAAAATCGAAACAATTAATCATGCCCTTCCATCTTCAGACGTTTGCTTTTTCCTCTGTCTGTCCATGCAATTGATAATAAAAGCCCTTTTGCTTAAGCAGTGTCTTGTGCGTCCCCTCTTCAATTAATTCTCCTTCATGAAGTACAAAAATTCGATCTGCATTTTGGATTGTATTTAAGCGGTGTGCAATAACGAAGCTTGTTCTGCCCTTCATTAACTCCAGTAATGCGTCTTGAATTTTCAATTCTGTTATCGTATCAATACTGCTTGTAGCCTCGTCTAAAATAAGAATTAACGGGTTGGCGAGAAATGCCCTTGCAATGGATAATAACTGCTTTTGCCCCTGACTAATGCCATTTCCGTCTTGGCTTAATAATGTGTTATATTGATTAGGCAGTTTCATAATAAAAGCATGAGCATTTGCCATTTGAGCTGCTTTGACTACTTCCTCGTCAGTTGCTTCAAGCCTTCCGTAGCGAATGTTCTCCATAACCGTACCTTGAAACAAAAAGGAATCCTGCAATACATACCCCATATGCTTTCGCAAGCTTTCTTTCTTTATATCCGAAATTGGCTGCCCATCGATAAGAATACTGCCGCTATCTACCTCGTAAAAACGAGATAAAAGGTTAATCATCGTTGTTTTGCCTGCACCTGTAGGTCCAACAAATGCAGCGGTCTCACCTGGAAAAACATGAAGATTAATATTTCTTACTGTGTTCCCTTCCTCTTCATACGAAAAGCTTACATCGCGAAATTCAACCTCTCCGCTTACATTTGAGATTTCCCGCAGCCCGCTGTCATTTTGCGATTCAACTTCTTCATCAAGAATATCAAATACTCTTTCTGCTCCAGCAATTGCTGACAGAAGTGTATTAAACTGGTTGGCTAAGTCATTTAAAGGACGGGTAAACTGGCGGGAGTATTCTGCAAAAATGACGATGGCTCCGATGGAAATCAGCCCTTTTAAAGCAAAGATACCGCCTATGCCTGCGATAATTGCAAAGCTAAGATTGTTAAGGAAGTTCATCAGTTTTGGAATAAAACCTGAATATGTCTGTGCCCAATATCCCGCACCCCTTAGCCTCTCTGCTTTTTCAACAAACTCATCAATTACCTTCTGTTCCTGGGAAAAAGTTTTAATTATTCTTTGCCCAGATATGGTTTCCTCAATAAATCCATTCAGTTCACCTAGATTTCTTTGCTGCTCTTTAAATAATACACCTGTCCGCTTCGTAATCCATTTCATCCCCAAAAACATAAGTGGAACAATCGTTAAGGTGAGCAAAGTCAAGAGAGGACTTAGCCAAAGCATAACTGACACTGTCCCAATAAGGGTAAGTAGGCTTGAAAAAATCTGAATGACTGAGCTGTTTAAGGTAGAGCTGACATTTTCAATATCATTTGTAATTCGGCTCATCAACTCTCCATGCTGTCGCTTATCAAAGAAGGGAATCGGCAGCTTATGCAAATGCTTGAAAAGCTTTGTCCTCATTTCATAGACTGTATTTTGGGCAATACCAATCATCCAATAATTTTGAAACCAAAGGGAAAGTGAATATGCAGCGTAAATTCCCGCCAGTCCAATAAGAAGTGTAATAAAGCCATCACTGCTATTAGTCACAATATATTTATCTATGGCCATTCCAACTAAAAAGGGACCTAGCAGCCCTAAAAATGAACTAATAAGAACCATTAAAAGAACTAGATATAATAAACCTTTATTATAGGAAAGAAAATGCCAGATTCTCTTTATTGTTTGCTTGTAGTTTCTTGATTTAGTTTTTTGGCTTACCTTTGCTTTTTCATGTGTTTTTTCATTTAAAGAAGGATTTTTCTTATATTGAAACGGTTTTTTCATCTCATTAAGCATAATTTCTTCTCTCCTCTCTCAATTGAGATCGGAATATTTCCAGGTAGAGCGGAGATTTCTTTAACAATGATTCATGTGTTCCCTCTGCTAGAAGCTTCCCTTCCTCCAGAAGTAAAATTCGGTCTGCCTCCATCGCTGTGCTAATTTTTTGTGTGATTATAAGGGTCGTGCATGTATATTTCTTTAAAGCTTCAAGCAATTTTTCCTCAGTTCTCCTATCTAAAGCACTTGTACTGTCGTCTAGAAGAAGAATTTTGGGCTTCCTAACTAGGGCCCTCGCAATGGATAGTCTCTGCTTTTGCCCCCCTGAAAGATTCACTCCCTTTTGCCCAAGCTTCGCTTCAAACATATTAGGAAATCCTTTTATGGTCTCGTAGATTTGCGCGTCTATTGCTGCTTCAATAATTTCATCCATTGAGGCATTTTCTTTTCCCCATGCAATATTTTCTTTTACTGTACCAGTAAACAGCACGGCTTCCTGTGGAACAAATCCAATTTTCCTGCGCAAATTTTCCATTTTCATCTCACGGACATTGATTCCATCAATCAAAACCTCCCCATCAGTAACATCATATAGCCTTGGAATTAGCTGGAATAGAGAAGTTTTTCCTGAACCGGTTGCCCCTAATATTGCAACCGTTTGTCCAGGGTTAACAGTAAACGTAATATTCGTAAGTGCTGGTGTTTCTGTATCTGGGTATTGAAAGGCAACATGTTTAAATTCAACCTTCCCTTCTTTTACATAGAAAGTTGAATCGGCATCCTCCTGATCAGAAAGGTCCACCTCTGCTTCAAGAACTTCAACAATTCGATTGGAAGACGCACGGGCACGGGAAAAGGCCATAATAATAAAGGAAAAAATCGAGAAGGCTCCGGTAATTCTAGTCGCATAGTTAACAATAGCAACCACTTCCCCTACCTTAACTCCGCCGCTATTCACCTGGATGCTTCCAAACCAGAGCACACCTATAATCGAGATATTCATGATAATCAATAGCACAGGCATCGTAATTTCCATTAATCTTAATGCCTTAATCGTTTGATCCTTTAAATCCTCATTTGCATTTGTAAAACGTTTTACTTCATGCTTCCTCCTAATAAAAGCCTTGATTAGCCTAATACCTGTTAATGTTTCTCGCATGACACCATTCACGGAGTCCAATTTTTCCTGGACCGTTTTGAATAAAGATCCCCCAATGCTCATGAGCCACTTTAGAAAAATAAATAAAAAAGGAACGACAATGAATAAGATGAGCGCCAGCTTCACATTGACGAAAAATGCCATGATAAGCCCGCCAATAATCATCAATGGAGCCCGAAGCATAATACGCAGACTCATAAATAGTGTATTTTGAACTTGGGTAATATCATTTGTCATCCTCGTAATAAGAGATGATGCTGGAAATAGATTAAAGTTGGCAAAGGAAAAGGATTGCACCTTGTCAAAGAGGCTTTTCCGTACAACAAATCCAAAGCTTTGGCTTGTATGAGCAGCATAAAAGGAATTGAGGACACCTGCCGCTAAGGAAATTAGTGAAAATACAAGCATGATGCTTCCCCATTTAAGAACAACAGATAAATCACTTTTTAAAATACCTTCGTCAATAATCTTTGCCATGAACAGTGGCTGAATAAGTTCCACGGCAAGCTCTGTCAGCGTTAAGGCAAGCGCAATAGCCACCGCTATCCGGTATGGTTTTAAATAGGATAATACCTTTAACATTCGTTTTCCTCCAAAGCTGTTTTCAAGTGTTTGAACTATATCTATACAATACTTCGAATCCCTAAATAATAATCGTTAATCTTATCATATCTCTTTTTGCGGAATATTTAAATAATAAACTTTTTGTCCAAAAGCAACAAAAGAACAATCAAATAATTGTATTACACTAACATTGTAGATCATTGTCACAGAATTGTAGAATTTAGTTAATAGAAGAAATACCTAGCATTTACTGCAATTTCGGAGGTGTTTATATTAGTGGAAGCATTGACAAGGGACTTTTTCTTATTTCTTTCTAAGAACGATCTTCTTAATAAAATCGCTCAAAAAAGAGGAGGAAAGTTTGCACAAGGGAAACTGATTGGCGGACTGGACTTTCCAAGTTCAATTGAATTTATCAGAAAATTAAATAGCCAAGGCCTCTCTGTAACAGTCGACCATTTAGGAGAATTCGTCAATTCAGTTGAGGTTGCAAATGAACGTACGGAAGAATGTATTCGTACGATCGAAACGATTAGCAAGGAAAAGCTGGATTCGCAAGTATCACTCAAAATGACGTCATTAGGACTTGATATTAATCATGATTTAGTTATGAAGAATATGACTAAAATTCTCGATACAGCTGAGAAACATCAAATCATGGTGACCATCGATATGGAAGATGTGCCTCGATGCCAGGCAACGATTGATATTTTCAAACAGTTAAGAGAAAAATACAGCTGTGTCAGCACGGTTCTTCAAGCCTATTTATACCGTACTGAGCAGGACTTGAAAGATCTTAGCGTCTATCAGCCATTCCTCCGTCTTGTAAAAGGTGCCTATAAAGAATCGGCGGATGTTGCCTATCCTGAGAAGAATGACGTGGATGAGAATTATAAGAAGCTAATTAAGCAAAGCTTATTAAGCGGCAATTATACGGCGATTGCTTCACATGATGATCAAATCATCGAGTATACGAAAAATCTTGCCAAAGAGCATAACATCCCAAATGACCTTTTCGAATTCCAAATGCTTTACGGAATGAGAAATAAAACACAGCTTGATTTAGTGAAGCAAGGCTATAAATTCCGTGTGTATGTACCTTATGGCTTAGATTGGTACGGCTACTTTATGAGAAGATTAGCCGAAAGACCAGCTAATATTGCTTTTGCTTTCAAAGGCATGGTAAAAAACTAAGAATACATCTCAAGTAACTAAAGGAGCGAAAAAAATGATCCCATACAAACACGAACCATTTACTGATTTCTCAATTGAAGAAAATAAAAACGCTTATTTAGAAGCTATCCAATATGTTGAAGGCTACCTTGGCCAAGACTACCCACTTGTAATCGGCGGCGAAAAAGTAACAACTGATAGTAAGATAGTTTCATATAATCCAGCCAATAAGCAGGAAGTGATCGGAAGTGTTTCTAAGGCTAGTCAGGATCTTGCTGAAAAAGCAATGCAGGCAGCTGTTACAGCATTCGAATCGTGGAAAAAAGTAAAGCCTGAAGTACGTGCAGACGTATTATTCAAAGCAGCTGCGATTATTCGCCGCCGCAAGCATGAATTCTCTGCCCTTCTGACAAAAGAAGCTGGTAAGCCTTGGAATGAAGCTGACGCAGATACAGCTGAAGCAATTGATTTCCTAGAATACTATGCTCGTCAAATGCTGCGAATCAAAGATGGTGTTCCTGTCGAAAGCCGTCCTGGTGAATACAACCGCTATGATTATATTCCACTGGGAGTTGGCATTATTATCTCTCCATGGAACTTCCCATTTGCAATCATGGCTGGAACAACAGTTGCAGCAATCGTAACCGGAAACACTGTTCTATTAAAACCTGCTTCTACTACACCTATTGTAGCTGCTAAGTTCGTAGAGGTAATGGAAGAGGCCGGACTTCCTGCAGGCGTTCTAAACTTTGTTCCTGGAAGCGGCGCTGAAGTCGGTGATTACTTAGTTGATCATCCGAAGACACGCTTCATTTCCTTCACCGGGTCTCGTGATGTCGGTCTTCGTATTTTCGAACGTGCTTCAAAAGTTAACAAGGGTCAAATTTGGATGAAACGCCTAATTGCTGAAATGGGCGGGAAAGATACAATTGTAGTTGATAAGGAAGCTGACTTAGAATTAGCCGCTCAATCAATCGTGAAATCAGCTTTTGGCTTCTCTGGTCAAAAATGCTCTGCATGCTCACGTGCAGTTATTGTAGAAGACGTATATGACCAAGTTTTAAACCGTGTAGTAGAATTAACGAATGAGCTTACACAAGGAGATCCAACAGATCCAACTAACTTCATGGCAACAGTTATTGACCAAAGTGCATTCGATAAAATCACGAGCTACATCGAAATTGGCAAGCAAGAAGGAAAACTGATGACAGGCGGCGAAGGAGACGATTCTAAAGGCTACTTCATTAAACCAACAGTCTTTGCAGATCTTTCTCCTGAAGCACGCATCATGAAGGAAGAAATTTTTGGCCCAGTCGTTGGCTTCACTAAAGCAAAGAACTTCGATGAGGCAATCGAAATTGCGAACAACACAGAGTACGGTTTAACTGGTGCGGTTATTACCAATAACCGTGAAAACATGGAAAAAGCACGTGAAGATTTCCATGTAGGTAACCTTTACTTTAACCGCGGCTGCACAGGTGCGATCGTTGGCTACCAGCCATTCGGAGGCTTCAACATGTCTGGAACGGACTCAAAGGCAGGCGGCCCTGATTACCTTCTTCTTCATATGCAGGCAAAAACAACTTCAGAAATGTTTTAACTTTAATGGAATCAATCGGTATATTGCCGATTGATTTTTTTATTTCTCCATTTCCTCTCGAATAATCTATATACATATAAACCTATTGAAAGTATGATAGAATCTAAGGTTTTTAATTTTACATATATATTAAAACTTGAATAGATTCGCAGTAATTTTTATGGAGAGGAGCAGCCGTATGCATCAGCCAATCGATAAAATATTTACATTAACAGATATTGATGAAATTACAGATTTAATTAGTTCCTATTTGAAAAAGCCTGTTGTGATCGAGAATGAGCAATTTTCTTTACTAGCATACAGCTCTTTTTATATCGAACAATTTGATAAGGCCAACCAGGAAACTATCTTTTCCAAGCGTTGGCCCATTTCAATTCTGGAAAAATTCATGGATGAAGGAATTGTGGAAAAGCTGAAAACGGAAACGAAACCATTTCGTGTCAAGGAGATTAAAGATATTGGCTTAAATCAGCGTGTCGTTTTAAGTGTAAAACATAAAAATAAAATTCTCGGGTTTATTTGGATTCAGGAAGTTAATAACTTGCTTACTGATCATGAGCTCCAATTTTTATCTGATGTGTCTTTACATATTGGCAAGCTCCTTTATAAGAAAATGCAGGAAAAGCGAAAGAAAGATGAAGAAAAGGATCTATTTTTCAAGAAAATTCTGCAAGATTCTTACCAATCTGAAAATCAAATAAAGTGGGAGGCAGCCAATAAAAACATCATTATTGCCAATTTCTCTGTTATTCTAGTCTTTACAATCGGCCATAATGATGAAGTAGTTTTTGATGAGCTGACAGAGACCGTTCGGTTATTCGCCAACGCTCTCAAAAACCCCACTCATCTTTTTTGTGATCAGCTAAAGATTATTGTCGTAATGGGCAGCAACTCAGATCATGCTGGACAATTGTCTGAAAGAGCCAACGAATTAACTAATACTGTATTAAGCCAATTTAAAAATCAGCCTATTTATGCGGGGATTGGCCGTCCACATACTTCCATTCAAAAAATCAATCAAAGCTATAAAGATGCTCTTGAAGTAATAAATGCAGCAAAATTTCTTGGATCCGCTCAGCAAATTTTCGAATATAAAAAGCTTGGAGTTTTTCATTACCTTGAAACGATCTCAAGACAAAACGATCAGATGAATTATAGAAACGAAGAATTGGAGATTTTGCAAAGAAAAGACCAAGAAAGCCAAACGGATTTATTAAACACATTAGAAGTGTATTTATATAATAATTGCCGGCTCAAACAAACATCTGACCAGCTTTTCATCCATATTAATACGTTGAAATACAGAATTAAGCAGATTTCTGAGCTAACCGGGCTTGATTTGGATGATTTTAATTTAAAATGCCAACTTTATATAGATTTGCAGCTTATGAAAAGAGGTCAATAAAGCATTATAAAAAAAGATGCCGCTTATTTGCAAATGGCATCTTTTTTATCGTTAATTTTCCGGGAGCTTAATATAACCAATTTGTTCAACAATTTCTTGCCCTTGTGGTCCTTTCATCCAATTTAAGAAAGGATCGACTGTCGGCTTCGAATTATCCTTTAATGTGATCGCATAAAGGGAAGCAGTAAAGGGATATTTGCTAGTCGATATATTTTCTGGGTTTGGTTCTATTCCTTCAATGGCAATCAGCTTAATATCTGGATTAGGATTCATGCCAGTAGCGAAAAAACGAAATGAGAAGCCAATCGCATTCTTATAATTTCGATAGTCAGCGACCTGTTCCATAATTCCGCCCATCCCCCGAGGAACCTCCTCTTTGAGCGGCGTCATTATCGGGGTATCTCCCATAATTTTCTCTAATAAGGTTTGGCTACCTGAGTTTTCCGGCCGCTGAAAGGCAACTATTCTATCATTTCGTCCGTTCAAATCAGACCAATTCGTTATTTTTCCAGAATAGATTCCTTGAATCTCAGAAACACTTAGGCTCTGAACTTTATTATCTGGATTGACGAAGAACACAAATGCCTCCTTGCCAATCGGGGTCATTACAAGCTCTTTGCCTGCTTTCTTCGCCATTAAAGCTTGGGATTTCGATGGCTCTGCACCAAAATAGATGTCGATTTCACCTGAAAGCAATCTTTCATAAGCATAAATCGTGTTTGTAAAGGTGACAATTTCTTCACCATAGTTAATGTTAGCAATATTTTTATAGGTCGCATTAGCAAAAGCTGAGTAAACAGGATAAGCCGCTTCAGCCCCGTCTAAAATGGGCATTTGATTACGGTCCTCAATCACAAATGTTGATTCTTCTTGAAGCTGAGGAAGTTTATGATTAGGATTCGTCACAGAATAGGGTGTTAAATCGGTACTAGAGTAGCCTCCTCCGTAATTAAAGCCATACGATGGCAATACCGTCTTACTGCGCTGCATCTGAATCGCAGCACCTGTTCCAAAAGCAATAATCATGACCGCAAGTATTGTTAGCCACTGCTTTCTTTTATTAATTAGGCGTTCTTTTCTAACAAGTAAAGTAATCTTAAAGGCAAGAATATACGAAAGCTCATATGCCAAAGGCGCCCAAAGCAACAGACTTCCGACTCCCATAAATGATCCTATTAAAAAAATCGGGGCGAATGCAATATGAGAAATGCCAAAATAAAACCATATATCCGCACCGTAAAATCCGTGGCTAATAATCATAAATATTGCCCATAGAACCCCAGTATAAAGGAGTGGCATCAAATAGAGCGATATCGATTCATTTGGCTGATTTAGTTTTTTTGCAGCGATAACCCCAAAGGCTGCGCCCCCTATTATTAGCGGAATAAGGGTAGAAATCATGATACTTTCGATTCCAACACTCAATAGCGGAATCGAAAAAAGTGACAGTCCAAATGGAATAATACCGAAATATAAAATCAGAATCCCTAGCTTTCTAGCCAAAATTGACACTTCCCCCCAGAATGGTATAGTGTAATTTTACACTTTTTATTTTAATTTCACAATATATTTTGTTAATTTTGATAAAAGAAAACAGATGCCATAATTTACATGACATCTGTTTATCGGGAACGGCCCTTACTTATAATAGATCTCTTCTTAACTCCTCAGCTGTCTTTGGAGATAGGTAAACTGGCGCTACTTCAAAAACAGATTTCGCTCCAGCTTGCCCTTCTTTATTTAAACGGTAAGCAGCACGTGCATACGCCACTAACACGCTAGAAGTAAATTCTGGGTTGCTATCAAGATTTAGTGAGAATTCAATGATTTGTTTATTATTTTCCCCTGTCTTTCCGCCACGGATCACGAATCCCCCGTGTGGAAGCTTGGAGTGATTAGCCTGAAGCTCTTCTTCAGTAATGAAATGCACCTCTGTAATATAGTCAGCAAAATAATTTGGCATTGTTTTAATCGTTTCTTCTATTTTCGCTTGATCATAGCCTTCTTCTGCCACGACATAGCAAACCCGCAAATGCTTTTCAGCAGTTGTAAGCTTCGGGTTTTCCCCGCTTCTTACTTTTTCAACTGCTTCTTCAATCGGAACAGTATATTGTACGGCTCCTTTTACACCTTCAACTCTGCGGACAGCATCTGAATGCCCTTGGCTGACACCTTTTCCCCAGAACGTATAATTTTCACCAACGGGTAAGATTGCTTCGGCCATTAAACGATTAATAGAGAACAGACCTGGGTCCCATCCAACAGAAATAATACTTGTTTTTCCGCTTTCTTTAGCAGCTTGATCAACTGAATCGAAATACGCTGGAATTTTTGCATGTGTATCATAGCTGTCAACCGTATTAAACATTTGTGCGAACTGAGGTCCCTGTTCGGGCAGGTCAGTCGCCGAACCGCCACATAAAATCATTACATCGATTTTATCTTTGTAATTTTCAGCTTCGGAGATATGTAATACCTGCACATCTTTAACTTGAATACTTTCAGGTGATCTTCTTGTAAAAATACTAACCAGTTCCATATCTGGGCATTGATTAATGGCAGCTAACACACCACGGCCAAGGTTTCCATACCCAACAATGCCTACTTTAATTTGATTGTTCATAGTGATTCCTCCATAGCTGATAAACTTTTTATTTTTCATCTTACCTTTTTTTTAGCGAACATACAACATAAAGACTTTAGCATAATAAAGTTTTTTTACAATTCAACATCTTCTTAAGAAATTTTTATTTCAAATCTATTGTTGCTGAATGAGTCTACTGAATATACACGTTCAATGAAGTCGATTTTATCATCTTTCATGAATAGCACAGTCGAGCTTCTTGTCCCATATCCTTCACTTTGGATAAATAATGGGGAAAGCATCCTTTCCCATTCGATGGGAACACCCGTGTTAGGGAGGAATTCATCTGGGGCTTGATCTGCGTTTTGCAGAAGTTTAAACAGGTCAGAGGAAAGTTCCTCATTTTTTCCTTTAATAATTGCCGCTAATCCTTCTTTCCCCCGCTTCACCTTTGGCCACTCCGTATTTAATAAATGGTTGCTAACTCCATAAATCCCTGGGGAAAGCTTTTTGATTTCATTTTCGATATTTGAATAGTAATATAAATTTTCACCATCATCTGCTAATAGATTATAGCCTGGATAGTTGTTGGCATCTGCAGCTGCTTTTTTCATATATTCAAAGGGAGTATCTCTGCCTTGTAAAAATCCTGCCACCATCTCCCCTCGTGATCGCTTGCCTTCCACTGTTTCTTTCGGATCCCGATAATTCGTTAATGCTGCAAATCTGCCGGAAGTTGTAACACCCATCCAAGTGCCCATCTTTTCTAAATCCCTGCCAGCAAGTATGTTTGGATGATCCTCCCAATAATATGCAAGTGCCGTCGGACGTCCATAAAATTCATCTCGGTTTGCTGCCACAATCAGCCTATATTCAGGATGTACTCTATAAGCAAATAGAATTAAGCACATGTATTTTACCACCTTTATATATGATTAGGGTTATTTCGATGAACAAAATACTTTCAGAATAGGAAAACTTCAAATAAAATGGAATATACAATATATAATGTCATGTTTGAAAGGAAAAGGCGATGAAAATGAATAAATCCTTGCTTTATGCTGGGATCGCTTTGGTCATTGTGAGTTTACTTGGAAATTATGCATTTTTTGTCTCTAGCCAGCTTCAAAAGCCGATTATGTTAAAGCATTATTATTATGTTCCGTCCAGCCAAGGACACATCATCCATTTACATTATATTGCGAATCGGAATGATACGATGGACATTCAATGGCTCACGATTCCTGGAATAGAGGGTGAATTTTATTCAAAAGGACCTCAATTTGGTCCTAAGTATCGTCATTATCAAGTAAAAACATTTTCTTTTGAGGTAAATGAACGATTTTTAACAAATATTGATGAAAATTCCTTTAGCTTTAATCAAGTCAAAGCTCACCTATCAAATGGCGATAGTCTGACAATGGATATTGGGGAAATTACATTTTATAAGTGGAATGATCGTGTATTACAATTTCAAAGCTCTGGCAGCTCCAGTGATAACACCGGGTTTCACATATTAAAAGCTGATCAAGATGTCAACATTACCGATTTGAAAATTCCATATGCGGAAGAATTGGCATCCGCCCTTACTTTAAAGCTTAACAGCAATCAAGTAGAGGTTCAGCAGCATTTGAATCGGGAAGTCCCGGAGATTATTAATGATAATGGAAAGTCCCTATCCTATGATCTTTTTCCAATTATGATGAAAAAAGATGATCTACTTTCTATTAAATATCAATTTTCTTTTCAGCATAATGACTCACGCCGGTTTAACTACTATGAGATTCGTACAGCATTGCAAGGAAAAGAGACTAAAGGGTCCCCATTTACTGATTATTTCTCCATTTCGTATCAGCCATATCTTGGTGAGAAGGAATTAAGGGAGATTGTTAAGGAGGGAACAAATGAATGACTATTATCCCCTCTTCAATCAACAAAGTCTTTTGGGGACTAATCATCGTTTTAATTGATATTAATATCATAATTATCGATATACTGCCCGATATTATTGGCTATTTAATTGTCGTTTCTAGTTTAAACCAGCTACTGGCCTACTCTTCGAATTTTTCAAAAGCAAAAGGACTTTCAATCTGCTTGGCATTGTTATCTTTAGTGACCATTTTTCAAGGACCACCGATTCCAATGGATGAATTCAGTCTGTCCAACATGACACTATTCGTGTTGGCCATTTCAACGGTACATGGAATTCTTCATTTATTCATGGTTTACTATACGATCCTTGGATTAATAGAATTGGCAGAGAAGGAAGGATTCATGCTATTTGCGAAAAGTGCCAATAAAGGAATTTATATATATGTCATCGGAAGTCTTATTTCATTGGCAGCTGTTCCGTTTTTTATGAATGTTGATGAATCTGCGGGCTTTTATGTTATCGGATTGAGTGCTATAACAACCATAATAATGGAAATCATCATACTCGTTTTATTAAGGCAATTTAGAATAAGGTTTTTATCAGTATAATCAAAAGTCTGTTTAGTTTGTCAATAAACTAGGCAGACTTTTTTAATTGGAAAATTGCGCATCAAACTAATTATTGATTGCAGCCATTTGCCATTTATGTTCCAGCACCCTATAATTTAATTAGCTAATATAGCTATTTTAGCTAATGCAGGAGGTGTCTTTATGATTATTAATTCAACGGAGCTACAAAATAATTTTGGAAAATATTTAATGCTTGCAGCAAAAGAGGACATTATCATCACTCGAAATGGTACCCCCATCGCCAGGCTTACTGCAACAGATTCCAAGAATGAGACAACCGTTATGACCGTACAGGAGAAATTAACCGAATATAGTTATGATGGCAAAAAGGCAAGCTTTGATGAATTTTTGAATCTGACGAAAGTAAGTGAGGAACGATACGAATATATTGACGGTGAAATCTTTTTACTTGCTTCACCAAGAACGGTTCACCAGGTTACGTTGACTGAACTATTTGGGATTTTTTATAATTGTTTTAAAGGGAAGAAGTGTACACCTTTTGTAGCTCCATATGATATTGAACTCAAACGAAGTCCTGATAATAAAAGCATCGTTCAGCCTGATATGATGGTTATTTGTGATCTTGAAGAGAAGCTTGATGACAATGATTATTATAAAGGAGTTCCCGATCTTGTTGTCGAGATCTTATCAGAAAGCACAAGAAGAAAAGACATGATAAAAAAGCTCGATCTCTATATGTCATGCGGGGTAAAAGAGTACTGGATTGTTAATCCGCTAAACAGGGAGATTTCCATTTACCTATTTGAAGACAAAAATATTAGCAATAACATCACATTTAAACAAAATGAAGCCGCTCAATCATATATTTTTTCTGGATTAACTGTTGAGTTGAACAGTATTTTTCCTAAATAATAAGGCACCTGTCCAAAAGGACGGGTACCTTATTGTGAAAGGCAAGCTATCAACATTTGTTACCATTCACAAGAAATATTGGATTAAACGGGCACCACTAGAGGACTTTGGTGACCATTGGGTGGAAATATTGAATGGAGCGGGTGTCATCTGCATGAAACCTTTCCTCATCATGAATAAGACTGTTGCTTCTTAAGCATAATTTTTACCTGTCCTGAGCCTTCCATATAAAGGACAGGTATTTTTTTACATTACCCCTATACAAAATTCCGAATATTCACTATAATTATGCAAACATGAATGATTCTCCTGATGATTTTTCAACAACTGAATAGAAACACCATGAAGGATCTATTTTGTACTGAATACTGGGGGAATTAATATCTATGGATAATATTCAAATGAAAAATAAAAATATATTGCTGATGATCGGTATAATTTTCGTTGCATTTACTCTCAGACCAGCGATTACTTCGATTGGTCCTTTAACAGGGCATATCCGAGATGAAACAGGAATTTCCAATGGAATAGCAGGGTTGCTAACTACCTTGCCGCTCATTTCCTTCGGACTGATATCACCTTTTGTGCCAAGAATCGCAAGAAAGCTTGGAAATGAAATGAGTGTCATGATTGGGCTATGTATTTTGGGTTCCGGAATTATCATTCGCTCCTTCAGCACACTTCCCCTTCTGTTTTCCGGAACAATTATGATTGGTTTAGGAATTGCCGGTTGCAATGTACTGTTACCTGGGATTGTCAAACAATCCTTTCCAAGAAAAGTTGGGCTATTAACTGGCATTTACACTCTTTCAATGGGAGTTTTTGCTGGTTTAGCACCTGGTCTTAGCGTCCCGCTAGCCGATTCATTTGGCTTAGGCTGGAGAATGGCCCTTGGAATGTGGGCACTAATCATTTTAATCGCTATCGGCTTTTGGCTGCCCCAACTTAAAGTGAAAAACACAACCTTCGATAGCCCCAAACAAAAACAATCCGGCTCGCGCATTTGGTTTTCATCTATAGCATGGCAGGTAACCCTCTTTATGGGATTGCAATCAATGGTTTATTTCAGTATTACTGCCTGGCTTCCTGAAATTTTGCATACTCAAGGATTTAATATTGCTATTGCAGGCTGGATGCTTACGATTTTCCAATTTTCCGGGTTGCCTGCAAACATCATTATTCCTATTCTTGCTGATCGGCTTCCAAACCAAAAAAGTATTGCATTTGGCATTGGCCTCCTATGTTTAACTGGTTTATTCGGATTACTATTTTTCACGAATAAAGCCCTTCTCATCTGTTGTATTATGATGCTTGGTATATCCCTTGGGGCAGCTATTAGCCACGGTCTAACTCTTATTGGGCTGCGGGCGGCAAACGCCAAGCAAGCCTCTGACCTTTCAGGGATGGCGCAATCCGTTGGGTATTTATTAGCTGCACTTGGACCATTTTTGATTGGTTTCATTTTTGATCTCTTTCATACTTGGACGATTCCGTTAATCCTGCTTATTATCATTACGATTATTTACATGATAGCTGGCATAGGCGCCGGACGAAATTTATATGTTTTACAGGAGAAGACTCAAGAACATAAAGAATCCCCTTCCACGATTGCTTAAAATGTATTTATACTAAATGAAGGAATTTTCCATTATATCTAGTATTAATTAATATCCATAATAGAAAAGAGGTAGCTACTTGAATAGAAGAGTATTAGTTCTAGGGGGAACCCAGTTTTTTGGCAAGAAATTAGTTACGAAGCTTTTGCAGAATGGCGGTAAGGTTACAATTGCCACAAGAGGAATAACACCGGACCCCTTTGGAGATCAGGTGGAAAGATTAAAATTGGATAGGAGAAACAAAGAGTCGATTGACGCAGCACTTGCGGGCCGCAGGTGGGATATTGTCTATGACCAAACATGTCAATCCCCTCTGGAAGCACAATATATATTGGACGCTTTAACAGGGAAAGTACAGAGATATATTTTCACATCGACACAAGCTGTATATGATTTTGGCGTTAATCATATCGAAGAGAATTTTAATCCGTACGAGTTTCTTTTTGAGCTACGTCCGAGAGAAGAATATAGTGGATATTCCGGCTATCAAGAAGCAAAGCGTTCAGCTGAGGCTCTATTATTCTCTCAGAATGAGATCGAGGTCGCAGCTGTCCGTTTTCCAATCGTTATCGGCAAGGACGACTTTACAAATAGGCTAAAGTTCCATATAGATAAAATCATTAACAATGAAGAAATTGGCCTTTCCAATCCTGAAGCCAGATATAGCTTTATCTTATCTGATGATGCTGCCCAATTTTTATATGATATAGGGACATACTCTTTCACTGGCCCTATCAATCCTGGCTGTAAAAAGGATATTTCACTAAAGGAACTGCTAGGGAAAATCGAGTCGCAATTAAATCTAAAGGCAAAAATTACGGATAAACTAACGAAGGAAAATGCCTCTCCTTATTCTTTTGAAGGCTCTTGGTCTATAAATACAAGTAAGGCAGAAGAGCTTGGATTCACCTTTGCTGATCTAGATGCTGTGTTAGATGATTTAATCAATTATTATTCTATAAGTCAAACACAAAATACTTAATAATAAGAGCAGGAGCTTTTCAAATGTGAATAGCTCCTGCTCTTACTTCCCTATTTTACTGGAATCCAGATTTCTGAATAATAATCAGAACTAGATGCATCATCATCAGGGTATACTTCTAATTGTGGTACACCTTCTGCATGCTCATAGCCGCTTGTAGGGAACCACTCCGAGTAGATTTTCTTCCATGTCTTCTGCATCGCCTCAGGCATCGGTCCATGTACTTCAAATACAACCCATTTGGCAGCTGGAATATCCAATGTTAAAAAACCTTCAGCTGCATTTCCATCGTATTCAGCTGCCACCCAATAATCAATTGCCCCAGATGGCCCATCCCCTATTTTATCAGCACACACACCTAGCACTCCTTTGATTTGCCCATTGTTCAGACGTGCTACTTTTTCACATGTTCCATCATTAAGAACCTCATCCCACAGTTTAGGAATGCCTAACAAATTTTCCCCATTGACAATAGAAAACTCCCTCTTAATGCCAACCACCTGAAAACCATCTCTTTCTAATACATTATACTTCATCGGTTCTGCTCCTTTCAGAATTACCTGTATGATCAAGCGTTCATAGAATTTCAGCTTTCCCATATATTTTCGCGCTTCAGTTGGTGAAACACCATGCTGTCGGCGAAATGCCTTTGTGAAAGCTTCAGGAGTGTCGTAGCCATATTTATAGGCTAGATCAATAATTTTGCAGTTTGTTCTGGAAAGGTCCTGAGCTGCTAAAGTTAGTCGCCTTCGTCTTAGATATTCACCAACAGATATATCTGTTAAGATCGTGAAAGTTCGCTGAAAGTGAAATGCTGAGGCATTTGCTTGTTTAGCTATCTCATCAATTGTAATATCCTCATGTAAATGATCCTCCATATAGTCTATCGCCTTTTGGATAGATTCAATCCAAGCCATCGTCTCACTCCCTTGAATTCATATTAACATTAGCAGGAAATGGAATCCTGTCAATTTATGCTTTGTTCGGACAGAACATTAATTCTTTCAATTAGAAAGATCATCTTTGTAAGGTCAAAAAAGAACAGCTGCCAAGGCTGTTCTTTTTAAAAACCAATCTTATTGAAGTTTACGAATAATTGTCTCTGCTATATTTGACCCATTTTCAATGCAATCTGGAATACCCACACCGTAATAAGAACAGCCTGCAAGCATGATTCCTGGATAGGATGCTGACAGTTTTTTCTCTAAATTTTCTATTGTATGCGGATGGCTGATTAAATAATTCGGCATACTGTCTGTCCATTTTGTAATCTCGCATGTGACAGGCTTAGCTGTGATTCCAAGGCTCTTGTGAATATCTGAAAGTGCTGTTTCGAGCAATTGATCTTTATCCATTTCTGATAATGAAGGAAATTCAGGAATACTGCTTTTATAAAAAAGTCTGACGAGCAGACTTTTCGTTTTCGACGTGTGCTCCCACTTCCGGCTCGTCCATGTGCAGGCATTGCATAATACATCGTTACTATCTGAAGTAATAAAGCCTGTCCCATCTTCAGGAAGAATACTATCTGGTACATCAAAACCAACATATACACTAATGAGGGAGCTATTTCTAAATTGGGAGAAGCTGCTTTCCAGCTCTGAATCATTAAATAACTTCTGAGCTTCATTACTCGGTATACTTAGGACAACATAATCTGCTTCAATAACCTCTTGATTATGCAGTAGGGCTTGATATCGCTCCCCGCTTTTCTCTATTTTATTTATCTTTGTGTTTTTTAATATTTCAGCATCCTCAAGTTTTTCTTCATAAGCATCAATAAGCTTCCCTAAGCCGCTTTTAAAGGAAAAAAACTTCTTTCCTCCCCCGCTTTGAAATTTTTCCTTATTCGCTTCAAACCCTTTAATAATGCTGCCGTATTCGTTTTTATAGTCCAAAACATATGGAAGTGTTGAGGCGATTGTAAGGTCGGTTAATTTCCCTGAATATACACCTGATAGTACTGGGCCAATTTGCTTTTGAACTAATTCCTTCCCTAGGAAATATTCCAGGAAATCACCAATGGAATCATTTTTCGTAAATGTATCGTTTTTTGTATATAAATCCTTCAGTGCTTCTACTTTTCCCTCAGCAGACACAAGCGTAGTCTTTGCTAAGGACTCTACACTTGTCGGAATTCCAAATACGGCATCTGCCGGAATCTGCTTAAGCTCATTCTCGGTATAAAGAAATGACCGTCCGGATGCATTATAGACCACTTCATTTTCTAAACCAAGTTCTTTAATAAATGACATCGTATTAACTTTCCGCGAGACTATTGAGTCAGCTCCCGCCTCCATAATAAAGCTATGATCTTTAACCGTGCGGATTTTCCCGCCGAGTTCTGAAGACGCCTCTGCAAGAATTAGCCTAACATCAGATTGATTGGCTTTTTTCCATTTATGTAACTCATATATGGCAGATAATCCAGTGATTCCCCCGCCAATGACTAATACTGTTTTCAATTTTGACACCCCTGTTTTTGATCCTGATTATAAAAAGTGTACCATACTTCATGTTCATACCCTACGATACATCTTCCAACAATTTTGTGACTACACGGAGTTTTTCATATACTGTTTGTCCGGAAAACGGCATACAGTTGTATAAAGGAGGGGTTGGCCATTAAAAAATCCATATCAACGGACCAATTAATTCGATATTCTGTTGCCTACGTATTCATCATTGCTGGAATAATAAAATTTATTAATCCTGAGATGGGGACTTATTTTGTAAACTTAGGACTGCCTTATCCAATTTCAGTCATGTATATCGTAGCCATCGTGGAATTAGCCTGCGGCGTTTTGATTTTATTAAATAGAAGTGTAGCAAATGCAACATTGCCTTTAATAGGAATTATGATTGTCGCCATTATTTTAACAAAGATTCCAACTTTGCACGCTGGTTTTTTCCAATTTGCCGCCAATGCTAGATTAGATATTGTGATGCTCATTTTGCTGTTTATTTTATATAGTCATCACCCAACGAAAAAATACTAAATCAAAAAGCCTGCGCAATGGAATTTCCCTGCACAGGCTTTTGTTTTTAAGGCAAAATTTATAGTTCCTATTGCCCAACCGGCAATATCAAGTCTACCTTTGTTCCTTTTTTCAATTCACTTTCAACCTTTATTTGGCCATGGTGGTCATCTACTATTTTTTTGGTCACCATAAGCCCTAAACCGGTTCCATCTAACTTAGTCGTGTAAAATGGAGCAAATAGCCTGTCCATTTGGGATGGTTCAATTCCACATCCTTGATCGATAAAGCTGATTGATAATGTATTGCCTGCATGATAATGGGAATTCACCTTTAGCAAGCCTCCATCGCTCATAGAATCAACACCATTTTTGAGAAGATTAATAAATGCCTGCTTCAGCTGATTTTCATCACAAACAACTGGAGGGATATTTTCATCAAGCTCTGATTTAAGTGATATCCCCTTTTGACTAGCCAGCTGCTCGGTTATAGAAATGACATAGGTAAGAATATCATTGATGTTTTTTCTTTGAAACTGAACGGCTCTTGGTTTACCAAGGACCAATAAATCATTTACGATCGAATTAATTCGGTCAATTTCCTGCTCCATAATGGAAAAATACTGTTGGTCATCTTCGTACTTTTCTTTTTGCAGCTGAGTAAAACCTTTTAGGGATGCTAGCGGATTCCTTATTTCATGTCCTATTGAGGCTGCCATCTGTCCAATAAATGCTAGCTTTTCCTTATGCCTCATTTCCTCGTGCATGGAAGTCAATGCATGAATATAAGACGAAAAGCGTTCCACGAAAATATAGGCGATAACGGATAAAATACTAATAATGGCCATCGGGATAACAACATCAGCTGACCCTATAATAATGCCTACAATTAAATATCTGAACAACGAAACGATGGTCACCGTCCAATAAAATCGTTTATTGATAAATATTGGAGAAAACAACAGCAAAGTTAATTCCGCAACATTTCCGCTTCGATATTCGCCTGCCTCCCCCAAAAACATGATTATGTCACCTAAAGCCGTCATTCCCAAATAAACAAGAATATACAAGTACTTTATTACATGAAGCTTATTTCTTCTCACTAATAAATAGGATATCGGAATAAGGCTTATGAAAATTACATAATTCCAGTAGCTAAATGGACCGATTAGGCCAGGTTCAGTATGCAAAATAAACTTGGGATATAGAAAATAATAAAAAATATCATACAATGCTAAGGTGATATAAAAGGATAGTAAATAGGCGATAAGTGCCCGCTTTTCTTCATGCTGCGGCAACGAATCTATTTTCTCTTTGTTCATTAGAGTTCCTCACATTAAATTATAATACTTATTATAACCCTTTTTCGCTAAAAATCGACAAGATTCACTTCTGTCTGCCATAACAGACAAAAAAAGCATGAATCTTTTGGGCTATTAACCGCTCGCATCCATGCTTTTTATATTATTATATACTTTTCTTGAAAATTTCTCGGGCTCTAGCTGCTACCTCTTCTGGGACTTTGTATGTAAGCGGTTCATGGTGGAGGGCCTGATAGAAGTTTATGTCGCTTGTGTCCATCATGCCAACGGTAAAACGCGGTATGAGACGGACATGAATGGCTTGCTTTAAATCTTCATTTAACGAAATATTTAATGCCAAGTTAAAGCTAGCAAATCCTTGTTCTGTCAAAGCTTGGAAGATCACCTTCAATCCAACTGCAAAATCTGTCCAATCTTGATCTTTGAGGTCATTTATTGAATATTTTTCGGGAAATATAGCGACAAAATCATTTTGACCTTTCGGAGCGTAGGCATGCATCCAAGCTACATTTCCCTTTTCTCCGATCCATCTTTCACCCACTGCCTTTTCCGTTTCATAAAGATTGGTAAATAAGTCTTTCATGCCTTCGTAGGCTTTTGTTTTTTCCTCGAGCAGAGCTTGATAGTTTGTCGGTGAATCTGATGCACAAACCTGAATATGAGGGTGAAGAACACTCCCACCAGAGTAGGGTAAATAATTCCAATTAATAGATACATAGCGTGCTTCAGGATCAGACTCAATTATTCTAGTTAAATAACCCTGTGCAGCCAAAAATGCATTCGTAATTGTTTCAGATGTAAATTCCTCCAAGCGAACATAATGCTGACCAGAGAAAATAACAACTCCGTTATGCTTGCTATAAGGAAACAGATTAGGAAAGCCTACCGCTTCTCCTTTAATAATTCGCCCATTTTCAATAATTTCTTTCGGAAAAACCGGAGTCATTTTCAATAAGTTTTCCTGGCAAAAGGGACATTTAGCACCTCCATTTTGTTTTGCCATTTCTGTGTAGTCTGGCGGTGTAAACACTAATCCAGAATCATAAATTAAACGGGATGATTCCCCAGTGATCGGATCATAACGGATCTCAGTCTTCCGCTTAATCGGATTTCCCTTGCTATCAAAAAACTTAAAGCATTCCTCTTTTTTCTGAAATGCGATCGCCATAATTCCTCCCCCTTTTTTGCTAAATTAGTATAAATCGATTATATTAAATGCAAGAACCTTCTGAAAAGTGCACCTTCGATTATGATTGAATAATAATAAGATTATTGTAAAAATAGATTGTTTTTACTAAATACTTTTCCCACGATTATACCATATTTTTCATAATTGAAATAAGCTGATGACTTTTTATTCATAGTTGCCGCATATCGGATCTAAATGTAAATGTTACAATAGAAATGAATCTTTACATAAGGGGCTTAAAAATGGCTGAATTAAAACTCGAGCATATTTCCAAAGTCTATAATAATAAAATTAAGGCTGTTAAAGATTTTAGCCTTACTATTTATGATAAGGAGTTTATCGTTTTCGTAGGGCCTTCAGGGTGTGGAAAATCTACAACTTTGCGTATGATTGCTGGACTTGAGGAGATTTCCCAGGGGAATTTTTATATTGATGGAAAAAGGGTGAATGACGTCCCTCCAAAGGATCGGGATATGGCAATGGTTTTTCAGCATTACGCATTATACTCCCATTTGAGCGTTTATGAAAATATGGCATTTGGACTAAAGCGCCGGAAATATTCAAAAGCGGAAATTAACCGCCGGGTAATTGAGGCAGCCCATATTCTTGGTATTGAGGCATATTTAGATCAAAAGCCAAACGTTCTATCTGGAGGACAATGTCAGCGTGTTGCTTTAGGAAGGGCGATTGTTCGTGATCCCAAGGTATTTCTCATGGACGAGCCGTTATCTAATCTCGATGCAAAACTGCGCGTTCAAATGCGTTCAGAGATTATCAAACTGCACGAGCGATTACAAACGACAACCATTTATGTGACTCATGACCAGACAGAAGCCATGGCGATGGCAACTAGAATTGTTGTCATGAAAGATGGAGTCATTCAACAAGTCGGAACCCCTAAAGAGGTATATGATCTTCCTGAAAATGTTTTTGCAGGAGGATTTATTGGGTCTCCCGCGATGAATTTTATCACTGGTGTTCTTGAAAAGAATGGATTTAGAGCAGGCAGCACAATCCTTCCTGTACCTGAAGGAAAAATGAAACTTCTTCTTGAAAGAGGCTATTTAGGCAAAAATATCATCCTTGGAGTTCGTCCTGAACATATTCATCGTCATTCTACTTTCATTGAAAATGGATCCGTTATTGTGACTCAAGTTGATGGTTCCGAGCTAACTGGTGCTGAATTAATGATTAATGCGAGCTTAGAGGGTCAAGGCTTTGTCGCACGTCTTGATGCAGATGCTATTATTAAACGCGGAGATAGAATTAGGCTTGCTTTTAATATGAATAAGGTCCATTTTTTTGATTTTGATACGGAACTAAGAATTCAATAATTAGAATACACGAAAGCGATCGAAAAGATCCTTCCTTTTTTGTTTCAAAATTTTGGATTAACGACAAAATGGAAATATTAAACCTTTAAGGATAAACATAGAAAAGGGAGCCACAGGATTTTTATCCCTGGCTCCATCGTGAAATGGAAATACAATTGTTAGTATTAGAATCTTAATGACAAGCAGCTGAGGCCACCATCTATTTTACGGAATTCAGAAGTGTCCACTTCAATCGTTTGATAGCCAGCATCTTCAATTTTTTTCTTCGTTTCTGGATAGCCTGAAGGAATGATAACGTAATCATTTACACGAATACAGTTTGCCGCGTATTCTTCTTCTGCTGGTACGATTATTTTGTTATAAGAATTAAATGCTTCATGATTGATAAATTCTCCTGCTACTAATACTGTGCCATTCCCTATATAGGTCACCCCAGTTTTTAGGTGGAAAAACTTCTCTAGCTCTACGATAGTCGCTTTATAGTTTTCAAATTCAAGAATTTTCTTTAATTGTTCTGCTCCTTCTAAGTTAGTCCTAGTCGACACTCCAATATAAAAATGATCCTCAATTTGTAAAATGTCGCCTCCTTCAAGGGTGCCAGGCGCTTCAATATGATAAAATTTTTCATAAAAACGCTTCAATACTGGTTCCATTTCAACAATTTCCTTATTGCGGCTTTCTGCTCCGGGATTGGTCACGACCGCAAAATCCTTTGTTAAAACAGCAGTGTCCTCGACAAAAGTTGAATCAGGAAACTCACTATTTTCCGGAAGAACTGTGATCTCAACCCCACATGCTTTAAGGGCTTCAATATAAGCATCATGCTGCACAAGTGCCTTTTCAAATATTGGTTTACCTAGATCAGAAGTAGTCAACCCATTCACTAACGTTTCCGCTGGTCTTTTAGCAATAATATTTTTGAACATAATAATACCTCCGAAATATTTTTCTGTATATTGAAATATAATTCTGCTATAAGAAAATACTAAACTGCTATTTTACACTGTCATACGATAATTCGTTGCCATCATCTCTATAAATATAGGTTTTCTAAGCAAATTTTACTTAACCTGCTTTTCAGCGATTAAACTATTGATTACTGGTTCCATCGTATTTTTTAAAATTGAAACGGAAGCATTTAGTTTTTCTTTTTCATCTTCATTTAAATTCAATTCAACAATGTTTTTTAAACCTTGCCTGTTAATAACCGCTGGTACACCGACATATACATCGTTAAATCCATATTCGCCATCTAAGTAAGCAGATACAGGCAGTATTACATTCTCGTTTTTGAATATTGCTTTTGTAAGTCTTGCTAAGCACATACCAATTCCATAGTAGGTTGCACCTTTACGATCCCCAACATGAATTGCTGCATCACGTACATCCACAGCAATCTGTTTAAGATCTTCAATTGAATATTTACTGTCAGCATTTACAATGTCGATGATTGATCTTCCGCCAATTGTTGCAGTGCTTAAAGCAGGCAGCTGAGAGTCACCATGCTCGCCAATAATATATCCATTTATATTTCTAGAATCGATGTTAAAATACTCACCCAACATAAAGAGATATCTCGCTGTATCTAGCATAGTTCCAGAGCCGATCACTCTTTCTTTCGGGAGACCTGAAAATTTCCATGTGGCATATGTAATGATATCAACTGGATTTGACGCAATTAGAAAGATTCCATTGAACCCGGAATTCATCACTTGTTCTACAATTGTTTTGACAATCTTAGTGTTTTTTTCGACTACAGTAAATCTAGTAACCTCTTCACTTTGGCTGACTCCAGCTGTTATGCAAACAATATCCGCATCTTTACAATCGCTGTAATCACCTGCCCAAACCTTTGTTGGCGAAGAAGAATACAATTTCCCATGGTTTAAGTCCATCGCTTCTCCTTCTGCCTTCTCGCGATTCATATCAATTAGTACAACTTCCTCTGCAATTGCTTGATTCACTAATGCATAAGCATAGCTTGAACCAACAAAACCAGTACCAATGATTGCAACTCTATTAACATATCTTTTCATGACAATTCTCCCTTATTAAAATTGGCCAAAGAGATTCTTGAATTTGTGTCTTGGAGAATAAAAAGCTTTTTTTCAAGAATTGCCTAGTTCGGTGATTCCCCACCTCAACTAGGCAAATATTCGAATCCTATAAATTTTTGCTTACTTTACGGGCTTTACGTGCTGTAATAAGTTCCCCTGTACCAAACAATGCAATCGTTATGACGATTAGAATAGAAGAGACAGCTGCCATCGTTGGATCTACTTGGATACGCAGATTTTCCCACATAGCGATTGGCAATGTTTTTGTATTTGGTCCGCCTAAGAAGATTGTGACAACAACTTCATCGAAGGAAATAATAAAGGCAAATAACGCACCTGATAGCACACCTGGTCGAATTAATGGAAGGGTAACTTTAAAGAATGCTCCAAATGGGGTTGAGCCTAGCCCCATCGCAGCCAATTCAAGGTTACGGTCCATCCCTTTCAAACTAGCTGTTACTGTAACAAAAACAATTGGAATTGCTAAAATGGTATGGGCTAATACTAAGCCGACAAAGTTATTCGTCAGTTTAAGAGGAGCAAAGGAATGATAGAGTGCAACCCCTGTAATGATGACTGGAATGATCATTGGAGCAACCATCAATGACATAAACAGCTTCTTACCCCAAAAGTTTATTCTCGAAACAGCAAGAGAAGCCATAATTCCTAAGATAGTAGATAATATCGCAGTGAAAAATGCGATGACTAGACTTCTTATTAACCCTATTACCCATTCTTCGTTATTGAAAAAGTTAAGATACCATTTCAAAGAGTAACCCGGAATTGGAAATTCAAAGTAACTAGCCGAAGAAAAAGACATCGGAATCACGACTAAAATAGGGGAAATTAGAGCAATGACAATAATGCCTACCAATATTTTAAGCCACATTTTATTCCAACTCCTTCAATACAGGATTCTTTCCTGTTACCAGAAGAGCAATCAATAGTAAAAGGATCGTTGCAACAAATAATACTAGTGCTAGAACTGAGGCTAAGTGCCAATTCAATGTTGTGTTGATATTACTTTCGATTAACATCGAAATCATGATTGTATTTGGTCCGCCCAATAAAGCAGGTGTAATAAAATATCCAATTCCCATGACAAAGACTAATAGAGAACCAGATAGCAGCCCTGGAATCGATAAGGGGAAAAAGACTTGAAAAAATGCCTTCCAAGGACGTGCTCCCATCCCTTGTGCTGCCTGAAGCAATCTTTGATCAATTCCTGCCATAACAGAATAGAGACTTAAAACCATGTATGGAAGAAGAATATGGGTCATTGCGATGACGACACCGGTCGTATTATAAATAAGCTCTAGCGGCTGGTCGATGATCCCTAGTTTCATTAAAATGATATTAATGACTCCATTTTTCCGAAGTAAAATGGTCCAAGCAAATGTACGAACTAGTAAACTTATCCAAAATGGAATTAACACAGCAGAAAAGATAATTTTTTTCCATAGTGCTGACTTTGTTATCACTAATGAATAGGCAAGCGGATAGGCAATTACTAATGCAAATACCGTAACAAGCAGGGAAATTTTTAACGTCAGCCATAATACTTTCAAATAAACAGGGGTAGAAAAAAAGGATTTGATATACTCTAATGTAAATCCATCCGCATTAAAAAAACTAAGTTTAAAGAAGTCGATCATCGAAAAGAACATTAAAATTAAGATATATGCCAATGGGATAATCAAAAGAAGCCATTGTAATCCTGATATTCTTGCTAAACGGCGGGAGAAGGATACCTGTTTTTCAGGTACCCATGTCTCAGTTTTAACTTCGATCATATTTCAACCTCCATTTATTCTAGAAGCCATGTTCTAAAGCGTTCATTAACCTTTTCGTAGTTGTCAACCCACCAATTAGTATTAATATATATCTGTTTTTGCAGTTTATCTGAGGAGTCATCTAAACCTAATCGGACTTTTGATTCGTCAGTTAACAACTCTATTGCATTCGCATTAGCAGGTGCGTTGTCGTATTTATTGGAAAGAGCTGCTTGTTGTTCAGGTTCTAAAGAAAAGGCAATAAATTTCATTGCTAAGTCTTTATTTGGTGCTCCTTTAGGTACTGCCCAAGAGTTTGATAGAAGTAGTCCTTGATTGAAATCTACATCAACTGGTGCCCCATCAGTTTTGGCTGCTATCACACGGCCAGCCCAAGAACTCGTTAATGGAACTTGATTTGTGGCTAAAATTTCTGGTGGTTGTGCACCCGCTGTCCACCAAACCTTCACTTGATCTTTGATTTCATCAAGCTTTTTAAATGCACGGTCCACATCTAATGGATATAAATTTTCCGGTTCTACTCCATCAGCTAATAACGCTGCTTCTAAAGTCCACATTGGATCATTATATAGTCCACGATCACCTGGAAACTTTGTTGTATCAAAAAATTCTGCCCATGTTGTTGGATGCTTTCCTACAGGAAATGTATCCGTGTTAAAGGAAATCGCTGTTGAAAATGTATTCTCAGGCACTGCATAATCGTGGACAAGCTCTTTAGGAAGTCCATCTGTTTTAATCACATCAAAGTCTAATTTCTCTAATAGACCTTCTCTACCGCCTCTAATGGCAAAATCATCACCTACACTAACAACGTCCCATTCAACATTTCCACTTTCCACCATCGATTTTAATTTTCCTACATCAGGCGGTGTTACTACCTTAACTTTGACATCATACTTTTCTTCAAATGGCTTGAATACAACTTCCTGGTGAATTTCCGTATAAGGGCCTCCCCAATCAACAACGATTAGTTCTTTACTTTCTTTCCCATTTGTTGCCCCGTTTCCACAGCCAGCCACAATAACAGCCACTAACATAGTAAATAGGAAAACGACTATTTTCTTTGGCATGAATCATATCCCCTTTTTCATCCTTTATTTTTTTGATTATGCTGGTGTATCATCATGAATTAGACAAGCATCTTTATAATTCCATCCTAAAATAATTTCTTTATCTTTTAATGGTAATTCTGAGACATATGCAGGGATTTTTGCAGTAATTTCCTCTCCTGTTTCCGTTCTTGTCTTAATATTAAAGGCCTCACCTACATAGATAGATTCAATCACTTTGGCCTTAATCGTGTTATGAAATTCGGACTCTTCTTTAGCTATCTGAATATTTTCTGGACGGAGAGCAATCAGCATCGAATGATTCTTCTTTACTATAGAATCTATCTCGACATCTACTACAAAACTATCATTTACTTTTACTTTTGCTCTTTCTTCGTCCACGCTCACAACATTGCCCTTAATTAGGTTAATTTCACCGATAAATTCAGCTACAAAGCGATTCTTTGGCCGCTTGTACAAGTTTTCAGGAGTATCTACCTGTTCGATTCTTCCGTTGTTCATGACACAAATTTTATCTGACATGGTTAATGCTTCTTCCTGATCATGTGTCACACTAACTGTCGTGATTCCGACTTGTTCTTGAATATGCTTTATTTCCAATTGCATTTTCTTACGTAATTGTTTATCAAGTGCTCCCAGCGGCTCATCCAATAGAAGAAGTGGCGGGTTAAAGACAATGGCTCTTGCCAAAGCTACCCTTTGTTGTTGACCTCCACTTAATTGCTCAGGATATCTTGATCCAAATTGTTCTAGATGAACAAGCTTCAGAACAGCTTCTACCCTTTCGTTGATTTCCGCCTTTGGTACCTTACGAAGGCGAAGGGGATAAGCTATATTGTCAAAAATCGTCATATGAGGGAATAGGGCATAATTTTGAAATAACATCCCGATATCTCTCTCGTACGGTTTTCTCTTCGAAATATCTTGATCATTTAATATAATTGCCCCTTGATTTAATTGTTCAAATCCAGCAATTAGTTTAAGTAATGAGGTCTTCCCGGATCCACTGGGACCTAGTATCGTAAGAAACTCCCCTTGATTTACTTCTAAATTCACATCGTCAACTGCTTTAAACCTCTTATAATACTTTGAAGCATTGACAATGGATAAACTATTGCCTAATACCATGCAATAACCTCCTCCGGGCGTGATGCGTTCTAAAAAACTACATATCTACTACTAATTAAGTAATCTATTGATTGCGAAACTACCTATACTCTCACTACCAGGGCAGTTAGACATGTTGGTCCGCCTGTCCCTTTGCTATTCCACAGTTTCTATCACCTTTACCCAACCTTTCCGCGTAATGGAATTTTATTCTTGCTATCGGGAATTAGTTCTAATATAATGAAAAATAAGATTATTGTCAATTGCTAATTTTCTGATATCCCCATTCTTTTGAAGTTATAATCATGTCTCCCCATCATGCTACTTCCTAATAGAAAGGTAGAGATTTAAATGCAATCAATTGATCGCGCCATGCATATAGTAAAAGTTCTAATTCAACATTATCCGAACCAATTTACTATCACTGAACTGGCCAAAGAATGTAAACTTCCCACCAGTTCCATGCATCGTAACCTAAATGCGATGATCAAACATGAAATGATACAACAAGATCCGAAAAGTAAGCTTTATGGACTTGGTAATATGTGGCTTGAATACGGTTTAATTGTTTACGACACGCTTGATTATGTCAGCGTGTTACGACCTGAATTAGAAAATTTAATGAGGACTGTTGAAGCAACCGTATATTTGAGCAAGCCAATAGGAACGGAATCTATCATTATTGAAAGAATTGACTGTATACAGCAAACCATTCGAGTGCATGACAATTTAGGTCTTAGAACACCGTTACACGAGGGTGCAGCTAATCTAACGATGCTAGCACATATGCCATCTGACTTTGTAGAAAAAGTAGTGAACGAATCCGTTCCAGAAGGTGAAAGAACAGCATTTTTTCAACGATTAAATAGAATAAAAATAGACGGATATGAATTGGTTCAAGACGTGCAAAATGACGGTATATCTTTTATCGCTTCTCCAATATTAAATCATTACGGCGGGGTGATCGGCGCTGTCAGTATAAAAATGAATATCTCGAATTTGGAAGATGAATCATTAAAGGGAATTATTGATGAAGTGATAAATACAGGAAACAAAATTTCGTGGAAAATGGGGCATTAAAGCTTAAATTCTTATAAAACAACACAAATTAAGGGTGGTGGTTATCTCTTATAAAATACTTTTCCTTTTAGCTATTGATCTAAAAGAATTCACCTTAGGCCTCATAATCCAAAAGGAGCCAAATTACGGAAGGGATGAGTAAAAATGATTAATCTTCTAAATAAAAATGTAGTAGATATCGAAATGTCAGGTATTCGTAAAATTGCAAATAAAGTCGATCGTTCACCTGACATCATAAATTTGACATTTGGCCAACCAAATTTCCCTACCCCCGAATATGTAAAAGAGGCTGGAGTAAAAGCCATTATTGAAAATCAAAATGCCTACACAGAAACAGCTGGACTATATGAATTACGTGTAGCAGCATGTGATTATGTTCGTGAAAATTATAATTTATCGTACCATCCCGAAGATGAAGTCATCGTCACAACGGGGGCAAGCGAGGCTCTTGACCTTGCTTTTCGCACAATTCTTGAAGAAGGATCTGAAGTCATCTTACCTGTTCCTATTTATCCTGGGTATGAACCTTTAATCAAGTTATGTAATGCAATCCCTGTCTATGTTGATACAACAAATAGCGATTTTAAAATAACTGCCTCGTTAATAGAAGAGCATATTACCGAAAAAACTCGTTGTGTCCTTCTCCCTTATCCAAGCAATCCGCTTGGAACGATTTTGTCTGAAAAAGAAGTGCGTGAAATTGGCAAAGTGCTAGAAGATAAAAAAATATTTATTGTAGCTGATGAAGTATATAGTGAGCTGCTTTATGATGAAAAGCATTTTTCAATCGGATCTATTCCAAATTTAAAGGATAAAACGATTATCATTAACGGTCTCTCAAAATCTCATTCTATGACAGGCTGGCGCATAGGTTTTGCTTTTGCTCCGTCTTACTTAATTGATCAATTTTATAAAATACATTCTTTTAATTCAATTTGTCCAAGTTCCATTAGCCAATATGCTGCAGTTGAGGCATTAAAGCAAGGTGTATATACAGAAGAAGTATTAGCAATGAAACATGAGTATAAAAATCGAAGAGATCTCGCCTTTAGAAGACTAAAAGAAATGGGCCTAGATGTCATTGAACCAAAAGGAGCATTTTATATTTTTCCATCGATTAAAAGCACTGGGCTATCATCAATGGATTTTGCGATGAATCTCCTTGATCAGGAAAAAGTTGCGGTTATACCTGGAAGCTCTTTCTCTGATTTTGGTGAAGGTTATATTCGAATTTCATATGCCCAATCAATGGAAGATTTAGTCAAAGGCCTTGATGGAATTGAACGTTTTTTACACTCTATTAAAGCGGTTAAATAATAGTTGGAATATATGAATTTAGGATTGAAGTATCATAATGTGAGGAGATAAACATGACGCTTGCTGAGAAATTAAAACAAATTGTTCCTAATGATCGCATCAGTACAAATGAAACCGTTCGTTTAAATCATAGTAAAGATGAATCTTTTCATGAAGCAAGCTTTCCTGATGTTGTCGTTTTTCCAAGAAATACAGAAGAGATTGTGACCATTATGCAATTTGCAAATGAGCATAAAATTCCTGTTACCCCTTTCGGAGTGGGATCAGGGCTTGAAGGGGCTGCGATTCCTTTAAAAGGAGGAATCTCTCTAGATCTTCAAGAAATGAATAAAATACTAGAGGTAAATCCAGATGATTTTCTAGTTCGTGTTCAACCTGGAGTTACAAGACTGCAATTAAATAAGGAACTCGGAAAGTATGGGTTATTTTTTTCAGTTGATCCAGGAGCTGATGCTACACTAGGAGGAATGGCTTCTACTAATGCAAGCGGAACTACTACTGTTCGATATGGTGCGATGAAGGATAATGTAAGAGATTTGGAAGTCGTTCTATCTAATGGTCGAGTGATTCGAACTGGCGGAAAAGCGAAAAAATCATCATCTGGATATAACTTAACAGAACTATTTGTTGGCTCAGAAGGAACATTGGGTATTTTTTCTGAATTAACGCTTCAGGTTCATGGGATTTCAGAAGTCATTACCGCAGCACGTGCCACATTCCTATCTGTAAACGAGGCCATTCAAGCTGCTACCGCCATGTTATCCGTTGGTGTTCCGATAGCTAGAGTTGAGTTGGTTGAAGGGGAAACAATCCAATATATGAATAAAGTATATGGTACAAATTATTCAGAGGGTGCTTCTCTCTTTCTAGAATTCCACGGTTCTAAAGGTAGTGTCGAATCGGACGTTCAACTAACGAAAGAAATATTTAATGAATTTGGCTGTTTTGAATTTGAATTTGAAACTGATTCATTAGGCAGAGCAAAATTATGGGAAGTAAGACATAATTCTTTATATGCGCTCATTCACGAGAACCCTGGGAAACAGGTCATGAATACGGATGTTTGTGTTCCACTGTCCGTACTAGCAGATGCGGTTGAATATACCCGGAAATGTATAGATGAATCAGGATTACAAGGTGACATCATCGGTCACATCGGTGATGGAAACTTTCACGCAGGTGTATTAATTGACACCGATAATCCTCTAGATATGGAACGAGCAAATCAATTTAATGAAAAGATCGTCCATTATGCTTTGGCTTGTGGAGGAACTTGTACAGGAGAACATGGGGTTGGATTAGGAAAAAAGAAATACCAGTCCCTTCAACACGGGGAAGCATTGGATGTTATGAAGGATATAAAACAGGTTTTGGATCCAAATGGTATATTGAATCCAGGGAAGATTTTCGAATAGAAGAGGCTGGGACATAACTAGCTTCAAATAATGAGAAAGGTGAATTTGAGCGTACTCAAATTCACCTTTCTCTATTTTGGCGTGTATATTCTTC
>NZ_LMAS01000008.1:0-170344 GCF_001509555.1 Bacillus sp. FJAT-29937 | reverse complement strand
TTATTGAAAAAAAATAAGCAAAGCCAGTGAAATTTTACTTGGTGTAAAATTCCACTGGCTTTTTATTTCAGAGGAGGGTTTTGTCCCACCCTCTTTCTTTTTAATCTATTATTTGCCCTTCAGTCAACATAGTAGACATCTTCCATAGTTTCTCAACATTTTGAGAATCTGTCGCATAGCTCGGATAAGTCCCAGAGCCAAAGATGTTTTTCAATTGCTCGATGCCTTTTTCGTTGACGGATGGCTGGACAAGTTCTCGCTTATGGTTAATAAGCTTCCCGCTAACGTCCTTAAATTCATCAGAGGTACAAATATGAAAATAAGTATCTGCCATGCCCGATGGTAAAGGATTCGTCAGATTTTGTACCCAAGCAAACACCTTCCAAAAGGAATGCATTTTTTGAATGGTCTCTTTTGATAGTTTTACTCGGTTGATTTGGAGGGCATTGACTTTAATCCCCTCGCTTTTTAATTCCTCTGCCATTTTGAAGGTTAGGATCAATAGTGCCATTTTGGAGTCTCCGTACATCTTATAAGCATTGAATGGCTTTGTGTCTTTATATTCACCGCGCAGATTTTCAAAGTCAATTTTCCTTTTTGGATCGAAGAAATTTTTGATGTTAGTCGTGCACGCATGAAGAATTCTCGGATCTTCCGATTTTTTCAGATGGTCAGTTAATAAATGTGTCATCAAAAATGGACCAAATGTGTTCGTAGCAAAAGACAATTCTATGTTCTCTGGACTTAGTTTATACTCTTTTTCCCCATGCTTTAAATAGGCTGCGTTATGTATCAAAATGTCCAGGCGCGGGTATTGGGCTTTAAATTCCGAGCAAAAATTCCGAATAGAATCGAAAGATGAAACATCAAGCTCCATCAAATCTACGTTAGTATTGTTCGAAACCTCCATAATTTCTTTTTGTACTGATTTGCTAATCATGAGATTACGGCAAGCCATGATTACATGATACCCTTCTAGTGCAAACTTGTGTGCAGCTGCCTTCCCTATTCCTGAATTGGCACCTGTAATAATAACGATTCTGTCCTTCATGTCTTTCCCCCTTTTATAAATTCCTAATTTTCAACTGCTAAATTTCCCGAATTGCGTATTTGTGCGACAGAAACATATAGATATTATTCAATTTTTCAAAAGAATGCAACAATTATTTTTAGATAAATAAACTGATAGATTTTTAATCTAACGCCCATCTTTGTCTTTTGAAAGGAGAGCTACCCCTCACAAATAAAGCGCGGATGCACCAAGCATCCCTGCCTTATTTCCAAGTGATGCTTTTACTATTTTCACATCTGAATAACTATCCCTGATTAATTCTTTTACCTTCAAAGAAACCAGCTCAACTAGTTTTTCCTGTTCCATTACTCCACCCCCAAGGATAATTACCGGGGGATTAAAAATATGAATAAGGGAAGTCAGGCCAAGGGCAATTTCAAATATCCAATTCTGAATGACTTTTTCAAGCTCAGCATCCTCTTGATTTTCCTTAGCAAAAATAATTCTCCCGCTTACGTATGTACGATTGAGTTTACTCGCTTCCTTCACTAATGCAGAAGTAGAAGCATAAGTTTCATAGCATCCCAACCGCCCGCAGGAGCATTGATTTCCAAGTGGATGTGTAATCATATGGCCAAATTCAGCCGCGATTCCTTTATGTCCCTTATATAGCTTGGATCCTATTACAATGGCCCCGCCAATCCCAGTTCCATAGGTCAAGCAAAGAAAATCCTCTAATCCCTTGCCAGCACCATAATATTTTTCGCCAAGAGCAGCGGCATTGACATCATTATCAAGCTTAACTTGAACTTTGAATTGATTTTGCAATATTTCAGTCAGTCTAATCCGAGCGAGGTCCGGAATATTTCCATTTTCATAAATATATCCTTCTTCACTATTCACTAGCCCCGCCATGCTTATTCCGATTGCCTCATAGCCATGATATTCGGAAATAATTTGAATTAGTTTTTCCACTAGATTCTTTTCCCCGTTCTGCAGCTTCGTTTCATATTCCTTTACAATATCCAGATGCCCATTTTGATCACATACCCCTGCCTTAATAAAGGTACCTCCAATGTCTAAAACTAGAATTTTCATTTCATTCATCCCTTTTTGTTTAACCTCTTCTATTACATTTTACTATTCATTACAGGAATAATTTCCAATTGTTTGCTAAAATAAAACAAAATCAAATCTTAGGAGAAATAGGAATGGACAATTTTATAGAAAATGATTATTTAAGAGGGATTAAACTGAAACGTGATCATATCCCCTCCTTTAACAATTTCCCATTTAATTTACCTAGCATTCAAACGCTGGATGAACTTTCCTTTCATCCGAACGTAACTTATTTTGTGGGTGATAACGGCATGGGGAAATCGACTTTATTAGAGGCGATTGCGGTTGCTGCTGGCTTTAATCCGGAAGGTGGTTCATTTAATTTCAATTTTTCCACTTATGATTCCCATTCAGAATTAGATCAGTATATTAGGTTAGTGAAAGGAGTCGTAAAACCGAGTGATGGGTTCTTCCTTAGAGCAGAGACCTTCTATAATGTAGCATCTAATATTGAGGAAATGGACAGAGAATTTGGATCAGCCCCCCGGGTTATCGATTCATTTGGAGGTGTGTCACTTCATCAACAGTCACACGGAGAATCATTTTGGGCTACCTTTATGAATCGGTTTTTGGGAAATGGCATTTACATCATGGATGAACCGGAAGCAGCATTATCCCCACTAAGACAATTATCCATGCTGGCGAGAATTCACGAATTAGTCCGTCAGAATTCCCAGTTCATAATTGCCACTCATTCACCCATCATCATGTCTTATCCGAATGCCACCATTATAGAATTTACCGAGGATGGTGCAAAAGAAACAGATCTTGAAGAAACGGGACATTACCGAATGATGAAACAGTTTTTTGAGAACAGAGAAAGAATCCTTCATCATTTACTGAACGATTAAGGCGGAGAATTATTTTTAATGAAAAGACCTCAATAATGCCATATTAAGTATAGGATTAATTGGAAGGAGCAAATTTCAATGGAATTTTTACCACGAGAAAAAATAATTAATGAATTACAGCAGCCGTTTCAATCTTATATCGAAAAGTATGGTATTGATGATATTGGTATTTTTGAGGAGCATGGTGAAGGTGATCGGTACTACCTAGGATACACTGTAAATAAAGACGGGAAAACGTTCCATATTCATAGCCCTTATCTTAAAAATGATCAAGGTGAATTAGCACAAGAAAATGATGAGTGGACACTTGAATCTGATAATCCTAGTTTGGAGGATCAGCGTGGTTATGATGATTTAGAAAGTGTGTTTCGTAATATCTAATTGAAGTAGTCTCTTCAAAAACGCATGGCTAATAATGAAATCCATGCGTGTCTATACATGTCTTGTTCAGTTCAAGCTCGCATTCGCAAAAGTTTTAACTTTTTGCGGAAACCGAGGACGTTATTTTCATAAATAACGCTATTTGGGAGGTGTGACCGGACACTGAGTACGTTAATTAATAAAAATCACGTAAAAATGAATCATTTTAACAAAATAACGGAACGCACGTCCGACTAAAACGTGAAATTCACCGCTTTTACACCAATTAACGGAACGTATGTCCACTTAACGCAATATTAAATTTCATTTCACCTATTCCATGCAACATTAATACCCTAGTAGACGTAAGACATTAGAATACACCAACTTAAGTCCTCCATAGGCGTAAGAGAATAAAATATGAAAACGAAAAAATCGGTAATGGAGAACCAAAACTCCTTGCCGGTTTTTTCATTTTTTTAAGGGGTCTCTTAAGACCATTAGTAATAATCACCAGCTGGATTTGGCAATACTAGCTTGTGAATGAGTAACTTGAGCTTTATGTATATCTCTATCGTTTAAATAGAAACAGGCTAAGGGGAGGAACCTTTTTGGAGCACGCTTGGCTATCTTTATTACCATTTATCATCGTCATTTCCATGTCCATATGGTTAAAAGACATTCTGCCGGGACTTGTTGTTGGGCTTCTGGTTGGAGCAATCCTAGTATCATCTGACATATTAGCCGGTACTCAGCAGGCGATTTCCTATGTCGTCAAAACTTTATCTAACGATACAAATATTAAGATTGTCGGGTTTTTATATTTATTTGGCGGTCTGATTGGAATGATGAATATTGCAGGAGGCATTAAAGGCTTTTCAGAGTGGATTGGAAAACGTATAAAGACCGAGCGTGGGCTGCTTGGGCTTATTTGGCTGACCCTTCCGTTTACGTTTATGATGCCAATGTTTCGGATTATGATGATTGGACCGATTGTTAAATCTCTCATTAACAAAATGAATCTTTCAAGGCAAAAGGTGGGCATGACACTAGATATATCGACAGAGTCCGTAATCGTCTTATTACCAGTAGCCACAGCCTTTGTCGGATTTATGGTCTCTTTAGTGGCCGGGGGAATCCAAGGTTTAGACTTAGGAATGTCACCCTATCAAATATTTTTACTAAGCATTTTATTTAATTTTTATGCCATCAGCATGTTAGTCATCGGAATTATCCAAACCTTTTTGCCGCCTTCTAAAAAAATGATGAATCCCCACGCAACAGCGAATCAGGAAAATAGTGAGCATGAAGAACATGAATTCCATCGAATGGGCATCAAAAAGGAACTGTCTTTAGTAAAAGCACAGCCGTGGCATTTAATCTTCCCTGTCTTTATCTTGCTGGCATTATCGTTATTTCTATTATGGCAAAACGGAACTTCCCTCGGGGCCAAAACCATTTTCGAAGCATTTTCCATGGCAGATGCCACGTTTGTCATGCTTTTGGCAGTTTTTATTACACTTATTTTAACCTTCACCTTTTATATGATTAGGAGACAAAAATTGAGTGAAGTCCTGTATCACTTTTACGATGGAGGGAATCAAATGATGCAGGCCATCAGTCTCCTTATTTTGATTTGGGCATTGACTTTGTCGGCAGAAGATCTTGGCTTTTCAGAATTTATTGGATCAACATTAGGAACCATTTTACCTGCCTTTATGACCCCCGCAACGATATTTTTGATCGGATCGATAGTCGGCTATTTTATAGGGTCATCGTGGGGAACTTGGGGATTATTTATGCCTCTGGGAATCACCTTAGCCGTTTCCACCGGGGCATCTATCCCTTTGACCGTAGGGGCTGTATTTGCCAGCGGGGCATTTGGCGCAATTACCTCGCCGCTTGGCGATACAACCATTACGACTGCATCCATTCTCGACCTCTCTCTTGTCGACTATGCCCGCTATAAATTGAAGGTTTCTGTGATTGGCGGGGCTATAGCAATTGTGCTGTATTTGGTAAGTGGTTTATTTGTCTCATGAAAAAAATGGCTGGTGGGGCTAACATTGAAGTCGATTGATGACCGTGATTGACTTTTTTGAACGTGAACGGGCATCATTACAGGCTATTGATGACCGTTCCCTTCGCATTTTCCACTTGTGCGGATCTAATATGATGGGATTGATGACAAAGAAAGAGACCGTTCCATCAAGTAAGAATAGGAACCGTCCCTTTATATTCATTAATTCATAACCCACTTATCCTTCATGAATAAGATTCTTCCAATAATAAAGAGTACAATCATACAAATCACGTTGCTTGCAATCGTTATTAATATATGTTCTATATTAACAATACCGAAAACTAATTCCTTTAATATACTGAAAAGATTCATGATTGGGATTGCGAAATGCTCAAAGCCTAATTCATTAATTCCAATTCCGGATATAACCATCGTTGGAATAATTGCCAGCATCATAACAGGCGTACTGTAGCTTTGCGATTCCTTTACCGTTTTTCCAATAATGCTTGTAATCATAAGGATTGATGCATTGAACATGGCATAAATAATTGAGGTTAGGATAGCCAAGCCGATGATGATTCCTGCGTTATCTCCAAAAGTGACAGCCTTTTTCAGATTTTCAGTTAACAAGCCAATTTCTAACGCTACGACAATTAGAGTGATAATTCCGGTTATTGCTCCAACAGTTGCAATGGTTAGCCATTTTGCAAAAAGCAGTGTTGCACGGTTGACTGGTGTCATTAATAGAGCTTCCATTGTTTTTCTTTCTTTCTCGCCAGCAAATAAATCTGAAGCAGCTGGACCGGCTCCGACCCCAATCGCAATCGATAAAATTAATGGAATGAGCATTGCAATTAAGTTAATATTAGGATCCTCTGTAGACATTTCCTTTTCATTGATAGCAAATGGCTGAATGACCGAAGATTCTGTTCCTAGCTTCTCCAATCGTTCTGAAGTGACCGATTTTTCGTAAGCTGTTAAGGCGGTATTTACTAGATTCATCAAATTCGAGGAATTCTGGCTAAAGGAATTGCCAATTATCGTTACAGAAGCTTCCTCTCCGTTCGCAATACTGCTCATAAAATTAGGACTTAGATCAAGAGCAGCTAAAGCCCCGCCCTCATTTAGAATCTCTTCAGGATTTGCTGATTTAACAAATTCAATATTGCCATATCCAGTAAATAGACTCTCCTCTTCTACACCAAACGATTGATCTACAGCCAGCATATATGTCTTGCCTTCATCACTAGATATTAATTTTTCATAGAAAAAGGTCATTCCAGTCATCATAATAATTGGCAGCAATACCGTTAATAATAAAGTTCTACTGTCACGGAAGCAGTCCTTTAATTCTTTAAAGTAAATTTTACGAAGCATAGTGGTTTCCTCCTCTAACAAGCTTGCTCATAAAAATATAATTAAGATCTCGGCTTCCTTCAGATTGATAAAGGGCTTCAAGATTACCGTTGTATACTAGTTCTCCTTTATGCACCATCGCAACCGAATCACAAAGCAGCGAAACTTCCTCCATAATATGGCTGGAAAAAACAATCGTTTTTCCTTCACGCTTAAGCTGATGGACAAGCTGACGGAAAACATTGGATGAAGTAATATCTAATCCAGTTGTTGGTTCATCGAATAATATGATTTCAGGATTGTGAATTAGCGTTCTGGCGATAGCTACCTTTTGCCGCATTCCTTTAGAGAACCCGCCAACCTTTCGATCGAGATAATCCCTCATGCCAAACATTTTCGTCAGGTCATCAATCCGTACTTTTGTTTCATGCTTTCCTAGGCCGTAAAGACTTGCAAAGTATTCAAGATTTTCACGAGCAGTCAGCCGGTCATACAGCCCTGTTTCCCCTCCAAAAAGCACGCCGATTCGTTTCTTAATTTCATTTGGATTTTTTACTGTATCATATTCCCCTACAGTTACACGGCCTTCTGTAGGAGTAAGCAATGTAGCAATTGTCCGAAGGAGGGTTGTTTTTCCTGCGCCATTCTCACCTAGCAGCCCTAGTACTTCTCCCTTAGAAACGTTAAAGGAAACATGCTTTAAAGCCGTTACATATTTCTTCTTATCCTTAAATTGTTTTGTCACTTCATGAATTTGAATCATCGTTTTCATCACTCCGTCTGTTTCATTTCTTGTATTTATCATACAAGGAAACAAAAAGGGAATCTACACTTATGTCGCGAATATTCCATATCGTGTCGCGAAAATGACAAATTCCCTATTAAGAATGGTAAAATAATGAAAGCAGACTCACTTGTGAGGATGAGCAGAGCTTGAATTCGTAAAGGAGTTCATTATGAAGATTGGACTTGTAGATGATCGAAAAATTGACTTAGATAAATTACATGGCATCATTTCAGGTATTGAGGGTGTGGATATTATCTTCTCCACCACATCTGCAGAAGAAGCCTATGAACATATTAAAAAAGAAGCAATTGATTTATTAGTTGCCGATATTGAGATGCCAGACCTATCGGGGTATGAACTGGCAGATATTATTCATTCACACGCCCTGAATATTTCAGTCATTTTTGTTACCGGAAATAGCGGTTATGCTGTTCATGCCTTTGAAATTAATGTACATGACTATATTTTGAAGCCATACCCGAAGGAACGTCTGATCCAATCAATTGAACGGCTCAAGGAGAAAACAAAGTCTGCCGAGATCAATGGACGGCTTTATATCAAACAGAAAAATAATATTCATATTATTCAAAAGAAGGATATTATTTTTATAGAAAGATCCGGAAGGTCTACTACGATCTATACGAAATCTGGACAGATCAAAACATACCAAACGCTGAATGAATTGGAGGGCGAACTCCGAGAACGGGATTTCATCCGCTCACACCGATCGTTTATCATCAATATTCACTATGTGCTGAACTTCTCCCTCTACGCAAAGAATTCCTATATTGTCACCTTTGAAGGCATTGAGGAACAAGCGATGATTACAAAGGAGAAGGTAGATTTTTTACAGCAATATTATTTTTAAAGGTGGAAAAAAGTTGAAACTGAACAAAACTTATTGGGGGATCATGGCTTTGCTGGGGATTGTTCACTTGCACTCACTGCTGCTGAATCTCCCTTTACAAATTCCAATTTTCATTACTTGCTTCCTTATAACTGGTCTAATCTATTTTTTATATAAAAAAATCCCTATCAAGGTTTCTGTATTAAGCCATATATGGAATTCTGTCCTTTTTTTCATGCAGGCATTGCTCATTTTGATATATGTAATGGTTAAACCTTCATGGATCTATCTCATTCCATTTTTTATTTTTATCGGGATTGAAAGCTTGCGAGTTTTTTGGGCAAACGAGAAGACATCATTTACTACAAAGCTCAAGGTGTTTGAAGAACAGAATAACCAATTCAATGAAACATTTCGTCTCGTACGGAGTGAGAGACATGACTTTTTAAAGCATGTTTCTGCGATCCACTATTTGCTGGAGGATGGAAAGCCTATTGAGGCTAAGAGCTATCTTGATAAATTAGTTGATGGGTATGAAGAGACGAATTTATCCATCAAAGGAGAACACGGTGTAATTGCTGGGGTTCTGCATAAATTATACCGGCAAGCAAAAGCTTCTGGCATTGAAGTTGTCTACGATTTCGATTTGCCTTTATCAACATTACCCCTTTCTGATCAGCATGTGGTCGCATTAATTGGCAATCTTTTAACGAATAGTATAGATGCTAGTTCAGAGTGGCAAAAGAATCATAAGGAACAAGCTTGTATTACATTGCAATTTTATAAAAGAAGCGGGTTGTATCTATTAATTTGTAAAAATAATAGTCTCCCAATCCCTGCAAATATATTAGATGAATTATTTCAGACATATGGAAAGACAACCAAAACAGGTGATCATGAAGGCTTAGGAACAAAAATCATCCATGATATTGTCAAAGACCATCAAGGATTTCTCGATTTTGTGTATAAAGATCAAGAATTTACAGTGAAAATAAAATTACCAGCTATTCAATAGGATTTAAAAATTCTTTCAAAAAAAGTCACGCCCCTCCTTCATAATAAAGTCAGGGCGTGATTTTTTTGTTTCTCTATGTTTCACGAGATACTTGATTCTTCATTTTCCCCATCACCCCTAGCAGTATGGGGATTGCCAGTAAGGAGGATAAGCACAGCAATCCAAAAACAAGCTTCGGTTTGTCATACCCATATGTATCGAGCAGAAATCCTCCAAGTGCCGGCCCGATAACATTTCCAATCTGTGTAAACCCCATCGCCCCGAAATACGTGCCCCGCAAATGTGGCTTTGCAATATTATCCATGAATAGATCTGTCATGCTGAACATTAACACTTCTCCAGCAGTAAAAATAATCATGACAATAATCCACGCAAACATTCCTCTAGCTAAACCAAAGCCAATTAAACCTAAGCTGATCATGATACTGCCCAACATGATGGATGTTAAAGGCGAATATTTTTTTCCAATCGATAATAGCGGATACTGGATAGAAATGACAGTAAGCGCATTTAGCGCTAATAAAATCGAAAACGTCTTAGCTCCATTTTCAACGAGAGAAGTGTTCGACAGGAATTGAGGCAAAGTAGACGACAATTGGGAATATCCAGTAATCGCCAAAATAAAACCAATTAACGACCATAATAAAATGGTATCTGATTTGGTAATCCTCAATGCTTCGATTAACTTGACACGATTACCAGCGTTCTCATTTTCTTTTATTCCTGTTTTAATTGATGTCCTTTGATAGGTTAGCAGGAGTGATAATCCGTATATGGCATACACACCAGCCGCAATAAAAAAGGCGAAGGTCGATTTAGATGAACCTAAGTAAAATCCAAGGAGCGGACCGAAAATCACACCGACATTAATCGCAGTATAGCGAAGGTTAAAAATAAGCAGTCGATTTTTCGGTTCTGTTAAATCCGCCAGCAAGGCTCTTGATGCCGGTTCAAAAATAGAACGGCAGAATCCATTTAGCGCATTCATAAGAAAGAAGCCCCAAACCGCTTCCACTAAGCCAAAGCCAATAAAAACAAAAGCCCATAGAAAAATGGAAACTAATAAAACTTTTTTTCTGCCATATCGATCGGAAAAATAGCCGCCAAAAAAGCTCGTTGCGATCCCGACCAGTGAACTTACTGCAATAATCAGCCCTGTTTGAGTAGGTGATACCCCTTTTACATTTGTTAAATAAATAGCCAGAAACGGAATGCTCATGGAGGTTGCCATTCTTCCGAAAACCGTTCCAATGACAATATTCCATACAAGTGGATGCAAATTTTTAAGTGCTGTCATATTGTTTCCTCAAATCTATTTTCAATAGTGAATCTATTCTAGCCTTTTAAGAAGATTATGGCAATATTTAATGAGTATGATAGTTTCTATGCAAACTTTATGCTTAAATTACATTATAGAGAAATTTAGAGGAGGAAACACAATGCCGATAGATTTAAGAAGTGATACTGTTACAATGCCTACTGAAAAGATGAGAGATGCAATGCGCAATGCCGAGGTTGGGGATGATGTATATCGTGATGATCCTACTATCAATCGTTTAGAGCAAATAGCGGCAGACTTACTCGGAAAAGAAGCCGCTTTATTTGTCACAAGTGGAACACAGGGAAATCAGGTAGCAGTATTGACCCATACACAGCGAGGAGATGAGGTTATTTTAGAGGAGAACTCCCATATTTTTTACTATGAAACTGGCGGCCTCGCAACCATCGCAGGGGTACAGGCGAAGACAATTAAAGGGATAAATGGGCAAATGCCTTTATCTGAAATAAAGAAAGCCATTCGCGGGAATGACATTCACTTTCCAAGAACTAGCTTAATTTGCTTAGAGAATTCTCATGCATTTTCAGGCGGGCGGGTATTGCCGCTTAGTTATATGCAAGAGGTTTATCAGCTTTCAAGAGAGTATCAGATTCCCATCCATTTAGACGGGGCAAGATTATTCAATGCAGCTACTCGTTTAAATGTTCATCCTAAAGAAATGGCCAAATATGCAGACTCCGTTCAGTTTTGTTTATCTAAAGGGCTTAGTGCTCCAATGGGTTCACTATTAGCAGGAACAAAGGAGTTTATCGAAAGATCCAGAAAGTGGAGAAAAATGCTCGGAGGCGGAAACCGTCAGGCAGGTATCATTGGTGCAGCAGGAATTGTGGCTCTAGAAGAAATGATTGACCGTTTGAAAGAAGACCATATTCATGCAAAAGCCCTTGCTAATGGACTATCCCTAATTGACGGAATTGACATCGATTTAGATAGTGTGGAAACCAATATTATCATGGTGGATATTGATCGACTAGGAATGGACTCGGAGGAATTTATTAACCAATTAAGGAGTCATGAGATATTAGCAACTTCTTCAGGTCCAACTCGAATCAGATTTGTTACACATAGGGGCATTACAAATGATGATGTCGAGAAAGCGGTTGAAACTGTTAAGTCAATTGCAAATTCATATATAAAAATCTAAAAATACGGCCTGTCCCCTATTGTTCGGGGACAGGCCTATTCATATTAGCCATGCGGGTGTTGTTGTCCTCTTCATAGTAAGCATTTTTAATAGTAGAAGCCAGAAACACGTAACATGAACACTTCATGGTTAGCGTTTTACACAAGAATGGATGAAAACACGCACTATGAACACGTCATAGTTTGCGTTTTAAACAGGAGTGGCTCAAAACACGCACTATGAACGCTTCATAACTAGCGTTTTACACAAGAGTGGATGAAAACACTCACTATGAACACTTCATAGTTAGCGTTTTACACAAGAATGGATGAAAACACGCACTATGAACACGTCATAGTTTGCGTTTTACACAAGAGTGGATGAAAACACGCACTATGAACACCTCATAGTTAGCGTTTTACACAAGAGTGAATCAAAACACGCACTATGAACACGTCATGGCAGGAGTAATTAACAGATGTAGCCAGCACCACACGCTATGACCTCTACAACTTATCCAACATAAGATCAAAACTTCTATTTTTCATTTCGATGCGCCTTCAAATTTTAGTGCCAAACCTTTAATCCGTCTTTCAGCCTCCCCCATCATGCCATCAAGCAGTTCCTTCACACTAGGAACATCCTCGATCAACCCCGCAACCTGGCCGCTATTAATAAATCCTTTTTCCATATCGCCTTCAATCGCACCTTTAATATGTTTTTCTTCTGATGTCCATTCTGTATATTCCTCTAATGTCATTCCCTCTTTTTCCCGATCATGAAGAGTCTTCGCGTATGGTGTTTTTAAAATTCTTCTGACCTGACCAACACTGCGGCCAAAAATCATCGTTTCTGTGTCGCCTGCGTTAACAAGATTCTGTTTATATAAATCGTGAAATGGTGCTTCTTTTGTCGCGATTAGTCTAGTACCCATTTGCACTCCGCTTGCGCCAAGCATCAGTGCCGCCGCTAGGCCTTTGCCGTCTCCGATTCCCCCAGCTGCCAATACTGGTATGTTCACATGCTTCACAATTTGCGGAATAAGCGTAAATGTTGTTAATTCCAGACTAGAATTAATCCCTGCGGCTTCATAGCCCTCCGCTACTAAAATATCCGCTCCAGCTGCTTCAGCTTTTTTGGCATGCTTTACTGATGCAACGAGAGCAATTACATTCACACCATGCCCATGAAGCATTGGAATGAAAGGTGCCGGGTTTCCTGCTGATAGGGATACGACTGGAATACGGTGATTAATCACGAGTTCAATTAGCTCCTTCGTATAAGGAGATACACTAACAGCGATATTTACAGCAAAAGGTTTATTCGTTCGCTGCTTCGTTTCAAGAATAATTTTTTCTACTTCATTTGGTGCCATTGTGCCGCAGCCAATTGTCCCAAGACCTCCTGCTTCGCAAACAGCTGCTGTCAGCTGCGCATTGCTGATATTACCCATTCCACCCTGGATAATCGGATATTTGATTTGAAGCAATTCACAAACAGATTTCATCATTATCCTTCATCCTTTCTCTATAAAAAGACTGCCCAACGCCTGCCTTTAATGGGCGGTTCTGGACAGCCTGTTTGATGATGTTGTTCAATAAATAGGACTATTTATTAACATTCTCAACAATAGCAGCAATTCCCTGGCCAACACCGATACACATTGTCGCAAGGCCATATTTTTCATCACGTTTCTTCATTTCATAAAGAAGTGTCGTTAAAATGCGAGCACCGCTTGCGCCAAGCGGATGTCCGAAAGCAATTGCTCCCCCGTTAACGTTCACCTTACTTTGATCAAGTCCCAACTGACGAATACATTCAAGTGATTGAGATGCAAACGCCTCATTCAATTCGACTAGTCCCAAATCATCTACTGTCAATCCTGCCCGTTCAAGCGCTTTTCTTGATGCATAAATCGGACCAAGTCCCATAACGGCGGGCTCAAGTCCGGCTGTCGCCCCTGTCACATATTTCGCAAGCTGCCTCAGGCACAATTCTTTTGCTTTTTCAGAACTCATCAATAGCAGGGCTGAGGCTCCGTCATTTACACCTGAAGCATTGCCAGCAGTTACTGTACCGCCTTCAAAGAGCGGTCTGAGTTTGCCGAGCTTTTCCAGTGTAGAATCTGGGCGTGGATGCTCGTCTGTATTTACAATAATTTCATTTCCTTTACGATCTTTATAAATAACAGGGACAATTTCCTCTGAGAAACGATTTTCCTCCATCGCCTTTTTCGCACGCTGCTGGCTTTCAAAGGCAAATTGATCCTGGTCTCTTCGTGAAATATTATAACGCTGTGCGACATTTTCAGCCGTTTGCGGCATGGAATCTGTACCGTACATTTCTTTCAGCTTCGGATTCGTAAAGCGCCAGCCAATCGTTGTATCCTGCAATTCCATATTGCCGCGCGGAAAGTCTTGATAAGGCTTTGCCATCACGAGCGGTGCACGAGTCATACTCTCTGTTCCACCCGCGATAAAAATATCACCTTCGCCTACAGCAATGGATCTTGCTGCATACAAAACCGCATCCAAGCCAGAACCGCACAGGCGGTTGATCGTCGTACCGCCGACTTCCACTGGGAGGCCCGCAAGCAAAGCAGACATTCGCGCTACGTTTCGGTTATCTTCCCCGGCCTGATTCGCGTTGCCAAAAATAACCTCTTCAATTTCTTCTAGGGGAAGTTTAGGGTTTCTTTCGATAAGTGCCTTAATAACAATAGCACCTAGGTCATCTGGTCTTACATCTTTTAAAGCTCCTTTATATTTGCCTATCGGTGTACGGACAGCATCAATAATGACTACTTCTCTCATTTTTTACCATCTCTTCCTTATTAGTATAATCATAAACACCTTTTCCGCTTTTTCGACCTAGACGTCCTGCTTTGACGTACTGTTCTAGAAGTGGTGCCGGGCGGTATTTTTCGCCAAGCTTTTCATGTAAGTATTTCAGGTTGTTTAAACGGACATCAAGGCCCACAAGGTCAACGAGTTCAAATGGCCCCATCGGATAGTTCAAGCCAAGTTTAATCGCTTTATCAATTTCTTCAGGTGTTCCAAGTCCCTCCTGAAGCATATAAAACGCTTCGTTGCCGACAAGGGCACTAATCCGGCTCGTTACGAATCCTGGGAATTCATTAATTACGGCAGTTTCTTTCCCCATTTTGACAGCTACTTCCCTGATGACATTTGCTGTTTCCTCACTCGTTTCCAAGCCGCGGACAATTTCTACGAGAGGCATTTTATGTACAGGATTGAAGAAATGCATCGCGATTGTTTTTTCTGGCCGTTTTGCATAAGAAGCAATCTCTGTTGGACTCATTGTGGATGTATTAGTAGCAAATATGCAGCTTTCGGATGCATGTTCTTCCATTATTTCAAACACTTGTTTTTTGATTGCTGCTATTTCAGGAACAGCTTCAATGATTAAATCAGCAAATGAAGCTGCTTTAGACAAGTTACTTTCATAGCTTAAATTAGCACGGGCTTTTACTGCTTCTTCTGGAGAAATTTTCCCCCGTAACAGGCCTTTTTCAAAAATCGAGCCAATTTCCTGCTTGGCATTTTGCAAAGCTGATTCATTAATGTCTACTAATGTGACTGAATATCCGCCAACTGCTCCAACATAGGCAATGCCTCTGCCCATTACCCCGGAGCCTACAACCACAATGCGGGTGATCATATCGATTCTCCTCCTTATGCATTAAATGAGTATGGAAAGATAACCTTATTTCGCTGTCTATCTTAACTAATTCGCCTGTGCTAATTTCCACTTAGAATAAAACTACTTACTCTGCCAGCATTACTTGTGTAACTTACCTTATTATTTTCCTGAAAAAATAGGCTTTCTTTTTTGCAAAAATGCTTTAATGCCCGCGCGGTGATCAGCTGTTAAACCGGCCGCTCTCTGACCTTGCGCTTCGTGCTCAAGATAGTCTTCAAAGGAAAGTGAGGAAGCTGCTTTCAGTGAGCGTTTAATTAAACTTATGGCCTTCGTTGGCATAGATGCTAGGCGTGAAGCAAAGCTGCTTACCTCTACCTCGAAAGCCTCCACTGGAATCATCCGATTTGCAAGACCAATATGAACGGCCTCCTCTGCGGGCACTTTTTCTCCCAATATAGCGAGCTCTGCCGCCTTTGCATGACCAACAAGCTGACTTAGAAAATAGAGATTGCCAGAGTCAGGAATGAGCCCTACATGAATGAAAGCATTTACGAAACTGGCTTTCTCTGAAACTAGTCTAAAATCACATGCAAGTGCAAGGGAAAATCCTGCTCCAGCAGCTACTCCATTTACTGCTGCGATAATCGGCTTTTCACATTGTCTCAATTGTTTAACCATCGGGCCGTAATGGTTTCTTAGCACATCGCCATGATCCATTTTTTCATCGACTTCTGATAAATCTTGGCCGGAACAGAACGCCCGGCCCTCGCCTGTAATAACTATGCAGCGTACCATATCGTCCTTTGAAGCGCTTCTTACGGCGTCTTTTATTTCACGGTTCATTTGCGCGGTAAACGCGTTAAGTTTGTCTGGCCTATTTAAGTAAAGCCAGGCAACTCCATCTTTAACGTCATAACGGATCGTTTCAAACATGCAATTCCCCCCTATTTTCCTTTATAATTCAGTTTTCTTTCTTTCCTCACTTCCTCCAAAACACTTACATTGAACAGCTCTTTGTGAAGCTTTTGCCTCGATTCCTTCAAAACGTTGCTTCGATCTTATCCCCTGCCTCATTCCGCCTGATAAATTGTTCTAGTTTCTCTTTTTAGCCACCATTGTAAGATTGGCCATTTCTGCTCCTCCTACTAAATCTATAGGAAATGATTAATTATATTACACCTTTATAACGCTATTGTAGTTTATCGTTATATGAATTGTAAATATATTCAGACATTTATAGGAAAACTTTTTTCCCGACTTAAATACCCGTTACACTTACCCCTTTAGACTGAATAATATCCTCTAATAATTCTTAACATAATATGGATACTATCCGGTGATAATAAAAATAGGAACATTTAGGAGGATTACCTATTGGATATATCATGGATGGCTTTTATGATGATTATTTTAGCAAGTTATCGTTTAACCCATTTAATCGTTTTTGATAAAATTGCAGAACCTTTAAGAAATCTTTTTTTAACGAAAAAGGAAACTCCCGACCATGAATTCAAAAAGGTGCCAAAATCCATGATTGGTTACCTTTTAACCTGTTATTGGTGCACAGGAATTTGGTCTGCAATCCTGCTCTGTACAAGTTATCTTTTTCTTCCCTCCTTTGCTAAATTTATTATTTTCATCCTCTCCATTGCAGGTGGACAAGCCATCTTGGAAACGTTTGTTGGGGTAAATATTAAAAGAACTGAATTGTATAATGAGCGAATAAAACATAATTCAAATTCCAATTAGAGAAGACTGACCCCGGGATTGAAAAACAAAGTCCAATCCCCCAGTACAGAAATACTTTAGTATACTGAGGGATTGGACTTTGAATATTCTCTATTAATACCTATCCTGCCGGCAACTTCATTTTATCCATGATTGTGGAAAAAAAGCTTCTGACGGATACAATTTTGTGGCTTTTTTGATCAGAGCCTTCATTTATGATTTGACAACCTGTCAACCGTTCAAACATTTCTATTCCTTGTTCGTTCTCTCTAGAATCCTTATCCAGTAGCTCGGAGGAGTAGATGTATTCCCCTTTCATAATGCTGTGTATCGAGGCGATTAACTCCTCGCTTGGGGTGTCCTTCAATAAATAACCTCTGACACCCGCTTTCAGGGCACCTTTAGAATAGCCTGTTTTTGCAAAGGTTGATAAAATAATTACCTTACACCCTGTTGTCATGCAGGCATCTACTACCTCAAGTTTGCTCATTCCGGGCATGTCTATGTCCATAATACAAACATCGGGCTGCAATTGTTGTACAAGGGTAAGGGTCTCTTCTCCATTCCTTGCCCGACCGACCACTTCCATGTCACTTTCCATATTTAGAAGCGAACCTATAACCCCTAACAGCATTTCCTGATCCTCAGCAATGACAATTCGAATCATTTACGTTCTCCCCTTATCTATATGCACCATTAAACAAAAGCTCCCTAGAATTTGGGAGCCAGCTAAAGTTATAATTCAGGTTTTACTTGAACGGAAACTCTCTTTTCAACTAAAGCTTTAACTTCTTTAAAACTAACGAAATTCTTGTTTTTCTCATCCCATAGACGGAATCGCAGTGACTTCAAACTTGTTGCAAGAGAGATCGTTGGAACGTTTTGTAAAGGAGGCGTATTATTGTGTGCCTTTTCCAGTTTATAATTTGGAACCCTTGGGCTTAAATGATGAACATGGTGAAACCCAATATTTCCAGTTAAGAATTGCATAAGTTTTGGAAGCTTGTAAAAGGAGCTTCCTTCCACTGCGGCTTTTACATATTCCCAATCTTTATCTTCTTCAAAATAAGAGTCCTCAAACGTATGCTGTACATAAAACAGCCAAATGCCTACTGAACCAGAAAGCAGGAAAATCGATCCTTGAACGAGAAGGAATGACTGCCAGCCTACTGCCCAGCAGAGCAATCCTACTAAAGCAGCAATAAGAGCATTCGTTAAATATGTGTTCATACGCTCCTTCTTTTTGGCACCTTTACGGTTAAATCTATTTTTAAGGAGGAATACATAAATAGGTCCTAATCCGAACATAACGAATGGATTACGGTAAAAACGGTATGCTAAACGAAGTCTAAGCGGTGCCGCTAAATATTCATCTACAGTTAGCGTCCAAATATCTCCTGTCCCGCGTTTATCTAAGTTCCCGCTTGTTGCGTGATGAACGGAGTGCTCATGCCCCCATTGATCAAAAGGAAAGATTGTCAAAACACCCATTGCTGTTCCAACTATTCGATTGGCACGGCGATCTTTAAAAAAGGAATGATGGGTGCAATCATGAAAGATAATGAAAATTCTCGTTAAAAAACCAGCCGCAAACACAATGGGCACTAATGCCAGCCAATATGATACGGACAGGCTTAAATAGGCAAGATACCATAATGTAATAAATGGAACGACCGTATTGATGAGCTGCCATACACTTTCTTTTGTCGTTGATTTTTCAAATGGAGCTACTTGTTTTCTCAAATTCTTCGTGTTTTGTAAGGTCATTTATTTAAATTCCTTCCTTGAATCCTTTGTTAATTTTAATTATAAAGGAAGGGATTTGGAGTTGTTAGTAGCAGGTGTCACCTACAAGGCATGACAAACGTCATGTACAAGATAGACTTAAAGATAAATTCTGCAAAACACTTTCACGGAATATAAACAAGAAAAGCCGCCATTTCGCACTTAACGGACCAACCTTCCCATGACAGCTGCTTAATGAAAACCAGTTGTTTTTTAAAAATAAAATCCAACTTGTTCTGTATTTCACGTATAATGAACCATATTCACATCATGCATATAGTAATCCTTTAGGAGAATAAAACTGCCCGAATAAACCAAGATATCATGAAACTTCATTTCAGCGGCGGAAAAAACAAAAAGAATTCGTGCTGTAGATTTCGTTGGAACGATTGCAAAAATCCCTGGAGTCACAGCAAATGATATTGGTATTATTACGGTCAAGGATCATCTGTCATATGTTGATATTCTTAACGGAAAAGGCGCACTAGTTTTACAAGCAATGGAGAATACAACAGTCAAAGGAAATAAATTAAAAGTTTTGTAAAGCAATTAAATAATTAAAGACATAAAGGACGATTATTAACAAAAATAATTGTCCTTTATCTTAGAAACCTCTATTCATTTCCTGTATTGTAATTTTATTCCACATCGCATCATCCAAATACTATTTCCCTTTTCAAAGGTGATCATGGACGAGCGATTTGTGTAAACTCCTATGTAAAAGCGTACTCTGAAGCCTCATGATGAAAGTTTCGGTGGGTTCCAATAAAAACAGCGTTCATGTTGAGCGATTTTATTATACAATACAAATAATACCATTTCTTAAAGATGGGGATGATTTCTTCGGGATCTTTTGTCGTAAAAGCAAATGGACAGCCAATCATGGAATATTCTTTTCAAGGATCCGATTTCAGCAATGAAAAAGCAGTCATTCATATTCAAAGCTCATCTTACGAACCAATCTTCTGGCAGTTCATGGCAATCGGAAAATCCAATAAAGGGACAAAGCCAAGAGGATTTCTTAGAGCGTTTCAGTCCGATTTTTCATTCCTGGAGGAGTTAGATAACTTAACAGGACGATATTTGGATAATGCTAACTTCTTCAGTGTGGAAGATCCACAAATGATTTCCGATCATGAGTTATATGATTTGCTTATGGCCGAGTATCCTGGTTGGGTTCGGGCTGCTTCTGATAATGGGTTAATTCTTAGAGAAACAAGCAGAATTCGCTGATAATAATATTTTTCTGAAAAGCAAAAAAGGGAAACTCGGCTCACGATTGGCCATGCTTCCCTTTTTAAAATATGTTATTCAAATATCGGCAAGGTTACGACAACCATCAGTAAATACAAAGTGGCAATATAATTTACTGAATACAGAAACATAACCCGAGCCCACTTCTGATCATCCTTCACAAAAAATCCCCTTATACTAATCACTAGCCATGCAATATTAAGCAAGGTAGCAACGACTAGGAACACTGTACCGAGCGGAGCTAAATAAAATGGCAGCGGCAATAAGCATGCTACATAGACAAGGATTTGCCGCTTCGTCATCGAAAAGCCATGAACAACTGGCAGCATCGCGACATTCGCCGCTTTATACTCATCATGTTTTCTCATGGCGATGGCAAACGTATGCGGCATTTGAAAAATAAATAAAATCAGAAACAATACAATTGGAATGATATGCATGCCAGACGTTATCGCTGCCCATCCAATTAAAGGAGAAACAGCCCCCGAGATACTTCCAATGACAGTATTCAGAGTAAATCTTCGTTTGGACCACATCGTGTACAAAATGACATAAGTAAACCATCCGATAAATGCATAAAAGGCAGCTTCAAGAGTTGTAAAAAAGAGTATGAGGAATCCTAAAATGGAAAAGGCAATCCCCATAATTAAAACAGCCTTTAAAGAAAAATGGCCTGTTACAGTCGGGCGATTTTTCGTCCTATCCATTACCCTATCAATATCCACATCATACCAATTATTAATAATAAGTGCTCCTGCCATTACAAACGTACTGCCAACCATAGTCAGTAAAAATAACGGTACATGCTCCATAAAGGATTCATTTGAAAAGTACAATGCTAACCAGAATCCGGTAAAGACCGGCAGAACATTGGCTATTAATACATTCGCTTTGAAAAGTGACCTTAGGTCAGATAAGAAAGACTTTTGCGGAGAAGGTGTTCTATCCTTACTCATCTAATATCCTCCCCCCATGACATAGTTCAAAAAATGATAGACAACTCCTCTTATGCGTTTTATAAAGAGGCCCATCTAATATTAACACAGATACGTTACAAAATTGAAATGCTTTAAACAAAATTCTACACAATTTGCTAAAAAGCATCCTCACCTAGAAGTTTCTGCGAATGATAATTATTTTCTCTATCAAAAATAAGTGTTTTTAATTTTTATTAATATCATAGGAAATAATAATAAAAAACTTTGACATTCAAATAGCAATCATGTAAATTACTATATGGACGAACATTCGATAGGTGTCCTTACTTTAATATTCGTTTTTAGGGGTGTGTAATATGGAAAACGTATTTGATTATGAAGATATTCAATTGATTCCCGCAAAATGTATTGTAAATAGCCGTTCTGAATGTGATACAACCGTAACTTTAGGAGGACATACATTTAAACTGCCTGTCGTTCCTGCAAATATGCAAACGATTATTGACGAGAAGATCGCTATTTACCTGGCTGAAAACGGTTACTTTTATATCATGCACCGATTTAATCCGGAAAAACGAGTTTCTTTTATAAAGGATATGAAGGCTCGTGGATTAATTGCATCTATTAGCGTTGGTGTTAAGGAAGAGGAATATGGATTCATTGAGGAATTAGCACAAGCTGAGCTTATCCCAGAATTTATCACAATTGATATTGCACACGGCCACTCTAATGCTGTAATCAATATCATTCAACATATTAAAAAGCACTTGCCGAACAGCTTTGTGATCGCAGGAAATGTTGGTACACCAGAAGCTGTTAGGGAATTAGAAAATGCTGGTGCAGACGCAACAAAGGTTGGGATTGGACCAGGTAAAGTATGTATTACGAAGATCAAAACCGGCTTTGGAACTGGCGGCTGGCAATTAGCTGCATTACGCTGGTGTGCAAAAGCGGCCAGCAAGCCGATTATTGCTGATGGCGGCATTCGTACACATGGAGACATCGCTAAATCCGTTAGATTCGGTGCAACAATGGTGATGATTGGTTCGTTATTTGCTGGTCATGAAGAATCACCAGGTGAAACGATCGAGAAAGACGGAAAGCTTTTCAAGGAATACTTCGGCTCTGCTTCCGAATTCCAAAAAGGCGAAAAGAAAAATGTAGAAGGCAAAAAGATGTTTGTTGAATACAAAGGTCCTTTACAAGAGACATTAACGGAAATGGAGCAGGATCTCCAGTCTTCCATTTCGTATTCTGGAGGAAGCAAACTAAGCTCCATTCGAAACGTTGACTATGTTATTGTTAAGAACTCTATTTTTAATGGTGATCGCGTTTATTAATGCCGCTAAAATAGTCATTAAATTAAGAAGCCTGACTCCTTTATCAAAGCTAGAGTCAGGCTTCTTTCATATTATTTTGTTGAGTGATTCGGCTAAGGTTATTTAATGTATAAAGTCTTGCCGATAAGATGAATAAATCATCATAATTTTTTCTCACATATTCCTCCATTATATTTAGCCCCTTCTTAAATTCATCCACTAAATAGCAGGTGTACTTTTCATCCCATGAAAAACGATTAATTCTTAGGAGTTCCTCGGCAATGATTTGGAACCTAAACTCATCTATAAGCAGTTTAATTTGATACAATTTGTCGGGATTAGGGTAAATATAGTTCTTACTATCATAGTTTTTACGAACATATGTAATAAATGCAACGATTTGTTTAGCCAACATGTTTGCTTTTTGCATTTCCACATTCAATTTCATTTTCCCCTCTCCTTATCTCATTGATTAAGAAGAGTTTATGAATGAGGAGCTTTTAATAAAACTGAAAAATTATTTCACGTATCCTTTTAAAATATATTTATCCACTCTTAACCTTTGCGACTCCCAGCGCAAAGTGATTCCATAAAATACTTTCTATAAGTTCAGCTTGTGTGTCTTCACAATCAATGATTAGAATAATTTCAGAATGTTTTCCTTTATAGGTTCTGCGCTTTTTCTTCATAACAAATTCAATAAAAAGTCTAATAGCAACCCCTAGAGCAAACCCAAAAACAGCGCCAATTAACCCCCAATAAATAGGTCCCAATGATAATTTAAACCCAATACTCGCCCCAATAACGGAAAATGCTGTTGCAAGTGCCATCCCAATATCTATCAGCGTGATACCATCTGAACGATGAAGCAAATCAAAAAGTTTGCGATCCTCCATTCTATTATTGAGCGGGATCGCAAATATGCATTCTTTTTTTATCCCTTTTTTCTCAACTTGGGAGATGGCTACTTCTAAATAATCATTGCTGTCAAAGGTTGCAAACAGCTGCATTAACATCACTTCACTTTTTGTCCCTTTAATATTTGAAAGCCAGGTGCTTGATAATGATCCTTTAAATATTTTCTTTGCGTCTTTTCATAAAGCTTATTATTTTCGACTGTATTTACATAAGAATCATAAGCGGCAAACCCATAAATTGACGGAAAGAAAAGTAGCCATTCTGAATTTATTACGGATGTCGATTCTTGAATTTCCCCTAAAAAAAGGAGAGAAACTGCCTCAAGAGCATGCGAAAAATATAAGAAAATCACATTCCAAAAAATGAGAAAAAAGGCTGTTATGGTCCTATGCACATAAAGCTGTCCAAGACCTGGGGCAAATAGCGACCATATTATAGCGAAAACTGGGCTCCTTTTATCTAAGTAATTCATTCCAAATGCTCCAATACTAAACGTGTTAAAACGATGGTCTTCATGATCAGCTAAAATATAAATAGTATTCAAATCAACCGTTGAACGATAACTATCCCAGATAGCAAACAGGTATACAGGAATATACATTAATAACCACCTTGTATCTAGAACCTCTTTAGCCATGAAGATATTCCCTTGAAATGAATAAACCATGGCCAGATTTACATGAGCATTAATGTTAACAATAATCTCCCAAATAAATAATATATACCCTCTATGATATTTAGCTAAAAGGAGATGTCCAAATCCTGGAAATGCAGCAGACCACCAAGCAATGATATACGGATTTCTCAAATGGATTTGGGAAGTGCCAAATATGCTAACATGAGCAATATAACGTCTGGCTGTATTATCATTGGAATAAATGTCCATAGAACTTGGCCGGAGCCTCCCTTCTTCCATGTATCTTATACGCTCATCTTTGAATGATTTAATTTGTAAGGAATATGATTCCCAATAAAAAGGAAATTATGATTTTAAAAGTTAAAGAGCCCTATATGAATAGAGCTCCTCGGTTTCTTGATTTTAATTAACATATTCTGTCTGCCGGACGACTGTATGAAAAAAACCTTTCCTTAGTTCGCCTTTACAAATTCAATAAATTTGTCTATCTTTTCATCTAAGAAATTAAGAGTCCCTTCATCTACAAGGCGTCCTGTCTGCTCATCGAATTTCTGATTTGCAAGACCAATCAGTACTTCGTTTCCACCTGGAGGGATTATTTTTGCTTGAATACCAGGCGCTGATAGAATTTCACGTAAATGCAATTGTGCACGAATGGTACCGAGCATTCCTGGAGTTGCCCCTAATGTCATTACTGGTTTACCAATGAAAACCTTGTCCACTCTAGAAGCCCAATCCAAAGCGTTCTTTAAAACACCAGGAACCGACCAATTATATTCTGGAGTAATGATGATAACCCCATCTGCACTTGCGATTTCCTCTTTAAATTCCTTTACTGCTAGCGGCGGATTGTTTTCTTCATCTTGGTCATAATGAGGCAGACTACCGATGTCAGGAATGTACATATCCATTTTATGAATATAACGTTCCTTCATAGACTCTGCGAGCTGCCTATTTAGAGAGTTCTTACGGATACTTCCAACGATTGTAACGATTTTCATGAGTTATTCCTCCCAAAGTATTGGTATCATTTTTGTTTATAATGCCCTTTCACCTAAGCCCATATATCAGCATAGACTATTTTAATATTGCATTTCAATATGGTTGAGGGGGTAAATATAATGGAACTAACAGCAGCTCATTGGATGTATTTAATTGGGACCTGTATTATTATTCTAACGATGCTGTTTCGGCAAAATATTGTTGTGCCTTCCATAATTGTAACATTTTTAGTTGGGTGGATATTTACGGGCTCGTTTATTTCTGGTTTGCAGACGATTTTCAATGCTAGCTTAGTAGCCGCAGGAGAATTATTTAATATCTTCCTTATTATCACGATTATGACCGCCTTATTGCACTCGTTGAAATCACTTGGGTCAGATCGGCAAATGATCACACCGTTTCAAAAGGTAATGAAAAATGGCCATATCTCCTACTGGGTGATCATTTTCGTTACGTATGTAATCTCGCTATTCTTTTGGCCAACACCGGCTGTACCATTAGTTGGCGCTTTGCTTATTCCTGTAGCTGTTCGGGCTGGGCTTCCACCGATTGGAGCAGCCATTGCGATTTCACTCGCTGGTCAGGGTATGGCCCTGTCTTCTGATTACATTATCCAAATTGCTCCTACCTTAACTGCAACGGCTGCCGGGGCGGATGTTGGAATCTTAGCGGATCGGGCGCTAGTATTATCAATCATTACAGGAATTACGGCCATTGTTCTCGCTTATTTATTTTTAAGAAAACAAATTTTACGTCCATCTAATTCTCATTTAATCGCCTGGGAAAAGGATGATCAAATTCCTCAATCGAAAGATGAATTGGAAAATAATCAAACGCATAAAAGCAAATATAGCCTCCTTTTTGCCATTCTTGTTCCTCTCACATTTTTAATAATCATTGCCTATATGTTTCTTGCCAAATTTTCGGACCTCTTCCCTTCTATTGAAGGCGGAACAGGAGCTGCCTTAATTGGTGGAGCATCAGCCGTTCTCCTTATTGCTGCAACTATGTTTAAAAATTTGCGTTCTTCACTGAATGATGTGAGCGATAATTTTGTACAGGGATTTGTATTTGCCTTTAAAGCAATGGGGCCCGTTATCCCAATTGCCGGATTTTTCTTCATCGGAAGTGGAGATTTATCTAGTAAAATATTTGGCATAAGTGCAGAAGAAGCACCTTCTTTCTTATTTGATCTAGTCGTTGCCGGACAGCAATTCATACCGGAAAGCACCCTAATCGCAGGTTTAGGCATTCTTATTATTGGGGCCATTACAGGGTTAGACGGTTCCGGGTTCTCTGGTCTGCCTTTAGTTGGTTCCTTGTCAGGAGCATTAGGGCCTAATGTTGGGGTTGACGTTGAAACATTAGCAGCTATTGGGCAAATGGGCGCTATTTGGGTAGGCGGTGGAACATTAATAGCCTGGTCCTCCCTTGTTGCCGTAGCAGGATTTGCAAAAGTCCCCGTTTTGGAACTAGTTCGAAAAAGCTTTTTCCCAGTAATGATTGGGTTACTCCTTTCTACCGTTATAGGGCTATGGATATTCTAAATAGATAAAGGCCCTAAGGGGACGGATCTTTTACTTCTATTTTGGAAGTCGAAGAAACGTCCCATTATTTTTTTGAGGACCCTGTTTCCGTTATTTTGCAAAAAAATCGATTTTCTTGAGGTTTTCGGACTCTGTTTCCGCTATTGCATGAAAAAAAGGCTATTTTCTCTTGTTTTTCGTAATTAGCGGATTTCCTGTCCTATCCATACCCCAAAGATACCGATTTTGTGGAAATAAAGGATTCTTTGTCCAATAATAATAAAAGCCAGATTAGTAGTTTTTACTTGAATACATAAAAGTGGATTGGCTTGCCCGTTAATCTCTGAAAAAGGAGAAAAAGAATATGAACGTTTTCCTCTGCTGCAAAGTCTAATAAGTAGCAGGGGGAAGGAGGCAACGCTGTGATTGAGATAGATATTATAAAAAAAGCAATGAAAAGGGATGAACAAGCTCTTTTACAAGTGCTGGAAGCATATGAAGATGTATTGTATCGGACAGCGTTTGCTTATTTAAAAAATGAGCACGATGCGATTGAAGCCATTCAAGAAACGACTTACCGAAGCTATAAAAAAATTCATACACTTAAAGAGCCGCGTTATGTCGGAACATGGCTCGTTCGAATACTGCTCAATGTGTGCCACGATATGCATAAGAGAAAAAGTCGAATTGAGCTGAGGGAAACGTTGGAGGTCGAAGGACAGTATTATGATTCTCCTAATCTAGAGATTGTTGAAGCGATTTCGCAATTGCCACATGAACAGCAGCAATTAATTTATTTGAAATATTTTCAGGATATGAAAAACAATGAGATTGCGAGCGCGCAAAATATTCCCGAAGGAACAGTTAAATCCAGATTGCACACAGCTCTACGGAAGCTGCGCCATTATTTTAGCGAAAGGAGGGAATTTTAAATGAATGAAAAAGAATATGCCGCTTTGAAAGATGAACTAAATTCGATTCCAGTTCCGAAAGAAGCACTCTCCTATGCAAGGATAAACGGTTTAAAGAGAGTAAAAAATGAAAGACGTAGCCGCAAAAAATGGACAGGATCGTTAGCAATTACAGCCGCTCTTATCTTAATCTTTATTACAACGATTCGCGTATCTCCAGCTTTTGCACAAGCAGTTGCAAAAATACCAGGCTTTGCCCCGCTTGTAGAGATGATTGCCTATGACAAAGGAATTGAGGATATATTAAAAAATGATTATTACGAAGAGCTTAATATAACAGCAGCAAAGAATAATTTAACATTTACATTGCTCGGCATTATTGCAGATGAATCAGGAATGATTATTAACTATGAGCTTGAAGCTCCCTTCGAGATTCATGACCTCCACACAAAGGAAGTTGAGATTAAACAAAATACTAAAGGGCTAGAAGCTGGAATAACTTATAGTTGGTTTGGCAAGGAGCCGACAAATCATATAGAAGATACTATAGAGGTAACCGCTAGTAAAAATATCGATTTCACAAATCCGAATTTCGAATTATCCATTACCTTTAAAGACGAACATGAGACAACATTCAACATCCCTTTTTCTTTGCAAAAGAATATCGCAAAAAGTAAAAATTACAAATTGGATCAAACTGTAGAAATCGATGGTCAAAAATTGACCGTAAAATCACTGAGGATTTCTCCACTTCGGGCAAAGCTTGAGATCGCAGTCGATCCAGCAAACACCATGCAAATTTTGCAAATAAAAAGCATGCGTTTATTGGATGAGAAAGGCGAAGTATGGGGCACAATTACAAATGGAGTATCAGGCTTTGGAGGTATGCGAGACGAAGAAGCGGCTTTCTTCTTTCAAAGCAACTATTTTAGAGAACCCAAAAGCTTGACGTTGGAACTCAATGACGTGCAGGCATTACCAAAAGGAAAGGATTATATCGAAGTCGATTTTCTAAAGAAGAAAGTCCTCTATATTCCCGACAATGTAAATGTAAATGTCGGAATTGAAAGTAACAATACAATTCGTGCTACCTATAAGTCCAAAGAAGAAAATCATTTCTATCAAATGTTTTTCCAAGCGGTCGATGCGAACGGTGAAACTGTTGATACTAATGGTTCTAGTCAGAGTAATGTGAATAACATGGTTGAATCAACCTACACATTTGACACAAGCAATAAAACAAATCCGATTCGGATTTATTTCAATAGCTACGAAAAGTATTTAAAGGGCTCCGCGACTGTGAATATTCCCTTAATCATAAAATAGCCTTTTAAAATATCAGGACTTTTTATTATATAAAAATACTTTATTAGTGAGATGTTTATTGTTATACTTCACTGGTTCATTTAGTTTAACTGCGATGGTCTTAGGATGATTTGTTTGGTAAGCTTTTAAGAACTATGTTTTAGGGAGGTATTTACTTGAACAATCGTGACGCACAGTATTTTGTATCGAAACTTGGACTAGAACCACATCCAGAAGGCGGATTTTATAAAAGTACATTTCAATCTGGTGAAAGAACTTCTGATCAAGAATTAACAGTGAATTTTGAGGGAAAGAGAAAGCTCTATACAAGTATTTACTTTTTATTAACATCTAATGACGTGTCTCATTTTCACCGCTTGAAATCTGATGAGCTATGGTATTATCACGCCGGAAGCCCTTTAACCATTCATATTATTCATGAAAACGGAGAATATGAAGAGATTAAATTAGGATTAAATTTGGATAAAGGAGAAGTTCCTCAAGCGTTAGTTCCGAAAAATGCTATTTTTGGATCGTCTGTTATGGAAGAAGATACCTTCTCATTAGTAGGCTGTATGGTTTCTCCAGGGTTTGAATTTCAGGATTTTGAATTGTTCACACAAGACGAGCTTTTGTCAAAGTATCCTGCGTATAAAAATATAATTAAGAAGTTAGCTTATAAAACAATTCCGGAATAAAAAGCTTGACCCCCAGTAAAATACTTACTGAGGGTCAAGTCTATTCACACTTTCAAAATTTTACACTTGATAAATAAAATAAGGAGTAGTAAAATCTTCAAAGTGATCACTAGTAAATTATATATTACCTGTATAACTTCTAGAATATGGCTAGAGGGTCTCTACCAGGAACCAAGAAAATCCTGACTACAGAAAATGAAACTATTCGTTTTCTGTAGTCAGGATTTTTTTTGTTCAGAAAAGACCTTCAAAGCTTATTTCTTTTGATATCAGCTAAGAAAGGACATTAAATAGATTATGAATTTAAAAGTTTTTATTCTAGCATTATCAACTGTCGCGGTTGGATTGGTTGAATTGATCGTTGGCGGGATATTGCCGACAATTGCCGAAGATTTAAACATTTCATTAAGCTCTGCCGGACAATTAATTACAGTGTATGCGCTAATATATGCCATAGCTGGACCTGTTTTACTTGTGTTAACAAGCAAAATCGAACGCAAAAAATTGTATCTTGCTTCGTTATTGATTTTTTTCCTCGGAAATGTCATGACATATTTTAGTCCAAATTTCACCTATATGATGATGGCCAGAGTTTTAACTGCCGCTAGTACGGCACTTGTCGTTGTACTTTCCTTAACTATGGCTACTAAAGTTGTAATGTCGGCTAACCGGGCGAAGGCTGTTGGGCTTATATATATGGGCTTAAGTTCGTCCATCGTGTTAGGTGTACCATTAGGAATCCTATTATCAAACATATTTGGATGGCGCGTCATATTCCTTGGAATCGCGGTGCTATCAATTGGATCAATGGTGCTTGTTGCATTACTTTTGGAGCGTATTCCTGGAGAAAAAACAGTTCCGCTTTCCCAGCAATTAAAGGCAGTAGGAAGTGCGAAAATAGGCAGTGCCCATCTTTCTACAGTGTTTATGCTGGCGGGACATTATACGGTTTATGCCTATTTTACCCCTTTTTTGGAAACGAATCTTCATCTTAATTCCTATTGGATTAGTATTTGCTATTTCATGTTTGGTATTGCAGCAGTTGGTGGCGGAGCATTCGGTGGAACACTTTCGGATCGGATTGGTACACACAAAAGCATGATTATTGTTATCAGTGCTTTTGCGATTTGTTTATGCTTATTGCCGTTAACAACCTTTTCAATTTTCCTATTCATTCCAATGATGATGGTATGGGGTGCATTAAGTTGGAGTTTGGCACCACCCCAGCAAAGCTATTTGATTCAAATCGACCCAGAGACGTCCGACATACAACAAAGCTTTAATAATTCCGCCATACAAATCGGTATCTCACTTGGATCAGCTATTGGCGGCCTAGTGTTAAACCAAACTGGTTCTGTTACTAGTACAGCTTGGTTTGGAAGCGGTATTGTCATCATCGCTTTATTATGTGTAGTCTTTTCTTTGACAAGACCAGCTATAACAAGAGAAAATACGAATTCCTATTCATCTTTCCAAAGGCTATAAACCACTCGTCTTCCTGATTTCATGAATTTGAAGCTATCCGGAAAGTCTGTTTTTTTCGAATCAGACTTACTGGATAGCTTTTTTCTATTAGAATAGTACTCTTGGTATTGAATAACAACAGCATGTTTGATGTATTTAATTGTCATTCATACAATTATAGGAATATAGCTTTTCAGAAAAAAGGGAACTTACTAATAAGATTATTAAATTATGCTACTTCCCTCTCTTTTATTTGATATAATAAAGTATCTGAAAAAATAAATAGCATTAGAATTGTGGGGGAACCGGTGTGACCGGTTGAGACTGTACCTGTGAGGTGCTGACCCTTTGAACCTGATCTGGTTAATACCAGCGGAGGAAACATATTCGAATGAAGAATAGATATGTTTGTTCATGTACGCGCGGGTTCTCATCCGGGTGTTTTTTATTTTTTCTGGAAACTATCATGAATGCTTTGGAGGAAAAAAATGATGAAATGGTTGATTGCAACAATGATGACTACCTTGCTTCTCGCGGGATGTGCTGGAGGAAAGGAATCCACTGATTCAACGAAGGACCAACAAGAAAAAAATGAAAAAGTAACAGTTGTGCTTGATTGGACACCGAATACGAATCACACCGGTTTATATGTGGCACAGGATAAAGATTACTTTAAAGAAGAAGGCTTGGACGTGGAAATTATTATGCCCGGTGAAGCGGGAGCCGATCAGCTAGTTGCTTCTGGAAAAGCCGATTTTGGTGTCAGCTATCAAGAAAGCATTACACAAGCACGTGTTCAAGGGGTGCCTTTAGTTTCAATCGCGGCAGTAATCCAGCATAATACGTCTGGATTCGCCTCCCCAGCGGAGAAAAATATTACTTCACCAAAGGATTTTGCTGGAAAAACATACGGGGGCTGGGGTGCTCCAGTTGAAAAATCAGTCATTACTTCATTGATGCAAACCGAAAATGCCAATGTAGAAGATGTTTCCATTGTAAATATGGGGGATACAGACTTTTTTACAGCTGTAAAACGAGATATTGATTTTGCATGGATTTATTACGGCTGGACAGGCATTGAAGCGGAAATTCGCGGCGAAAAGATTAATATGATCTATTTAACCGATTATAGTGAGAAGCTCGATTACTATACACCAGTTCTTGCAACAAATGAAAAGAAGCTTCAATCTAATCCGGAACAAGTGAAGAAATTTTTGAAGGCAGTTTCGAAAGGCTACAAGTTTGCAATCGATAACCCATCTGAAGCAGCAGATAGTTTATTAAAAGCAGCACCTGACCTTGATCAAGAGCTTGTGAAGAAAAGCCAAGAGTGGCTGGCATCAAAATATCAAGACGTTGCGCCAAGATGGGGTGAACAGAAACTTGAAGTTTGGGAAAACTATGCAAGCTGGATGTATGAAAATGACTTATTAGATAATGAGCTAGAGGCGGAAAAAGCTTTTACAAACGATTATTTACCACAGTAAGGGGACTTGCAAAATGAACAATTCATTAGTTAGCATTCAAATTATACCGAAAACAAAAAATGGAGAAGACGTCATTCCATATGTAGATGAAGCGATTAATATTATTGAAGAATCAGGAGTCACTTATGAAGTCCATCCGTTAGAAACAACGATGGAAGGTGAGCTTTCTAAACTATTTGATGTGATCAAAAAAATGAATGAACGAATGATTGAAATGGGCAGCAAAAACGTCATTTCTCAAGTGAAAATTTTATATCAGCCTACAGGCATAGCCATGAATCAGTTAACGGAGAAGTATCGATAATGAAAATAAATCGTTTAAAGGGGTGGAGATCGGTTTTCGTTCTCCTTCTCTTCTTTTTCATTTGGGAAATGATCGTTAAAAAAGCCGATATTCCAGAATGGCTGCTTCCTGCTCCCTCATCCATTATGAATGAAGCGATTACAGGCTTTACAGGATTTTTCGAACATTTGCTTTCAACGATAAAGCTTGGGGTTACAGGATTTGCGATCGGTGTCGGGATCGGGCTTTTCGCCGCTATTTTGCTCTATCTACTGCCGTTTGTTCGAGAAGCCGTTTATCCGCTTCTCATTCTTTCGCAAAATATTCCCGTGATCGTTCTAGCACCATTATTAGTCATCTGGTTTGGTTTTGGAATTTTGCCAAAAATGATAGTCATTACCCTTGTTTGTTTTTTCCCAGTGACGATTGCAGCACTTGATGGGTTTAAACAAACATCAGCTGACTTAAAGCATTACATGAGAATGGCTGGCGCAACGAAGAGCCAGTTGTTTTGGAAGCTGGAACTTCCACATGCTCTTCCCACCATTTTTTCAGGAATAAAAATCTCTGCCACTTATAGCATCATGGGCGCCGTTATTTCCGAATGGCTTGGGGCAAAATCAGGCATTGGTGTGTATATGACTTTAGCTTCTTCCTCATTCCGAACAGATCGTGTGTTTGTTGCCATCTTTGCCATCATGGCGTTAAGTCTATTATTCTTTGCTGCAATCGTTTTGATTGAACGTCTTCTTATCCGCTGGCAGTCAAAAGGAGCAAACTAAAATGAGTGTTTTAACAATACAAGATATTTCGAAAAAATTTGCAGATGCAGAAATTATTAAACATCTTAATTTACAAGTAAATGATGGCGAGTTTGTTTCCATTCTCGGTCCTTCAGGCAGTGGAAAAAGTACGCTCTTTTCGCTCATTGGCGGCATCCTTGCTCCAGATGAAGGGACGATTACACTAAAGGGTGAAAATATCAACAGCCAAACAGGTGCAGTCAGCTATATGCCGCAATCCTCTAGCTTGCTTCCGTGGAGAACCGTCTTACAAAACGTTCTTCTTGGTCAAGAGCTAAAAGGCGCAAAGGACACTAGCACAGCTCTAGAGATGATTGAAAAAGCCGGGTTAGCCCAATATACCTATTCTTATCCTCAGGAGCTTTCCGGCGGCATGAAACAGCGGGTATCCTTTATTCGAGCTTTGCTTAGTCCACAGCCCATCATTTTGCTTGATGAACCGTTTTCAGCTTTAGATGAACTGACAAGACTGGACATGCAAAAATGGCTATTATCCATCTGGGAAAATAATCGCCGAACTGTTCTATTTGTCACCCATAATCTTGAGGAAGCTTTGTTTTTATCCGATCGGATTGTGATTCTTTCCAACAAGCCTGCAACTATTGCAGCTGAGTTTGTCATTCCTTTTGCTAGACCGCGTAAGGAAGAACTTTTGTTGGAGGACAATTTTTTACAATGGAAACGGAAAATCTATTACGAACTGAAATCGTTCATGGAGTGAGTATGATGAAGAAAATTATTGATTCGCATATTCATCTGGATCAATACAATAAACAAGAATTAAGCCGCATTATTGAAGGTGACCCTTTCGTTGAGGCCCTCATTGCTGTTTCATTTGACTTGAAGTCGTGCCAAATTACGCACAAAATTGCTTCACTTTTTCAACAGGTATACCCAGCTTACGGCTATCATCCCGAGCAGCAGCTTCCAAATGAAAAAGAGTTGGTCGAACTTATCAATTGGATGGGCCGTCATCAAAGCGAAATGATTGCTGTAGGCGAAGTCGGGCTCCCCTATTACTTACGTCAAGAACAGGATCTTCTACTCGAACCTTATCTTGAATTGTTAGAAGAAATGACTATCAAGGCGAAAGAATGGCAAAAGCCGCTTGTGCTTCATGCTGTATACGAAGACGCAAAAATAGTATGTGACCTTCTTGAAAAGCACTCGATTTCAAAAGCGCATTTCCATTGGTTTAAGGGGGATGAGCTTACGATTAACCGGATGATTCAGAATGGCTACTTCATATCCATCACACCTGATGTACTCTATGAAAACGATATTAAGGAGCTTGTCAAAAAATATCCACTCGAGCAAATCATGGTTGAAACCGATGGCCCTTGGCCATTCGAAGGCCCTTTTACAGGTATGCAGACCCACCCACAAATGATGCATAAATCACTTGAGGAAATTGCTAGATTAAAGCGAATGCCGATTACTGAAGTGTATTCTATTGTTAGAGAAAATACAGTTGGATTTTATCGTTTGAAGAGTGAGAGCGAATAGTGAGTTGATTGGGCGGCTCTAAGCAGGGATCATTATCCACTGTGATTTCCATCATTAGATTTATCTTTTACATCAGGTATAATTTGCATTGAAAGTATAAAAATGAGGTGGATAAGAGATGTCTTTTTATAAAATATTAAGTCAATATTATGATGATTTATTTCCCAGTAATCCAGCTCAAATAGAATTTATTAAAACCGCCACTAACGGTAAAATCAAACTATTAGATATTGCTGCCGGAGCAGGCAACCAAGCGATTGAATTAGCGAAAGCCGGCTATCATGTAACAGCCGTTGACCTAGATGAAAAGATGGTCGAAAAAATTAAAAAAAAGCGAATGGATCATAATCTGAATTTATCGGCATTAAAATTAGATATGAGAAACATAGATCACTTTCATGATCAATCATTTGATGCTGCCATTTGTATCGGAAACTCCATTGTACATTTAGATTCATTTGCAGGGATAAGTCTAACCTTGAAGAAAATATGGAATGTCCTGTCCGAAGACGGCGTATTGACTATTCAAATCGTAAATTATGATCGCATCCTTCAACAACATATTACAGATTTGCCGCTTATTGAATTGCCGAATAAGGGAGTTACATTTAAGAGAACATATGACCACTCTGAAAATAAAATTAAATTCAACGGAACACTTGCGATCAATAAGGCTGCTGGCATTCAGACCTTCTCAAATAGTGTCGAGCTGTATCCGTTAACTTCAAATGAGCTCAATGAGAGTCTAAAAATGGCTGGTTTTAGACGAGTTCAGTTATTTGGAGATTTTAAAGGATCGGAATATACAACTGAATCCCCTGCATTAATTGGAGTTGCTTATAAATGAAAAAGCACAGGCTCCTTAGAAATAGATGTTTCGTCTGCTCATTCTTTTTCTACTAAAGTGAGGAGGGTTTATATGATCACCAGATGGCTGACCATTAATATCATTACTGTCCTCCTCATTGTTCTGTGGAGCTTATACCAAGGATATGATTCAAATTATATTTTAATAGGAAAAATCATAGCACAAGCAGCATTTATTTTATTCTTAATTAACATCAATATGTATTTCGTCTTTCTCCTAATTCGGAAAAGTAAAATTCGAAATGTTAAAGTAAAGCTTGCACAAATTTCAAAGAAAATGATGAGATACCATATACCAATCGCTATAACTGCGTCTCTATTAATCATCGTTCATGCGGCATTGATGATTTCCGCATACGTTACCGATCTTAGGAAAGCGAAAACGGTTAGTGGAGCAGCAGCGATTGGGATCCTAATTATCTTGTTATTTAGCGGTTTATTACGCAGGTGGAAAGCATCAGGAAAAAGGAGAAAATTTCATTTTACGATGGCTTTTGTATTTTTTGGATTTGTGATTTTGCATGTTTTTATATAAGCGGGTCCTATTAAACCGTAAATAGAAAAGCACCAGCCACTAAAGCTGGTGCTTTTCTGATATAACTAACTATTCGAAGAAACCATACGAATAGAAGTTCACTTATGATACTTTATCTCGCTTCTTTCTTTCAGGACTCTGATAACCATTCGCCCAGAAATCTGCATTCTTAATCCCATATTTAGATGAATTGAATTCTGGATCTTTTCCTTCCTTTAGCTGCTCTTCGTAGTCCTTTAAAGCAATCAGCGCTGGTTTAAATAAGAAGAGAATCGCAATTAAGTTCAGCCATACCATAATTCCGAGTCCGATATCTCCCATTGCCCATGCTGTTGTTGCAGTTTTTACTGAACCAAAGAAAATAGCGCCTAAAAGGACAATCTTTAGTCCAATAAATGCAATTCCCTTGAATTTACCACGTACTAGATAGGCCAAGTTTGTTTCTGCGATATAGTAATAAGCATAAATAGTCGTAAAGGCAAAGAAGAATAAAGCAATGGCAACAAATCCTGCACCGTATCCTGGAATGAGCGTATCAACTGCCGCTTGAGTATAACCAGCTCCCGGTTGAACTCCTGGGAGGTTTTCAGTTAGTACTGTTCCAGTTTTTTCATCGATTACATTGTATTGCTGTGTAAATAGAATCATGAATGCAGTCGCTGTAACAACTAAGAATACATCTAAATAAATTGAAAACGCTTGCACAAGACCTTGCTTAGCAGGGTGGGAAACCTCAGCAGCCGCAGCTGGGTGAGCACCTGTACCTTGGCCGGCTTCATTTGCATATAGACCACGTTTTACTCCCCACATAATAGCTGAACCAATAATACCGCCAAACATTTGTTCAGCTCCGAAAGCGCTTTTAAATATAAGTCCAAAAACTGCTGGAATATCAGCAAAATTAGATCCAATAATAATAAGTGCAATTAATACATAAGCAGCTGCCATGAAAGGAACAACCCATTCTGCAACTTTAGCAATACGCTTAACACCGCCAAAAATAGTAAAACCAACAAGTGCGACAACGATTAGTCCCGTGACTTTTGGATCTAGACCAAAAGCGTTATGAACCGTATCTGCAATTGCATTTGCCTGAATACCCGGCATCAAGAAAGCCATAGCAAGCAATGTTGCAACTGCGAAAACGATCGCAAACCATTTCCAGCCAAGTCCCTTTTCGATATAGAAAGCAGGACCCCCGCGATACTCCCCATCTTGCTTTTCTTTATAGATTTGAGCAAGAGTTGACTCTACATAAGCTGATGATGCACCGATAAAGGTAATGACCCACATCCAAAAGACTGCACCAGGTCCACCAAAAGCAATACCTGTAGCGGTTCCGGCAACGTTCCCTACACCGATACGGCCTGATAATGACATCGCTAATGCCTGGAATGGAGAAACCCCTGCATCGGAACCCTTCCCTGATGTTACAAGTTTAACCATTTCTTTAAAGTGACGGATCTGCAGGAATCTAGTACGAAAACTAAAATACAAACCACATAAAACAATGAAACCAATCAATACTGGACTCCACAGCCATCCATTAATAGTATTTACAATTTGATCAAACATAAAAATTCCCCCCTTTTATAATTCTGAATATTATTCATATTCGAAGTATAAATTATATTAAAAAATAAGACAATCTTTTTTTTATAAAAAAATAAAAAAAATAACCTACAGGTTTTACCAGTCTACATGCAGGTTATCCTTAGTCTACTATTCACAATTTTAATTATTTCGGTTTGCAAAATATTACATCTGAATATTTTTACTATATTTTCCACATAATGTTTTTTTAGATGGGAGGATTTTCAAACAACACTAGTAATCATATTCATCTTAAAAAATCCCTTAACTACAAAATAAGCAACAGAGTTCCTGCAGTAATGACTATACCACCTATAATAATGTGTTTATTCATTTTTTCTTTTAAAAGAATAAAGCTTAAAATCATGGTAATCACAACGCTAAATTTATCAATAGGTGCAACAACGGAAACCTTCCCAATGGCTAATGCTGCGAAATAGCATAACCAGGATAAACCAGTTGCAACCCCAGACAATATTAAAAAAAGATATCCCTTTTTTGTAATTTCCTTCATTTTTTTATGAGTTCCTTGGAAAAATACGATGGCCCAAGCGAACAATAAAATCACGATTGTCCGTAAAAAGGTAGCGACATTAGAATCCACATCTTCCATCCCTATTTTTGCTAAGATTGAGGTTAATGCCGCAAATACTGCTGCCAAAATGGCATATACAATATATATTTGTGAGCCCGTAAATCGTTTCTTTTCTTCATTTTTCCCAATTAAAATGAAGGTTCCAATGGCGATTATCGCTCCTCCAGCCAAGACAAGGGGCTTTGCCGGCTCTCCTAAAAAGAGGATGGAGATTGCGATTGTTAAGACTACACTTGACTTATCAATGGGTACAACCTTGGAAACATCACCAATTGCCAGTGCTTTAAAGAAAAATAACCACGAAAATCCTGTTGCAAAACCTGACAATATAATAAACCACAATGCACTTCCAGAAATCTGAGAGATTGTTTCGAGCTTGCCCGTTACAACCACGACCAATAAAGCCATGACGATAACAACAATTGTCCGAATCGCTGTAGCTAAATTAGAATTCACCTTTTCGATGCCAATCTTCGCCAATATAGATGTAAGTGAAGCGAATAAAGCTGCCAATAATGCTAAGGTAATACTCATTAAGGCACCTACTTTTCTCTTGTTATGAATTCTCAGACTTATTTCTTTGTTTTTTCACTTTTTCAGTTTTTACAATAGGCTTATTCAACTCTTTTAGACTTACTTTGTCCTTCTCGCTTTTAAAATAATCATAATTGCCTTGATAGCTTTTTAAGGTATGATTTTCTATTGCAATTACCCTTTGACCGATTTTGATGATTTGAATAGAGCAGAGCGTTATAGATTATTTATCTGTCTCCATGTACGGACTAATCCATCTACAATGGGTTCAATTACATCCATATCCTTAACGTAACCTGTATGGCTTAACGGATTCCAACTCGTTAACAAATCGCCTACATTCACTTCTCGATCTTCGTTAACAGCATGATAATAATTTTCGTCTACAGATCTTAATGGGAAGCCCAAAACATCATCTTTGTCATAGAAATTAATCCATTCACCTTTTAAGCTAGGATAGTATTTTTGGAGGTTTTTAGAAGGAATATTGATCGGGCGGTTAAAGTTATAATAACGTAAACTCCATAGCGGGAGGGTAGTCCCCATTGTATAAAATAATGTTAAAGTTTCTCCCTTTTCCAATGGCGACGTTTCATTTACAATACAGGCAACATCGCGTTGTTTAAATTGTAAATCGTAAAAGTAATTGCTCGCAATGACTGAACCTAAACTGTGTGAAATGACACATAGTGGAGCTTGGTCTCCTGCTTTCTTAGAGAGACTGTTCAGACCTTCACCGATTTTTTCATGAACTCTCTCATAATTTTGCTTTGCTGTCTCTACTAGTTGATAGGCAATCACATCTCCTATATAAGTAACAATGAATTTTCTTGAGCCTTGATAATTCAATTTGTTTTCCTGCACCATTCTTTCAAACAGCTTTTCCTGTCGGCCTGCAAAAACTGGTGCCCATAGTATCGGTTCAAACATAAGATAGGAGGCAGGATCTTCAACCGCATCCTCTAGTTTTTTTGCGAATGTTTGATTGATCATCACGATCATATTTTTAGCAAAACCATCCTTTTGATTACCCATTCCATGAATAATGGCGACAGCTAGCTTTTTATACATTTGTCTGCTCCCTTAAAAATAAATTTTCAATACACGTCATTCACATACAACAATGTATTCAGGATTAGACAGATTGGAGAGACGTTTTACTAATAATATTGAAGAGACCATGAACGGGTTCTTTTAGCGTAAAAAAAGGGACGGATTACTTGCTTCGAAATGTGGAAGCAAGTGATCCGTCCCTCATGTTTATTTGATAATTTCTTTGTTTTGTAATACTTTAAAGTCTTCTTCAGAGTATCCTAATTCAGCCAATATCTCCTTATTGTGCTGTCCAAGGAGCGGAGCAGGCATTCTTAATTGCCCTGGCGTTTCGGAAAGTTTGGCCGGGAAGCCAAGTGTTTTCATTTGTCCAGCAGCAGGATGTTCATAATCAAGGACCATATCATGTTCAAGGATATGCGGATCATTCAAGGTTTGATCATAAGAATATATGGGACCGGACGGGATTCCGTAATCTTCGAGAAGCTTCAGCCAATGTGCTGATTCTTTTTGTTTTAAAATTTCTTCGATTTCGATCTCAAGCTCATCCACATGTTCCGTTCTTGAACTAACCGTTTCATAGCGAGGATCTTCCAACCAATTAGGCTGATCAATCACGTTTAAGCAAAAATTTTCCCATAGCTTCTGATTAGCTGCACCAATTAAAATAAAGCCATCTTTTGTTTCGTAGCCTTGATATGGGGCTGATGCACGGTGTGCTGTCCCATTCCGCTTAGCCACTTCCCCTGTTCCAAAATAAGCAGCAGCTTCCCAAACAGTCCAGGCAAGTCCTGCATCAACAAGGGAAACGTCGATATATTGCCCTTTTCCATTTTTCAAGCGGTGGATGTATGCAGTCAAAATCGTTTGAATGGCGGTTTGTGCTGCTGCAATATCATGAATGGCAATCCCAACTTTTACAGGCTTTCCACCTTTTTCGCCAGTCATATCCATTAGCCCGGACATGCCTTGTGCCATGATATCATAGCCGCCCTTTTGACTATAGGGACCGGTCTGTCCGTAGCCTGAAATCGAGCAGTAGATTAATCCGGGATTGATTTCTTTCAATGTTTCATAGTCAATGCCCAATTTCTTTGTTACTCCAGGACGGTAATTTTCTACGAATACATCTGCCGTTTTGATTAAGCTGAGTAAGATTTTTCGGCCTTCGTCACTTTTTAAATTGAGACACATTCCGCGCTTATTGCGATTGACCATCATAAACATATGACTTTCTTCATTAATAGTAGCTCCCATTGAACGGGTGTCATCGCCCTTTGGGTATTTTTCAATTTTGATGACATCTGCACCCATATCACCGAGTACCATCGTACAATAAGGACCTGCCAATACTTGTGAGAGGTCGATTACTTTCATTCCTTCTAATGCTTGAATCATGGTGTATTGACTCCTTTTTCTATCACGAGAAGTTCGGTTTTCTTTTTTCCAAAAATGCCTGAATGCCTTCTAAATAGTCATCCGAACTATATGACTCTAAAATGACATTCTCAATATATTCACTTTCTTCGTTCTCTCCGTCAATGATGGCTTGGATGACTTTCTTAATGCCCGAGTTGGCAACAGATGATTTCACCGTAATTCGATTGGCAAAATCATGGCATTTCTCCTCAATTTCTTCGATTGGATAAACATAATCAATTAAGCCGATCTCTTTGCCTTCTTCAGCACTGATCAGCTTTGCTGTATATAGCAATTCTTTCGTCTTTGCAGGGCCGATCAAATTATAAAGCCTTTTTGTACTAGCCAAATTGTATACAATGCCGATATTCGCCGCTGTAATTCCGACCTTACTGCCAGCGGTGGCAAATCGGAAATCACATGAGTTCGCAAGTTCGAGCCCGCCTCCGATTGCCAATGTTTTAATTAAGGCAATGGTTGGCTTTGAAAAGCGATATAATTTTCCAATGGATTCAAGGGCGTAATCATTATAGTCCTTAGCTTGCTTTCCATGAAGACGGACTTCCGTGAACTCGCTAATATCGGCACCCGCTGAAAATGCTGTTTCATCAACACCGCGAATAATGAGCACCTTCACACTAGAATCCTGTTCTAACTCATCCAATAGTTCACCAAGTCTCTTAAACATGGCAAGTGTGAATGAATTCTTTTTTTGAGGACGGTTAATAATGAGGGAAGCAATCGCTCCATCTTTTTCTGCATAAAGTTCATTTGACATTTATAACCCCTCCGATCAATCTTTCTTTAAACGAGCTGAAATCCGATTCCCAATGGACTGACAGCTTTGAACAAGGATAATCAGGATGATAACAGTTGCATACATGACGCTTTCTTCGTAGCGTAAATGCCCGTAGCGGTAGGCTAAATCTCCAAGGCCGCCTGCACCGACAAGTCCCGCCATCGCAGTGGCTCCAATCAAGCTGACAATGGTGATGGTTAAAGCGAGGACAAGGGATGGCCTAGCTTCACGAAGCATGACATGCCAAATAATTTGTCTCGTTTTAATTCCCATTGCCTTATAGGCTTCTAATACGCCATTATCCACGGAAAGCAGGGATGATTCTACTAATCTTGCAAGGTATGGGGCTGTGTAAATAACGAGCGGAACGATGGCACCTTGTACACCAATCGTCGTGCCAACAATGAATTTTGTAAATGGAAAAATAAAAATTAATAAAATAATAAATGGTACCGAGCGCAATATATTAATGACTAGATTCAATATTTGATAGACCCATTGATTTTGCCAAGCTTGGCCAGGCCGTGTTAAAACGAGTAAAACCCCTAATGGGATACCGATTATGATAGCAAATATCATAGAGATGCCGACCATTTGGAAGGTTTCCAGCACGGATTTCCAGATAATCGGAAACCATTTTTCAGTAAAATCAGACATACTATTATCCCTCCAATTCTTCGATGCCAACACCTTGATTTTGTAAATATTTTAATGCTTGACCAACCTCTTGCCCTTCGCCAATAAGATGTACAACAATATTGCCGACAATGCCGTTTTTCAATTCAAGAATATTCGCTGTCAGAATATTGGGCTGAACTTTGAATTGCTGACTTACTTTAGCCAATAGCGGCTGCCCAGTACTTTCTCCGACAAATGTGAGACGGGAAACCTTGCCTGTTACATTAAGCTGGCTGATTAAAGAAGGTGAAAGCTTCCGCTGACTGATTGTATTTAAGAACTTCTGTGTTGTCTGTTTTTGAGGTTTTGTAAATAACTCGATTGTTGGACCTTGCTCGATAATTTCGCCATTTTCCATAACCGATACTTGATCACAGATCTTTTGGATAACATTCATTTCATGTGTAATTAGTAAAATCGTTATCCCAAGTTCTCGATTGATTTTTAAAAGCAAATCCAGGATTGAATCTGTCGTCTCTGGATCAAGGGCACTTGTTGCTTCATCACTTAGTAAAACCTCGGGCTCCTGCGCCAGTGCTCGGGCAATGGCGACCCGCTGCTTTTGCCCGCCGGATAATTGGCCGGGAAATGATTGATGCTTATCGGCAAGTCCAACGATCTCCAGATATTTGTTAACACGTTCATTTGTTTCTGTTTTGTTGTAACCTAATAATTTTAGGGGGATGGCGATATTATCATAGACGGTGGCTGTTTTTAGGAGGTTAAAGCCTTGGAAAATCATGCCGATTCTTTTTCGGACATCGCGCAAGTGGTTGAGCGGCAAAGAAGTTGCTTCCTTGCCGCCAATAAATACTTTTCCGCTTGTAGGCTTCTCTAATAAATTCACACATCGTATCAATGTGCTTTTTCCAGCACCGCTATAGCCAATCACCCCATGAATTTCACCTTTTTTCACATGAAGATTCACATCTTTAACTGCTTTTACAATCCCTTTTTTCGAGTCAAATGATTTTGAAATATGTTCTAATAAAATCATGGGGACAATTCCTTTCTGTGTTATCTATTCCTGACCGAAAGCCGTCCAGCAAACTATCTTTATCGGACAGCTTTCATCAAATTATCAGAAACCTGTCTAGTAAACTCACTTTATTGGACAGCTTCTATCAATTTACCGAAAACCTGTCCAGAAAACTCACTTTATTGGACAGCTTCTATCAATTTACCGAAAACCTGTCCAGAAAACTCGCTTTCATAGACAACCTCCATCAAATTTCAATTAAAAGCCCGGTATGATGGATCCGCGGAATTCTTCTTCGATGAATGTTTTAACTTTTTCGCTTTGATAAGCTTTCACCAATTTTTTCACGACAGGATCGTTTTCGTTTTCCCCTCTAACAACGATATAGTTTACATATGGTGAGTTTGTTGACTCCAAAATAAATGCATCTTCTTTCGGATAAAGACCTGCTGCGATAGCAAAGTTTGTATTAATTGCAGCAGCATCGACTTCGCCTAATTGTTTTGGAATTTGTGCTGCGTCAAGCTCAATGAACTCAAGATTCTTTGGATTTTCCACTACATCATGAATAGAAGCTGTTTCTTCTTTGCCTTCTTCAAGTTTAATGTGGCCATTTTCTTGTAAGATGAAAAGTGCACGTGCTCCATTAGTCGGATCGTTTGGCAGTCCAAATTCTGCTCCGTCTGGAAGCTCTTCAAAGCTTTTATATTTTTCAGAGTAAATACCCATTGGGTTGAGGATTGTTTTTGCTACAGGTACGAGATCAAGTCCATGGTCTTCATTGAATTTTTCAAGAAAAGGTTTATGCTGATAGCTGTTAACATCCAAGTCGCCTTCATTTAATGCTGTATTTGGTAGGACGTAGTCAGTAAAAGATTTAATTTCCAAATCAAGTCCGTCTTCTGCAGCCACTTCTTTCACAACTTCCAAGATTTGAGCATGCGGACCGTCCGTTGCTCCAATAATTAGCTTCTTGTCATTCAATGCCCCGCCGCTTTCTTTACTGCATGCGGCAATAAATAATGTCAATCCAAGTAATGCTAAAATCATTCCAAGCTTCTTCATTTCGAGGTTCCCCCTGTGTAGTTGTATTTGGAAGAAGAAAATAATAAAAAGCCTCTCCATCAAAAAGAGAGGCTTCTGTATATATACATAAAATCCTCTCTTATCTATCAAAACAATAAATGTTTTGCAGGATTTAGCACCAATCTATTGAACATAGACGGTTGCCGAGCTTCATCGGGCCAGTCCCTCAGCTACTCTTGATAAGAGATAAACTATTTAATTTTTCAAACTCCTTAAGTACAAACATTACCCTTATTAAAACAAATTGTCAACAACATTTAGAAAAATAACTAATTTATGGCCGATTCTTTCATTTTTTGAATTAAAAGAGGGTCCGTCCTTTTACCGGCAATATAATATTTTAAATAGGTTCCATAAGAATAAGATCCATTCTTTGAAGCTTTTTTGTAAAATCCGGATGAATTTGATTTTCTTCGTCCATAACCAAATCGTCAATTCCGCCTTCTTTGAAGATACCATGAATTTGCCTTAGCTGATTCATCTGCTCTAAGGTAGGTGTAGTTTTAACCATTTGGTTCAGCAAATTGACTGCTTTCTGTAATGAAACATGAAGATCGGGATTTAACAGTCCTACAATTTCAAACAATCGCTGTGCTCTCCAAAGGTCTACAAGGATTGGGTCAAAGATTGCCGCTCTATCCTTTAGCTCCTGAAGATTATTTTCGCTAGTTTCTAAAGCTTCAGCTGCTTTAACTGTAAAAGCCTGTTCCATTAATTCGTAAGCGTCCTTGAAAAAAGCGTAGGAAGCAGGTGAATTATATTGCTGGTTCACGTTCTCTTTTTTATAAAACGTTTCTTTAACAAATCCATTTGCGTCAGGATCGTATATAAATTTGTGAATATAAATGTCAGAATGCCACGATTCTAACATGATAATACTTGGTTTTCCATCAATAGTTGTCGTACTGATATCGAGTGAGCCTAACTGAACAAAATTATCAAAAAGGGGATAGGTTTCTTCACCGTCTTTCACTGCCAATAGCCAAGTTTGTCCATCGTCCCAGGCAAATAAACCATTTGCCATCTTCTCTGCATTCACATATAGCTCAATTATTTCGTCCTCGCCATCCTGATCAATATCAAGGGCCATTTCCTTATATAGCGAACGCGGATAGTTTTCAATCTCTTTAGCTGGAATAATTGCGTAGTCATTGTTCATTGCCTCAAGTTCTTTCCTTTGTTCCTCCACTGTATTTTGGAGGGCATCATTTTCGATGGAAAGCTGCTCTATTTGCTTTTTTAATTCATTTAAATCATTTGCTGGATCTGCATTTACTTGATTCGTGCAGCCCGCAAGTATTCCAGCAATTAAAAATACTATACCTGGTAAGAATCTCTTCATTTTTTATTCCCCCTTCACCTAAAATCTCTTTCATTTATAATAATGGACGAAATTAATAGGAAAAGGTATCAATATTTCCAAAAAATTACCGGTATTTATTCAAAAAAAACCGCACCTCCAATGTTCGTCAATTCTTACACTGGAGATACAGTTCAATTCTTCTTTATGCAATTTTTTTAATTTCTACCGTTTTCCCCTCTTTACGCCACTCTTTATATTCTGCGGCAGCCGTGAAAAGTACGTCTGTAGATGAGTTAAGTGCTGTTTCAACAGAGTCTTGTACAACTCCGATGATAAAGCCTACTCCAACTACTTGCATGGCAACATCCGCTGGAATTCCAAATAAGCTGCAAGCTAGAGGAATCAATAATAAGGAGCCGCCCGCAACCCCTGAAGCACCGCAAGCACATATAGCTGACACTACGCTAAGGATAATAGCTGTAGGAATATCGACTTGAATCCCGAGAGTATGAACCGCTGCTAGCGTCAAAACAGAAATCGTCACAGCAGCACCAGCCATATTAATGGTTGCCCCTAATGGAATCGATACTGAATAACTGTCCTTATTTAAACCAAGATTTTCACATAATTTCATATTAACAGGAATGTTTGCAGCTGAGCTTCGTGTAAAGAACGCGGTAATCCCACTTTCTCTTAAGCACTTAAAAACCAGCGGGAATGGGTTTTGCTTAATATACACAAACACGATGATTGGATTGACCACTAATGCCACAAATATCATACATCCAACTAAAATGACGAGCAGCTTTCCATATCCTAGCAGCGCGTCCATTCCACTTGTCGTAATAGACTCAAATACTAGACCCATAATTCCTAATGGGGCAAGCTTAATTACCCAAGTAACCACTTTGGAAACCGCATCAGAAAAATTAGCAATCATTGTCTTTGTCGAATCAGCGGCATTTTTCAGTGCCAAACCAAGGACAATTGCCCAAGCTAAAATACCGATATAGTTCGCATTAAAGATGGCCTTTACTGGGTTATCAACAACATTCAGAAGCAATGTTTTAAGAACCTCGGCCACGCCGCTAGGAGGCGTAACACCCTCAGCACCCTTTACAAGCGTTAGGCCAACAGGGAAAATAAAACTTACAATAACAGCAATCAAGCCAGCTAAAAAAGTACCTAAAAGATAAAGAATAATAACGGATTTCATATTCGTTTGCTGACCACTTTTGTGCTGAGCAATAGCCGACATTACTAAAAAGAGTACCAATACAGGCGCAATAGCTTTCAAAGCCCCGACAAATAATGAACCAAAAATAGTAATCGGTTTTGCTGCTTCTGGGATGGTTAAAGCAAGAGCAATTCCAATTATCAAACCTATGATTATTTGTTTAACTAAGCTTATTTGATTCCAATTTTTCAGTAAGCTTTTCATAGATCTACCTCCCTAGGTGTAATAAATTACGATACTATGAATATCGTGTAATGCATTTCCTCTAAATTCCATTTCTAAAGGACATTTGTCTTTCTATGAAAAATATTATATTGTGTTTTTTAATATATTGCAATACTATTATTTTTATTGAATTTATTCGCAATTGGTTGATTATTACGATAATATAAAGGGTTTTAGCTTTAAAATATTATTAGTAATATAATATTAGAAATTTCCATCATAAATTTATAGGACACTCGTTTCTTTATTTACCGAAAAAGGCCTTTTTCAGGAGGTGATCGGACTCTGGTTCCGCTATCCATTTAAAAGTAAGCAAATTTCTCGTGTTTTTTGATTAATAATGGATTCTGTGTCCTTTTCATTCGTCAAAAGGACGGATTTAATAGAAATAAAGGATTCTGTGTCCGCCAAAAAATGGGCCAAATGCAAACTAAAATTTCTCCAAAAAAAAGATGCCTGACCCCAAGCGTACTTTGAATTTCCGCATTTTGGGTTCAGGCGCACTCATTAATGACTTAATCCTTCACTTAATTTACCGGTTATCTTCTGAATTTGTACTTCAAATAACTCCGTTTTCGAAAGGGCCGGGTATCCTTTTTCAAAAGTCCAATTTGGATCCCCATACTTTTCCATTAGCCGATCATAGAACCATTCTTTCTGCTTGTCATCTTTAATATGCTTAATGTTTCCAAATAAAACTACGCTTGTATAGACGAGAGCAGATTGGCAAGCAAATTTTTTACCTGGATGAACATCCCCCATCTCGCTAACCTCGATACAAATTTGCGGTTTTTTTTTGATATTTTTCCAAAAATGACTCTCCCTCAAATTTCCTATATGCAGGTATAGTTTGTTTCCGTCCTCATAAACATAGACGAATGGAATTACATACGGAAACCCATCCTCCCCCACTGTCGCCACATGTGCAACCCTGCCCATTTTTAAAAAGTGATAAGCACTTTCCTCCGTCATTTCCCGCTTCTTATTATGAATGAAACCTCTCAACTTCCTCACTCCTTTTACATTTCCCCTCAGGAATTTCTTACAATATTCGCATCAGTTAGGATAATATCCTTTCATACTATAAAAATATTACTACTTTCCTAGTTTATTCTAATCAGGACCATACTTCCGTTATTTTTCTGAAATGATTGTTTTTCTAGAGGTTCGAACAAATTTCCTCATTCCATAAAAAAATGCACGCTTCTGAAAGCGTGCATTTTTTATTATAGAAGCAAAGCCATAGAAGCAATTGCTCCAACTGTTAAAATTGCAATTATGATTTTTGCCAAAAAGGGAACAGAGTCCTTCTCCTTTTGGTTAATCTTTGCTTCCTGTTCATTGACAACCTTACGATATTCCGGACTGCAGCAGCCCACTTAGGCCACCTGATTCCAGTCGGAGACATCTACCTCAAGAGAAAGGTTGTTGGAACGATTCTTGGCCGCTGCACGAAAGAACAGGGCAATTAAGATTCCTGCGCCGACGATTCCGCCAATCCAGGCAATGTTCATTGGCAATCCGAATCCAATTTGTGCGTTCAAGATGTAAGTAATAACCATTACTAGCATGAATGAACCAGGTACTAACGAAATCCAGTAATTTTTCCTGGCAATGTATAAATACATGGCGCCAACGAATAGTGCGATTACCGCGGTCGCTTGGTTAGCCCAGCTGAAATATCTCCATAAAAGGTTAAAGTCAATTTGAGTTAACACAACGGAAATCGCAAATAACGGAGTTGCGATCCAAAGACGACTTGATAATTTCCTTTGCGCAATGTTTAAGTATTCAGCAATAATCATTCGAGCACTGCGGAAAGCAGTATCACCAGAAGTGATTGGCAGGACAACAACCCCAAGAACAGCAAGTGTTCCGCCGATTGCACCCATCATTTTCATTGATACTTCGCTTACAATGGCACCAGGTCCACCAGCAGCAAGCAGATCGCTTAATCCATTATAACCATCGAATAAACTCATAGCAGCAGCAGCCCAAATCATTGCAATGATTCCTTCTGCAATCATCATGCCATAGAAAATTTTACGTCCTTGTTTTTCTTTTTGCGTCGTACGAGAAATAATGGGTGTTTGTGTAGCATGGAATCCTGAAAGGGCACCACAAGTAATCGTAAAGAAAAGTAATGGGAAAATTGGTGCATTAGCAGGATGGAAATTTTGCAATGAAATTTCTGGAATTGGTGCACCCGTAGCAATTAATCCAATCCCAACGCCAACAGCACTGATGACAAGCAACGCACCGAAATATGGATATAGTCGGCCAATAATTTTATCAACCGGAAGAAGCGTTGCCAAAATGTAATAAATAAAGATAGCAGCAATAATAATACCTAGAGCAATTTTTCCGTCCATCAAAACATGAAGCAAGGAAGCTGGTGTAGAAACAAACACAGTTCCAACTAATAATAACAGTAATACAGCGAAGGCATTTACTACATGGCGCATGATTTTTCCTAAAAATTTGCTTGCCAGTTCAGGTAAATGTGCCCCTTTATTACGGATGGAAATCATCCCTGTTAAATAATCGTGTACTGCACCGGCAAAAATACAGCCGATAACAATCCAGATAAACGCTACTGGGCCATAAAGGGCACCCATGATGGGACCAAAGACAGGTCCTGTCCCAGCGATATTTAATAGCTGTATTAATGAATTCTTCTGTGTACTCATTGGCACATAGTCAATGCCATCATTATTAACATAGGCAGGAGTGGCTCTTTCTTCTTTTACCCCGAAGACTTTTTCTACGAATTTGCCATACGTGAAATATCCAACGATAAGTAAGACAACGCCAGCTAAAAATGTATACAAATTATTCTTCCCCCTTTATAAAAAAATGAATGCGGTTCCATAGTTTAGTATAAAAAAGAAAGCAGGCAAAAGGGGTAATTTGAGATTAAGAGGTAGAAATTTGGCGTTATGATGTTTAATAATAGGGCTAAAACGCAAAAGATTAAGAAGAGATAGAATATTTAATAAATATTTGATTATATTTCTAATTTAGTCCTTAAACCCTTAACGTAATTTCTACTGACCGATAACAATTCCTTTCTACCCTCTATTTGTAATTGATATGCGCCATTAAACCATGGGGAAAGCCTAGTTACATGCTCTAAGTTTACGAGAAAACTTTTGTGAATCCGGAAAAAACCATAACCAAGAAGCCGGCTCTCCAAGTCCTTCAATGGTGTTTTTGTTTCAAACTCTCCACTTCTTGTAATCAGCTTTGTCAGCTTATCATCTCTAACGATATAAAGAAGATCTTTCGGTTCAAGATAATAAATTTCACCATCAGATTCGATCGCAAGTTTTCCTGCCGATCTTCCGAGGTACTTATCCTTAATTGTGCTAAGTTTCCGTTCAATTCGCTCGATCGTTTCCTGTAATTGTTCCTCATCAAAAGGTTTTAGTAAGTAGTCAATCGCATCATAACGGAAAGCTTCGGCGGCGAATTGGGGATAAGCTGTTGCAAACACAACTAAAGGTGCTTTTTTCAGCTCCATTAACGCTTTGGCGGCCATCATTCCGTTCATTCTTGGCATCTCCACATCAAGGATGACGACATCAGGCTGCAGCTGAATGGCTTTCATCACACCGGATTCTCCTGATTCGGCTTCGCCCACAATAATAATTGAAGGGTAAGCCTCTAATAAATGCTTCAATTCATACCGGCTGTACGGTTCATCATCGACAATGAGTGTTCGTATGGATTGTTCCATTCGTGTGTCACCTCCGCAAATGGAATGGAAAAGGAAATTTCCGTCCCCTTTTCTAGTTCACTTTTAATCTTAAGGGCAGCGTGATCGCCAAAAATGCTGGTCAGCCTGCGGTTTACATTGTAAAGAGCGAGGCCGTTCCCAATCTCTGAAGTTACCTTTTCTTTACAGATTTGTTCAGTTCGTTCGGCGCTCATTCCATGCCCATTATCTGTTACTTTTACATGTGTAGCGTGATTATGGCTAAAAATCGTCATTTTAATCATACAGTCTCGTTCTCTATCTTTTATCCCATGTTTAATGGCATTTTCCACAATCGGCTGCAAGGTGAGGGGCGGGATACTCTGTCCTAATGCCTTGTCCTCAATTTCATAAATAACGGTTAACTTATTTATAAATCTAGCTTCTTCAATAGATAGATATGCCTTAACCTGCTTCAGCTCCTGTTCAAGTGTCGTTAAGGTTTGAGTCGTAATAGATAGATTTTGCCTTAAAAAATGGGATAGATAGATAAGCAATTTACGGGCCTTCGCTGGATTAACACGAATAAGTGAGAGAATCGTATTTAGCGTATTAAAAAGAAAATGTGGGCTTATTTGAGCCTGCAACGCCTTGATTTCCGCTTCTTTCGCCAGATGGTAGGCTTTGTCTGAATCGGCTAATTCCAGCTGGTTGCTGAGCAGAGCGCTAAGGCCGGAAATGAGCTCCATAATGATTGGATTGATTTCTTTTTCCGATCGAAAATAAAATTTAAGCGTTCCAATAGTCTTCCCCCGCTGTTTTAAAGGAGCAATGACTGCCGCACCTAGCTTACAGCCCTTTACACGGCAACGGATTGTTTCGTGATTCGCTGTGACCATTTCCCCTTTCTCGATGACATCGCAAGTGATTTGCGTTTGGATAGGGCTGTCTGGACGGTGATGATCATCACAAAGACCGACATGGGCTAATATTTCCGATGAATTTGTCATAGCAACCGCACTTGCATTAATTTCTTTATGAATAATTTGACAAACGGCTTTTGCTGATTCGTGATTTAGCCCGTTTCTTAGGTGGGCCAAGGTTTTTTTCATAATACGCAGTGTTTTTTGCGCTTGAATGGCTCCTGCCTTTTCCTCTTCATTGATGACACTTTTAATGATGAGGAGGAATAATGCACAGCCGAGTCCGTTTGCCAATATCATCGGCATACCAATGATTTCAACTAGCGACCACGCTTTATCAAACGGACGGGAGAGCAGTAATATAATCAGCATTTGCAGAGCTTCAGCAAGAGCACCAATGATAAAAGCGGAGCTCAATTTCACATGTTTATTTTTCCTGTATAACAACCCTGCAAGGAATCCTGAAATGATTGTCGCCAAGCCGCAGGAAATGGCGGTAAATCCCCCTAAGGTAAAACGGTGGATTCCGGCTATCAATCCGGCTCCGATTCCGACACGATAGCCGCCAAGCAGTCCGGCTAAGACGACTCCTATGACGCGGGAGTTGGCAATCGCTTCGTCCCCAGTAAGGCCTGAAGTCCAGCGGTTAAACTGTAGGCTGTCAGCACTGAGGGTTAGCCCAGAATACGTCCCGATGATTCCGAAAAAGCCAAAAAACAAAATCGCAGTCATTTGCTGTTTCCGATTTAGTTGATTCTGATAAATTAGACTCCGAAAAAAATGGAATCTCGTTAACACAAGCGCAATCGTGACAAGTATCCCCAGCCGCTCCACCATCGTCACTAGCAATTCAAACATAGCCGCTCCTCGCTCCCGTTTTTATTATTTCTCTATTTTCAATTGTATCAGTTCTTTGAAAAATCGTAAATTTGAGGTATTTACGATTTTGTGTTATCAGCTTTTTGGAATATCTTCGTGACGGGAATAGAAGAGCAGTTGAATTAAGGCATGGGGAAAATACAAAAAGTGCCTTTCCCCAAGGGTAGGCACCTTCTTATATGTAATCCTTGTTTTACAATACCTTATTTTGCATTAACATCAGGCTGATGCAGTCCGAAAATATTGCCTTCTGTATCCAAATAATATCCTTGCCACGCCATTCCAGGTAAAGCATATTTTGGCATGGCGACTTTTCCGCCATTGTTAAGAATTTTAGCTTCCGATTCGTCATAATTCTTTACACCAATTGTACAAGCATAAGCATTTAAAGCTTGCCCTACTTCAGGTGCAGCACCTTGCCGCTGCATTAAGGCACCATTGATTCCAAGCTCATCTTCATTTCCTGTCACTACCCCAAAGTAAGGCATTCCAGCATATTCGCTCCAGTCTTGAAATGTCCAGCCAAATACCTCGCCATAAAACGCTTTTGCCTGTTCCATATTATTTACATGAATCTCAAAATGAACAACTCTTCCCATCATTAACCTCCTAGTATATTCAATTGACTTTATGTCTACCTGTGTTGATCAACAAGAATTAGATTACCATCCGGATCCTCAATCATAAAGCTGCTTGGACCTTCAGTTTCTAAATTTGCTTCCTGAATAAAGTTTATTCCTTTTTCTTTAAGTTCTTCTTGCAATACCCTTACATCCTTAAACGGATTTACCTCTTCAGCATTCTCGTCCCACCCAGGATTAAAGGTTAAGATATTCTTTTCAAACATGCCTTGAAACAGGCCAATTATACAGTCTTCATTTTTCATGATTAACCAGTTTTGATCGATATTTCCGCCAAAAGCATTAAACCCTAGTTTCTCATAAAATGTTTTTGAAGCATGAATATCCTTTACCGTCAAACTAATAGAAAATGCACCAATACTCATATATTTTCCCCTTTCAAAAGATCATAGAAAACTTGCTTTATTAGAAATCACTTTTTAGAGTATTTATTCTCCAAATAGTTAACTGATTGTTTAATTAGCTTCTTTAATATTTCTACATCTATGTCCTCTAGTTTATTAATATAAACACAAGATTTACCTGTTGTATGCTTCCCAAAACTCTCCAGTAATTCTTCCCGTTCTTTTTCACCCATATTAAAATATAGGCTGATTTTTGCTTTTCGAGGTGAAAATCCTACAAGTGGTGCTTCCCCTTCGTGTCCTGTTTCGTATACGTAATGGTAAGACCCAAACCCAATAATACTTGGCCCCCACATTTTGGCCGGAAAACCTGTCACTTCTGTGAAGATATCCAACAAGTCATATGCATCTTTCCGCTTTTTGACGCTATCGACTTTTTCGATAAATTCAATGACACTATTATCAGTTTCTTTCGTTTTAAGTTCATACATTTTTGCTATTCTCCTTTCACAAATATTTTTAAATCTTTCGCTTCATTTATTTACCAATAATATATTTAATATACTGAATATTAGAGAATTTTGAAAGCTAAATAAGTGTTTCGCAAACAAAAAGAGGACAAACCATGGAGGATACAAAAAGGGCTGTCACAAAAGTCACTTTTATGACAGCCCTTTTCATTTTTACATGCAATTGAAGAATCAGTTACCCTTTTTACCAGATTGAGAGAAATCTGGCATTTTTGTTAAAGATGGGAGACCAGAGATATAACCAATACCGCCTGTTTTATTAATACCAATTTGTTCGTCGATAGCTTTAAGTAGTTCTTCTTTATTAACAGCTGTAATGGACTTACCATCTACTTCATCACCAGGATGCTGGAAATTACTGAAAATATATGAGAATCCATTGCGGTCATCAGCAGCAAATAATCCAGTTGCTTCGGCTCCTGCTGGAACAGATAAAATACGCTCTAATTTTTTCGTATCAACATTATAAGCCCAAACGTAGTTATTTGTGTGAGCACCACTATCTTCACCAATAAAGAGTGTTCTCATTCCTTCAGAGTAACTTAAGTTATCTGGATTTGCTACTTTATCTACATTAGCAGTGTTTCCATATGCATCAGGAGCAGAAAGGTCTTCCCCTACTACCAATCCTGACATTGATAGTCCTACATACGAGCTTTTAATAGCATTTCCATTGCTATCTTTTTGACCGCCTTGCAAGTCTAATTGATAGGTTACACCAGCTTTAATTTTTGGTAATTGAATATGGTCTGCTGGATCTTTACCAGTTGAATCTTTTTCCATAGCCTTACTTTGATCGGAAACAGCAATATATACTTTTTTGTCCTTTTCGTTTAGTGCTATTCCTTCCATTTTGTTAAATTCTGTAGTCGCACCGAGCATAGCTGCGTAACGGCGGGTTTCAAGGAAGGCTGCTGCTTTTTCTTTGCCGGATTTAAGTTTCAGGTACTCAATTTTCCCTTCATTTGAGTATGTTTTAATCGCTGTAAAACCTTCTTTAGGAGCATCTGAAGTTTCAAAAATATCATTAAATGTAATCCCGCTATCAATAATATCCTTCACTTCTTTATCCGTTGCATGTCCTAAATTAATCCATTGTAAATCTCCTGAACCTCCGTTTTCAGTACCTGTTTGTTTGAATGTAGCTGCATAGATTGTACCTGATGATAAATCTTTTTCCTTGTCAGCTACATACATAAATAACCCTGTATTGCCACCATCATCTCCGTAAAAAACGGTTTTGTTATCAGGCATTACTTTAGCTAACTCATGAGAGAAACGACCTGTACTGTAATGTTTTACAACTGATGTTTTACCTTTCTTATCTACTGAAATTTCTGGAGTGTAGCCATAGAAATAAGGATTTGCCTTTTCTTTATCTCCGAAATAGAATTGAGCGAATGTTTCAACTTGACTTCTTACTTTCGAAGTTGGGTTTAAGAAAAGACGTGCATCTGGTTCGTACTCTTCAGAACCTAAATGTGTATTCCAAGGAGATAATGATCCGTTACATGGAATCCAAAGCCCATTTACTGCTGAAAAATCAATTTTTTCTACTTTCACAGGTTTCAGTTCACCTGTTTTTTTGTCCTGTTCTAATTCAGTTAATGACATAGAGGCAGGAACTAAACCGTATGCTGATTTACCTGCAGCATCGACGGTTTGATATTCATAATGTGTAACCATATAAAGTTTGCCGTTAATAGGCATCATTAAGCTGTTTGAATCTGGAGCATCGGAGACAAAGTATTCTCCGTTTGTGCTGCTAGGATCCTTAATAGGATTTCCATTTACATCAATTGGCGTACCTGCAGGGATTTTTTCATTTTTAACTGTTGCTACCTTATCTTCCGATTTAAACAGGTAGTTGTAGCTCAGCGGAAATGTTTTTACTTTTCCATTGTGATATTTCACATCAACGGTTGCAGTTGTATATGTTTTTACCATTTCATCAATAGTAGCAGGTGCTTCCATTCCATTAAATCTAACAGATTCTATTTTATTGTTATTCTGGGAAGCCGCAAATGCCGGTGTTACGGCTGGAACTGCAATAGCTAAAGTAAGTGCTAAAGCAGCCCCTTTTTTCACAAGTTTGTTATTAATCATCTATTAATCCCCCTAGTAGGTTTCTTTTGTACATTTCTATTAAACTATTTGAATGTTAATTTAATGTTGATATTATTTTTATTTTTTATATACATTTGATGTACTAGGGGTTCTTTTTTGTAACATTACATGAAAATAATGGAATTAGAGGCAATTTTCAACATACAACCAATATAACTTGGTTTGAGTTCAACTTTTTAAACTTGTTATCTTTTCATAAATTTTATCTTTTTGAATCATTTTTAGACCGAACAAAACTCGTAAAAAGTTAATTCTTCGGATGATAAAGTGATATAAAATCATGATGATCATAAATGATGTTGGTACTAGAAACATTGCCTTAACTGGTACTTCCCATTCCAAATTATAAATAAAAAATCCTATGATTATAATAATTGGCTGGTGAAGAACATAAAACGGCATAGAAGCTGCGCTAGTGTACTTTAATGCACCATTAGTTACGTTCAAGTATTTATCACCTAGATATAAAATAAAGAATAGTACGTTCCAGACCAATATAACCCGAATAATTATAAAAATAACCCAATTGAACGAGACATTCATTGGAAATCCACTGTACACAACCCAGAATATGTATCCAGCTGTACTAAGTACACTTAACCATCCAGCTAAAACTCCAACTTTGCGTACGAATTCCCTTAAACCTTCTCTTGCGAAAAAATAGTAGCCATAAACATATAAAATTAAATAAAAAATGATTCCCCAACTTGCTAGATTCACAATCGTATTAGTAGTTAAGGCAGCTGCTATTAAAGGGATAGGCATTAATATATAATGAGAATATCCGAAAACTCTCTTTCCTATATTTTTCCTTATCATTAGAAAAAACGGTAATGTGATAATCGAAAAAAGTAATAGCTCCAATAGATACCAAAGATGGTGTCCGAAAAATGCAAAATTTCCGGTTCCACCAATTTCTAAATAAAGTCCATCAAAATAATGAGGGTAAAATTGCAAATATGTACCTTCAAATTGATAATTCGCAATTCTTTCAATATACACTTGAGGGGGAGACAAAAGGAAAACTCCTAGAAGTAAAGGGATCCCAAGCCGTAAAAGTCTTTCCTTTATAAAGCTTTGAGTATTTCTTTTTTTAAGGGCATGAAAAGTAGCAATTCCTGAGATCACAAAAAATATTGGCATGATCCAATTTCCCACTAAGAGGGAAAAAAACTCAATATATGAGTGATTAATTATGTTATTTTTAATGTGCCACTCAAAAGAATTAAAGAACATTGAACAATGATAAAGGAACACGATAAACATGGCCAAAACCTTTATCCAGTCTAAATCGTAATGCCTTAATAATTGATAATCATTATTCATAAATTTCCTCCTTTAAAATATGAAATTGGTTAAATATCTTCTCTAATAGTTCGTAGTTTCGAGCTAACTGGCAAATTTTCTTGATAGAATTTTTTACTGATTTCCCCCCCATTATTTAAATATCAATCAATTTATTATAATATCTACAAAATTCTTCCACTAGTAATTTTAAAGTATTAGAACAAAAAAATTGAGGCTATTTTTCAAAATAAATTGAAATTATATAAATTAAATGGTAATTTAACCATATAATTTTTTGCAGTTAACTTTGATTGACTCCTATCTATCTAGAAAGGAAGTTTTATATGAACTATAGTCCTATTCTAATCATCATCATTCTTGTTGCTGTCCTTATTTTTTACCGTCAAATCATTTCGATGTTCAAACCTATTAAGGGCAAAGGAATCCGAATAATTGCTACACTATTTTTATTAACACCAGGATCAACCTTGATCATGAATCCGAATGCAGAAGCAACACAAACAGAAATTACTATTGCATTGTTGATAGGATTGGTTTTCTCCGTCCCTTTAATCCTTACGACTGGTTATGAACGAAGGGCCGACGGAAATATCTATGTAAAGAAAAGTCTAGCATTCATCATTTTGTTTTTATTGATTTTCGCAATACGGTGGACCCTTCGCGGAATAATTGATATGGATTCGGAGTCACGAATGATGCTCTTTTTTATCACTGCATGCGCTTACCTTATTCCATGGAAAGTTTCCAGTTACTACAAGTTCCGAAAAGTTTACTTAGCAAATCGGGGATAAAGTCTTTTAAAATGAAAATACCAGCTTATCCTGCAGAAACTTCAGACATAAGCTGGTATTTTGTTTTTTTCACTTTTATGGTTTTGAAAAGAAGAATTTCCCACCCAATTTTTTTGTTGTTGCAAAAAGAATTTAATAAAGGGAGGGAGGATGATTTTTTCTCCCCTCCCTGTTAGCCTAATAATGGGAATACCGAAATCTGCCTAATTCCGGAAACCCGCTAGCCCCTGAAAATTCCCCATGATTCCTACAAATTTGTCATCCTTTACCGCAATATAACATCCGCAGCCATTCGAACAAATATTACAGGTTGAGTAAACAAATCGGTCTACTATCCCCTGAGAATAGATGTTCATATCAACCCTAGAGGTATCCCATGCCATTGACGTCCCCCTATTTCTTACTATCACTATTTTTTATGATTTCGATTTGGTCTTGGAATGAAGGAAATTTTGGATATCTGCTCACAGATCGGTGTGGAAGGAATGGGGGAACAATCGGATTCATTTTCGAATAAATCGGAAGCTGATCTTTTGAAACACCCGTTTCCCTGCGAAATGGCGGGACCCTCTTAGTAGCGGCCAATTTTATCTGCAATAGCACAGAAGTATACAGAAATAGATTTTTGCAGAAAATAAAACAGTTATTACAGTAAGTAAAAAAACAAGGGGAAAAAGCAGATGAGGATTCGGTTCGGCTATGTGGCAAATGCATTAGGCTTATGGGATGCAAGTCCATCAAAAACTGTAACTTTTGCACGGTATTCAACACTTCCTAAAGATGAACGTATGGAAAAGCTGAAATCCATTACAGCACAAAATTTACATCACACGAAAAGAATTTTGCATTATAATATCGCGCATGAAATCGAGTTATATCGGTTTTCAAGCTCGCTTGTCCCTTTAGCAACCCATCCTGAAGTCATGTGGGATTTCATTACCCCTTTCAAAAACGAATGGGAAGAACTTGGAAGTCTAGTACAACAATATAAGCTCAGAGTAAGCTTTCACCCAAATCAATTTACACTTTTCACGAGTCCAAGAGAAGAAGTAACAATAAATGCTGTAAAAGATATGCAGTACCATTTTAAGATGCTCAATGCCATGAACGCTCTCGATTCGGGATTAATTAATATTCATATTGGCGGAGCCTATGGGGATAAAAATGAGTCATTAACTCGGTTCCATCAAAATCTTAAAAAATTGCCTGAGGAAATTAAAAGGCATATGACGCTTGAGAATGATGATAAGACGTATGATATTAGGGAAACGCTCATCACTTGTGAAAAGGAAAACATTCCAATGATCCTTGATTATCACCACTATAAAGCGAATAACGGGGAGAGTGACCTCCCTCTTTACTTACCTCGTATTTTTAACACTTGGAATACCTTTAACATGGTGCCGAAAGTCCATATTTCTTCCCCAAAGTCTGATCAAGCCTATCGTTCCCATGCAGATTTTGTTTCTTTAGACTTTATCCTTCCGTTCTTAAAGATGGCAAAGGAGTTAAATCAAGACTTTGACATAATGATAGAAGCAAAACAAAAGAATCTTGCAATGCAGAGGCTTGTTGATGAAATAGCGGCCATTCGGGGAGTCAAGCGTATTTCTAGCGCATCGGTGGAATGGTAACAGTTGAGAAAACTTTCGATGAGGTGGAATTAATGACTATTGTGCGTCTTGGTTATGTTGCAATGAGTATGGAACTGAAAAATGCATCCCCATCACAAACAATGACTTTTGCCCAGTTCCAGAAAATTGATGATCGAGATGCGGCCATTCGGAAATTAGAACGGATTGCCCTTTCGAATTTGCACAATACACTAAGACTGTTAAAACATAATGCGGCATCTGACATTCATTTTTATCGAATAACCTCTCGCCTTATTCCTTTAGCCAACCACGAAGAGCTTCTTGATTGGAATTATTTAAAACCGCTGCGAGAACCGCTTCGTGAAATTGGAGATTTCGCAAAAAAACATGAGATAAGAATTGATTTTCATCCGGACCACTTCGTTCTCATTAATGCTAAAGAGAAGCACATCTTGAAAAATTCAATCGGAACCTTAAAGCTGCATTACTTATTATTAAAGGCGATGGGTATTGATCCGACTCATCGCTGTGTCATGCATGTTGGCGGTAATTATAAAGAAACGGACATGTCGCTGGAGCGTTTTGTTGATAATTGGATGGACGTTCCAAAAAATATTCAAAAAATGATCATGTTAGAAAACGATGATACCTCAATTACTTTAGAGGATACACTTTATTTATGTGAAAAACTAAACATCCCTCTAGTTTTCGATTATCATCACCATCTTGCCTATCACCAAGATGCAAATTGGGAAATTAGCTGGGACAGAGTTGTTCAGACATGGAGGGATTCCCCGCTTCCAATAAAGATGCATATATCAAGTCCAAAAAGTGAAAAAGCCTTTCGCCATCATTCTGATTACGTAGACATAGATATGTTTTTTAGATTCCTTAACGTAATTAAGGGCAGTATTCCGCAAATTGACTGTATGATTGAAGCAAAAATGAAAGATGAGGCGCTCTTTAAATTAATGGATGAGGTCAAAGCGAGGAAAGATGTTGAAATGATTGATGGCTCTTCTTTCTCTTTAAAGTAATAGAAAGAAGAGCCAATTAGAAAAACATTGATTTATATGGAGTAGACTAGTTACCTTAATATCCTAAAGTAAGTTCTTGAGGTGGCTCACCTTCCATATTTAATATACGAACAGTTTCAGGCTGCACCTGAAGAAATACGTAATTTGGATCCTCTGGACTGTCAAACCATTTTTTGTATGATTCATCCCAATATTGGTTTTTCAATTCTTGTGAATCATTAATGGCAGCTGTCCCAGTGATTTCAACATAGGCATCACTTTGCCCATTCTCTTCATAACCTAACAACACCGAAACAGCAGGGTTCCTTTCGATTTCCTCTACCTTCTCGGTATCCTTTTTTGTTGGTGTATATAACGTTAAATGGTTATTATAGAACGTCATATATCGTGTATGGGGCTTATTATTTTCAACCGATGACAAGATGCCTGTTCTATGATCAGATATAATTTTCAGTACTTTTTCTTTTAAATCTTCACTCATTGATTGATACTCCTTTTTTAAGTCATTTTGAATTTCCTTCTTATCATTTCCAAAAACAAAAATTTCACTAGGGGGATAACCTGCAATATATAGAAGAAAATAAACAAAAAGGAGTGAATTAAAATGGAAGTTAACAATGTAATAGATACTTTAAATAAATTTCTGAAGGGTCAATACATGGGGATCCATGCTTATGAACACCATATACAAAAATTAAAAGATCCTTACATAAAAAGTGAATTTCAAAGAATTCAACAAGATCATAAGAACCATGCCTTTAAAGTTGCGGAAAGAATTCAAAACCTAGGAGGTACGCCAGTAGATGATGAAGGGATTATAGGCTCTATTCAAGGCTTTATTAGTCAATTTATGATTCCTGATACTTCTTCAGGTATTATCAAAAGTGCTTTAACAGGAGAAGATTATTATGGGATTCAAATATCTGAAGAAATTGTAAAAGGGAATTTAGACCCAGAAAGCCGTCAATTGATTGAGGAAGTGCTGGACAAAGATAGACAGCATGTAGATTTTTTAAATCGTCTTTTGCAATAATTTTATAACTATTTTTCTGCTATCGTGATTTTATCCTATATTAATGAGAACAAAAAAAGATGAAACCTTTACGATCTCACCTTAAATTAATCACAATCGTTATCTGTCAATTAATCTCGATTAAACTCTTTTACTGCTTCAATTGACTCATTTCATTTATACACTCCTGAACAAGAGTAACCCCTTGACTCATAGAAGCTCCTCCGCCAAATGCCGCTGTCACACCGATAGCTTCAAGAATTTCCTGCTCCGTGCATCCCTGATCAAGACATCCTTTTGTGTGATAGATAATACAATACTCATCCTGAGCATGGATACTAATTCCTAATGCGATTAACTGTTTTTGTTTTTGAGATAATGCTCCTTCTTTAAAACATTCTTCAGTAAACGCATTAAACTGACTTACAAATTCGGGCATTTTTTCGGCAAACATACCAAGCCCTTCTTTATAATTGATGAGTGCATTTTCAGTAGAGGTTCTAGATTTCATTTCCAAATGACATTCAACTCCTTCATATTATGTAAATCAAAATTATTATGAGCCAACTATTAATTATTTACTCCCTGTTCATCCCTTTCCATAATTAAGAAATCATAATTTATCAGAACAAATGGCAGAATCTTAATAGGACTAATAAAACGAAGGTGATGGAATGGAAAACCAAAATTATCAGGCTGGAGATATTGTTTATGTTTTTTATCGTAATCCCCATACCCAAGATGTAGCGAATATTCAAGCAGCAGCAGTAGTCAATAACCCTGAAAATGCGAATGAATTAGCTTTGTTTTTATATGAAACATATTATCCGCTATCAAATGAAATGGCTGTTTATTCTACAGAACAAGAGGCAAATCAAGCCTATCATTATTATTACGGATATGATTCAGAGGGGATATTGGAATGAAACCATTTACACCCAAACTTGTTTATTTTGAACCTGATGCATTAGATTATCCTTTGGGAAAAGAACTATATGAGAAATTTAATAAGATGGATATCGAGATTCGGCATACCACTTCCCACAATCAAGTAAGAAATCTCCCCGGTGATAACGAATTTCAAAGATACCGGGTGGCCAAGTCTACACTAGTTGTTGGTATTAGAAAAACCCTTAAATTTGACACCTCGAAGCCTTCGGCAGAGTATGCTATTCCTTTTGCAACTGGCTGCATGGGTCACTGTCATTATTGCTACCTACAAACGACGATGGGAAGTAAGCCTTATATCCGTACATATGTTAATGTAGAGGAAATTCTTGAGGCTGCCGACAAATATATGGAGGAGCGCGCTCCAGAAATAACAAGATTTGAAGCATCTTGCACATCCGATATTGTAGGAATTGATCATTTGACACATACTCTTAAAAGAGCCATTGAGCATTTTGGAAAATCGGAATACGGCAAATTAAGATTTGTTACAAAATTTCACCATGTAGACCACTTACTTGATGCTAAGCATAACGGAAAAACAAGATTTCGTTTTAGTGTGAATGCAGATTACATCATTAAAAACTTTGAGCCGGGGACTTCTCCCTTAGAAAAAAGAATTGAAGCTGCCGGAAAAGTTGCAAGAGCTGGGTATCCACTTGGATTTATAGTAGCACCTATCTATCTTCATGAAGGATGGGAGGATGGATACTTTCATATGTTTGAGCGTTTGGATGCTGAATTACCTCCTGAAGCAAAGAAAGATCTTACCTTTGAATTTATCCAGCATCGTTTTACAAAACCGGCAAAGAAAGTAATTGAAAAAAACTACCCTATGACAAAATTAGAGTTAGATGAAGAAAAAAGGAGATACAAATGGGGTAAATATGGAATTGGAAAGTATATTTATCAGAAAGAAGAAGAAGAGGACATAAAAAATCATCTTTACACGTATATGGAGAAGTTTTTTCCAGAAGCAAAATTAGAATATTTTACTTAAAAAGAAGTTACCTTCCAATGGCATTGCAGATAGCATAATTACATTAATAAAGGCAACAATAATGGTGGTGATTAAACACCAACTAAATGCGATGTAGGGGGATATTACAATGAATATTCGTGAAGGAATCATTCCGACTGCATTAGGTACAGCTGTTACTGCTACCGGTTACGCTTTAAAACAAAAACGAGGTTCAAACAAGATGATTGCAAATACCGTTTTTGGTTTTGGCTTAGCACACATAGTATTAGGCGTAATAGACCTTGCCCAGCATCGACGTTAGATTGAATGGAGGCTGAGCTATAGTATTGGTTCACCTCCTTTTAGCCCATCCTCATGTGCTCTTTCCTCGATTTCCTGTCATCACAAGCGATGTGGAGGCCACCCTTCTCTTTTTTGCTAAAACCCTAATAATAATCCTGCTAATCAGGGAATACTATCTCTAGAGACTCTTTGAAAGGATGAATCATGTGGTTTTAAAACAGCAGAAAATAGACGTTACAGACCGTGTAGTGGGGAAATTTAAAAATGGCGAGATTGAACTTTATTTAGAAAATGAGAAAATCGGAAACATTCAATTGCCTACGGGGTATTCATTCCAAATGGATCATCATTTCGAAACAGACCAACAAAAAATATATAAGCATGTTACAACAACCGAACAGCCACAAGCTAAATACACCGACTGTGATGAAGGCGGCTGGTGTTAAGAGAACAGCGGGAACTTTCCGCTGTTTTTTTGCTGACTTTTTTATAGAGTTAGAAATATAAAAACATAAACCTTTATTATCGTTTGACAAAGGCTTAATTTGCCATTATCATCAACTCAAACTTACTCACGGGGAGAGGTAAAGATGAAAATTTATGTTGATGCAGATGCTTGTCCGGTAAAAGATATCATTATCTCAGAAGGTACGAATGCTGAAATTCCTGTTATCCTTGTTACTAGCTTTTCTCACTTTTCTAATGCAGAACAACCATCAGGAGTAGAAACTATCTATGTTGATTCTGGGGCAGATGCTGCTGATTATCGGATTATGAAGTTGGCAGAAAAAGGAGATATAATCGTTACGCAAGATTATGGTCTTGCTTCGTTAGGCTTAGCAAAAGGGTGTGCCGTACTTCATCATAATGGATATAGCTACACAAATGAAAACATTGACCAATTATTACAATCACGTTATTTGAGTGCAATGGCTCGAAAAAGCGGAAAGCGTACAAAGGGGCCAAAACCATTTACATTAGAGGATAGGGAGAAATTTAAAGAGCTTTTTAAGAGAGTGATTTCACAATAAAAAGTACCGTTTATTTTTAAGAAAAAACTAGAATAAAAAAAAAGCGAATTCCCTTAAAGGAGCTCGCACACATTGGATAATTAAATAATTGTATTTATTCAGCATTCGTTAAGTTTGGGTAAATGTCTTTAACTTTTGCTCGTGGGGTCTTTTTCAACATTCGTTTTTTTTGTACCTTTACTTATATAAGGTTTTGCACTCTTCTTTTTGTTTGCACTAGCTTGCCAGCGATTCCAACCCTTCTTGTCTGTTCCTCTCCCTGTTCCACCTTTTCCTTTAGCTTTACTCATAAAATCACCTCATTATTACCCTAGGTTAAGTTTACCTATCTAGTTAGTTTTAGTCATTTTTTTCGGTTATTAATCAACATATTGCAATAAATAACATTCTTTCAGCCACCCTTACTATTTTGTAGAAACAATAATTAATATCTTTGTCATTAAATATAAACATTGACACTCAGTTTGTCTTTCCTTTATAGTATCCTTAGCAATTAAATAAAGAAACCCGATCGAACGGGAGAGGTTCATAGCAGAAACCCTCTATAAAAAACTATGGTGTAAACCATATCCGCGTATAGATATGGCTTTTTTTATTGGATTAATCTGCTGGCCCTCCCTGCCCATTCGGGACAAATAGGAGGATTTTTTTATGCATGGACGTCAAGATCATGAATTGGAAGATATTACTTTACTGGGAAATCAAGGGACGAAATATTTATTTGACTATTCTCCTGAGATTTTAGAGTCATTTGATAATAAGCATCCATACCGTGATTATTTTGTTAAATTTAATTGTCCTGAGTTTACTAGTCTATGTCCAATAACAGGTCAGCCCGATTTTGCAACGATTTATATTAGTTATATACCGGATCAGAAGATGGTTGAGAGTAAATCTTTAAAACTATATTTATTTAGTTTTCGGAATCATGGCGATTTTCATGAGGATTGCATGAATATTATTATGAACGATTTAATTAAATTAATGGATCCTAAATATATTGAAGTTTGGGGCAAGTTTACACCTAGGGGCGGAATTTCAATCGACCCTTATACAAACTACGGCCGCCCAAATACAAAATATGAACAAATGGCTGAATATCGATTGATGAATCATGATTTATATCCGGAAAAAGTTGATAATCGTTAAGGGGTGAAAATAATATGAGATTAGTTATCTATTTATTTGCGATCGTTTTGGCCAATGTTGTTACTGCCAAATTTGCTCCGCTTGCAGTTGGTATTTTTCTAATTCCAATGGGTTCATTTCTAATTGGGGCAACATTTATTTTTCGTGATCTTGTCCAAAATAAATACGGAAGAACGAAAACTTATCTTTTTATTTGTTTAGCATTAATTCTGTCGGCCATTTCTAGTTATTTACTTGGAGATACGTTATGGATTGTTTTTGCGAGTGCATTAAGCTTCGCTGTTTCGGAAACGACTGATACGGAGATTTATTCAAGATTAAATTTACCGATGCACTTCCGTGTACTGTATAGCGGCGTGATTGGTGGAATATTAGATTCAGCAATTTTTGTCGTTGTCGGGTTGTCGCCAATAGGTGCAAATATTTTACCATGGAATATGATATGGATGGCGATATTAGGCCAGATCGTTGTAAAAGTAATCATGCAGTTTCTTGGGGTTATGGTGCTTCAGTTGGCAAGTGTTAGGAAAGAAATTGTTTAAAGAACACACTACCCTTCATACGGATTACCAAAACAGAACGCTCAGAGGATTCTCTGAGCGTTTACTATAAAAGATGAGCGACCAATAACGGAACCATAGTCCTCTCAAAAGTTAAACGGACTAACTGAGGCTATTTACTAACTTTCAAACCCTTCCCTACACACATTAGCCGGAATTTCTCCGCCTATGAATTCGAATTTCTAAATTACTCTACCCTTCTTTAGCTATTCCAAAGAAATCTTCACAACATCATCCAAATATTTCGTTGTATTATATCCGTAAATCTCCAGGCTCTTAGGATTCACATTTTCACCATGGAACCGAACGCTTTGAACTGTAGATAAATGACGGGGCTGCTCGATTTCCTCATATGAGACTGGCATATTATTTATATCGTATACTACCCCGTTTTTATCAACGATTACTCCATCAGAATTCATATCTATAAAACTCGATTCATTTACAATATTGAATTGAAGCCACTCATACTCCCGATTCTCAACTTCATGATTGCTTAGCACAAAATTCGTAGAGTCTCCAACTTCCATCCTATCTATGGAAATTGTACTTCCCGCATATTCAAAAGTATGTGGGTATTCTCTAATATCGTCAAATTCGATGATAAATGTATCTTCAACCGTTAAATTAGCAGATTTAAATTGAACCTGAACCTCTTCCGGTTTTTCTCCAAAAAGAGGGTCAAATTGTGTTTGATAAGTAGCCCAATTCACGTCTTGCTGTGAATGCCAAAAAGCCCCGCCATACATTTGGGCTTTTATTTTTTTATTGTTTACTTCTAGATCGTTAATATTAAGAGATTCTATTCGCTTCTCAATCTGCTCATTATTAATACCAAATTGCAGAATCGTTGTAGTTGGAGCAACGATGAGTTTGTCTAATCGAATGGGAATTCCTTCGATTTCTGTTACTTCATCCAGTGCATATTCGCTGGAAGGCCGTTTTGTTACTGGTATTTCGAAGCTCCACTCACCTATTTTATTTTCAATATTATCGTAATTCCAATAACTAGAGCGCCCAGAGGGATCACGAAACAATTTCTGAAGCTTTGTGATCTTGAGTTTGATTGTCCCGTTCTCCTCTTTAAGTGGCAGCAGACTCATCTTCCCTTTATACACGTTCTTTTCTTTGTTATTTACATCCGGTTCAAGGTCAGGAGGATAGAACCTCGGATAGGTTTCACGGCTCATAATTTCATACTCGTTCTCCACAAAAACCCCATCACCATAACCATAATTCATCACAAATTGATTATCTTCACCTGTATCTTCGATTTCATAAAAAACAAGTGTCTGAACGTCATCAGCAATGACACTCTTAATCTTCACTTTCACCCCAACGCTTTCCGCTTCCAGATTCAGCCTTTTACCGAGGCCTTGCTGTAGAAAATAACGCATTTCCGGATCTTCTTCAGTCCACGAATAGTAGAGATAAGCAAACGCCCCAGTAATGAAACCTACACCTATCAATAAAGCAAATACACTCGCAAAAACAATGCCCATTCTTTTACGTTTCTTGTTCTTTTGTTGTCTTTCTCTCTCTATTTTTGCCAGCCTATCTCGTACGTTCTCCATGAGGCGAAACGGCACATGCAAATCTTCCATTCTATTAGTCAGGTCCAACATCGTTAACATGACATCCTGAAAGGCAGCCAGATCCTCCTGACAATGTTGGCAATGATAAATATGTATTTCGAAATCAATCTTTTTCGGTCGTTCCATCGCTCTTTCTAAGTAATCGATGTAATCTTTTTTATACTCCTTACAGCCATTAAAGTTTGTTCCAGACCTCATTTCTTTTCTAAGTGACTGGATTCCCGATGCCAAAAGCTCTTTAATCTTTTCTGCTGATACTTCAAGGAGATGTACCGCTTCCTCCTGAGAGAATCCTTGTACATAGGTCAGGACCAAGGCTTCTTTCTCGTCCTGTTGCAATTGATCGAGCGCTTTAAATAGATCCTGCCGTGGTTCGCTGTCCTCTGAAGCTTGCAAACTTCTTTTATCCGAAAGTTCACGGCAGTTATGTATGAAAATGGATGTAAACCACATTTCGAATGGTGTTTTTCCTTTATATCGAGGCCATTCCTTTTGGACTTGAATAATGGACCGGAAAAAAAGCTCCTCCATTTGCTGCTGATTACTAAGATAGGACCAGCCAAGTGCATAGAACGTATGCTTATGCTGTTCGAACCAATCAACGATAGAATCCACGCCTTTTTCTCTCAGTATAGTGGTAGAAATGGGATCGATTTTTGCTGGAATCATAAAAGTGTTCCCCCCTTTTGGGTGTAATTCTAAATATTTCATATATATAGAATAACAAACTTTCAAGCGAATAAAACCTAAAACAAATTGTTCATTATATAAAAAAAGAGTCAAGCCAAAGTAGCTTAACTCCTTCAAATAGATATTTTCTCCCTAAATCCTTCACAATTGATTTTCATTTCCTAAATTAAAATCATATATTTTTCCCTTAATAAAATACGCTGAGCTTTCAGCAATATTTGTTATATGGTCGGCTGTTCTTTCAAGATATCGATTGACAAGTAATAATTGGACGAGCTGATTCGTTTCTTCTGGATGTTCACTTAGATAATTAGTCAGTTTTTTATATGTTTCAGCATGATATTGATCAACTTCATCCTCTAAGCCACTAACCTCTTTCGCAAGAGCAATGTTTTCTTCCATTAAAGATTGCAGTGCTTTTTGTAACATCACAATAGAGACTTCTTTCATCTGCTCTAGATTGGTTATTGACAGTAAAGAATTTGGTTTCCCAATCATAATGGTTGCTTTAGCCAGATTTACCGCAAAATCTGCAATACGTTCGATTTCAGATGAGATTTTGAGTATACCTATGATGATGCGTAAATCTCTTGCAACAGGCTGTTCTTTTGCCATTAGCCAGATGACAAACTGATTAATTTCCATTTCAAGATCGTCAATATGGTTATCTTCATCTATTACATTTAATGCGATCTCCACATCTTGCACTTTTAAGGCATTAAACGATTTTTCTAAGGCAACAATGGTGAGTTCTCCCATTTCGGTGATTTTACCCTTTAGTTCCACTAAACTCTTCTCAAAGTTCTCACGAATAACCATTTGTTACCCCCTATTATCCAAATCGGCCAGTTACATAATCTTCTGTTCTCTGATCTTTAGGCATTGAAAAAATCTTATCTGTATCATCATATTCAACTATCTCTCCATTTAAGAAAAACGCTGTTTTATCAGAGATTCGCGCAGCTTGTTGCATGTTATGAGTAACGATGACGATCGTAAATTCATCCTTCATATTTGAGATTAATTCTTCTACTTTTAACGTTGAGATTGGGTCTAGGGCCGAAGTAGGCTCATCCATTAAAATCACATCCGGTTTCATCGCAATGGCTCGTGCAATACAAACACGTTGTTGCTGACCGCCGGACAAACCTAATGCTGATGTTTTTAGCCGGTCTTTTACTTCGTCCCAAATCGCTGCCCCCCGCAAGCTTTCTTCCACAATTTTATTTAATTCTTTTTTATTTTTAATGCCTTGCATTCTTGGTCCATAAGCAACATTATCGTAAATACTCATTGGGAATAAATTAGGTTTTTGAAAAACCATTCCTACTTTTGTACGTAATTTGATCACATCATTTGATTTATAAATATTCTCATGATCAATTTCTATATCACCATTGATTTTTACACCGTCAATTAAATCATTCATTCGATTTAATGTTCGTAAAAAAGTCGATTTTCCACAGCCTGAAGGACCAATTAAAGCTGTTACCTCTTTTTCATTAATATCAAGAGATACTCCAAACAATGCTTGTTTCTCACCATAGAATAAATTTAAATCCTTCACACTAATTTTCGTTGTTGTGCCTTCCACAGTTTCTGTAAATACCGTTTGTTTTTCTTTAACCGCTCGCTCGCTACGTTCCATTACTAATGTGCTCATAAATATGCTCCTTTATTGGTCTGCTTTATTTAATCTCTTTGATATAAATGTTGCTGATAAATTGATAGCCAAAATGATGACGATTAGGACAATTCCAACTGCCGCAGCAAGTTCAATGTCCCCAGCCTCTTGTGTGACTAAATAGGAGTGAACAGTTAACGTTCTGGCTGATGAAAAAATACTTTCCGGCATGGCAGCTACTGTTCCAGCAGTTAAAAAGATGGCAGCTGATTCTCCAACAATTCGTCCAACCGAGAGAATGATACCAGATAAAATTCCAGGCATCGCACTAGGCAAGATCACCTTATATAATGTTTGCAGCTTTGTTGTTCCAAGAGCTAACGAACCTTCACGGTATGACCCGGGAACTGTTTTTAAGGACTCTTCTGTTGTTCGTATAATTACAGGCAAAACAATAATCGTTAATGTTAAGGAAGCCGCTATAATGGACATTCCGAATTTTAAAGTCGTTACAAAGAATACTGCTCCAAACAAACCATAAATAATCGAGGGAATCCCTGTTAAACTTTCAGTTGCAAAGCGGATGATTCTAACTAACCGTCCCTGTTTCGCATATTCTTGTAAATAAACGGCTGCTAATATCCCGATTGGAGTCGCAATGATTAAGGAAATAACGATTGTGTAAATCGTTGTAACTACCATCGGCCAAATACCTCCGCCCCCAGTTGGGGAATAATCACCAAAAATGAAATCAAAGCTGATCAAATTCATCCCTTTATAAAAGATAAATCCAACAATGATGACGAGAACGGCAACAGAAAGCAGAGCTGAAAGCCATAAAAATCCACGCAATAAATTATCTTTCCATTCTCTCACCTTAGTTGCCGCCCTTCGCAGTAATTTTCGCTAATACAAAATTCAAAATTAATATAAAGGAGAATAAGACAATTCCTGTTGCAAACAGCATTTCTTGATGAGTGCCAGCTGCGTAACCCATTTCCAACGCAATATTTGTCGTTAGCGGGCGAACACTATCAGTCAGGCTAGTTGGTACGATTAAACTATTCCCAGCCACTAATATAACAGCCATCGTTTCTCCGATTGCTCGACCTAAACCTAATACAATGGCCGTCATAATCCCTGATTTAGCTGCTGGTACAATGACTTTGAAAATGGTTCCAATATGTGAAACACCAAGAGCTAGCGATCCCTCGCGGTATGAGTTCGGCACCGCACGAATTGCTGTCTCCGCAACTGTCACAATGGTTGGCAGCATCATAATTGCTAATACAAGAATAACTGCTAATAAGCTTTGTCCTTTTACTAATCCTAAAGAATTTTGTAGAAATGGAACAATAATCGCTAGTCCAAAAACCCCGTATAAAACAGAAGGGATACCTGCTAACAGCTGAATCGCAGGCGAAATGATTTTGGCTGTTTTTTTTGAGGCTATTTCTGCTAAGAAAATCGCTGTAAATAAACCGATAGGAACCCCGATTATTAATGCCCCGATTGTTGCAAAAGCAGATGCGACAATCATTGGGAAAATCCCGAATTTATCTTCACTTGGAACCCAATCCGAACCGAAAATAAAGTCCATAAAGCTATAGCCCCCAGCCACAAATGGATGTGAGCCTTTATAAAAAACAAATCCAATGATTAACAATAAAGTGATGACTGAAAGAAGTGCACAAATTAAGAACACTCTCGCAGATACCTTCTCTAACATATACTTCCTTTTATTTGCCTTACCGATTTCTGCATTGTGCTTAGTTAGGATAGACACGCTGAATTCCCCCAAGATAACGATTAAAAATTATGTTACTGTCTATTACTTCACAGGAATTGCCCCGGCCTCCGCAGCAATACGTTGACCATCTTCACTTAAGATAAAATCAATAAATTGTTGGCCAGCTTCCGTTAGATTCCCATCTTTGTAAACAAACAAGAATGGACGTGACAAACTGTATTTTTGCTTAAGAACATTTTCTGCATTAGCCTCTACCCCATTAATGTCGATTGTTGAAATAGAATCATCAATATATTCAAATGAAATAAAGCCAACTGCATGTTTATTGTTTGCAACTGTCGTTTTAATATTTCCGTTGCCACTTGCAATAATGGAGTTTCTGATTAATTCTCCAGAGCTATAGTCTACAATTTCCTGGAATGCATCGCGGGAACCTGAACCATCCTCGCGGGAGACTACGACAATTTCCATATCATCTCCGCCTAGGTCTTTCCAGTTCGTAACTTCACCAGTGAAAATCTTTTTTACTTGTTCCAACGTCAAGCTTTTTACTTTATTGCTTGGATGAGTCACAACTACAATCCCGTCGTAAGCAATAATGACTTCATTCAATCCTTGTGCTTTCTCCTCTTCTTTTAGATCACGTGAAGACATACCAATTTCAGACACACCATTGATGGCGTTCGTAATCCCAGCAGAGGAACCAATTTGATTTATTTCAATTTTCGTATGAACGTTCTCGTTATATTTCGCGGCTAATTTTTCAGCTAGCGGACCAACAGATGTAGATCCTGAAATAGCAACTGTTGCATGACTGCCATTTGCCGCTTTTGACTCAGTATCGGTATCACTATTACTTGTACATGCTGTTAATATTGCTAGTAATGTCAGCAGCGTTAATCCCAATTTAAGTTTTTTGAAAATAACCATTTATTACCTCCGAGATAATAATGTTAGAATTGATTTTGTCGTATATTGTCTAATAGTAGAATAAATATGTAGTGTAAATTTTTCATATGAACTTTGTAAAGGTTTTGTAAATTTTATTAAAAACAAGATATTTTGTGTGAAAATTTGGTAAAGGGAAGTTAATTTGGATAGTGGAGATGGTCAGTTCAGGATCCATTAGTTTTGGTAAAATAGGTCATATCAATTGGATGAGAGAATTTTGAATTAAGGAGCATATAAATATTTTAAATGTTATTATTTTGTCATTTTGACTTATTTCATATTCAAAAAAAACAAAGTACCATTAGCCTGAAAATACTAATGGTACTTTGTTTTTTTATTTTACAATCTCATCAACAACAGTCTCCATACAAGACCAGTTTTTGCATGTTTCAAAGTAATATCAATAATAAAACCGTACTAAATTTTCTTTTTAAAATATCAATTTCGAATGTCATTCCATTGATTTCATTTATATCTATTAAAAATGGAAGGAGGCTACCCAAGATGTATAATTGGTGATTTTCCCGTGACTGAAAAATAGACGGAGAATTTCCCTTTAAATTGAGAAATACCCATATTTTCTTAAAAATAAAGGTAGTTTTTCCGTTTATCTTATCAAAATCTATTGATTTTGCCTTATTTAATGCAGTTAGTCGGAATTTCTCCGCTTATATCTGCCTCTTAAGCATCCACTATATACATTAGTCGGAAATTCTCCGTTTATAATTTTTTACATGCAAAGAAAAATAAATAGCATGGCGAATTCTTTTCGAATTACCATGCTTGTTTTTTCACTTTTTGTACTCCAAAAGAGAACCCGTTACCTGAACTCCCTTTTGCTACATTTTCAAAAGGCTGACCACCTATTTTGTCACTACCAATCTGCCGTCCCATCACCGGGCAACGTTTCACACCAAAATTTAGACCCTTAGCGAGCCACGGAAGCCCCTTGCAGCATAATAGGAATCTGCTCCATTATGGTATACAAAGACGGTATCATAGCGACGATCACAAAAGATGGCGCCGCCAAGTTTTCTAATATGATCAGGAGTTTGCACCCAGCTCGATGTTTTCAAATCAAAATTACCAAGTAACTGAAGCTCCCGGTATTGTTCTTCCGTTAAAAGATCAACGCCCATCGCAGTCGCCATTCCAATAGCGCTATTTTCGGGTGGATGTTTTTTTCGCGACACCAGCGCTTCATGATCATAACAAACACTTCTGCGGCCTTTAGGACTTTCTGCTGAACAATCATAAAAAATGAATTCGCCCGTTTTTTCGTCATAACCTACAACATCCGGCTCACCACCAGTTGCTTCCATTTCATTGAGCGGCCACAATTTCCCAGTATTAGCTTCCAGCTTTGCTTTAACTTTTGCCCATTCAAGTCCTTCATGGCGATTCATGTTTTTTTCGAAACGGGCTTTTAATATTTCAAGTATTTCTTCATGTTGTTCAGGCAACAACTGCCTTTTTTCATTTTCCATCGTAAAACCTCTTCTTTAATTATTTTTCAGAACTAATGGCCTCAATCCAATTATGTCCAACTTTAATTGGATATACTTTAATACTTATATAAAAATCATTCATCTTCAAATAATTTTTCTCCGCGGTGGAGACGCATGGCAATCCGTGCAGTATGTGGCATTTCTCTAGCAGTTGGGGCATGTCCTGCTAAATAACGTGTTGCTGCAATGATCAATGTTTCCTGTGCATAACTAGCTAGCTCAGATTCCTCTTTTTCCCAATGATCGTGTTCAACAATCGCTGCTTCAAACATTTGAAATGAATGAAACTCTGCATCCTCTCTTAATAATGCGTGGCCGAGCGTATTGAAGAGGTCACTTTTATCACCGCCGCGTGCTAAGTAATCCACTACCCATCGGGCTGATTCGGCAACCTGTTGTTGTTTATTCATTATCTCTAGCAATTCAGAAGTATTTTGAGGTTTAGCCTCTACGTCCTTTGGTTCAGGCCTTCGTGCAGACGGTATATTAAGGAAACGATCAAGATAGACACTCATCGCGCCATGGAAGACAGCTCGAGTCAATTCATGAGCCGTCGAACGACGCAGCGACTGATGGACCGCATGCGCGTGAGTGAAGGTATGGAGTACGGTAAACCAATCACTGAAATCATTTTGAACATGGAAACTGGAGATCCTTTCAGCCGCCGCCAAAGCTACGAGCTGTGCCAAACGAGCAGGAGAAACTCCACTTTTAAGCGCATCAAACATCATCTTTAGCGTTTTTAAAGGATCATCTGATAAAATTTGCTTAACCAATCCCGCTTCATCGATATCAGCGTTACCTTGTGATGATGCATCGGCAAGAATAGTAGGTAATCCCTTGAATGCCTTCATTAATGGTTGGACCAAGTTAACAGGTGATTGCCAACTATGAGATTCTTCACTACGGGAAACATCACCGATACCGGGCAGCAAAGATGATAATACATATGGCCGATGCTCTAAACCAATCCGATCAAGAATCTCGAATGCTTTATTATGAAAATCTAGCGTATGACCGGTATTCACATAAAAATGATCCGTAATCGCTGTCATCATCATGTTAGAAAGCTGCTCGTTCGAGAAGCCTAATTCAATCGCAGTCAAGAGCACGCGTTCAGCTCCCTGTGAATCACGAACCTCCACACAATGACGATACCATTCTGATAATTGATTGAATGACTGAGCATTTTCTTTATCAGATACAGGAAGTGCCCCAAGTAAAAAACGTGTTCCCATTCCTGAACTTTCTCGTGCAACATGAACGAGACCTTGAAACAACGCTAAAATCTGACCGTTTTTATCCAATTTAGGCAATACATTCGTCATGGCTGTTAAGATCGTCAATCCAGAGCGCCAGCCGTTCTGACGATGTTTCGTTCCAAACTCGACACCAACCTTTGCAATCTCAGTCGCTGGTCATGACTTCCTTTTATAACCCTTACACCTTCACCTTCAAGCATCTTTAACGAACCAGCATGAATCAAATCTATCAATTGTTTCACTCTCCCGATAATAGATTTCAATGATCCTCTGATTTAAGATTAATAGAGGATGCACGAAAATTGTTGCCTACTACTTTATATTATCGATGGAATGTAGAAATCCTTCATAATGGTGGATATTTCTATCTAGAAGTCTGGAAACTGTAAGCAAACCAATTTACTTGTTAGTCGATAGATTGGTTTATCGTTATATTTAAGATAATGAACCTTTGTCCAATTCCTTAACCCGCTTCACTTTGAACACTGTACTTTTTGGTATATTTGGATTGTGATGCACTACATATGCTTTAGAGAAACGATATAGATATTCTTCTTCGTGGGATTTTGGAGTAAGAATAATCATTTTTCGCTGCAATTCTTGTTCATATAATCCGAACACTTTTTCCTTTCGCCCCTCATCAAGAGCACTATCAAATTCATCTAGTACAATGTATCCTGGTGATGCCTCGATTGTTTGCATTAACGCCAGTGCAAATAATAAAGAACTAAGTGATTCCTCACCACCAGATACACCTTTTCCTACTTTTCCACCGCGGGCTTTAACACTAACATCTTCTATTTTTCCACGATGGCCTTCTTTTCTTGCCTTAATAAATAGCGTATACCGAATTTGCCCACGTCGATCCGTATTCATATCCCATTCAATTTTTCCTTCAAAACCGAATAAAGACATATAGTTAACAAATTTCTGATTCACTCCGATGATCTTCATATTTATTGTATCTTCCAAATCCTCTTTAAACCGTTCCATTCGTTCTGTATATTCTTCTAATAAGATTTTTGACTTTTTCACTTCGTTCTCTGACCTATCATATTCTTCTTTCATTTTTGCATAGTTTTCAGGTGCAGCTTCATCAATTCCAGTTTGGTTTACCGCAAACTCATAGATGGTTTGTCCATTATTACGTAATTCCTCCGCTTGTGGTTTTGTCAACTCAGAAAAGCGAACCACCTCATCATTAAAATTAGCAACTAGGTCTTTCGAAACTTCTTGAAGTTTCATTACTTCTTTTCGTGTACGAGAATATCCCTCTTCGTTTGAGACTCGCTCTTCTGACCTTGTTTTTATTTGACGCTCAATTTGTTCGATTTCTCGGTCCTGAAAAGACAGGTCATCTTGTAAATCTTCTAGTTTTCTTGATAGCTGTTTTTCGTCGCGCCTTTTTGAATCCAATGTATTTGAAATTTTATCTAAATGATTAATTTGTTCTTTGTTATTCTGATTAAGCTCAACTTGTATGCCCTTTAGCCTCTGAACTTCTGCTATTTTTGCTTGTTCTTTCTGAAATCGTTGATAGATTTCTAGATATTCCCGGTAAGTTGATACAGATTGCCCGCTTTTAGCGAATGCCGTTCTTTGTTCGTTTAACTCATCTTGAATTAAACGATTTTCATTTACAATTGCTTCTATCCCTTTACTTAGTTTGTCATACTGATTCTGCCGCCATTCTCTTTCATTTTCCTTCGTTAAAAACGCTTCAGCATCTTTAAGTGACTCTCTCCGACTGAATAAAATGGTGTTTCGTTTATCACGTTCAATATTATCCTTTTCAAGTTCAACCATTTCTTCCTTGACCTGTGTTAGCTCTTCCTCCAGTTTCACTTGCTGAAATTGTAATACTTTGTCACTTAATATAATTCTTTTTTCCTCTTGCGGTCCCCGTAACCCTTTTTCATCAACAAGCTGACCATTAACAATCAAAGGTTTTTCATCTTTAAAAAATGACGCCACCCACCAAAGTGCTTTTAACGCATACGGGTAAAGATGGTCATCTAGATGTTCTTTTACCCTTAGATGCTTATCTGGTAAATGCATAATTGTTCTATCTGGAATGAGATTTGGTAATGATACATGATAAAGATCATTCGGTGCTTGAAAGACTTTTTTATTAACGAATAATGTGTATTTGATCGTATCGAATAAATATTCATCGTTCTGACCCGCAGTCTCATCTAATTCCACAAGCTCGCGTAATGGGTAAACTTCAATTTGATTTCTTTCAAAATATCGGATGGACTGTTCTTGACGGGGATTGTACACTTTATTATTTTTTAGAAATATCAGTTCTTTTTCAATCTTTCTTTCCTTTTCACTCAGATCACGTAATCGATCTTTGTTTTGCTCAATTTCGAGATTGTTTTTATCCATCTCAGCTTGAACGGAATGACTGCTTTGATACGTGTCGATCAAGGCCTTAAACTTTCTTTCCTGATCTTTATCCTGGTTAATTTCTACAGACAATTCCGCACTTTTGGGAATTAGATTATTTAACTTATCCGATAAACTAGTAGCCTTTGAAACCATTGCTTTAATAAAAGCATCTATCTCTTTATATTTCTGTTCCGCTTCTTTCAGATTTTTACTAACTTCATGCTCTGACATTCCAATACGGTCAACTTGTTTCGTGATTTCGGCAATCTGCTCAGATATCTCCTCTATCTTCTTGTTGGTCTCTTTGAGACGTTTATTTATTTCGTCGACTTCTAGCCTTAATTCATCTTCCTGATTTTCAAGCTGACTAAGTAACAGCCTGAACTGTTCAAGTTCCTCCTTTTTCTCAACAAAATAAATTTCCTTCTCCCGCTTGGTTCCAATTTTTCCCTCCTTATTAGTTTTTAATTCTTCAATTTGTAATTTTAAGGAGTCAATTTGATTTAAATAATATGTTTCAAGCCACATTAACCCTCGATAATATTGGTTAAAGCCTTCCTTACGGCGGCGATTGCGATCATGATAATTATCAAGTTCCATTTTCTTTTGCTTTAAATGCATTTTATTTAGGCCTTGCTTGCCTTCTGCCTCTTGCAGGCTCTGCTCCGTTTCCTTAACAAGTTCTTTACTTTCTTCCCAGTTTTTCTGGATTTTATCGATGCCGTTCATCTCACTAAAAATTCGGAAACGTTCTTCTGGATGCATGATGGCAAACTGGTTCACTTCTTTTTGGTACCAAATTAGATAAAAGGCATCTGGATCGACAGCATACTTATAGAGCACTTGATTTTTATATTCAGTAAAATTCAAACTCCCGCCACTGGTAAACTTTGTGGAACGTTGCCATTTGTCGATTTCGTCCCCCTCTTCAATATAGAACTCTCTTTTAATTTGATCACCAGGTGTTTGTTCAATTTCCAAGCGGAATTGTACATATAGAGGGGCATCAACCTTCATTTTCCCTGCATTTTTGAAAAGAAGCTCAATTTTCGCTCGCCATGTATGATTTGATGGGAGATTATTAGACTTTAGACCTTCTATGTCTACTTTACTTGAATAAAGAACTCCACCCATACAAAATGTTACAGTTGACTTACCCGCACCGTTAGGACCGGAGATAAGAATATGGTCATGCTCCTCTGATAAATCCAATGCTGTCGGAATATAATCTCGAACCCCAGAAAATCTAAGCCTCCATGGTATCATCCGGCACACCTCCATTGATGTTGTAGCGTTTAAAGAACCGAAGAACATCCTCCATATGGAGCTGATTGGATTGGCTGAATTCTGCATATCTTCGTAAAAACGAGTCAGAAAAAAGATTTGCTCCAATCGTTGTTAGCTGAAACGCCTCTTCATCCGAGTTGGTGTCATAGATTTCGATTGCACCTATTTTTTTCAAGGGATCTAAATTTGCTTGAATTTTCCTTGTCACTTGTAAGGATTCGTGACCGAAACTATTTATTAATTGCGAGAACAATGTATACTCATTCTGTAACACTTCTTGATGATAAAAAATAAACATAAGAATTGCCAAGCTCTCCTTATTTAGCACATTTCTAGCTTGTTTTGCAGGAACACGCATAAGTGCCACTACTTGATTTCTGCGTTCATCGTAAATCACTTTGAAATAACGGCTAACAGCTTGATTCACTCGCTTTAAAAAAGAAAAAAATTCTTCCCCACCATTTACACCAAGCAATCTCTCTACATCTTTACGGGAAAGCCCAAAATTCCCCATTCGAATCGTTGCAGAAGAGGAAAATAAAATTTGCATGAAAGCAAGCTCTTCTTCCTTAGTTAAAAATCCTTGAATCGATTGTAATGCATTCAAAGGATTTTCATTCACGTATTCATTTTCATCGTTTTCTAATTCCATAGCTTCCTTGTTCATCTTCTGCCCACCTCCAATCTCTTTCTTCTATATTACCTTGTAATTTTCGGTTTGCTTTTTCATCAATATCCGCCTTTTTATTTGCAACTAGTGCAGACACTGCAATTAAACCATTTAATACATCACTCCACTTAGAAGATCCGGCTTGAATAACCAATTCATCTAATCCTGCTTCTTCAACTTTGTCTAGGTATTTTTCAATATGCTCAGTATGAATCATTTGTTTTGTCATTTGCCATTTTGAATCACCCATTATTTCTTCCAATCTATCCTCCGGAATTTCATCCATCTCTTGAAAATCTTCCCCTATTTCTTCTTCGATTTCTGCTGTATACGGTTCATAATTTTCGATATAGGCGATTCCCTCTTCAATAGCGTTAGGAGATAAGGGGCTAGCAAATTTAACCGGTACCCAAAGAGCATCCATCTCTTCGTCCTCGTACTGACCTTGTTCCATAAAACTAAGGATTTGATGTGCATTTGGGATGTCCGAACCAATAGGTGGATCAAACGATTGCACAATAAAGTTTCTTAGTAACTCTGGTTGAATTGTTTCAATAAAATCTGTTTGTTGTAGATGTGCGAACTTAAGAATTTTGTTAATGGTACCAAGGCTAATCTTTGTTCCTTCACTAATGGCCATCATGCCTTTTTGTTTAATAGTAGAAAACACCATTTCCTGATCTAGTGTTTCAAATTTTGCCAGACGTTCGACCATTTTTGTTTCCAATTCTTTCATCAATTGATGAATGACTTCAACTTGGGACAATGCATTTCGATCAGCTAAATATTCTAACTCTCTTTCAGTGAGTAACGAAATGGCTTCTTCGACATTTTTAATCATACTGGCTAATTTATTTCCACCAGAAATGCCCTTGTCATCATACGCTTCACTAATTTCCGCATCCCTTTTTGCTTGGAATAACGATCTGGCTACTTCGTCATTCATATAATAAGCAAGCGAATCATTTGCCAATCGAATTAAAACATCCATCATTCTCTTTCCTAGGTCGCGCATCTTAATTCGCTTCGCCGTCTTCGTTATCCAATTAAACTTCCCCAATACATAGGATAAGTGCTTTAAGTATTCAATGGTCATCTCTTCGTCATAGCCATAAGTGTGGCGATACCTATAAAACAGCGTGTCCTCATTTTCGATTCGGTCCGTAATGCCAAGTGCTTCTAGATTAATGAGATTTAGCACCCGTATAAAACGCAGTACATTTATTGGGGCCTGAAATGATTCTTTATCACTTAATTCATTCAATACACCTGCTAATGCAGCCATGTCACGCATAGTTTGAAGAAGCTCTGGTTTTTCCCTATCCATGTCAAAAATGGAAATTAAGGACTGATCCACTTTTTCCACAGTTCAACACCCCCAATCTCTTTCTCTTGTTCTTCTTTTTGATGTTGTATTGCCATTTCGTATCGTGATTCAAACTCTTTTAAATGATGAATTACTTCTAAAGGCGGTACAACCCATTTAATTATTATCTGATTTTTTTGTACGATTTGCGCTATATCTTTTGCTATAATTAATCCAGCTTCATCAACATCCGTCCAAATAATCACTTGTTTCACATTGGAAACAAGCTGTTCAATCAATCGTCTGTGTGCTGACCTTAACTGACCATCGACTCCTAAGATGAAACTCCTTGATTCTATTAAAAATTCCTTCTCATACGCTATCCGTGTTAAGATCCCTCGATTTTCTACCAACCACAAAACCTCAGCGTCCGTTTGAAATTCTTCCGAAAAAACTGCTAAATCTGTTGTAGCATGGATTGGCCCATACTTGTATAAAACACTTCCACCTTGCATTGATCCAGTAAAAAAGATTGGCGTAATCGTACCCAAACTGCTTAGTCCAAGTAAATGCAGTGGGTACTCAAGCAACTCTTCAGCTGCTTCAATATATTCTTTTTTATAGGAATCGAATTCCTTGGAGCCACCAATTTTACGATAATACCTTGCTCCAATCTGCTTCCAATCAAAATGATGTTCAACCATTGAAATTTGATAAAAAGCAACTAAAAAGTGTAAAAATAGAAGTTGCTTTTGGAACCTCCAAGTAGTATTGATGTGGTTTATTGTCTCTTTGGATATGATTGTATCTAAAATGTCTTTTAATCTATCAAGTTTTTCTTTACGTTGAAGGTTAGATGAAGAATAAGATTGCAACGTATTAATCCATTGATTTTTCAATTCCAAGATTAATTCTTTTTTTTCTATTTCCTGCTGGTTCTCAAGTTGCTTTTTATATTGGAATAAAGACAGCCCCATTCGATACTGTTCGCTTTTCACAGTTCGCTCGTCTTTTGCCAAGCGGTATTCTCTAATAACCCACCCATTCCGAATCCACTCGTAGGTTTCATTAGTGAGTTCTAACTGTTTCTTTGTCTTTGGGCTTGTAAAATCTTTTACCAGATTATCAGGTGGTACATGTTTATTATTAATCCCAACTGTCAACATAGCTACTACCCTTCTAGTTCGGGAAGTCTTTTTTACAACAGGGATATCGACAATCCCGTTATTTTCTCTTATATCTAGTAAATTAAGTTCCTCATTTTTTAATAAAATATATTCACACAAATAATCCTTCCATACATTAATTATCAATCTTTAATCCCCCTCTAACGTACCATTTTATCATAGTGAAAGGAGCAACTTTTGTTTGTGAAAGTAACAAATTATGTAAAGTTTTGCTACAAAGTAATTCCTCTATTCAGTTATCATTCACATAATTGTCAGAATTATCGATACGCACTATTTCTTAATAATGTATAATACAATTAACCCTCTAAATTCATTTCGGTTATTACCTACCTGCACTGTTTTAATTCCCCATTTTAACAACTTAACAAGAAAGAAGGCTGATATTTTTTATGAGAAGATTATTATTATGTTATTGTGGCAGCGGAAAGGATCAGGCAACTTGCTGTGGAGCTATTCCACAAATCAATGTAAGAAGTTTCCCTATTAATAGCGAACGGGAACGCGAGGAACTCCTCCAAAATATTCAATTAAGTTCACAGTTTAACATGAGGTACCGAGGCTTATTTGAATACTACGGAAAGGATCTTATAGCGTATAAACGTGAAAAGCCTCGAGACCAAAACAGAAATGAGTTTCTCCGAATCATCTCTGCATTTATGAATTATTACTTGGAAGATACTTGTCCCACCTCTTGGGAAAACTGTCAGCCAGAGTTTTGGGAAGAACTGATTATTACGATTTTTCCTCTACATATGCGTGTTACACCACAGAAAAAAGAAGTTGAAAAGTTTCTACTTGAGCTAAGGAAATTTGTCCGATGGCTTGACAGAAAAGCTAATACCTCATGGTCCCGCATCATTGAGTATTACATCGAAAAATATCATGCCCAACTAAAAATGTGTGAACAATTGCTAAATACACACTTCTTACTCCATTTTCCCCAAATCCACGCAAGCGAAAAATGGAATCCCCTACACGATATCCAAATAATAAAAGAGGTTAGCAGCCAATTTCACGATACAACTAATAGCATTTTTAAGATTAGCAGTGCCAATGAAAATACATCTCTAATAACAGATTTATGGAACCATCGAGATTATGTTGTAATAGGACTAAATAGTAATCGGGCAATGGAAGGGATTTTACTAGATGGTTCAATTGGAAAGAAAGATGGGGATATATATTGGCAATGGTATTTTACAGAAGGGGTATATCCTGACAATGCAATAAAATACATTACATTTACTTAACGATTTGGAATACTACATAACGGCCCAAAAATCCATACAGGCCTTTAATCCCTGACAACTTTTCGTAAAGTGATTTAAAATTGTAAAATAAACTACTTTCAAGCTAACAACATAGGCAATCTATTATAGAAAAAGGGCGTCAGACACCATGTTCATGGTACCTGACACCCTCATTATTGATGTTATTGCGCTTCGACTACGTCTGGCTGATTATAGACTTCTTTTTCAATTTCTCCGGTTGCTTTTCCTGTTAGAACTCCCGCTGTCATGGCGCCGCTGACGTTTAGAGCTGTACGTCCCATGTCAATTAACGGTTCGACAGAGATTAATAGCCCAACTATGGCGACTGGAAGATTCATAACTGATAATACGATTAAGGCCGCAAAGGTTGCTCCCCCACCAACACCAGCAACTCCAAATGAACTAATGGCCACAGCAAGTATAAGTGTAAGAATAAATGTTGGACTTGTTGGGTTAATGCCGGCTGCAGGCGCAACCATGACCGCTAACATCGCCGGATAAATACCAGCACAGCCATTTTGGCCAATCGTTAGACCGAATGATCCTGCAAAGTTGGCAATCCCTTCAGAAACGCCAAAGTCCTTCGTTTGAGTTTTAATAGTCAATGGCAATGTTCCCGCACTAGAACGAGATGTAAAAGCAAAGGTCAAGGTCGGCATCGCTTTTTTCACGTAGTTTACCGGGCTGAGTTTTGCAAACATTATGAGTAATAAATGCACGATAAACATAAGAATAAGCGCTACATATGAGGCGATGACAAACTTTCCCAATTTCGCAATGGCTTCATAATCACTCGTTGCTGTTACTTTTGTGATAATTGCTAAAACCCCGTATGGTGTAAGGCGAAGAACCATCGTGACAACTCTCATAATAACCGAGTAGAACGCATCAATGATTTTCGCAAAGAAATCTGCATGTTCAGGATTCTTACGCTTGACTCCTAAGAAAGCGATGCCAATGAAAGCTGCAAAGATTACTACAGCAATTGTCGAGGTTGGACGGGCACCTGTTAAATCATGAAAAGGATTGCTCGGAATTAATTCCAGAATCTGCTGCGGCATTGTCATATTTTCAACGCCAGCTACACGTTCGACCAACTGGGCATTCCGTGCCTTTTCCGCATCACCCTCGTCTAGGTGAATACCATCAAGACCAAATCCTAAAGCGGAACCAATACCAATCGCCGCAGAAATAGCGGTTGTTCCTAGTAAAATACCAATGACTAAGACACTAATTTTCCCAATGTTTTTTGTAAGCTTTAATTTTGTAAAAGCTCCAACAATCGAGATAAATACAAGCGGCATGACAACCATTTGTAGAAGTTTCATGTATCCAGTTCCTACGACATTAAACCATCCAATCGATTTAGCTGTAACCTCATGTGTTGTTCCATAAACTAAATGAATAATAAAACCAAAAATAATTCCTAAACCTAGTGCAGTAAACACACGTTTTGAAAACGAAACATGTTTTTTCTGCATAATGAACAAGCCTAAAATAAGCAAAAGTAAAACAGCGATATTAATAATGATAAGAATGGTATTCATTCATATTCCCCCCAAGGTAAGTTAATGAAATTCTAATACACCAATTCCTATCTCTAAAGTTAGAACTTTTTTACTCAATAATTCTGGAAATCAATCAAACGTTTGATATTTCATAATTATGAGAGGTTGAAATTAACTATTCCTGGCTCAATAAGAAAAAGTGGGTGAAATCTAACAGGATCAAAAAAAAATCACCAGTGGATTTTATCCATCAGCGATTTTTCATATATACCGTATTTTAAGAATGAAAAAAATTGAACAGCTAAATTAGTCGTGCATCAAATAAAAAAAAATCCGTTTCTGATAAGAGTTAAAGCAACCACGAAATAACTAGTTGGTTATTGTGCAGTAACGCCACCTTCAATAACTAATTCTGCTCCGACTGGAAATCTGGTACCAATACCATTACAAATCTAGGTTAGTTTGTTAATTTCCTGTTCCAATTTTTCTGCTAGTTTAAGTAATTCCTCATTATGATTATTTTTTATTTTACGATAAATTTGTGCTTTTCTAGGGGGGACGTTATTTGTTCACGACCATAGCAATCTATGCGTTAAATCGGCCAATCGCCCCAGATAGTAGAAGGAACAAGAATTGCAAACTGTCCCACAATCTCATTTAATGGTAGTTTTCCAGCCCTTTTGTAGTTGTTTTCTGATGTAAACAATTTGTCCAATATGATAAGCGTTATGGGTAGATATATTTCCTAGTAACGCCCACCACTTTACAGGCTGTGGAAAACCGTTCACTTCACTCTCCACCTTTTCTTCAGTTAGCAGATCTTGCCACCGAAGCAGAACCTTCAGGAGGCACTCTTTTAGGTCAGCAAATCTTTTATTTTCCGGATCAATAAAGCTTTTATTATTATCACCTATTGGCACAAATGCATTCACATGAGCTATTTCGTACCTCTTTTGCCATGTCTCATTCCAATAAAGTAGATGTTGAACAATTTCAGCGATACTGTTACTTTCATCGCTGGGTTTCCAAAAAGCTTCTTCTTCTGACAAGTTTACTACTGCATCCGAAAACGGAACGTAAAAGCTCGGGTCGTTCGCATTTGCTAACAACTGATCGGCTAAAACATCTTTAGCATGAAACATATCAATCACACTTCCTCTAAAATTATATATTTTCTACTTCGATGTTTTTATGACTTCTTCTGCTTTATTCCGTTAAATGGCTTGATTGCTGAAGAAGATCAATTGAAAAACCAAATTGATTGGTTCCCTTAAGTCATGAATTTATAGATTTTAAGGATTAATCGTATATTACATATTTTCCTTGTTCACGTAAACTTTTTAAAGAGGTAAGCATATGATTTATTTCTTCATCGGAATGTCTTTCCCATGAACCTAATTCAGCTATTATTTTCAATGGAGATTTAGACCTATAAGAACGTGTAGGGTTTCCAGGAAATCTTTTGTCAGTTAAGTTCGGATCATTTTCAAAATCGCCTAATGGTTCTACAATATAAATTCTTTCCTTTGATTTTAATGTTGCTAATTCAGCGCCCCATTTAGCAGCATCTAATGTCGCAGTAAAATAAATATAGTTGGATTTTTTATCTTGGTAATTTGATAAGTGTTGTGGTTCCAAAAAATCTCCAATTTTCAGTTCTGCTTTAGTTCCATGAAAGAAAGGACCATTATCTAAGACATCTTTTTTGTCGTTCATACTGCTACACACCTCATATTTTTAGATTTATGTATAACAGTATAGTATGTTTTTTTTGGAAAAAGCAGTCTATAAATACTTTTGTAATAATGGTATAATTTAAGTAGAAAGTATAATACCCAACGATAATTACCTCTTATTTAGGTTTAAATTAGTAATCCCCATTTTTGATGGATCTCCATATAGTTTTGTGTTTAATAGGCAATTTAGGCTTGGAGGCTAACTCCAAGCCTTTTTACCATTCGTCAATTTGGCACTCAATTTCTGTGCTATCCAGCAAAGTGACAAGTACTTGCAAAATAGACTTTTTTCTATACTACTGCCCGACCATAATCAAATTCTTCAATCTCTTTGAAAAAATATACATTACTGGAATACCCTTAATTCCGCGTAAAAGTTAGACCCTTGGGGTCAAAAAAATCCCCCGAACCATTAGTCCGAGGGAACATAAAACACACTTCAATATTTAGGGTAAAACACACAAATCTATTGCCACCAAGCTATTTCAACTCTATCAACGCCACGCACTCCACATGGCTTGGGTGGTGATCGCAGACAAATTGATGTAGTAGTGTTTACCTAATTTATACTAGTACTAACTTAAATTGATCCAGCAACATATTTTCAGCTCCATTGAGAATAATTAAATAACTTTTGTAAGTCAAATTCATAGCAACTAATCGAATTAGAAAAGTCTTTTTTTCCTTTGATGTGCGCACCTTTTGCTAACTCAAGTCTTTTTTCTATAAAGAATTTGATATCTGAAATAGACATTCCATCATTAATTGTTCTCATGATTCCATTCCATCTCTGTATTTGGTTGCTGCTATCCCCTCATTCCCATTCTGTCAGCAGCTTCTATTTGGGTATCTTTCATATCAAAAGGAACAATGACATTTTCAGCTAAATCTCTTTTGCTTTCTAATAACTCATGCATAGATTCCTTAACTGTTCCTTGTAGATAGTTTCGGTCATCTTTTGTAATAATTTGATACACATATACATCATATGTTTGAGTTTAACAATAAAAAATAAACTGTGTAAGTAAGAGCCGTACGCACTCTTACTTACACAGTTTATTTTACATTCCCCCCAATCTTGTAAATCGAAATTAGGGTTAGATTAGATCTAGAAATTCAAATGAAAAAATTATGTTAAATATATTTAGCTACATTATTTCAATCTTTCTTGTAATTGATACTCCACCACCTACTCCCCTTTCACCACTTCATTTTCCTCATAGGAAATCCAATCACTAAAACTTCCAGCATATAATTTAACATTATTAAAACCAGCCTGTTTTAGTGCAACTATATTAGGACATGCAGAAATACCCGAACCACAAGAAACAATTACTTCTTTTTGTTTTGGTATTGCCGCAAAATGTTCCTTTAGTTGTTCTGGTGTTTTCCATGACCCATCCTCAACTAAAACATCCTGCCAAAAGTAATTTTTCGCACCGGGAATATGCCCTGCCTTTTTATATAATGGTTCTGACTCACCCAAATATCTTTCTCTTGATCTTGAATCAATAAGTATTGTATGTTGTTGTTGGTGGTTTTTGACATCTTCCATAGACACAACCATTGTTTTATCCATCTGCGGCGTAAAAGTTGAATGAACTTTTTCAGGTAGTTGGTCTGTCACTTCATAGCCGGCCTTAACCCAGGCATCAAAACCTCCGTCTAGCAAGTATGTCTTATTATGACCGTAATATTTTAACAACCACCATGCGCGAGCGGCAAACATTTCATTTTTTGTATCATAAATGACAATAGGCTTTTCCATCGTAACGCCAATTTCACTTAACTTTCCTGTAAAAGCATTTTTATCTGGTAATGGATGGTTTCCGCCATGTTTACGGACTTCCCCCGATAAATCTTTTGTTAAATGAAGATAATGTGCCCCTGGTATATGATTCTTTTTATAGGCAATTTCACCTTCATCTGGATTCAATAAATCAGATCTTACATCGATGATAGTTAGTTCATCTTTCTCCAACCAATTTGCCAGTGTCTCTGGCTTAATAATATCCCCCATTAGTTTGTGCCTCCTTATGGCTTGAACCTTATAATAGTCCTACTCTCCTAACACCCTTATATACGGACGAATGAATCAATTTTTGTTCATTATTTAAAGTTATATTCTGTAACTATTTTCTCCCTTCCATTTACCAAATCATTAAAATATTCATATATGTTAATACCCAGATAAGAGCCTGAGACATTAAATACATTAGTATATCCTAAATTCTGTAACGCCATTACCATGTTGTAGCTTCGTTGTCCTGAACGACAATGAATATAGACTGGTTTGTCTTTTGGTATCTCATCTAACCGATCTCTAAATTCACTTAAAGGAATGTTCACAGCATTGAATAAGTGACCTGCGTTGTATTCCCCTTTTTCCCGAGCATCTATAATAAAAGCATTATTTTCTACTAGCTTACGAACCTCAGAGACTTTAACTTCTTTATACTTACCATGTAATTGATTAAGTGCCACTAATGCTGCCAGATTTACAACATCTTTTGCTGTCCCTAGCATCGGTGAGTAGGTTAATTCTAAGTCTTTTAGGTCTTCCAATGTCCCATTCATCGTAATCATGGCAGCAATAACATCAATTCGTTTATCGACATTACCTTTACCAATCGCTTGGGCACCTAAGATCCGTCCTGTTGGGTATTCATAAACCAATTTAAAGTGCATTGGATTGCTATTCGGCATTAATCCGACTTTATCACCTGGGATAACATATACATAATCATGCTTTATTCCTGCTTGCTCTGCATTTCTTGTATTTAGACCCGTTGAAGCTGCATTTAAGTCAAATAGATGGATAGATGATGAACCGATAACCCCGTTATTTCGATTTGGAATTCCATACATATGGTCTGCAGCTGCACGAGCTTGTTTCTGTGCAGGACCAGCAAGTGCTAGTCTAGTTGGTTTGTGTAATAGACGATGGTATACTTCAATCGCATCTCCTGCCGCATATATATTTTCATCATTAGTTAAGTAGTTATGGTCGACTTTTATTGCACCCGTTTCACCAATTTCAAGCCCTGCTTCTTTTGCTAGGCTTGTTTCTGGCCGTACACCAATTGCGAGAATCACAGCCTGAGCATCAATTTGCTTACCAGAATTCGTTACGACATATTTGTTCTCAATTTTAGCAAGTCTGTCATCTAATACAAGGTTAACTCCATGATCCATCATTTCTTTATGAAGAATTTGTGCCATATCGTAGTCAAATGGTGCCATTACTTGATTGGCGAATTCGACTAATGTTACGTTGAAATTTGCAAGTTTTAAGTTCTCTGCAACTTCTACACCAATAAATCCTCCACCGATAACCGCAATATCCCTTATTCCTTTTTGTTTAATAAACGATTGGATATTATCAATGTCAACAACATTCCGCACTGTAAATACATTCGGATTATTAATTCCTTCTAAATTTGGTTTAATTGGAGATGCACCAGGTGAAAGGACTAACTTATCATAGCTTTCTTCATAGTTTTTATCTGTCATTAAATCTTTTACTGTAATTGTTTTATTTTCCCGGTTAATTGCGATAACTTCATGATTAACACGAGCTTCAATATTATATCGATTTTTAAAAATAGCCGGACTCATTAAGACTAGTTTTTCACTATCTTCTACGATTCCGCCTAAATGGTATGGTAGGGAGCAATTTGAAAAAGATACATGAGGGCCTTTTTCAAACATGATGACCTTTGCACTTTCATCTAACCTTCTTATTCTAGCTGCAGTTGATGCACCACCTGCCACTCCACCAACTACTAGAATTTTCTTTCCTTTCATGTCATCTTCTTCCTCCCATATCTTTAATCAATAACTTTCCCTGGATTCATAATTCCTTTAGGATCGATTGTCTTCTTAATCATTTTCATTAGGTCATATGCTTTTCCATGTTCTTTTTGTTGATATTTCATTTTACCAACTCCTACACCATGTTCCCCTGTGCATGTTCCATTATGACTCAATGCATAATCAACGATGAAGGAATTATATTCATCTGCTTTTCTCATCTCAATAGGGTTATTAATATCAATCATCAAAATCGCATGAAAATTACCGTCGCCTACATGACCAATAATTGCACCAACTAAATCAATTTCTTTTAATTTTTCCCTTGCAGCTAATAATCCACCTTCGAGCTCAGATAATGGTAAACAAACATCTGTAATCATTGCTTTCTTTTGTGGATTGCTGTGAACAAAACTAAATAATAAATTATGTCGTGCATTCCATAGTTCATTTCTTTTCTTTGTATCTGTTTCAAATTCAATAGATTTACCGCCTATTTCAGTTATTAAATCTTTCGCAAAAGCTATGTCTTGGTTCAAGCCCATCTTATTACCATGAAACTCCAAAAATAGTGTTGGTGTTACTTCGTAATTCGTCCCAAGCGATTGATTAACCTGTTCAATAGAAGATTCATCTACTAGTTCCACCCTTGCTATCGGTATACCGGCAGATAGGATGGCTATAACTGATTCAACTGCTTGGCTAATCGTATCAAAGGAGGCCCGAGCAGCCATAACCTCCTCGGGTAATCCATATACCCTAAGAGTTAACTCCGTAAAGCAACCAAGCGTACCTTCCGAGCCTACAAATAACCCATTAAGATGGTAGCCAGAGGATGATTTAGGTGCAAGATTACCAGTTTCAATTATTTCTCCATTTGGTAAGACCACTTCAAGATTACGTACCTGATCTCGCATAATTCCATACTTTACAGATGTTGTGCCACTTGCATTAGTGGCCGCCATACCTCCTAATGTTGCTTCTGCACCGGGGTCTACCGAAAAGAATAACCCATGTTTTTTTAGTCTTTTATTTAACTCCATTTGCGTTACTCCTGGTTGTACCCTTACTAAAAAATCATCAGGACGTATCTCTATTATTTTGTTCATCAGGGAAAAGTCTATCGATACTCCCCCATGATAAGGTATAATATGACCTTCTAAACTTGTTCCCAGGCCAAATGGAATAATCGGAATTTCATATTTATTTGCTAGTTTAACAATTTCACTTACTTCTTTATTACTTATTGGATAGACAACTACAAATGGTTCAGACGGCTCATGGTATGACTCATCTCTACTATGTTGCTCTAGTATTGTTTTATTGGTTGAAATTCGATCCTTCGGGAAAATTTTTTTTGCTTGTTCGATAAATTCCATGAATTTGCATGCCTCCATATTCACTGTGATAATTGTTTGAGTCCCCGAACTACAATCTATACCCAAATGAATCTTAATTAACCTCATTGCTACATGGAATTAAACCAAGAAATATATTTGATTTATCTCCCTTTGATTAAATTTCTCCTTAAATGTTCAGTCATTTCCCAATCTATCTCCAGTGAATCCACATCATTAGTAAGAAATGCTACACCAAATATTTCTTTTGCAACATCAAAGGATAACCAACCCTCTCTAACATCATATAAAACTCGTTCAGGATCTCGTTTTAATGGATTACCATACCCTCCTCCTCCATTAGCCTCCGATACTATGATTTCAACATCTGGTTGTAATTTTACATAATTAGTTAGTGCAATACTCTTTGGTTCTTCAATTTGCTCATCCCACATCGTTTCAAGGCTTTTTATCTTTTTAACGTACATTTCAGCTTTTTTACCTTCTCCCCCACCATGAATACCCTTCGGGGGATATACATGACCATCACAAACTTGCATCCAGGTACCCTCCTGAAATCTCTGTAAAAGCTCTACTTTAGTACCTGGTGCACCATTCCATTGTCCATATCCTTGACTATCTGTTCTAATTGCCCGAGCTTTTATAAGAATGGGATATTTTTGTTCAATTATTTCTGCACTGTCAATATTCATCATTCCAGAAGATACCGGCACTTGTAATGTTAGCCATCCATCATACCCATAGATGGCACCACCACCTGCAGAACCATTAATTAATTGGTTTACATATGGTGCTCCATTTTTTCTTGGGTCATACCCGGCTATAACTGGATTACTATAGGATTTTCCATAGCCATGTTCAGCCATGCCCCAAGGCTCACCTAATCCAGCAAAAATACTACCCGAGATACTTGCCAATCGATCCGTTACGTTTGTTGTTGAAATAGACATACTTATAGGATGTTCAGAATACCCGACAACTTGATTTTTCCCCATTTTTACTTTCAATCTTTTAAATACACCTTGATTTTGTGGTAAATCAGATGAAAGGATACTTAATACGCCTTGGGTTGCAGCAGCTATTGTTGTAGCTTCACACATATTATATCCACCAAGCACACTTGAACGGTTATGACTTACATCGATATAAATATAAGCTTCGTCGGGATCAATATCCACTTTCATCTTTACCGGAATACCAAACTGGGAAGCATCTTTATCTGGAATGCCTGGTATTGGGTCATGCGATGTTTCGTATTCTAAAGAAGCTTTAGGCATTTCCTTGATTGCTGCAATCATTCGTCTTTCTCCATAGTCAATATAGGTATCTACGAAATTATTTATAAACTCAATCCCATGTATACCGCACATATCCTTAATCTTTCTCTCTGCAACCCTGCATGCTCCTACTTGCGCTAAGTAGTCGCCATACCATTGTTCCGGAACTCGAATTCTCATTTTTGCCATACGAATAATATCTTTAATATCTTTATAATTTTTTTGTATTCGTACAACAGGCCAGTTTAAAGCTCCTTCCTCATATATATCTCTTGCATCTGGATAATAGGTGGTTGGCAAATGATTTCCTATATCCGCTTGATGCCCTCTGACAACTGAGAAAAAGAGTAACTCCCCATTATGAAAAATAGGGGCAATAATAGTATAATCAGCGTGGTGAGTATTTCCGTGATAAGGACTATTACATAGAAAGATATCACCTTCATGAATATCATCTTTAAATAGATCCAACAACGATAGAATAACCAAATTGCTATTAGCTGTATGAACTGGTATTGCCTCAGAAACGAATAGAATTCTACCATCTCCCGTAATAACACTACATGAAAAGTCTCTCCCAGAACTTATTACACCGGAACGTGCAGTTCGAATGACTGTATTAGTCATTTCACGTACAATCGACTCAAATTTTCTTACTAGCAATGTAATCATATATGGCTCTATTTTATTTTCAACATTTATATTCACATTAACCCCTCCTAATTCATACTAGATTCTGTTTAAAATTTGATAGAAAAGTTTCCATAAGGTGTAATGGTCACCTGACACCCAGGTGGACATAGAAGGGTCATCGTAGCTTCTTCAATTATAGCTACTTCATCAAATTGTATTACACTTCCAACTGGCATTAATGAACCTCGATAAATATTAGCACTTACATGCCCTATTTTAGGGCCTAAATAAACGTTTCTCGTACCCATAAAATAAGATGATTTCGAATGAATTGTTTCGCTTTTCTGAATGTGTACAGGTTTATCAATCATTCCTGTAGCACGAACTTGCCAATTAATACATTCAATATCAGATTCTTCATTGACTGCAAATATCCTTAAGTGTTCTTGGTGAAATTGAGAGATCATTTCCTTTATATCTGCTGGATTTTCAAAGTGACTTTTATTAAGAGGTATGAAAATTTCCCAATTTTGATGTGGATATCTTGCTTCACAATAAAACTCTAACTTTTGCTTATCTCTTGGTATATTAGCACGATCCAAAAATTCAATTCCCCAATTTCTTAGTTCCTCTAGACTTTGATTAACAACCTCATAGTCAAAATTCTCAGTATTGGTATAGGCATTTACCGAACGTTCACCTTTCACATCAGCAAATAATCCACCAACTGAACTCAAGGCACCAGCGTTTTTTGGCACTAATGCTTCCTTTACATTAAGTTGTTTGCAAATTTGAGCTATATGAAGTCCAGCTGCACCGCCACCAGCTATGAAAAGGAAATCACGTGGATCTATCCCCTGCCAAATAGTGACTTCCTCTATCCCTGCAGCCATATCTGAATTAACAGTATGCCAAATGCTAAAAGCGGCTTCTTCTAACGAAAGTCCAAGTGGTTTGGCAACGTGTTCCATGATTGCTTTTTCCGCTAAATCCTGGTTTAGCCTCATTGAACCACCTGCATAGAATTCCTTATTTAAATTACCAAGGACAAGGTTTGCATCTGTAACCGTCGGGAATATTCCTCCTTCTTCATAACAAGCAGGACCAGGAATTGCTCCAGCACTTGATGGACCAACTCTTAACATACCCCCGGAGTCCACCCAGGCAATACTCCCTCCACCCGATCCTATCGATTTAATATCAACTTTAGGAATTCCAAGTTCAAAATGTTTTATTTTCGCATTTCTAGATACTGGTATTTCACCATTAATTACTGTACTAATATCAAAACTTGTACCTCCCATGTCTACAACAATTAAATCTTCTTTTCCCTTTTCCAACCTTGCATACTCTAACGCAGAAACAGGAGCCAACGCCGGACCGCAATCAATACTATAAATTGGTTTAGTTAGCATTTCATCAACTGTCATTACACCCCCAGTTGAATTAAATAATGTAACATTATCAGTAAATCCATTTTCTATTAACTTATCATTCAACTCCTTGTAATAATCGCCAACAATTGGTAGTAATGAAGCATTAATACTGGCTGACGAAGTCCGTCCTGTCTCACGTATACTGGAATTTACCTCAGAAGCTAAAACTATAGGGACGTCCTCCCACTCTTTTCTAATTATCCTTGCAATCTCTTTTTCATGAATCGGATTGACGATATCCCACAATAGACAAATAGCGATTGCTTCTACTTTAGCCTTTTTAAAGAAATCAACTGCCTTTATTACATCCGTTTCGTTTAAAGGTACTACCACATCACCTTCCGCATTAATTCTTTCTGTTACTTCCACTGTTAAATAGCGCGGTATATAAGGCTTAGGATAATCCATATTCCAATCGTAGGGGTTTTGTCTTTCACCCCCACTGCGAAAAGTTAAAATATCTTTATGACCACGTGTTACAATTAATCCTACTTTCCCCACTTTATCTTCCAAAATAGCATTAGTCGTAATGGTAGATCCATGTGCGAATTTTCCATTTTCCGCACTAGTTTTTTGCAAAAATTCATGTACTGTCTTGTCTTGAAATTTGGCAGCAATTTCAATAGCATTTATTACACCTTGGCCATAATTACCTTTGGTAGTAGGCGTTTTAAAAACGTGTAAATTACCTGCCTCATCAGTTACTGCAATATCCGTAAAAGTCCCTCCAATATCTGTGCTAACCTTTAAACTTTTTGTCATTTTCAATTCTCCATTCCTATATAAGATAAAACGCATTCGATTTAGTGTGTTTTAAGTGTCTTAGTTCTAAAACATCTGTTACACTATTTATTAAAATTTTACAAATAATCAGAAAAATTGTAAAATACATAATAGTAATACCTCTATGAATAATTTTCATAATCCCTTAGTAAATATATTTATAAAAATCTATTACTACAGAAGATACCTGTAGTAACATTTTTGACAATGGAATACGTAACTTTTTGTGAAATTCAATTAATAGTAAGTTCAAATTTATCTTTACATATAGCCTAGTTAGACAGAAGGAGGTATTAACATGAATATTGATCAACTAACATTCATTATACAAATTGCAAAAACAGGATCTGTTTCCGCGGCTGCAAATGCACTAAATATATCCCAGCCCGGTATTAGCAAATCTGTAACCAAACTAGAAGAAGAGCTTGGTGTAATGATTTTCAATCGAACTAATAAGGGTTTAGTACCCACCTCAGTAGGGGAAGAATTAATTGAAAAGTCAGAGGAAATAATGTTGCTAATCCAAGAATTAAAAGAGATAAGTGAAAAATACAATACATCAACAAATCGAAAACTTAGACTAGCAACCGCCCCTACGATTGTACCTTATTTATCCAATTCTATTTTTTCATTAATAAGGGAGAATCCTTCCATGCAAATTGGTATCGTGGAAAAGGAATCAGAAGAAATTCTAAATGACATTAATAAAAAGGCTATAGACATAGGCTTTTTAATTATTAACAAAGAGATCACAGAAAATAAAAATATAGATTTCAAAAAAATAATTACAGTAAAATTCTATGTAACTGTTAAAAGGGATTCTGAATTATCTAAGAAGCAATTTTTAACTCCTAAAGATGTAGAAAACCATAGAATTATCATGTATAACAGCGGAATAAAGAAGGAAATACAGGAGTTAACAAATGAAGAATCTAAATTGAATATTAGTGTAATCCAAAATATGAATTTGATTAAAAAAGCTATCGATGAAGGTGACTATATAAGTATAAACACAGATTTTGCTTTTTATAATAACCCAAATATGTTGAATTGGAACATTACCACAATACCTTTAATAGTTAATGGTGAACAACTTGAAACTTCAATTGGTTGTGCTAGATTAAGGAAAATAGAAATGACAAAAGTTATGAAACAGTTTTTAAAAGAAATTGATAAAATTGAATCTCCTTCAACATTTTGGACACAAAATAGCTTGTAGTATAGCACTAATTTTGATAGTAATTATCCTTTTCCAATCCTAATTGATGATCTTGATTTACAACGAAATAGAGTAATTATCAATCATTATATTAAGCAACAATGCCCATATAAAAGAGGTCTTCCTTCATGACCATGTTGCATGTTTCATTCAAGAGAAAACATAGCATGAGAAATGAAAAAATGACCTATAAAATTTTGATAGATTAATATCCTCGTTCCATATTGACTTTGTTCATGTATGTTCCTGTTTCAGATAGAAATTGGATTAAATTTTTTTCAAAAATTTCAAATGCTCTCTTCTGATAATTCGTAGAGAGACTTGATAAATGGGGGGTAACAGTTACATTATCCATCTCCCAAAACGGGTGTTCCCGGCGAAGAGGCTCAATTTGAAAAACATCAAGGATTGCATGTGAAATTTCTCCTTCATTTAAAGCGTTAATTAAGTCCTCTTCACAAACTGTGGAACCCCGTCCAATATTCATAAATACTGCTTCACTTTTCATTGCCTTAAATAAACTTTTATCTATAAAGTTTTTTGTCTTATTGGTTGCAGGCAGCACAGAGACAACAAAATCAGCTTTTAATAGCATCTCTGGTAATCTATTATAAGTAAAAATCTCGTCAAATTCTGTTACGCTGTTCCCACTTCGATTGTATCCAAGTGTTGTCATGCGAAATGCTTTCGCAACCCTTGCAATTTCCTGACCAATTGAACCTGTTCCCAAAATCGCAATCGTCTTGCCGGTAATTTCTTCAATTTTAATCCATTGCCCCCAGATCTTTTCTCTTTCATTTTTAAGCAACAGTTTTTCATTTCGCATTACGTTCAATAACATGGAAATTGTGTATTCCGACATTGGGATTGCGTGAATACTATGTGAATTTGTGACTAGAATATCCCTCTCCTTAATTACCTTAATAGGCAAGTTTTCAAACCCAACCGCAAGTAAATGAACCCACTTCAACTGCTTAGCTAATTGAACATGGCCTTCACTCAAATCATTTCCAAACGTAATAAGAATATCTGCTTCTTCAACTTCTGATTCCGCCTTTTTCATATTCTCACAAAAGACAAATTGAATATCTGGATATTTTTCCTTAAATTGCTGTTGAATGGTTTGATTTATATTTGCCGATGATACAACTTTCATATTATATAAATCTCCCTTCCCAAGTTATATTTAAAAAGGCGTATGACAGCTCCAAAGAAGACCGTATTTAAATTCAATTGGCTACAAATCTTATAAAGAGAGGCAATAAATAGCCTCTCAAAGCAGGTACACACCTATTAAATTTATCAGAAAATTTAAATAATTTGAAACAGGCTCTTCTATCAGCAGTTTATTATTTAATTCGGTTTAGCCTTTAAAGCCATTTCAATCCAACCATTATCACCGGCTTTTTCTCTGTAGTAATCGTATACAGGCTGAACGGCGTCAAAGAAAGCATCGTAGTCAATTTTATTAACCTCCATATCAGCCTCTAAGGTCTTTAAGGCCTCATTTTCAAATTCCTTAGCTAAATCACGCTGATATGTTGTAGCTTCTTTCATTGCTTCCCTAATCCACTGCTGCTCTTCATCTGAATAGCTTTCTAATAACTTGGTACTAAAAAGCACTGGGATTCCATTGTAAATATGACCGGACAAAGATAAATAATCCTGCACCTCATTAAAACTACTAGAAACAATCAAGCTAAGGGGATTTTCCTGACCATCTATTGTTCCCTGCTGTAATCCTGAAAAGACTTCTGGGAATGGCATGGAAATCGCGTTAGAACCCAAAATTTTAAACATTTCTAACCTAATCGGAGAGTTTGCACTTCTAATTTTTATCCCTTTAATATCTTCAGGTACAACAATTGGACCTTTATTATTAGTGAAATGTCTAAAACCACTACTCCAAGTTCCAAGATTAGTCATTCCTGCCTTACCGAATACTTCCGATTGTAAAGCTTCACCTAACTCACCGTCCATAGCAGCAAAGTAATGTTCGTGGCCAGTAAAAAGAAATGGTACTTCATCAATCATTGCTGCAGGATATTCGCCATGAAAAGGAGCAAAACCACCGAGAACAGCATCCAAACTGTCCATTTGTACCTGCTCAATCATATCATCTACACTACCAAGACTTGCATTAGGATAAATATCAACAGTAATACTGCCATCACTTAATTTTTCTAAAGTTTCTTTGAAATATTCAGCACCGTTATAAAGAGGATCCCCTGCACTAAACATATGTCCTAGTTTTATTACTTTTGAATTTCCTTGATCTGAACCACCAGTTTCATTATTACTAGAACTAGTTTCGCCGGAACTGCATGCGCTCAAACCCACTGCAATAATTAGTGTTAAAAATACACAAACTAATTTTTTCATTTTTCCCCTCCTCTTAAGTTTATTTCTTCTTAGACTAATGATTTACTATTTAGGTTAATTCCCTTCGCTCTTCCAAGAATTTTCCTGAAGGAATTATGCAATAACATTAAGTCCGTGTCTAGAATAATGGCTTGCCCACCGTCAGTTACTATATTCCTAATATCCTCGGAACCTAATCCTGGGTATGGGGAAGCCATGACGGAAATTTTACGTTTAATGCACTCTTCAACCACTTTCTTAAATGCCACTGTAGTTTCAGGATTGTTTAAATCTACAAGCATTCCTTGTTCCTTTTTTGCAAGACCCTGACTAAAATCAGCTTTCCCAAACAAGACCAAGTCCCTTCCCGGTTTTAATTCATCTAGGATGCCATCCAAATCATTCATGGCGATAGGATCCTCTATCATGGCAATAAGTGATATTTCATTCACAGTTTCGACGTGTTCATCCCAATAATTTACATTGTACGATGTTGCCCGGATAGTAGGGCACATACCAGCTTTACCATAAGGAGCAAACCGTAATGCTTCTTGAGCGCGTCTACAATCTTCACGGCTCGTAATATGTGGGACAGCTACACCTAGTGCACCAGCCTCCATAGCATGTCGAATCATATAAGGGATATTATCAGGGACACGGACGATAGGTGTAACATCGTGCAATTGCGCTGCCATGATTTGATGCTCTAACGTTTCACCATTTAGCCTAGTGTGTTCAGCATCAATAATAATAAAATCAAATCCAGAATCACCGATTACCTCTATAACAGAAACATCTCTCGTAAATACAAAGATTCCTACCGGTGCTACTCCCTCCTTGATTGACTTCGTAATTTTATTTATCTGTTTTTTATATCCCATTTTGAAAATCTCCTTTTCAATATATTTTTATAATTTTTCGTTACATCAATAGTTTTGGAAGCCATAGCGACAAGCTCGGCCACATGGCTATAATAAATGTTGCTATAATCATGACCCCTATCACATAGAAAACTTCTGGAAAAACATCTTCTAAATTTATATTGATAATTTTACATGCGACAAACAAACCTACTGCCATTGGTGGTGTTATAACACCAATATTTGTTGCAGATAGCATGATTGTACCAAAATGTACTGGATCATATCCGATTTGAATGGCAAGCGGGAGAAGTAAAGGTGTCATTAAAATGATAATACTTGCACCCTCCATAAAAATACCTAATATGACTATCAAAATTATTATTATACTTATCAGGAGAAAACTACTATCAGACAGTAAACCTAAAGCACTTACCACCATTTGGGGTACGTTTTTAATAGTCAAAAACCAAGAGAATGGGGTTGCTGCAGCAATGATAAGTAAAATCATCGAAATAGTAATCGTACTTTCAACAAAAACATCCATTAATTTTTTAAAATTTAATTCCTTGTAAACGAACACTGAGAGGATAAGTGCGTATAATGTTGCAACAACAGCTGATTCTGTAGGAGTGATAATGCCACTGAAGATGCCCCCCAAAATAATTATCGGCATTAATAGTGGCGGGACTGCATCCAAACAAATTTTCATGCGTTCTTTCATCGTATAGGAATACTTTTCTGTACCTATTCCCCATCGTAATGCTAGGATGGTGTTAAGCACTATTAACAAAACCATTGTAAGCAAACCAGGTCCAGTACCTGCATACAATTGTTGGCCAACAGATGTGTTAGCTACCGTTGCGTAGATAATTGCTGCAATACTAGGCGGAATCATGACACCCAAAGTTCCAGCTCCCGCTAATAAGGAAGCAGTATATCCTTTTTTATATCCTTTTTTTGTCATTTCTGGACCAACTATTGAACCTACTGCAACAGTCGTAGCTATCCCTGATCCTGATACCGCACCAAAGAAAGCACTGCCTACTACACTCACATTTGCCAGTCCTCCTGGCACTCTTCCAATTAACATATTTGCAAGATTCATTAATTTCGAGGTACTTCCATAAAACATCAAGTTACCTGCAATTATAAATAAAGGAATAGCGAGCGTAGTAAAGCTTGCTCCTCCATTAACCACACGTTGAATTATTATTGATGGATTAATAGAGCCATCAAGCATAACAGCAACGAAAACACTAATTATAATTGAAAATCCAATTGGGATACCAAGAATCATAGCTGCAAAAAGTGTGATGAACAAGGCGGTGATCAATTTTCAACCCCCTTTCCAAAAGCTCCCCTTATACTTTCATAAGCTTTCACTAAAAAGAACAAAGCCATAAGCACACTACCTATTAGAAGCGAAAGGTAGAGTATTGATATAGGTATTTGTAAACCGACAGATATTTTGTGGAAATTTGATTGAACTAAATCAATCGAATAATAGCCTAATAAAGCAGCAACTATTGCGCAAACAAGATTACTGAAACTTTCAACAATACCTTTGGCTTTACTAGGTAAAAGGTTTGTAAAAAAATCAACCTTAGGGTGAGCATCTTCTACAATTCCCAAAACTGACCCTAAAAAGATAATCCATACCATTGACCATATAGCTGTTTCTTCCACCCATGTGTAGGAAGAACTAAATAAATAACGAACAATAACCTGAAAAAAGGTTGTAAAAATAATAATAATTATTAATGTAATACAAACAATTCTTATTGTTTGATTAATAAATTGAATTAATTTCAAGTGACCCCTCCTAGGCACTTTATAAAACTATTACACCTGTCCACAATTGAATACTTCTCTTTTTTATCGGTGAAGTATTCAGTTGCTTCTGTCATTTTACATTGATGTTGTACTCAATAATTTTTCCGAGTATAATTTCTGATAACGATTACAAAAATTAAATTCGTTTTTTAAGGAATCTAGCCTTCTTATGTTTATAGCTCTTATCACTGAAATTTCCCTAGAAAACTATTTTATTAAGTATTACCAAATCCGGAAGGCAATTCCCGTATCTTCATTTCCTCACTCCTTTTTATGTTAATCATTCTATTTATGAGATAATATTTTATTGATTTTAATTGTACATATATTTTGAATATTTGTAAAATGAATAAAAGTTATATATCTATTACTATTTTTCATAGCAATTCACTACTGCCTATTCGAATTGCCTATATCTGGATTGGATCTAGGTCAATATTTCGGAAACGGAAAATTAAAAGGCATGGGTCCGGTTAATTACAGAACTCATGCCCAAGTGGCTACCTAATTTGCGTGTTTAACTTTTTGGGTTCAGGTCATTTCAGTTTTGTTAAGGATCTTTAAACACCAAACAAACACCAACATAAAATCAAAATCGCTTGAAACAGCGTGATTTCGCCTTTTGTCCCGTATCAGTTTTAATGTTTTCAAATATGACGCCAATACCTAAGTCCGCAAAAATATACATTACTGGAATACTGCTAAATTCTGCTTAAAAGTAAAACCCCCGGGAGTCAAAAAATCCCCCGAACCATTCGTCCGAGGGAACATAAAACACACTTCAATATTTAGGGTAAAACACACAAAACCATTGCCACCAAGCTATTTCAACTCTATCAACGCTACACACTCAACGTGGCTTGAGTGCTAATCGCTGACATATTGATGTAGCAGTGTTTATCTAAAATATTTTTACCTCATTTTTAGTATATCATCTAATTTTTCATTTTATATTGGAGAATGTTGACAACTATTAGCTGGTTTTGCAGAAGATAAAAAAAATACTAATAAGCTGTATAAATAAGATCCTAAGTTATTTAATTAGGCTGTTTTCTAAAAGATTCTTGCTATTAATAATACTGAAAACGCAGAGTGGATTGGAGCGCAAGGAACGGTTCAGTGTTCAACACTAAAACAACAAACTTTGCTAAAGCAGCCAATAAATAAGAAGCCCCCAGCTCTTTTGGCTAGGGGCTCTTCATTATTTTGCATGTAATGATGAAGATATCATTTTTTCTTTTCTTACCTGTTTTAAGAAAAATAATTCATAAATAACTGGAACGAGAATTAGTGTCAATAATGTAGATGAGGTGAGACCACCAATAACCGTAATGGCAAGGCCTTTTGAAATTAACGTGCCAGAAGATGTTGTTAATGCTAATGGAATTAAAGCAGCTATTGTTGCAAAAGCCGTCATTAAAATTGGGCGCAAACGAGTTTTGCCAGCCTCTATTAAAGCTACTCGAATGGACATCATCTTTTCCTCACGGTTTTGGCCAACTCGATCAACAAGTACTATAGCATTCGTCGTCACAATTCCAATTAACATTAATAGACCTATCATGACACTTACAGACATTGGTTCTTTTGCAATAAACAATCCTAGCATCGAGCCGATTGGTACGAAAATAAGTGATGAAAGGAGAATAAATGGTATCCTAGCTTTGCCAAAAGTAATTAAAAGTGTTAAATAAACTAAGCCGATGGCAATGACCATTGCTAATCCAAGCTGGATGAAGATATCTATCGTTTCATCACTGCCGCCGCCGCCTTCAAACGTAACATTCTTTGGAATATCAACTTCGTTTTTTACTCCATCAATGACTCTTGTAGAGACTGAGCGGATATCATTAGAATCAACAACAGCAGAAATTTGAGCAAAAACCTTTCCATCTAGCTTTTGGATAGAAGTATATGCATCAATTTCTACAATATCTGCCAATTCCGTGATAAGGACAGGTCCTTGCGCAGAAAAGATAGTTATTTTTTTTAATTCTGCTAAAGTATCCGTTTTCTTATCATATGATAACTGGATGTTACGCTCTTCGTCATTTAAAGTAAGATTTCCTACATTAACAGGTTTTGTTTGATCACTTACAGCCGCTAAAATTTGAAATCCAGATATATCAAATTTTGACGCTTTCTCAGAGTCAATTTGGATAAGCAGCTGCTTTTGCTTTTCTGAAAAATTATTTGTTACGTATTTTAAATCCTTTTGCTTCATCATATAGCTTTCAACATTACTGGCAGCTTCTTGTAATGCCTTTAAATCCGTTGAATAAAGGTTAATATTGACATTGTTATTAGATGGAGGTCCCTCAGTTGATTGCTCTTGAATACCTATTTTTGCATTAGGTTCCTTCGTAAGAACAATTCCTTCCATGTCTTTCTCTAACTCATTAATAATCTCCGTAACCTTTACATTATCTTTTAAACTAATGAAATAATTTGCTTGATTTTGACGTTTTAATCCAGTTTGAAAATCTCTGGAGCCAATACCAGCAGTCACTTCATTTATTTCACTTTTTTTTGCAAACATATTTTCTATTTCAAGTGATATTTCATTTGTCCGTTCTAGTGAAGTCGAGGCTGGCAGCTGAACGGTAGCAACGAGAAGCTTTTGTTCCTCATTAGGAATAAAGGTAAAGCCAAGACTAGGAACTAGTGCGAAAGAACCGACTAATGATAATACTGACAAAGTAATAATTGTTAGCTTGTGGTTTAAAGACCATTGGATAATCCCTCCATATTGCCTTTGGAGTGCATTCTCTTTTTCCTCCTTCGGTACCTTTTTAAAGGAGAATTTAGCCAATATCGGGACAATCGTTATGGCAACAAGAAGGGACGCTAATAAAGAAAACACTATTGTTAAGGCAAATGGAAGGAAAAATTCACCTGTAATTCCTCCGACAAATCCTAAAGGTAAAAACACAACTACTGTTGTGATAGTTGATGATGAAATGGCCTTAAGGATTTCCTTTGTAGATTGTTGAATCAATTCATTCGACATTTCTGCTTTTTCTTTTCGTATTCTCCTAAAGATGTTTTCTATTACTACGATACTGTCATCTACGACTCGGCCAACTGCAACAGCCATTCCACCTAATGTCATAATATTAAGTGAAATATCCAATTGGTATAAAAATATGGATGAAACGATTAAGGAAAGCGGGATGGAGATAATTGCGATAACAGTTGCCCGTATGTTTCTTAAGAATATTAATACTGAAATGGAAGCAAACAGTGCTCCAAGTAAACCTTCCTTAATTAAAGTATTTACAGATGCTTCAATTCCTTCTGCTGAATCAAAACCAATAGCATAATCTAATTGATCTTTATAAGTATTTAAAACCTTTAGCACATTTCCTGCAACCTCAACGGTATTCGCATCCTGTTTCTTTGTAACCGCCATTGAAAGAGAATCTTTCAGGTTATACCTCGTAATTTCAGACTTAGCAGTAATTTCCTCTATTGCTGCTATTTCAGATAAATTAATTCCATTTGTATTTGGAGCAAATTGTGATTGAAGTTTAATATTTTTAAGTTCCTCAATCATTTTGATTTTTTCTTGTACTCGGATCGGGATAATTATTTCATTATCATTTACATTTCCTGCTGGAAAGGAAAGCTGCTTTTGCAGTATTTGTTCTTTTATTTGATTTAAGGTTAAGCCAAACTGTCTGGCCTTCTCTTTATTTATAGTAATTTGTAAAGTATCCTCAGTTAATCCCCCGATAGAAATACTGTTTATGCCTTGAATCTTATTTAGCTCAGGTACTACATCATTATTTAAGAGCTCCTGTAAATCTACAGTTCCTTTTGAAAAAAGTGATATGTTAAAAATAGGAAAGGCGCCAAATGAAAATCGATTTACTTCTATCTGAACAGATTCTGGCATGTCTGTACTACTAATTAAATCCTTTACGGTACCCTCCACTTCATCTAGTTTCACATCAAAAGGAAAATCAAGATTTATTGTTGAAATGCTTTCATATGTGGCGCTCTGCATTTTTTTAATTCCTTCAATGCCTTTTAACTTTGATTCAAGTTTACTGGTCACTTGCTCATCAATATCCTGCTGAGATGCACCAGGGTATAAAATCTGAATGGTAAGTTGGGGAAATTCAATGTTTGGCAATAAATCAACCTTTAGCTTTGAAAAAGAAAATAGCCCACCTAGAATTAATAAGAACGAAATGATGAAAACAGCAAAAGCGTTTTTTAGACTAAATTGAGTTAAAAAATTCACCTGATATCCTCCCTTATGGTTTGAAAATTTTAGATTTGAGTGTAAATATCATTATTAAAACGAGTATAAAAGATTAGTGGGTTTTTGTAAAAGGTTTTATTTTATTTATTATACAAACATTATACAAAACAAGGATTATTCTGTATTCATCCAAAATTTATGTCAACACTATGTATATCCTTATACAGTTTATTGTATAAAGTTTATTCATGTTATATAGTTAATAAAGAATTGAAAGTTAGGCTATGTATATCTTAATTTTTGTGGAAACATTCATTTTTAATAAGATATTTTTTAGATTGAGGATGGTAAAATGATTCAGAATGCAGTTGATGTGACCTACAGCATTCAGCAGGTTTCGAATATTACAGGTCTTTCTAAACAAGTTATTCGTAAATGGGAAGAGCGATATGGAATTGTGAATCCTAATAGGTTAGATAATGGGTATCGTATATACTCGTCGAAAGAAGTAAATACCATTTTATATGTTAAATCATTAGTAGAAAATGGTCATACAGTTAAACAGGCTGCCTTGTTATGTCAGAATCGAAGCAGTCAAGAGTCGACGGTGTTTTCCGTAAATTATGATGTGGTAGAGACACAACCTATTGAACTAAATGATCATGTAATCTCATTACTTCAAGAAGGGGAAAATCTACATGAATCGAATATGAATCGAATTTTACAGCAGGCATATTCAGCTTACGGTTTACGTAAACTTCTTCATTCTATTGTTATCCCCTTTTTGAAAGAGGTTGGGGCGAGATGGAAGGACGGAAGATGGGGGGAATACCAGGAGGCAGTAGCAAGCTTAGTGGTTAGGGATTTTCTTGTCCAGTTGAGAAGAAATATACATTTGACCGAAAATGCCCCATTAATGCTGGGGGCATGTCTGCCTGGAGAAAGACATGAAATTCCAGTTCACATTATTTTGCTTGAAGGGATGTTAAGAGGCTGGAAAACAGTAGTTCTCGGGCCATCACCAGCTCCTAGTGCCATTCAATCGAGTATAGAACAATTAAATCCAAAGAAAGTAATTTTATCTGCTCTTACGAAACTTCCGTTTGATATTAATGAGAATATTCTTCATGATTTAGACGAGTTTGCTGGAAAGCAACCTCATATCGAATTTTTTATTGGTGGTCCTGGTACAGAAGAATTTCTAAACGGGAAGATGCTGAAACATCTGAAATTTACGAACGAAATTAAACAGGTATTTTAGGGTCAATACCTAGAGATAAATAGAAACTGGCTTCAAGCTAAAACTAACATTGGTGTAATACACCGACTAACTTCGATGTAGGGGGATAATACAATGAATTTACGTGAAGGATTAATTCCAACTACATTAGGAATGGCTGTCACAGCTACAGGGTATGCAATGAAACAAAAACGAGTTACTAATAAAATGATTGCGAATACTGTTTTTGGTTTCGGCCAAGCGCACATTGTATTAGGAGTCATTGACCTAATTGAACATCGCAGTTAGTTTTTTGAGGGCCGGGCTGGAATAGCTCGGCTCTTTGTAGGTAAAGATTTTTTAGAAAATTTCAAATTACAGATTCTCAGCCTTGTCAAATAGTTTACTAGACAATTTAGTTAGATTATGAGTTGACTGGTTAATATCTTGGATCGAATCTGCAATAAAATCTAAATCTGCTGCGTTCCTGTTAAACATCTCTAGAAAATTACTCATTTCGTATTTGACAGTCAGGATACCGGTACGAACTTGGTTAATATTTGATTGAGAGGAAAAGGAAAGTGCATTCATACCGTTCATTATATCAACAAGTGATTCTATATTTAATGTACTCTGAGATATTAATTCCACAATATGATTGCTCATTCGTTTGGAGTTCTCGGCTAAATTCCTTACCTCATTTGCTACAACTGTAAATCCCCTTCCTTCATGTCCAGCTCTGGCTGCTTCGATTGCGGCATTTAATGCAAGGAGATTCGTCTGATCAGCCACTTTCTGAATTTCATGAGTCATATTCGAAATCTGTCCGGAAATATCCTTTAATGACTCAGTTTTGCTTATCGACATTTCTATTTTCTCAACTAAACTATCAAAAGAAACACTCATATCTTCAATTTTCTCTTCGTATTGGTGTGTTAAATTCACAAGATTTGTACTGCTTTTGCTTGTTAGAACTGTATTCTCTTTAATTAATTTCGTTTTAAGGGCAGTTTCAATTATTGATGCCTCAGAGTTTTCCATTGAAACAGCAAGCTCTTGACTAATAGAGAGGAGTTCATCTCGAAGATCTAGCTTTTGTGCATGTGATTCTTCAATTTGAGCAATTTTACTATTCATAAAATCTTCTACGATTATTTGACCATCAAGGTTAAATAAATGATTGATAGCTAGAATAGAAGTAGATAATTGTTTTGGATTGTCCTGTAGATGTTCAATAATTTTGGGTATCAATATTGACTGGAATGCACCAAAAGTTGCTAAAAACCAGCCAATCGGCAAACCAGCATTTAAGTGAATATGTCCCATTCTTTCTCTCATTGTGTGAAATGCCTCATCAAAATTACCAGTAAATAAACCAGAGAGATAGGTTTTAAAAACATTATGTAATCTTTCCCTGCTTGTCCTAGAAGTAGCGATTGCCTCTAAACTAGGAAATTTTAATAGATGGTCAAGAATAATAGCTACACCTTCATCGACCATATTCATTATTATGGGGCGAATGGACTTTATTGCCTCTAAATGTTCCTGGGATAAACCCATAAATTGTGCCCGTGAATGAAAAAGGGGATCTAAACCTGTAACAGGGACTCCGATCTCTATTTTTGTTTCCGAAACAAATTTCGACGTACTGGCTTTATCAGCAAATAACTTTAGCATAATTAATTCTCCTTATTTGTACAACGTTTGTACAATCATTGTACAGTGTTTGTTAAAATTATGCAAAATGTTTATTTTATTATGAAGTGACAGAACTAATTAGCTTGATATTACTTATCTTTTCCAAGGGAGAGTATCGGTATGTCAGAGAACGGGCCCATTATATCCTATTGAATCGGTAAAATAATTAATTCCAATTTTCCAACAGGTTTTTATATTAAGCTATTTACTAAAAGTTTGTTGCTTTTAATAACATTAGAAACGCAGAGTGGATTGGAGCGAAAGGCACTTGACTCCTGTGGGTTATAGAGGAAAAGTCGAGACCCCGCAGACGGAACGTCGAGGAGGCTCGACTTCCCCCCACGATCGCTACGTGCCTGTGGCGGAAAGGAACGGTTCAGTGTGCATCTCCAAAAACAACAAACATTGCGAAAAAGGCCTTTGATTACATTAGGGTTATTCGGTAAAACTAGTGGCTGTTTTTCTGGAGGAAATCCGAAACTAGACCTTACTTGTATCCCTTTTTGTTCGAGCCATTCTTTCGCAGTTTGAATATCTTCTATGTCAACGTGTAACGCGATATGTCTTAAAGAGGGGTGATATGGTGTTTCTACTTTGTCTGTTTCCCACAATCCTAACCAACTATGCCCTTTCACAATACAGAAGAAAGCTAATGTATCATTTTGATATGCAATTTCTAAGTCTAACTTTTTATAAAATTCTATTAAATTCGCAAGATTACTTACAGGTAAATGTGCTTCGTAAAGACCTTTTATTATTGTTCGTCTCCCCAATTGTTTTGATATTTAAAGCTTCTTTATATTTACTTTATCAAAAATTAAATTGAGGATGCCTCGATTATAAGCCAGAATTATCCTACATCTTAGTCGTAGTTTTTGAGTTGTATGCTGATCTACTTTTATTGAACTAACTAACCTACAATTTAAGTAAAAACCTTCAGAATCTCTTCTGCACTTTAATATAAAATTTCCAATTCTCTATTAAGGTGTTGTTCCAGAATCTAGCCCTTTTCATGAAGAAAGACGCTTTCCTTATTTCGGAAAAGCGCCAGATAGTTGAGGATCGTTATTGAAGTAGAGCCACCGTTAGTTTAAGTAATTATCCTCACATTATCACCTGTACTTTTGAGAATTAAACCTATTTTATTTTTTAGGGTTTCACATATTCACCGGATACGTCTTCACCGATAAATAATAAGTTTGTAAATCCCTTCTTTTCATATAGGTGTCATGCGTTTTAGTTATCTGTATCAACACCGGAAAGAAACTAAATGAACAGAAAAGAATGAGATAATTACTTAAAAGCAATAGTGCCATAACGGTTGATATTAATCCTCATTCGTAATTGAATAAAAAGATTTTTTCTTGTAAGAATGTTTTTCAACATCAAAACAATCAATGAAGGTCTCCGCAATTGTCGGGTCAAAATGTTTGCCCTTTTGTTCATTAATGAAGGATAGTGACTTCTCTATTGCCCATGAATCTTTATAGGGTCTTCGACTTGTTAATGCGTCAAAAACATCCACAATGGCGACAATCCTAGCTTCAAAAGGAATTTCCTCTCCTTTTAATTTATGGGGATAGCCTGTACCATCCCATTTTTCGTGATGATAAAGAATAATGTTCTTAATTACTTCTAGACTGTTTATCACATCTTGATTTAATTCTTTAGAAATTTTATTTAAGATATCTGCACCCATTAACGGGTGCATTTCAATGATTTTTCTTTCATAAAGCGTTAAAGGCCCTGGTTTATATAAAATTCCTTCTGGGATTTCAGCTTTTCCGATATCATGCATGATACTGGCATGAATGATATCGTTTATGTAATTTGTGGAAAGGTTCAAATTGTTTCGTTCTTCGTGAGCGTTCACCAAGATTTCAGTTAATTCTTGCACTTTAAGTAAATGTTCTTCAATACTGGGATCACGTATTTCACATGAGATGGCAAGGACTTTTAATAATTCTCTTTGCGTTTCAATCCTCTTCTTTTCGGAGATGTAAATACCTTTTTCTAATTGTTCCAATTCTCGAAACACACCCACAAAAAATAAATCATGATCTGAATAAATCGGAGTGATGGTAATCGATGAATGCCAGATATCTCCTGATTTCTTTCGATTAGTAAACACACCTGACCAAGAGTTACCTTCTTTTAATTGCTTTTTCAATGAGGCATATGTATTTTTGGGTGTCAGCCCAGCCTCAAAAATTCTGCCTTTTTCCCAATAATGAAATCCCTTGAATAGCCAGTTGTTGTTTCATAGTGATTATTTACATCAACGATCATATGATTACTGTCTGTAATAATCACTGCATCTCCTAACATTAAATAACTTACTAATTCAATCGGCAAATCCTTTGTTAATATTAATGATGTTTTCCTCATAATCATTAATCCATTTCTTGTGCAACATTTGTAAGACTATCCGCTGATAATGCTACTTCTTCAAATGCTTGCCCCAATTCATTCACTACGCAAACAAAAGAAGCTAGTTCGAGTTCGATCTTGTTGTTTTGATGTTTCGTTTCATTCATTGTTTTTAATATCTGTTCGAAATGATTTTCTGTTTCTTCCATGCTGTTATTGCCGTCATTGACAGCGCTTCCGATTTTTTCAAGCGATTGTGTTAACTTTTCTACTTGAGAATTGGTGTCTAAAATTAATGTAGCTACGTTTGTTACTGATTTCTTTGTTTCATCTGAAAGCTTTCGAACTTCTTCAGCTACAACAGAGAATCCACGACCATGTTCACCAGCTCTAGCAGCTTCAATTGCAGCATTTAGAGATAGCAAATTGGTTTGATCAGCGATTCCTGTAACAATGTTAATGATTTCCTGCATGCGTTTCGAAATCTCTAATAATACTTTTACATCTCTAGAAATATCACTAACAGTGCGGTTAATGCTCGCCATATTCTCGTTTTGTTTCCTAAGCTGTTCTTTTCCCTGCTGCGCGCGTTCTTCTGCTAATATCGATAATTCCGCTCCTTTATTTGCGAGGGAAACAATCTCATGGGATTGTGAATCTAATTGTTGGAAAGACGCATTCGTTTCTTCGGAAATCGCAGCTAAATTTTGCGAGGCGCTTGCCACATTTTCTCTTATCAATATTTTTTGTTCTTCGCCTTGTCTTTTTAATCTTTCAGCTTCAGAATCATATGCCTCAAGGACTAGTTGCTGTTCGAGGTTCAAAATTTTAGATACAGCCTTAATCGATAGAAGAAGATTTTCTTTATCCATTATTTTTTCTTCGATAATGTTAATAAGTGAAAGGAACAAATCCTGAAAAGCACACATATACCATTTCGTTTTTAGACCAATTCTTACATGGATATGCGCAATACGAATCCTTTTTTCAAAATAAGTCTCATCAATTACTCCCTCAAACATTTCAGAAATGTGTTGTTTAAGCGTCATTTTTAATCTTTCAATGGAGCTGTTATCATTAATAATATGAAGTAAAGTTGGCTCGTTTTCTAGATTCTTATAGAAACGATCTACGATATAATCAATATTTTTGATGATAAATGGTTGCAAACTGTTAATAAACCCTAAGTCTTTTTTTGTAAGGCCAATCATTTGAACTTGTTTCTCAAGTTCGCTCCCCTTAATGATGTTTAATTCAACCTTCCCTTGTACTTCTTGTACCTCTTCTTTAGGCTGCTTGAATCTTCTGAATACCATTGAAAAATCCCCCTACTTTATGCTCATCCAATAAGTAAATATTACCATATTCACAGTGTGAATATATGTTTGTATATTATAAACATTTGACAAGTTTAGGAACATTTAGATTACCTTGGCACAAAATTTATTCTTAGATCGCCCTTTTCATGAAGAAAGACGGTAAGCCCCCAATCAAACAACGCATATAAAAAAACACAGCATCTCCTGGTACGATAAACGTATTAATTTAAGGCGGTGCTTTCTCATGCCAAAAGAAAAATTAACAATTGTCCCCGTTACACTTCATCCTGAAAATAAATCAATAGCCTTATCGACGTCTTCTTCTACTGGATCCTCTAGCATTTGCACGATTAAAACGGCGAATGCTGAAATCTCATTTTACAACGGCGTAGAGGAGCATCTCATCCAAACAATCATGAAGGAGTTGAAGCATTGGTGAAACATGATTATACGGATGTGAAAAATGGCTACACATGGCGTTGCAGAGCAAGTTTATTTTAAAGAAAATTGTATCAATGTGATAAACAAACTGAAGATTGATAATAAATTCGACGCTATTGTTAATAATGTAAAACAGGTAAACACTGCTACATCTCAAAATTCTCAAAAACGAATTGACGTAAGAATGAGATGTGCAATATACATTCGAGTTTCAACAACTAAAGAGGAACAGAAAGCGTCTCTGCAGTATCAGAAAGATCTGTTTTACAGATACGTTCAGGAGCAATGCTGGGACATCTATAACATTTATATAGATGCCCAAACAGGAACGACTGTAATGCGAAAAAATCTTCAAAAGTTAATACAGGATGCCCGGGAGAAAAAGTTCGATATCATCGTAGCTAAAGAATTATCCCGTTTAGCTCGAAATGGGGAATTATTATATCAAATCAAAAACCTATGCGAGAATCAAGGGATTCATATTATCACATTAGATAATGCTATTAATACCTTGACAGAAAAAAGAAAATACATCAATATGTTAGCGGAAGAGATTATTACTCAAGAGGAATACCGTGAAAATGTAGAAGCTAATAATATTGAAATTAATGAGTTAGTTGAAAAGAAGAATGATTTACTATCCTCTTTGGAAGGCGAACATACGGTGGATGATATCGAGAAATTAAAACAAGAATTCCTTCAATTTTTAAACTTCGATGAATTAACATCAGAAATCTTGCATCGATTGATAAATCGAATTGAAGTAAAGGCCTACGGAACTCCTGTCATACCTATCGCTTTTCTACTCCAATAATGGAATAAATGCAGCAGGAATCCCCTATTTGGGGCCTGCTGCTTCTTTTAAAACTATCTGCGAGACACACTCAACATGTGTTTTGATAGAATGATGATACTGAAACGCGTAAATTCGATTTTGCGTAATGGTGTACCCCCTAAATTCAAGAGGGCCTAAATAAAATTTCCGTAACACTCACTTTGTTAGTTATTAACCTGTTTATAACAACAATACTTGTGAAATTAGATTCCACCAATAACACTAAAAGCTGCCTCGACTTTATCTTTAAAATCAGCATCAAACATATTACTCTTATCTAGTCTTATTGCATCCTCATCTTTCCATGTATACTTCATTAAGAATCCAGGACAGATGTTTAACTTATCATATCTCTTGTCTAAAATTTTTTCTTTAATTTTACTTCTATCCTCAGAGACAATTATCTTCTTGTCTTCTAATTCACTAAATAGATCAGAAAAGTCTGTTCTCTTAATTTGCTTTAAATTGGAATATTCCTTCTTCCAAAATCTTATATATTCTTCAAAAGAAAGTGTTCCTTCAAACCATAATAAATTACTTGAACGGTATGCGACATGAAAATTCTTTGATAATTGGAAACCTTGCTTTTGCAGTTCTAAGAGTTTTTCAACATCGAGTTTTTTGAATGTTTCTTTTGCAGCATTCATTGTATCTCCAGCATGTAGCCATAAATTAATTTCCCATTCTTGAGAAGAAAGTGGATAGGCTACAAATTGAAGCAATAGATATTTATGAAAAATGCTTTATCCGAATAGAAAACTAAAGGCTCATCTCATTCGGCTTAAATGAAGAAATAGAATTTATTATTTTAGATGTATTGATTACGGAAAAGAAGATGATTTTCCAGATTATGTTGTAGAAGAATTTCATTTTGACTTGGAAGAAAATGAAGAAGTTGAAGTAGTCTGTCCTTTTTGCAATGGTACCATGCAACAAGCGAGAAAAAAGACCCAGTGAATAATCAACACTTGGGCCGTGGTTAAGTGGCGTTAGAAAACCTGTTATTCAACTGATCCAGTTCGCTTAATTTCCACCTTTATATTTGGTTTTATCTTTAGTGTTGAGAAATTTTGTCTTAAATCTTCCTCAGTTAAATGGGAATATTTTCTTACACTTCTTATTTTTCTTCCAATGCCAATGGGATCCGTATGTAAATTTTTTAATTCCTCAAGTATCTTTCCAAATTCTTTGTTTAGGGCTTCACTAATTAGTTGCTCCATTTTGTTTAGTGCATCTTTATTTTTCAAAGAAGTAGTGGGTTGAAATTCTAATGTTGAAACGGATATCGTTGCATTTAAATGAACCAATTCTTCGTTCTTTATTTCAATGTTTCCTTTGTACTTTATTGGAAGAAGTGTAATCCTATAAATATCACTTTTAGGAAGGTTTAGTTTTGCCATACCTCTTTTCTCTAGTTCTTGAGCAGGAATCTCTACAGTTATATCACCTAAAAATGCATTATTATTTGTGAATAATTTTAGGTAAAAGGTGTTTATCAACGAAATAGACCCCACAATTTTATCATCTTTGAATAATGCAACACCACCTATAGAAGGTGCTACCCCATTTGCATTTTTAATCAAGGGTAGGGTAGGATCAATACCTATTTCATATAGTGTAGTAATAAAATCATGTAAGTTGGAGTTGACTAACATTTCTTTCTTTTCGTGTTTATCCAATATTTGATAGATATAGGATCCCATTTCGGGATATTCTTCATAGTTTGTATTGTTAATTGTCTCCTCAGCATTATCAGTAATGGCCAAAAAGATTAAAGAACTGATACTGCTATCTCGTTGCATTGTATCCAGAAAAGAAGAAATTCCTACTGTTTCTGCCATATTTTTATTAAATAGTATGGTCCTTAATTGACCAGACGTAATGTCATGGCTTGTTTGTTCCTCTAGTTTTTGTCTGATTTGTTTACTAGTCGTTCCTTCAGCTGAAAGGGTTACACTGGTCCTTTCTTCTTTTCGGTCAAATTGTAACAAACTGATAGTGCCTTTGTATGTATTGTCATCAAGCAAGTCATAACCAATAATCGTTGAAATCCCTTGCATTTCTATTATTTTTTCAGGGGCCATACATGCAGTACAAAGAAGAGAACACAGCAGAATAACAATTTTTTTCATTCTTTCAACTCCGTCTGGTACGAGTATTGATTTTTGATTTTATAATGGTTATTCCATACAAGAAAATCGGATAGATAAACCACAGGAAAAATCCAGTTTTGCCAATTTGATCAAAAAAATAATTATTATCTACTCTTTTCGTAATTAAAAAACTGCAGATAAAAAGGATAATGGAGATGAGCCATATTCCATATTTCTGTTTTATATGAAAAATCTGTTTAATACCCTTGGAAGAAATATATAGAGTGATACATAGGTTTGGAAAAATAACTAAAATCCATAACGGAACCGCAACAAATTCAAAGCGCTCAATAAATGGAAAATGGACCGTGCTAATCATGCTGACAACAGGCCATACATTCTTCTCTAATTCATTCGCGCTAAAAAATAAAATAGAAACAACAGTTGTTATTAAAACAAGAATGGTCGTAAACCAGACTGCTATTTGACTAAACAGCTGTAGTTTATTTTTCTCCTTTATAAATGGAAAAATAAAAAGTAACGTCTCGAAACCTAACATTGTATAACTGCTCTTGAAAACTCCTTTCATAATTTCTGAAGGAGTTGTCGTCATAATAGGTAAAATCCTAGTTAGATTTATGGTTTGAAGTGGTTGGTACACAACAAATAGCAGCCATATAGTCAATAAAAAGGATAAGAAGCAAACACCGGTCACTACTCTAAATCCGCCGGATACAGCATAAATGGTTATTATTAATAAAGCCAATACCCCGACCCATTCATAGACACCTTCATATCCCCATGTTAGTGACAACTCGACAAAACTAATGGTAATCGAATAATGGACGGCAATAAAGTAAATGACAATAAGGAAGTTAAAAATACTACCAATCAAGCGTCCGAATATATGTTCATGAATTTCAAAAAGAGTACCACCTTCATTTTTTTTTAGGATAGAAATCAATACCCATGTAATCAAGCTAACGAATAAACCAGATAGCAAAATGGATATCCAAGCATCTTTTTTTGATTCTAGATATATAATTCTTGGAAATCCAAGAATTCCCATACCGATTTGCGAAGTGTGTATGATATAAAACGCCATAAAGGCGTTAACAAAACGTATATTTGATTTCATTTTGCACCTCAAGATTCATCTAAATCTGTTATATTTTTTAATCGCTCCTTTAGGCGAATGGAGTCTTTTGGTCGATTTACTACCGGTCGCCTCATATAAAAATGGTGGGGGAGACGTATTAAAAAATATTGTAAATCTTTCATTCTTAGCGGATATAGGGGTGCAAGATAAGGTTTATTTAAAGAAGTTAATTTTAACAAGTGAACCATTAGAATACATATACCGACAATGATTCCATTTAACCCCCAAACACCTGCTAAAATAATGATTGGAAATCTAGCAATTCTGACAGCAGTGCCCATTTCATAAATAGGAGCCGAAAATGCCCCTAATGCACTAAATGCAACAATGATAATTAAAATATTGCTAGTTAACCCTGCCTCAACCGTTGCTTGGCCAATGACAATACCTCCAACAATTCCCATTGTTTGTCCTACTTTTGAAGGAAGACGGGCCCCAGCTTCTCTAAGTAACTCAATTAAAAATTCTAGTAAGAGTGCTTCTAATAAGGGTGGAAAAGGAACTTGTGAACGTGATTGTCCAATGATAAATAACAATTTAGATGGTATGAGTTCAAAATGATACGTCATGGCAGCCACATAAATGGCTGTTAAAAAAAGAGAACCTACCATAGCAAATAATCGGATGACACGAATCAATGTACTTAAAGACCATCTCAAATAGATATCTTCTGTTGATTCGAAAAATGAGAAAAAATTAGCAGGACCTATAATCGCTACTGGGCTACCATCTATAAAAACACCAATTCGCCCGTTTAAAATCGAGTAGATGAATCGGTCGGGGAGCTCTGTTAATATAAATTGAGGAAATAAAGAGTAATGATTATCTTCTAGGCATTGAGCCAAAACGGAACTGTCAATTACATTTTCTGTTTTTAATTGTTTAATCCTGTCCTTAAGTGTCTGAAGAGTGTCATCGTTCGCAATATCTTTTATATATACAATTCTTACTTGCTTTTGAACGCGTTCCCCAATCTTTATTTCATCCGTGCACAAATTATAATCTTTTAGATTTTGTCTGATTATCTTAACGTTAGAAGTTAATGATTCAGTGAACGAAATTTTAGGTCCATATACTAACGATTCTGTTTCTGCTTTCTCAATAGAGCGTTCAATGGGATTTGCGCAGTTCACAATGAATGCCTTTTTCTCATCTAAAAAAAAAATATAAGCAAATCCATTTAATAGGGAAGAGATTACCTCTTGTTCGTTTAAATTTGCAATTATTTCCCCTATAGGTATGTTTTTCATTAAATAGGTGTAATGTAAGTTTCCTACAGAAAGTTCTTCAATGTATTTAATGACATATTCATTTAGAATCTCTGGCTTAATTAAATTCTTCATAAAAATAATATGAATCCCCTCTTGACCAACTTCAAGCTTTCGACAGATCAAATCGGGTGATTCATTAAGAATGGATTTAATTTTTTCATAACCTGGGAAGTTGCCATTATTATGACGCTCTGTCATTCGTAACCTATCCTTCAACCGTTTTTAATAGTGTCTGTAAAAACAATTAATTTATCCAGAATATTTTATAGGCTTGGAGAGTTTTCCAGACCTTTTCTTATTTGTCAATTTGACACTCAACTTCAGTACCGTCCAGAAAAGTCACAATAATTTTTTCTCCTTTAAATACCGTCATCTTTTCAATTAGCTTAAAGTACAAACCTATATCAAACTCTTTTAATGTTGTAGCTTCCTTAAAAAGCTCAATAAACTGTTCTGTTTTATATTTTTTAGAAGGTCGTCGCTAACTTGCTCTCTCCACTTATTTAAAAAGTGATCTTTGTTTTCTAGTATGGCGTTAAATACATCTATAAAGGCTTGGTATAAAGTTGTATCGTCTATATGCTTATTCTCACAGCTCTTTTTACCTTTAATGGTGTATTTTTTGTTGCATCTCCATATTTTTCTTCGAAGCGTTTCGTTTGTAGAGTTCCAAACTTTCCTTCCAAATGGGCTGCCACAATTGCCACATATAACTCTTCCTGCAAAAGAATTCTCAATCGTAGCATAATCAACTTTTACAATCCCATGTTTCTCTGCAAAGGCCCGCCTTCTCTCCATCTCTAACTGTACCGCTTCCCACATATCTTTTGGTATGATTGCAGGATGACTTTCTTCAACATAGTATCTTGGAATTTGTCCGGTATTTTGTACTCTCTTTTTCGTCAGGAAGTCGACCGTATAAGTCTTCTGAAGAAGAGCATCCCCTTTATACTTCTCATTGCTAAGCATCTTCCTTATGCTGGTACATAGATAGCCCCGCCAAATGTATCGGAATTAGTGGTAGTAAATCCCGGTTGTTCGACTCCTTCCCAAGTCAGTCCATCAGCTGAGACATATAGCATGCTCTCATTAAACAATGCATATTTTCCCCAATCTTCCATCCAGACGATATTTTCTGGATTCGGAATGTTATTATTGGCGAGATCCCCGACATGAGATAAATTGGTTTCTGTAAGTTCAGTCGCACTGTCGTTCATTAGACAAAGATTCACATGAAAGATTCCGCTAACATAGCGATATTCCGCTCCGACCAACGTCCAAGCTGTTCTTTCTGTTAACGAATCAAAACTGTAATACACCGGTGACTTATAGTACCACCAGCTAACGATGCCTGAACCAATACTAGAATCATAGGCCCCTGTGGTCATGGAGTTTTGTGCTCCTTGGCAGTACCCAGCATTATGCCAAGTGATGCCATCAAAAGAAGCAATTATATTAGCTAGCCCTACTATCTTTGCTAAAAACACTCCACCGCCAGCATACAAAATTTCTGGTTGGCCATAGCTCCACCAAGGAAGATCCACTACTGTCCATTCTCCTGTACTCTTATTGAAATAAGACATATACGGTGTTTTGGCATAATACACAGCAATCTGTGCATTCCCATTATCATGTACCTTTATTTGCTTCTCGCTACCATACTGGGTGTGACCAAAGTCGTTGTAATATTTCTTTTGCCAACTTAAGGTAGGGATGGGAAGAATGAGTTCACCTCTGCCACCAAAAGCGGCCCAAATCGCTAATGTATTATTGAAATTCCTGTGATAACTCACCCTTCCACCACCTTTTCAATTCCCGTAATTCTGCCGCTACTATCTGTTGAATAGTTATAACTTGCTGTCTCTCCATCCGCATAGACGATGTCAAACCTTGCAGCATCTACTGTCAAAGTCGATACTTCTTTTTTAACAACAACTCCGAAAAGATTTCTTCCAAAGTAATGCTTGTGATTCGTCCGTTACTATCAGAAGTATAGCTATAATCAGCAAAATATTGATGGGTATCCCCTTTTTCAACTTCATAGGTTACATGAATCATAGTTTCATCAATCGTCAAATTCTTTACTATAGTATAAGAAACGCCAAGCTGATCCATTTGGTACTGCAGTCCATTCACAGAACTGCCCACATCATTCAGCGAGCTTTCCACTTTATTCATTGAGTTTTCAATGCGGTAAAAAGTGTTAGAAATGCTAGGCTTGTACCTTCCAACCTCAACCTGGATGTTGTAACGATAGAAAGGGTTATACTCTAAAGAAATGATTCTCGTTTTCACATCAATTCCTAATGGCCTAAATACAATACGCACATTATCTCCAACTGCTAGATTTAAAAGCTTGAAGAATGAAATATTAAAAGAGGATGTATTTTCCCTTGAATCATGGGAAACCGATACATCCGTAACGTTTTTTGAATCCATGACTGGCTGATATATACTACTACCACGATGTTTGCGAATGTTAATTTGGTAGCCGTCGTATTCAATCTCGCCACCTAAAATGGCTATATACTGCTTAAGTGCTGCCCTTCTTGTCACTTCCTGATTAATTTTCATCGTACAGGTTTCTGTAAAATCAACGATTCCTGCAGAAAAGGGAGTCCCTGAAAGTATCTGGTTGAGTCCAGCTTTTGGGTCTCCCGTATAATCAAATTCATCTATATTAAAAGCCTCATCATTTAACAAATATGATATGTGCTCGCAAGTTACTGAGCAAACCGGAAGACTACCTTGCAATGACTTAGAGATTTGAACAAGTTCAAAATACTGATCATTTAGCTTAGCTAGCTGTTTGGTTTTCAAAGCAAGGGCAGACTTGGCGTTATTCAGCTGAATTTGCCAATTTTGCGTTCGTCTATCCGTTTCTCCGAATGATTCAGCTGCATTTCTGAGGGCCGCTTCTAATGTGCTGATTTTATCTTTTTGAGCATCTACTGACTTGGTAAGCACACCATTCCTTGCCGTTAGAGCCTCAATTGATTGGTCCTGCCGATCAAATTGGGCGGTAACGAGTTTCATTTCACTACCTAGCACCTTAAAATTCCGATTTATATCTCTCAAGGCATTCTTAAAATCTTTCTCGCCTTCCACACCGATTCGAAGTCCAAAGTTATCAGCCACGACTCCACCTCCCTCTTTTAAGGCATAAAAAAGACACCCGTTAAAGAGTGCCCTCCGCTTCGTTACAAATAGTACTTAATAATTAATCTTGAACCATATCCTTTTGTTTCAGTATTACCAGATCTAGGATTTGGTAATTGAATCACTTCATCGCCAGGTTTCATACTTTTATACATTGCCTTACAACAACTAAACATTCTAGCATTTTTCCCTTTATGATCCCCCATCTTTTTATGTAGCGTACCACTACAAATTTCGATACTACTTTCGCCATTTTCCCTAGCGTCTACCTTCAGACAATCAATCTCTTTCACAAAATCCTCAAGCTTTGGAATCTCCATCACTACAACCCCTTCCTTTTTTCGGATTGTATCACAAACACTTTTTTGTAAGTCAAGACAGTGACTGTGTATTGTGTTTAGTGTTGTGATAAGAGAAAAGGCTTGATATAGCAACAGTTAAGGTTCTTTTAGGCCCTGTAAAAATATTTTTATAACCCCACCGGAATCACATCATCAATAAAAATCTCCTGCTTCGGCTTGGCCAACCCTGTAAACTGTTTATGGCATTCCCACAGATCCATTAAATGGCCCAAAGGCAGAAGCCACACTTCTTCTTCACTCCTGTTTAATTGGGCGGTTCCATAATAAATAAGTCGGATAAACAACTCATCATCACTTACCCGACTTCCCCGTTTTTTGCTGGTTCACTCTCAATATGCCTTTTTGTACCTTTCAGCATGCTAGCCATGATGGCATTTTTGTACTCCGCCAGTTCAAAAGGTGTGGACAATAGTTCCACTTCATCTTCTGTCAGCAACTCTTTCTTTTCATCTTTATTTCGTAGATTGTGAATTAGAATGGACTGATTCGCTAGCAAGGTAATAAGCCAAACAATCTCATCAAGAGCCAGCTCAAAGTCCTTTGTATTCATTAACTTAGCACCAAGATTCTCTAGGCCACCGTAACGTTTAGCAATTTCTTTCGTAGCCTTGGTGGTCAAAATCAGTTTATATTCCTCATCACCAATTTCAATGACAGCACTTCTTTCATCCGCTGCAAAATCAACATCGATCGGTGAGGTCTCGACTTTCTCATTCGCCAATGTTCATCTACCTCCTTTACAATACAGTTACTGTAGCTACATTCGTTGTTACACTGCTAGCCCCAACAGAGCTCAGCACACAATAGTAATAATAGGTTCCTGCTGTTAGATCGGTCGGGATGTCCAAGCTTGCAGAAGTTTCTCCGTTTATAATACTTCCACCACTTGTGCTGTCTACAGAGTTTTCATACCACTGATAAGTCACTGGGTAACTTGTATTTGTACTTGCTACCACTGAAAGACTTCCAGAAATACTACCTTCGACTACTTCCGTCAATTCCGCTGGCTGGGTAGTCACGGTAATTGTAGGAGTTACGGGTGAAAAGTCAGGCTCATAAACAGTAGTAAACCAATTTGAAATCGTTTCTTGAGCCACTCCAGTATCCCCTTCTGTTACTTCTGCCTTCCATGGGTGTTTGTTTTCTCCATCCAGCTTATTTCTTCTAAAAACCGTTCCTTCTATGGTAGGACTACTAAACGTAATCGATTCACCTTTTGTTGCAAGACTTGTGGTAGGAATGTTAAAAATAACTCGATAAAGCCAAAAGTATCGATATCTTCCATTCGCTTTTTTCGCACGAAATCCAATCGCAACGGGTTTCCCTCCATCCTCACTTCTTGACACGACTACATTGTTACTGTCAATTTTGCTTCCTGTTAAATCTTGAGCCACTAATGATCCAATATCATCAATACCAAGTGCAAATCTGTTTCGTCAAACGATAATATGAAATATTTTTATATTTCATATTATCGTTTGACACGAAAACCTGCAGAAACTATTCTGCAAACCATGTATTTATTTCACTCTTCTACAAAAAGGCTCCTCTTCCACTAAATTGCTAAACCATTTCCGTAAAACTCTACCACTCTTTTCTGCGTAAAAGTAGACCCCCGGGGGTCAAAAAATCCCCCGAACTATTAGTCCGAGGGAACATAAAACACACTTCAATATTTAGTTAGAAACCACTAAACCTATTGATACCAAGCTATTTCAACTCTATCAACGCAACTGTCTCAACGTGCGCCGTCTGCGGAAACATATCCACCGGCTGAATCATGTCGACCTTATAGCTTGTGCTTAAAACATCAATATCCTTCGCCAACGTCGAGGGATTGCATGACACATATACTACTTTCTTCGGCTTTACTTTCAATATCGTTTTTAACAGCTGTTTATCAAGCCCAGTCCGAGGAGGATCGACAATAATCACATCCGGTTTCCATCCCTCTTTCACCCATTTCGGCAGCAAGACCTCCGCTTTTCCCGCGATATATTTAGCATGCTTAATTCCGTGACGGGCAGCATTTTTCTTAGCGTCTTCGATGGATTCTGGGATGATGTCCATTCCGCGGATTTCAGCAGCTTGGTCAGCTACCCATAGGCCAATTGTTCCGACGCCGCAATAGGCGTCTACTACTTTTTCTTTCCCTGTCAATCCAGCCGCTTCTTTCACTTCATTATAGAGCTTGACAGTTTGTTCAGGGTTAAGTTGGAAAAATGTCCGTGCTGACAATTCGAAAGAAAGATCGCCTAGGGTTTCCTGGATAAAATCATTCCCCTCAAGTTTCACAGTTTCTTCGCCAAAAATTAAGGATGTTTTTTGTCCGTTTACATTTTGGATGATGGATTTTACTTCAGGCAGCCGCTTTTTAATTTCTTGGATGATGAGATCCTTTTTTGGCAGTTCTTTTTGCGTTGTGATTAGAACGATTTGAAGTTCTCCTGTTCGAATGCCAACTCTAGAGACGATTGTCCGCACAAGTCCCTTCCTAGTTCTTTCATTATATATAGGGATTTTCAAATCCTGTAGAATCTTTTTCACGGTTACGGTTGCTTTGTTTGTTTGTGGATGCTGAACGGCACATTGGTCAATATTAATGAGGCGATGGGAGTTCATGCCATAAAGGCCAGCTAGCACCTGTCCATCTTTGAAGCCGACTTGAAATTGACTTTTGTTTCGGTAATTCCAAGGGTCTTCCATGCCGATCGTCTCTTTAATATTTAGTTGAGCCGGGTTCAGCTTTGTGTGTCTTTCCAGCGCTTGAATAACAATATCGCGTTTTTCTTTCAGCTGTTGGCTATATTGCAAATGCTGAAGCTGGCAGCCTCCGCATTCTTCATAAATCGGACATGGCGGCTGGATGCGATGCTCTGATTTTTTGCGGATTTTCTTGATTTTTGCTTCTGCGAATTTTGGGTTTACCTTTGTTGCTTCAACGACAACCTCTTCCCCAGGCAGCGCTCCAGGCACAAAGACAACCTGCTTTTTAAAATAGCCGACTCCTTCGCCATTGATGCCTAGTCTTTTGATTGTCAAAGGAAATGTTTGATTTAGTTTGAGTTTAGCTGTTTGTTCTTGTTTCATGGTGCTTGATCACTCCAGATTATTCGATGCTTCTCCATAAATAGAGGGAAGCATAGCTTAAGTATGGTTCCCAGCTTTTTGAGTAGGATTCCATTTCTTCTAAAGCTGGTTTTGCTTCTAATTGATATAATTTTTTCAAGGCATTTTGAATGCCGATGTCTGCCATTGGAAAAAGATTCGGACGGCCTAGTCCAAACATGAGGAAATTTTGAACCGTCCAAGGTCCAACTCCGCGCAGTTTGATTAATTGTTTAAAAATGTCCTCATTTGATTGTTTTTTTAGTTCATCAAAGTTCAGGTTACCTGCCACTACTTCCTTTGCAATGCCAATCACATATTCAGCCTTTCGCCCGCTGAACTGGAGCTCACGAAGATCTTCTACGGTAAGCTCGGCGACTATTTCCGGCAGGGGGTAGAACCAAACACCTTCTATTTCAAATCCGAAAGTTTTCACAAACCGCTCCGTTAAAGTATGGGCAAATGACATATTCAGCTGCTGGTGGATAATACATTTTAACAGACAGTTATACGGTGAAAAGTCGAGAACAATGGGTGTGCCATAATGTAGTTCGAAGATCTCTTTAAGGTCCGTATTCTTAAAATGTTGGCCAATCATTTCAAGTGGGGTATGCCATTGAAAAATTTCAGCTAATCGTTTGTCTGCTTTTTCCTTATATTTACCCTCAGTTCCCTCCATCACGAATTCCGGGGCTAAGGTTGTTCCAATTGCTTTTACAATTGCCACAATCGGTTCCCCTTCAATCAGCAGCGGCACTTTCACCGATCGATTGGCTATGTCCACCTGATTTAGGGGGTCGATGGAAAGCCTGTCCAATACAAGATCAAAATTGTAAGGGCCTTTTATTTGTATTGTCTCCAAGAATGATCCGTCCTTTAACCTTTTTTCGTAATTATAGCATTATTTCGCGTATCATTCCTAAACTGAACGTAAAGAAACCCGAACTTCTTGTGAAATTCGGGTAGTTTTTTATATATACTTTTTAACAAATCGGTCACTTCATATACCTCAATAAAGCATTCTCTCCTCGACACCTAAACTCATCATCAAATCATCCAAGCTTTTAAACGTATATCCTCGCTTTTTCAAATCGACTATCGCTTTTTCCAGTGCATCGGCATTGTCTTTAGATACGGTGTGAAGCAGCAGAATGGCTCCTGGATGAATTTGTTTCATGATGTTGTCGTAGGAATATTGCCATCCTTTTTGCTGATCGACCACCCAATCTTTAAATGCTAAAGACCAGAAGATGTGAATATAGCCATGTTGCTTTGCTACTTCGATTGTTCGCTCGCTAAAAATGCCCCTTGGCGGGCGCAGATATGTCATCGTTTTGATTCCTGTTAGTTTTTCCGTCCCCTCCCGAACCATTTCCAATTCCTTCGCGATTTTTTCATCGCTAATAGTCGTCATATCCGGATGATGCCAGGAGTGGTTGCCAATAATATGGCCTTCATTGGCCATTCGTTTGACTAGATCAGGTGCGGTTTTTAAATAATGCCCTGTTATAAAAAAAGCTGCCGGCACCTTTTCCTTTTTCAAAACATCGAGCACTTTAGGAGTATAGCCATTTTCATAGCCGTTATCAAAGGTTAAATATATTTCTTTTTTCGTTGTATCTCCCTTGTAGTAGGCACCGAGCCGTTCTAGCATGTCATCTAAACCTTTACCGGCATCGGCAGGCTGCTCATTTGAGCCCTTTTTAAATCCCCAATGAATAGGAGAGTTGGCGTAATTGGCATTAACTGCTGGCGAAAAAGCAAACAATAAGACACTCAGGATGATCAGATGTTTAAAAAGTTTCATCTTCGCTCCTCCTCTATTTTTTTCTTATTGTTTGTGCCGATTTGGGAAAACATTCGCTCCATTCCATGCCAATAAACACCATTAAAAAAGCCCTAGTCAAGAAAATGACTAGAGCCAAACAATATTAAAATACACGCTCTTTAAACTGAGCCAGTTTCTCTAAAGAAGATTTATCCACATCAGCATGCAAGCTGTTTCCGTGTGAATCCATTGTGACTACTGCTGTAAAACCTTCAACTTTGAGATGCCACATTGCTTCTGGAATACCAAATTCCATCAAATCAACGCCTTCAACATCCTTAATACAATCCGCATAATATTGAGCCGCACCGCCGATTGCATTTAAATACACACCGCCATGTTCTTCTAGGGCTGCCAAAGTTTTCGGACCCATTCCGCCTTTTCCGATCACAGCGCGGATGCCGAATTTCTTCATGATGTCGCCTTGGTATGGCTCTTCACGAATACTTGTTGTTGGACCTGCTGCCTTCACATGCCACTTTCCTTCAGCATCTTTCAGCATCACAGGTCCACAGTGGTAAATAACTTGGCCATTTAAATCAACTGGTGCGTCATTTGACATTAAGTGATGGTGAATCGCATCACGGCCAGTGTACATTCTGCCGTTAATTTGAACGACATCTCCAACCTTTAAGCTGCGAATTTGCTCTTCTGTAATTGGAGCCTGTAAAGTAATCACTTCCGCTTTTGTTTCTGCAGCAGCTGCTGTTTCTTTTTCCGCTTCTGTTGCAGCAAAGTCGATATTCTCGCCTTCTTGGTACATCCATTCGTTAATTTCACCAGTTTCAGCATTTACAGCAACACCTAAACGGCGGAATGCCCAGCAGTTATAGGCTACAGAAACGAAGAAGCTTGCAGGAATACGATTCATCACACCAATTTTACAGCCTAAAAGAGTTGTCTCCCCGCCAAAGCCCATTGTTCCGATTCCAAGCTTGTTGGCATTTTCCATTACATATTCTTCAACTTTTCGAAGATCTTCGTTCGGATTTACATCATCGTTTGAACGGAATAGCTGTTCTTTCGCAAGGTCGTAGCCGGAAGAACGGTCTCCGCCGATACCAACGCCGATAAAGCCAGCGCTGCAGCCTTGTCCTTGCGCTTGGTACACCGAGTGCATAATACATTTACGAATGCCATCAAGGTCACGGCCTGCACGACCAAGACCTTCAAGCTCACAAGGCAAGCTGTATTGAATATTTTTATTTTCACAGCCGCCTCCTTTTAAAATAAGGCGGGCATCGATATAATCATTTTCCCATTGATCAAATTTAATAACCGGGACGCCTAATCCAAGATTGTCTCCGCTATTATCCCCTGTAAGCGAGTCAACTGAATTTGGGCGAAGCTTTCCATCTTTCGTAGCTTGTACAATCGCATTCTTGATTGCTTCTTTCATCACAAGCTGGTTTGCCCCAACAGGCGTCTTAATTTTGAAGGTTGGAAGACCTGTATCTTGGCAGATTGGTGAAACATTATCATCAGCCATTTTAATATTATTCGTGATTGTCGCTAAACTCATTGCTGATCTAGTTCCAGCACTTTCATTTTCCTTCGCAGCCTGAATTGCACGACGTACGTCTTTTGGAAGCCTTGTTGATGTTTCAACAATTAGCTGATACATACTCTCTTGAAACTTTTCGATATTCATCTTCGTACCCCTTCCCCTTTGAGCACATTTATATTTTGTGAAAATAATTATAATTTCCGTCTATATTATACTCCTAATGAGTATGTAATTAAAGATAAAGCGCTTATTCTGCCGAAGGAAAAGATGGCCATAAACAAAAAAGAGTCATTCATTACCGGTTGACTATATCCTCTGCAATAAATGACAAATTACAACAATTATTAACTTACTGGTAACTGAACAATAAAAGTAGTTCCTTCATTTTCTTTACTAGTTACATCGATATGACCACCATGCAATTTGACAATCGTCCAAACAATGGATAAACCAAGTCCTGTTCCTTCGATTGTTCGTGTACGTGCGGCATCTGCCCGGTAAAAGCGATCGAATATCCTTTCTATTTCTGCATGATTCAATCCTATTCCTGTATCTTTGAAGGATACTACAATCGATTTTCCTTTTTCTTCAATTGATATTTCAATGCCGCCATCAGGTTTATTATATTTAATAGCATTAGTTAGTAGATTATCCCATACTGTATTGAGTAATGATGAGTCACCTATGATTTTCGTATCTTGTAAGGTGTAGCTCAGCATAATCCCTTTTTCACTTACTTGCCATTGATAATTTCGAATTAATTCCTTCAATTGCTGACCAAGATTGAATGGCTTTTTTTTCAAAATATCTTCATTGCGATCCAATGAGGCAAGGAGTAATAATTGTTTTGTTAAAGTCGAAAGCCTGCTAATTTCATCATGAATGACTAAAATGTATTGGCTTCTTTCTTCTATACTTAATGATTCTTTTTCCAATAGGTTCGTATATCCTTTTATATTGGAAAGAGGTGACTGAATATCATGAGAAATATTAGATATGAATTCCTTCCTTGTTTCATCCATTTGTTCTAATTTTCGTGCCATTCGTAAAAAGCTTTTGGAAAGCTCCCCCAGCTCATCGTGGCGGGTTATATTAAGTTCAACATTGAAATCGCCATTGGAAAGTGATTTTGTGGCTGTTGTAAGTTTTGAAATTGGTTTTACTAAGTATTTTGTACTAATAACGACTAAGACGATGCTCAAAATAATCGTTATGGCAAGCAGCCATCCAAATAAAACATGCATCTCATTAAAAAGAAGTTTAATATCTGGCCTAATGAAAAGAGCATAACTTCTTCCGCCATGCGCTAATGGAACGCCGATTGTATTCTTTAATTCATTGGCAAAGAAACCTGTGACAAATGTTTTTTGTGGAAAATGAAGAATCCCATGATACGTATTGCCCTTTAATACATATTCTGCAGTTGAAGCTGAAAGAGATTGCTCCCTAAAATTTTCGCCAAAAAAAGCCTCATCACCAGCATTGTCAACCAAATATATTTGATATCCAATGGATGAAATGTTCTCTAAGTACTCATTCAAATTCATATGAGGATGCTTCTCAGTATACGCAGCAATTGATAGGGCAATATTTGTGATTTTTTGATCGTTATTTGGTTTTAATTTTTGTTGATAATAAGTATTCGATATTAAAAAAGCGAGAATGCTGCTTAAAATCATAATTCCAATCGTAATGACAACAAATTTCACATAAAGAGTTTTCATTCTCGCTTAACCTCCAGTGAGTAACCAACTCCTCGAACGGTTTTAATTTGAAAATCATCTGTCAATTTAGAAAAACGTTCCCTTAATCGTTTTACATGAACATCTACTGTTCGATCATCCCCTTCATAATCTAAACCCCAAATATGTTCAATTAGGTGTTCTCTTGAAAACACTTGCTTAGGTTTTGACATTAAAAAATACAAAAGCTCAAATTCCTTTAAAGGTAAAAGGATCGTTTGGTCTCCGACCTGAGCTTCATAGCTATTTTTATCCATCGTAATACTGCCCATACGAACAATGGATTCAACTAGTTGCTTATCATATCGCCGTAATAATGCTTTTATCCGAAAGCTTAATTCCTTTAGTTCGAATGGCTTAACTAAATAATCGTCCGTTCCTGCTTGAAAGCCTCGTTCCTTATCCTCGATTTGACCTTTAGCTGTTAAAAGTACGACCGGGAGATTATACTGCTTTCGAATTTCTTCCGTTAATGTAAAGCCATCCATAAAAGGCATCATGACATCAACCACTGCTAAATCACATATTTCCGTATTAAGAATTTCCAAAGCCTCAATCCCGTATTTTGCTGTGAATGTTTTATAACCTTGTTCAGATAAATGAATTTGTACTAGCTTTAATATATGGATATCGTCATCAACAATTAAAATGTTCGTCATCATGTCTACTCCTATAAATATTAAAATTAAACCCATTGCATCTAAAACTTTATATAAAAAAATAGTCCTGCGCAAGTATGACAGGACTGGATAAAAAATGATTTTATGTTAAAGCCATTTCCTTTAGTTCTAGGATTGAATCTTTATTTTGGACAATGATGCCATCACTCATTTTAACTATATGGTCAGCATAAGAAAGCATTTCTTCGTCATGGGTAACCATCAGGGTAGTAATGCTCATGGTTTTAGTTAAATCTTGGATTAATGCCATAATCTCTTTCGATCTCTTTGAATCCAAACTTGCCGTTGGTTCATCTGCGAAGAGAACCTTAGGCTTGTGAATCATTGCACGAGCAATGGCTACTCGCTGCTTCTCCCCGCCAGATAAGGAAGATGGATAGGCATTTTTCCGATGGTCCATTCCAACTAATTTTAGTATTCTATCCACTTCTTTTTTTTGTTCAAGTTTCTTTAATTTAGATTCAGAAACATCGAGCATAAGCAGTAGTTGTTCTGCTACTGTAAGAAAAGGTACAAGATGGGCAAATTGAAAGACAAAACCAAATTTACTTGCGCGCACTTTACGAACTTGCTCTGAACCCATGGCGGTCATATTTTTCCCTTCGAATATGATTTGCCCATCTGATGTAGGCTGAAGACCCGCAGCAATGGTAAGAAGCGTACTTTTACCAGAGCCTGATGCACCTACTAATGCTGTTACCTCACCCTCCCTAAGAGAAAGATTAATACCTTTTAGTATTTCTTCCTTTATTTCACCATTCGTAAACGTTTTTCTAACATTATCAATTGTAAATATCCCCATATTACACCTCTCCTTGCTGTATCGCTTGTAATGGTTCGACTTTTTTTATTTGCAGCCCTGATAGTGTAGCCCCAATAAATCCGATAACCAGGAATACGAGAGATAATTGAGCTGTTATTTCAAGAGGTAAACTAAATGGCATTCCATTGGGTGCAATTAAATTAAAGATGTGGCTTAGTGACATAGACAGAGCAAGTGAAGCAACTGTTATTAAAACCATTTGTGTCCACATCATTTTGAATAATTTACTTGTTTTTAGACCAATTGCTTTTAGAATACCGTATAAGCCTATTTTTTGAACGTTCATCATATAGAAAAAGATTGCAAACAACATTCCACTAATTGCAACTAAAAACCAAACAATCATATTTAAAGACAGCTGTTCTGCTTTATAACTTGGAATAGTATCGAGAAAATCTTTCTGTGAAAATGATTGCAGCCCCGTGAATTCTTGTGGAGAATCTCCTCCAGGTATGAACATCAATTGCATTTCTTCAACTCGGTAAATTTCTTTGTAATCCTCCATATTTATATAGGCAACAGGTGCATGACTATACTTCTTTTGATCGACAAAACCCTTTACAATAAAAGTGCCGCTAAATTGATTATTCGTTAATGTATCCCCAACCTTAATTCCTTTATCCTTTAATGAGCGGTCTAGTATTATTTCCCCGTGTTTAACATGTTTAAATAGCTTTGAATCAGAGGATGTAACAAAGGCGACGCCTTGTTGCTTATCAGTCTTATCATTTAGAAAGCCCATTTGAATGGAGAATGCTACGGCATCTTTTTCTGTATTTAATATTTCATCTTGAATCCTGCTATCTATCCTAGACAGATTATAAGTTTCATCTGCATCTATACTCATATAAAATTGGCCATCTGGTAAATCCTTAATTAGGGCAGCATTGTCTTGTGATAATCCATTTGCTAAACCTGATATAATAAAAGTTAGGAAACTAACCAGAAAAACAATGGAGCCTAATATTAAAAATCTTACTTTATTTTTCTTCATTTCTTTCCACGCAAGGTTCATCATCCATTCCTCCATTCACGTTTTTACAAACTTAGACTATACCCTTTATGTGAACGGAAGATGAACAAAGCATTTCAATCAAAACGAAACCTATTGGGCATGAGTGATTAATATGCTTTTGCGTTTTTGGCGCAAAATAAAAAGAGCCAAACGGCTCTTTATTCATCACGATTATTAAATTCGCGGCATTTCGATTCAATATCGTCAATAATTTCAATTAAACGATCAATATCTTCTATATCCGCCTCTTCCGGCTCAATTGCATCAAGCACATCAATAAACATATTTAATCTTTGTTTTAAAAATACCACTTGGTTGTTTTTATCTTGTATCGGACTTCCCAAAACGTTCTCTCCTTTCAGTACGTTACCATCCTACCGAAAAATTCCTCTTTTCGCAAATCGTTTTTACTAAATAGTATGTCCAAATAAACGGAATTTTTCAGGAACGAAAAAAGGAAAAAACAAATTCAAATTAGCGTTTATACTCCACCCAAAGCTCTCTATCACGTTCTTCCATCCGAATGCCTCTCCAGCCTTCAGAAAGCTTTAGTTGTTGTGCTTCCGTAGCCCCCATTGGTATAAACAAGCTCTCGCTCCAATCAGGCTCAATAATCTCCACTAAATCCTTCACAAAAATATAACGCAGGCTGCCGCCATATTTCTCCTTCAATGCCGCGATCCGCATGTCTTGTGAGAATTTATCCTTTAAGCTTGGAACATTGAATGGAGCCACAGTACAGCAAACATACCGATAACCATGATCATTCTTTGATAATTCCTTCATAATCAGCCCAGCCAACATTTTCTGCAGCTGATTTCCCCGATAATCAGGGAGGACATTTGAGATTTCCTGGTAAATCACCTTTGGCAGCTCGGAGTCACTAAGGCCAATATCTAGACCCAAGTGCTCTTCATCCATAACAGGGACTAATAAAGCTCGGAAAGCAATGAGTTTTCCATCAGTAAATGCCCCAATCATCATTCCGTTTCCCTCTAAAATATATTGGAACTCTTCCTCCTTTAGTGGCTGAAGAGTATTTTTGCCATTTAGATGTGAAACGACCTGATCCTGCACCTCCAAAATTCTCCCTAAATCCTCCATTGTTAAAGGCTGGACTACAAAAGGAATGGTTTGGCCTTCCTTCATTAGCGTTCCTTCATATATATGCATCACCTAAACACCACTCCTAGCGAACAACATCCTGTATGACTGTTAATTCATTCAGTACTTCTTCATTTATATCTACACCTAACCCCGGTTTTTCAGTTAAGCGGATAAATGGAACATCGTAATGAAGGTTCCCGATATCCTTTGAAAATTTCAATGGGCCAGTTAGCTCGACACTTGTGATCACTTTTTTGGAAAAAGCAACATGGAAGCCAGCCGCAGACCCAACTGAGGATTCGACCATCGATCCAATTTGACACTCAATTCCAGCTAGCTCTGCCTGGTGCGCAAGCTTGACTGCCGGATAAATGCCGCCGCATTTCATCAATTTAATATTGACCTTATGGGCTGCACGCTTTTGAATAATCTCGAGCATTTCTCGCTGTCCCTTTAAGCCTTCATCAATCATGAGAGGGACCGTTGTTTTTGCATTAATTTCAACCATTCCATCTATATCATCGGCCACAACCGGCTGTTCTACCCAATCGAGATGGCAATCGCGCAATTGATTTAACGCGACAAGAGTGTTGGCACTATTTCTCCAGCCTTGATTCACATCCACGCGAATCGCAATTTCCTCCCCAACCTTCTCACGGACAGCTTGGATGCGCTCAACATCTTTCCTAACATCAGTTCCCACCTTCATTTTAAATGAACGATAGCCTTGCTCAAGCATGGAAGCAGCTTCACTTGCCATCTGTTCAGGTTCGGCAATGCTTAACACATGTGTAATTGGGAACTCATCATGATAACGTCCGCCAATTAGCTGATAAACCGGCTGCTGCATTTTTTTGCCCATAATATCGAAGCAAGCAATATCAATAGCGGCTTTGGCAGTTGGTGCTCCGTAAATCGATTTATTCATCAAGTCGTGAATCTTTTCGATTTCCATCGGGTTTTGGCCGATAAGAACAGGAGCAAGCGTATTTTTGATAATCGTGTAAACACCCTCTAACGATTCCCCAGTCACATGCTCATCTGCCACACCTTCTCCGTATCCAACAATTCCTTCGTCTGTTTCAATTTTAACAATAACAGAAGGCATATCATTGTAAGTGTGATAGCTGATAACAAATGGTGCATGCAGAGGTAAATGTATAGCATAAAGATGGATAGCAGTAATTTTCATAAAAAATTTCCCCTTTTCAATTTTCTAATAATTTGATATAGTTGTCGTTAAATAGTCGTTAATTAATAAAATATAAAATCCCCCTTTTGAGGTGAAATATGCAAACCAAAATTGCAGTCATCGGTTCAGCTGAATTTTTCGAACGTATTCAATCTGTTTCGAATCAAGTCCCAAATATTGAATTAGAGGGATATATTTATAAACAGCCACAGGAAGCTGAGTACTTAATTAAACAAATTAAGCCATGTGATATTGTCTTCCTATCTGGTACATTGCCCTATTTATTTTCGAAAAAATATCATGATCAATTGCCGATCCCTGTCCTTTATTTAGCACAGGATGAAATGGCTGTTGCCTCAACCCTGCTTGCTGCATTATACCATAAGAAGATTTCATTGGATCGCATTTCAATTGATTTATTTGATGCTTCTATTGTTTCTAACGTCCTGGATGCAGTTGATATTAAGGCAAGCCCCTTGCATGTTAGAGACTATGAGGATATTTTACCGCAAGAACCATATGACTTTGAACAGCTTATTTCCTTTCATCAGCAGCTGTGGAAGCAAGGCGAAATTGATTTAGCGATCACAAGTGTACACGCTGTTTATAATCAATTAATTTTTCATGGCGTTCCTGCCATTCGAATGGCTGATCCAAAGACTTCCTTGATTCGCGGTCTACAGGACGCGAAGGCAAAGGCTGAGTATGTGAAAAGTCAAGCTTCACAAGTGGCTGTCGGCTATATATCCGTTAATTCCGTAAATGAACAACAACGGAAAAATCTTGATCTATTTGCTCACGAGATTCATGCGACAGTTCAGCAATTAAATGACTCTCAGTTTGTCCTGTACAGCACTCGAGGAGACATAGAGTCGATGAAGCATGAAGTCCTTGATCAATTTTTTTCAAAAACACAAGGAAGCGCCGTTGGCTTTGGCTATGGGGCCACCATGAAGGAAGCTGAAAAAAATGCCCTTATCGCTTTGGGCTTTGCTGAGAAAAATGAGAGCAGCAATTGTTGTTTTATTTTAACAGAAAAAAAGGATCTTCTTGGCCCTTTCCCACAATTACATAAACTGCAAAAACTCGTAAATGACCACCCTGATTTATACGTTATCGCACAAAAAGCAAAATTAAGCCCTGCCAACCTATCAAAAATTATCGAGTTTTCCAAGGACAGTCATCAGTTTGCATCAGCTGATCTGGCAGATTTTCTTCAAGTTACTAGGCGTACAGCTGAGAGAATGATAAAAAAGCTAACTGACCATGGATACATTCAAATTGTCGGAGAGGAGATGACCTATCAGCAGGGCCGTCCGCGTTCCTTATATAAACTGAATATCCCGATTTATTTTTAAGGAAAAAGGAAAGTTCTTTTTTTAAGGAACCTTCCTTTTTTTGTTACCCTTTCATTACTAGTTCATCTTGTTTCTGCAGCTCAAGCTTTTCTTTATCAGTTAGTTTCACAATAGAGAAGCCTGTATAGGCAAAGATGATGGAGAGAATCGGCACAACAAAGTTTAAGATTGCGTATGGAGCATATTCAAATGTATGAACACCAAGTGTTGCAAGGATGAATACACCGCATGTATTCCATGGAACAAATACAGAAGTTAGCGTTCCCCCATCTTCCAGTGCACGGGATAGGTTTTTGGAATGCAAGCCTTTATCACGATAAGCCTTTGCAAACATACGAGATGGAATAACAATTGAGATATATTGCTCTGAACAAGAAACATTTGTTGCAAAACATGATACAACTGTTGAAGCTACTAAGCTCTTTGCAGATTTTGCAAGCTTTAAAAGCTGGTTCACAATTGCTTGAAGCATACCGGTATTTTCGAGAATTCCCCCAAATGTCATCGCCACGATCGTCATCGAAACAGTATACATCATTTCGTCTAAACCACCGCGGTTAAAAAGGTTATCAACCATTTCATTGCCAGTGTCAATCACAAATCCGCTTTGTAAAGCAGCGAATGCATCGGCAACATTTCCGCCCTGTACAAAAATTTGTGATAGGAAACCTAGCAAGATACCAATAATAAGAGCTGGGATGGCTGGAACTTTTTTCGCTACTAGAACAATAACGAGTACAGGAACGATTAATAGGAATGGAGAAATAACAAAACTTTCCTGAAGAACCTGGATCGTTTGATTAATACTCTCGGCATCCATTGCTCCATCTGCAAATTTTCTTCCCATAATAGCATAGGCGATTAATGCAATCGTGATCCCTGGGATTGTCGTGTAAAGCATATGTTTAATATGGACAAATAAATCTGTACCAGTTAAACCAGCCGCTAAGTTCGTCGTGTCTGAAAGCGGTGACATTTTATCGCCGAAATAAGCACCAGAAATAATTGCACCCGCAATCATTGGAGCAGGAATTCCCATACTTAAGCCAATTCCCATTCCCGCGACCCCAATCGTACCCATTGTTGACCAAGAGCTTCCAATGGCCAATGAAACGATACAGCAAATCACACAAATAGCTACTAGAAATAATGATGGCGTAATAATTTTTAGCCCGTAAAAAATCATAGTTGCAACGATTCCGCCGCCTATCCAAGCACCAATCGTTAAACCTACGAGCATAATAATAACGACTGCGGGAAGCGCTAGACGTATCCCCTTATACATCATCTCTTCAATTTCATCCCATTTGAATCCAACACGCCATGCTACAATAGCAGCAGTTGAAGTTCCCACAATAAGCGGAATATGCGGCCCTTGTTCCAATACAACTACCGCAATTGCCATAACCACAATCATTACCAATAGCGGAATAATCGCAAGACCAAACGTCATCTCCCTTTTTTGCACGTTCATTTCCCCTTTGTTATCTTTTTATAAAATCAAAACCAATTTTTCGACTATTTCTAATTGTCGTTAAATAGTCGTTAATATGGTTATAATATACTGTTCAGGGGATTTCGTCAATTTATTTTTATATAAAAATAACCTTGCCATACTATGGCCATTTCATAGTAAGCGGTTTTTACTATTTTCTTCTAAAACACGCACCATGCCCCTTTCATAGTAAGCATTTTTTATACATTCCTTCTAAAACACGCATTATGGCCCATTCATAGTGAGCATTTTTAACACATCCCTCCTAAAACACGCACTATGACCATTCCATAGTGAGCGGTTTTTACACATCCCTTTTAAAACACGCACTATGACCATTTCATAGTAAGCATTTTTAACACATCCCTCCTAAAACACGCACTATGGCCCATTCATAGTGTGCACTTTTAACACATCCCTCCTAAAACACGCATTATGGCCCATTCATAGTGTGCACTTTTAACACATCCCTCCTAAAACACGCACTATGACCATTTCATAGTGAGCGGTTTTTACACCTCGCCCCTTAAAACTTGCACCATAAATAAAATAAACCCGCAGAAACGCGTACTGAAGTACACGTCCCACAGGTTTAAGTGATGAAGTCGATTATCTTGGCCGCTCTGATGCGAAAAACCCAAATGATACATGATCCTGTATTGGGATCCATGCGCCGACTCCTTGGGATGTTACATTTTTAATAATGATCATTTTCTTATTGCCTTTAAGCATTAAATAGACTTCCCCGTAGGTTACCTTTCCTTTTTCATTAATGGCTGGGGCGTAGCCGTATAAATAGCCTAGTCTTTTTGGCGGGATATTGTATTTATGATCCTTTTTTGTTCCAGCTCCGATTATTGTATCGAAGGAAAGCGGCAGTCCGGATTTATCCATTGCCTTTAAGAGCATCATTTTTTTGACATCTTCTGTATTTGGTACTTTTGCCGTCAGGCCGCCTCTAATCATTTTTTGGGCTTCCTGAACGTAGTGAATCTGATAGGGGGCATTTCCGCCACGGTTATCGAAGTAATTTGTATTAATCTTTTGATACTCCCAATTCGGGGAAGTTTCGGATGACTCATAATTTAACGGCCACTGCCCAAGGTAGATAATCGCCCGATATCCGATGGCAAATGGGGTGCTGTTTACGGTCGTCTCATTTAACATCCGGATTAAATCTGGATTTTCGATTTTTACTTTTGATGTTTCAATTAAGCTTTGCGTTAATTCGCTTGGCTGCAGTTTTGGTAAATCTTGCGCCGGGTTTGGATACGTATTTTCCTTTGTGATCGTCAAAACAGAGTTTGGAACGGCTATAATCTTTTGGGCTTGATTCACTTTTTTCTCATCCATTAAGGCCGAGGCTTCGCTCTGAAAAGTAAGCATAAATATTAGACCCATAATAAAGATTGACATGTATTTTTTCATGGGAGACTCCTTTCAACTCACAATCTCATTCGATTTGTTTATAGTTTTTTCGGAGTTCAAGTATATTATCCATTTTGGAAAAAAATTTGTCAGAACCCCCGCGTGAAAATAATTTGTAACACCAATGTAATATTCCGAACATTTACAAATGTCAAAATCCAATGTATAATAAACTTACTTTCAAATAAAAGGAGGGCCGCTAAGTCGATTCGCTACTAAAAAGGAGGATGACAGTTTATTAAAGTTTCATCATTCCAACATAAAGGTTTTATGGTCCAGTAACAATATAAAGGCTGGTGGTAAATTCCTAAAAAGCGAGTTTGATTTACATCCTTTTGTGAAAAACAATTAAACTTAAAACGACTCTGGATTTAATTCAGAGTCGTTTTTGTGTTTTACTATAATAAATAAAACCCGATCCCCATTATTAAATAGGCTGCAAGTAAAGTAGCCCCTTCAAACCAATTCGTTTCCCCATCATTTGAAATAATGATCATGAGAAGTGCAGAGGTCACCATTGTAATTAGCTCTGGCATTGTAAAAACTAATGGCATTGATACTGGGAACATTAAAGAAATTAACACTAGCAATGGGGCAACGAACATCGCCACTTGTAAGGTTGACCCAACAGCTATCTCAACAGCAATATCCATTTTATTTTTGTAAGCCATAATAATCGCTGATGCATGCTCTGCCGCATTCCCTACTATCGCAACGATTACAACCCCAATAAATAATTCTGTCCAGCCAAAGGTTTCACCGACTGCTTGAAATGTGTGGACTAAATTTTCAGATACATAAGCAACAGCAACAGTTGCTAGAGCAAGAATGAGCAGCGCTTTTCCCTTTCTCCATTCAGGCTCTTCCTCTTCATGTCTATCTTCACTCACATTTTCTGTCTGATATACTCCGCGATGTGTAACAAGTTTGAAAAATAATGCAGCTAAATATAAAGCAATTAAAATAACCGAAATCCCTACACTGAAATTAAGCGTATCGCTGTCTGACATCTTCATTGAAAATATTTCTGGGATGACAAATGCCACAATCACTCCAAACATGAGCAATCCTGAATTATGTCTTGCATCATACACATTGAAGGTCTGCCGCTTATATTTAAGTCCCCCAATAAAAAAGGATAAACCAGCAACTAATAGGAGGTTTCCGAGGACAGAGCCTGTTAGGGACGCAAGCACTACTCCAATTAAGCCTTCTTTTAATGCAAATATCGAGATAATTAATTCAACTGCATTACCGAACGTAGCATTCAGCAAACCTCCCACCCGAGGGCCTGTAACGATTGCGAGGCTCTCAGTAGCCCTTCCCATAAAGCTTGCAAGCGAAATAATAGTTAAGCAATAAATAATAAACATTAAAATACTGGACCAATGCATAAGTGTTCCAATGACGGATAGTGGAACCCCGATAAAGACAAGTGCGGAAAAAATTTTGTTCATTCTTATAACTCATCCCTTCAAATAAGAATGTGACCGATATCCCAATCAAAGTGGCCGATATATTGAACTTTGGCCAGTACATCTTTTACACTGGCCGACCGATCTCACGAAATAAAGCGCGCGTCACCATATCTTTCCCAAAAGAATGAAAAAAATGATTTTTGTTGCCAAGAATTCTGATTGCATATACCATCATTATTGAGTCATTATTTATTAATTTTATGCTGGAATTTCTGTCCAAAAGTTGAGGTTTTGAAAAATGAAGAATGAAAATTTGCGTTTTTGGATTTTAGTTAGTATTGTGGCAATCTCAGGATTTAGCCAAGGAATGCTGCTTCCGTTAATAGCCATTATCTTTGAAAATGAAGGAGTTTCCTCGAGCTTAAACGGGTTAAATGCAACGGGGCTGTATATCGGAATTTTACTCGTATCCCCGTTTATGGAACACCCATTGAGAAAGTACGGATATAAACCAGTCATCATTTTTGGCGGTTTACTTGTTATTATTTCTCTCATGCTATTCCCTCTTTGGAAATCCTTCTGGTTTTGGTTTTTCCTTCGTCTATTGATTGGAATTGGTGATCACTCCCTGCATTTCGGGACACAGACGTGGATCACTTCGTTTTCACCAGAACATAAAAGAGGCCGTAATCTCTCATTATATGGGTTGTTTTTTGGAGCGGGCTTTGCAGTTGGACCGATGATGGCACCGTTGTTAAAAATTAACGAAGCCCTGCCTTTTATTGTTTCATCCGTACTTTGCCTCATTGCATGGTTATTCGTATTTTCATTAAAAAACGATTTTCCAGATCAAACGATTGAAGTAAATTCGTTTAAAGCAACAATGAAGAGATTTAATAAAGCAATTAAATACGGCTGGGTTGCCTTTCTTCCTGCCTTTGGCTATGGATTTCTTGAATCCTCATTAAATGGAAGCTTTCCAGTTTATGGGCTGAGGATCGGACTTGAGGTTACGAATGTTTCCATGCTCTTAACAGCATTTGCGATTGGGGCGATTGTATTTCAATTGCCGCTTGGATTATTAAGCGACAAGTACGGCAGAAGAAATATTTTAATGATCATTCTTTTTACCGGATGTTTAAGTTTTATGACCGCTAGTTTTCTGGAAGAGCTGATGATTGGGTTAACGATTTGTTTATTCATTGCCGGGATGGTTGTCGGATCTACTTTTTCCTTAGGGATCAGTTATATGGCTGATTTAACACCGAAAAATATGCTGCCAACAGGAAATTTGCTTTGCGGAGTTGCGTTCAGCATCGGAAGCTTGGCGGGACCTTTTCTTGGCGGAGTTTTCATCCAGCATTTTAAGTCCTTCAGCTTCTTTCATATTATAAGTATCATGCTGTTACTTATATTCTTAACGGTTGTTATTTTCGGGCAAAAACAAGTGGCCACTGAGAAGGAATCTTATTCTCAATAAGTAAAATAATAATAAATTAATAATTATTATAAAAAGAGGAACATATTCCTTTCCATTTCATAACCTATATAGTAAACTATGATTAACAACCTAAAACAACTGTATTTTTCAACTTAGAGTAATTGCTGTCGCCATAGAGGCGGCAGCTTTCGTGTTTTATAAGGGTATTGATGTTGATTATTTTTCTCAATTAGAAATACTCAATTGAAAAATAATATCATTAAGGGGAGGAAATAAAATGAGTACTGAAGTGAAAGCACTATTAGAAAGTCCTGTTAGCAAAAGTGAAAGCCTGATAGAAAAGATAAAACCACATGCTGAATTAATGGCTGCTCTTATTAGCGGGGTACTCATTGCTGCTGGATGGATATTGGATCGAAATGAGTTGGCAGCCCCATCAGTTACAGCATATATCCTTGCTTTTATCATCGGCGGGTTTGCAAAAGCAAAAGAGGGAATTGAAGAAACGATTGCCAATAAAGAACTGAATGTGGAAATGCTCATGGTTTTTGCGGCGATCGGTTCAGCTATTATTGGCTATTGGACAGAGGGCGCCATTCTTATATTTATTTTTGCGGTAAGCGGTGCTCTTGAAACGTATACAATGAACAAAAGCCATAAGGAAATTTCCGCTTTAATGGAGATCCAGCCTGAGGAAGCATTACGGGTTAATCATGGCATTGAGGAAAAAATCCATGTATCGCAATTAAGAATTGGCGACCATATTCTTGTAAAGCCAGGTGAACGAGTTCCTTCTGATGGAAAAATTATAAAAGGTCAATCTACTATCGATGAATCTGCTATTACAGGTGAGTCGATTCCTGTTACGAAAGGAAATGAAGATGCAGTCTTTGCTGGCACAGTTAACTTAAATGGTTCAATTACCGTAGAAATTACAAAGCCGAACAGTGACACTCTTTTTCAAAAAATCATTCAGCTTGTACAATCCGCTCAAAGTGAGAAATCTCCTTCTCAGCTGTTCATTGAACGCTTTGAAGGCACTTATGTAAAAATCGTTTTAGCTGTTGTTTTTCTAATGATGTTTGTCCCCCATTTCCTTTTAGGATGGAGCTGGACGGAAAGCTTTTATAGGGCCATGATTTTACTTGTTGTTGCTTCGCCATGTGCCCTTGTTGCTTCAATTATGCCTGCCACCATGTCAGCCATTTCAAATGGGGCGAGACACGGAATTCTTTTTAAAGGCGGTGTACATTTAGAAAATTTAAGTCATGTGAAAGCCATTGCTTTTGACAAAACTGGGACCCTTACAAAGGGAAAACCGGAAGTGACAGATGTCGTTGTAGCTGATGGACTTTCGAGGGAAGACATTTTATTAAAAGCTGCTTCGATTGAAAGTCACTCAACACATCCATTGGCTAATGCTATTGTGAAATATGCAAAGGACCATTTAGCTGATTCCCTCATCAGTCCGGAAAGTATTGAGGATGTTACGGGCTGGGGAGTAAAAGCCAATATTGACGGGGAAGAATGGAAAATTGGGAAAGCCGCTTTTGTTGGTATGGATGGAGCTATTAGTTTTGGTAATGGAGCCGCGGGGAAAATGGCCAGTGAGGGGAAAACGGTTGTTTTCGTACAAAAAGACGGCGTTATTGCCGCCATTATTGCCCTGCAGGATGTCGTCCGCGAAGAGACAAGAATGGCGATCGATCAATTAAAAAACCAGGGCATCTACACAATTATGCTTACAGGTGATAGCCAAAACACGGGAAAGGCCATCGCGAAGGATTCACATGTTGATGATTATATTGCCGAGTGCTTGCCAGAAAATAAGGTCGAACACCTGAAAAAGCTTCAAGAAACATACGGAACAGTTGGGATGGTAGGAGATGGAATAAACGATGCACCCGCATTGGCAACAGCTAATGTCGGAATTGCGATGGGTGAAGGAACAGATGTGGCGCTGGAAACAGCAGATGTCGTCCTCATGAAAAACGATCTCCCCCGCATTGCTGAAGCCATCAAGCTTTCAAGAAAAATGAATGGAATCATAAAGCAAAATGTTGTTTTCTCGATAACCGTCATCATGCTGTTAATCGCGTCGAACTTCCTGCAGTTTGTTGATTTGCCTTTTGGGGTCATTGCGCATGAAGGAAGTACGATTTTGGTTATTTTGAATAGTTTGAGGCTGTTGAAGTCGTAAGTAGAACTGGATAAAAATGTAAGTTAAAGCAACTAGCGAACCATTACGGGTTCTGTTTCCTGTCACAAAAATTAAAAATGCATATGAGAATGACCATCAATTTGTAATAGATTTTGATGGTCCTTTTTTGTTGGCAGTAAAGGAGTTACTACCTTATTCGGATTAAACCTTTTAGTAAAACAAGCGGAGATTTTCCGGTTAAATACAGAAACGAGCTCGTTTCTGGGTAAATAAGGGAAGTATTTACGACTATGCAAAGCAAAATCGTCCATTTTTGGATTTTTCGAGTAAATAGGCGGAATCTCTCCGTTTATTTGGGCTATTTTCAATACTTTTTGCTAATTAAGCGGAATTTGTCCGTCTATTTATCGGCCTAGTGCTTACTCTAATCCCCCCAGCCAATATGTGCGGACCCTCTTGCTCCTAGATGGGGGAATCAGCAGCAACGTTCAATTTGCAGGGCCAATCATTTACAAATCTATTGGCACTTTCGAATGTATATTCGGTAAGTGAACATGTAGTTTTTATTGGGGATTTGATATAATAATTTTGAGGTGATATTTAATGGGTACTTTAAGTGAAAATGCTAAGCAAGAGCTATTCAAAGCACTTGAGGGAAAACAATCCGTTGCTTTTGTTGTTAATGGTAAACTTGTTTCTGTTGAGATTGATGAGAGTGAAAAAGAATTGAATGAATTGCCTCATTTTGATATAGCAAAAGAAATTGAAGAATACTCAGAACTTAAAGATTCGTTAACAAGATATCTCAATTCCCCCAATATGAAACGTTATTCAGGAACTGAATTAAAGGAAAAGCGTCGTGAAAAAAGAATCTAAACCAAAAAATAGAGCCAAGAGAATTTCTCCCGGCCCCAGTTTTAGTCTAGTGATATCCATTCTGTCCGTTAGCCGAACCTGACGTTTTCTGTTTTGGTTTGTTCTTACCTTTTTGCTTTGTTCCGCCGTCTTTCTTCGATTTCTTAGACATCAATATAAGCCTCCTTTTTAAAGACCAATATTATTCCCCTGTCTTATTCTTTGATGTTGCCTGCAATTTATTAAAGGAAACTATTAGCAATCTTCCTTTTTGTATTTACTGTATACGGCATTGATTTCTCCACCCAGAATGATGATGATTCCAGTTAAGTAAAACCAGATCATCAGGACAATAATGGCACCGATACTCCCATAAGTGGCAGAGTAATTACCAAAATTGCTTACATAATAGGAAAAAGCCAAGGAAGACAGTTCCCAGCCCACTGTCGCAAAAATGGCACCTGGTATAACGGTTATACATTTTAGCTTTGTATTTGGTGCAATCCAGTAAAGGCCAGTAAAAACGATAAAGAGAATAATTGAGCTCACAAGCCAGCGAAGTGTATTCCAAATAGTCATAAACTCATCGGATAAGCCAAATTTAGCAAATAAATAAACGCCAATAATTTTCCCGAAAACCGGAAGCAATAAAGCAATAACAAAGACAAACAGCATGGCAAAGGTAAAAAGAATCGCCATCCCTCTTGCGACAAGAAAGTGGCGGGTTTCTTTTACATCGTAGGCTTTATTAAAAGCGCGAACGATTGCATTGATCCCATTGGATGCAGACCAAATCGTAGCAATGATTCCAAAGGAAAGCAGCCCGCCATTTTTTTTCGAAAGCGCACTAATGTTGGACTCAATCAGCCGCATGCTATCTTCTGGCGCAAAGTCACGAATAACCGCAAGAATATCCTCTTGGGTAATTGGCAAATAAGGAAGCAATGATACTAAGAAAAGAAGCAAAGGAAAGAGAGACAACAGGAAGAAATAGGCTAACTGCGCAGCCCATCCGAATAAATCGTCCTCCATCACTCTTTTCTTCAATTGCGAAAACAAATTCGAAAAGGCTCGTCCCATCCCATCACCTCACAAACAATTTTCGGCTACATTTTTGAGGCAGCACTCATTTCATCGGAATCCTTTTCAAAAAAAGCCTCCTTCGTATCCTCCACTAGCTCAACAACTTCTGGTGTTGTTTCTTTTAATTCCTCTACCTTTTCCATAATATAAGATACCTCGGAACTTACCTGTTCAAACGTTGATTGAATTTTGTTCGTTACTTCTTTTACTTGATTGACGGCCTCTTTCGGATGTTTTACATAAAAGGAAATTTCCTTTGTCGTTTTTTTGCAATTGGACACAACTGATTCTCGAGTACTTCGATCAAGCAAGGATAAAGCGCCACCCGCTAAAGCCCCGAATAACACACCCTTCAAAAATAAAGACTTCCCCATTCTCTGTTCACACTCACTTTCCTATATATTATGGGCATTACGAAGTTCTTTTAACAATTGTTCACAGCCCTTTTTTATAAGCTCGTACACTTCTTCAAAATTCCCAGTGAAATATGGATCCGGAACATCTTTATCTGTAGCTTCTTGGACCAAGTCCAGCAGCATCATAACCCGAGCATCTGACTCTTCCTTTTTCAGCTTTTCGATATTTTGAACGTTTGATGCATCCATAGCCACAATATACTTGAAATCTTGAAAGTCATTCATGTTGATTTGTCTTGCTTTTAAGCCTTCAGCTGATATTTGATATTTTTTTAAAATATTTCTTGTACCTTCATGCGGCGGCTGTCCAATATGCCAATCCCCAGTACCTGCAGAGTCCACTTTGATTTTATATTCTAACCCTTCCCTTTTCACAATATCTCGAAACATTGCTTCCGCCATTGGCGAACGGCAAATATTCCCTAAACAAACAAATAATACGTTAATCATTATGTACTAACCTCCTTGACAACATTTTCTTTCATATTTTGTTGTTGTGCAACTATATATGTTATTGAAGCAGCCAATAAACTGCTATTCTTTTACCTGGAGCTACCCTTTTTCCCTTTGGCGGGTAATGGGACTTACTTGCTTTTACCGTGGATAGCGATTTTTCTATGTTAACGGGCAATGTAGCTTCGTTGCTTTTACCGGGGACAGCGATTTTTCTCTGTTGCGGGCAATGAAACTTCCCTTCATTTACCGGGGACAGCAATTTTTCTATGCTAACGGGCAATGAAACTTACTTGCTTTTACCGTGAACAGCTCTTTTCAATTATTTTCACGGAAAAATGCAAATATTTTCTATAGGCTTGCTTAAAGTAAGCTGCCAATTTTAGTTGACTTTTAATTCATAACATGGAAAGATGAGAATACTTGCTAGAGTTTTCGGATAGATTTTTTTGAGGAGGAATTCGGGTGGATTTAGCACAAAAATCAGTAGAAAATGTGGAATACATGATTGAAAAAATTAAAGAAAAACTAAAGGTTTTAAACTTTGGCGCAATCAAGCCTTCCCATTTTGATGAGGAAATGTATGAGGAATTAAAGGATATTTATGATCTCGTCATGAAAAAGGACAGCTTCAGTCCGAACGAAATGCAAGCGTTGGCAGAGGAGCTTGGAAATTTAAGAAAAAATAAGTGATTAATTAAGCAGCCTTGTGATGGCTGCTTTTTATTTTTTATAAAAATAAATGTACTAATGAACTCCGGGTTTTCAAACCAATTATTAATGGATAAAATATTCTTATATGCAGACTCGGAGGAATAAAAATGAAAGAGATCAATGTTGATCAATTACTTGCCTTAAAAGATGCCGTACCTATTGATGTGAGATCACCTAGTGAATATGCTGACTCCAACATTCCCGGGGCAGTCAACGTCCCTTTATTTACGAATGAAGAACGAGCGATGATCGGAACGATTTATAAACGGGAAGGGTCAGATATGGCAAAGTGGCGGGCGATGGAAGTCGTTTCACCAAAGCTCCCTTCTATTTTGGGACAGATTAAGGCACTAATTGACGAAGGGAAACAGCCCGTTGTTTATTGCTGGAGAGGCGGAATGCGCAGTAAATCGGTTGCTACCTTTCTATCTTTTGCAGGAATATCCACTCTTCGATTAGTTGGGGGATATCGGGCCTATCGGCAATATATATTAGAAGAAATACCCGGACTAATCCCCCCACGTGCCATAACTATTCACGGCATGACAGGTGTAGGCAAAACGGAAGTACTGAAAAAGTTAAAGGAAAAAGGCATGCCTGTCATTGATTTAGAGGCAGCAGCCTGCCATCGCGGCTCCATTTTTGGATCGTTTGGCTTATTCGAGGGCCATAATCAGAAAACCTTTGACTCCCTCCTCTTCCAAACATTAAAAGAAATAAAGGACTCCCCGTTTTTCTTAGTAGAAGCTGAAAGTAAGCGGGTCGGAAAGGTCGTTCAGCCTGATGAATTGTTGGACAAAAAACATCAAGGGTTTAATATTCACCTTCAAGCGTCATTATCTTCACGTATCGAGCGCATTTATCGTGAGTATGTGAAGCCCTATCAGAATGAACAATGGTTTCATGATAGAGTAATGGAGCGTTTAACGTATATTTATAAGCGAATAAAGAATTCAGACATCATAGCTGCTTTAAATGAGGCAGCGAGAAATCAAGACTATAAATTAGTCATTCGAATTTTGCTGGAAGATTACTATGATTCACGGTATGCCCACAAACAACTGGACTATGAAGGGGTATTTCATCATATTGAGGCGGAGAATACGGATATGGCCGTCGAAGAGATATTGAAGTTATTGGAAACAAAAAGTGCTCTATCAAAATAATTTGAGCACTTTTTTTATTTTTTATAAAATAATTTACAGTACGTACAAATAAAGTTAAAACCATTCGAAGATTATGATAAGATATTAGTATATTTTTTGAACAAATTGTTCTTAATATGGAACTATTGATCGAATTTTGATATGATTAATTAAATATTCCATGATAAGGTGTGTGAGATTGGATGATCGGTGATCGCGTAAAATTACTTCGTAAGGAAAAGAAAATGTCGTTATCCGAGCTTGCCGAACAAGCTGGTGTGGCCAAGTCTTACTTAAGTTCGTTAGAAAGAAACCTGCAAACCAATCCTTCCATACAATTTCTTGAAAAAATTGCAGCTGTCCTTCATGTTCCGGTTGATCATTTAATCCATGAACAGCCGAATACAGATGAATTGGATTCGGATTGGGTAGATATCGTTCAAGAAGCGATGAATTCCGGTGTAACGAAAGAACAATTCCGCGAATTTCTTGAATTTAATAAATGGAGAATTGATCAAAATAAATAAGATATTGGCTTTTTCAGAAGAAGACGCAAAGGTTAACAATGACCCTCTGCGTCTTTTTTGCAAAATAAAAAGCATTCCTATAAAGAACAGTTGCCCTTTAAGAAACACTTAGCTATTTGTGCGATTCTCTCTATTCAGCTACTTCCAAAGCTAGCTTTTTACTCTATTTTTTAATAAAAACTCCCTGATTTCCTCTTTCTCAATCCCCATTTGCTTCGCCTTCATGATTAAATTCATCCACTCACTGTCTAGTAATTCCATTTGGACTTTCGTTTTCCCCACACTCTTCCCCCCAAAATACGAATCGTATTCCAGGCAATCCAGCCATCTTGGTATGGAATCTGCCCTTTTCTATTTGTTGCCTGTTAAAATGAGTTTATGTAGAAATCTCGCAAAAAAGAACAGTTCATCCATACTTTAGACCCGTGACTTTGCGCCCCTATCTTTCAATAAGTTTGCCTTTTTCTGAAGCTATTTCCTTATGTAAATGATCCACTAGTTATATTGTAGTGGATAGGCAGTTGGTATTTGTGTTATATTTTGTCAATTTTCAAATAACTTTTTACTCCCTTTTCTGACAATTATTTTACAAATTACCACACTTTTTAAACATTTATAGTGAGGTTCTAATTAATTTTAGAAAAAAGGGCCTTTATCATCTAGTTTCTACCATAATTATGTTAAATATAGTCGAAATTATTTTTCAATTTATATGAGCGTGATGATCCAAATGGCATGAATAACAAAAACAATTGTATATAAACCTGTGGCTGCAAGGGCTAAATTATTCACCATTTTTTTACCGGGAAGTTTTTTTATAAAGAGGAATATACACAAAGCAGCAGATAGAATTACTTTAAACCCAAGAAAATAGAACGGATTTGTCTGGTAAAGGGCATTCATGATTGGATTCATTTCCTCAATTAACGAAAATTGAATACCGATAAATGTGACTATCCCATCGAACAAATTCAGTAAAGCTAAATAAAAAAAAATCTTTTTAAAATTGATTTTCACTGTTTATCCTTCCTGTTCCATTGCTATTAATAAAAGGTCCTTGATCGTATTATTTCCAATCAAGGCCTTTTATTATCTCTTATTCTCCTTTTTTGATGCAGTAGAAAACCGCCACTTGCTGTCATTAATATGACTCCTATTAATAAATAGTTGTACATATTTGTAGCTGTTGAAGGTAAAATTTGTCCCTTTTGGATTGGTGCATCTAGTTCTTCAAAAGGAATGGAACGTATAGGAATGGGCATAGCCGTATCCTCTTCTGCTACAGGATTTTCTATATTATTATTCTGATCATTTCCTTGGTCTGATTCTGTTTCAGAGTTGGTAGGAGGTGCAGCATTATTATCTTTTGGGTCAGGGTCAGTGGTTGGATCGGGATCTTGGTTAGGATTAGGATCTGGAGTTGGTTCAGGATTAGGACTCTGTCTTGAAGGTTCCATTATAAACCTTAACTCAAAATCAAAAGCTAAACCTTGAAACTCATTCCCTAGTTCATAGGGGAAAGTTACCTCAAACCTTAAATCCTCTTGGCTTTTTGAAGGTAAATGTCTAGGCTTAAACCCGTCAAAGTCTGATAATTTGCCGTTATACAATACTTCCTTTGAATCCCACACTTTTAACAGAAACTCTTTATAAAGTTTTTCTGACCCTTTTAAAAACTGTGCCTTTGAAATGTAGGTAAAATCTGTTTTTTCACGATTTTGTATAGTAAGGATTCTAGCAGCCGTGTCTCCGGGTTTTATGTTTGAAAGATCAAATAAATATTTATCCGGAGATATTATTATTCCAGATTGATTGTTTTCGTTCGCATAAATAGTTAATGGAAGAGAAGCAATAGAAAGGTAGCCGATAATAATCAAAGCAATAAGTATTTTTTTTTTCATGTCAACTCCTAAATAAAAAGTTTATTAGATAAAACCAATGAGTGAGGAGTAATTAAAAAAATGAATAAGGAATCACTTCTTATATTCATCTTATTTGATCTATATTTTTTAGTAGATTATTACCTTTTAATTTTTGCCGCCTTTACCTCCGCCTTGGTTGCCTTGGTTGCCTTGGTTGCCTTGGTTTCCTCCACCTTGGTTACCTTGGTTACCCTGGTTGCCTTGGTTGCCCCCGCCTTGGTTACCACCACCTTGGTTGCCCCCGCCATGGTTGCCTCCGCCTTGGTTACCACCACCTTGGTTGCCTCCGCCTTGGTTATCTCCACCTTGGTTGTCTCCGCCTTGGTTATCTCCACCTTGGTTGTCTCCGCCTTGGTTATCTCCACCTTGGTTGCCTCCACCTTGGTTATCTCCACCTTGGTTGCCTCCACCTTGATTGCCTCCGCCTTGGTTGCCTCCACCTTGATTGCCTCCGCCTTGGTTACCTTGCTCATCAGTTACTGCATCACCATCAATGTTTTTACCTGGAATAGTTCTAATTTCTGGTTGTTTAGTTGGAGTCACTGTATCATCTGCGGTACCTTGTTTCGCATTATTTACCTCACCATTAGCATCTTGGGTTCTTACTTCTACACCAGCCCATTGTGTTGCTTCAAGGTGGAATTTGAAATCTACTTTGTTATTTTGGAACTTATTTTGCTTATATTCACCTTTTTCATTTTTCTCTTTGTTGTCAATAAATGAGATTTTGATGTGAACATCATCTAAATCCCCAACTGGCAAGCCATTTTTACCTGAATTAGGATCGATTGCAATTAAGTGAGATAAATTTAATGTGCCTTCTGCGGATCCTTTATAAGTAGGTTTAACTTTATTTAAATAAGTGCCTTTTACTAGTTCAGATAAAGTGGCAGTTTCATTATTACTGAACACAGAATACAATGTTGCTGTCTCTCTATCAATTTCAAAGATATCTATTTTAAATTGACTTAAGAATGCATGCATATCTTCTGATCCAGCTGCTGTTTCTCCAATTTTGAAATTGTCAGCTGATGCTTTAAACAATACTTCTTTAATAGCCAAGGTTCCATTGTTTTTCAAAGTGAATATTCTTTCTACACTATCGCCAGGCTTCATGTTACTAAGATCGAAGTTAATTGGCTTTCCTTCCCCTTTAGCTATTACAGCTAAATCAAGTGTACCCGAAGCAAAATGATTATTAATCGATGCTACATCGTTAAATGCGGCAAACGTTCCTCCACCTACTAAGGTTAATCCTAGTGCTGCCGATGCTATCCCTAATCCTAATTTCTTTTTGATTTTCATATTTTCCCTCCAGAAATTATTATTCCGCAAAATAATCTAGAAAAGGCGGAAATCCGCCTTTTCTATTGATAAAATATTATTCTCAGTCTGTTACAGCTTCACCAGTGCCGTTGTCTTTTGCTTTTGTTCTTGGATCTGGTTGTTTAACTCCATCAGCTGAGTATTGAACACCGTTATTAACCTCACCATTTCCATCTGTTGATCTTACTTCTACACCATCCCACTGTGTAGCTTCAAGGTTGAATTTGAAGTCAACTTTGTTATTTTGGAAAATATTTTGTTTATACTCACCCTTAGCATCTTTCTCATCATTGTCAATAAATGAAATTTTGATCTGAACATCATCTAAATCCCCAGCTGGTAATCCACCTTCAACAGAATCAGGGTAAGGTGAAATTAAATGTGTTAAATTCAAAGTACCTGCTACGGTGCCTTTATAGCTCGGCTTAACTTTATTTAAATAAGTACCTTTCACAAATTCTGATAAATTAGCAACTTCATTAGGATTGTATATAGAATTAACAGCCCCTGTACTTCTATCAACATTAAAGACATCAACTTGGAATTGGCTTAAGAATGCATGCATATCCCCTTCTCCAGCTGTCTTATCACCAATTTTGAAATTTCCAGCTGTTGCATTAAACAATACTTCTTTAATAGCCAATGTTCCGTTGTTTTTCAATGTGAAAATCCTTTCAACACTATCTCCAGGCTTCATGTTGCTTAGGTCAAAGTTAATTGGCTGTCCATCTTTTTTAGCAATAACTGCTAAATCAAGCGTACCAGAAGCAAAATGGTTGTTGATGGTTGCAGTGTCGTTAAATGCTGCCCAAGTTCCTCCACCTACTAATGATAATCCTAGTGCTGCTGATGCTACTCCTAAACCTAATTTCTTTTTGATTGACATTTTTCTTTTCCTCCTTGGTTTCTCCCCCGCCTTTTTTTCGGGGTATGTAATTTTTTTATATTGAACCTTATGTTTCCATAAGGAATTCAACCGATGTTAAGCTGGTTTCTCATTGTCCTGTGGTGTATTACGTTTATCAATCTCTCTAATGGCTTGATAGATTGAAAGTGCTGAGTAACCGAGTAATAGTAGTCCTGGAATGATTAGCAGCATGGCTGTTCCTTTGCTTGATTTTGCAAAATCTATGAAATATCCTAAATAAGGAATGGTAAATCCTGTGTATACAGCTTGCACGTTTTGAGCTAACACTGGTTGGGTATCCATATCTTCGTTGTTATCACCCTTTGTTTTAAACATGGTGTGCTCACCATTTTGCATTACTTCCATAACCCTGTGGGTTACCATACTGCCATCTTCCACAATGAAAGTGATTACATCCTTCTCTTTAATAGAAGCGGGATCCTCGACTGGTTTAACTGCTATGATTGAGCCCGTTTTAAAAGTTGGTTCCATTGAACCCGATAGGACGTTTTTCATTTGATATCCAAATACTTGTGGCTCTCCTCCAGATGCTTTTGAGGAAATTACCAGAAAGACCATTACAAGTAGTAGAGCAAACAGTAGGAATGTGATTGCGTTGCTAATTCCTTTCATCACTTTCTTCATTTCTTTCACCTCTTGAAATATTCGTTAAATTGATTTAACTTTCTAAAAACTTTAGGCAGGCTATTGTTCCTAAAAAGGAACACTTTTCAACTTTTCTAGTTCGTTTGTTCTTTATATCGAACCCATTGATTTGAGTATATGTCAAAAGCCTTAATTTGAAAAACCCCAAAAACGGCCATTTTTTCGATATAAAGAACATTTTATGCTTGTTTCCTTGTTATTTCTCTTGTTTTCTAACTATTTTATAATTTATTTAGAACACTTTTGTTCTTTACACAGAACCGATGATTCACACCCCATGAAACAAAAAAGTATTTCTCAAAAGGAGTACAAACATCCTTGTAAGAAATACCTTAGCTATTACTAACTATTCTATTTTGTATTAGCATATTGGCTTATTAGTTAAAGGCTCGTTTAAAATATATTTTTGAAGGAATTCGCGAACCTCTTCTTTTTCAACTCCTAATTTTTTTGCCTCTAATATAAGCTGGATCCATTCCTGATCTAACCTATCAATAAATGCCTTCGTCTCCATAGGACTGTTCCTCCTAATAATTAGTTCCTTCTTATAAGATTAAATGATCACCTTAATTGTTTAAATTCATATTTCTCTATTTTCTTCTGATACGGTATTGCCTTAATATAAATTCTCTCCAGAGTCAAAGCATCAAAAAACGGGTATGCAGTTAAATCCTTCTTGCAAACTGGGCACAGCCAGCTTCCTATTTCGCTGCTGCTATAAGACGGACGATGGCATTGATCACAGTTTTTTTGATACATATTGGGCACCACCTACAATGGATTTGTTTGTTCCTTTTACAGAACATTTCCATAAATTATAGTCTAATATTCCTATTTTATAAAAAATCAAATTCGCTCGTTTTTTCGTTTTAAAGAACAACTTTCGCAGATTTTCTTCAAATTGCTAGATTTATCTCAATATTTCGTATTTTTTATTGAACACTTTGTTCGTTATAATGAAAATGAGGTAAACTAAATAAAAGGGGAATAAATATATGGTTGGCGTACGTATTAAGAGGTTAAGAATTGAAAAGGGTTTTTCCATTAATGATCTATCTGAAAAAGCGGGCGTATCTAAATCTTATTTAAGCTACATAGAAAGGGGCATTCAACAAAATCCATCTCTGCAAGTATTATCAAGACTAGCAAAAACTCTTGATACGGATGTAGAGGATTTGCTTGATCAGAAGAAAAAGGCGGAGCCAAATGATCTGAATCAAGTAGATCGTGAATGGATTGAATTGGTCCATGATGCGATTGATATTGGTGTGACGAAAGAGGAATTTGCTTATTATTTGGATTTTATTAAATTTAAGAATATGAACGGGAGCAATGAATAAGTGTTTGCTAGAAAACAATTCACTCTAATTTCCGCCTCCATCATTTTTATTACGGGGATTGGATTTGTTCTGTTCTCTATAAAAGATATTTATATGCTTGAGAAAAACAAGGATACCTCTTTAAAAGAAGCTAGAGAGAAAGTTCAAATGGTTGTGCAAAAAGAGGAACATGGGGTTGTTCTTCAAAAAGAACAGGCAGAATTTATCAATCCTTTCAAAAAAGGAGAAGTCATCGGAATCCTAGAAATCCCCAAACTCCAAGCAGAGCTTCCTATAGTTGAAGGAACAAGCGAATATGAATTAGAAAAAGGTGTAGGCCACTATTCTAGTACAGCATTACCTGGACAGCCAGATCAAATTCTACTTTCCGGCCACCGAGAAACTGTCTTTCGCCGACTCGGAGACTTAAGTAATGGGGATGTATTTCACGTCATCATGCCATACGGCTCATATAGCTACGAAATTACCGGCTCCCAAATTGTCGAAGCAAACGATACAACGGTAATAAAGTCTACCTCACCTACCGAAACACTAACAGTCTCCACCTGCTATCCCTTTTCTTATATTGGCGATGCTCCTTATCGCTATGTATTAACCGCACATCGAACAGAAAATCCCATAAAAAATTAAAATGGCCAATCCCCGGGTTGAGGAATTGGCCATTTTATTATGAAAATCTATTATTTTTGCAAACTAACCGCAATTCTTGAACCAACTTCTGCATTATGCTTCACAAGCGCAATATTAGCCGTTAAGCTTGTACCTTCTGTTAGCTCTTTTACTTTTCCTAAAAGGAAAGGAGTTACATCTTTACCAGCGATATTGTTTTCTTTCGCTTCTTTTAATGCTGATTCGATCACATTTGTAATGAATGATTCTTCTAATGCATCTGCTTCCGGGATTGGGTTAGCGATGACGACACCGCCGTTTAGGCCAAGCTCCCATTTTGTGCGGATAATCGCTGCAGCATCTTCAGGAGTGTCTACACGTTGATGCAAGCCAAATGGACTTGTGCGTGTATAGAATGCAGGAAGGACATCTGTTTCATACCCAACAACCGGAACACCATGTGTTTCTAAGTACTCTAATGTTAAGCCGATATCAAGAATGGATTTCGCACCTGCACATACGACTGCTACATTCGTTTGTGCTAATTCTTGAAGGTCAGCAGAAATATCCATTGTTGTTTCTGCTTCACGGTGAACCCCGCCGATTCCGCCTGTAACGAATAGTTCAATGCCTGCTAGTTCTGCGCAAATCATTGTCGTAGCAACGGTTGTCGCACCATCTTTCTTTTGCGCTACTAGGTATGCCAGATCGCGGCGGCTAGCTTTCGCAACATCTTTAGCTTGTCCTAGGTATTCTAACTCTTCATCTGAAAGACCGATTTTAATTTTTCCACCTAAAATTGCAATGGTTGCAGGAACTGCACCGTTTTTGCGGACGATCTCTTCTACTTCTCTAGCTGTTTGCACGTTTTGTGGATATGGCATACCGTGAGAGATGATTGTTGATTCTAATGCAACGATTGGTTTATTTGCTTTCTTTGCTTCTTGTACTTCTGCTGAGTATTCGATCCAGTTTTCTAACATGATGACAAAACTCCCTTATTTAAAGTATTGGTTAAATGTTTCTTGTAGGTAATCTTGAGTTAAATTCGGATTAACGGTCTCGTGTGATTGCAATGTAATGCTGGAACAAGAAATTCCTATTTTACAAGCATTTTCGATATTCAATCCTTTTAAATGTGCGTACATAATTCCAGAGACAAGTGAATCTCCGGCACCCGTCACATCTTCCACATGAATTTTCGGTGGAAGTACCGCGCCAGACTCTCCATCTTGTGTAACAAAAATGACTCCTTTATCTCCTCTAGTGATGACGACTTTCTCTACACCCTTTTCCAATATCCTTTCGGCTGCCTTGAAAAAGTCAGCATCATCCTTGATTTGCATGTCAGATAAGGCTTCTGCCTCATCTCTATTGGCAATTAGCCAGGTGACACCAGCCAAGCTTTTTGGCAATTTCTTTATTTTTGGTGCGGATACTGGGGTGATACAAAGCTGAATTTGTTCTTCTTGGCATCTGCTAATTACTCTTTGCATGACATCAGCCGGAAAATTCGTATCAATCACGACTAATTCAGCAGAGGCGATATATCCCCATTTTTTCTCTAACAAGTCAACGTCAATGGAATCATAGATTGACATATCTGCTAAAGCAATGGCCATTTCCCCTTCATTATCCAAAACGGCAGTATACGTTCCTGTAGCTGCGTCTGAAATCACTTGAGCGGGACCGATATCAACATAGGCTTTCGTATGATCCAGCAGCCATTCTCCTTCTCGGTCCTCTCCCACTACGGTCATGAGGGCAACATCACAGCCTAACCTCCCAAGGTTTTCTGCAATATTTCTTGCTACCCCGCCGAATGATTGAGAACTTTCCGCAGGATTGGAAGTACCAAATTGAAGTGATTGGACTGTTTGAATTTTCCTGTCTAGATTAGACCCGCCAATACAAACAACCTGTTTCCTATTCGGAAGAACGTATGCCCTGCCTAACAGCTTTCCTTGTTTAGTTAGAGAGGAAATATAACCGGCAACAGCCGATCGCGATAATCCCGTTTTCTCTGAAATTTCATTTTGGGAAATAAACGGGTTTTCTTTAATAAGCTGCAATATTAACATCTCTTTTTGATTCATCATCATTCAACCCTTTTAAACATTTGTCCTTATTATAAACACATGTTTTAATTTATGCAATATATTTTATTAAATTATTTTTCCCTTCTAACTTTCCCTACTTTTAATTTGTTATTAACTGGACAGAAAATGAAATTAGGAATATAGTTAGCTAGGTAACTAATTTGAAAAGGTGATTTTTTTGAACCATATACCAAATAATCTATTTCACTCGATTAACCAATTTAGCCGGCATTTTTCAAAAAACCTGAATGAAGCATTAACCCCGCTCGGATTATACACAGCTCAATGGACAATAATATATTTGCTTAAGACGAATGGGCCAGCCACTCAAAAGGAATTGTCCCATTATCTAGGAGTTGAGGCCCCTACTATGACGCGGTCGTTAGCAAGAATGGAAAAGTCAGGCTGGATCACAAAGAATACCGGTACCGACAAACGAGAAAAACAAATCACTCTTACTGAGGCAGCGAACGGTATGTATGAAATTTGGCTCCAAACTGTACGGACATGTGAGAGTCAAGTTTTAAAAAATATTTCTAATCAAGAGACCGAAGAAATACTGGCAATTTTAAAAAAGATGTCAAGTAATCTTTAAATATTTCTGCAGTTAATAAGGAGGACATCTATGAATAAGCAACCATTATGGACAAAAGGTTTTCTAAGTATTTCAATTACTAGTTTTTTTATGTTTATCGGCTTTTATATTTTGCTGACAACACTGCCGATTTATGTATTGGACGAATTAAATGGGAACGGAACCCAAGTAGGATTGATTACATCCGTTTTCCTTATAGCTGCGGTTTTGATCAGACCGTTATCAGGAAAATGGCTTGATGAAATTGGCCGGAAGAAGATTTTGTTTATTGCGTTGATCTTGTTTTTCGTTTCTAGTATTTTTTATTTTTGGGCGAACACGATGCTGAGTTTGCTTATTTTACGATTCATTCACGGCATAGGGTTTGGGATGGTAACGACAGCAGCTGGTGCAATCGCAGCTGACATTATTCCAAATGAAAGAAAAGGGGAAGGACTTGGCTATTATTCGATGTTTATGAATTTAGCCATGGTTATGGGGCCTTTCGCTGGTTTAACGATTATTCAGTATTCAAGCTTTAACACGCTGTTTATGTTATGTTCCATTTTATCATTCCTAGCCATCCCTCTTTCCTTCGCTGTTCAATTGCCTAAAGAGAATGCTTCCGTATCAAAAACAGCTCAACAGCCAAAATTATCGTTTGCCAGCCTATTTGAGAAGAAAGCAATTCCTGTTGCCATCGTGGCTGGAATTCTTGCAGTCAGCTATTCAGGAATTCTTGCGTTTATTTCTGTTTATGCAAAAGAGCTTGGTTTACTCGAAGCAGCAAGCTTCTTCTTTGTTGTTTATGCTGCTGCCATGCTTATTTCCCGGCCTTTTACCGGAAGATGGTTTGATCTTTATGGGGAAAATAAGATTATTTATCCGGCAATCATTTTATTCGCCATAGGCATGTTTTTACTCAGCCAGGCTACTAGCACCTTTGGATTTCTGCTTGCTGGGGTCATTATCGGCTTTGGGTATGGAAGCCTTACCCCTTGCTTACAAACGATTGCCATTAAAAATTCTGATCCTTCAAGAAGAGGGTTAGCCACTTCGACATTCTTTACATTTTTCGATACTGGCATTGGAGTTGGTTCCTACGTTCTCGGAATTGTCGCGGCTTACACAAGCTTTTCAACTGTATATTTAATTTTAGTCGGCGTCATTTTTCTTGCTCTAGTTGCTTACTTTCTGTTACACGGAAAGACAGCCATTTTGCCCCAGTCCAGAAAGACATCAGAATTTTAATTGGAGGAAATCAGCATATTGGCTGATTTCCTTTTTTCATCTGCGCATCTAACCAAAAAAAAACTAAACCAATTGAGGTTTAGTTTCCGGTTCTAGGCAATATTAATATCTCTACTCTTCTATTTTTCGCTCTTCCCTCACTCGTATCATTAGATGCAACTGGCTGGAATTCTCCAAAGCCCTTTGCACTGAACCAGCTTGGGTCTAATTTTTCATTATGCAGAACAATTTTCATAAAGTTAATCGCCCTCATCACGCTTAATTCCCAGTTTGAATCAAACGGAGCATTCCCGATTGGAACATTGTCTGTATGCCCGCTTATAATAATATTCCTAGGGGGCTCCATAATTAGCAACTCGGCAATTTCACCGGCAACCTTCATATCATTTGTCCGAACATCAGCACTTCCAGGTGAAAATAATACATTATCTCGAATAGAAACAAGCAATCCTTCGTCTGTAAGGGATGTTTGAAGCTTTTCAGTCAAGTTGTTATGATCGATATAGGAATTTACTTTATTCTGGATACTAGCAAGCTCCTGCTGTTCTATCTGCTTCAATAGCTCAGCTGCTTCTTTTTGTTCCTTTTTACTTTTCGTATCTTCGCCTTTAACATCTGTAGACTGCATTTGCCCTTCAGGTATTGGGCTTGGGAAATCAAAAACCCCTGTTCCTCCAGCAAATGCACTATTAAAAGCTCTTGAAATCGCCTGAAACTTTTGCGCATCAACTGAACTGGAGGCAAACAGAACGATAAATAAGGCTAACAGCAAGGTTAATAAATCTGCATATGGAAGCAACCATGATTCATCAACATGTTCCTCATTGTGTTTTTTCTTTTTCCTTCTACTCACCTTTATTCACGCCGCCTTCTTCAAGGAATATCTTTCTATCTCCAGCAGGTAAATAAGAAGCTAATTTTTGTTCAATCACCCGCGGTGCCTCTCCTTCAAGAACCGATAGAACTCCTTCAATCATCATCGTCTTAAGCTTTGACTCTTGCTTTGATTTTCTTTTCAACTTGTTTGCAAATGGATGCCAAAGAACATATCCTGTGAAAATCCCGAGTAATGTTGCAACGAACGCCGCACTGATCGCATGACCTAAAGAATCTGTATCACTCATATTTCCAAGGGCCGCAATTAATCCGACAACAGCTCCCAATACCCCAAGTGACGGGGCATAGGTGCCAGCTTGGGAGAAAATTTGAGCTCCCGCTGCGTGTCTCTCTTCCATTGCTTCAATTTCCTCATTTAAAACGTCCCGTATGTAATCTGCACTCTGACCATCTACAGCAAGCGAAAGGCCATTTTTTAAGAATGGATCATCGATTTCACTTGTCTTTGCTTCTAGGGCAAGCAACCCTTCTTTTCTTGCAAGCTGTGCCCATTCAGAAATAATTTTTATTAAATCGACTGGATTCATTTGTTTTTTCTCTTTAAAAATAATTCCGAACAACTTTGGAATTCGTTTTATTTCACTAGTCGGGAACGCAATGGCTACTGTGGCAGCTGTCCCTACTAAAATAATTAATATCGCCGCTGGGTTCATTAGTACTGAAGGATCTACTCCTTTAAGAACCATCCCTACTCCGACTGCGATAATACCAAATATTAATCCTATTAACGTTGCTTTATCCATAAATATGTCCTCACCCATCTTTATTTAAAAATACTCCCTCTCTTCTTATTTCGACATATTCCCTTAAAGATTTAGGTAAAACTCTTTTTTTCTTTCTCAATGCCTAAGACTTTTTCATTGTTTGACTATCCTAGCATATATATTTTTTTCCTTAACCTTGAAATTTCTATTGCATTTACCTTATTTCAATGTTGCTCCTCCTAATTTGTTCCCTAACAAGAGAAAGACAGGGATGGAACCCCTGCCCTTTCTTAGATTAATGCTTATTGAAAGGTAAATTGATCTAATAGCTGGTACTACCGTGAAAATGCTTGTTCCGTTTGAGGTGAATCAGTGGCTGAGCAGCAATGTTTATAGACATTACCAGCAATTTCATTATTAATTGTTAGAAGAAGAAGCCGCAACCACAACGTCTTCTGCAACCGCAAAAGAAATCACTTCTACGTCTTCTGCAGTCGCTTCTGCGATCTGATCTTCTGCGATCTGTTCTTCTGCGATCACTTCTGCGGGCTTCTCTTACATTCACTCTATTTGCAAGAATATTCACGTCATTGACCCTAATTGGCCGCTGTCTTCCTGAATCCTGGTCCATCATTTATCTTCCCCCCTTTCTTTTTCACTAATATAGATTATGTTTTAGATTAAATATGGAGTGGACAAACAACTAAAATAAAGCGCCCATTTTCTAAATATACTCGCCTTTTTTTATTAGCAATCACTCTATCCCCTTCCTAGTTGAAACCTAGCTTTTTCAGCTCACTTTTCAAATAGTTGTTTCTATCCGTAATAAATTTACAAATGAATTCCGGTTCCATATCAAATTGTTCGATATACATTTTTTTATAGGGATCTCTTAAAACATAGGGACGGAGGTTCGTATATATGTCCTGTATTATTGGTTCTATATAATCGACTGTAAATTGATGGTTGAGGATTTGATCGAGGTTTTTATAATATAATTTTCTAAATGAAGGGACATCGAGCATTCTTGCCGATAACGTATTAAAACCTTCTATTCTTACATAGTCATAATCCATAATATCGCCATGAACATCTCTTCCCCAAGTGGCATCATAATCCCAAGGAAGAATTTCAAATAACCCCTCATCCCCATTCCTGCACAGAGCATAATTCTGTACAAATCCATCGTAGTTTTGAGTACAAACCGCACCAGCTAGCCAAAGCAAATACTTTTCAACATCTATATAATTTCCTATCTCTTGTTCAAATTCTTCTCTTAAAAGTGTATTGGCTTTGAAAATAAACTCTTGTAAGATCAAAAATTCTTCATCCGGTCCATACTTTATTTCATATCCCATTTCTAAAGATCTCTTAGGAGCATTATCATATTCACTAATCAGTGAGAAATTTGCATCTCCATCAATCGCGTAAAATATCGATTGCACTGGAATATTTCTTTTTTTGAAAAAGTATTCATCTACTGACTCTAATTGCAAATAGACTCCTTCTTGTTTTCCATTTAAAACAAGAAAGACATGCTCTGCAGAGGGTGCCATGACACCGATACTAGAGAAAAAATCAAAAGAAAGCTTATTTCTTATTAATGAATGATCTTTATATTCTGCATTTAAGTGCAGCTCTTTTGCCCCATTCCAAGTCCTAGGTTTATAAAAGTGAAGATGATACGATTTCTTCTCAAATTCACGAACATAATATCCTCGATACTTAATATCAATGTCATGCTTTTTATTTTGAATATTCAATTTCCCTGTAACAGATTTATTAGCCCAAACATCCTTTTTTAAATCGATAAGACTTTTTGGATTAATAAATAAGTCATATGTTGGTATACCTTCATTTTTCAAAATAATCTCCCCCAAATGAATGCCATTATTTATTCGTATGACAAACCTTAAAGAGATGACAGTCACTATTCATCCATTTTCAAAAATACGCAATCGTCTAAGTCATTCCTGCAAATGGATTCGTATGCTAATAGTATCATTAAGAAGGAGGCTACGACTTTGAGAGACTATAATGAAGACGAGATTCGCCAAGCAGTAAATGATGTCATAGCAGCTGGAATGGAAAAGTTTTTATTTCAAGAGCCTTTTTCATCTAGCAGAAAGTGTTCGCACGTTACAGGAAGAGATCATGAGAACGATGAATAAAGCTTTGCAAATGCAAAGCTATTTTTTTATACATAGGATTTTTTAATTAAGGGGAAGATACATAAAGGAAAACGAAAGGAGACGATACAATGGCAAGAGGCAAAGAATTTAACCACAAAAACAAAAATCACCCGGGTAATTTCCCAGCCAATTCAGTAATAGAAAATAAAACAACAGAAGCACAAGAGGACGAGGAATTTCTTGTCGTACAGGAAGCCTTCAAAAATCGAATTGAAGGTCATGATGGGACTGAATTTCGGGATAAATAGTGAAAAAAGAAAACGCTCAGTGTGTGAATGAACTGAGCGGTTGTATATTTTTGCGGACAGAGGATCCTTTATTTCCACAAAATTCGTGCTTTCTTCGGGTGATTAGGACATAGAATCCGTTAATGATGCAAAACATGAGTGAAATAGCTTTCTTTTCATGCATTAGCGGATCCTGAGTCCGATTCCCACTAGAAAAACAACCTTTTCAAATAGATAACGGAACTAGGGTCCTCCCAAATCACTTTCCGAATGCAGGATACTCTTTTTCCATCCAATCAGATAGTCTTCACGTCAAAATCCTTCAGCCATGCTGCACAAGCCTCCGTATCCTTTGCGAAGATTCGATCCTTCGTAATAGACGGGACTACTTTTCTCGCTTCTAAATAGAACGACTTTGTTTTGTCCGCCATTTTTTCAAAACCTTTGAATTCCGCTGCCTGGAGCGCACAAATTAACTCGATTGCCAGTACATTGTTCACGTTTTGAATAATTTGATATGCATGTCTTGCCGCAATCGTTCCCATGCTGACGTGATCTTCTTGGTTCGCAGAAGACGGAATTGAGTCAACACTAGCCGGATGAGCTAATGTTTTATTTTCGGAAACTAGAGCAGCCGCACAGTATTGAAGAATCATCGCACCGGATTGAAGTCCTGGTTCCGGGCTTAAAAACGGCGGCAGGTCATTCAGCTGCGGATTGACTAAACGCTCTATTCTGCGCTCCGAAATATTCGCAAGCTCTGCAACTGCAATTTTCATAAAATCCATGGCAAGGGCAATCGGCTGACCGTGGAAATTACCACCTGAAAAGATATTTTCCCCTTGATCAAAAATAAGCGGATTATCTGTTGCAGCATTCATTTCAATTTCAAGCTTCTCTTTCACATAGTCTAATGCTTGCCATGAAGCCCCGTGAACCTGTGGAATGCATCGAATCGAATAGGCATCTTGAACACGAATTTCCCCTTGTTTCGTGATCAGCCCGCTGCCTGATAAATATTCTCTCATTCTTCTAGCTGTGTCTACCTGCTGTTTATATCCTCTAGCCAAATGAATTTTTTCATCGAAAGCATCAATAATCCCATTTAATCCTTCCATCGTAACAGCGGCAATTAATTCACTTTGGTAAGCAAGTCTTTCCGCTTCTAAATACGCGACAACGCCCATGGCCGTCATTGCCTGTGTCCCGTTAATAAGCGCCAAACCTTCCTTCGCTTCCAATGTCAGCGGCTCTAAGCCTTCCTCTATAAGGACTTCCAGTGAAGGTCTTCTCTCCCCTTTATAAAAAACCTCTCCTTCCCCAACTAGCACTAATGCTAGGTGTGAAAGCGGCGCTAAGTCCCCGCTTGCTCCTAACGATCCTTGCTGTGGAATAACCGGATGAATTTCCTTGTTAACAAGCTCAAGCAATCTTTCAATAACAACTGGTCTTGCACCAGAAAAACCTTTTAACAAAGCATTCGCTCTAAATAGAAGCATGGCACGTGAGACAGACTCTGGAAATGGCTCTCCAACCCCACAGGCATGTGAACGAATCAGATTAAGCTGGAGGTCCTTTACATCCTTTTGATCAATAAGCACATCACTAAACTTTCCAAATCCTGTAGTGATTCCATAAATAACTCTTTCTTCCTCGACAATTCTTTTCACAGCATCATGACTTTCCTTGACAGCTACCATACTTTCTTTAGATGGCTCTACCTTTTCTTTTTCAAATATAATTCTTCTTGCTTCCTCTAAAGTAAGTGTGTTCCCTGTTAAAGTTACCATGTCCTTCCTCCTCATTTCGTTATTAACTTCCTTAATTGCAGATAAAACAACCATTTCATTTCCTCCTTATTACGTTAGCGAGATAAAGAAAAGGCTGTACTTCAAACAAGCGTTTGAAATACAGCCTTTTTAAGTAATGTAAAAAATAATTTCCTATTACGCATCATCATAATCATTCCCATTACCAAAATTTTGCGAATATAACTAATTGTATGTTCAGCAGGAGGAGGATGTCAATGAATAATTTACAAATTTTAACAAATTAGATTATTAGATTGTTAGTGTAGTAAAGTAATTCTGGGATAGATTCGGATGGACAGTCCATCAGTTCAAATTAAATAGGGGCTTTCATATGAGAAAGACCCCCAAAGTTTATTTAATCAAATTTTAACCCTTTCAATGCCTCAGCAAGTGCATTATTCAAAGGTTCTTCCTCTTTTTGCTGGTTTTTCAAATACTTTTGGACAGTACGTTTATCCACTTTGCCTTTTGATTCTTTTTTGCGGCGTGCCTCGAAAGCAGATAATTTTTCTCTATATCCACATTTACATACGAAGATTTGCCCTTCTCCTTCACCGCGCAGCTCCAGTTTTTTATGACATTGCGGGCAACGGGCATTCGTGACACGCGAAACATTTTTACGATGTCCACATTCTCGGTCTTGACATACGAGCATTTTGCCTTTTTTGCCGTTTACTTCAAGCATCGGTTTGCCACAGTCTGGACAGGATTTTGTGGAAATGTTGTCGTGCTTGTATTTTTTATTGCTCGCTTTAATTTCAGCAACGATTTCTTTCGTATAGTTCTTCATTTCACTGATAAAAACATCTTTTTTCAGCTTGCCTTGTGCAATTTGCTCAAGCTTTTGCTCCCATTCTCCTGTCAAAGCAGGGGATTTCAGTTCATCAGGAACTAGATCAAGCAGCTGACGGCCCTTTGATGTAAGATGAATGTCCTTATCACGCTTTTCAATCAGGAATGAGTTAAAGAGCTTATCAATAATGTCAGCGCGCGTTGCAACTGTTCCTAATCCGCCAGTTGATTTTAATGTATCTGCCAATTTCTTATTCTGTGTATCCATGTACTTCGCAGGATTTTCCATTGCTGAAAGCAGGGTTGCCTCATTAAAACGTGCAGGCGGCTTTGTTTGACCCGATGTTTGTGCAATAAGTCTTACGTCTAATGTATCGCCTTTATCCATGCGAGGTAAAATTTGTTCCTTTAAATCATCTGCAGCTTCTTCATCGTCAAAGCGGTTTTCATATACTTCCTTCCAGCCTGCCGATAAAATAGTTTTTCCTCTTGCAACGAAGTTCTCCTCGCCGATTTTTGAACGAAGCGTAAGTTGTTCGTATTCGAATGCCGGAAAAAGGACCGCCAAAAACCGCTTCACAACTAAGTCATAAATTTTCCGTTCTTTATCATTGAAGGCTGAAAAATTCACATAGCTTTCTGTTGGAATAATCGCATGGTGATCAGACACTTTGCTGTCATCCACAAATGCTTTCGAAGTTTTTATCGGTTTGCTTAAAATCTTATGAGCTAGTGAACGATATTCTCCTGCTCCACAAGCCTTTAACCGTTCCGGAAGCGTCCCGACAATATCTGAAGAGATGAAACGCGAATCAGTACGAGGATACGTTAAAACCTTATGCTGCTCATACAGCTTTTGCATAATGTTCAATGTTTCCTTCGCCGAGTAGCCAAAAATTTTATTCGCATCACGCTGTAATTCAGTTAAGTCATATAGACCTGGCGAAAATGATTTCTTCGGCTTTTTCTCAATTTCTGTTACGATTGCATTTTGTTTACCTAACTTTTTCACAATCCCATCCATTTTCTCTTTATCAAAGCTGCGGCTATTCCCCTTTGCATCTTGCCAAGTCAGCTTTAATTGGTCTGTTGTCTGAGCTTCGATGCCGTAATAAGTTTGTGCTTTGAAATTTTTGATTTCATCCTCACGTGCTGCAATGATGGCGACAGTAGGTGTTTGAACTTGTATACTCTATTTAGGGAGTAAATATATCTAAGAGTATAATCTATCAAATAAATACAAATATACCAACAATTAAAGACTATTATTTTTTTACCC
>NZ_LMAS01000007.1 GCF_001509555.1 Bacillus sp. FJAT-29937 | reverse complement strand
GTAAGCGTCAAACTATACCCACATTTTAACGGAAAATATATTATGAGATAATCTCCTCATAAATGATTCGGAGGAGGATCTCTTTGGAAAAAACAGAATTACAAATTGAATGGGAACATCGTATAGTTGAATTTAAGGCTAGCGGACAGACCCAATCAAAATGGTGTAGAGAAAATGATTTAAGTCTCCATAAATTACGTTACTGGTTAAACAAGCTGGATAATAACAGTTCAAGCTCTTCTCAAGAACCCTCGCCAAAATGGATAGCGGTCTCAATGGAAGAAATCGATCAAGAACCAAGTGATTCATTAAATATTAAAATTGGTGAAGCAGTGATAGAAGTAAAAACTGGTTTTAATCCATCGTTTCTGGCGGAAGTTATTAGGACTCTGAAAACTCTATGTTAAAAGAGGCAGCTATTAATCATGTCTACCTTGCGCGAGGCAATACGGATCTGAGAAAATCTATCGATGGTTTAGCTATTCTAGTTAAAGAAGAGTTTGAACTGGATCCTTTTTCTTCTAATCTATTTGTTTTCTGTAATAGACAACGAGACAAGTTGAAAATTCTCCATTGGGATGAAGCTGGTTTTTGGTTGTATTACCGCAGGCTAGAACGTGGGAAATTTCAATGGCCATCGGATGACAATACGGCCCCTTTGAAGATTACTCGCCGCCAACTTTCGTGGTTGCTCGATGGGTTATCCTTGGAACAAAAACAAGCCCATCCTGTAGTAACCGCAAGAACCGTTATTTAAATAATGAAAAATCGAAAAGTTTGTCTATCTTGTTGTATAATAAATTCATGAAAAAGATGGCGAAATCACCTACCAAAACTCCTACAACTGAAGAACTTCTAAAACGCTTAGAAATGCTGGAAAAGCAAAATGCAGAATTAGAGGCGAAGCTCAAAGAAAAAAACGAATTAGAAGCCAAATTAAAATGGCTTGAAGAACAGCTTCGCCTTCTGCAACATAAAAGATTCGGCGCATCAAGCGAAAAAACTCTCCCTGGTCAATTAGAACTTTTTAATGAGGTTGAAAAGGAATCAAATCCTGAGTTACCAGAACCTGTTTTAGAATCTATTACCTATCAGCGTCGCCGTAAAAAACGTGGTCATCGTGAAGCGATGTTAGAAAACCTGCCTGTGGAAACGATTGAATATCGTTTACCAACTGAGGAACAGGTCTGTTCGTGTTGCGGTGGAGCTTTACATGAAATGAGTACAGACATTCGACAAGAGCTAGTTTATATTCCTGCGGAATTGAAAGTGAAAAAACATGTTCAGTATGTTTATTCTTGTCGCCATTGTGAACATGAGGAGATTCATACACCTATTAAAACAGCACCTATGGCAAAACCAGCTATACCGGGAAGCCTTGCGTCGCCTTCCATCTTGTCACATATTATGACTCAAAAATATGTAGATGGTCTTCCTTTATATCGTCAAGAGAAACAATTTAATAGAATGGGTATCAATCTATCTCGTCAAACTTTTGCCAACTGGATGATTATTGGTGCGGATCGTTGGTTAAGTGCACTATATAACCGGATGCATTCCCTTCTTTTAAAACTGGATTTATTGATGGCTGATGAAACTACTCTCCAAGTTCTACATGAACCTGGCAGACCAGCTACATCCAAATCTTATTTATGGTTGTATCGCACAGGGAAAGGAGGACCATCCATCATTCTTTACGATTACCAAGAAACTAGGGCAGGAGAAAATCCGAAGAACTTCCTGGACGGTTTTAAAGGTTATTTACAAGTTGATGGATATGCCGGGTACCATAAGGTACCAAATGTAACACTGGTAGGATGTTGGGCTCATGCCCGCAGGATGTTCACTGATGCACTAAAATCCATGCCTGCAAATAGCACAAAACCAGTTTCGGCAACAGAAGGTCTAAATTTCTGTAATCAACTTTTTGCGATTGAACGCAAATTAAAGGAACTTGATCCAAAAGATCGTTATGATGAACGTCTAAAGCAAAGTAAACCAGTACTAGACGCTTATTTGTCATGGCTTAAAATACAAGAACAAAACGTTTTACCAAAGAGTGCACTTGGAAAAGCCATTGCATACTGTTTAAATCAATGGGATAAGTTAGTGGCCTTTTTAGAGGATGGACGATTAGAGATAGATAATAATCGAAGCGAGCGCTCGATTAAACCAGTAATTATTGGAAGGAAAAATTGGTTATTCGCAAATACACCGCAAGGTGCACGAGCAAGTGCTATTATTTACAGCATTGTGGAGACAGCCAAAGCAAATGGATTGAATCCATATTACTACCTTCGCTATCTGTTTGAGCAGCTTCCCAATATAGATTTGACAGATGAAAAGGCCTTGGATCAATTACTTCCTTGGTCATCATCAATGCCTGTAAATTGCATAATCTTTAATAAGTTATCTAAATAGTACTATGGGCTCCCATCTTAATGAAGGTGGGAGCTATTTTACGCTTACTNATCAATGCCTGTAAATTGCATAATCTTTAATAAGTTATCTAAATAGTACTATGGGCTCCCATCTTAATGAAGGTGGGAGCTATTTTACGCTTACTTTTAAACTAATGGATAGTGAATTAAATTTACAATATCTGCTAACTTTTGCGCAAATATTTAGCCACATTTCCAATTGCTAACACTGAAATAATCCACTAATTAACTATTTTGTAACGTTAGGTAGTAGATGGGAATCGCATTTACAATGTTTTTAAAAACAAATATAAAAAACCTAATTCCTCGGTGTTGTAAGGAGGAATTAGGCTTTAGTTACTTCATAATAGCACCCGTTTGTTGAATATACTTAACTAAAGATCTACATCAAATGTACAGAGTCATTTTCTATAATGTATTCTGCTACTGTTTTAATTAAACTGATTTCTTTTTCTAATTCAGTTTTGTGTAAATAAGGGTGATATGTAACATCCTTTTTGGAGCTTTTACTATGAATTAACGCGTTCCTTGTTTTATATATTCTATTTGAAATAGCCTTCAAAATTTTATCTTTTTCCTTATCCCAAATAATTACATCACCTGTTGAAAATGAAACATTATTATTTTGATAAAAATTAAGTTCTTCATTACTTAGTCTTTGTTTGAAGTCATCCAAGTCATAAATATATTTATTTAATACGTAATTTAGTGATTGTTGTTCGTTTCCGCTTCCATTTTCCCTAACTAATCTATTATCTTTTATTATTTTTTCAATTATATTAAATAATTGTTTATCATCTTTATAACTAAATCTTGGAGATGTAATACTGTTTCTTAAAGTATTTATCTGTTGTTCTCTATATACGTCATCAAAATAGTATTCAATTATATGGTAAAAGGAGATAAATGAAATAAAAGGGTCTTCAGAAGAAACTGCTAAATTATAATAGTCAATTAAATTAGAATTGTACTTTCTTTTCGGAGCTTCAAAATCAATATTTTGTGCCTTTTGCCGTCTATTTAGAATACCTATGATCTCTTCGATACTATACATTTTTATTGGACTATCCATATTGCACATATACGTATAACTAAATGAGTCTATTGCATCGTCTAAATTAATTTTTGACCCCTTCTGCTTAGTTACTTTTAAAGAAATACAATCTGCTGCTCTACGCATAATATTTAATAATGAGATTTCCTTACCATCATCATTCTCATTTCTTCTGTACCTCATATTACTTCTGTTGTTTAATACCCTTTGTATCCTTTGTGTCATTTCTGTTCTTAGCTTAATAGGAAACTTCTCAAACATTTTTTTATAAAGCCAAACTATATAGTAGTCTGTGACTTCTTCACTCATCTCATATTTAATTTGATTATCAGTATCTTCAATCTTTCTATAAATTCCTTCATCATCAAATCTACGAAGTTGATAGTAATCAATTGATACTGCTACTTCTGCTACTTCCTTATCTTCGGTGTTTTTATAATAAATTGTAAATTTATTTTCTGCTATGTTTTCAATTTCATTAAATAACTGTAAAACCCTATCAACTTCTATTACTTCTATTCTTTGTGCATGTGACAACTTTATATATTTTAATGCATCCTCACTCTGTTTAATTCTAAATAAAAAAAACAAATCTTCTATAAATTCATTACCTATCATATATATTTTTCCTTTCAATAAAAATATGATAATTATTCCAAAATGTCCAATTTTAACTCTAACATAAATTTGAGTTTTTTTTATAGAATTATTCGACAATCTGGCCCTTTAGTGGAATAAGTAACTCTTACCAAACTTGCACAAAAATTAGTACCTATACAATATCTTTACGTGTTATAATTCATAATTCTTTATAAACATACTGCCAAAACATACAAAAATTAAATGCCAGAAAAAGAATCCTTTATTGAAATTACGATTTGTCTGAACGAATGCAATTTATTATACTATTGGCTTTTTATTTCTTAAATTTTACTTTCCATAGAAAATCACCTTTTGCGAATACATTACAATTATCAACAGTAATGGAATATTCGATTGAGGTAGTATCTACTAGTTTTAACTTGAATTGAAAAGATTCATCGGTAAATCCATATTCATTTAGTCCTAAGCGAAGACAGTCACTTGATTCAAAATTAAAGAGAAAATCTGCCACTGTTTCACTTTTTGGAGGGAGAGATATATGAAATTCTGCACCAACTATTTCATGATTTTGACCGAATAGACGATGTTTCGAACGCACAGAATTCTTATCCCATACTTCTAGAATTCCATATTGTATGGTAATTGGGAAATCGGTTAGATTTCGGAAAGAACATTCTAACGCTGCACAGCCACTATCTGGATTTACAGCTCGTAACATTGAGTCTAAAATTCGCATTTCGAATCTACCCTGTTTATAGTAGTAATCGAAATCAGCACGAGTAGCAAAGTCATTTGTTGCACCACGTCTTACATAGCAAAATCCTTTATGTAGACTTCTGTATTGTCTTCTTAATATATAGGGTTGTTCTTTTGGTGTTACTATTTCTAAAATTGCCAACAAAGTATCTTTATAAGTAATATAATTTAATTCACAACTTAAAATAGGTTCAATATTCTCGAAGATAAATTGTTGGTAGTTAGAAGGATCAACTGTTTCTGTAATACCTATTATATTTCTTTGCCCTCCTTCTTTCTCCTTAATACCCATTATGATATATCGTGAACCAGCTGTTTTTGAATTAGCCATTGCTAATACATCTTTTAATAAACTTTCGTATTGTTCTTTTTTGTAAAGCGTCGCTTTAAAATCTAAATGGTCACTTTCGTTTTGTGATAAAAGTGTTTCAAGAAAATCTATATTCATAATAAACCTCCTTTTTAGTTAATTTTACCATTAAATATAATTCTAGGGTGTCGCATCGTTCAAGTTTGTAACCGATCAGTTCATGAAAACTTTAGATGGAGTTTCTTTAAGTCATTTTCAATCTCTATGGTAAAAGACTTATTTTTTCGCTTCATTTATGGCTAAAGGTTCAGGTTTGTAGAATAGGAATGGGAACTTTTTCTAAGAGTTTCCGTATAATAATGAGGTGAAAATTTATGCTAGAAATTTAAAAATCGGCTTTATTAACATGTTTGTCAGCTACTCGTTGCTGGTACTTAATTCTTTTCTTTTTAGTGAAAATGTTGATACGAGTTTTGTTGGGGAATGGGATAGGTAATTACTTTTAATCTGCCCTTTTGCTAAATTGTTCTTTTGGAAGAAGAGGATAATAGCTGTTAAATTATCAAAGATAATTGCCAAAAAGAAAAAACAATAAATTTTGAATTTAGGAGCGCTGATATGGATTATATAATTGAAAGTATATTGAATTATGTAAAGAAACCTAATACAAATTATGCTGTTATGTTGAATGGGAGCTGGGGAAGTGGAAAAACATATTTTTGGAACCATGTCCTTAGCGAAAAAATAGAAAATCTTGAAACTGAGGAAGATAAAAAAATAAGTACAATATATGTTTCACTGTATGGTATTAAAAATCTGGATGAAATTGCTAAACAAATATTTTTTGAATCGTATGTATTGAAAAATAAAAAGGTTAAAGAAATTGCAGAGAGTCATGTTGGGAAAAGGATAACTCAATTTGGTAAAGCAGCAATTAGCATTGCTAAAAATTTTGATATTCCAATTGTGGACAAATTGTTGGAGACGAACATCCAAATTGATTTTGGGAATCTTACAAATCTAAAAAATTGTGTGATTTGTTTTGATGACTTGGAGCGAGCAAACATAGATATCACAGACGTTCTGGGTTACATTAATAATTTTGTTGAACAGGATAACATAAAGGTAATCATAATTAGCAATGAAAAAGAAATTTCAGAGAAGCTCAACAACCGAAATCTTGAATTAAAAACATTAACAACAATATTTGCATCACAAAAGGTAGGAAACTTAGTTGCAGATTCAAAGGTAAAAGACATCGATGAGATAAAAAGAGCGTTAGACAGTAATCTTGGAGTAATCTTCAACAAAAGTGATGATTATAAAAGGATCAAAGAGAAGCTGATTGGGAAAACATTAACTTATAGTATGAATGATACCGAATTAATTTCTGCACTTGTTGATGAAATCACGAACGAAGAGTATAAAAACTACTTATATGAGCAATTAGAATTCGTCATTTCAACATTTACAAAAAGTGAAACAAAAAATATTAGGATACTTAAACAGGGACTTGATGATTTTGAAACAGTATATAAAATTGTCCTGGAGAAGTACCCTGATTTCCCAAAGCCTATTCTTAAGCTTATGTTGATTTTCACCTTGGCAGCATCGTTTGAAATTAAAACAGATGTTTCTGGTAACGATGAACTGGAAAAATTAAATCTATTTTCCGATTATCAAGCAACTCTAATCAGTTTTAAAATGTTAAATAAAGATAAGAGTCATTACCTTGAATTATTTAAAAAGAAATACTTCTCAGCTTTTAGTGATCTTGATTATATTTTCTTTAAGTTCATTGAAGTATTGATAAGAAAAGGTATTTTAGATAGAGAGATTTTTGATAGGGAATTGGATGAAGTTATTAATAACCTAACGAAAAAAATCCCTTTACATATTAGATTACTCAGACATGGGTACTGGGAGCTGACAGACGAGGAATATGCAGAAGCGTTACAAGAGTGCTACACGTTAATCCATGGTGGAGAATTGCACTTACCATTTTATTTGGATGCTTTCCGTGTATTTAGTAGACTTTCAGAAATAGGATTATTAGAAGAAGACACCACAACAATTAAGGAGCATATTTTGAAGGGGTTAGACCTAGCCTTTGAAAAACAACAATATTACAGACATTTAGATGTAACACTATTACCGCAGGAAGAAGCTGATAATCAGGATATTAAGGAAATAAAAGATAAAATAAAAAGCCTAAATAAAGGGTTTTTCGAAAAGAAAACTCAGAAAGAAATGGTAGATTTAATTGAGTTGATCCCAGATGAAATAAATAAATTTTATTATTTGCTCCAAGAGAAGTATTTTTATATTCCGATTTTCGCTCATTGTGATGTTGATTCCCTTTATGACAAAGTGGTCGGCTTAGAAAATGGTCAAATTATTAATTTTGCTAATATCCTTAAAAAAAGGTACCTAGGATCGAGTACACAGCAGCTAAGCACAGAATTAAAAACATTCGAATTACTAAGTGGAAAAATTCTGGAACATATTAAAGATAAAGACCTTTCTTTAAGAATTGCATTATTTAAAGAATTAATAAAAGTCCTTAAGAACATAAGTGAAATATTAGTTGAAGACCACCAAGAAGAAGTTGAAGTTGAATAAGTTCAGACATTATAAAATTTCCTTGTTTAAAAAGTTGCTTTCATCTTTGCCATTCTAAAGTAGTTTATATCACAGCAATTAAAGAAGAAAGCTTTGCCGAGATTATTGTTATCAGACATACTTAAAATAAATAGGAATCAGCCATAATGTGGCTTTTTCTAAATTCAATTTTGCATGTTAAATAGGCTTGTTCGACGAAAGGGTTGCGTTAATGGAATAACTAAAGATTATAGAGAAGCCAAAATATGATTATTTTATTTCTTGTAATCATATTCTGGCTTTTATTTATAAATAAAATATACTGATGTTTCCTACATTTTTTAAATTGCCAAAAACATTTTTATTTGTAATTACAATTCTAGGTCATCAACAAGTGAGTTTTTATTGATGGATTTATTCGAATGGTTTAACTGGTAAATGTTATGCTTATGTGTAGCCTGTTGTGGGGAAGCATTTCTATATTTTTCAAACTGTTCATATCCTTTTAATGGATCGTCTGAAAACATAGATTGAAAAAGCTTATCAACAACAATATTTCGAGTTTTACCTGTTGTGACCAAGTTAATTAGAGGGACATTTTTATTGCTACTAGCATCTAACCACATGAAAAATATTTCTTCATATTCATCAAGGCGTTTATGTAGTTCTATATTCTTTCGTTTTAAATCATTAATGGTATGTTCCCGGTTGTTTAATCGTTCTAAAAGTGATTGATTCTTTTGTATGTACTTTTTTAGTTTATTTTCATTTATTAACATTGCACCTTGTAGCTTATCTTTATTAGATTTACTACCTTCAAAAAATTTATCCATGGCATCCATAGTGTCAATAATCTTTTCTGTATTCGATTCATTATTTGGAAGAGGGGAATACTCGTAAATTTCATTTGCTCTATCAATCGCCTCTCGACCTTGGCGACCTGATTTTCTCCAAAAGTCCTCACTAAATTTGTATGGAATTACTTTCTGTTCATATAATTGTTCTGAATATCTATAAACATCTAAATATTTTATCAATCCATTACCCTTATTTTCTTGTGTGTACATATAAATGATATTATCAATTTCTTCTTGTGGGTATATTTTAGCTTTCCTGCCTCGTTTGTTGCTCAAAATCCTTCACCCTTTCCTTCACCCTTGCAAGATCCCTTAAGGCCTTTCTTAGTTGCTTGGAAGTTTCTGAAAGTTGTTTGTTATATAAAGTACTATTTTCTGAATATGATACGTTTTTTGATTCCTTAATTCCTAAGATATGCAATTTTCTTAAAGAATTAAGTAGAACAGAGGTTTCATTCTGCTTCTCTTTTACGATAGATTGGATATACTCAGCTTTTTCTTTATATTCATCAAATGAAATTCGCCAGTAATCACAAAAAATATGTTCATCAACATAGCACCGTTGGTATGGGTCAGTACAATAGCCAATCTCTAAATCTATTTTTGTGTCAGTAGTAGGAGGTTTTAATATAAACTTTTCTTTAAAATTGTTGTCATCATCGTTGATATATTCTTTCATGGAGTTTACTCCAGAGGATGTTGTATTAAATTTCAACGCTAATTTCATTACTTCGGAATCTACCCAATATTCCAAATGTGAATGGTAATGATATTGGGATTGTATTGAGATATGACCACCTAATCTCGCAATTTCTACAGGATGATATCCAAGTATGAGTAAATTTAAAAAAGCGAAATGCCTTGTATCGTTTAACCGTATCTTTCTATAAATTATTTTGCTATTTAGCGAATCTTGTTTAGTTGTTAATGTATCACTTTCGAAAAATACAAATTTATATTTATTAAAAACAACGTCATTGTAGAATGAATCTAAAAGGTTTCTCATATTTGTATAGTTAAAAACATCAAATTCATTTTTTAAATATTTATATCCTTCACTATACTTTGGAATGGAAATATACGAAATTAGTGTATTTGTTTTACCAAAAAACTCTGATTTACTAATGTATTGTTTTATTTCGTCCGAAAGATATTTTGGAATCAAAATCTCGTCTATTACCTTCGTTCTCGATAATTGTTGCTTACTTCTAGGAAGTCTAATGTAAACATTTTGTTCTTTTTCAATTAGGCAATTTCTTTCTATTCCGCAAAACTCCGATATTCTAATAGGAATAATGTTTGTTAAATTCCACCATAAAAGTATCGGAAAATACCGTAAGTATTCCTCATCTGTTAAGGTAGAATTAAAATAATTTTCAATAATCATAGAAAATTTTAATACATCATGCGAGTTTGGTAGAATACGAATATTATTCTCAACATTAGTATTTTGCTTTGCTTCCCATAAGTATTCCGCGTATTGACCATTATGATCAACCAATGGAAAATAATCTAAAAAATTTAACGCAGCTAAACAATGATAAATTCTAGTTCGTGGTGTTAATTCGTATTTGAAATAGTCCTTAATTTCATCTAAAACGTTAGCATCAAATCCTTTTGAAATCAGAAGAACTTTTTTAAAATTATTCAAATAGTCACCTATGGTACCAGGTGCATAATCTTGTTCTAAAAAAGTTGATACCCAACATTTTACGATAGATACTAAATTAGTATTCGAAATAAAAACGGATAGATGATGGATTTCTTCAAAGCTCAAGTGTGTTTTAATTGAGTTATTGTTACGTAGTATCCAAGTGTTTTCTGTGAAACGACAATCATTTAATTGATGGCGCTGTGTATAATCATCCAGTATTTGGTTGGCTCTCTCGATTGAGTATTCCATGTCGTAAGTTGTATCACTTAACGGTTCTAATATTTCAAAATCGCTATAATCAACATTAAATATGTTTATGTTAATCACTTCCTTTTAATTGTTATATAGTCACTAGGATTAGGAAGGGAACGTATTGCAGAAATCAAAGTTTGATAATCATTAAATTCATCAACAATAAAATCATCAATTACTTGTTCTCCAAATCGATCTTTCGCTGATTTTAGTAATAATAAGTCAGAATATAACAAGTTAGCTAACCTTGTTTTCTCTCCCTCATAAGATGTGTTAGTAAAGAGTATTTCAAATGATTTTATTGTTTTACTAACTCTTTTACATATTTGGCTGATAGCATAAAAGTGAGGGATTGAGAGCGGGCATTTATTACAATCTCTTTCTTCAAAGATACACTTACCATAGATGCATTGATAATTTTCTTCTTTAGAAGGAAGAAGTCCTAGGTTTACTAAATCAAATTTTTCTCGTAATTCCATTTCGTTCAAATTTTCTAGGTATTGCTTTATTGAATATCTTTCTTTTTCTATTAAGTTAATATAACCTGCCAAGGTTTCAAGTTTATAAATATCACCAAATACCTCCTTGACATGAAGTGAATTACGGGTCCGTTCTTCTTGGTTATCAACATTTCCTTCCAAAAGAATAGTTGCCATTGCATCATAGGTATATCCAAAATATCCAAGGTCAAATAATTGTTTTGAAATAAAGTCGAAATGTTCCTTAGGAATATCCACATATATATTTGTTGTAGCTATATCTGAATGATTTCGAATATGTTTTAATATTTCTAATGAATTTCTGTTGAATTTCTTTTTAACGACATCTTCCATAAGCGTTATGAATGTCCTGTTCATCACTAATGAACCAAACTTAAAATCTGTATTGTATTGTGCGAAAAACGCTTTGTGTGTAACTGGTTTCATGGTATTTCTTTCATTATTAAAGTCAATTAGTGTATCCGAAATAGGATTGGTCTGCCTAACCCTTAGCTCACAAATTACGATTGCGTTTGCAAGTGGTAGAGTTAGTTCTTCGGAACAAAAGAAATGTCGTCTTTTCTTATTTTTTGAATGAATAAAGGTAGTAGATTTTACCTTCACCATTTGGATTATCCTCTTAGCTTCTTCATTACTTAATTCTTTGTTTTTAAAGTCATCAATGTTGTTAATCGATAAATCATATAAAGGTATTCTTGGAAAAACTTTTACGTCAGTACTTCTCCATCCGTTGTTCATATGAAGCAAAACATATAACCATGCAGAATCATAACATTTGTGAGTCCCGGCACTATTTATATTGGCTTCAACATCTTTAATGGCTAGCTCCTTATGTAAAGGAATATCTGTAACATAGTTTAGTAATTCGATGTATTGACTTGGAGAATATATTTTTTGTTCTTTGTTATTTCTTTTATTTCTTGCCCTTTCATGTGGATTGTTTATATTTTCGATCTTTATATAACTGTAGGGTAAACTATTGTTGACTTTATTAATAAAACCATAAATTGTTTCTTGATAAGTTTGATAGATATTTTGGTTGAATATACCCAGATTCAGTTCCTTTGCTGTATATGAAAATAGTTCTTTAGCATTTGTAAATTCTACTAACAACTCTGTTATTGAAATATAAGAAATGATCCTGTTATTTACTGTTTGGTTGCTAGCTTTTGTTGTTAATAATTTCTCCTTCACAAACTTATTCCAATATTTTCCTGTCAATTGTCCATTTGAAGTAAATTTAATTCTTTGTATATCTAATAGGTTCAAGAATGCTTGATAAGGGTCATTAGTATGTTTGAAAATTGTTTTGATTTTATCTCGTAGGTTATCTCGAATATTTTTTAGTTCAAATAATGATTGTTTTTGATGTTTATCCCGCATTTTGCCGAGATTAGGCAATTGTTGTACTAGTTCCTGTATTCTTTCTTGTACTAAATCATCAACTTCCTTCTTTGGATATACAAATGCTTCACCTATAAATATTTTTATTTTAATTAAAGCAGGAATAGGAATGCCCATTTTTGTTAGATCATTATTAGATAGCCCTAATTCTTTTTTCTTACTTGCCGGATAATACATTTCTTGGTAGGAAGAATATTGCTCTGTTTGTATTTTTAATAATTTATCACTATCAGATAAGGTTACTCCCTTAAGATGTTTTCTGAAAGGATGTCCTATAACATTAATATGATTTTCTACTAATGCCTTAGTTACGTTTTCTTGACGGAGACTTAATAATTTCTTTAATTCAGTTAAAGAAACGAAATTATTTGATTGATTCAAAATATTGACTACTTCGTCTTTTTTATAGTAGACTGTTAGAGTTTTAAGTTCTTTTATTCTTGCTAATAGAGGAATTGGGTATGATTGAAATTTACTTGGTGTTACTTTAAACTTTTTCTTTAAATCTTCTCCTGCATAGTAATTGGATGTAATAGTTTTATATAGTTTCTGTTGTTTTTCTAAAAGAAATAATACGTCACTTTCTTTAAACCTAACTCCACCTCTAAAGGGGATTGATGGGATATTATATTCATCAATAATGTTTCCTACTGTGTTATTACTAAACTGAAGAATTTCAGCTAGTTTACCTTTAGTATAAGTGTATATATCATTTACCTTTTCGTTTTTTTCAGTAAACTTATCTACTTCTTTTTTAAGAAAGACTTTAGATTTTAAATTAAATTTATCTATACGAATAAGATGGGGTACTTCTTGTGTAGTAAGTTTTTTGTAACTTTCATAACTCCAATATAATCCTAATTCCAAAACTTCGTAATGAGTATAATAATTTTCAAGATAATATTGATACAGTTCTTTTTGTTTTTTAAGTAAGAAATCTAAATCCTCTTGGGGATATAATATCGCATTGTTTATCTTGTTTTTATTTAGTATAGGTTTAATTGAGTATAATTCTAAAGTGTGATGTAGGTTATTAATAGTTAGCCTTAATTTTTTTTGAAGTACCTTTTTGGAAATCGAATTTGCTATATATTTTTTCATTTTCTTGATACACTCCAATTGTTCAAAAACTTGGAATCAATTTGGGCGCTTCCTTTGTTATAAGCAGACCTAATTTCTTCTACTGCTAGTTTCATATTTTCCACTGCTGTTTTTTCATCGACATAGGACAAAACAGAATCTATACTACGATCGCCCCTTGCGATTGCAACTTGCGTTACATTCATCCCTAAATCTAACAAGAAATTCGTAAATACACCTCGACCAATATGAGTAGACCAGCTGTTATCGGTTAATAAAGTATAAGTCTCAACATCCTGTTGATCACTTATTTTTTTCAATAATAAACTTTTTATTTTCATGAATTTAGCATGATACTGTTTGCCACTTATGGGCATTCCATTATGTTTTGATACGAATAATGCATAATTGTTTTTAATTATTCCGTTTTGTTCCAACGTTTTAAGCCTTTTTATATGTTCATCATAGACTGTTAGCAATAAATTGTTTACAAGTAGAGCCTGATCTCTTGGTCTCTTAACTTGTAAATGTGAACTGTTTTTAATATGAGGAAACAATTTATCTTGATTATCTCTCACTTTAAGTATAAAACCATCTGTTCCATTACCTTTTAAATCAACACTTTGTTTTGTAAGGTTGACTACTTCTGACCTTCGTAATCCCCCAAAAAATTGAAAACATATACCTAGCACTATGTCTGGTTCATATATTTGAGCAAGCTTAATAATTTGTTCTACAAGGGTATAACGTCTACTACCAAAGTCAACTAAAAGGTTTGGCACTCTTTCATCTCTACCAACTAATATGATGTCCAGTTCATTATCTAAAAATGGGTTTCTAGGAACTTTCTTTATATTTTTTCCCTTGCCTGTGGTGTAATAAGATAGTTCGAATAAATCATGAATTATTTTGTCCTCTGCAAGCCAATAATAAAAGTAGACTAAATACTTCATTTGATCGTGTACATAATTTGGTGTTATTTCATTTGCTTTTGCTCTTAGGGATAAGTAAGTGATATAACGAGCTGAATGTGTTAGATTTAAACCGCAGATTCCTTCCTCTTTCAAATGTATAAAATCCTCATCATTAAGAATAACTTGTCCATAAACATAATTTAGGAATCTAGTAATAGCGTAAGCACAATTCCTTTGACTACTAATTCCCTTGCCTTTATCTCTATATCTTCTCTTAATAAAGTTAGTTAGGGGAGAAGGGATAATATTATTTGTTGAGAAACTTTTAACTCCAATTCCAATGGATTGTACAATAAACTCACGGTCATCATATATATGAAGTGATTCATATTCACTAACAACAAATATATTTTGGTTCAAAGTAGTTCCTCCTAATTTCTATAACACATTGTGTAAAGTATATTGGAAAGTACCTATCAATTCCCTTGTTACTTTAGTAGATAGCTTGCGTAACTGTAGACGGTAAATATCTCGAACTAATGTTCTGTGTGTTGTAATATCATCATATCAATTATTTCCTTATATTAGAACCAATTTAGTTTATTGTGGGTAAAAAAATAATAGTCTTTAATTGTTGGTATATTTGTATTTATTTGATAGATTATACTCTTAGATATATTTACTCCCTAAATAGAGTATACAANGGGTAAAAAAATAATAGTCTTTAATTGTTGGTATATTTGTATTTATTTGATAGATTATACTCTTAGATATATTTACTCCCTAAATAGAGTATACAAATAGAGATCCTCTGATTCTATAAGGACATCCGTAAAATAAAGTAGGATGTTATCGTTAGGATACTGCTGCTTCACAAAATCAGCCACTGCAAAGCTTGAGACTCCCCCGGAAAAAAACACGACATGGTTATTTTTCATTATTAGAAACACTCCTTAAAAAAGTTAAGTAACCTTCAATTCAAAATTGATATTTAGTCCTTCTGCATAGGCTTCTTCAATGCTTTCAACATAATCGTCAAAATCAAATTCCGCTCCTAGACTCTCCCAAAAATAATAGGGTCTGAATCCTTCCTCAATAAGGACGGTACCTCTTATTTCCTCTAATTCGAACTTTTCAAACAAGAATTGAATAGTTTGAGTTCCAATTCCGTGTTCTTTTTCAATGATTTCAATCATTTCAAGGAACATTACCTTGCTCTTTATTTCAAAAAATAAATAACCAAGGATATTATGTTCACGATCAATAATTACTTTTGGTTTACAGCTCCCTTGCTGATAGTTCATCTGAATGATGTGAGTATCAGGAACATCTACAATATCCGCTACAGCATACATAATAGTCACTCTCCAAAATGAAATAAAAAAGCTGACCGCTCTAAGTGAACGATCAGCTTTGGACTAATTCCGTCTTTGACGTATAATTCTTTTAATATGCTTCTGCAGTTCCCGTGCAATGTCTTTATTGGCAAAGATCGCACGCCCTGGATACATAAGCTTAACTAAATCAAGCACACGTTTCTCAGGCTCCCCTACAAAAAGACAAAGAACATCAATCCCATTTTTCTCGGCTTTCTCAACCATATGTCGAATGGTTTCAGGACCTTCTTCATGACTAAAAATAGGAAGCCCATCCGATAAGATAATTAACAAACGAATATCTTCATCCTGCTTTGCCAATTGATTAATTGACCATTGCAAGGCAAGCGGGTCCCGATTCCCATACTCAGGAGTAATAGCTCCTAAATACCCTTTTTCTTCGTCACCATAGCGATTAGGATTTGGCTTGATCGGATAAATAATCGTATCACCATCATATTCAGTAAATGCGTAAGCAGTTGAAGGTACATTGGCTTCCATACATGATTCTAAAAGGAGTAGCATCGATTTCTTAATTTCTTCAATTACAGATACACCATTTGGTAAAGTGCTATAAGTGGATCCACTAATATCAGATAGAAAAGAAACAAATGCACTCCCTTTTGGAGTCCCAGTCTGTTTTTTGCTAAAGATATTGGTATCATCACAATGTACTGCCTTCCAGACTCGATTAGACATGATCCGGCCGCTCCGCACATTTTTTCTAACGCTTTCCTTTTCCTCTTTAAGTAAGTCTTTCAATGCTTTGGCAATGGGCTTAATATAGCGTTTAACTTCTGTGTAAGTGGATTGATAGCGGCTAACACTTTGATTCCTATAAGGTTTAACATGAATGTCCTCTTTATTGTTGTCCACCTTATCAGGTATCTCAATTTCTACCATATCAACCCGTTCCGCAAAGTCTTGAATTTCTGCCTCAATCGCTTTTTCCTCTTTCTTCAGTTGTTTGGCTTCTATGGAAATAATATGAGTAAAGTCAGGTTTGGTTGATGTCTCTGCTTCCTCATTATCCTCGTGACCTTCTTTTTCTGCTTCAGATGATTCCTCTTCTTCTGCAGCTCTTACTTTAATAAGAATTTTCTGAGCGTTTTCAGAAGTTTCTCTGGAATCTCCCCATTGCTTAGTATGCTCGTGATCATCAGCATGTTGAGGAGATGGGGGTTCATCCATATCCATTTCATTTAAATCCATCCATTCAACCAAAGTTGGCCAAACTTCGACCATGATATCCGATACGATTTCTAAACACTCTCTAGTAGATGGTGCTAACCGTAATTCATCAATTTTGTCTTGAATAGATTCGACTAATGCTAATGATTCGGGTAACCAACTTTCTAGGTCTGTCATGCCTAATACTCTACTTGAGTAACAGTCTTGAAAGTCGTTGACTGGATTCTCTCCGATCCCTTCCCCACGAATGCCAAACCGCCATTCATAATTACAAAAATCAATGTACTCTTTATAGGATGGAAGTTTAAGAGCTACAAAGTTTTCCATCCTACCATCCATTGACATATTCCCAAAGAATTGTAACCAGCGAGCGGGATATTTCTGTTTTAAGAAATCCTTCCAATCCGCTAACTCCCCAGATCCTCTTTCTTCCTGCCAGGTAATGTAATCCTCGATTACGTCATATTCAATATGACCGCGCTCGTGAAGGCCGTGAGATTTCCTAAGGATCCGACATTCTTCAGGTGAAAAATCACGGTGTTGTGGAGTTTGAATATCATATTTAATAAATATGGTCTCCCCATCAGTATAAGATGTATGATCATCCACCCAAAGAAACCCAAAGTCTAATCCTCCAAACAAAGAGCGAAGGGACCGTTTTAATTGGTCGCCTTCTCTTTGTTTTATCTTTTCTTGACGCAAGGTAAGTGCTTTCGCCATATTATAGACCTCCCTTTAGGTATTCCTCTTCTTCTGAAGAAGTAGGGAAGTCTTTCCAAGCATGGAGGCGAATCATTTGGCGTGCAGCCATGTACTCATCCAAATCCTCTAGCTTGTTTATGATATAGTCCTCAATCACTTCGATTTTTGTATCATAAGTGACTCCATTTTCATTAAAGTATTTGGCAGCGTCTATATAACCTCTTATGGTATCAGCTGCATGCCCTTGAGATTCTTCAGCCATTAATTTGTCGATAGCTTTTTTTATTTTCTCTAAAAAGGTTAAAGCGTATGTATCGCTTAAACCTGTTTTCCCCTCAATAAGCTTTTTAAAATCCGTTGTATAAGGTAAACGAAGAATAGCAAATCGATCTTTAAGGGCTTCACTAAGCCGTTTTGTTCCCACATACCCTTCTCCAACGTTCATACTCCCAATAATAAGAGAATGATCATGACGCTGAATGGCACCAATCGGAGAAGCTAATACCCGGTTTTCGTCTGCTACGGAGTGAAGGATAGAGGTAACATCCCCAACAAGCATATTGATTTCTGCCATGTTGGCAATACCCCCATGTTCAATTGCTTTGGCTAACTCGGATGGATCAAAGGTGCTTTCACCATTCCTAAACCCTGGTTCTCCAACTAAGCTCTCCTTTGTTTCATCACGATTCCCTACATAAATGGTCATAGGCAGACCGAATATCCAGGATAAAGTACTGATTAAAGTATCTTTCCCGCTTCCCTTATTACCAAGAAGGAGTAAGTCTTTTCCATTTAAAATATGACGGATGGCTCGACCTAATATTTCTCCATGGTAAGGAAAGTCTGGTTCCTTAGGTGTAATAGTCATTGGTCTTAAACCGACAGTATCATGAACTAGTGCTCGCTTTTGCTGAACTTTAGCTATTAATCTCGTATTAATTCCTTGAGATTTTAAATAGTCCTGAATTGTATTCCACCCATCTTTCCACACCCGCTTAGTTGTTACTTTAGAAGGGGGAGAAGGAATGGTTGAAGTACTTGCTGCTGGAGCGGGACTGATTGAAGGTTCATCATCTTCAACAGGCTCTAAGAGTTCAAATAAGCTGTTTAATGAAGTATAACTTTTTTGGTCCTTCGGCACAGCCATAGCTTCTAATTCGGAAATAGTTAAACCCATGCTAACCTTTTCCAATTTAAACCCAAGTTTTTGAGCGATTGCACCTGCTAGACCTAAATGCTTACATTGTGACTTTTTCTCATTTGCTTCACAATAATGAAGAAGTTTAATATCTCCGTCTGTACCAATGATTAAATAGGCATAGGGGTCTAAATCCTTAAATTTAATGCGATAAATTTTATGAGAAGAAGTAACTGATTCTTCAACGGAATCCACTTCATCAGGAATCTTTCCTGAAAAAATATTCAATGTAGTTTCAGGCATATTTACACGACTATACTTCGCTTTTGACATAATATAAAACACTCCTCAAAAAAGTTTTTAGTAAATACAAAGAGAGCCAGTATGAACTGACTCTCATTTTTTTTATTAAGCCGCTGGCATTTCGATTTTAGGATTTACCTTCGCATTGACTCTAAGGGTTCCGTTATTATTTAACCAGCCGCTTACTATTAAGATTTGATTGACTCCTAGATTCTCCATGTAGGCTTTGTGTACCTTTGGCATAAATAGGTTAAGCGTTTCTTTCTTTTCCGTTAGGACTTTAAAGTATGAACTACCATCAGTGTTGAATTTCGGTAATTCCTTCACCTGTACTCTATAGAGTTTAGGTTGGTTGCTACCTGGCTCATTGTTACCTGTTTCTGACTGTTCTGGAACCCCTTCTTGCTCGGTAATAGGTTTCATTTCATCAGCCGTTGCAACAGTACCAGTGCCAATTAAACCATACCCTAAGAATCCTAAAGCCCTTCCAATTGCAGATGTTTGAGCATTAGCAAAAGGATTATATGCATCTACGCCTCTATTATTCTCTAATCCTATCTCAATTGTACCAGTAGCTTTACCGAACATTTCTGATTCAACTGAAACAGACATAAGGGTCTTGCCACCTGCTTCAAAAATTTGAGGTTGATGAATATCCAATCGCTTGTTTGCTTCCTTGTGTTCGTCTCTTGCCATTTTAATCCGGCCATCAACAGTAATATAGGGTTTATTAATCGTTACAAAAGTTCCCCGTTCTTTGGCTGACCATATACCTAGTTTTTTGTCATCTTGATCTAACTCAAAGTAATCTTTTGATAAATTTACATGTTGTTCAAGCAAAACTAGAAAATCACGATATTTAGGATCAATTCGAGTTTTTGCTTGTTCAAATTCCTTAGCTGCAGTTTGAACTTCCGCTCTTGCTTTATTCTTAAGAAAATCATAGAGTCTTTTGCTCATGCTACGACACTCTCCTTAAAATTTTGAATTTTTACATCACGTCTTGGCAAATGCTCAGACGGAATATATTGCAGGACATCCTTTAAGCGTATAACTTCGTCAACAGCTCCGGCTATATTGCCAGCAGGCATATTAAAGTTTAAGACTGCCTTGACAATGGCTCCATTCGCTTGTGCTCTTTGTATAGCGGGAACAATGTCACCGTCAGCAGAGAACACAATGATTTCATCAAATCCTTCTAAACTTAGGTCAACAAGATCTAAGCCTAGCAACATATCAACGCCTTTTTCGACTAACTTCTTATTCCGGTCCAATACAGCAAACCCTTTATGAACGGTAATCCCGTTACGAATAAGTGCATTAAAGAAACCTTCACGACGCTGGTGTCGATGTGCATCTATTTTTTCTGGAACATTAGCACAATAAAAATGTCGCTCTGCAGGAGTATCTGAATTAGTAAAATATTCTTCAATCACTTCATAAAATTGGCTCCATGGGCGAATCCCCTCAATACCTAAGTTATGGAGCTGCTTCATTGCATTCATTTCATCAACAAGAATGGCAATCTTGGTCATGATACATCTACCTCCAATTGTAATTGGTGGTCCATTAATGGAATAAAACTTAAAGCTCGGAGCGGGACTCCGTGCCCTGTTCTTTTTTCAATCATGAAACACCATTCATTTGGCCCAAATGGTACAGCACACATGTAAATACCTTCATGCGGCAACTGAAAAGTAGGCCCTTTTTGTTTTAATCCTTTTTCCAATAAAACGGATTCAGGGATTTTTCCATCAAAAAAGAGTTTCAAACTGCGACAACGTAAATTACCCGCTCGTTTAATCTCAACAAAGCGTGTTTGTACATCGTCAATAGAGAGATGTTGTGTGATAACGGTAATGATGTTACCGAAACCTCCACGTGACTCCCTAGCAGTTGAAACTCCTTTACCTGTTTTAAGTAAAGTAATATCGAAACTTTTTGCTGCTTGATCCCAAATTGTTAGCATACGCAGCAACTTCATTTAGATCACCGCCTGTAATCCATGCTGTGTTTTAATATCCAACTCATATTTCAGTAAAGAAATAACACGAGTTAGAATATGGCCAGCGGATGCGGAAATCATAAAACCCATTGACATATCTAGTTCTACTTTCCAGATAGAGAACAGGTCATCATCGATTTGACTCAATCGTATAACAAAATCATTTTTCCTAAATTCGTAACTATCTTCCTTTTTGACAAATCCTAAACTCTTTAAAATGTTAGTAGGTGCCTCACCTTTAGTTGTTGTGAAGCGACACACTGCATTAAGTAGAGTACCTTTAAAGTCACGTTCAATTGCCTTAAGAGTTTGAGATAATTGGTGAATCTCTACTCGCCCTCCAATTAAGTATTGACCGATAAACGAATGATTCTTTCTAACAATCAATCCCTCAATCTCTGGTTCCTTTCCTACTAATCCAACCCAACTAGATTGCATTACTACTGTGTTCATTAAAAATTCCTCCTTAAAAAGTGTATGAGTGCACAAAAAAACACCCATTCTAGAAACGAATTCATGTGTATTCAAAGGAATACATTCGTTCACTACAATGAGTGTTTCTTAGGTAAATAAATCTCTCCTGCAGAGGTGAGATAAGAATAAATAACAAAATATATATACTTAATATTAACATGAATGGAGAAAATAAGTAAATAAAAATAACTATTATATAATCTTGGTGAATTGGCCAATTTTAAAAGGTCGGAAAATCTCCGACCTTTTAAACGTTCCAGTTACCTTCCAGACCTACACCAAGTAACAAAATGCTCGCAATTATTTTGGAAAAGATTATATGTACCCTCACCTAACCGGCTGTAAGCCCTAGCAACAATCTCTCCATTGGAACGTTCAGTGTAGCTCCCTTTTATATGTATTTTTGCTCCTCGTGCAAATTCCTCTAATGAATACTTGATGATTCCTTCATCCATAAGATAATGTATGACGCAATCATCACCAACATACAGTCCATGATGGGTATATCCAAAACGTTGGACATACAAATGATCCCCTAGATTAAAGTGATTTTCTTTTGAACTTAAAGCGCGATTAAAAATGGAAGATGGGTTATTGGCATCCTCAAAATTTTCTGCTGTCTGCGCCAAATTTTCTACCTTTTCATTATATTTACTAAGCTTTTCACCCCAATCTGGATTTATTCCTTCCACAAATTTTTCTGCTTTTTTATTTTGTTTCCTCATATCTTCTGATGAAACATAAACATTAGGTAAATCACGAGTTGGATCGGAAGTATTTGGAGGAGTTTTAATAGCATCAAAAATCCCTTTACCAAAATTGAACATAAGAAAGCATCTCCTTTCAGAATATTGACTAAATACCTATAATTATCCAATTATACAATATTTTTCACTATTTATCAGATTTAAAAATTGTAAAACTCAGCCTTTTATTAATGATTATAGAAGCCTCTCCGATAAGTATTATGTAGAAACTAATAAGTTGGAGGATTTCATGAGTAGATATAGAGCTAAAAACAAGAGTAGCAGTTTTGGAGGAAATGTTCTTTTACTAATAACAATAATTATAGTTATTGGTATAGTAAATGGATGTAATATTATAAAAGGCTATATAGTATCAAACAAAGAATACAATGAAATCAAAAAAGAATTTAACGAAGAAGAATTTAATACCAAACTAATTCCTAGAGAAAATCTAGTAAATTTATTAAAGGAAGAATATCCAAATATAGAGTTGGTTAATTCTACTGTCTATGGATACTCTAATCCTTCTAAGATTGAAGAATATGAAATAATAACAGGAGTACACGAAAATGGAAATACGGTGTCGGTAGGTATTCAAATTTGGACTTACAGTAAAGAAAAAAATTATTTATTTTCTAATGATAAAGATGTCGAGTTTAGTGAAATAGACGGTAAATTAGAGCAAATAAATATTATTGCTAGCAGCAGTGATTTCCCTTTTGATGGAGATTTTATGAAAAAATTACTGATAAACGTTTCAAAGGGAATAGGTAAGGAATTGACAGTAGAAGAGGTCACGGGTCATATTGATACTTTTTTAATTGAGACAAAACCGTTCGTAAATGCTATAAATAACGGAACAGGTAGGGCTGGGTTATCTAGTGGTTATGGATTTAATAATAATGGTATAGATTATCATTTTTCAATTTCTCCACCGGGAAGATTTCATGTTGAAGGTGTGTATATTTACGGAATTAATGTCAATATACTTGGTCAAGAGGATGCTGAAAAGGCATTTAAAGTTATGTATGAAATAAAAGATTAATAAATTGGGGGATTAACGTATTCCCCTTTTTTACTTTCGAAAACAGCCTTAAAGCAAACGGTTGCTATCTACTTCTATCACTTGCAAATATAAAAAACCAAGATCTAGTCTTGGTTAATAAAAAGAGATTTGGGTTTAATCTACATAAAGTAAAAACTCTTCGGTCTTTTCAATTTTAAAGTATGAACAAATGGTATCAAGAAGTTCCATCGAAGTTTGTCCTTCCTGAATCAATTTCCTAATAACCTCTTCTGAATAACCAATTTTCATTCCAAATTCTTTTATGGTTAGACCTTCTCCATAGATTAAAGCAGCCACAACAAATCGTAAATTACCCGGATTCAATTTTTGTCTGAGTTCCCACCAACTATTAGAAGTGGCTTTTTCTTTTATTATTAGTTCTTGATATCTTGGGTTTGATAAGGAAGTAATTGTTGAGATTGATTCCCCTTCTCTTAAATACTTATTGATCCTATCTCTGTTATTGCAAACGGTGGAAACTAAATCTAACTCATTTCTTAATTCTCTAGATTCCTTTCTAAGCTGCTGTTCTTTCCTAAGTAGCAATAAATATTGATTTTCTGGTTGCGTAAATGGAGTGTTATTTTCATATGATTCAATTAGGTTTAATAATCCTAATAGAAAATGAGACCTATCATTTAAAGTAATTCGCTCTCTCAAAATAGAAGCAAATTCAGTTGAGGTAGTAGATGATTGTTCACGAAGAAGTACTTCTGCATTAATAATTACTTCTACTTGCATGCTGTGAAAATAGTATTCTTGTCCTTTAATATTTTCAAGTAAATATTCTTTTAACTTTAGATACTCCATATCTTACCCCTTTCTAAAAATAAGTGGTATTCGGCAAATATAAACCGAATACCACTTATTTAATTCCGGTTTGAATAAACATTTTTAACCAAGTTAAACTCGTTTTCATCTTCAATATCTTTAAATCCAGTATTTCCGTCTTCATCGATCACAATATAAGCGAATGAAATTTCATCAGAAACCTGGAGGACGGCATAACGTTTTCCATTTACTTCAACCACTTGCTTTAAAGAAACGTCATCTACTGTTAGATTTGATCTTTCATCATGTAAAACCATTTCTATTTCCTGCCCCATTATGTATCCTCCATTTCTTTAAATGATTTGTAATAAAGATAATATCTAAAGATTGTTTCTGAATCTGAATACCCGTATTTAACAAATTGTTCTAATACCTTTTTAAAGGACGAAATAGGTAACTGATATAAGAAATAATACCGTTGAGGAGATGAAATTCGATTGCTGTATTTAAAATGAATTAATTCAACAGTTCGTTCATGCAACTGTCTTTCTTCTTCAGACATATTAATAGCTTCAATATCCAGGTACTCTTCAACACGATAATTTAGTCTTTTTTGTATGGATTGCCGAATATCAGCAGGGATAAGCTCAGGGAAAACCGCCCAATTCATAAAGGTGGCAAAGGATACACTTATATCATCTAATCCCAAAAAGGCATGCAGACTTTTTAAGTCAGTTTCAAAATTTAAAAGCCCCCAAAATTCTTTTCCTAGTTCTACAATTGAATTTTGTTTCACTTTATTAATCCTCAAAATCGTCTTCATCCTCTATCTCTAATGTTTGAGTCGCAAAATATTGAGTAGCTGTCATACCAGTATGTTCTTCCGTTAAGAAAGAAATAGATGACATCTTCAACATTTTGCTGTGAGATTCATAGATTAGGAACGTATCTTTACCTAGACCCATAAGAAGGCGTTCGTCAGTGGTGTATCGTACTTCAACGCCAGGCATGTATTCTTCGGCTAATGTCGCTACATAGGGAATACGAGAATCACTATCCACTATAACAATGATTCTTCTTGGTCTTGTATTGAGCGGGAGCTTATCAATTGCTAACTTCGTTTTCGTAAAGCATTTAACTGCATAATCATTCCAATCATTTGTTAAGCGGATGGTTTCTATCCAAAAAGTCAAAAAGTCACCTGTATCCTTAATAAGTTCAACAGCTACATCTGGCCGGTGATAAGTTCCATCTAACAGGCGAATGGATGTTTTTCTTTCCCATGAGATAACCCGATCAAGTCTTTTTAACTCAGCATACAATTCGTTACTAACGAGATCATGAAAAAAACCTGTCATGCCCGGTCCACGGGTTCGTGTAAATTCAACGGGCTGAAATATAAATTCTTTTGGAAGATCTCTTCTAAACAAAAGACTAGCTGCTTCACAACCAACTCTAGTTAATCCATATATTAATGGCTTCTTCTTTCCATCCACACAAGGAGTCACCCAAGAAAAAGCTGTAATGATTCCTCTTTTTCTACACTTTTGTATAAAGTCGCGCACTTTATCTGTTCTATCCTCAGCGTCAAAAATTACTTTATGGATTTGATTTCGGGTGGCGATTCGGTGTAAGGATAGAAAGTCAATCAATGCTATTTCATTGTCTGTAAAGGAATGAGTCTCTAAACGGTTATCTAACCAATACTTTCCAATGTGATTCCCCTGCTTTGGTTGGTAATAAACCATAGTTGCATAAGGGTCAGAAAATAAACCGAACATTGAACCATCAGGAGGTAAAAACTTTAAAATATCTGTAGGACTTGTTACTGGATCATAGGGATTACTTGTTGCCATAGGCAAATCCGTCATCTTCCTAATGGAAGACAACGGAGAGTTTGAAGGTAAAGAATTTACATCAATCTGTAAAAGATTATCGGACATAGCTAGAGCCCCGAGAATTTTCTTGCCTACGAGAATTTTGCCTTGGGTCAATGATAATCCCTTTTACTCTTCGTTCATGAGCAATGATTTCCTGAATTTTAAAGTTAACCATGTCTCCTACTTTTAGCCGGTTTAAATTGGTTGATGGTGGAATACCTGTACGAGTTTGAATTCCTCTTGGTTCCAGCTTGACGAACAATGATCCAGTGTCAATCGAGATTTTAGTAATATAGCCTAGGTAGGTTGACTTTTCTTTATACTCATTTAAATAAATCATAGGGTCGGTTTCTAACGCTCTACTACTAACCGATATGTACCCTTCAATTCGTTTTTTATTTTCTGCTTCATTTTCTGCTTCAATTTCTTCGGTTAACTCTTCAGTTGGTTTATTTGTATCCTCAGTTAAGGCTTGAGGTTTAACGATTTCCAGCAATTTCACATCAATAGTTTCCCCGATGAATACTACTTCTCGTAAATCTTCATGAAATTCATAAGAAAATTCATTTCTAAACATCTTAGTTGGTACACCATTAACGAGAAGATAAACATTGAAGCGGTCAACCCCACGAACAAACGCTGGGTATACATCTCCCTCTTTTGCACGATTCCAAAAACGCTTGGCCGAAATTTCTAATGCCTTAATTCGGTTAGCAGCAAAAGTCTGATTGTCTAAGTCTACATAAGAAACTACAAAATCAAATGTCTTCCCAACAAAGTTCTGCAAACCTTTGAATTCATAGTTATCAATAAATGACTTTGGTAAGAAACCATAAATTCCACGGTAATTTAATTTTAGACATTCCTCCTTTACTTCCCCTGCTTCAAAGATTTCAATTCCAATTACTTGAGCTTTCAATACAGATTGCGTTCGATGTGAATTTTTAATGTCAGCCCATGCTGCGGCTCTTTCCATTTCAAAACTGTTTTCGTTCATGTTAACATCTCCTTTGATAATTTCTCTTAAAAAACAAAAAAGCACCATTAAACCAATAAATGGCTTAACGGTGCTTCCGTTTTTTAGAGAATATTAAATTTTTAACACTTATTTAATAATATAAACAAATAAATAGAAAAACTCAACTACTTTTCATAATGTTGGAAAATTAATTCCTTACAGGTCATCTTCAACATGATCTAAATTTAAATTTACTCCTCTAGGATTTTCTCTTATTGATGGTTGTTCATCTTCCTTTGGTGGCTCTTCATTCTCCTTTTGAAATCCGCTTAAATCTTCTTGTTGATCCTTAATCTCCTGTAAAAGTTGTTCAACTGCTTTTTCTTGTTCTTTGTCGTGGATACTATGTGTAGAAAAAGGACTAGCAGATGAATCATTCTCTGTAACAATATCAACGTTGTCTACGTTACCTTGTTCCTCTCCTTTTTCTTCATTGTCCTCAATAATTGGATCAGGAAGGAGCGGGTTAGGTTGTTCCGCAGGTTCTTGTTCTAGTAAAGAAGATGGTTCATTCTCAATATAAATTTCACTAGAGTCAATACTCAATTGTTCTAAAGGCGGTTCCGCATCTTCTGTTTTCTTGGCTTTCTTCGGTTTTGCTGGCTTATCGTTGGTTTCTTCATTTGTAGAATCTTCCTCGTATCCAGGTAAATCAAGTTCTAATTGATTAAAGGCGTCTATATTCCAATCATCAGCTCCATCATTGTTAAGAATCTCCCATAGATTGCTACTTTTACTTGTACCATCAGGATTTTCCTGATTTAGTGTTGAAGGTTCATTAGTGTTAAGTATATTCGGTTCATCTGACAACGCGTCATCTCCCATATTAGGAGCGGTTACTTCCATTTGTTCTAAATAATTGTCAATAACGATAAGGTCATCCGTTTGTTCAGACTTTAATTCTAGTTGTTTAAAATACTTTTTAAGAAAGCGTGCCTCTGTTACAAAACTCCCCGTGGCTAATCTTGCTTCATCGATGGAACCATCCTCTTTAACTAATTGAACAATCATATGTTTGAAGGGCAATTTAGCAATGTCGGTTGGAGAAAATTTTGGCTGAGTTATCTTTTGTGTATTATGTCTATATCCCCAGGATTGATTTTCTACGGTTACTGGTGTGGTAGATTCATTTAATGATTCTTCTATAATTATTTCTTCAAGGAAAGTTTCAGAAAATATTTGATTGTCCTCCACCGCTCCCCGTCCAAAAACTGTTTTGTTTGAGGCGTTTGTCATAATGGTTTCACGATACCCTTTTACAACGGAATCTAATTGCCCTAAAGATTGGATAGCGATTAATGATCCCACATTATAACTTCTCCCAAGCGTTAACATTCGTTCAAAAGCTTCGTTAATGTATAATGGGAATTCATCAATATTGAAAAATATGGGGATTCTCTTGTAAATCCTTTTATTTTCCCCTTCTCCGATTTCTTCACCATCTTTTGGTCTGCGGAATACTGCACTTTGAAACTGTCTAATGAAGAATTGGCCCAATAATAGAGAGAGTTCCTCAAGTTCACCGAGCGCGGTATTGATCAAGAGAACCCCGCCGTTTTCAAGGAATTCATCTAGATTTAATACTTTATCTCCATCTTTTGAAATCATCAGATCACTAAGCATACTGTTCATAGCAATATCATTTAAGTATTTTTTAGCTCCTGATACATATTTGTCTTTTTTGCTTTCTACTACTTGTTGACCAGCATAACGATGCCCATCTGGATAAAGGACGGGGTTGATTTGGTCCTTGTCTCTATATGTTTTGTAATCTAACACTTCATCTTCAAAATAACTGACGATACGTTCCCAACGTTCAATTAATCTTTGTTCAATATCTGGATTTCCTCTAGCGGTTTCTATACTTGCCCGGACCCTTTCTGTTACTGTTGCTAGGAACCTTGGATCTGTATACATCTTTTGGATATGAGTAATATTTGTGAAATCCTTATACGCTAACTTTGCAAGCATTGTATAGAGAGCGGCTGTCTCCTCTTGCTGCCCTTTAAAGAATTCATCTTGATCTCCTGTTAGGGAATTAAGCGTTCCACGAAAGGATTCGGCTGCTGCTTCTAGTTGACCAAAAAACGGATTGAATTTAGTTGTTTGGGCTTTCGTTGGATCCACAACCATTATTTTTTCATCTGGAACACCAAGTTCTTTTGCTAATTTTAATACATCATCAACAGCATCTCCCTTAGGCTCTAATAAAACCAATCCGCCAGGTATACCTCTTGCAATCTTTGTTAAGTCTTGTGCAATTCGTAAAAATAGAGCTGTAGAGGTTTTACCTGAACCTGTGGCACCATCTACAAGTTCGTGAAGATATCTTGCTTTTTCTTTCAGCACAAGAGGTTTCTTTGTTTTTTTATCCCAACCTACAATGACATCGAACTTGTCGTAAAGTAAGTCATGTGAGAATCGAGCAATTGGCCCAAACTCCCATTTGAAAAATTGCTCTTTTGTTATATCCTCATTTATCTTGTAATGACGATAGGTAATAACTAAAAGAATACCTGTTAATATGACTGGTGAAAAATAAATCAAGGTTAAAAATGCATCTAAATTAGTGACAAGTAGATTATTATATTGCTTTGGGTCTACCTCTATCTTGGATATAAACGGATCATAATGTTCAGCAATATATCGAGCAGCTGCAGCCCATAACATAATTGTCAGGGACGATACATTAATGAACAGAGAAAGCAACCTCCCCCGCTCCGTAAAACTCCAATCAAGAACAATTTTAAACCCTTTTTTAATAGGTTTAGTTATCGTTGAATAAAACCAGGTGATAAGCGGGATGAGTAAAAAAATTTGAAAGGTTGTCCATGATACCTTCTCAAATATTGCAAAGAGCGGTATACCAAATCCAAGTTTTAACCAAGTTCCTAATCCACCTAAACCAATAATGACGTTCAGGCTTGTTAGGGCAGTAACAAAATAGGTGTGGAATTTTAAACGGATGTATTCCTCGATTTTGTCACTATTTTTCAGCCAAAATGTTTTAACTTTTCTTGTCAGTTGCAACTAATTCTCCTCCTCCTTAAAAATAAAAGACCGGTCCTGAATAAACAGAACCGGTCCTTCCGATATTGTTTTAAAAAATTTTATATATTGCTTTGTGAAGAATATGTATATTTTCTCTTTCGATGCAGATACTCTTTAGATGACGTAATGAAGGTAGACGTAGAACCGAGTTCCCCTCCACATTTAAGGACTCCTCATGAGAGGATAAGGTCCCTATCACGAAAGAGCCGGACGGTAGGTAGAACGCAAACCATACTACGTCTTTTTATGTTTGTTTCGATATTATTTAACAAAGCAAATTTAATAAAAGTATAGAAGGTAAATCTAATATATGTCAACTAACCTTTTATCTGGTAATGTGATCTGTTCCTCTTGGATAGTTTGCTTAGTTAAATTAAATATATAGCCAGACTCAAAATAATCTTTGAAAGGTTCCAAAATAGGAACTCCTACTTGTTCGGGGATGGCACTTAAAAATGAGAAAACAGGAATAATCTCTTTAAATTTATAAAGCGTGCCTTTTTTTAAGGTCTTTTCATCCTCGTATTGTTTTTTAATTTGGTGTGCAATCATCCATCCCCTTGTTTCACATCCTTCTACCTTTACATGTAAATAAAGAGGATGCTTATAATCTGGGATTTGGGAATCTTCTGCCCTAGTAAAAGAATATAAAAGATGGCCAAGTGTTCCAGTGCTATTCCCTAGGATTGTTTGTTTATTGGCAATGCACCTATCATATACTTTCTTAATTATCGGGAAATGGTACTCAGGTGGATAGGAAATTTCATGCTGCATATATGCTTTTACATCAACCAATGACTTATATGTCAAATTTACTTCCGTTGCATAATCCTTTAATACTTCATAAAATGCAGAACTTATTGTACCCCATCTTATTTGCATTCCATATCTTAGGGTGAATTCATTTGTAATAAAAAGGATTGTTTGTGGAAGTGGCTTATTTTCCTTTTTAAGTGAATCAAAATATCTTTTATATCCTTTGAATTTCTCAATCAGAGCCTTCCTTCTTTCAGTTGAAAGGTCATACTCAATAAAATATTGTCGGTTGTTTATGAACACTTCCCCATCGGGGCGTAAATAAAAAGCATGTTTATTGCCTTTTACATTAACTTCTAATTTTCTCTCGGAGTGCATATTGTCCCTATACTTGATGACATTTTCAGTTTTCAATAATTTCCTTGATAACTCTCTAAGCTTTGTTTTACTCACAAACGCACGTATGTTCGCTATTCTAAATGTATTAGCTTTCAATTTTCTTTTTTTATTAATAAGGGCACATATGTTCGTCATCCTTTTAATAGACGCTTTTCCCTTCTTCAGCTTGAAATTCCATCTATTACGCTTATCCAAATCACGAATGATTAGATCAAAATCAACATGCATTAAAAAATGTGATGTGTAAACTTTTGGAGGTACATACTGATTGTAAGCAAAATGACCAACATCATTATGAAAACCAGTACCTTTAATTTTAATCTTAGTTGTATTAAGTTTAAGAAGTTTTGCTAGGTAATAGCCATCGCCGCTTAAATAATATAATTTTTCGTGACTAGAAGGTAAGTCGGTATTCGTTACGAGTTTCTTTATTCTAAGAGCTCGCAAGAATTTGTGAGTGTTTTGACTAGATGTTAGTGTTGGAAATAAATTTACTCCTCTTACAATTTGTTCGACTTTAGCACCCCTTACTCTATATAAATAATTCATTATTCTAATCTCGGCTTTAGTAAGGGAATAACCAAAAATATCTGGCATACTCTATTCTCCTTTCATATGTAACAGTTTTTTAATCCGTCCATTTTATAACACAATTTTAGGCATAAGATACATAGATTTACAACAATATAATTTTTACGGAAATACTTCTGTAGGAAGTAATAGAGTTGCGGTCTCGACTAGTTGAAAAATGTAGAAAGAGTCATCTTGTCCAAAACCCTTGCAAATGCTAAAAAAATGAATGGATTTTATACTAAATTTGCGTACTAAAATGATGTACTAAATTAAAATACTAAGCTTAGTACTATTATTTAGTATTTTAATTTAGTATAGCTTCTTAGTATATTTTGAGGTTGTTATAATACAGTTCTCATATTTTGGCAAACAGATAGTTTTTTGTTGCAACCCACTACGCCCTTCTCCCCTGCCAATGTAGAGTTTTTTATGGAAAAGTGGATATGTGACCCAGGGTTAAATAGGATATTTACAATAAAATAACGGGATAGAGGAGGCATACTGGAGGAACGAAATGATTGCAATAAAGATCTGTTCCTTTTTAATCTTATTAATATATTTTCAATATCTATATCTATACAATATCTATATATTATATTTATAAATAATTAAGTATAGAGGATTCTGACTTGGAAAAGAGGCGTCAAAAAAAATGTGGAAACTTTAAGGAAAGAAAAAGGATAGATTGTTAGTGACCATGTGCTGCTAAGTGGAAGTTACACTTACTTTAAATGTGCAGGCGTTATTTAGAGAAACAACATACATATCCTTGGACATGTTTGGGTTATATACTACAGTTGGTGAATATGTAAAATTTTATCAGTAAAGGGAGATTATTCACATGCGGGTTATTCTAATTGGTCCAAGAGGTGTAGGTAAAAAGAAGTAGCAAAAGAACTTGCGGAAAGACTACAAACACGTCTCGTTAGATGATGAAGGCAAAGCTCTAGACTTTACCATTCGTCAAACACGTATGGGACATATCACAATTACGAACTCCACTATTGTCTTGTCTAAATTTTAGATACACCATCTTAATTTATTCTTTTATAAAAAAGTTTGTTCATTTCTGTGATCCTTATGCCGTTAAAGCGCCCTTTAATTGAATCACTAAATATGGCCTCTGTCCTAAAATCCCTAAGTTCTTCTTTTACTAACGCCCCTCCGGTATTTTAATAACCTGTATATCAATCTATGGTATCTCACCAAGATCAACTCTAATACTATGGTTTTCTTCATACGCAAAGACATTAGTTTCTTCTACTTTTAAAATAAAGGAAAGCCTTTTTCCTAATTCTCTACCTTCATCTTTTGCTTTTTTCTCAATCTCATCAATATTTTCTTTTATAATAGTTTCGTAATCTCTCATAATCATTGCATAAACCTCACTGGCCCTAACTACTTCAAAGCCAATTCCACCTGTTGTAAGGCCCATCCCAGGTGGTCCATAGATTACGCCAGGTTCCGGTTCAATAAATGAATTAACATGAGCTGAACGAAATGATTTTATGTCTTCATCCGTTACTGGCTTTTCAAGACCAACCAGACCTTGAATTCTAAAGCGCTCTATTGATTTAGGCCAGTTACGATGAATAATACGAATCATTTCTTGATTAGTCCAATTTCCGTGTCCCAAAACATTAATAAAGTAAGCATTATCTTCATCGAACCGAACAAACAACACCGGTCCAGTTCTTTTCATAAATCCATCCGTATCCAAAGCAGTGCTTAAGTGTAAATGGTAAATATCCCAGTCGTTAAGGAGATCATCATCATAGTTTAAATCAGATATTCTTCTGCTTAAGTGAGGACGTAAATCTATACCTTTTTCAATTTTCTCTTTGACTATTTCAAGACCTAATTGCAGACTAGCAGGACATTTAAACTCTTTTGCAATAAGTATTTTTCGTGGTATAGGACGGACAAGTCTTCTAACAAGATTAAAGTATTGTAAACTAACATCTTTTTCTTCTGTAGCAGGGATATATCCAAATTGATTTAAGAAGTTTCTAAGATGAGATATCCAATCACTGTAGAAATCCATTTCAAATTCATATTCCATTGTAAGTTATCATTCCTTCATAAAAATTTTTTGTAATAAAATTCTATTTTCTATCATTAAAATATTTAATTAACTTTTTTTATTCTATGAATGGCTATCATCATTCCAGTTTAAGTTGCAAGGTTTATTACAATAAAGTTTTTCAATGTTCCGTCAGTTAAACAATAATTTAATTATTCCTACTTCAATTAACCTCCCTGTTAGTTGAAGTTTACTTTTTCACGACCTTATCTATATTTTAACATTAATACCCAATTATTATAGAGATCGTTATTCCACAATCTGGCCCTTTTCATGAAGAAAGACGCTTTCCTTTTTTCAGAGAAGCGCCCGATTTTCGAATAATCATACTGACAAGGTTGTTACCGCTCAATTCCTTCAGATAGATTCCCCTTGTTTTGTTTAGGGGGGTAACAATGTAAGATTTATATCCATCTTTGAAATTGACGCTGCTATCATAGTGGCTTTCCCAGAGGAATTTTTTTGTAATGAAGCGGATCCATTTACAAGCATTAATAATGTTCCCAACAGACAACTGCATTACATAGAAGTATACACGCTTCATAATTTCATTAAAACGATATATGAATTCATAGTATGTTTTCGATAAAGATTTTAAATTTGTCCTCCACTTGCAAATTTAATGTCTTAGACTATGCAGAAGCTTTCTAGGCACAAAAGAAAAAGACCCAACACTAGTTGTTGACTCTCCTTCTTATAAGTTTAGTTTTATTTATTATCTTTATCTTTCACAAGCCCATCCATCATTGTCTCGATCATGTTTTGGTGCATATGCTGGATGGTCAGAAGCGACACCATTAGGATAGTATTTTCTTAATTCAGTACAATTTTTGAATGATGTTGGTGCATTTGGATCAAGACCATCATCATTTATTGAACCTTCCTGTTCAAGCAATGCTAACTTCGCTTTTGATGGAGTTTCATATTTAACGAAATCTGATTTTTGAACAAAAAGTCCTCCTCCTAAACCATAATATCCTATACCTGTTACTACTCTATAACTATATATTCGGTATTCCTCTCCCTTTTTAAGTCTCTTATCCTGTGTTAATGTATTTTCATTTATCTTAGTTGCGTTGACGTTAGTTAGGATCGTTACTTTACCAATTTGTCCTTGTTTTAGTTCGGTTTTACCCCACATAACTTTTGCTGAAGCCATACTTGAAGAAAAGATCAACAAAAACACTGTAAAAATACTAACCAATAATTTTTTATTTTTCATTCTTTACCCCTCCTATTTATCTGGTATTTTATTACCACGCTATAACTTTACTATAAATGTCCAAATTTTTCCTCCCATTTATCAAAAAGATTCAATTTGGTTTAGATGTGTAGTTCCATTAAATGGCCCTTTTCATGAAGAAAGACGCTATTCATATTTCAGAATAGCGCCCTTTAATGGAATAACGAAAATTAGAAAAACTGATATTTCCAGAAAAAAAACTCCATAAAAATAAAGAGGCTTCTTACTTCAAGTTAAATTGACCTATCCACGGGTTTAAAAACTTTTCCTTCGCATCCTTTACATTCATAAATCGTGGGATCCTGGAGATACTGCATAGTCAAACCCTTTTTAAGTTGTGAATAGGGGTAATATTTACCGCAAGAAAAACAATAATTTCCATCAACGTAGGCGAACCCACATGAACAAATGAATACCTCTGTTTTCTCTTTTCCACAACTAGGGCATTGTCCATTAATTGTGCCCTTTAATCTTGCGATTTCTAGGCTTTGTCTTCGGACGTCTTCTTCCAAACGTTGTTTTTGGTATTTTTTATCTTGAAAATACTCATAAAGCTTGTAAATTATGATTATGATAGCAAAAAAAACAATCCATTGAAGTATATGAATCACTTTACCATCCCCCCCACTCCACATTTTACCACCCCATATATTTCCAAGCTATATATTCTTCCTCCATTAAATGACCCGTTTGCGGAACAAAAAAATCCTGTTTAATCAGGATTTTTAATCAAACTTTATTACGAAATTATCAGTCTTTATTTTAAAAAAACGAACTTTGTTTTAATGATCAAACATTTTTATAAAACTACAACAAAATAAAAAAGCAGCTTAGCTGCCTTTTATTTTAACCGATCTAATAAAAAATCAGGTACCGGAGGTTCATCTTCTGAATCATCATTTATTGTAACCATAGGTTGTTTAATACTTTCATTCAAATCCACTTTACTTTCTTTAGCAATAGATGGCTCTCTATACTCTTCTTTTGGTATTTCAACAATTTCTTGGTCTTTTCTGGCCTTATTTTCGATTGTATTTATTGTAGGTTTTTCAATAGTTTCATGAATTTGTGGTGTATTTTCTACCTGAAGTTGACTAAGTGTACTTTTAATCTGTTTTATTTCGTTTATCAGATGTTCTTCATTGGATATAGAACTAGTTGTCTTAGTCATTATGGGACTGCTGCTTAGTAACGATGTTTCAGGCGGTTTAATCGAACCATTATCTATTAAACTACGTACAAAAGAAGTAACATTTCCACCATTATGAAAATACGGAGGAAAATACATTTGGGAGTCGACATTCCCTACGTGTTCTAAGAAAAAGAGAATAGCAAGTCTTACTCCATCCGAAACATTACTTTGTTTGTTAATAAAGTCTAATACTGCCTGATTATCATTCAGATAAAGCATTTGTTTATCCCCTGCTTTTTTGGGTTCTGTTGCTCTCTTTTTACTCAATGACTCTCCCCTCCTTTTCAACTTATATTTTCATTAATAAAAGGTGAAGTTTCCCTCACCTTTCATTTTATTTTTGAGTTGCTGAAGCTTGTTCTTTTAATTTTTTGAACATACCGTTTTTAAAGATTTGATTCATTCCATCTACGTTCATAGTAACAGCGTAATCTTTTGGTACCCATAAGACAAGAACCGGTCTTTTGATGTGGGACAGATGTTCTTTAATTTCCGGCAGCATTACTTCTTTAATTAATATCGAGCCTCCACCGTAAGCAAGCACTAGGTCAATTTCATTGTAGGTTCTTTCAAACTGCCCTTTAATAGCATCCATGAGCTGTTCAACTAAAGTACCTACTGTCTGATCTACATAACCTTTAGCAATCTGATGGTATTCAGGATGCTTTTCTGGCTGCTCTACAAATTCAGAGAACTTTTGTCTTGCAATATTCATGTTTTCTTCTTTCTGAAACACTTCCCGTGCCTCGTCCATAGCATAAGCAGCACCAACTGATAGTCCCAGTGCGTATTGTTCAAGATAATTGTACCCTTTTGTTATACACAATTCTGTTGTACCGTCTCCAGGCTCTACATGCAGAATAGTCATATCCATAAGCTTTTTTAAGTCTATATCTGCGACAAGGCTTGAATCGTTCTGCTCTTTTAAGGCTTCAATTAGTTTAGTAGTTCGCCCCTTGTTCCCCATAATTGAAAATAATGCTGTAACCCCTTCTTCTATAACGAAAACAAAATCGAACTTTATGTCCACCTTTACTGCAACAGTTTGAGTTATGTATACAACAACTTGATGTTCATGTTCAGTAAATTTATTTCTAAATTTCTCTCTGTTTTTAAAATCATGAGCAATCTCTGAAACTGGCAAAGCAGTAACCATATCAACCTTTACTTCAATACGGTTTGGTAACTCGCCTTTGGATTGATATACATCTTTTACAGCTTTACCAGCAATTAGTCCTAATGTATTTATTAATGGCAGGTCACTATCAGATTTTAAATCTTTTCCTGCTCTCATTGCTTTTGGCTGCTTTTTATTATCAGCTAAAGAGGCAGTACCAATTAAATAGTTTCCATGATTTGCTTGCTTAAGGCTATTAGACATTACGTTTATAACTAAATTATCTAATATTTGTTCAACTGCTAAATCTAATGGTTTTACACCAGGTATATTTGGCTGAAGTATTTTAGTGTGTACATTGGGCTGTAAGAAATATTCATCGTTGATAATTGCCTTTTGTTTGGAGTTTCCATTGTCATTGGCCATTTCGTAGTTTAATTTTGCAACTTTCATAGTATTACCTCCTATTGGATTAATTTACTATTAATCTAACATATTTATATATAGGTGTCTAGTATCAACATAGTATCAATACACTATATATATATTGTATTGATAAATATACAGATGGTATATATATAATATATGTATGAAATTGAATTTCACACCCTCTGAAACACTTGCGAGTGGTCTGAATTTCATTTTCAGGAGGTGTGAAAAGCAGATTTCATTATTATGAAAATGTAATTATATAAGTCTGAACTTTAGTGTGAAAGAGAATTAATACTAAAAATCAATGTAGTGAATTTATAGGTTCGAAAAGATGAATTAATAGAGTTGGATTATTGAAAATAAAATTTCATATCTAAAGAGCAGTCAATAACATTTTCATAGCAAGAAAGTTAAGGTATGATAGATTTAGTGAGGATATTATTTGTTAAAAAGTATATGAATTTATAAAATTAAGAGGCTGAAAAGATATTGCGAACTAGGCTGAAAATCAATTTCAAGGCGGTGATAATATGAGCGAAGGTTCTTTTGTAATGTATACGATTAAACAAGTTGCTGAGGAGTTTGGTGTCAGTGATAATACTATAAGAAACTGGGAAAAAGAGTTTGGAGACATCTTAAACATTCAAAGAGATAGCAATAATAATAGATACTATATTCAAGAGGACATAGAGAATTTCAGGGCTATTTTGCACCTTAGAGAAGAAGGATTTGGAATAGCTCAAATAAAAAAGATCTTCAAGACAATTAAACACGAAAGTCCTAATACTGGAACTTCAGGGGTCTCTAAAGAGGATATTAATTCATTAAAAGCAATGTTTAATCAAGGTGTTCCGGCTGTAAATAACGTAACCAAGGAAGATTTACAAAGCTTTCAAGAGAGTATAGTACAAGCTATAGGAAGTCAATTTCAGTCATTTGCGAATACGATAAATGAAATGCAGCTTAAAATAGGACAGCTTGATAATAGAATGCAAATGTTATTGGAGGCTCCTAAAGAAGATAGTGTTGATTCCTTACAAAAAGAATTAGCTAACATTAAAGAGCTTCAAAAGAGTTTGCAGCAGGAATTTCAGGCCTCTGAAACGAATGAATTACTTAGAAAACAAGCAGAAACTATTAGTTCTTTAAACAACGAATTAAAAGAGCGTGAAGAGAAGTTTTCTCAGATGGTTTCGAAATATAGAGAAGAAGTAATTGAAATAAGGGAAGAACCAAAGAAAGGATTCTTTACTAAGTTGTTTGGTAAGTGATTCTAAATATATTGCACGTTTTCAAGAGTTGTTATATATCTATTAATAGATAAATATTTTGAATAACGATAAAAGTCGAAGAACGCAAATTATCGATTGGGATAATTGCGTTCTTTTTTTATTGAAAGGAGAAAATATGTCAACTGAATTAAAAGATTTGCTGTATATCGGAAGGGAAGAGCATGAATGGAATTGGAAGGATTTGTATAATTGTAAATTAGCGATTATGGGGTCAAATAAACTTTCAAATAAACAACAGCTTTTAGATAATATTACTGGTCAGATTAATAAGGTAGATCCAAAAGCTGTTTTTAGAATTGGAAATTTTCTTTATGATAAAGTGAACCTGAAAACAAGTGATCATCGTGACTACTATAATTTAGTAGAGTTTGAAAATGGGCCAACAACAGAATCTTTTATAGCAAGAGAATTTGAATCAAGAAGAATGGATTTTGTTCAAATTTTACTAAAGTTATACTCCTTATTATTGAAAATGCCTCGAACCGATTTTCTGCCACTTGCTTCTTATCAAAAAAGTATAGAAGGTCCCTTGATTGGGTATTTGAGAGCTGCAGAAAAGATGGAAGAAGGGGAAACTAAAGATTGGGTTTTAGCACAATTTCAATCCCTTGAAAAAATTGAATGGATATATAAAAACGGTTATACCTATTATGTAGATGAAAGTAAACCAGCAGAGGAAATGTCACTCGATTTATTAATGGGTATATGGTCGTTTTGGGCATTAACTTCAACTTTGGAGGAGCCTCAACAAATGTTATTAGTATTAGACATTCCTAAAAAGTTGACAGACATTGATGCTGATCAGTCAATTAAAGAAATAATAAAGCAGCTCATCACATATGTTTCATCTTTACCAGATGAAATTACATTGTCCATTATTTTAAGTACTGAAACCATGTTTCCTATACCTGAACTTAATATAAGACATCAATTATATCTGAATTATGATTCTCCAGACTTTGATTGGAGAGTTGCAGAAAATGAAGAGTTTTTTTTACCTGAGATTATAGAGAGATGGACCAAACATTCCAAAACAGATGGCATTTGGTTAGACATGGCATTAGGGGAGAAAAAGGCACTCTCTGAAATTGTTGAGGTTAATATTGAAAAGGGAAATAAGTGTTGACATGATTCTATACAAATGGTAAATTTAGCATAAATTTAAATAATATTGATTCGGTTCAAAGTGCGAAGCACGCACAACCTTTACGGGTTGTGCGTGCTTTTTTTTTATGTCAAGGAAGGGTTGAGGCTATGGAAAATACAGATGAATCGACTGTCAAATCAATTATCATTGCAACTCCTAACACCGTATTTGCAACGGAACTAAAAAAACAAATAGAGACAATAGACAAGTCGAATAGGGTAGAAGATGTGATTGTTACCGATGAGGATCTCATTGAATCACTTGAAAAGCAAAATAAGAGAATTGCCTTTAAGGGATTAATTATTACAAGTGATATTGCTAAAAAGAACAATCAAATTAGGTTGGAATACCTTTCTGATTTACTTGTTACGATACGGGAACGATACCCAGACTTAGTTATTTGTTTATTATCCAAGGAAAAGACAGGGCACCCATTTTTATATGAAATTGTTCAAATGGGTATCTACAATATTTTCTTGCAAAATGAAGATTTAACAATCAATTCAATCTTAGGCGTATTGGATAAACCTAAATCCTTTTCTGAGATTAGTCATCTTAGAAACGTAGACTCTTTGATTCCTTGGAGAAGGCTTAGTTATAGCCCTCAATCTATCGAAATAAAAAGTAACGGAGAAGAAGAAAACTCAAAGGAAGCAGAGGAATCTAACGATAGAAAATTAAAAGTCCCGAACATAAAACTTCCAAAGCTTCAGAACAAAAGAGTTCGCCAAGAGAAGTCCCAGGATCACGAACTATTAGATGTTGAACTATTAGATATTCCTATTGAAAGAGAAGTCATTATACAAGAAAAAATAGTGGGAACAGTGGTTATAGCTGTCGCAGGAGTCGCCGCTCATATTGGTGCAACTCATACATCAATAACTATCGCTACATACCTGAAGGAGCAAGGACATTCAATTGCCTTGGTGGAGGCAAATTATACTGAGGACTTTGATAGAATACATGCTTTATATGAAGGTGAAAAGCATCATATATGGCAAAAATCAACCTTCGATTTACATGAGATCGATCATTATAAATTTAGAGATTCTATGACATTGGGAGAAATATTTACAGGTTATGAATTTGTCATTTTGGATATTGGCGATTTAGATTCAACTCCCTTTTATGAAGAATTCTTTAGAGCTCATGTAAAGGTCGTTGTATGTTCCGCGCTCGAATGGAAACATCATTGGATTGAAAGTTTCTTGGAGAACTTACCATATCAAGATGATTTAAACTTTGTTGTTCCATTTGCTACTGATGATGTTGTATCTGACATTGAGAAGATTGTTGGCAATTATAAGGTCGTCTCAATGCCTGCAAATAAAGTTCCATATGAATGTAGCACAGAAGCAAAAAACACTGTAAGGACAATAATGGATGGCTTTTTAAAAAGCTCGGACAAAAAAGTAGTAACCAAATCTACGGTTGTATTTGCTTGTTTAATTAGTGTTGTTCTTACTGCAGCAATCTTTGGAACATTGGTAATTCTATAGCTCTACTACATTAAGGAGGAAAGATAGTGGCCATTCGATTAAGAACCAAGAAATTACTAATAGCTGGGTTATGTGGAGCAGCGGGAATGTTGGTTATATCCCTGGTATCAGGATACTTTTTTTATTCCCATTCCCAAGATAAGGAGATTAAACTCCGTCAGAAATACGAGAAAGAAGTTGAGGAATACCGAAAATGGGCAGGACAGAATGAAACTGGGTACGCCCTAAAAGAAGATGTGAAGGCTGGAACTGAAATTACAGAAGAGATGGTTCAGCAAGTCGTATTAGCACCACTTGCTACAGCAGAGAATCTTGTGCACCCAATTAATCTAACAGGTGGAAACTTTGCAAGAATCGATTTAAAAGCAAATACCGTTTTAGTGGATGCACTACTTTATAAAGAAGAAATGATTGAAAAAGATGTAAGGGAAGTAGAATACAGCTTTATCGAATTACCTTCTAAATTATCCGATGAGCAGTTCGTGGATATCCGTATTCAGTTCCCGAATGGGGATGACTACATCCTGCTTTCTAAAAAGAAAGTTAAAGAAGTAAAAGGGTTAACCTTATGGATGAATTTAGATGAAGGGGAATTACTTTCTATGAGTTCAGCCATAGTAGATGCCTATATCGAAGGGGCTAAGATTTATTCACTTCCTTATGTAGATGGTTATGTGCAACTAGGTTCTGAAATAACATATCCAGTTAAAGCGAATGTCATGGAAATCATTAAAGAATCTCCAAATATCGTCAATATCGCGAAATTGAACTTAGAAAAACAAAATCGTCAACGATTGGATGCAGGTCTTGAGCTTATGGAAGAGGACGCACGTAGAAAGCTTCGTGATGGAGAGGCCAGCAACAAAAGTGAAGTCGAGCAATTTAACCAAGAGGAAAAATTAAACGCCCTTAACCAAATGAGTCAAGAACAACAAAATCTAGTTGGAGGGCAGACAGAAGGGGATGGTGAGTCATAATGAAAATGATACAACTTGTAGGTTCTCGTAATAAAGCAGACTTTGCTCTTTATTTTAGTCATGTGCTAACCAACTTAGAAAATCGAGTTTTATTGGTAGACGCGACAGCTGATCAAATTTACAGACATGGTTATACCCGCTTAGGAAAAAATGAACATGTTTTCGATTTTCAGGGAATTGACATTATGGGAGGGGCCAGCAATTGGCTCCAAGTAGAAGAACATTTGCGTGAAATTAATGAAACCACTACGAATTATGATGTTGTCATCATAGATATGGATTCAATTGAAGCGATTACAGCCGAATGGCCACACTTTGATGACCGGTTTTATGTAGGGGATGAAGAAAGATTAAATCAAGTTCGTGATGTTGAGCTGCTCCATCGTTTATTCGATGAAACCGAAAGTACAGAAATCAAAAGGATTACCTTTGAAGGCAGATATAAACTGGAAGGCAGTTATTTTGACACCTTAATGAGTAACCGTGCTAAATGGGTATCCATTCCATATTCCATTGAATTAGATGAAATGGAGGGTCCATTACGGACACAGATGCAACATGAGCAAAGTATTCCTTTCAAAAAGTTAACAAAGCAATATCGTGAGACTTTAACAGAAATGGTTTCCGCTTTATTCGAAGTACATGTGGAAGAAGTACAAAGTGCTGTTAAAACGAGTTTTTTCCGCTTTGGTCGAAAGAAAAAAGAAGCCACTCAATTTGCTGATAGCAATATTTAATCCAATCTACATGAAAGGGGAAAGACAATGGGAAAATTAGTGGTCAGTTGGTCACCAGTGCATGGTCAGAGTGGAACAACCGCGAATACAGTTGCTCTTGCTTCTATGTTCTCGCTTGACCAACCTTACCGCTCCCTGCTTACGCATACTCAGTTAACCTTTTCCACTCTTGAATCCTTGTACGCAAAAGGTAATAGAGCGACAGGTTTTGATGATGCAGGGATGGATGCGCTGGAGCGGTTAGTAAAAAGTAATCTGTTAAAACCTGAAGCAGTATCTGATTATACAGACACAATTTATAAAAACCGATTGGATCTCCTGTTCGGAAATCAAAAAGAACAAGAAGAATCACAGGAAAATGAAGATATGTTCCGGTCTATCTTACATAAAGCAAAGATTTTCTATGATGTGCTATGGGTAGATGCTCACTCAGGCATTTACAATCCAACCACACGTACTTTATTGAAAGATGCCGACCTTGTTCTTGTAAATCTTCCACAAAATCGATATGTGATTGAACGATTTTTCTCCGGTGAGGATTTCCCAGAGGAATTAAAGGAAAAGAATTATCTGGCGTTGATTAGCATGTATGACGAGAAGGCAGCCTATTCATTACGAAATATTAGACGTAGTAACAAAGTGAAAATTCCGATGTATTCCATTCCTTATGCCACAGGCTTTAGGGACGCTGCAAATCAAAGTATGGTTACTGAATTTTTCGGTCGATCCGTACAGGTGAAGAAGGGGGATGCCTCATATCCGTTTATTCGTTCTTTGCGTGATGTGAATCAAGTCATTTTGAAACAGCTTGGATACACAGCAGCGGAGGATGATGATTTATGACGTTTTGGTTAAATATCTCTATTATTCTCTTATTAATTGGAGGGGCGCTCTTCTTTGTAGCATGGCGATTAAGTTTAAGTAAGAAATCTGGGGCCTTAACAAAGGAAACGGATAGAGATAAGTTTCAACTTTCTTCTATTGAAACCTACCTTCAAGACAAAATTACTGAGATTACGACTATGAACTTATTAAGCTTAGGTTTGACTGAGGATGAATATAATCGTCAAACCCGAAGAAGACAAGAGTTAAAGGAAGCTCTAAAAAACTGTAACACAGGGGATTTATCTTCGAAGATATATGTTCGTGAAATCATGTATGACATTTTATTAAAAACGTATGGATTTGAAGAGGAAAACATCAATTGGGCAATCCCTTTTAAAACACCCAATCAACTATCTGCTCGAGATATGTTTGATGTCTTATTGTTCCAATACCAAAAGGAGCATGGAAAACGTGCCCTTGAGCATTTAATCGAAGAGTTTCATTTAGCTGAACCGAAAGCGGATGGTGGTTATAAAATCACAGATCAAGAAATTAGAGCCATATACAAAAGGAAAGTCAAACACATCCGATTTGAGGACAAGCTAAGAATTATTACTCAACGTGTTTATAGCCATTTTAAAGGATTCGGCTGCATAGACGACATCAGGGACCAATCTATTGATGGAGTTTCTGGAGGAGTATCTGGCTTACCTGCAAGAATGGATAATCTAGATGATGAAGAGCTAGTCTTCGATCAGATGGTGAAAGGTAAAGGCGGTTTAAATAGTATTTGGGTTATGTACAAAGGGAAATCCATTCATTTCTCTTTCCTAGAATTTGAACATGAAGCTGAGTTAAGAAGGGTAGTACAAAACGTTTATAAATTTAATTATCCTGGCCAATTATCTGAAACTCGACCTTACATCATTAATGAAATGCATGATGGTTCTCGTGTTACTGTTGCTCGACCTAAATTTGCAGAGTCATGGACTTTCTTTATTAGGAAAAAATACGACCCTAAAAAGCTGGAAGTTGAGTCACTTATTACACACCCTAATGCAGAGCTGCCAATTCAAATCATGAAATATTTAATGAAAGGGAACCGAGTTACAGCTGTTACAGGGGCCCAAGGTTCCGGTAAAACTACTTTATTGATGGCACTAATCCGTTACATCCATAAAGCACTTAATATACGGATACAGGAAACTAGCTTTGAACTGAATTTAAGAAACATTTATCCAGATAGAAACATTCTTTCTTTTCAAGAAACAGAAACGATTAGCGGTCAAGATGGTTTAGATTTTCAAAAGAAAACAGATGGTCATGTTAACATCCTCGGAGAAGTCGCCACTGACCCTGTTGCCGCATGGATGATTCAAACCGCTCAGGTAGCAAGTTTATTCACAGTCTTTACGCACCATGCAAAAACAATGCAAGATCTTGTGTATTCTCTACGAAACTCTTTATTAAAAGTGGGGATGTTTAACAATGAAACGATTGCTGAATATCAGGTTGTGACTGTACTAGAATTTAATATTCATCTACGTCAAGACTATGATGGTAAACGCTATATCGAGAGAATTACAGAATGTATTCCAGTAGAAAATAATTATGAAATCAGTGAGGATTTACTGAAAAACAGGAATACCAAAGAAGATAAAATAGATGCTCTTATCACTGTTGCTACGAACTATTTCGCCCAACAAACTCAACGCAGACAATTTATCGAACGAAACTTAGTTGAATTCCAAAATGGCGAATATGTAGCTGTTCATTCAATGAGTGAAGCTCGTCAGCAACAGATTGAGAGTGTTTTATCTGAAACAGAGAGACAAGAGTTCCGTCAATTCGTGGAGCTAGTATGGGGGACAGCGGCATGATGGATATTTTAATGTATATCGCCCTTGCAGGATTTGGCATTATGTTTGCTGCTTACCTCTTTATGCGATATCAAGCCAAAAAGAAAACCAATACAGCTATTTCAGTGGAGTACGGAGCGGCAGTCTCTAGTTGGAAAACGAAATACAATCTATTTTCTCAGCGTGCATATAATCGGGCACTACGGATCCCGCTCCTGAAAAATTTTGTTTTACGTATTCGGACAAGGATTGAAACGTTAGCAGTTTATGACGAGTACGCTTTACGCGGAGAAGTCATGAGAATTATTTTTGCGATTTTAGGTTTATTTACCGTTATCATCTTAGGCTTACTAGCCTTTAGACCAGGATGGCTCGTTGTTTTTTGGGTGTTCTTAGGGGTTTTATTCCTATCAGGTGTACTTATTGACTTTTTCGTATACCGAGTAGAGGCGAGACTTCTTAATCAACTCAAAGAGTTTAATAATCGGGTTCGTTATTACTATCAGCAAACCAAAATGGTGGATGAGGCTGTTTTTGAATCTATTCAGTTTGTTGGTCCCGAAATGAAAGTACAGGCTAACCGTATTTACTCGATTCTTACAGGCATAGATCCTGAAGGGGAACTAGCCAAATACGAAGAAGTAGCACCAAGTCGATTCCTACGTGTTATAGCTGGTCTAGCGGTTTTAGTAAAAGACCAAGGTGATGTCTTTGACGAAAAAAGGGGAAGTGCCTTTATCCGTGGTCTTACAAGCGTTAACCAAGAATTGAACGCTGAAATGTTATACCGTTCCAAGCTTTCTTATCAGATGCGTGGGCTTAGTGCCTTAGCATTAGTACCGATATTCTTTGCTTTACCTATTCAGAATTGGGCTAATACTACTTTCCCGGTTATGCAGACATTCTACAAATCTCGTATTGGATTTCTTGCAGAAGTATTGGTGTATAGCATTGCGTTGCTATCTTACCTATTAATTCGAAAGATGCGTGAAGTGAATGAAGCAAAGCACAATACAACGATCAAGCGATTTCAATGGGAAAAGTGGTTATTAGAGAAAGTACCATTTTTGAAGAAATTGACCATTGCTTTTACACCCGACCCATTTACAAAAGAACACTTTAAGTTATCCCAACTAATAAAAGACGCCAACTCACAGCTCAAAATGGAATGGCTGACTTTACAAAGAATGGTGTTAGGAATAGGAGTAGTTGTTCTCCTAGTAAGTGGATTCATCTATGCTCATGCTCGGGAAAAGCAATCCATACTTTATAATGTTGTTCCTCAATCATTGTTTGCCGGAAAGGTAACAGAAGATGACCAAAAGGCATTTGAAGAAATGACAGTTTTTGATAGAAAAGTGATCGAGGATATTCAAAAAATGGAGGGGCTTACTCCAGAAAGGGTACATGCCTATGTAGCTGAACAGATGGGGATCCAAGATGTTAGCGACAGACAGGTGAAGTTGGCTTCAGAACGTATCATCGGCAAATGGCTAATTGTAAAAGATTCCTTTATTAAATGGTGGGAAGTATTAGTAGCATTTGGTCTTGCCTTCATTGCCTGGTGTGTACCTGTTTGGGTTCTACGGTTCCAAAAGCTCTTACGGTATAAGGATATGGAAAATGAGGTACACCAATATCTAGTTCTTATTAGTATTTTAAGAGAATTTGACCGTATGAGTGTGTACATTCTTTTGACGTGGTTAGAGCGTTTCGGTGTGGTGTTCAAAGAACCTATCTCGGAAGCCCTCCAAGTTTACGATGCAGGTCCAGAAGAAGCACTAGATAAATTAGGGGAGCGGATTAGTTTTGAGCCATTCCAACAAATCATTGAACGATTAAAATTAGCGATCGTTCGCATTTCCATAAAAGAATCTTTTGACGACATCGATATGGAGAGGCAATTCTACCTAGAACAGCGTCAAGAAGCCAACCAACGTTCCCTTAACTCAAAGAGTGTATGGGCAAATAGGTTAGGGATGGCTCCTGTTTATGCCTTAACATTCCTTTACTTAGTTGTCCCCCTCATATATTTAAGTGTCGAAAATTCGCAGGATATGCTGCTACGTATTCAATAAGAATTTGAGAAAAAAGCTTTAGCATCACCAAGTCGAACGACTTGTTTATGCCTATATAAAAAAATAACTTTCAAAATCAAAGGAGAGATTTAAGTAATGGAACAAAGTACAGTCAAAGCACTAGGGTTTGGAGCTTCACTATTTCTAATTTTGGCACTGATTATGATTGCCGTAAACGTATTCAGCCCTGCAACAGAAGCAGCAAAGTCAGCAACAACGGATTTCAGCGCAACTACTACTGAATTAAAAGATCAAAAGTATTTAATCTTTGATAACACGACTATTTCCGGATCTCAAGTTGTCAATGCTATCCGTAAATTCCAAGCAGAAGCGGAAGCTGGAAACATCGGTATTCATGTTGTGACTGGTCGCGGTTCTGATAACTGGTACTACAATACTGTTTCAAGTAACGGAAACTCTATTACAACAGCCGGTAAACCCGAAAATATAAATATTTCTACAAAAACTGAATATATCAATCCAAGCGGTATGTTCAAAGCTAATATTGTCCGTGATAGCAACAGTGTTATTCGTGCAATCGAATTTATTCAAAACTAATCTTTTTCATTAAATGTGAGAAGGGAGAGGGGGCGCTTAAACCGCGTCCCCGCATTTCTATATGTCAAAATTCGTTGAATCTTATATGGACTTTGTATTCGCCGTATTAATTACTACCACAGCCTTAGCCTATACATTTTGGTCTATGACCGATTGGCCAGATACTTTTGAGCTTGTTCCATCTGCTGCCACTGTATTTATAGAGGATACTCAGATACCTGAAGAGGTTACATGGTCAGGCGATCAAGTCGTGGCTAAACTGTATCGGCTAAGCAACGAAAACATTCCCATTGAAGTCAATGGTCGCTTGTTTCAGAGTGAAGCAGATGTGATACAACACCAAAACGCTGTTTCACTAAATGCCCGTTACGCCAAAAGCTTTGTGTTTACACATACAGGGCGAGTCTCAAAAATAGTCTTTACACAGCAATAAACGAAAAGGAGCGTCTATTGTGCCGAATCCTATTTCTAAGGTCGTTACGGTTATATTAGCTGTTTTACTTCTCTACTATGTGCCTACCTATCAAAGCTATCAAAAACAAGATGATTTAGCCTATCAAGTAGCTTATCAGGCCGTAACAAAATTTGTTGATAATGTTAGAACAAAAGGGTATATAACCCCACAAATGTATGAAGATTTTCAAAGGGATTTAACGGTGGGTTCGGGTTCGATTTTGTATCGAACAGAAATTGTTCATGAAAAGAAGATTTACACACCTGTTTATACGGATCCTACCAATCCCGCTTCTTTTACCAATCAATATGTAGTGGATTTTGACGAGTATTATTGGGAGCAGATTCACCCCTTCTTATTTGATGAATCCTCGCCAACACCTAAAGAACAGCGAATGTACAAACTAACAGCAGGGGACTTCTTTTCGGTTCATGTAGAAAACATGACGAAAACCAAAGCTACTATGTTGTTTGACTTCCTAACTGGTGGTCTCGGAGGAAATGATGTTGTGATCTCCATTCCATATGGGGGGATGGTTTTAAATGAAGACTACTGATTTTGCCATCATCTTTATTATTATCGTGCTGCCTTTATTAGTGTTTTCTCAATGGCGTTCTGAAGATACCAATGCTTTTGCCAAACTCAATCATCAATATGAGGGAGCAATGACCATAGCCAGCCATGATGCCATTGATCAGCTCAGATTAAATGTTAAACCAAACCAAGAGGCAGGCTATGATTCTATGAAATTTAATCGTGTGAATCCTGAGCCTGCCTTTGACACATTTATACATAGTTTAGCACTCAACTTTGACGTTAAGGATGAGGTTACAAAAGACCTTATGGCTCGCTATGTTCCGGTATTTGCCATTCTTGACTATGATGGAGCCCTTCTAAATGTATATCAAGAAATCATCAATGGAGAAGGACATAAGGAGTTAAAAAGAGTTTGGCTGCCTAAAATTCCATTTTCCTATCATGACAATGAAGGAAATGTGATCAGTTTTACTTTAGATGATTATGTCATGGTCTATGACGCTGATATTAAAGAGTGGGTGAAGGGGAAAAGGGAATGGATTAAAAATGATGTAACCATCCCGCTCCTTCACGATCCAGTTCAATTCAACCAAATTAGGAGAGATACCATCGTCAATACCTTTCAGAATGAATTGGCCTACTACATCAACGAACACAACGTTTATACGAAGCAATTAGGCATTACTTATAAATTCACCTTACCTCTTATTCCGCAAGAGGATTGGTACAACACCATAGATGATATTAGCATTTTTACGTTTTTCCAGGGTTACCCGTATGAGCGCGGAGAAGGCACATTTAACCAGTATGCACTTGCAGGGAGCCGATTGTTTAAGGCTGACGTGATTCATGCCGCAATAGTGGATGGTCAGAAGATATTTTTTAACAAGTCATGTGGTTTCCCATATGTAGTTGAAGAAATTTATCCAAATAAGAAAGAAGCAGCAAGAGCGGGGTATACAGAAAAGTCTTGTCTAAATGTTCGATAAGGAATCGTGTCCTGCATATCTATTTTTGTTTGAGATAACTAGGAGGAGCTAAATATGCAACCAGAAGAAAAAGTAAGACAGGTAAAAAAGAAAAAAAATCCTACTACCAATGTATTAAGAAATCCTGCTGCAAAGGTCGTTGTAGCGAGTTCATTAGTAGGAAGCCTTGGGGTAACAGGTGCACTTGAAATCATTTTACCCAGCAAAGAAGAACAAAAAGCTGAAGCAGCAGTTCATGGTGATTTTGAATATATTGTAAGCAATGGCGCCGTTACAATAACGGGGTATAGGGGGGTCAGTTATCTTCATCCGGTTATACCAAGCTCTATAGCGGGATATCCAGTAAGAGTAATAGGTGAAAGTGCCTTTGAAGAGAAATATTTAGGACAAGTAACGATACCTAACTCCGTTACGACCATTGAAAATAGGGCGTTTTATAGCTCAGCATTAGATAAAATTACGATACCTACTAGTGTTACAAAGATAGGTGATTATGCATTTCATGGGAATCTATTGAATAGCTTAACTATCCCAGGTAATCTCAAGACTATTGGTATGTTTGCTTTTGCTAATAATAACATTCAAAACCTGACTGTTCCTGGAACACTTAAAGTTATCGAAATGTTTGCATTTTATGGTAACGAAATGAAAACATTAACGCTTTCAAGCGGAATTACAGATATTGGACTTTACGCGTTTAATTATAATGACTTAACTACGGTCTCCATTCCGAGTACCGTGCAATCAATTCAAGATGGTGCGTTTGGTTCAAATATGATAACAACAGTAAATATTCCAAGTGCTACTACAACTGTAGGAGAAGGAGCTTTTGAGTACAACCAAGCAGTATCTACTAATTTAAACATTAATGGTGCTGATCCATCACCAGCTAAAACATACGCTCTTGTAAATGGACACAAGTTTAATGGAAAGATCTTAGATGTAACACCGCCATCGATTAGTTTAACCCCAAATATAACAGGAATAACGAACCAAAATGTAACAGTGACAGCAAATATTACTGATTCAGCATCTGCGGTTTCTGAAAAGAAGTGGGCAGTGGGAAATCAAAATGTCGCTTACTTCGCTTCAAATGGAACAGTCCTAGATACTTCCTTTGTTGTTACTTCGAACGGTACATATACTGTATATGCGAAAGATGCGGCGGGAAATGCAACGGTTAAAACGATTACGATTAATAATATTGATAAAGTTGCGCCGGTTGCAGCAACCTTTTCACCAAGCATAACTTCACCTACAAAAGAAAATATAACATTAACAATCAATTATCCTGGAGACGCCACGACAAAACAATACAGTATAAACGGCGGCGCGTGGACATCCTATTCATCTCCTTTAACGATTACTGATAATGTAACAGTAAAAGCTAGAAGTACGGATGCTGCAAATAATATGTCTGCCGAAAGTTCAATATCTATCGCAAATATTGATCGAGTTGCCCCAAATGAACCAACGCTCTCAGCATCAACGACTGCTATAACCAATGGGAATGTAGAAGTTACCATTACATATCCGCAAGATGGATCTATTAAGCAATATAGCGTAAACGGTGCGGCTTGGGAGACTTATTCTGCTCCTATTATTATGACTGATAACGGAATTATTAAAGCTCGCGCGATCGATGAAGCAGGCAATATTTCAACAGAAGGTACTTTAAATGTAACAAACATTGATACAGAACCACCTGCAGATGCGACTTTTAATGCTTCAACAACTGATGCTACGAAAGACGATGTAACATTAACGATTAATTATCCTGGCGAGGCTGTAGTAAAAGAATACAAAATTGGTGCTGGGGGAACTTGGACCGCCTATACAAGTCCGCTAATCTTATCATCCAACAATACCGTCTTTGCTCGTTCGAAAGATGAAGCAGGAAATTTATCCAAGGAAACAAGTTTTACAGTTAATAATATTGATAGTATTGCACCTGTGATTACCCTTTCACCGAATAAAACAGAGCCAATCAATCAAGAGATCTTGATTAATGTTGAGATTAACGATAATAATCCAATTGTTTCAAAAAAATGGGCGAAAGGTAATCAATCGGTCGGTTATTTTGCTACAAATGGAATGGACATTGTAGGAAATTCGTTCAATGTCAGTGAAAATGCCGTCTATACTGTGTATGCGAAGGATTCGGCTGGGAATGAAACAATTAATACCATTCAAATTAGCAATATTGATATGGAAGCGCCGGTTATTACTTTAACGCCTGAAACAATTGTTCCAATAAACACGGCCATTCATGTGAATGTTGATGTAGATGATAAAAACTCAATTGTTTCACAAAAATGGGCGAAAGGGACAAAAGATAAAACATTCTTTGTAACTAGTGGCACACAGGTAGATAACAATCAATTTATTGTATCGGACAACGGAGATTATACAGTTTATGCAAAGGATTCGGCTGGGAACGAAACAATCGAAATTATAACTGTTTCCAACATTGATATGGATAAACCGGCCAATGCGACCATTATAGTAAATACTACCGAACCAACAAATAAAGAAGTATTAGTGACTATTACGTACCCAGACGATGCAGTGTTACGGGAATATAAAATCGGAACAGGGGCATGGTCTACTTATCAGTCTGCAATTGCAATCTCTGAAAATACAACGGTCTTTGCCCGTTCGAAAGACGCAGCAGGCAACTATTCTGACGAAACAAATTTAAGTATAAACAATATCGACAAAAGTCCACCTGCAAACGCAACTTTTACATTATCCAATACTCTGCCTACTAACCAAAATGTTAGTGTTTCCATAGGCTTTCCTGGGGATGCAACGGTTAAACAATATAAAATCGGAGAGGACGGAATATGGGAAAGCTATACTGCTCCAGTCATTTTGTCCGAAAACAGTACGGTCTTTGCACGTTCTCAAGACGCAGCGGGTAACTGGTCTGCAGAAACAAATATAGCCATTAATAATATCGATAAGGTAGCTCCAGATCAACCGATTCTAGCTGTTGACAATTCTACTGTCACAAATTCAAATGTAAAGGTTTCTATTACTTATTCAAATGATTCAAGTGTAAAGGAATATAGATTAAACGGCGGGGCATGGCTTCCTTATACTGACCCTATAACTGTTTCTGAAAATAGTTTAGTAGAAGCTCGCGGTATTGATGAAGCAGGAAATACATCGGAAATTGGTTCAACCGAGATCAACAATATTGATAAAGAAAAGCCGGAAATCACTTTAACTCCTTCTCGATTAGATCCTGTAAACACTGAAATTGACGTTGATGTTGAAGTTATTGATAATAATCCGATTGTTGAGAAAAAATGGGCANGTAAACACTGAAATTGACGTTGATGTTGAAGTTATTGATAATAATCCGATTGTTGAGAAAAAATGGGCAAAAGGAAATCAAAATGAAAGTTATTTCATGAGTGGTGGTACAAATATTATTGGTAATTCATTTGTTGTCAGTGGAAACGGCACCTATACTGTTTTTGCGAAAGATAGTGCAGGTAACATATCTCTGAAAACAATTGATATTACTAACATTGATATGGAAGCACCGGTTATTAAATTAACTCCTTCAAAGATTGATCCAACTAATACTGAAATTAGTGTAAATGTAGAGGCTACAGATAATAATGTGATCATTGAAAAGAAGTGGGCAACCGGAAATCAAGACATTTCATATTTTGCTTCGGGCGGAACAACTTTGGCAGGAAATTCATTTGTCGTTAATGAGAATGGAATCTATACAGTCTATGCGAAGGATTCTGCGGGCAATGAAACGATTCAAACTATTAATATCTCAAATATTGATAAAGAAGCACCCGTTATCACGTTAACTCCATCAACGATTAGCCCTATTAATACTGAAATTAATGTGGATGTAAAAGTAGTAGATAATCATCCAATTGTGGTAAAAAAATGGGCTAAAGGGAATCAAAATACTTCATTCTTTTCCACTGATGGAACAGATGTTTTAAATGATAAATTTATCGTTTCTACTAATGGTATATATACAGTCTATGCGAAAGATAGTGCGGGCAATGAAACGATTCAAACCATTGATATTACTAATATTGATATGGATGCACCAGAAGCTCCAATTTTAGAAGCTAATTCTACTGTTCCTACCAATAAAGATGTAACAGTGACAATTACTTTTCCAAATGATGCAGATGTAAAAGAATTTAAAATTGGTTCCGGAGCTTGGCAATCATATGTTAGTCCAGTTGAAATTTCAACGAATGAAACAGTCTTTGCCAGAGGTAAAGACGCAGCAGGTAACTGGTCAGAAGAAACATCCTTAGTTGTTTCTAATATCGATAGAGAACCACCAGCGGATGCAGATTTTAATGTCTCAACAACTGTTCAGACTAATCAAGATGTGACTGTCACTATTAATTATCCAAATGATTCGGTAGTTAATCAATATAAAGTAGGAGCAAGTGGAGTTTGGACAGATTATACAGCTCCAGTCATTTTGTCAGAGAACAATACAGTCTTCGCCCGTTCACAAGACTCAGCGGGTAACTGGTCTGCAGAAACAAATATAGCTATTAATAATATAGATAAGGTCGCACCAGTAAAGCCGACTCTAGCTGTTGACAATTCAACTGTGACAAATATGAATGTAAAAGTTTCTATTACTTATCCAAATGATTCAAATGTAAAGGAGTATAGATCAAACGGTGGCACATGGCTTCAATATACTGAGCCTATAACTGTTTCAGAAAATAGTTTGGTAGAAGCTCGTAGTATTGATGAAGCAGGGAATATTTCAGAAATTGGTTCAATTGAGGTCACCAATATTGATAAAGAAAAGCCAGAAATTACTTTAACTCCTTCTCGATTAGATCCTGTAAACACTGAAATTGACGTTGATGTTGAAGTTATTGATAATAATCCGATTGTTGAGAAAAAATGGGCANGTAAACACTGAAATTGACGTTGATGTTGAAGTTATTGATAATAATCCGATTGTTGAGAAAAAATGGGCAAAAGGAAATCAAAATGAAAGTTATTTCGTGAGTGGTGGTACAAATATTACTGGTAATTCATTTGTTGTCAGTGGAAACGGCACCTATACTGTTTTTGCGAAAGATAGCGCAGGTAACATATCTCTGAAAACAATTGATATTACTAACATTGATATGGAAGCACCGGAAACTCCTATTTTGGAAGCGAATTCTACTGTTCCTACCAATAAAGATGTAACAGTGACAATTACATATCCTAATGATGTTATTGTAAAAGAATTTAAAATCGGTTCCGGAGCTTGGCAAGCATATGTTAGTCCAGTTGTAATTTCAGTGAATGAAACAGTCTTTGCCAGAGGAAAAGACGCAGCGGGTAACTGGTCAGAAGAATCATCTTTAGAAGTTTCTAATATTGATAGGGAACCACCAGCGGATGCAAATTTCAGTGTCTCGACTACTGAACAGACTAATCAAGATGTGACTGTCACTATTAATTATCCAAATGATTCGGTAGCTAAACAATATAAAATCGGACCTAGTGGAGTTTGGACAGATTATACAAGTCCAGTCGTCATGACAGCTAATGAAACACTATTTGCACGTTCTCAAGATGCAGCAGGAAACTGGTCAGCTGAGACAAATGTGGTGATAAACAATATAGATAAAGAGGCCCCTGAAAAGCCAACAATTGCTGTGGACAATTCTAATGAAACAAATACGGATGTTCAAGTTACTATCTCTTATCCTAGTGATGCGAAAAATACAGAATATCGATTAAATGGTGGTGCCTGGACACCTTATACGGCTCCTTTATTAATTTCTCAGAATAGTAAAGTTGAAGCCCGTTCAATAGATACTGCAGGAAATATTTCAGAAGTTAGCTCTTTAGAAATTAATAATATTGATAAAGAAAAACCCGTAATCACTTTAACTCCTTCACGAATAGATCCTGTAAACACAGAGATCAACGTTAACGTTGGGGTTATTGATAATAATCCGATTGTTGAGAAAAAATGGGCGAAAGGTAATCAAAGTGAAAGTCATTTCTTGAGTAATGGTACGGATATTTCGGGAGAATCCTTTAATGTTAGCGAAAATGGAACGTATACAGTTTTCGCAAAAGATAGTGCAGGTAATATATCAATAAAATCAATTGATATTGCCAATATTGATATGGAAGCACCGGTTATTGTCTTAACACCTTCTAAGGTTGACCCGGCAAATACAGAGATTGATGTAAATGTTGAAGTCACTGATTATACAACAGTGGTTGAAAGAAAATGGGCTGCGGGGAACCAATCACTTTCTCATTTTGCAACAGGAGGGAATAGTTTAGAGGGGAATAGTTTTGTAGTAAGCGAGAATGGAACTTTCACCGTTTATGCCAAGGATAGTGCTGGCAATGAATCCGTCCAAACTATTGAAATTATCAATATTGATATGGAAGCACCTGTCATAAGTTTATCTCCATCGAAACTTGATCCTGTTAATACTGAGATTAATGTAGATGTTGAGGTTACTGATTATTCAGCCATTGTTTCTCAGAAATGGGCCAAGGGTAACCACGACTTAGGATATTTTCAATCAAGCGGCACCGAAATTATAAATAGTAAGTTTATAGTAAGTGAAAATGATATTTATACTGTGTATGCCAAAGATAGTGCTGGCAATGAATCTATTAAGACAATCACTATTTCAAATATCGATATAGAAGCACCTGTTATTACGTTAACTTCATCTAAAGTTGATCCTGTAAATACTGAAATTGATGTAAGTGTTGATGTGGTTGACAATAATCAGATTTTTGTCAACAAGTGGGCTTCAGGAAATCAAGATTTTGCTTATTTCCAAACAGGCGGTAATGAAGTAAAAGATGGTAAGTTTATTGTTTCTCAGAATGGTATTTATACAGTTTATGCCAAGGACAGTGCTGGTAATGAATCCTTAGAGACCATTGAAATCACTAATATTGATATGGATGCTCCGGTTATTGTATTAACTCCTTCTAAAATTGACCCTGTAAATACAGAGATTGATGTAAGTGTAGAAGTAGTAGACAACAATCCTATTATTGAAAAGAAATGGGCTATTGGAATTCAGGATATTTCATATTTCCAAACTGGCGGTACGGAAGTTATAAATGATAAATTCATAGTTTCGGTGAATGGTATTTATACTGTGTTCGCTAAGGATAGTGCAGGCAACGAGTCCTTGCAGACTATTGAAATAAGCAATATTGATATGGATGCTCCGGATGCTGCTTTAATAGAAGCAAGCACAACCGCTCCTACTAACCAGGATGTGGAAGTGACGATTACTTATTCAAATGATGTAATTGTCCGAGAATATAAGATTGGGACAGGAGCTTGGCAAACTTACTCAGGACCAATCTCTGTATCAAGTAATGACACTGTTTATGCAAGAGGAAAGGATGCGGCCGGTAACTGGTCAGAAGAATCATCCTTAGTTATCTCAAATATAGATAAGATTGCTCCGGTTATTGCAATAACAGGCGTATCGAATGGAGAAACTTTTGTGAACGAAGTTACTCCTATAGTATCGGTAGAAGATTTAAATAAAGTGAATACTACTATTCTTTTAAACGGGGAAACCTTTACGGGTGGTGCTATTACAGAGAGCGGTTCATATATCTTAACGATTGTAACAGTAGATGAAGCAGGGAATGAATCAAGAGATACTGTTGCTTTCTATGTGAATCATTCTCCAACTGTAATAGGTAATATTCCTGATAAAACATTTAAAAAGTTTGAAGAAGAATCAATTGATTTAAGTGAAATCTTTAAAGATAAAGAAGATAACTTGACTTATAGTATTACATCTACTGGAGAGAATGTAGTTTCGACCATTGTTAAGGACGGTTTTCTTCATATCCAAGCTGTAAAACAAGGTTCAGCAACCTTAACCATTATTGCACATGATGGATTTAGTGAAGCAGATCCAGTTTCGTTTAATATCGAGGTCAATTCAGTAGCTCCAACTGTATCTCTAACGAATGACCAAACATGGATAGTTGCAGACGGAGAAAAACTAGTTCTTGAAGGAACAGTTAAAGATCCCGACAAAGAAGAGGTTGTCATTACAGCGACAATAAACGGGGTAGAAAAATCCGTTACCATCCTAACAACAGGCGAGGACGATGCATGGTCCATAGAATTTGATGGAGTGGATATCGGTACTGGTGTGCATTCAGTATCGGTTAATGCTAAAGATCCATTTGCAGCTTCTGTAGATGTGGCCAGTAACAAATTTATAGTAAAAGTACCAGTTCCGCTAGTTGAATATGAACCGATTTTAAGCGGATATGAAGCGGATATACAGAAGGACCGACAAGATTTTACTGAGGCTGAACATAATGTACTCTTAGACGCATTTTTAGCAGTAGAAAGCTTGAAATCAAACAATAATCCTGATGCATGGTTATCGGTTAAACCAAAGGTTGACCTGTTAGCGGATGGCGCCATTAAATCTCAGTTCTATAAAGAAATTTCAGGTAATGCACTAGATTATTTAACAGATAACCTTGATACGGCAACCAAATCAGATTATGAGACAGCAGGCTTCACCAATGTACAAGAGAATCTTGTTCCTACCTACAATGAAAAGAATGCTGAATATAAGGCTGAAAAAGGTGAACTAACAAATGAAGATGTTCAGCTAATAATCGACATTGTTAATTTGGTCGATAAAGCAACGAACTCTAATTCGGTAGAGGATTGGAAATCTGCTAAAGCTGAAATAGAAAAACTATTGGATGGTGCTTTAAAAGATGAGTACCTGCAGGTTGTAAAAGATGGAATTGTTAAAGCTATTGAGGTTAATCCATCCGAATTAACAGCAGACCTTATCGGAACAGAGCTTGGTATTGATGCTCGAGCGGATAGGGAAGCAGATTATCAAAAGTACTTACGAGATGAATTAGCGATTGATCCCATTCTGACAAAAGAGCGGTTGGAAAACATTATTTCTGTGGTAGACAGCATTTATGATCTTCATAGTGCGTTTGAAGCTCAACCAACACAAGAAAATCTAACTGCTTTTGAAAATGCGGTACAAGCTTTAACGGATGGCGATTTTAAAGAGCAAAATATTTCTCTATTACCTGGTATGAATCTTCAGATGGTGATTTATGATCCATCTTCCATGACAGATGAAGCTTTAAACACAATCGGTGTAACACATAATGAAACTAATATCCCTCTTTATCAAGATTTCTTAACGGATTACCTAAAGGATGTAGCGAAAGAGGAAGTTACTAAGGATGTTTTACAGCTCATCATTGATGTAGTTGAGGCACGTGAAGCAGTAAAAGCTAACCCAACAGATGAAAATATTCAAAAATTACTTGATCTCATTGGTGGTTTAAACCCTGACGCTTCAGTGATTGATGAGTTATTCAACGAAATAGGTGGCTCGATTTTAGACAGTATCAATGAGGATTTTACACAAGTAACTGAAAAGCAATTAGAAAATATCGGCATAAAAGATTTAAACACTACACTATTACCGGAATATCAAGAAGCGCTAAATGAATATGCAAATGAGAAAAAACCTAGTGATTTAACTCGTGATGATATTCAAAAAGTTGTGGATGCCATTAATGGTGTAAATGAAGCAAGTAAAAATCCTTCCGGAAGTACGATTCAAGCGGGATATGATGCGGTAAATCAGCTTGAAGATGGCCCTTTAAAAGATAAGCTGTTACAAGAATTAGAGGATATTACGGTTGAGTTTATGGCAAATAATCCGAATGACATTACACAAGCATTATTAGACCAAGCAAATTTAACCACGGATCCGAATTTGCTTCCATCTTATCAAGAGTATTTTAAAGATGTTCTTCCAAATCTTACGGAGGAAGTCACAAAGGAAAAGCTACAGGAATTAATAGATGCAGTGAATGATGTATGGGCTGCCTACCATGAAGCACTGTCTCACCCATCTAAAGCGAATGTTATAGCCTTTGAATCATTAGCAAATGGTTTAGAAGAGGGCACGTTCAAAACTAAAATGGTGGGGTTAGTGGATGATGTTGCACTAGCTTATCTTATTGCTAGTCCATCAAATCAAGAAGCGGATGACTATGCTCGACTAGGTATCACGATCAATGAAGACATTATTTCTTCTTATAACGCAAATATGGAGAAATATATTAAAGATATTGGTTCAGATAATTTCACTTTTAATGAAGTCCAACAAGTAATTACTGTAACAGACAAGGTAGAAACAGCACTGTCTGACTCAAAAACAGCTAATGTTCAGCAAGCATTATTAGAAGTCCAAAACCTTCAAAACGGCTCATTAAAGAATACTCTCAATGCAGCACTTAATGGACAAGTTATCGGTGACATTAACTTGAATCCTGGAACTATCACTCCTGAAGATTTAGAAAATATCGGGGTAGTTAATGTAAATCCAGATTTTAAGGAACTGTATCAAGATGCTCTTACTAAATTGAAAGAGGATTTAGGAGGAACGTTGACGTTTGAGGATATTCAGAATGCTGTAGATGCTGTCAATGCGGTAGAGAAGGCCCTTGAAACTGGAAGTTACCAAGATATATTGGATGCTTTTGACGCTATTAGTAAGTTGCCAGATGGCTCATTGAAGGATGCCTTGTTAGCTAAGCTTCAAGAAGAGTCTTTAAAAGAGGTTATTGAAAATCCATCAGGTGTAACAATTGACCTTTTAGTGATTGGTGGGTTTGATTCCGTAGATAGTCAATTAGAAAAGGAATACCGCGATGCCTTAAAAGGATATGAGCAACCACTTACCAAAGAAGCTGTTCAAAAGTTAATTAATGTGGTGAATCAAGTAAAGAAAACTCTTCTTGATTTAACTCAAGAGGATGTAAATAAGCTTGGAAAATTGGTGGATGAATTAGCGGTTTCTGAAACAAAGGACAATCTTACACTTGTGAAAGACGCTTTAAAAGCACTCTTGGATGCGGAACATTTCATGAACTATGATAATGTTCGAGATGCCTTCGACAAGGTAGCATTAGTCAAAACAAGTGAAAAATCCTATTTAGAGCAAATGGCCAATTCGCTTTCTCATGTACGAACCGCTCTTGGTGATCCGTCAGATGAAGCAATAGCAGCCGCTCAACAAGAGCTATTGAAGTTAGAAAATGGTGGATTAAAAGAACGTATGCAATCAAGAGTAGGTGGGGCTTACCTAGAGCATGTCATTACATCACCAGGAAGCACAACCATTCAAGATTGGATAAACGCAGGTTTTGAAAACGTAATGGAAGAAAACTTCCCGATTTACAAAGGGGCTGTGGATGCCATTACGACTGAAATCGGACAACTAACCAAGGAACAAATTCAGGATGTTGTAAATGCGATAAATGCAATGGAAAAGGCTAAAAAGAATCCGACAAATCAAACGATTCAAGATGCTAAAGAGGCAATTAATAAGGTTATAGACAGCCAGCTTAAATCGGATTGGTTAGCGGAAATGGAGGACTTATGGAAATCCATTCAACCGAAGCCAGATCCGCTACCAACGCCTGTGCCGGTGCCAATAACGGACCCAACACCTAAACCAGCACCTGAGTCTGAAAAACCTCCAGTCTTTGAGCTGGAAGAACTGCCAAAACCTTCTGAAATGGTTATGGTTTCATCCAATGAATATGCAGCAGTCGTCATGTCGATTCCAAAGATTGAGGTTGCTCAAACAGATTCATTAAAAGTGAAGATTAAAGTTTCAGCTAATGATATTTTGGAAGGTTCGAAACTATATTTATATGCAAACTCAGCTTCTCTTCATCAATTAGAAGGCACAGCAGTTGCACGCAATAACCCATTATTTATGAAATTATTAGCTAACCAAAAGCCTATGATTGAGATTGACTTTGGGAAGTTAGGCAAGGGGACGATTGAAGTGGCTCGAGAACTCGTGTTTGACGAAAATGGAGACTACTTACTAAAAGGAATATTCATTGCAAATGGTACGAACATAGAAACAAATACAGTAAAAGTGTCTGTTTATAAAGAATTACTTATCCCTAATACGGTACTTCCAAATCAGCATGGCTTACCTGTAGCTACATTAAAAGCTAAACAAGATATTCCGCTCTTTAAGAAAGATAAGGATGGGAATTTCGTTCAAGTAGGTGGAGCGAAGGCAGGAACTCTTCATCTGGTTTACGACACTGAAAAAGGCTACTACAAGTTAGCTGATGGCTTATACGCACAACCAAATGCAGTTACCGTTCATATAGGTAAAGGTGAAATTCGTAAAGATGAAGTCAACGTATACGATAAGAATGGGCGTTTTGTCCGCACACTAAAGAAAGGGCAACAGTATAAAGTGTACAGCTTTGACAATAAGCGATATTCCATCGGAGGGGGAGAATACATCGAGGTTCAAGAAGGTGTAACCTTTGTATTTGGCTGGATTACGGTTAAAGAGCCTATGACCCTCTATAAGCCAGATGGTACAGCAGAACGTACTTTAAAAGCTGGAGAAAGGTACCGCGTATATCGAGCGGATGGAGAGGTTCTTCATTTAGGTGGTGGATATACGGTAAAGCGGGTTAATAGTAAGTATGAATTTCAAAAAAACTAAATTCTAAGATGATATTAATTGAAGGGAGCTATGCTCCCTTCTCCTTTAAGTCTATTCATATCTCTAAAAGAAAAATGGAGTGATTTATGTGAAAAAGGGTGGATTTAGTAAAAAGCGATTTACTCAAGCAACGGCCATTACGAGTATTGCAGCGGTTGCCACAGTAGCACCAATTGAAGAAATACCATTAATGAAACATATTTTTTCAAATGATATCCATACTGCTCAAGCAGCAGTTGTAAATAAGCCTATTAATCAATTAAAACGCGGTGACACGATTATATTTGCTGGAAAAGAATATAAAGTTTTAAATCCAAGTACAGGTTATATAATCGCTACTTGGTCTTATGGCAGACACACATTTGATGATAACAATTCACCCGTTTTCGATACTAATAAAATGTATGCAAACGTAGGTTGGTGGTTAAATAATTATTATTACAATCAAATTCCAGCTGCAGACCAAGCAAAAATTCAAACAGTTAATTGGGGTATTGGTAGGGATGGTTCGGAAAATAGTAGAACTGTTTCAGCAAAAATAAGCTTGATATCACATGATGAATTTGATGCATATTTTGATGTTGTTAATTACCTCCCAGTATATAGTTTTTGGACTAGAACTCCAAATAGTGGTTGGGGACCAACTAGTGTTTTTTGGGCTTTTACAAATATGCCTGGACCTGGGTATTGGAATAGTACTTATGCTAATCAACAAATGGATGTAGTTCCAGTAATGTATTTATATCCAACAACTGTGGTGGGAGCTGTATATCCTAACGCTAATCCTATATTCTCGCAAATACCAGCTCAATCAACCGTTCGTGGTCAAAATAAAACTGTAAGTCTAGCAAGCTATTTTAGTGATCCCGATGGAGATACTTTAACATTTTCTGCTTCTTCATCTAACACAGGAGTTGGTAATGCTTCAGTTAGTGGGAATACACTTACTTTAAGTCCTACAGGTTTGGGCAGTTCAACTATTACAGTGACTGCAAATGATGGAAAAGGCGGTACCGTTAGTCAAACATTCACTTTTTCAGTAACAAATAGAAATCCAGGCTTTACCCAAATTCCAACTCAATCAACCGTTCGTGGTCAAAATAAAACAGTTAGTCTAGCAAGCTACTTTAGCGATCCTGATGGAGATTCTTTAACCTTTTCAGCAACCTCTTCAAATACAGGGGTAGGAAATGTATCTGTAAGTGGCAGCACATTAACTCTTAGCCCAACTGGTATAGGAAGTTCTACCATTACAGTTACAGCGAATGACGGAAAAGGCGGTACAGTTAATCAATCATTTACATTTAATGTAGATAATCAGAAGCCTAATTTTACTCAGATTCCTGAACAATCTACCATTCAAGGACAAAATAAAACAGTTAATTTAGCAGGATATTTTAGTGATCCAGATAGTGACGCATTAACATTTACCGCAACATCATCTCAAACAGGAGTTGGAACTACCTCCATTAGTGGAAGTATTTTAACTATTACACCAAAAGGTTTAGGAAATTCTACCATTACTGTAACAGGGAACGATGGGAAAGGCGGTACGGTTAGTCAATCATTTACATTTACTGTTCAAAACCAAGCACCAACTATTACAATTTCTAATGACGAAAATCGTGTATTGAATGGTGATAAAAAGATTATTATTACAGGTACAGTAAATGATATTGATGGTGATAATATTACAGTCAGCGCAACGATTGACGGCGTAGAAAAAAGTCAAGTTGTGAACGGAAGCGGAAATTATTCATTAGAGTGGGATGCTCTTAACATTAATGAGGGTACTTATCAAAACATTGTTGTTACCGCAAAGGATGAAAAAGGAGCTTTTAGTACAGAAACCTATACTAAACAAATTGTGGTCGATAAAACACCACCAGCTGATGCGAGTTTTACAGTAGATGAATCAAATCCGACTAATCAAGATGTCAGCTTGACCATCACTTTCCCGGATGATGCAGCAGTTAAGCAATATAAAATTGGAGCGGCTGGAACTTGGACAGATTATACGGGCCCAATTACACTGACTTCCAATGATACACTCTTTGCCCGTTCTCAAGATATAGCTGGAAACTGGTCAAACGAAACAAGTGTAATCGTAGCAAATATAGATAAAGATGCACCTGTTATTACGTTAACATCTTCTAAATTAGACCCAACTAATACAGAAATTGATGTAAATGTACAGGTAGTTGATAATAACTCGATTATCGAGAAAAAATGGGCAAAGGGAAATCAAAATGAAGCCTACTTTGCAACTAGTGGTACGGATATTACGGGAGATTCCTTTATTGTAAGTGAAAATGGCACTTATACCGTTTTCGCCAAAGATAGTGCTGGAAATATTTCTTTAAAGACTATTAATATCTCAAATATTGATATGGATGCACCGGTTATTGTCCTAACTCCATCTAAAATCGACCCTGTTAATACAGAAATCGATGTAAATGTAGAAGTTACTGATTATACAACCGTTGTTGAAAGAAAATGGGCTAAGGGCACTCAAAGTATTTCTTTTTTCGCAACAGGTGGAACATCAATAGAAGGTGATAGTTTCATAGTAAATGAGAATGGCACCTACACGGTTTATGCGAAGGATAGTGCTGGAAATGAATCCTTGCAAACTATCGAAATTAGCAATATTGATATGGATGCACCGATTATTACGTTGACTCCATCCAAAATTGACCCTGTAAATGCAGAAATCGATGTGGCTGTTGAAGTAACGGACTATACTGCAATCGTTACTCAAAAATGGGCAAAAGGGAACCAAAATTTAGCCTATTTCCAGTCAAATGGAACTGACATTATAAATGGAAAGTTCGTAGTTAATGATAATGATGTTTATACCGTATATGCAAAGGATAGTGCTGGTAATGAATCCATTCAGACTATCACTATATCCAATATAGATGTTGAAGCACCAGTTATCACTTTAACTCCTTCGATACTCGATCCTATCAATACTGAGGTTGATGTGGATGTGGAAATAGTTGATCACAACCCTATCGTTGAAAAGAAATGGGCAGCAGGTAACCAAGATTTAGCCTATTTTCAAACAGGCGGTACGGCAATCATTAACGATAAATTCATCGTTTCGGAGAATGGCACCTATACGGTTTATGCGAAGGATAGTGCTGGAAACGAATCCTTGCAAACTATTGAAATTAGCAATATTGACATGGATGCACCAGATGTTGCTTTATTGGAGGCAAGTACAACCGTTCCAACTAATCAAAATGTAGAAGTAACTATTACTTATCCCGATGATGCAGTTGTAAAAGAATACAAGATTGGCACAGGGGCATGGTTTGCTTACGAAGGCCCAATATCGGTAACTAGCAACGATACGGTTTACGCAAGGGGACAAGATGCTGCAGGTAACTGGTCAGAGGAGTCTTCATTAGTTATTTCAAATATCGATAAGATTGCACCAGTTATTACGATCACGGGTGTAACGAACGGAAATACGTATGTAAATGAAATCACTCCTATTGTTACAGTAGAAGATTTTAATACAGTTGAAACAACAATCCTTTTAAATGGTGAAGCTTATGCTGGCGAAACCATTACAGAGAGCGGTTCTTATATCTTAACTGTTAAAACAAAAGATGCTGCAGGAAATGAATCAACAAAAACAGTTGCTTTTCATGTAAATCATACTCCTAAAATCGTTGGGACTATTCCAGATAAAACATGGAAAAAGTTCGAAGAAGAGAGCATTGATTTAAGTACCATTTTTACTGATAAGGAAGATAACTTAACGTATACGGTTACTTCATCTGATGAAAATATCATTTCAGTAATCGAGAAAGATGGTTCACTTCATATAAAGGCATTAATGCAAGGTTCTGCGACTATAACAATTGTTGCCCATGATGGATACAGTGAATCGGAGCCAGTTTCTTTTAAAGTAGAAGTCAATTCAGTTGCACCAACAGTTTCCCTTACGAATGACCAAACATGGGTCATTGCGGATGGAGAAAAACTGATCATTGAAGGAATTGTGAAAGATGCAGACAAGGAACAGGTTGTAGTTACAGCAACAGTCAATGGAGTAGAGAAATCTGTGACCGTTCTAACAACAGGGGAAGATGATGTATGGTCCATTGAATTTGATGGAGCTGATATTGGGACAGGTGTTCATACCGTTTCCGTACAGGCAAAGGATCCATTTGAATCTTCTGCAGATGTGGCCAGCAACAAATTTATCGTAAAGATACCTGTTCCGTTAGCTGAGTATGAACCAATTTTAAGCGGATATGAAGTGGATATTAATAAGGACCGCCAAGACTTTTCAGAATCCGAACATACCGTTTTATTAGATGCCTTTGTTGCAGTGGAGAGTCTTAAAACAACCAATAATCCAGATGCATGGCTGACAATAAAACCAAAGGTGGATATGTTGGCCGATGGTACTGTCAAAACAGCATTCTATAAAAAAATTTCCGGAAATGCTCTAGATTATTTAATTGACAACCTTGATACAGCAACGAAATCAGATTATGAAACTGCCGGATTTACTGATGTACAAGAAAATCTTGTCCCAACCTACAATGAAAAGAATTCGGATTATCTCGCTGAAAGAAAAGATTTAACAGAACAGGACATTCAATTGATCATTGATATTGTAAATGCAGTAGATAAAGCTTCTTCCTCTAATCTTGTAGAAGATTGGAAAACGGCGAAATCTGAAATTGAAAAACTAGAAGATGGCGCTCTTAAAGATGATTACCTGCAAGTAGTTGAGGATGGATTTGTTAAAGCGATTGAAGTCAATCCTGATAAATTAACATCCGAACTACTCGGCCAAGAATTGAGTATAATAGCTCACCCTGAACGGGAAGTAGACTATCAAATGTATTTAAAAGACGAACTAACAGTCGATCCAGTTCTAACTAAGGAACGCTTAGAAAACATTATCAAAGCTGTTGATAATATCTATGACTTAATTGATTCGTTTAAGAAACAACCAACACAAGAACATCTAACTTCATTTGAAAATAAAGTAGATGCATTAACAGATGGTTTATTCCAATCAAAAAATGAGGGTTTATTACCAAGTTTCAATTTAGAAATGGTCGTAAACGATCCTTCAACAATGACGGAAATTGCTTTAAATACAATCGGTGTTACTCATGACATTTCACATCTTCCGCTTTACCAAGACTTCTTAAGAGACTATTTAGTGGATGTTTCAAAAGAGGAAGTAACAAAAGAAGTTCTTCAGCGGATTATTGATGTAGTGGATGCAATTGAGAAGGTAAAAGAAAATCCTACTGATGAAAATATCCAAGACTTGCTAGACCTAATCGGAGGATTAAATCCTGATGCTTCAATAATTGATGACATTCTCGATGAAGTAGGAGGCTCCATCTTAGATAAGATAAATGAGGATTTCTCAAATGTTACCGAAAAACAATTAGAGAATATTGGCACTGATAATATAGATAGTTCTCGCTTGCCAGAGTATCAAGAAGCACTGAACGATTATGCAAAGGAGAAGGATCCTACAGACCTTACTCGAGACGATATTCAAAAAGTTATCGATGCAGTGAATGGCGTAGAGGATGCTAAGGCAAATCCTTCTGAGGAATCTATACGTGAAGGGTATGAAGCGGTAAATCAATTAGATGATGGTCCATTAAAGGATAGAATTTTACAAGAATTAGAAGATATCGCTGTCGATTTCATTGCTAATAATCCTGATAAAATCACTCAAGACCTTCTTGATTATGCAAATTTAGAAACGGACCCAGACTTGCTTGATTCTTATAAAGATTATTTACAAGATGTTCTTCCTGGACTTACTGAAGAAATCACAAAGGAAAAGCTACAAGAGCTTATCGACAAGGTAAATGAAGTTTGGGCTGCATACTATGAGGCTATTAACAACCCGTCTGAGGCAAAAGTGCTTGCCTATGAAACTTTAGTTAATTCCCTTGTTGATGGTGTATTTAAAACAAAAATGATAGGTTTGATTGATGATGTAGCTCTGGCTTACCTAATCGCAAGCCCAGCCACTCAGGAAGCGGATGATTATGCTCGTTTGGGCATGACCATTAAGGATGAGAATATCCCTTCTTACAATAGCAACATGGCAAAGTACATTACGGATATAGGTTCAGATAAATTCTCGTTCACTGAAGTTCAACAAGTTATTACCGTAACAGACAAAGTGGAAACAGCTTTAATAGACTCTAAAACAGCTAATGTGCAACAAGCTTTATTAGAAGTTCGTAACCTTCAAAGTGGAAAATTAAAAACTGACCTTAATGCTGCACTGAATGGACAAGTTATTGGTGATATCAATTTAAACCCTGGTACAGTTACTGCAGATGATCTGATTAATCTTGGAATAGAAAATGTAAATCCAGACTTTGAAGAACTATATCAAGATGCTCTTACAAAGCTTAAAGATGACTTAGGCGGTACACTCACTTTTGAAGATGTTCAAAATGCGGTAGATTCGGTGAATGCGGTTGAAAAAGCCCTTGAAACTGGTAATAACCAAGATATCATAAATGCATTTGAAGAAATTAAAGAGCTACCAGATGGTTCTTTAAAAGATTACTTAACTGATAAGTTACAAGAAGAAGTTATCAAAGAGATTATTGAAAATCCCGAAAATATCACGACCGAGCATCTGGAAAACGGTGGTTTTACAGAAGTTGATCATACCTTAGAGGAAGAATATAAGGATGCCATAGGTGGTTATGAACAACCACTTACTGCAGAAGCGGTACAACAGCTTATTGATGTAGTAAACCAAGTTAAGAAAACCCGTTTAGATTTGACGCAAGATGATGTAAACAAACTCGGCAAAATGGTGGATGAATTAGCAGCTTCAGATACCAAAGAGAATTTAGTGCTTGTGAAGGATGCTTTAAAAGCACTCTTAGATTCGGAACAATTCATGAACAATGACAATATCCGTGACGCATTTAATAAAGTAGCACTCGTTAATACAAGAGAGAAATCTTATTTAATGCAAATGGCTAATTCTCTATCCTTTGTAAGAACGGCTCTTGGGGAACCATCTGACGAAGCCATAGCTGCTGCTCAACAAGAATTATTAAAGCTAGATAATGGGGATTTAAAAGAGCGTATGCAATCGAGAGTTGGCGGAGCATATCTTGAGCATGTGATCACATCACCTGGTAGCACAAACATTCAAGATTGGATTAATGCGGGCTTTGATAATGTAATGGACGAAACTTTCCCTATTTATAAAGGGGCTGTGGATGCCATCACTAGTGAAAAGGGCCAGCTAACTAAGGAACAAATTCAAAATATCATCAATGCTATTAATGCCATCGAAACTGCGAAAAAGAATCCAACAAACCAAACGATTCAAATCGCCAAAGATGCAATAAATAAGGTTGTTGATAGCCAGTTAAAATTAAGCTGGTTAGCGGAGATGGACGAGCTTTGGAAGTCCATTCAACCGAAACCAGTTCCGAAGCCAGACCCTGCACCAACACCGATACCGGATAAGCAACCTGAGCCAGTAAAACCACCTGTTATCAAGCCGGAACAATTACCGAAGCCTTCTGATACAGTAATGGTTTCATCAAATAAACATGCGGCAATTGTTATGTCCATTCCTAAGATAGAGGTAGCTGAAACGGACTCACTGAAAGTGAAAATTAAGGTATCTGCTAATGATATTTTAGAAGGTTCAAAGCTTTACTTATACGCTGACTCCGCTTCTCTTCGTCAATTAGAAGGGACAGCTGTTGCTAGTAACAATCCGCTATTTATGAAACTAGTAGCTGCAAACAAAAAGCCTTTAATTGAAATTGATTTTGGGAAGTTAGATAGGGGGACGCTTGAAGTGGATCGGGATCTCGTGTTTGACGAAAATGGAGAGTATCTATTAAAGGGAATTTTCATAGCAAATGGAACGAATTTAGAAACAAATACAGTGAAAGTATCTGTATTTAAGGAACTGCTTATTCCAAATACAGTCCTTCCTAATCCGCATGGTTTGCCAGTTGCAACATTAAAAGCTAACCAAGATATTCCGCTCTTCAAGAAAGATAAGGATGGGAATTTTGTGCAAGCAGGTGGAGCGAAGGCTGGAACCCTTCATCTTGTTTATGATACAGAAAAAGGCTTCTACAAGTTAGCTGACGGCTTATATGCACAATCTGGTCATGCTGTAACTGTTCATATTGGTAAAGGTGAAGTGCGAAAGGATGAAGTGAATGTTTACGATAAAAACGGTCGTTTTATCCGAACAATCAAAAAAGGCCAGCAATATAAAGTGTACAGTTACGACAATAAACGCTATGCCATTGGCGGGGGAGAGTACATTGAAGTCCAAGACGGAGTTACCTATGTATTTGGATGGATAACCGTTAAAGAGCCTATAACCCTTTATAAGCCTGATGGAACTGCGGAACGTACGTTAAAAGCGGGGGAAAAATACCGTGTATATCGTGCGGATGGAGAAGTTCTTCATTTAGGTGGAGGATTTACTATTAAGCGTAATAACAGCAAATATGAATTTTTGAAGAATTAATTGAGAGGGGGAACTTTTCCTCCTCCTTTTTTATTAGAGTATTTAGTATAAAGGAGGGCGCTTTTCACTTTTAACCTAAAGTAGCAGAGTATATTTTCTTAGAAAAATTCAGTTTAATAGCTCCATGCAAATTATCCCGTGGAAAACAGTTAACAATTGTATTCCAACTATATACAACAATCTTTTATTTATGGTATTATAGTAATAATTTCAATATTCATCTTATCAATATTTCACCTAAGCAGGGGAAAATAACCAATATCAACTATAATTTAGAATCTACAATTATGTAGTTATTTTTCTATAAAAGACTCTAATAAAGTCCTATATTTAGATGTTGGTTATTAATAACTCATTGATAATATGAAGAAATTTAATAGTTTATTAAAAAGCGGAAGGACCGCTAGACCTTTTTACATGGTTTAGTTGGTCCTTTCTTTTTTTGTCGAAAGGGGGAAATTACTGGTATATTTGTTCTAAGGAAAAGCCTTCTTAATATGGAGTTTCTTAGAAAAAATAATACAATTGGAGGAATGTATATGTTGAAAAAAGTTGGAAGATTAGCGGTAGCCGGTGCATTATCACTTAGTTTAATAGGTGGATTGGCCTCTGAAACTATCAGAGCGGAAGCTGCACCTATATATCCTGTTGAAGTGAAGGTTAATTTTGAAAAAGGATTTAGTCAAGCCTATCAATCTGAGGCAGTTCAGCCTTTTGTTGATGTAGGTAATAAAAAGGGAACATTAGTTTTTAAGATGTATCCCAATAAGGAAAAAGGAATATGGGCAACAAATATTTGGTTAGCTGCAAAAAATAACCTTGCAGGTAATTACCTTTTGATGGATGGGCCAAGTGCTATTCAAGACAACACGCAAGGGTTATATGGTTTTGATGTTTATAGTTTATGGAATCAAACTGGAAAGAAATTAATCAGCAAATATGAAGCCGGTTTTACAAACGCTGGAACTGCACCAAACGGAAAAAATTATATCGCTTTAGCTGTATATCTACCAAAATCATTAAATAGTGGTCGTTACTACTTGCAACATTCCGGAATGACAAATGGTTATTGGGATATTAAAGCATATTTCTATGAAGATGTAGATTTAGAAGATGCTTTATTTTTACAAGTAGGAAAACTATTTCCTCTTGTAGGAAAAGTGATGTGGGGAAAAACAGAGGTTAAACCCGGGCAAATTGGTCGTCTTACCATAAAATCACCTATAACTCTATGGAAAGATATTGATGGAAAGCTATCACCTGCCCGTACTTTAAATGCTGGTGAGCAATATCGAATTTACGGTTACCGTTCTGAACATGGAGGACAGTATGAAATGGGCGGAGGTTATTATGTAAATAAAGATGCCGATAAAGCACTCTATGAAACCCCATCTAAAGCCCGCCTTCGATTAGCTGAGATTTTGTATAAAGAGTAAGGAGGGGTGCTATGAAGGGCAAACGATTATTACTAACGTTTGTCGCAATACTGTTAATGGAATTGACGTTGCCCTTCTTCACTCTTTATCAAAAAGTTGAGGCGGCAACACAAACACATTTAGGGATGCAAACAATTTCATTTAATCACTTTGAAGATGATCCCACTGGATGGGCTACACAAGGTAATGGAAATTACCTTCAATTAGGTGGTTACTTTATTCGCTCTGATGTTAACCAACTTCGAGCGAATTGGCATCAAACTTTAGCACCAGGGGTAATGTTAGGTGGAACTGCTTTGGATTCGCCTACAGCTTATACTCCACCTCCTGGTTATAAAATTCATTCGATAGCCTCATATGCAGTTTATCGAATGAGAACTTATCTTGTGCAGCGAGATAATTCGGGTTGTAATGGAGGATTACCTAGTGATAGTCGATGTAATCCCTTTTACTTCGCTGGTGATGCCGGAGAGGATAATAGATGGGCAAAACCGCCTAATATTCTTTCTGCTGGTCACTGGGTATATTACGGTAATATGAATAGATATAATCCAGGTCTAGGAAGAGACATGCTTTATTATCAATGGCGTACAGCACAAATAAGAAAACAAGGAGACGACAACGGAGCTGGCGGAACACCTTGGTTAAAATATGATTTTAAAATTGTGCCAGATGGTCCAACAGATCCATGTCAAACGAATCCTAATGGCCCTGGTTGTGGAGGTTCTGGTGGTGAAGATGGCGGTGGCGGTGAGGGACCTCCTAATGATCCGGGTCCTCCACCTGTTTCCCCGCCTCCTACTGAATCCTGTCCAAGAGATATTAGTGTTTCCGGTAGTGGTTCAATGGGGAGCAGCAACATGACAGCTGATCCTAATGGAAAGATAATTGAATCTACAGAAAGTAGTCAATTTAATGTATTACGTTATGGTATTCCTTCATCAGAGTTTCTCAAGGTAGAAGGGGCTTCCGAGAAATACCTATCAGATTATAGGTATCAAGGAATGAGCGGGACAGTAACGTATCGGGTGAGAGTCACACAAGATTATATGCTTAGATGGCAAGAGGGTAATGAAATCAAATATGAACATGTACGTAGGGATGAATATGTTCCTGATACATACAGCGTTTCGTATTGGCAGATAGGTCACTTAGCTATTTATTCATTCCAAGATGCTATTTTCCGCAATTATGCTTTACCAAACGAAATGGTGATTATTCCAAATACACAAAGGGTATCCGCTTCATCAAATCATAATGCAAGTGTGGATGCTCATGTTTTCCCTCAAAACTGTCAAAGTGTCTATTTAGGCTTACAAACAATAGAGGGAGGACAATCTAAACCTTCAGCACCTTACCCTAATTTATCGGGTTCAGCTGGTACGGGTAGCAGACCACCACAAGTAAAGAATGATTATGTGAATGTGGATGGTTCTACATCAATGTCAGATGGAATGGCAACGCAAAATGCTCCAACTCCATCTCCAATTCCAGTTGCTCAACAGGTAAGGGTAGAAAGGTCATCTTTACAGATTGACCCATTGAAAGTGAATAAATGGCAAACGCCAAGTTCAATAACTGCGTTATATCAAAGCATTCACACTGTCAATACTGGTGGAGGTTCAAGGGAATTTACAGGATACTCACCGAGCAAAATAAATACTGTTACAGTTCATACGCCAGTCGTTATGTATGCTAAAGCATCAGATGATAAAGCACATGATCAAAGGACAGATCCGCCTAATCGTTCAACACCAGCGAATCCTGATACTGACCGTCATGCCTTTATCTTAGACAGACCATTTACCGTATCTTTGCCAACAAATGGGCAGCATTTAGATGTAGGAATGGCACCTGGCTATGGAAACCGCGATTATGCAAAATATACTCGTCAAAAGCAAGTAAAATTTCCGTTTGATGTATACTCAGAAACCAAAGCAGCATTTTATCCAAAAGAAACATGGATTAATGTTCCAATCAATATGGAAAACGTCACATTCTTTTTACCAGTATGGGTTCCAGAAGGGCCTTATACAGTAAAGTATCGTTCCATTGCGATCAATGCACCTGGGGAATTGCCTGAAGAACATCATGCGAACTTAAATATGTCCTATCGTACTCCAAATGGTAACATGTCAAATCATGTAGCCTATGACACAATTGAGGTTGACGTAGTAGGGCGATTATTTGATTTCCGCGTAACCGATATCCTAGACTTCAATTGGGGACCTGTATTCCGTACCACAGAAGGTATGATTGAGCATACAGGCAATCACTTTTGGGTTGGAGATCGAGGGATTGATGGAGCATTACGAGGAAACCAAGAGCCTTTTGTTTTGCCTATTCGACATGGCAGCCATCCTGCTGGTTATAAAAACGTAGCGGTTAAAACAGGCTATCAATTCAAGTTTGATATGAAATCAAAAGGCGATATGTGGAGAGAAAATGATGCAATTCGTATTACGCCGAGCTTTTACTTCGTTGATAAAAATGGTCAGAATCGGAGAAAAGTAGATGTATATTATCATAATGACTCGAATTATTTCGTAAAAATCGGTTCTTCTCATGATAAAGAACACCGAGAAGTGACTTTAAATGAGCCGCTTCGAAATGTTCCCGAAAGTCAATTATGGAATACCGCAGAATATTATTATCGTCATCCAGACAGATACGGATTCCGGTCAAAAGCTGATGCTACATTCGATCATGGTTTCATTCGATACTTTGAAAGGGATTATGCAAAGCGTCCTAAAGAAACAGGTCCGTATGGCTGGCAAATCTTAAACTGGAATTTACGAACATTTATTGGCCCGCTTGCTACTACTGTCCCTACAAATGCAATGAAACCGCAAAAAGACGCCATTGCAAGTGAACAGATGTGGTACGGGGAATATAGTCTCCCAGCTGACATTTATATAGTAGAAGAAGGGAAAGACATTGCTGGTTATGGTTTACAACATCGATTAAATAAAAGCCATCCGATTTTCATAAGAGATGGATATCTAATTGTAAACTTTAATATTGAAAGCCTTCAAAATGGCAATGTTAATCAGCCTCACCTTCAATATATATTTGGGGAGTTATCCAACCAATGGAAGCGCGAAGGTTTTAAATATAGTTTTATAGATCCATATGGTTATACATTCCAGTTAAAAGATGGTGACGTATTATTCTATCACGGGGATCAATCCTCGAATGATGATTTCAGAGCGGGGGTTTCCCACTAGTGTTATTAAAGATTTGGCCTCAATATTCTTTGATATTGAGGCTTTTTTTTATAAGAAAATTACAAGAATCTTAGAGGAGGAATGTGAAAAGTGGTAACGGTAGAGTATTATGCATGGCCATTATTTATATCATTTTCATTTATCTTGTTGTTGTGTATATTATCTATTCACTTCTTTGTGCAAACTAAGAAATACAATTATATTGGACTATCTGCGGCTTATTTAGTATCTACACTTCTTGCTTGTGCTCCATTTTTTACAAATAGATTGCAATATTTTGATACTAATCACATCATGGCAACTACAGGAATGTTATGTTCTATCTTAGCCACTTTTATTATACAAGGTCCAAAGATTATGAAGATTTGGTTACCTACCCTCTTTTTAACAATTATATCCGTTTTATCTATATTCCTACCGTTTCCAGTTAATTGTCTATTACTAGGCTTAGGTATGCTGAGTTACGGTATTTATATACTGCTTAAGGGAGAATGGAATGGGAATGTTACTCTATATAACATTCATGCTGTAATTTTTGTTCTGTTGGGCTTGGTAGCAATTATTGGCGTATTTTATAGGCATGATCCTTTATTTTTCTTAGTATCATTGTTTAATTTAACACAAGTTATCCTGGCTTCACTATTTTTCTTTGATCGAGTCGTATCCATGATGAGGGTTGCTTCTTATAACTCAGTAACGGATCCGTTAACAAAAATCTACAATAAAAGATTTCTGATAAATAAAGCGAAACAATTAGCTGCTAACCAAGAGATTTCTATAATATTTGCTGATATTGATGATTTTAAGAAGTTAAATGATTCGAAAGGGCACGAAGAAGGTGATCGAGTTTTAAAGGAAGTAGCTAGATGCTTGAAGGCAGTTGTTCATAAGCAAGGTTACCCTTGTCGTTTCGGCGGTGAAGAATTAGTTGGGATTGTTACCCATGGTAATGCCGTGGAGAAGGCAGAAAAATTTAGGGAGAAAGTAGAAAGGGAAATAGGAGTAACTGTATCAGTGGGAGTATCTTCAGGTAAAGGGGATGCTGAGAAAATAATAAAGGATGCAGATTTATTTATGTATCAAGCAAAAAATGGAGGAAAAAACAAAGTAGTTTCATTATAGAGATTTTACAACTTAGTATATATAGGCACTATAATCGAGCTCAATGGTACATAGATAAGCTTCTGATGGAAGCAAAACGAATAAAAGAAATAGTTTTATCTTAATACTACCTATGAAACTATAAAGCCCTACAAACTCAAAGTAATTTGTAGGGTCGTTTTTTAAGCATAAACCGCTTCAGTCTCTTTAATTTTGTTTTGAATTTTCTCTATACACTGTGGGCAGGTAATCGCTATGACATTTCTAAATTTTATATTTTTATATACTTTCTTTGGAGTATTGTAATACCAACTATAATTAAATCCACAGGCACAGGAGCAGTCATCTTCAACTGCATGAACATAAAGATTTCTAGGTATTTTTATTGTTGGGTAATGCACTTTTATCATTCCTAAGTTATTATTTATACAGGACTATTTTACCATGTTTTCTCTTTAAATACATGTTTATTATATTTTTCACTTTAATAGAAAGGTTGGAAGATTATGAAAAAAGTAATGCTTGTATTATTTTCGTTAGGCCTATTGATGGGTTGCTCCAATTCCAAAAACACACAAGGTGTTTCACAAAATTTAAAAAAGGAAGAAAGGAGAATTCATGAAAAGAAAGAAGAACAGTATCCAATATTAATTCAAAACAAGGAGGGCTCTTATCAATACATCACACCTGATGGTAATGTTCTTCTCCCTGGTCCTTACGATATAGCTAAACCATTCTCAGATGGATTAGCTTTTGTAGAACAAATGGGTGCCTCTTTTTTTATTGATATAGAAGGAAAGAAGATATTAGAAGTTGATTATGATGAAGTGGGAGATTTTCATAATGGTTTAGCTAGAATCATGCTCCATGCAAAGGGGAACGAAGGATATCCACGGTATGGATTTATTAATAAAAATGGAGATATTATCATAAATCCAACCTATTTCTATACCACTAATTTTTCTGAAGAAAAAGCAATAGGGTTAAAGGATAATGAACAAGAAGGTAAATGGGAAATTGAACTGCTAAATAACGATGGAACAGTTACAAAACTTCCAGATATTCCAGCATCTAATGTGACGGAATTTCACGAGTTTTCAGAGGGTGTATCTGTCATATTCCCAAGCAGGATCGTTCCTAGTGCTTATATGATAAATAGAGAAGGACAGCTAATTTCAGAAGGTGAATATAGCTATATAGGTGAACTGAAAAATGGTTTAGCCCCATTCGCTCCTCACTCGGATACATATGGAGAAGATCTTTATGGTTATATCAATTCACAAGGGGAAATAGTGATAGAACCACGTTTCTCGGACGCCTTGCCATTTGATGGGGAGGTAACATTTGCAATGGATAATGGTCGATGGGGAGTAATAAATAGAGAAGGAAATTGGTTATCGAAGCCGTCTTTTGAATACGTTGGAAGGTATTCAGAAGGCTTAGCTGCAGTAAAAATCGGAGAATTTTGGGGATATGTCAATACAAAGGGAGAAATGGTCATTGAGCCACAATTTGGGTTTGTAGGACAATTTGAACATGGACTTGCGATGGTTCAGGTCGGGGATAGAACAGGATTAATAGATACTAATGGTACTTACGTTTTGCCACCGGGGAAAATCTTATTATATGAAAACATGCTCTCTACTAAAGAGAATAATGAAAATGTCAATAATACAAACACTGAAGATTTCCCCTACTATTTTGATAGTTCAGGACAGGCCCATAGAAAACCGACACAAGAGGAAATAGAGCAGGAAGAGATTGATGATCTCAATTATGCGCGAGGTTTATTAAATGAACAAAAGTGGCTTTATGAGAAATTCTTTGAGGAACATAAAGCTGAAGCTGTACCAATTTTAGAAGAGGTAATAACAGCTGCTAGTAAAAATGACTGGCAAACTATTAAATATTCTGGAGGACAAGTTGAATATTTATATTCCTGGGTGAAGAACTTTGCTAACCAAGGGCCGATACACCCGGATATCAATGCATGGCATGGAATTCTTAGTACGAATTATTTTAGTTTAAATGATGTTTTAAATGTAAACCATACCGAAATTAAGAATGATACAGATTATATAGCCAGCTCTGCTGAAGCAATACTCGAAACCTTTAAAATGATTGACGATGAGCTCAGTAAAATAGAATTACACTGATTATTCAACGATATAAAAGTAATTATTCTAAAGAGCTTTATAATTTATGTGTTAATACCAAAACTTTTAATCATACTTCTAGGAGAGTTAATATGAAGAAATTTATTTGTTTACCTATACTAGCATCATCCATATTATTTGGTTGCAGCGATTCAAATGTTGAAAAAGCTTCGGAACAAGTGGTTGAAACGGAAACTAAAATTGAAAAAGTGCCTGTACAACAGATAGGAACGGAGACAGATGTAGCACCATCAATTACTGGTTTAACGGATACTGTCATTTCGATGTATACTGCTGCTAGCAACAATAATATTGAGGAATTTCAAAAAGTTGCTGGAAATTTTGATAAGGATTTCACAACGGATGAACTCTTATCCAACCTAGCTGAAATGCTGGAATATAAAGGCGGCTTAGAAGAGGTAAGAGCAAATCTTCAAGAGGTAGAAAAGGAAGAATTAACTCCATTTTATCTTAAAGTACTAGAGGATGAATTTGGATCATATGGTATTAATTATGCAGTCGTAGCCGAGTGGTCTTTCAATAATGATATTGAACCTGTTGGATGGATAATCCATAAACAAAAAAATGAAAACAAAGTTATTCGCCGGGATACTGTAATGGATCAAGGTAACAAATTTACGTTCTTTGAAGGGCCGGTAACAGAAAAATCAGGTACAACGATAGACAATTATATAAGACAATATGGGAGAAATACTCTCTATGAGGCATATCGATTAGCCCAGGTGGATGACTATGAGACTTTTAAAACGCTAACGAAAGAAGATATCAATGTTGGTCTTGACGTTTATACTGTGTTTAATCTGTTAGCTGAAAGGATTAGAAAAGCAGGAGATGCTAATGGTTTGCTTATTGAGGAAATACCACATGACACCCTAAATGATTCACTTCGGAAAAAATTAGAACAAAGATACGGACCGGATTTTGCTTTTATTGTTGAATGGATGAATAGAGATTATATGAATATATTTATTTTAGCTCCTTTTGATGGTATGTATTATATAGTCTATTGGGATGATGAAGGAAAAGATCAATTTTTAAGAGAGCATGTAAATAGCAATTATAAAGAGTTCGATTTTAAATCGTATGGATATTAAGCCATTTTGACCTAGTGAATTCACTAGGTCTTATTAATTTTCACTAGTTTAGTAAATGTAAAAACCTGAATAATTAACTCATTTGTAATATAATCCTTGATTAACATTAACATCCAAGGAAATAAACTTACAAATCCTCTACAATAATGATAGAGGTGAAGAAGATGTTTGTCAGCCCTATGTTATTAGGTAAATCAGCAACCCCTTTTAATGATGATGATAGTTATATAACAGAGCTGAAACTTGATGGAATTAGGCTCCTTCTATCTAAGTTTGATAACAAGATAAAGCTATATTCACGCCATAATAATGAAGTCACTAGCCTTTTTAAAGAACTTCTAAATCTCGATATTCCAAATGGCATCGTACTCGATGGAGAAATTATTGTGCCAGGGGAAGGTGGAAAGCCAGACTTTGAAGCAATGATGGAAAGATTCATGAGTAAAAAATCTCCTCACTTCATTCAATATTGTGTTTTCGATATTATTTATTATAAGGGGGAGAAAGTAACGCATCTTCCGCTTTTAGAACGTAAGGAATTGCTTGCCTCCATTCTGCCTAAGCATCCACATATTCTACCTACTCAATGGCTAATAGGTAAAGCTGATCAATATTTCGAACTAGTTAAACAAAATGAGTTAGAAGGTATCGTTATGAGTATCTACATATAAATGTACAAAATATAAAATGTACATAATGCATGATGTATACTGTTTACGTCAGAGGGATTAACAAATAATTAAAAGGTAATCNAGTATCTACATATAAATGTACAAAATATAAAATGTACATAATGCATGATGTATACTGTTTACGTCAGAGGGATTAACAAATAATTAAAAGGTAATCCACTGTACATAATATTTTCAGTAAAATTATAGCATTCTTACATAACTAACTAAATTATTTTATTATCCTTCTGTACAAAAATTCTGAAATATGCATTAATTATATATAGATTATTTAACAGAAGGTGGATGGTTGAATGAGTTCAAATTTATCTGAGTTGTATAGTTCAAGACATAAATTTAAAACTGATACGATTTGGATTGACTGGAAGATAACAAACAGTGGTGGTTTCGAAAAAAAGCAAATTGCATTTATATGTCTTCAGAACAAAGATGATCAAACTGAAATAGTTCATCCAATAACTGATTTTATCTTTACGAACTGGAAGTTTTCTTCTTACAACACCCAACGGAAACACGCATTAAATGTATCATCCTTTTTAAATTACATAATTGATAAAAAACATAGGCTGAAAGTAAAATCCCTAAATGATTTAGACATAACTCATGGGGAAAAATATCTTAATTCCTTAACAGAAGAAGGTAAAGCGAGAGAAACTGTTAAGGATCAAGAAAGAACTTTAACTTTATTTTATTATTACCTCTCAAAAAAGGAATGCCTACCCCAAGTCCCCTCCAAAACATTTGAGAGTTACTTTAATACAAACGGTAAAAAAGTCCATATCTCGCCATTTAAAAACGTTATTTTTCCAAGCTACTCAAGTAAAGAGACCGAACACACTTTTCCGATTGAACACTTACCTTTACTATTTGAAATTGCTTGCTTGATTGCAAAACCTATCGTCCTAGGGTTATACCTTCAGATTTTTGGTGGATTAAGAGTTGGCGAAGTTGTGAATGTTAAGCGAAGTTCTATTAAACATACGCTAAATGGAGAATCTGTCCTTATAAATTTGAAGGAAAATATGCTCCGTACTGATCTAAAGGACACCGATGGTGCAAATTACGTTAAGAAACCAAGAAAACAATCAGTACTTATTCTACAAAACTGGTTTAACCAACTATATAACGATCATCAGGAACTTTTTACTTGTAGCGATGGAACAAGCGCATTATTTGTTAATCGTGATGGAAAGGCGATGTCAGCTAAAAGTTATCGGCAATACTTTGATAAGGTAAAGAAATATTTTATATACTGCTTAAAAAACAGCAATAACATTAACGATAAGTTACTTGCTCACCATCTTAATATGTCAAAGTGGTCCACTCATATCGGCAGAGGAATCTTCAGTAATATGTTGGCTGAATATGCTAAGAATCCTTATGAAATTGCAGTGCCACGCGGAGATAGCTCCCTTCTTTCTTCATTAAGGTATCTAAAGGGAACAACTAGATTTAGGAAAAAACTAGAGGAGCGACTTAATCATATGCACGGTAGTTATATTCCTCGACTTATTGAAAACAGTAAAGGTATTAATAAATAGGTGTAATAATGGAAAAGTTCACAATCAAAGAAGCTGCTAAGTACCTCGGTGTTTCTGAAGAGAAAGTTTATTTTTGGACAAAATCAAAACGATTAGAGACTTGTCCCTCTTCCAAATTTAAGACTATTATGATTGCCAAATCAATTTTAGAAGATTTCAAGCTCTCAAATTCAAAAGAGCTTTCATTTCTAAAAAATGGTGTTCCTAAAGGTTATTACACCGTAGATATGTTAGCTCAAAGATTTAAAGTTAAAAGAGCTACTATTACTTTATGGATACGACAAAACCTTTTCAAAGATGTTGAAAAATCAGGAGTACCTCTAGGAGCTCCTGATTATTATTTGATCCCTGAGACTTCGGTATTAGAGTATGAGAAGCAACTTGATAATCTAGAGGAGCATTATATAAAATCTACAGATGTAACGAATATATTAAACATTTCAACAAGTGCTCTGTATAACTGGAAAATCAGGGGTTACTTTAGCGACACCATAGAGTGGAAAGGCGATTTATTCATATCTAAATCATCTGTAATGTCTATAAAGAAAAAGTTGGACCAAGAAGAACAAATGTTAAGTGTAAAGGAAATGTCGGATAGGCTCGGTATTTCAATAGAAAAAGTCCGTGATTTATTTAAACACAACTTACAAAAATCTTTTAAAGATAATAGGCTTTTATTACCTAGAGATATTCTAGATGGTTTCCTGAAAGAATATGGTACACTGCTTGCTTATTATAAAGATGGAACTATCCCAAAGGGATACTATAGTACAAATATGTTAGCCCAACACTTTAAAGTTGACCCGATAGAGATTGTTCGGTGGATTAATCAAGGCCGATTCAAAGATGTTAAAAGAATGGGAAAATCAACTTCAGGTCCATCAAATTTCTTTCTTATCCCAGAATACTCCGTACTAAATTATGAAGAATTCATTAGTAAACTAAATGAGAATTATATAACGACGTATCAAGCAATGGATATACTCAGTGTGAGTCATTCCACCATTGTAAATTGGATAAATAGCCAAAAGATCTCAGGCGGAATTCGGTGGCTAGATACTTGGTATCTCCCTATAAATAAAATTGAAGAACTTTTATCTCAAAAAAATTTGATTTCACGTTCTAAAGCATCAGAATTATTAGGTGTCTCCCCCAATACAATACAAAAATGTATAGATCTAAAACTATTTAATGTGAAAATAATAAACGATAAGATTTATTTAGACCCTGAACAATTGAAAACACTTCCTGACGATTTTTTTGAACAATTGAGATCAAATAACCATATCAGCACAATTCAAGTTCAAAAACCCCAGGGGAATTTAACCACTAAGGAAGTTGCAGAAAAACTAAAGATTACTTATAAGTCAGCTGATTTACTTATCAGGAACGGTGAATTAGGGGTACCTTTAAAATGTTTTGAAAATGGAAATAGAGTAAATTCAATCACCCAAGATGCATTGTCATTATACATTTCAAAATCTGAAGAATTAAAACAATGTTTAAAAACATATGAGGCAGCCCGTTATTTAAATTTGCACCCAAGCACGGTAAGCCGTTATATAAAAGAAGGATATTTTCCCAAGGCTTTTAAGGAAAAGGGAGATTACTTTATTCCTCTCACCGTTTTAGATGAATATAAGAAATTTGGAACTTTACCAAAACCACCAAAGAAAAAAAGTGAAAAAAATAAAATAGATAAAACACTTAATAAAGTTGATTTACTGAGAAATTTGATTAATAATATCAAAAACTTCCCAATTCCAAAGCATATTGAGAAAACAAAAAAATACTATCTTGATTATATATCCGTTAGAATTTCGTCATTAAATGGTCATGTAAGCTATATTAAGTCAGAGTGTTCTCGGGCTAAAAATTGCTTTGAAAAAATTATCGTAAATTTGCCAAAGGAATGTTTTGTATTAAGTGAAGAAAAGATCCAGTCCATCCTTTTAGATGAGTCATATACACTTTCTCATAGGACATTAGCAAATTGGTTTTTTAAGTATGTGTTTGGCGTCTTGGGCATCGAAAAAAATAAGAACTTTATTATTTCGCCTTCGCGATCCACTAAAGATGATGGAAAAGAAATATATTCTCCTGAAATCTATCTAGAATACCTCTCCTACACTAAAAATGTTGAGAGACATATTTCCGAAGCTTTAAGAAGTCAGCATTATGCCAACATGTGGCTATTTACTATTATGCATTTAATGGATACCTGGAGAGCTACAGATATTGTAAATAGCCTTTTAGATCTTGAATTAGAAGCCGTAAATATTCATGATTTTGAATGGTTTTTGACAAACAAGGTTACAACAGAACAGGCCCAAATTGTAATAAATCAAATCTATTATAAAACGCGAGGCTTAACCACATCCAAGACAAATTCACTCCTCACCTTTCTCGTGCCCATGGATTTTATCTTACCTGCCGGAAATGCATTTATAATTTGTGAGTTACATCGGCGTCAAGCTGAGGATGAATACTTACTTCAATCACTAATTTCAATTGATCTAAAAGCTCGTACACCAAATAATCAGCACCTAAATTTCTTTAAATTTAATTCAAATTTAAAAGACTTTAAGAGTTTGGTAATGAATCGTTCAACCATGACTTATCTTTTTAATAGTATCGTTGATGATGCTCCCGATCCTGAATTAGCTTTAACATATACACAGCAGACGCGTTCTCATGAAAGGGAAAATTCTACAGCTGTTTACGTTAAAGCAACAAATTTTGATGGTTCCCTAGGTAATGTTTCCTTAAACTTGTTCAATAGAGGTCATTTTGGTTGGCTTTATAATACGTTAATTAAGCTTATGTTTGAAGATGAAAATATTCATTTACCTATTGATGTCAGAACCCATTACATAATGGAATTAAGAAAAGAAATTAGCCCTATGCAATTGGAGAATTGGGCAATTTTCCTCCAAAAACTTGATAAAAAACGGGAACCTATATTAAAAAAACTAAGTGAATTAAATCATCAACAAATTAAAGATCTGATAAGATCCATTTTTAGTGGGAAAATGCCTTCTCGTGATGAACACGGTTCATGTTTGACATACCCAGACTGCAAAAAACCCAATCTACGGTCATGCTATTCATGTGAATACTTTATTCCCCAAGTCTACACAATCATTCACATTAAGCAAGAGATTGAACATCTAATGACATCTATTGAGACAAATAGACATGCAACGATTATAGAGAGAGATTCTTACTTCCTAAAAATATACTTATTACTTCTTAATGAAGCAATTTCTGTCTATGGAGAGAAATATATTGAAACTTTTATTGACCTAATTGGTATTAGAAAACGAATTCTGCAGTTAAGTCCATTATTAGTATAAATCCAAAGGGCGTGACAAGTAATATGGAAGTGAAAATCGACATTGGCAAACTTTCAGAAAATATCACATTAAAATCAGTTGAGACCGTTACTCATACTAAAATTGCTGAAGACGAGTTAAGGAAGTACTTTTCTTTTTTGAAAGAACACAATTTAATTAATGCTGAATATTTTGATGATCCAGTTTGGTTTATGTATGACGAAAATAAAGACCGGGATATTATCTTTAACTTTGATATAGAGATGTACAAAGAATTAAATAAAGCTTTAAAAGGGTATATTCTCCTTAAAAAAATGACAGGAACATCTATAGGTTCTTGTCATAGAATACTTACGACCTTGAAAAAAGTAATCTTAAAAACAAATAGATTTGAAGATTTAAAGGGACTAGAGGCTCTTTTAACTTCGCAAACTCCATTAGTTGGTTACGATATGGCAGGAACGATTAAATTATTTCTATCGTTCTATGAACACCCTTTGAACTTAGAAATTATTGATATTTGCAACCAAATAAAGGCTCCAGAAAGAAATAATCGAGAACTTCCCTTTTTTCCTGATGTAATAGCTTTCAATGAATCTCTAGAAGCGTTTTTTAATTCTATAAATTCAGAGGATCATATTCGGTTTTATCCAATCTTAATTTGGTGGAAACTAACAAACGTATTACCAATGAGAGTAATAGAATTTCTAAAACTTAAGAAAAATTGTATCGAAAAGAAAAATGATGGAACCTACTGGATCACCCTTCCAAGAGAGAAGAAAAAAGCAGACTCTCCTTTTAAAATTGATGTTACGGATACAGTTCAAATTAATCAGGAGATCTACGAAATCATTTCAATGTACATTCAGATTATTGATGACAATAGGATTGAAACAGATTATTTACTGCCTTATGACTTATACGTCAGATTTTTACCTAATCCAAAAGGGAGCCTTCGTCAAAGAAAAGGAAAAAAGAATAGGTTGATTGATAAATATTTACAACGCATAATCGATGATTTTTATACCCAAGTAATTCAAAATGAATTCTTAGAAAAAGTTACTTCAGGAGACACCAGACACTTTGCTGTAATGAATATGTTTTTGCAAGGTTTCAATATGCTTTCGATTGCCCGAATGGCTGGTCATGAAGATTTAGAAATGCAATTCAACTATTATTCTCATGTTGACCACTTTGTACAATCACAAGTATATTTACTTGCCCAAAAAAAACTTGAACTAAACCTTGAGACTAACATTGGTAAAAACATGACAAGCACCTCAAGATATACATATGATAAGGGATTAATCTATGAAGACACAGACCTTGAAAAATATAGAAAAGTCGATTTTGGTTTTTGTAGTAATCCTGATTTTCCAGATAATTGTGCTGGAGAGTGTAGAGTATGTCAACCATTCTATATTTTTAAACCAGCTATTAATGATTTAGAGAAAGGGCTAAAGTGGTTAACTGATTGTTCCCAATCAATCCAAAGAAATATACAGGAAGTTACCGACATGATGTTTTCTCTCAGTAAAAATATGTTTTATGATTTTCAGAATCTTAGGCACCAGGAATCCGGACAATCTAAGTTAAATTCAGCTTCATCCCAACTAACAAGATTTATGGATCAGAGATCGACCGTTGAAGCATGGATTAGGAGGTATAAGAATGAGTAATAATAATACACCAGGGCGTCCTAAAAAGATTAGTGATGAAAAATTAAAAGAAATGGCTCTTGCAATTAAACAAAAAAACCGTGGAAGAAAAATTACCTTTCAATTTCTACAAGACGAAACGGGTATTGGAAGACAAACTTGGAAACGCAGAATTGAGAAATATATTAATGAACTGAACAAGCCTATTATTCTTCCCAATAATGCTACACTGGATGATGTTTACTTTCCAAATATCGAAGAAATTTTTGAACGCCATAATAATGACAAGACAAAAATCATCTACGAATTATACCTATTTGAACAAATGTTTCGTCAAAATTATCAAGAATTATCCTCATTAAAGGAAAAAATGATTTCCTTAGAAGAGCTAACTGACATTGTTGAAAAACAGAAAGAAGAGATTAAATTCGTTGAACAAAAGGCTAGCCATTATGAAATGTTATATAAAACCTTAGTCATTACTAGTAGCTTCTCACATATTCGTGAGGAAAAAGGAATTAAAGTTAATTTAGTACAATTCAATAGCAATCCTTCCCACGATACGGCATTAGAAGAGAAAGAATTTAATAAAATGTTTTCTGTAAACCAGGAAACAACCGAAAGTTCTATTCAAGATCTTTCTACGATGTTTCCTGATTTATTTAAAGAGGATTAAATTAAGATTTTGCAATTCCGATAGCATTTATGAATTATGACTGTAAATCAAATTTGTGATATTACAAATTTGTCTCTAGAAGGCCATCAGATGGAAACAATTTTTCCTTCTTTATACCATTAAAGGCCAGATTCTGGAATAACATATTTAAATTTGAAAAGGCTTGTACTCAAACTATAGGAGCAGGGTTACTCCAAAAAAGGAATTTAAACAATTGGTATTGAACTATTGAAGTATAAACATATATTTTCGGAAGTATTTAATAAAATGGATATAAAAAGTGGAGACCCGAGAGATTATTTAAAAATCGTTCTTGAGGATTATAAAATAACTCCTTACACATTTGGTTTAATTAGTGGTCTGGATGAGGAAACAGTTTTGGAGTTTTCAAATCATAAAACTGATTTTGCTCATTTACCTCACGAAAAGAAAGGGTATATTATGTCAATGATTGCACCAACAATTACCACTGAATTTACCACTAGCAGTCAACGTATTTACCAATAGAAAAACTTTAGAGTTATTGAATTGAAAAAGCCTAATCCTCCAATTTTACCGAGGAATTAGGCTTATGGTTCTCTCAATCGCGTGGGATTGTAGGCTATCATCTTCTATTGCATAGTATCGTTGTACTACGCAGCAACTTACTTGTTTCTTATTATGTTCTTTAATATAGGCACACGATAGCAAAATAACATTATCTAGTCCTATTATATATATTTATATTTCTTTTAATGAATTTAACAGTGGTAGAACATTGGGTTTTTTTGTTACAGGGCTTATCCCAATTTTTTGTGCTGCTATATTTTTAAAAAAATCAATTTCGCTATCCCAGTAATTTATATAGAAAAATTCACCATCAAATTCATCAATCTCTTTTGCATATTGCACTATATATTCTAAATTAAGGCTGTTAAACACAATTAAATTTCCAAGTTTCATACGTAATTTAAGTGAATTAACATTTTCGTAGTTCTTCCATGCTTCATTTGGCCTTGTCGTTGACAATACAGCAATTTTTTCATAGTTCCATAATGACTCTAAATCTTTACGAACTTTTAATTGTAATATTCCAAATGGAATAACAAATATAACATCAAAACCTTTAGAAAGTATTTCTTTTGCTAAATCTTTTTCATAGCTACTTCCCCATCCAAGGGTAAAGACAAATTCACCTACTGGAAGTTCATTTATAATCTTTAATAAAGCATTCTTTTCTCTATCACTTGATTTATAATTTGCTACAATAGCTATATTCTTTTTATGTAATAATTCAGTATTCCCCTTACAATATATTTCGCGTGTAGAATGTTCTATTAATTTAGGTGGATAATGCTTATCCCCCGGTAAAAACCTCTGAATATTTTGCTCCCTTAATTGTATTTCGTCTGATTTATTATTAGATGTTCTTGTTGAACTATTGGGTTCGAATACTAGGATTTGTGTACTTAGACCACTTAAGTATTTATTGATCATAATTTTTACTTTATTCCAATCAAGTCCGCCATGTCCACAACCTAGAGCAGGTAAAGTTACAGTAGAATTCTCTTTTTCTAAGAGAAATTGCCTTAACCAAATTAATCCTTCTTCTATATACTCATATTTTGAGGGGTTTCTCCAGTGAACTTTTGTGGGAAAGTTAATGATGGTACATGAAGAAAACAAATTTTCTTCCTTCCACACATGGGGTTTACCTGGTTTAAGTTCATTTCTTTTGCATGCATTATAATAATCAATAAACATATCTGGAAACTTATTTTTAAAAATTAAAGCAACCCCTTTACCCATAACGCCTACACAATTTACAGTATTTATTCGGATATCAGCATCATAATCAAAAAAATCACCTGATACGAATTTTATCATTTAAAATCTCCTTACTTATTTTTTTAATGAAACTCGGTAGCTTTACTTCGATATTACGAGTCCAAAAAGGGGTAATTGCAGAAATATCTGCTATAGAGATGGCAATTAACATATTTAATTCATTTTCATCAATTTTTAGGCTTAATAATTCTTTCTCACTTCTGCCATTTGCAAGAATATCTCCAATTATGTCATGGTAGATGACTAATAGGCAAATTTTCCGAATTTCATATTTTGACATTGTTTTAAATTCCTCAACTAGAATTCTTTCTAACATTGGAATTGAATCTGCTGGATGATCTGGATATGCAGCTTGAATACCCTTTTTCCATTTTGACTTAGGGCCTTTACCAATGTCATGTAAATAAGCAGATAATTTAACCAGCTTTTTATCACTTTCAGAGAGACTTCTATAATACTTGTTATCTTCTAAGTTACTGACAACCTGGAGTGTATGGTCGCTAACATTATCAGAATGTACTTTATTATCAGTCTCTAATTCAAAAATATCTTCTAATTCTTTTAAAATACAAAAATCCTTTTTAATTTTCAATAATGCATCATTTATGTCCTGAAAAGCACTTTGTTTTGATTCTTCATTTTTCCTTTTTTCTTTAATATTTTTAATTACCTCTTTAAACTCGTTTCTAAGAAAAATCGGACCGGTTACTAAAGTTTCTCTTTCCCTATCTTTCATAAAAAATTTTGTAAAAAAGAAATACCTATCATTAAAAGGTTGGTGTGAAATAGTGGGTGTTTGTAGTCCATAATCTTCATAAACCTTCTTAATTTCTTTTTTGCAAATATTATTAAAAACAACATAGCTGTCTATCCATTCAATCGGGACTTTTTTGTGTATAAGAACTTCGGCCATTCGAGAATGCAACTCGTTATCAGTACCACGATTCCATTTATTACTATCAATTAAATCCCATTTCAGATTGTCTAAATCTTCAGGATTACTGTAAAAATTAGGATGTACCAAAGTATTTGCAGATGCATCAGTAAATACCACATTACCATTCAATAATTTCTCTATTGATATAGCAATAAATACTACTAATGGTTGATCAATATTTTTCCTATTAAGTACACCTAATAACATAGGATTTACGGTCGCAAAATAAAAAGGAACATAATCATGAATTTTCCCGTAAGGTTCACATGGAACATCCATTTGACTTCTCCTTAGTTGAATATCTTCATTTGCCAAGTCAACATGTTCAACACTTATTCTTTCTTTTTCGTTGGTGGATAATAGGCCATGTTTCACTATTGATTCGATATTATCAATATGTGTAAAATGGTAAAAATATCTCCCTTTGTATTTTTGTGGAATTTTCATATTATTCTCCTTTAATTAAAAATTTTTAAATACCTCTATGTTTCTACATACATATTCTTGATATTTTTGCTTGAGTGATTTTTTGATACTCTTGTTTTTACAATCACTTTAATTCGACATGTTTAGACTGAATACCTCCGTAATTATTTTAATATTTCCTAAACATACCACTTAGGTCATTCAAAATAACAAACATTTCTTGTACGATAGAAGAAACTGTTATGTGAAAACGGAATCTATTCAGTAATACCAAAAGTTTATCTCCTAATATAAAAAAACACTTCTGTTAAGGAAGTGTTTAAGGCCGATAATTTTTCTATTTGTTGTTTAACTAAAGTGCTTCGTTAGCTTATTCTTTCACAAAGCCATCTGAATGTTAGCTCTTTGTTGCGCAGTATTTAGTCAAATGCAAAAAGACGATTACCTAATAAATGTAATCGTCTCCTAAAGTTTTCAACTTTATCGTTGTACTATGGAGGAAATGACTTTATTTTTGCCATTATTCAAGTACGCGATTGTGGAACAAAATCGTATAGAAGGTGATACTACTGCTGTTTGTTTTCTGGCTAGTCCATTAATATGGAATGTAGTTGGTCTCATTCAGAATTTAGAACATGAATGGATGTAATAGCACTATTGAATTGGTATTACAACTAAAATTAATTGCTAATGTGATAATTTTAAAAAAGACCACTCAAGTGATATTTAAGGATTTATATGAACTTTAGTAACTATACTCATTGGATTTTGGATGCATAGTTGCTTCTATACCCTTTACCGTAACTGATTCTTTTATCGCCTGGTATATTCTTGTAAAACTTGGTATTTCAATTAGTCCCTTTTTTCCATGTATTCTTTTTCGCTTGCATTCTTTAAGCAAATTATTCTTATCTAGGTTGAATGGAAACTGATTTGAGCGTTTATGCCCGTGACAAATCAACAATTTGTTTCTCTTTCTTAATGTGTTAAGAATTGTTGATAGTAACCACCTATCAAGTTCCTTCATCTGTTTTTCGTCATCTATAAGAGGGTAAAAGCTCATTACACCTTTAAAGTTAAGACGTTTATATGAACCATTCAAATAGTTTTTTAACATGTTTTCATTCAAATTTCCGTATAGATATCTTCGTATTTGCATAATAGCGGTAACAAAGTCACTATCGTTGTTATTACTAGGAATTTTTACAGATTGAAGTGGTTTTGTATTTAATGGTTGAATAAGATTTTTAAATAGTAAGTAACTTATGTGTTCTTTAATTTTATTTACAGAACTAGGCTTGATACTAATGTTATCACCGGAAAGCTTATATCCTAGAAATTCAATAGATTTCTTATCAGATTGAAATTCTGAAGGCATACCTTTCTTGGACAAAAGACTTATACCATGAGATTTATCAAAATTTATTTCAACCCCTGTTTCTCTTGAGAAATCTTGTATTATATCAAATGATTTGCAAATTTTTTGGTAACTTTCTGACCATATAACAGTATCATCTGCGTATCTTGCAAATCTAAGCCCCTCTAATTCTAGTTTTTTATCTAATGACCAGCATGCCAAATTTGCTAAAAAAAGTGAGATTGACGTTCCTTGAGCAATACCTTTTGGAAAATGAATAAGAAACTTTTTAATTATATCTGATTCAAAATCACTAATTAAAAATCCATTCTTATTAAATTGTGATAACAAATATTCATGGTTAATTGAACCAAAGAAATCTCTAAAATCAAACTCAGCAACAAACATTCTAGGATTTCCTTTAATATCTAATGCAATATCCTGAATGGCATAATGTACATTTCTGTCATTTCTATAAGCATAGGCAAAGGAGCTAAACCTATGTTTATTTTTGCTAAGTAGTCTATTGTATAAATAGTTAGAAACAGCTTCGTCAGGGATCTGATAAACATGGACAGGCCTCGTTTTAGTACTATTTTTCTTAGGGATTTGCTTCACATATGGTGTGAAAGGTTGATAAGTCCCGTTGATTAACTTTTTAAAAATTGATTTAGCAATTTGGTTTTTATGCTTCAAAACATAGAATGGATTGAATTTTTTATCAACATCCCATTCTTCAGGTGTTCTTACTTCTTTTAAAATTGGATTTTTAATTCTTCTGCGTTCTCTTTGGTTTATTAATTCAATGTTATTGTGGTATTTTTGAAATTCTTTTGATTTTCTTTCTGCTATCTGTTCAATATGAAATTCTATTTCTTCGAGTAACATAACATTTCCCCTCCTAAACAAAAAGTCTTACCTTTAAAAGATAAGACTTTCCACGCAAACCATAATTAAAAATAAGTTCTCACTTAGAACTTAGCTTGAGTGAGCTTTGTTCTCCATTTTCGAATTAGAATCCGAATTATATGGCTTCCGTTCACCACCTAATGGCATAATCTAACTATATAACAATTAATTTGAAACGTAAATAGTAATCTATGTATTATGTATATATGAAGGATATGGTGCTGGAAAGAAGACAGTTTTAGATTTTATGAGGCTGGGACAAAAGGTTTTCAGCCATTGAAAAAACCGAACTATTATTTGAAACTCTACTATAGAGCTTCGGAATAGTTCGGTTTTTATTATTTTTCATATGTTGAGTTATGTTTATTATTCGATTTTAGAAATGGATAATTTAGTTGTGTCCAGCCACTTTCCACAATCTGGCCAGATTGTGGAAATCAACACATAAAAATAAACTTCTGTACTTTAAGTACATTCTTTCACAAAAGAACTGATTTTTACTGCGCAGTATACGTCTACTACGTAATAAAAGGGTTACTCTTAATCAGCATAGTTTGAGTAAGGCTGGGCTTATTAAAATTCAAACAATTTTTCACATTTTTGATACTCCAAACTAGACTTTATAACCCTTATATTATTTTAGGATTGTTCTGATAAACGTCCTATCATTCCTCGGTACGTTTCATGTCATTTGATGGTAAAAACTATGTCAAACGTGGTACATTTGGATGGCTGTAATCAACCTAGTTTTAAAACAACATTTTTAAAGCCTTAAATTTTCCTACAAAATATTTGATTCTACGAAAAATTTTAGTTTAAAGTCTTAATTCCTTTTTCTTCCCATATTTTGGTAGTAAGAGATCCAATATCTCCCCACAAAATTAGATATGTGGGAGATATTATATTTAAGCAAACTTGATATGTTTATCCTATCTTATGCAATTTAGTATATCTTGGGATAAAATTCTTGAACCACTTACTCCTTTTAGATACTGTAAATCTCCATTTATTGACCAATCAATTTGTTTCAGATTCCATAACATCGATAAAATTTTACTAGAATTAGGTTGTTGGCTCTTATGCAAGAAATTATTTGAGATAATTTCGTTTCCGGCCATTGCTAAAGAATTTAAAGCGATGATATGTGTTAATCTATAAGATTTAAAATCTTCCCATTCCTCCGGAAGTATTTCTTTTATTGCATTAAAGTAAAACAATGAGAGCCCCAATATTTTTTCTTTTGAAAGGTCTTCTAAGTCAGATTTTTTAATCAATAAAGTAACCATATTATAGAGATTTTGAAGTGTAATATGTTTTTCTTTTGTTCTTTTACCAATAAGTGTTCCTTTAGTATGAAAAGGACTTTCAGGTCTGAGAATTAGATTTGTAGAGACCCAGCTTATATCGTCATTGTTTCTGTTTAGATATCGACTTAGGGAAGTTCCTATCCCTTTTGCTTTTGTATTGATTACATCAAATAGCTTAATTTCTTCATCTTCATCAAGATAATGAAATGCAAGGAAGGGAATATTTAGAGTGGTATCGGTTTTCTTAACATATTCTTCAATTCCAGCTAGTCTATGTTGACCATCCATTAAGGAAGCTTTTTTCTTGGAAACTAATCTACCAAACAGTGGACGGTCTTTAGAATAAGCCTGAAATTCCCAATTTCCAGCAGCATTAAGTAGAATAGGTGTATATAAGGAATCTTCTCCTTGTGTTAGATAGTTGGCAAAATCTTTACTCCGAACTTTATTTATTGGCCTTTGATATCCTTTTCCAGATGGATGATTATAGGGTTTTGAATATGACAAATTAATGGCAATTTGAGAAGATACATACCCTTGGTATGCTACTCTACCTCTCATTTTAAATTGGAGTACATTTTCAATTACAATATTTGATGGTAAAAAATCACTCATATTATACACCTCTCCATATTTTTTGTTGGCTATTCTAAAATAGTACTTATAAGTACAATAATCAATGGAAAATGTACTCATATGTATCTGTTTCTAGCTAAGTGCCTCACCTACTCTTAAGTAGAGGTGATAAAATGGAAAACTTAGCAAAATTGGTTGGAAAAAATATTCGTGAACTAAGGAAAATGAAAGAACTAACATTAGAGGGATTATCTGAAAAGGCTGATTTTCAAACCTCATTCTTGGCAGGGGTAGAAAGGGGAGAAAGAAATATTACCTTAGAAACTTTAGAAAAAATATTAAATGGATTAGAAGTAGATGTAAAAGCATTATTTAGTGTTCAGAATTTAATTGCAGATGATTATTATAGTAAAAAGCAAATCATTGACTCAATAGTGGATTTATTAAATGAAAGAAACATAAATGATTCTAGACTTGTTTATAAAATAACAAAAGAAATTTTTGAAACTTACGACTATGATAAGGAAAGCAAATAAAAAAGATATATGGTTTTTAATACAAAAGTTTATAGAGAGTAGGAGTACAATTGCATCCACTTCTTTATGAAGCAAACAAACGCTAGTATAGCCTAGATAGCCATTAAATAAAGTAGCTATTTAGGCTTTGTAACTCAAGGATCCAAAGATATGTTTGTCTTAATTAAATATGGTCGAATCTAGTCTTCTCTTTATGGTTCCAATCAGATCAACAACTTGATTCTTTTTATAATCTCTTTCTCCAAATAGACTTGAAACATACCCCTTAGTTCCTCCTTGAATTACCATACCCTTACTTTTTATACAAATTCTTCATCTTAACAATCCTCAAATTTGTTTCAACTCACTAATCTTTGGAGGAATAGGTTTTGCCAAGCCCACTGTGGCAATCTTCTCGATTAATATTTGCTGTGGATGTATATTGTACAGGGATTCTAATTTACTTCTTAAAATTAGTATCATTCATAGAACACACTACATAAAAGTTTGTTTTCGCTGCGTTTTACTGCAGTTTATGTATTCCTATTTATTAGGAGGGATTGATTATATGTATCAAAATTGGCAATTGGAAAGATTGGCAGTTAATGAAGTAAAAAAGGAAGCTTTAAAACCATTTTCCAACCTTCTGGCAGATATTCCTGAAGGCGATAAGGCTATCTCGTTTGATGGAGAAATACAAGTACTACAGAGCAACACTGCAACTGTAGAATCCTTGATTGGTAAAGTACCTGTTCAAGTAAAGGGAACGGGAGTCAATAAGTTTACAAACAGACCATGGTCTTATTCATTGGAATTAAAGCATTATGAAAATTATTATAGTAATAGTGGTGTTTTACTATTAGTTGGAGAAGTCCTAGAATCCGGAGAAACCCAATTATACTATAAACAGTTGCTTCCAAACGAGCTAAGAAAAATAATAAAATTATGTAAAGAAAAAAAACAAAAAAGTAGAATTGTTATAGTTAGACCCCTTAGTGAGTCAACTTTATATAAAATTTGTAAAGATTTTCATGATGAAAGAATTAAAATCCTTGAAAGTATTAAAGCATTCACACCAAGTGATTTCGATGCTCTCGAAGTATCTAGTTTAACTTATAATCCGTTAAAAGAAGAAACAGGAAACATCTTTGAGCACGAATTTAATATTTATGGTGTTAAAGACAAACTTAAAATTCCACTTGATACCATTCGAATCAGTGCACTTTCTGCACAAATTGAAGAAACTTATAATATCAATAATAATAAATACATTTTAAACACTAAAGTAACCGAAGGAGTCATAAAAAATGAATTAATTATTGAAAATTCCCTTTACTTTGGAATACATCTTAAAAAGAATAAATTAGATTTTAAGTTTAAGAGGTTCCATTCATTAGCTGCTCAACTGAAAGTTATCCCTTTTTTTATAGACTTTGTAACAGCTAAGGGAATTAGTACTATTGACTGGGAGATGGAATTAGGAGAGGATTGGGTAAAGTTCCAAGGATTTATAGAAGGGTTAAAAGAAAACTATATAAACCTTCAAAAACTTAAAGGAATATTTGAACAAATGAAAATAAGCCTAGATAGGCCTTTACAGCCAGAACAGACTGAAAGTGGTTATGAAGAAGTTATGAAAAAAGCATGCAAATTTGTGGATGTGTTTTATTACCATAATTACGATGGAATTGGTCTAGAAAAACTTAACGGAGTGGGTTTCGTTAATTACGGTATTGGCGAATTAGATATATTATTGTTGTATGTTCCAAAGGTGGATAACAAGCTTCTTAATGCATTTTCTGAAGAAGTAGCTATGAAAGATATAGCCATCGCTAGTGACGAAGGGGCAACCAGATACCCACACTCGATTTATATTCTTTTAACAAAATCAGCATTGGCACATTCAGCTAATTTAAACATTGACATCATAAAAGAATCTTTCGATAAAATTAAACCTTTTGAGAATGAAGTAGTAAGTCAATTTACCAATCAGTTCTGTCTAAAATGCTTATCTGCTTTTGATTTATGTGGAAATTATGAATTGTTAAGTCTTGTAGAATATATTTACGAAAAATATGATTCATCTAAAATACCTAATTATCAACAAATTGTCACAATCAATGTGATGCAGGCACGTATACGAAAGTTAGGAAAACTGACTCAAGAGGACTATGCAACTCTTTTACAACTTCGAGCAGTACATATTACTAATTATGAAGTGCAGTTCTGTATTAGTGTACTTTTACAGAGTAAAATAGAAGCCGAAATCTATTTTTCTAAATTCGAACCATACATAAAAAAATATTACGAAGGACTTCCAATTATAAAAATTTATAATGACCTTTTGGAAAACTAGTACAGAAGAGAGCAATTCCATAATTATGAATTGCTCTTTGTATATATGTAGACCCCATACTAATTAGGATAAATTAATTATGATATTTATTATTACATCTTGAACGCTGACTAGCATCCCCATTTATTATCTACACTAGCTGCAGTTTTATACAAAATATTGATCATTTAAAACAAATAATAAAAGTTTGATTAAAGATTCTGAGTTGATATGCATATTTTTCTTGGTTCTACAATCGGGCCATTTTATGGAATAGGACTTTAAACAAAACTGGATATTTAAGTGAGATTGCGAATAAATGTACTTAAACAAACAGAGCAGGATAGTAAAAAAATATATACTCATAAAATTACAAAATGTTACAATTACATGGAAGGCTTTTTTATAATTCGAAATATATTTTGGGAGGGAAAATTTATGTATAATGGCTATGAAAATGAAGACGATTATGTCCGTTCATTAAAAAAAAATGATACTTATCGTTTTTCATATAATTATGAGATTGTTGTAAACCGGTTTGGAGATGGTGATGATGATGTTGAGCTTGCAAATGCGACCGTAGATATTACTGTGTCTTGGGATGATTCATCAGTTCCTGGATATATAGTATCTTGGAATGTGGATGCACCTACTTCTCTTCCGAATGAGTGGACAAATAGCAAGGAAGAAATAGTTAAGGAAGTTATCGTTAGGTACCTTTATAGTGACTTAGAAGCAAATGGAATTTCATCTGAGACTTTTAAGTTTGAGTAAAATTACTATGCTATCGCTGATAGGAATGAAAACAAGCTATATAGGAGGAAAAAGAGTTTAAAGAGATGTACTTAAAGTAAACGGGATCTATGTCCCAACCAGCCTGAAACATGTTTATACAAGTAGGGGGTGAACAGTTCAGCTAACGGGATTGAATCCCACGGGTGCGACGTTCTACCCCGACTACCGTAATCATAAGACCATATGAAAAAAGGTCAACCAGAAAAATTTGGCTAACCTTATATTACGAACGGGTGCTTTAGTTCAATAAAGCTCTTCAACAATCGGGCGCGATTGTTGAACAAGAAGTAAAGAAGTGATACATATTGGTCATTACAACTATGTATCACTCCTGATTTTTTATGACTTTTTTTGATATAGGATTTGATAATCTAAAGTGTTTTAATAGGTCTTTATTCAAAAAATTCTTTTCACTGGTGACTATAGGTTCAAAGCTGTCCTTTTTAGAATATTTTAATATTTTTTTAATTTCTTATCCGACTTTATACCATTCTTTTGTAAAAAACATTCTATAAACAATCATCTATCATTCTCAGGAATTTTATTCTTATCTTTGTTCTTAAATAAGTTAGAATATCTCCTTTTGGCTCCACAGACACGACAACCATTTCCTCTTGTTCGAGTTGAAACCATAGTTTCCCATTCATGGCCACTTCCACATTGCCACCAGATCTTTTTATTGGATCCTGGTTTTACATCGTACGGAGTTAAGTTACCATTTTTAATAGAATGCCACTCCCTTGCGAGATCAGGGTAAAGTGTAGCCAAGCAATTGTCTTTCGTAACATACCTCCCTGTACAATACGGACAGCCTTTCCTGACTACTCTTTGCCTAACTAGTTCCTTCCATTCATGTCCTTCCTTACACATCCACCATACTAATTTTTCGCTTTTTAACTTTACATCATTAGGTGTTAATTCTCCATTTTTTGATGCGTGCCATTGTTTTGCAACATCAGGTCGCAGCACTGCCAATGAGTTTTCAGGTGTCGCATACCTCCCGTAGCAATAAGGACAGTTTGTTCCTTCTAATCCATCATTTCTTGTTCTTGCAGATATTACTGCATTCCAATCATGTCCTTTTTCACATTTCCACCATACTCTAATACTAGATTGCGGTTGAAAATTTTCTGGTTTCAAAATTCCATTTTTACTCGGGTGCCATTCCCCTGCTACATGGGGAAATTTTTTTACTAATGAATTTTCAATTTGGCGTAAAGATATAGATTCCCTAACCTTTGTTTCGATATCAAAATTTATGTAATCTATACTATTTCCACTATAATTTTCACTATCTATCTCTTTTATAATTGATATGATCTTAGTAAAGACACTTGACAACTGTTCATTAGATGGCGTATCACTTATTTGTATATTATAGGCATCATAATCAGTTATAAAATCAAGCCCTTTCTCCCGAATTCTAATCAATTTTACATTATTTTCATAAAGATACTTATTTTTTTCTATATCTCTTTTCTTTTTCTTTGTGTGCCAATATACACCATCATATTCAATCGCTAGACTCATAGAAGGTAAATAAATGTCTATTTCGTATATATTATGAATCTTATATCGATGTTTTACATCGGGGAAAACTTGTCGTAGACAAAATAAAAGAAAAGATTCGGGATAAGATGATGATATATTGCAGTTTGGGCAACCATTCCCAGAATTTCTACTATTAATAGACGCAGCCCATTCGTGCCCATTTTTGCATTGCCACCAGACCTTCTTATTCGATGAAATAGTGACTTGATCAGCTTTCAGGTCTCTGTTTTTTATAGGATGCCATTCTTTAGCCAATAATGGGTTAAGTGTTCTAAGGGAGTTGTCATCACAAACCTTCCTCCCTTTACAGTAGGGGCAGTCATTCCCATTGCTTCTGTTGCTAATTTTAGCTTCCCACTCGTGCCCATTTTTGCATTGCCACCAAACTTTACGACCTGTTTTTACATTTACTTCAAATGGAGTTAAATCGCCATTCTTAGAAGGGTGCCACTCCTTTGCCAACTCAGCGTTTAAAGTTGCTAAACAGTTTTCTATTGTAACTATAGTATTGCTACAATATGGGCAGCCTCTACCTAATGCTGAACGGTTGCTAATTTTTGCCTCCCATTCATGTCCTTTATTGCAAATCCACCACGCCTTACGATGTGTTTTGGACAATACATCATTAGGGGTTAAATCGCCATTCTTAGTAGAATGCCATTCTTTTGCTAAATCAGGATATAAGGTTGCAAGACAATTTTCTATTGTTACTCTTCTATTACTACAGTAGGGACAGCCATTGCCTCCTGAACGACTGCTAATACTCGCCTCCCATTCGTGCCCTTTAACGCAAATCCACCACGCTTTTCGATGTGTTTTTGAAGCTACAGCAAATGGAGTCAACTTCCCATTCATAGTGGGATGCCACTCTTTCGATAATGTAGGATTTAAATTAGCTAAACTATTTTCCCTTGTTGGCTTACCTTTATTTCTCATGATTATCTCCATAACGTATTTTTGTCTTTAAAACACTTTATTTATTTCCAATAATATATTTAATACTTATAATTTTGTAATAATTGATAATTAGTATTTAGAAGAGAAGGTGTTGGATTAACTACTAATTTTCAATTAATGTTTCAATAGTCCGTCATTTCTAAATAAACCATGTACTAAGGTATAGGTCAAAGATTTTAATTAAGTTTATCTGACTTTTGACTTTAATTATTGAATTTGTGAAAAGCTAAGGAAAAAAGAGGAGTTCTATTAATGAAATTAAATCCTATTATACCTTTTGAGCCCGTTTCTTCAGAAGAAATACCAAAGGGTTCAGAATGGATATCACAAATAAAATGGGACGGAGTTAGAGTCCTAACATATTTTGATGGACAAGAGGTAAGGCTATTTAACAGAAAACTAAATGAGCGAACTAATATTTTTCCTGAGCTTACGAATGTAAAATCCTATACCTCTGCCAAATCAGTAATTTTGGATGGTGAAGTTATTGCCCTCGATAAAGATGGAAAACCATCTTTTCATGAAGTAATGAGGCGTGATGGGATAAGGCGCACGGATAGAGTAAAAGATGTAATAAATTTGGTACCTATTTATTACATGATTTTTGATGTAGTTTTATTAAACGGTGAGTTTGTCAATAATTATTCTCTAATGGATAGACTCAACCTCCTCTCAGAAATTATAATACCAAATGAGCAAATTCAAATCGTTCCAACACAAAATGATGGACATATTTTGTTTGATGTCACTAAAGAACATGATCTAGAAGGAATAATTTGCAAAAATCTCAATAGTCAATACATCATAAACGGAAAAAATTCCGATTGGAAAAAAATAAAAAATTATAAGGATCTAATAGCAGTAGTAGGTGGAGTTACTTATCGATCGGAAGTAGTAAACTCTATTTTAATCGGTCTTTATGATAATGAGGATCAGTTTTGGTACATTGGAAATGTTGGAACTGGGAGACTTACAGGATCTGAATGGAAAGAATTAACCAAGGCTATCGAACCATTAAAAATTATTGATAAACCATTTATTAACCATCCAGAAAGATTGAACAAAGTTCAATGGCTTAGACCAGTATTAACAGTTAAAGTTCAATATATTGAATGGCCTGAAGGTCATTCACTTAGACAGCCAAGTATTCAAGCGTTTGTAGTCCATGATCCACAAAAATGTAAATTTGAAGATTAAAGGAAGATACATATGAAATTGTATAAGGATATGGAAAGTTTTTTTTCTATACGAGGAACAAAATATAAAGGTGTCTTTTTTATCTTAGGATTGAATATCCAAAATGAAAATTTTTTAGTTGGTATTAAAAGAGAAAACGATATTGTTCAAATTGGTTCATTTACCGAAGGACTAAAGCAAAATGAAAAACAATCCTTAATTCAGGCAATAATGAGTAATCAAAAGAAAATGAAAGAAAATACAGTCTTTGTCAAACCAGGAATATGTATTGAATTATCCTTTCAATCCATAAATAATGATCAATTAATTAATCCTTACTTTAAATCTTTTCAACTGGAACTGACTTGGGAGCAATGTACTTGGGATAGGCTAGTTTTGGACAATGCCTTTGTCCAATATGAAGTAAAAATAACACACCCAGATAAAATAATATGGGAAAAACCTTTTATTAGTAAAGAAAGGTTTGTTGCATACTTAATACAGATTTCACCGTTTATCCTTCCTTTTTTAGAAAAAAGGATATTAACAACTATTCGCTATCCTCATGGAATTCCCGGAGAATCCTTTTACCAAAAGAATTGTCCTGATTACGCCCCAAGTTTTATTAGGACAAAAGAAAAAGATGGGATTAATTATATAGTTTGTAATGATTTATCAACTTTACTTTGGCTTGGCAATCAATTAGCAATTGAATATCATGTTCCATTTCAAACTATCGAGACCGATAGACCACTTGAAATTGTCTTCGACTTAGATCCACCAAATAGTTCTAGTTTTTCTCAAGCAATTAAAGCTGCAAAAGAAATGAAAAAAATTTTCGATAACTTTGATATTATCAGTTACCCGAAACTTTCAGGCAGTAAAGGTCTCCAGATCCATATACCAATAAATAGAGGTTCTTTAAGCTACGACGATACAAGAATATTTACGTCTTTCATAGCAAATTATTTAGTGGAAAAATTTCCAAATGATTTTACAATTGAAAGGATGAAAAAAAATCGAGGAGGTAGACTTTACATTGACTATATCCAACATGCAGAAGGAAAAACGATTATATGTCCCTATTCTACAAGAGGGAAGGAACAAGCAACTGTTGCGGCTCCACTTTATTGGGAAGAAGTTAATGAAAAATTAAAGGTAGAAAAATATAATGTTCCATTTGTTTTAGATCGACTTTCAAATAAGAATTGTCCTATGAGTGACTTTTTTGCGCAAGAAAACACCTCACTGTTAAACATCATTTCTACACTAAAAAAGAAAATAACTGGATAGACTGTACAAAATATTAGCCAATTATGTTCATAAACTTTTTTTGTACAACAGATTATTATGGAAGATACCATTGGTTTATAGCCATTTGGATAATATTTAAATAGTTATGTACGTTTATTTTATGTAGATACTNTTTTTTGTACAACAGATTATTATGGAAGATACCATTGGTTTATAGCCATTTGGATAATATTTAAATAGTTATGTACGTTTATTTTATGTAGATACTCGCTAAGAAAGCTAATTCAAAATACCATATAAATAAGCGTTCCGATAATTGGTTAAAGGTTATCAATTACCAGTACCAACAGTGCTATTTAACGGGCATAAAAAAAGGGGAATTTGGGTTAGCACTTTCCTTTTTAGATGGGAAATATGCTGGAGTTATGGAGTTTATGCAGCCAGCAGAGAAAAAGTACCTTCGTTCAATTTATAAGGAATATATTATAGAAGAAACTGATCAATGGATTTATTTAAAGCAGGCAATTAAATTAGATGTAAAGTACCGTAATTTAACTAAAAAGGGCCTGCTTCGTATACCTTCATTTAATAAATGGGTTTCCTAATTTTTTATTTTTAAAACTTTTTTAGACTAAAAAGGTAGATTCTTAGCTTTTTACGAGTACAGTCTTCACCAAGTTGAAAATGCGAAAGGTTCTAATTGCTGAAAAATCAAGTGGAAGAACAAAAGATCATGATAGATCAATGTTTTATCATTTCATTCAATTGGAACAGCAGGTAAGAGAGAGCAAATCAGAAGCCTTCCTATTTCGGTTAGGATGAAAAAATAATGCGTTTTGCTCTTGAATAAAGGTTTTTTTCCTCTTTATATTGAATAATTCAATGAAGGAGGGCTGATACAAATGACTTATCTATACCAAGAAAAGCAAGCAATAAAAGAATTACTTATTCAAATGAATGAATTATTATCTGAACATATTGAAGTTCATAATGCTTTATTTAATCCACCTTTAAGAGCAAAAATCCCCATTCCTTTTGTCATGAAAAAAATTGATATGAAAGTACAATACGAAAAGGCTCAAGGTATACTAATCTCTTTTGAAGAATGTTTAGATAGGGCAATGCTAATGAATAAATTTAATAGAATGAATAATGCTACCTATCAAACCATTAATGAGTATGGTCAATATTTCCTTTTATCTGTTGGCAATTTAACCAATATAGCATATGAACTTCATTTAAAGGCTGAGAGAAAAAATAAATTGAGTTATAAAGAGTTTAAAGACATGGTTAACGAATATGAAGAAAGCGAACGAGTTCGTTTAAGTTCGGGAGATAAGTTAAATAAATTAGTAAAAGAATACTTTCAATAAAAGAACCTTACTATTACAGTTAAGGTTCTTTTATTTTATCCTGCCATATGAAGTTAAACTGGGAGTTTGTTATTTGATGGATTAGAAAGAATTGTTGGGCAAAGAGTTATAATCTTGAGAAGGAAAATTGATGTTTCCAAATAGAAGGAAGAAGAAGCTAAATGCTCTTCTTCATCCCACAATTACTACACTCTCTTATTAATTTGCCTTCTCTTATAGAGCTTCGAAAATGCGCTTTATCGCATTTGTCGCAACGGCCACTATTTTTGTCTGGATACTCAATAAAATCATAAATGATATTTACATCAATCTGATTGTCTATGAAATATTCCCGCCTTTCACATGAAAAAAGTCGAGAACTCGTCTCGACTACTTAAATCAATTATACCATGAGAGGGAACCTCTTGAAAGAAGCCGCCATTAGAGAGGATAAATAATTGCATTATATTATTTTCTATTAAACTCATTTTGATATAATGCTATTAATGCAATCATGACAGTCAAGCCGCCTAAAAATACTCCCCAACTTTCAGTAAAACTAGATACTATCACCAATATTACTAATGTGAAACCAAGCTTCATAACATGATCCATTGAAAGTAGCTCCCTCATTTTTGATAATGAAATATCTCTTTTATTTTCCGTTATAAAGTTCAGAAAGGTCACTGTGATAATACTCGTCTTCTTCAGATGTAACAATTCCATCTTGATTGAAATCGGCAGGATCATATTCATTGGGTTTGTTATCACCAAATATATAGCCTATTATTAGGAATGGACTAGAGACTAATAGAATTGTTAAACCAAGGAATAAAAACGCTGCAACAAAGCTCCCAATACCTTTTAGAGAATCAATTAATTCTTTAATCATAGTCCTCACTCACTTTTTAAATGATAGGGAATATAAAACAAATATTCATCTTTCTTTTCCGATTTTATCCAAAAAAACAATAAGAATAATGTACCCAATAAACAAAACCATAGAAAGGAACATTGCTAGGTTATAAGTAAATGACTAGATAATTGAAACTCGTATTTTAACCCGTTAGTGAAGATATATGCGACTTGAACGCATATATGCAAAACCATAAGTAAAAGGACTATCCCTCGGAAATTACTCATAAGTTCTTTACCTTCAAGTATTCTATAATGATACTTGCTCGAAATAATGACAGCTAATGTTATGGCTGCAAGTAATTCAATTATTATCAATATCATAATAAAACTACTTTAAAAGTAATTTTTTATCGTATATAAATATAAAAATTGTTTTCATCATCACTCTTATTTGTGTATACACCTAACGATGCCCAAAAAGCTCTAATAGTTTTACAAAGGTCAGATAGTTCGTTAACATCATTCCAATCTGGATAAATTTTGAATAAAGAGACAAGATTATTATAAAAATCTTCCCAAATATCTTCCATACAAGAATTTTCAAATGTATTAATCAATAATTTTTGGAATAAATTTATGTTTTCATGTTCAGTAGCATTACTTATTAATCCATCTAACATTCCAAATAAATTTGCTACTATTTTAAGCAATAAAGATGTCTCTTCCTGTAGTACTCTAAAAATATAATTATGGTCTTCTTCGCCCTTAATTTGCTTTTCTATTTCACTCTTGACGTTTTGCAACAAAGACTTTACGTGATCAACCTTGTAAGGAATATCTTCAAAAGTAAGTGTATGCCACGAAAGTCTTTCTGCTATAAATTCCGACCAAACGATATCAGCATGAATCGTTAAAATATGATCTAATCTATTTCTATTAATTGCTTGTCTACCTTCCAATGTATAAATTCTTTTCTTAAGATACTTATCATGAATGTGAACCAGCTCATGATGTAGAATATGAAAACTTCGAGCTGCAATATTTTTATCTTCTTGAAAAAGGTTAAAAATTACCCAGTCAGTTATAAATATTTCTTGTGCAAATTGATCGTTTTCATCTATAAAATCCATAACTTTTGCGATTGCGTCTCCATTTTCTCCTTGTGTCACACCTTTTTCTTTTTTACTATAATGTTCTTGAAACTTTAAAACTGATTTAAGTAAATTTTCCGTAATATTGATTTGATTAAGAGAATTTAAGTTTAGATTTAGCTTCAAAATCTCGTTATTCAATTCGTCTGCTATTTTTTGATGTGACTCTTCATTAAAAAGCTTCGATTGGAAATTAATTTTAATCACAAAATAACCCCTTCAAAATAAAATAAACTTTTGTTGAGTCTTAAATCATGCTATATTAACTCTTGAAGTGTTTTTCAATGACTTACAACTATAACAACATAGACTTAAACCAAATCTACACTTATAAAGAGTTACCTGATAAACAATCTGGACCCTTAATCCTTTATCCGTTAAAGAAACATCGTTAATCTTTTCCCACTTGGGCTAGTAGTTAGGATAACTTTCCTTCAAATTCCATTTCTAACACCGTTTTAGCAATCTGCTCTTTACTCAACTTAGTGTGTGCTGAAATTTGATTTACAGATTTACCTTTACCCTTCTCAAGTAAATAATTTCTTATAGTTAGCTGAATTTTGTTCAAGTATTTTCTTATTCAAACTAAAATCTAGCTATCTATCCTCTAAAGATAATCACATCATTAACTGCCTTAAACACAGAAGTTAAATCTTCAATTTCTTCATTAGTTAAATACTCTTTTTCACCAGAAGTTAATTCAATTATTACAGCTTCTTTCCTTTTTCTGAATAACATGATTACCACCAGTAATAAACCGAAGAAGGAAACTAACCATCCTATTGAAGAATCATTATATGTGAACGCTGATACAAGTCCGATTAGAGCTATTATCATACCAATCCAAGGTTTCTTTAATTCTTCTCGATCAAGTTCTACTGAGCAAACTGAGCTCATTGCAATTGTCTTATTTTCGAGGACTAACCTTGTGCTGCTAATTTTAATATCATCGTTATCCAAAAAAAAATGTTCCTGCATATTTGCTATCCTCCTGCTATTTTTCTTAAGCAGTAATTTGCTATATTAACATTAACAGCTAATATAGGATTATTTTACCACATGTAGGGAATGTAATATAAATTAATTTTTTATTATGATTATAGGAAGGATCCTATGTCAGAAAACAACTTTTCTCATTGAATACTTGGTAATATTTCACTATACTAGATACAAATGTTAGTAGGAAGGTGTGTCTAGATGAAAAAGTTTGCTTCAATTATTCTTTCTTTAGGCTTATTATTCAGCATTTCTTATGCAACAGCTGTTAAAGCAGCAGTTAAATCATACAAAAATTGTACGGAGTTAAATAAGGATTATAAAGGTGGAGTAGCTGAAACTAAGGACACAAAGAATAAAGGAGGTAAAACTAAGCATAAGCCATATGTTTCAAAGGAATTGTATGATGCTAACAAGAAACTGGATCGAGATAAAGATAAAATTGCATGTGAAAAGTAACATTATTAGCCAACAAACAGAACATTTTCAGAATATATCCGTTTGTTGGTTTTTTTATTTAAATAATTTCCTTAATAGCTTACTTGTTGATTTTCCTACAATTCGTATAACTATCCTCTTACCACCTTCCCCTTATTAACTGCATTTACATCCCCTATGGAATAGAGGTGATTGTATGTTTAGTTTTCAAACATTTAAAGATAAGCGATATTGGATTCTTCTGTTCCCATTCATAATTATCTTGGTTGGTTTTTCTGTCTTTGCGTCTAATTATTTTATAGAGAAACCTTTAATGGTCCCCATATTTTTACTCTTAAATGCAATTTTGTTTTGGGGTATTTATCATTTGTGGAAATATGTTGGAGATAAAAAAACACAGAGATAGTTGATGCCTTTAGTTTGTTTAGCAAACAGGCATTGTTGGGCCATATTGTGGAAAAACTGACTGGTCTAATAATTGAATTCACATGATAAAATTAACAAAGATATTAATATAGCTTAATTATAAGGTGGAGGGCCAAATGGGATACTGTGTAGTTGACGGTCATTTTGTTTATATTCCAAAAGACATTTGGGATAAGTATGAAGAAATTGAATTAAGCAAATTAGGTGTATTTGAAAAAGCAAATTATAATATTAATAACTGGGGAGATCATACAAGGGATAAAATAATGGCTGCAATAGTAAAAAAATATGAAGGTGTATATCAAGTAAATTCGGAATTTTTTCTAGACCATTTTGTTAATTTTTGTTTTTCGGGAAAAAAAGCAGGTGAAAATGCTAAACCGTTATTGGATTGTTTTTGTAACTTATATAGTTTTTCTTCAGTATCGGAAGTATATGGTACACGCCCACCTATATCGGAAAATCCATTGGCAGATGATTTGGATCGGAAACAAACACCTTATTTACGATTTAATCAATACATACGTACTAACAGTGGAAATTTATTGAAAAGAATTTTTGCAAAAAAAGAATACAGAACGATTACAACAGTCATTAATACAGAAGAAGTTAAAAGGATAGAAGGTAATCTTTCCCACTTCGAAATATTTACAGAAACAAATTGTTTTTTGTTCTCAAAAAAACAATGTGCCGTCTTGCCATCGATAGAAAAAATATCTTAAATTACGGAATAAGATTTACTAATGCTAACGAGGAAATTCTAAGTAAAAATTTGGATTTTACCTAAAGTTATCTTTCTTTTCTGCTATATTAATAGTAATTAATACGGAAGGATGATAATTATGTTAAATGAATTGAAAAACATGGATGAAGGCTTAAAGGCTTTTCTTTGTGAAATGATATTTAAGGAACGAATTAACAGTCAAGGTGAGATAATTGAATTGGCTGCCCAAGATGGATATGAAGAAACCAAGGTAAACAAGGCTTTAGAAATTTTTTTATACAATAATCTTATAGATAAGGTCCAGGGTATAATGCCTTTTCCTATGAAAGGAGATTTTCTCATTACCGACTCACGGTACCGTGAGCTTAAGGAAAAAGGGTATTTGTAAAAGTTCATTATCCTACTTACGGGGCATGATTCTGCAATAAGAATTGTGCTCTTTCTTTATGTTAAGGGCCAGATTTTTAAATATAATATATATATATTGCCAATTATAGGAAAATGATAAACTACCTAATATAAGGATTACCAGATAGAAATAAAACCAAATTGAAAGGAAAAAATACGTTGAAACCCATAAATTTATTATCATTACTAAATGCAAATAGAAAATTAACACCTGAAGTCTTTAATTCATATATTACCTATTTTGACATCAAGATTAAAAAGAGTGAATTAGAGGATTTAAGATCACTAGTGAAAGAGCTTCTAGATAACATAAAAGAGGTTAATATTCTAGAAAGATTTTATGTAGGTTACACAATAAACCAGATAGGAAAGGAATTTGATCTCTTAAGATTTGGAAATAATAATATTATTAATATTGAACTAAAAAAAGAGGATACTGGAGATAGAATCAAGGAGCAGCTCATTAAAAATAAATATTACCTTGGATTCTTAGATAAAAAGGTACTGAATTTCACGTATGTTGCTGAGGAGAAGAAGTTATTTTACCTAGATGAAAGTGAAAAGCTGACTGAGGTTGAAATTTCTTTTTTAATATCTGAACTTTGGGAACAAAAGTTAATTGAAATTGAAGATATACATAAGCATTTCGACCCTTCGAATTACTTAGTTTCACCCTTTAATTCAACAGAAAAATTTATTGATAATAAGTATTTTTTAACTGACCATCAAGAGAACATAAAAAAAAGTATTTTAAAGTTAAATAGGGAAACTGAACCATGCTTTATCTCGATTGAAGGGAACGCAGGCACTGGAAAAACACTACTAATTTATGATATTGCGAAGGAATATCGCAATAGGTCAGAAAGGGTTCTCATTTTTCACTGTGGTGCTTTAAATAATGGCCACATAAAACTAAAAAATAATTATTCTTGGAAAATTACACAAAGCCAGTATCATAAAAATTATAATTTTAATGATTATGACCTTATAATTTTAGATGAAACTCAACGAATAGGTATGGATGAAATAGATGAAATATTATTAAAGGCTAAGGAAACTAATGCAATGTACATTTTCTCGCATGATTTTCAGCAATGTCTTGCTAGTTGGGAAATCAAGAGAAATATACCTCAATATATTAAGGAGCAAGTTTCTCCTAAACATTTCAAATTAACAGAGAAAATTAGAACTAACCAAGAAATAGCATCATTTATAAAAAATTTGTTTAATTTACGCAGTCGAAATCCAAATCAAGAGTATCCTAATATTGATGTCTCATACTTTACAACTTCTCGTGGTGTAATAAAAGAAATGGAAATACTAAAAAGTCAGGGGTGGAAAATAATAAATTTCACACCTACTAGATATTCTAGTAACCCATATGATGAATTTCACATTGGTGGAGATGAAAGTTCACATCAAATTATTGGTCAGGAGTTTGATAAGGTAGTTGCTGTTTTAGATAAACATTTTTTCTATGGACAAGACAGTAAGCTATCTACTCAGGGATGGAAATCTGAGCCTTATTACCATCCAACAAAAATGCTTTTTCAGATGGTAACTAGAGCAAGAAAAAAACTTCATCTAATTATTTTTAATAATGAAGCTATTCTAAAGGAATGTCTTAATATTTTGAATTCTAGCAAGAGGTAAAGTTCTTCCATAACCGGGCGCTTTTCTGAAATAAGGAAGGCGTCTTTCTTCATGAAAAGGGCCATATTCAGGAATAACATCTTTAAAAAATTCGATACCTATGAGTAAGTATCCGTTAAGTGAGTGAGAATTGGGATTTCAACGAACGGTTCATCCGAGAAGCAGCCATAAATCCGCTTATACGGGAGGGCTTATTTGAATCACAATAGAAAAGGCGCCTTTTTTAGGCGCCTTAAGGAAACTGGCGGAAGGCTAAATTTTTTGCTTAAGAACAGTCTATGTCAATTACTTAATAATGTTTAGGGTATAGCCTATAATAATAAGGGAACAAGGTGAAGTTGTTTTATTCATGGATAGTGAAGTCACACCTTGCTCAAGAATATTATTATTCTCATTAGTACTTATTGATTATACTAATTTAGCACTTTTCTCTAACAAGACAGTTTTTTCCTTTATAGTCAAGTTTCAGGACCCATACATTTAAGGGAATGGATATGTTAAAGTGTAGAAAAGTTTGTAAGGTTTCTACTTAGAAATAGGCACTTTAGTTGGGGTTCTTTGGGCCTTGCAAACAATTTCAAAAAAGGCTATTCTAAATATGAATTATTTTTGTTCGGTGTAAAGGATAGTATTAGTAAAACTTTTCGTCTTGATGATCACTGAGAACAAGGATAGTAATACATTGTGTGTGCTAACACAATAGGAGGCAACAAACATGGAAAAAGGTAAAGTAAAATGGTTTAATGGCGAAAAAGGCTTCGGTTTCATCGAACGTGAGGGTGGAGAAGACGTATTCGTTCATTTCTCAGCTATCCAAGGCGAAGGGTACAAAACATTAGAAGAAGGTCAAGAAGTGACTTTTGATGTTGAGCAAGGTCAGCGTGGAGCACAAGCAGCGAACGTTCATAAGGCTTAATTATAATGCCAAACATGAACAGACTCTTTTTTAGAGTCTGTTTTTTATTTTTCTTAAAAATACACAAAACCCCACTCACGAATGAGTAGGGAACATGAAAACAGTAAATCAAATGGTGAACACATTGTACCATATAATTTGTAAGGTTCCTAATTACGTCCTAAATTGAAAGTATCTGCTAAATATAGAACCTAACGAAAAAGTGCTAAATGTAAAGATTTCCACTTAAATTAAAGGGTGCAAGAGTTACAGAAAGTGATCGCTGCGGCGGTCTTTTTTCTTATTGTACTAACGGGGCAGGTTAGTTTAACTTGAGTAAATCATATATCGCAGGGAAATGTATAAAGGAAACACTTTAATATTAAGGGTGAAATTGATGAATTGGTTAAGAATAATATCTGCTATAATTTCGATAGGTATATTTTTATATTTAACTTTCCAGTCATATAGGTTTCATAAGGAACTTAAAATGGAAACCAATAATGATGATAGGGGTTTATCAAGGAAGTTTGTACGTAAATGGGAAAGAGAACTTTCAAAGAAAACCACTATTTTGATTATTATAGGTACTATTTTCGGTATATTGTTATATATTGCGGATTTGTTTTAATAAATCCTTTATTCAAGTAACGGGTGCTATTCTTCAAGAAGGAGAATGGCTTTTTCTGATGGAAGTAAAGGATCAGGTTAGTTCAATAAGAAATCACAAAAGTAATAAGCATTTACTTTAAAATAAGATTAAACGGAGGTTGAGATGCGAAAAGTTTATCTAGATAGAACAGAATTAACTGGAGCCATAAATGTAAATTTAAAAGATACTGAGGTTATATCAACAGGTACAACAATTTATCCTATGAGTGTTTATCATAAAAATGAGGAGTATCAAAAATATGCTAACGATTATGATATTCAATTTATCTTTGACGATGATATTCCACATTTAGAATTTTATACGGTTCCATATGTAGATATTATGGCAAAAGATAGTAAAGGTGGATTTATCGGAACTGTTGGTCAACAATGTGATTTGAAAAGTGACGCACCAATTTGTTATATCAATAGGCATTTAGAGTGCTTGATAATTTCTGAAAACGGAGAAGATTTTCTGAGTAATATAGGATCATGGCAAGAAAACTTGAAACCCTATGATAAAATTACCGTTTATCGTTCGAAAGCAGCAGCAGAAATGGAACTAGAATTTATCGATTTGTCTGTCTGATAGCCCTCCATCATTATAAATTCATATTGAACTAACGGGGGCTTTAGTTTAACAAGATAAGTAAAAAGTCGATTCCTTAAACGACACAGGAAATCGACTTTTTTATGGAATGAACTTCTTAGATTTTCCTGACGCTACCCCTTATTAACTTATGAATTTATCGTTTCTTTTCTTTTCAGCAACCAAACTTTATATATAATCGCCAAATACATCAGAGGTCCATTCATGAATAGCATGTCGTTCTTTTTCAAATATTTTTTCTAGGTAAATCATGGTTGTTTCGATCTTTTCATGTCCGAGGCTTCTCATGATTTTATAAATATCAACTCCACTAATGTGGGAGATTATAGCGAAAGCATGTCTAAAGGTGTGAGGTCCAACTGGCGAAGTACGATGAAAAAGAAATGACAATTGTGATTCTGTTATCTTCTTAGTTAGAAACTGTGATAGATACGAAGGTGAATAAGCTTTTCCGGAATTAGTCGTAAACAAAGTACTCTTTTTGTCAGCCGCTGCCAGCTCTGGCAACCCTCTAGCATATCGAAACATCCGTATGCTATTCATGCTTTTTTCTTTCAATGGAATTTGTCTACGTTTATTTCCTTTCCCTAATACATTAAGGTAATAGTGGTTATTAATAGAATCATATTGAAGGTCTTCCACGTTTAGCCTACAAAATTCTTCATTTCTTAGGCCAGTGGTTGTCAAAACATGAATAATCGTAAAAACGATAGGATGATTAATATTTCGAAAATGATCCAGTAATTGTATTACTTCCATCGGCCCAAGATCTCTATTAGGGCGATCATCTTTTCTAACAGTGGCAATCTTTAATCCTTTATAAATAGGTTCTGATATATATTTGACTTCATATAAGAAGCTTAGAAAATTTTTTATGATTGTAGTTTTTCTTGCTAAAGTGGCGGGAGAGTAGGAGCCGTTCTTTTGAACATAAGGACTCTTATCCGCTAGCCACTCCTGGTATCTTCTTATATGTCTCGGTGCCAGCGATTTAAATAAAGAACCTTCTATTATATTGTCTATATCTAGGTTAATTTCTGCCGAAAACTTAATCAGCTGCTCGACAAATTGTGTAAGCTCCCGCTTATATTCTTTTATAGTCCTCTCCGATTTATCATGCTGTTGATCAATATGCTCTTTTCTGTAAAGGAACCACTTTATTATGTCCAAATCTGAAAAGTCCGCGAAAGGCTCATTTTGAAATTTCTCCGCTAAATCAATCCGCTCCTGGAGCACAGGAATACTTAATCTATCAGAGATTGCCTTTTTCCAATCAATTATCCCTAAATCAATATTGCTATTTACAATCTCCTGCATACTTAAACACCATCCGTTTCAAAAAATATAATCATCTATCTTTTGATAACAAATTATTAATTATATTTTATAAACTCTTATATTTACAGTATATCAAATTATTTTTTTATTCATAATCTGACTAACATAAAAAAATGTTCCCTTTGTTTATGTTAGATTAATAATAAATAATTTTATATTATTTTTTTATTTATATACAATGTTACAGAAGATTTTATCTATTATATGATAAAATTAAATTATATATAAAGTTATTTATTATTATGAATATAAATATTGGTGGTGATTCTTTGTTATCTAATGATGAACAACTATCGTTATTTAATGATAATGAAAAAAAGGTGGTTAATCGGAATTCCGAGCCTGATGATATTCTTCCTTATGAAATTGGAGATAAGATACGAATTCATTTATCAATTACTGAAGAAGAAGATCCGGAGAGTTATCATTACCTAAAAGAGTGGGAGGGGAAGCAAGGAATTATAAAAGAGATTATTAAAAAACCTCGGTTACAATATAAAACCTTGTTTAAAGAGAGGGAAGTATTTTTGTACCATCATGAAATTACCATCTAAAACAAAATCTAGTGTTAGATTTGATAATTAGTAAGTTTATACAACGAGTATGATGGACATTAGCGAATGCCAATAATCTAAAAAGCAATAGGGAGTTTATAAAAAAATGGAATGGTATACACAAAAAGAAGCGGCTGAACTTTTAGGGGTTACAAAGGCTACCGTCTATCATTATGCCAAACAAGGAAAAATAAAGAAAATCCCTGATCCGCACCGTATATATAAGGAAGTAAGGTATGAGAAAAAGGAGATTGATGAATTAGTTTCTATGAGAGTGCAGCAACCTACGGGTATGCGCCCATCAGAAGTGGCCAAGCTCTTGGGGCTTTCTGTTCAAAGCATCCTAAAATATATTCAAAATGGAACCATTAGGGCAGAGGAAGTACCCTTTGGAGACGAAAGGATCTCATATATCATCACCGATGAGGCTTTTGAGGAAGCTAAAAAAATACTACAACCTGGGGTATTTGATCGAATTAGAAAAGGGGAATACTTTAATTCAGTATATGACGTAGCTCTATTTCAGCATTTTCACTCTCCTCTTGTTCAGACAGCACGAGTTACGAAAAATGAATCGTTGGATTGGGGATTTTCCCTACCGTTAAGCCAAAAGTGGATTCCATATGAAGAAGGAATCCAAGAGTATAAGTTAAAACCGGTGTATCAAATTCATCAGAACTCAATACCAGCACAGGGATATGTTTATCTTCAAATACCGTATACAGCTGATATATTATATCCTTTTATTGATTATTTATATCAAGTTTGGGGCGTTGAGAATATTGGGATTAGGGAGCACCAATCATCTATATTAATCACTCTTAAAACGGGAGAAATGGAATTTGTTAACGTTCCATTTACCGTTAATGACTTGCAGCCATTTATTAAAGAAGGCACACTAGAAATTTCGGAGAATTTGTTAATTGTCAGAAGCGCGTATAAAAAAACCAATTTGGAATTACCGATTAAAATGCTAGATACTATTAAGCAATTAGCAGATAATGAAAAAATTACTATGAGTCAATGGGTTGAGCGGGAGTTGAGTAAGATCATTGATTAAATTAGCAACTTATAATAAAAGAGGATAAGGGATATGTTTATGTTCAACCTTTATAAGTGCAAAGAGAGTATCAATGTTTATCTAATAACGGCTAAGAAAAATGCAAGTTTAGAATTGTTTATAATATAAAGTCTTGCTTGTAATTTCATGACTGGAATGGATATAATAGTTATATATTTTTAGTAAATTTCTTATACCATCTCAAGCGAGAAGGTAATCCTTTTTTTCAATACGCCCTATGTAGGTGATTAATGCTTTTTTTAGGCATTTTCCCTACATAGGGCTTTTTTATTTTAAAGGAGGTGATTTGGAATGATTTTTAATCCTTTCTTTACTGACCCTCAATTCAATCCTTCTAAGCATATAAGGCCTATTCGAAAGAATAAAAAACCTTGGGAATTGCTTGAGCAAGTAAAAATCTATGAAATTGAGATAGAAGGTGAAGGAAAGGGAATCTTTGAGGTTCGCGGCTTTTGGCATGACGATAGAGTAGGTATTAATTATGTTATTCTATGGCCAGAAGGAGCAACAAGAGCTGAAGATTATGTTAATACTGAAATTGTCTCGGTTCGAGAAATTTCAAAAAATACCGCTGGGTAGAGAAATGTTACTTATCTCTATTTAGCGGTTTTTTTATTTGTTAAAGGAGGGAGATAAGATGAGAAAACAGAAAAAGAAAGCATTATTCAATAATCACATGCAGAGTGATTGGGATAAGGAAATGCAAGCCATTCGTCATGCTGTTTTAAGTGGAGAAAATATTTTAACTACACATATTCTTGAACAGATGGAAATAAGAAAAATATCCGTTCAAGAGGTAGCGGCAGCTTTACTAAACGGCAAAGTAGTCGAGGGCTACGACATCGGAAATTATCCCGGGTATCGCAATCCCGATCTAAAAAGAACAGTCGCTTTTGAAAATTCCAATGGGATTCTGGTAGTAGGCGTGAATTTATATTATAACGGTTCTACACCAATGATAAGGAGTCTGGCCACGGTATTTAGGGAAGATAAAATGAAAAACCGGTTCTTAGCATAATTTTTTGAGGAGTTTAATAACACTTTTTAAGGAGTAACACTATTTATGTTATACTTCCCCTAAAATGATAGGGGAGCGGGAAAAGATGAAATGCCATAGGTGCGGAGGAAACTATCACATGATTACTGTGACTAAGGAAAAACTCACATCAAGAGGGAAATTAGTGATTCATAATGTACCAGCTGAGCGGTGCGATTGTGAAACAAAAATCGCTTTTAGACCGTTCCTGATGATTGAGGATTATTCAAAAAAGATGTCAGAGGACATAATGTATATGGAGTTCGAACAGCTCAGTCAATTGTATGAGCATGTCCCTACCGAAAATCTAATATAAGAATTAAGTTAAGGTTTGCCTTTAGTGGTAAACCTTTTATGTTTTTAAACTATAAATACTATTTTAGTAAAAACAGAGAGGAGAATGATTAATGAAAAAAATATTTACTAATACCTTCTATGAAAGGACTTACTTAGTTCTGGGTATAGGGTTAACATTATTATTGTTTGTAGTTGGCTATTATTACTATAACATTTACCAGGACGAACTAAAGGTCTTTAATGAAATAATCGCGGAGGAACTGCAACAAGAAAAAATAGATGTAGAGGAAGCCTTGGAGAAAAGATGGGCAAATAGTTTGAAAATATTCGTTCATTTAACTGCTACCTTTATGGCCTATTTTTCCATTGTTTTATCGTTATTTTCATTTACCCTAATGTATTCTCAAAGAAAACAAGATGAGAAGGTAAGGTTAATCAAAGAGCAAGAAGAAGCGGAAAGGTATAAAAAAATTGAAGAAAAGTTGGATATGTTGCTGAAAGAGCAATCATCTAAACAGTCAAAAATTTATATCCATGAAAACTCAGAAGAGTTAGCAAAGGAATTAAATGCTACAATTAAGGTTTGGGAGATAATCAATAAAAAAGATAAAAAATAATATTTAGAAGGACATCCGTTATCGAAATAACGGATGTCTTTTTTTGTTGGAGGAACGTAGGTTGAAAGAATCCTATATTATTGAAACAAAAGATGATGTAGTGGAAAGATTAATACTGCTAAATAGAGAAGTAGGAGGTATCGGTCTCCACTGAAAACATCAAGTTTGCTATATTTGGTGGAGCAGTTGACTATATTTACATTATTTTATAAGGATGGTACATTTTACATAATTGGAACAATAGATGACATTTTAATCGAATTCGGTGGTAGCTTATCAATTGAGTGAGAGCGAGACACAGTTCATGATTCTTCTGAATTCGCAAGGTAAACAATTTCCACTAGATGGAGTGTTGAATAGTGACGAAAAAACTAATATTTTTAAGTATTATTTTCATTAGTATATTTGAATATCTATTGATCTTCCTTGTGAATGATAAATATGGAGAAATAATGTGGATTGGTAAAATATCAGTTTACTTAATCATTATAATAATCTTTAATATAATCCTTTTCTTAAGGCCGGTATCAAGATTTAAGAGCCTGTTTGTTCAGACAATATCGTTAATAGTCTTACTACTAATACCAATACCGATATTTTTATTTAAGCCCGAGTATACAGTAGGGGAAGCTTTAAATTCTTTAGAAGATAGACAGCAAGATTCGTTAGTATATACACATTTTCAAAAATATAAGAATGAGAAGGTCTATGTGTTTTATTCTAAGCGTACAGAAGAAAGTTATTTTTTTAATCCTTATAATGGTGATTTTGGGAATCTTAATAGGAATAGTTATTGAGTATAGACTGCTCAAAGGGGGGGTTAACACGCAATTCCTCTGGGCTTTTGTATTTTACACGGTGTATCGCCGTTGAATATTTACATGTGGGAGGGTGGAAAGTGTTTTCTTATGATGAAGAAATAATAGACGAAACCATCAATGTCATTAAGTTGCTACTTAAGCAAGTGCCTGTAGAGGAAATTGCAAAAAAATTAAAACTACCTGTAGAGGAAGTTACAAAAATTAGAGATAAGTTTAATCAGTAATAATAATTAGAGGCTCGATTTTTAATAATCGGGCTTTATATTTTCTTTTTCGACTAAAAATCCCTAGGTATTAATATAGAAATAGGTAATTTGAAGGAATAAATCCGAAATTCGTCGAATTATGTACTTTAGTTATATTAGTATTGCAGGTTATTAATATGGCAAGGTTCCAGAGGTTTACCCGTATCATCTCGTAAGGAAGTTCAGTTGATAAAAGTGACTCGTTTTAACTATCTTTAGGGATTAATGAGTTATAAAATATATATCTTTTTTACTACTATGGATATAAGTGAATTTAACTAGGAGGAAAAATAAATTGGTGAGAAAAATTGGATTAAAACGTGTATTAATGAGTGTGAACAAATTAACAGTAGCTTCTATTATTGCTTTTACTAGTACACATACTATATTAACTCCTAAAGAAACACAAGCAGCTCAAATAAAGTCCAATCAAGTTGAAGATTACATAAAGAAAGCAGAAACTCATGCGGGAGCATTAAAATGGGAAATTTCAATTGACTATCGAAATCAAAAGTACCCTAAAAACCCAATTACTCAACCTGATATGTCTATTTATAATAATGTGAAAGATTCTATGATTAAAGCTCAACAGGCATTAGATCGTTTACCTAATTCTTCTGCCAAAACAGCTTTGCTAAAACAGCTAAACGATAATGTAAAAGTATATTATCAACGTGCTCAAGCATATATCGATGCTATAACATCGGGTAGGAAGATCGTTGATAGGGCTAATGAGTTCAATACTTTATTTAAAACGGATCCTATTTCAAATGCGACAGAAATGGAGTATCATGCTATCTCTGCTGAAATTCGTAAACAAGCGACATTACTTTACAAAGTATATGGGCAATCAACACGCTCTGAAATTCTAAGGGTTTATAAGAGCCCAGGTGAGACTATTCTAAAACAACATGCTCAATTAATTACGGCGAAAATGTCGGTTGATAAAGTAGCGAAGATGGTAGGAGCTAACGAATCCCAATCTAAAATCGATAACCAAGCGAACCAAGCGAAATTTGATATTGGTGTGCTAAAAGACGCGAAAACAAAACAACGTCTATTAGACCGATTAGCGTTAGCGTTGAAGGGTGAGTATAAGGTAGATAACGAGTCAGGTCAGAGTAATCCTACGGACGGCGGTCAAGTATTTATCGATAATGGTAAATTTAACGGATATAAAATAAGTACAAAAGGTATAAGTGAGACTGATAAGGGTATTTTCAAAGTGTATATCTATAATGGAACAATTGACCAAGAGTTATGGGATGCATACGCTAATATTGGTAGAATACCATTGGGTCTTTATCAAGCGCCCGATTTTTCTACTAAAGAATACAGGTTAGTAAACCCAGTATACGATACAAAGAACAAAAGATTTATTTTATCCTTTCAGATGCTAGGGGAATCTGCTGTTCCTAGCTATTTTAAAGGGGTAGTATTACACTCTCCATCTTCGAATCCAGATTACTACTTAGGAATAGGAGATGCAGAAGATTCTAATATGATTAAAGTAGAGTACTCATTTGAGAAGGAATGAAAAATGGGTAACTTTAAAGAAGTATTCTTAGTTTTGCTAATTACTTTTTTAGCAATTAGCTTATTACCCAAGGAAATATCATAAATCTTAAGCAAGAAGGCTTTCCGTTTTCATGACGGTTAGATAATTTACGCTAAATTAATCGCCATTGAAAATTGTCTAGTAGAATGGTAAAATATGAATATTCAGAAGCACTGAATGGAAGGGAACCCCTTCTATTCGGTGCTTTTTCTTTTTTATCAAGAAATTTAAGGGGGAATAAGCATGTCTAAAAAAGCTGATATTGGTGATCACGTTACTTTCAATAGAAAGGATTGCAAAATGACAGGGATTGTCTACCTGGTCCGTGATAATAGCGTATTGGTTGAAATCTCTCAAAAGGATAGAGAACTCCTTAATCTAGAAACCAATAAAACAATTGTCGCACATAAAAACTATACTGTATCCAAGAAAGCTAACAAAAAGATGCCCGTTTAAAACAAGTAAAGTGAGGGGAACTACCTACTGGTCAGGTAGGTACAAACAATGCTGAAGGAATTCTTGAAATCCATTGAATCCAATGATTGTCAAAATAAACTATACATAAAGAAAACCTTAACAAGAGTCCAAAGAAGTTTACTAGATGTCATTACACATTCTAATAACGCTGCATTTAAGGTGAATTTACTGCCTGAGCTGACAGTTCAAGGATTAATAAAGGAAGAAATTCAAAAAGCGGATTTTCTTCGTGCGGTGATTGCTCATACCTACTGGAGTTACACATTATATAGACCCGCTCCTGGTGAGCAGATCGTCATCAATATTGAATTTTTCACACCGATCACGGACATAAAATCTATTAACTTATACCTTGAAAAAGATGATATGGAGCAACTAGTAAGGGACCTTCCTGAGAAAATGATACCGAAGGTTAAAATCCGTTCCTTCTTCCAATGGGTACGACTAAAAGTAGAGCTGCTACAGAAGGGGAGTAAGAAATCAGCCAATGAATCTCCATAACCCGCTCCCTTATCAAGTCTTACTTGCTATAACATATTACAAAGGAAACCTCGATAGAATATATCTACTCTTGGTAGCATTCCCCGATCTCCCGCTCCTCCCTATGCAATGCTCTAGACAACTTGTTATTTCTTTGTCGGTTCGATGAACCTCCTTAAACCGCCCGCTTTTGACTCTATGCTGTGGGAGGGCGTTTGTTTTTCGGTTTTGCTGCAGCTAGTGCCCAGACGCGCGACAAACCCTCACCCAACCCTTCGATAAATAAATTCGAAGAATTTAATGGTACGGAATAATTGAATGGATTCGAAGGAATTAAATAATTAAATAAATCCGAAGTATTGAATGATTCGGATCGATGAAATAAATCCGGTAAAATAAAAAGAAAAACAGGCGGTTTAAGGGGAGATGAAGTAGAGAAGGCAGGACAAATGGGGACGGCCAGAGAATATATATTCTATCGAGGTTTATGGTGACGCAGTAAAAAACGATAAGGTTCTCCCCTCTTATTGGCCTTTGTTGCTGAAAAATAGTTGGAGCGTTTTTGTGAAAAACACGAGAGGAGTGCAGCAAAAGATGAAGAAAGATGAAAAAATAGTTTCTGTCGAAACTCTTGGATTAAGTCAAAGAGAGTTTCTTACATTATTTATTTTGAAGGAACTAAAAGATTCAGGACCCAATTATCCAAGGGCTCTGTACAACTTACTAACATCCAATTTTTCAGGTAAAGTTCATAGTTATGATTATTTATGTAAAACGGCCAAAGGGCTTGCTGATAGCGGTGATTTACTTTTGTCCAGGGAAGCGGGACGCAATTTTTATGAAATCTCTGCCAAAGGGAAAAAATTATACGATTGGTATCAGCAGAATTTTAAGGAGCGGTTGTTAGAGATAAAAAAGGTCATCGACCGATTTGTATTCGATTTAACAGGATCCGGTGAACATACACCTGTGGAAGAGGAACTGCCCGAAGAATACAGAAGATATTTCTCTAAAATTATTTCCGTAAAAGACCTTGTTCGATATGTGACTTTGAGAACAGCTTCAAAAAGAACAAGCGTATATATGGGGGAAATTGGTGAATTGCTCAAAATGAAATTTGGCTGGATAGCAAGTAATGGCTATATCTACGATATTGCATCAGAAATGGAGTCCCGCGGTTCTATGGTTGGCCAGTGGGAAAGTGAGAAAAGGACAAAACGGTTTCTAAGAATTACTCCAGAAGGAGAGATCCATTTAAAACAGATTGCTGATGATGCTGCTCATCGTGTAAAGGAAATACAACATTATCTACGCCAGGTCCTTCAATTTCTTTGATTTGCTTGTTAGGTTTTTTGCTTTAATTTGTAATATTGATTTACTATACAATTAATACAAATTTTAGGAGGGTTATTTATGAAACCGACTATTAATGGTTTAAATCAATTAGATACAGCGGTCATGCTGCAAAAGATGATCGTTTTGAACGGAATGCTTAATTACGGTACAGAAGAAGAAAAACAGAAAGCAAAATTAGAATTAAAGGTTTTGTATCCTGAAATCGGTTCAGCCATTAACTTGGATGCTATTGAACAGGCAAAATATGAATTAAACATTTCTGATGAAGAACTCACAATCCGATAATAAAGAAGAAAATGTAAAAAGGAGAAATAATGATAAATTTACCCCTTGAGCTCGTTAACAAATTTGAAATCCACATTGATCCAAGGTCAAATCACATTCATCTTTTTGATCTGGGATCAAGACAACCTAGCAAACAACAAACTGAAGAAGTCATCAAGAAAATCTGTGAGTATTCTAACATTATTTCAATTGACTGGAATTGGATTGTATACGCCCAAGGCAAGGTATTTAGATTTTCACATAAATTTTTCCCGTTACATCATCAAGATGAATCATTATACACACCATTCAAAAAGAGAATGTTCTTAACTTCACCCCTTCGTGGTATTTAGAAGCGGTTAAACTCAAATCCGTTCTCTAGTAAGAGATCATAAGTAAGGAGAGAAATATGCTAATAGATAAAATCAATTTGATCCCTACTACTGCTGAGCCAGGAATTCTTTTAATCTTTTTGTTTTTAATTTCAGCATTAGTTTTTGGCATACCAGCAATTTAAAAAAAGAGTATCAAAGGTGTGTTGCTTGCTCTATTTTTATCAATTTTTGCTACTCTTGGAACATATCTTATTCTATTTTAGTTCTTTAATGGCTTTAAGGAGCAAGATGTAGGTAATAATAATACATGAATTAGTAACACAATTAGAAAAGATGAAGCAGTAGGCATAAGAAAAGCATTCTCCGTTGATATGAAAAAAGGGTGTATTAATTATGAAAGAGAGGGTTAAATTATGGAAATGATTTTATTATTACTAGGGATAGTCATGCTAGTATTACCTTTTATCATGTTATCAAAATTTTTTAACGATAATTCTAATAGAAGACATAAACGTAATACTACTTCAACTGCAAAAAAACTTAATGCAAATGACTCTTATGATTATTGGGATACTGCTAGTGATTTAAGTGGACATAAAAAATTAAAAGACAGCGAAGAAATAAACAGTAGTATTGAAACAAACGCAACTAAATATAATAGCGTCAACGATTATAGTAATAACAATGATTATAGTTCACCAATTAGCAGTTTTAGCTCATATAGTTCCAGTGATTCCAGCGATTCAGGTAGCAGCAGCTCTGATTAAATTGAGTTGCAACTAGTTGAATGTCTGGTTATAAAATGACTTTTCGACCCAAACTACGAAATAAGGAGTGTTGAAAATTGAATTGGGATAATGAACTTAATGAAAAAGAAAAATCTGATATATTCATGTTTTCCCTTGGTTATTTAGAAGGAGTATCCGAAATTAAACCAAAGAATCAAAAAGAAAAAATTGAAAAAGAATTCGCCATAAAACTGATTGAAAAAATGAAAGAGTTTGTGAAAAAAGGAAATAAATAATTCGTAGTACGAAGATTATATGAAATAAAATGATCACCTTCGCCCAAATAAAGTGTGGATAGATGAGTAGAACATCTATTTAATAAGCAATAGTTCGATTAAGGAGTTTTTTAAATGACATTTTATCATGGAATGGTCATTGGTATTTTTATTGGTGCTGCAATTGCATTTATATCATTTTATATATCAGAAAAAGTTAGATGAACACATTAAGCAAAGAGTTTACTAGACTCATATTTTGCAGAAAGGGGCGATAGCTTGACGGAAGATGAAATGCTCTATAAACAAGCAATGAAACGGATTGCTGAACTTGTAGAAGAGGTATTCCTGATTTTTGATGAAGTTGCAGATGAAAACCAGTATGAAAGAGAATGGGTTTTGGATCGATTCAGAGCGGAATTCAACAAAGCAAAACGAACTTTGAAATCTGCAGATATGACGTAAAAGCGTAACTAAACTTTAATGATTCAAAATGATAGATATTTTACTTAGGGTGTGTATGCTTTGATTTTAAATATTTTTATTATCTTTGTTTTAGTTTCAATGGGAGCTGCTACTTATCTTTATTTGCTAATATCCCGAATTGCGATGCCTTTAGAAAAGAAGAAAAAGATTATTACCGGTACAGTATCGATGATAATTACATCTTTCATAGCCATTATAATAACAGTTTATTTATTTGATTTAACATAATTATTGACTTAATAATTACAGCTACATAAAGTTTGTTAAACAAAGTAATGTAACATTATTTAGCATTTAATACGTTAGCATGTTCATTTATAAGAGAAGTATAGTTACGATAGAGACAAATAGCTGCTGCTATCGTTAATAAATCTTTTTGGCTATTGGTCTCTGATTTTCTCTTTTCATAACTTTGTTTTTTTCATCATTCTTTCTAAACCTTTCCTCAAGTCATTATTTTCTATGATTTTCTCTTGCAGTTGCTCTTTTTGTATACGTATAGTAGTTTCCAGCTCTTTTATTCGAATATCCCGTAAAGCCAATTCTTCATAAAGTTGTTTTTGTACCAATATCATTCTATTTTTAAGTTGTTCTACTCCTTGTACCAACAAATCAAAAATTCTAGTTAAATAGCTGCTGATTTCCTGCGAATTATCACTACAAGAATTTAAAAACTGCCTCTTTTTTTCAACCTCAAGATGGTCGTTATAGACGGTCCCGAACAGTTCACCTTTTTTAAAAATTCTTCCATCCGCTTGATACTGATCTATTAGTTTATTATAATTATCACGAACTTCCAGTTCCACTTTTTGCCCCAATGTTACAGACATACCTTTCATTTCCCTTTATAATTTTAAAACCGGTTAACCAAGTTAACCGTTACCCATTATTGACAAAATATAATTAAAATAAACTTTCAGCAAATAGGATTATTTTTTGATTTTTATATACATGTAAACATTGTCAACACCTTGTAGCGAGTGGGTTTTTCATGTAAACAATACTGTTTTTATGTTTACGTAAAATTTTAATAAAGGATGTGATCCCATGGAGGAAAAAAAAGATAAAGTAAGATCATTTCGAGTCCCTATTAGTTTAAACAACACTGTTGAACAGATAATAAATGAATCTGGCAAACAACCTGGAGAATGGTTCGAAGATGTCATTAATCAAATATCAACAAATGAACTAGTGCTTGAAAAAAACGGTGTACCTGCAGATTTACGAAGACACTTTAGTAGTGACCTTGCTGCACTAAAAGATGCAACTAATTCCATTACGTCCTTATTTATTTCTCAGATGAATCGTGTCGCAGTAGAAAAGAATAACTGGATAAATTTAAGCTCCGCAAAAGAAAAAGAATATGAAGAACAAATTAAAAATCTTAAAAGTGACGTTCAACATGTTGAAAATCAGCTACAAAACAGTCATGACCAACTTCAAGATGCCAATAATCATATTATCCAGCTTCAAAACAAAATAGATGGATTCGACAAGCTAGAGGAACAATTAAGAAAAAGCATTAAAAGCCTTGAAGAAGATAAGGAAAAAAACGAACTTGAAATTAGTAAATTACGAAATGAGTTTTCTGAAGAACGTGCGAAAACATTTAAAGATCAAGAAGAATTAAGGAAACATCATAAAGAAGAAAAGGACCGATTAAATCAGCAAATTGTTAATTTTATTGAAGAACTAAAGAAGTCGGAACCTATTAATGAAGAGAATAAAAGCCTAAAAGAGAGAATAACTTCCCTTGAGACTGAAATGAAACAGAAAGATGCCGAATTTGATTTAAAGATTGCTCGGATACAAAATGAAGCTGAGCTTGCAAAAGAAAAAGCTGTGTTAGTAATTGAACGTGAGTTAAGGGAGCTTCTTTACTCGCAATTTAGAGCGGATACAAAGGAATTATACGAAAAAATTGAAAAGTTACAGGAAGAGAACAGTAAATTAAAAATTATTAACAAAAAACACTAAGTTATTACAATAAATATGGTAATATATGATTAATAAAATATTTTAACAAAACGCGGAAGCACCGCTAACCTTTATTAAAGGATTAGTTTGGTGTTTCCTTTTTTTATGGAAGGAGGGGGAACCAAATGAAATCAGCAACTTTAAAAGAAATAAGAAAAAATAGGAATTTGCTGCTAATCGAGGTAGGCAATGCATGTAATTTATTACCCAGTACCATTTTTAAAATAGAAAATGGATTTAGCTACAAAGAAGAGGATTTAATAAAAATTAAAAATTATTATTCAAGCATTCAATAACCAAGACATCTTAAGGTGTTTTGGTTATTGAAAGGAGGTAACTACGGAATGAATAGTGCAAGAAATCACCAAGGGAGGATCATTAAAGCACACGAATATCAATTGGAAAAGCACGGTAATATATATTGTATCGATAAAAAATGCAACTCACCTCTTGTATATGTATCTGCAACGGAAAACACATCCTCATACTTTAAAACAACCGGTAAAGGGGATTCCATACATCATGAAGCTTGCGCTTTTGCACGCCCCCTAACATTTGAAGAATCCCTTAACAAGGTGCAAGAATTACAAACAGAATTTATAGAAAAAAACATACCCCCTGTCATGATAAGACTAAATTTGAATCGAATTGACCCCGATTACGAGCCCCGGTCTGTCGATAGGGAACAAAAGCCTTTTGATCCTACGAAAGTAGTGGTAAAAGGAAACAGCTCAACAACTAGTAGTATTTCTTCATTAAAGGCTATTGTTAAACTAATCGAGTTAAATCAGCCTGATTTACTGGCATCCGTAATGTTAACGATTAAAGGAAAGAAAATACCATTAACTGAACTTATTATTACACCTGAAGAAGCCTTTGATCTTTTATGGAAAAATCAATTGCATGATACCGTTCCTTATTTTGTTTATGGGACTATCAAACAATTCATAAAAAGGGAAAAGGTCTATTTCATTTCCTTTCACACCGAAAAAAAGTTTTCTTTAGTTGTATTTGAAAAATACTTTCCTCATTTTACTTTTAGTAAAGGACAATTAGAAAATAAAAAGATACTAGCTTATGGATTCTTAAAGAAAAATGACTATAATGGCCGCGCAGTTGAAATGGCTATCAAATCAAATAGTTATTTAGATTTTCTGAGGTAAATTGAATAGTTTAGTCCAGAAGGAACAATAATGAAAAGGGCCGAATTAACAGGCCTTTTTTAAATTATGGTATTGAGAAATATAGAAATTAAAGGTAAGATTATTCTATATTACTAATTTATTCAAATCTAAACCCAAGCGGGATTAGGGTATTCTATATAAAAACACTTTTTCGAGTGAATAATCGCCATAAGGCAGAAATCTGTCTTTTTGACATTATTCATTGGAGAAAGTGTTTTTTTTCGTTTAAAACACTTTTAAAAACTTTTTAAGGAGTGGAATTTGTTATGAAAAAAATTAAATTTAGTTGTTGCGGATGCGGTCGAGAGGTAAGTGAGGATGAAAAAATCTCAGATCTCACTCAAGAGCTGCTTCAAATCTGTAATAACTGCACCAGCAAACCGTTAAATCAGTTTGTTGGATATTCAATTTCATAAAAAACTAATATGAAAAAGGAGAATTCAATATGGATTTATTAATATCCTTATTAACTACATCGTCAACATGGTTATTTATTCTAGGAGTAGTCGCTTTAGTCTTTGTACTGAAGGTAGTGAAAAATATAGTAGCAACTATAGCCAGTCTGATCTTTACTGCTTGGTCACTAATTAAAATTTATGTTTTTCTTAGCGACAAATTTTAGTAAGGGTTAAAAAATCATAAAATTGATAGTTAACAAGCAGCAGGTATATCTTGCTGTTTTTTTATTTGAAAACTTTTTAAGGAGTGTAAATGATTATGGAAAAAACATACAAGGTTCTTCACCTTTTCTGCGGAATTGGAGGAGGCAGTATAGGATTTGCAAATGCACAGGAAAATTATAGAGGGATTCAAGGTAAATTTGAAAATATATGTGGGATTGATGTAGATCCTGAAGCCTGTGAAGATTATCAAAACTTAACAGGCAATAGAGCAGAAAATTTAGACCTATTTAGTCGGGAACAATACATTCAATTTCATGGAAAACAACCACCAGAAAGTTGGGAGGAGATAACTCCAGGGAAACTTAGAAAAATTGTGGGAGATATTCCTGACGTTATTTTTACGAGTCCTCCCTGCAAAGGTTTTTCAGGTTTACTACCTGAAGCTTCAGCAAAAACTCAAAAGTACCAAGCCTTGAACAAGTTAACTGTTCGAAGTATACAGCTTATTTTAGAGGCTTACTCGGATAATCTTCCAGCACTTATTCTACTAGAAAATGTACCACGAATTACGACTCGTGGGAAGCACCTACTAGAACAAATTAAACAACAACTTGAATTGTTTGGATATGCCATAAACGATGATAGAAATAACTATCATGATTGTGGAGAAATTGGAGGCTTGGCACAAAAGAGAAAGAGATATTTAATGATTGCAAGGAATCCCGCAAAATTAGATGCATTTGTATATAAGCCACCCACATTAAAACTTAAAAGTATTGGTGAAGTATTAGGTAATTTGCCGCTCCCTGGTCAAGGAAAATACGGGAAACTTCATCAATTACCAAATCTTCAATGGAAAACTTGGGTTCGTCTTGCGCTGATTCCAGCAGGAGGGGATTGGAGAGACTTAGAGAATTGTGATTGGGAAAAATACATCATCACTCAATCACCTGGGCCCCTATCTGTTAAAGTATCAAACCCAAGCACAGGATTCAAAAGTGATACTCATCACGCAATTTATAGGGTACAAAAATGGGATGACACGGGTAAAACAGTTACCGGTGCTATGCGTCCTAATAATGGAGCACCATGTATCGCAGATCCAAGGCTAGATCATCAAAAGGGTAGGTATACAAACAAATGGCAAGTTCTTAAATGGGACGGCCAAGCTACAACAGTAACAGGTACTCAAGACATTCAGGCGGGTGCACAAAGTATTGAAGATCCACGGTTAACTTGTAGCCCACGTGCTGGAACAATGGGTGTTCAAAAATGGGATGAGCCAAGTAAAACTGTAATTGGAGCGGGGGATATCCATGCTGGTTCTGCAGCTGTAGCTGACCCGCGAATTCCAGAAGAAACTCAACAAGGGGTATTTATTATTATTGCTGAAGATGGAACATGGCACAGACCTCTAACAACACTAGAATTAGGTGTTTTGCAAAGTTTACCTCTAACTCTCTACTCTGGAGAACCACTTAAACTAGCAGGAAACAGTGATGCTAGATTTAGAGAGCGAATTGGCAACATGGTGCCTCCAGCAGCGGCTCAAGCCATTGCTGATACCATGTTAAGAACATTGCTTGCAAATGAGTCTGGTGAATGGTTAATGTCTGGAGAGGAAATATGGGTAACCCCTTATAACGAAAACGAATATGCGGAAGTACAAGGAGAAGTTGATTATGACAGCTAATCTATTACAAATAGCAGAAAAGCTCATTATGTTACTAAACCTATCATTTAAAAAGTTAAATGCTTTTTTAGATAAATGGCAGCAATTGATTGAGCAGAATATTGAGTCAGAAACAGGTATAAACAGCAATTTCCTTCTTATTTATATTAAAGAACGAATGAAATCAATGTTGATAAGAGATTATTAAAATTATCGTTCTTTTAAGACACCTAAAGTGTTAAAAGATTAATAGTTAGGGTGGCAGCGAAATGAAAAAATGTGTAGTTATTATAAATGAACAGAAAATTGCTGGTTATGTTGTAGCAAGAGAACAAATTCCTGAAACCAATGAAGAGCGATACATTGTCGCGAATGAAGATGGAGATTTGATTTCTGTGGGCAAGGAATTTGTAATGTTTAATTAACTACTTGTGTCACAATACAAAATTGTATTGCAATAAGGACTACCTTATGAAAAACGCTATACTTTGAAGATTAAAAAACTTGTTCCGGAGTATTAAACAAAAGGCTTATCACTGATAGGCCTTTTGTTTTGTTAGTTTCTTTTTTTAATAATCTAATATATAATTAACTATATATTTCCTTTTACTTTTTTGTTTCACCTACGCAGGCGAAATATTATTTTTATTCAAAAGCACTTTTTTCAAGGTGATTTAAACTACTTTTTTGTAGTTCTTTTAAATCAATTTGAAAAAGGTGCTTTTTTTTGCCTTTTTTTAAAAACTTTTTAAGGAGTGGTGTGAATGTACAGGATTTTTCTTCTTTCTCTGTGGGCGTATGCGGGAGTGTTAGTAGCAATCTATACTCTAACATTTAATCTTCCGATGATGTTCCTAAACGCTTTTTATATGATGTTATGGGCTTGGGTCCTACAAAATCTGTATGGCAGGAAGGAGCAAACAAGATGAAACCCGTTTATGTTTTATACGGATTGGAAGCTTATCTTTTAGAACAAAAGAAAAATGAAATAATTAGTAAAACTCTTCCTCCTGAAGAGATTGAATTTGCTGTAAGTGTTCATGACGCGAGGGAAACATCTATTCAAGAAGCAATTGATGATTGTCAAACCCTCTCCTTATTAGGAGGTAAACGAGTCGTCATTGTGAAAGATTGTTATTTCTTAACTACAGAAAAAAGTAAGGAGAAAGTGGAACACGATCTAGACGGTCTTTATTCTTATTTGGAATCTCCTAATGAAGATACTACTTTTATTCTCATTATTCCTTATGAAAAGATGGATGGGAGAAAAAAAGTAGTAAAGAATATTAAGAAATTGGCCAATGTCTATGAGGCAAAATCCATAAAAGGAAGTCAATTGTTTGATTGGATTTACAATCGTTCAAGAAAAGAAAATATTTCTATGTCAACCGATGCTATTAATCTCCTTATTAACTATATTGGCTCTAACCTTTTCCAATTAGAACAAGAAATTGTGAAAATGTCGCTATATATCGGTAAGGGAAATGAACTGGCGGTTGAAGATGTAGAAATGTTAGTATCCAGAACATTGGAGCAAGATATTTTTAAATTAATCAACAGTATTATGAATAAGCAAATTAATCAAGCCTTTGAATTGCTGGATGACATGTTAAAACAGGGTGAAGATTCGATAAAGATTATTAATCTGATTGCTAGACAGTTCCGAATTATATTTCAGCTAAAGGAATTGCAAAAACAGGGAGCATCGAACGGGGAAATGGCATCTAAATTAAAGTTGCATCCTTACGTCGTAAGTTCAACCTTATATATGTGTGAACAATACAATGCAGATCAGCTACTTAATATTCTTTCTCTCCTGTCTAATCTCGATTTCAAAATGAAAACAGGGCAAATTCCAAAAGAGTTATCCTTGGAAATATTTTTAACGCAAGTAGCTTAAATGAGAAAACTTTTTAAGGAGTGGGTATACAATGAAAAACATTTATGTAGTAGAGCATAAATCATTAGCAGAAAGAATTCGCAATAATAATATGCAGAAAGTGGCATTAGAGAAAGCAAAAGAAGAAAAGAGGCAGCGAAACCTAGTAATCAAAAACCGTCTATATACTTTGTCAGTTGGTTTATTAACCTCTGCGTTCATGGTTGGAATTGTATTATTAGCTAGCCTTATGGATGGCTAATGTCGAGAATCTTAATAGAGTTTTCTAATCAAGAAAAGATGGCCCATTAGGGAAATGATTCTATTTAATATAGAACATTCCTTAATGGGCTTTCCCTTTTTAAGGAGGAAAAAAAAATGGCGAATGACATGATTACACAAATAAAAAGTGAAATGAAAAAGGTGTACTTAGAAGATGGTAAACCAATAGTAGTGGGATACTCAGGTGGGAAAGATTCTAGCCTTATGCTTGCTCTATTATGGGAAGTGTTGAAGTCTATTCCATTAGAGAATCGAACCAAAACGGTTCATATCATGACATCGGATACGAAGGTGGAAGTACCCGCAATTTCCGAATTTATTAAGGGTACCTTACAGAAAATTGAACATCAAGGGAAGGTCGATCAGCTGCCTATTCAAGTGCATAAATTGGAACCTACTTTAAAGAGTTCGTTTTGGTTTAAGATTTTAGGCAGAGGGACACTTGTTCCAACACCGGAATCACCTAGATGGTGTACAAGTGCGCTCAAGATTTCACCTTCGAGAAATTTATTAAAGGAGTTAATTGCTTCCGCTCCCACGACTATAGGTGAAGAACATGCTTTAACACTGATGTTAGGCCTTCGATTGGAGGAGTCAGCCCGTAGAGCTGCCAACATTAGAAACTTTGAAATTTCTAAGAATGGACTATTCTCAAGACATGTTGATTTCAAAGAAATTCGTGTTATGTCACCAATTAAGTTCATAGGTAGTGATGAGCTATGGTTTGAACTTCTAAATTTTGGAAGGCTCCCTTTTGGCATTAGTGTTGAGGACCTTACCCTTCAGTATGGTGAAGATATTTTGGAATGTGGTCTGAAAACATCAACGGATGTCGGGAATGCCTGTGGTGGTTCAGGTTCAAGAATTGGTTGCTGGACCTGTGGATTGGTTAGCGGGAATGATCCAATGCTTCTTCGATTTATTGAGGAAGGTAAACCATACCAGGGATTATTAGATTGGAAAAATTTAATGCTCAACATGAGAAATGATATTCGATACAGAGAACTTATGCGAAGGCAGACTTATAACAAAAAGGTTAATGAGTATGAGCTTGATAAGGGTAAAATAGACCTTTTTGATTTAGATGACTCAACTAAAGATATAAATCGTTATGAAACCTTTAAACGGGCAAAATACGATATCTATGAACCTGGTTCATTAACGGTTGAAGGAAGAATGATACTACTAAAAGCATTGCTACACACACAGCAGGAACTTGGAGAAACGCTAATTTCCGAAGAAGAAATTCTGGCTATATTAGAGCAATGGAAAGATACTGATCAAATCATAATATCCCGGGACCAAATAAATCCTGAACCTTTTCATTATGACGGACAGCTTGTTTTTAAAAAGGAACGGTTCCGTAAATATCAAATAGTCAATTACAAAAAGACTGTAAATCCCAATAAAATCTTCTACGTTACCGTTGAATTAAATATGGAAGAAGTAGAGTTTTATCAGTTTTTCAAAAAGAGGCAGCGCGAAACTCTTACAAGCTTATTCTTTTTCCCCGAAGCTCAAGAATTTAGGGACAAAAAACTGGTATGGAATAAGGCAACTTTTGTTGTATGCAAAGAAGGGATTAAGACTCAGGAACAAGCATATGAGTACGCATACAAATGGCTAGGATGGCAGTATGGCCATTTTACAGAGGAAACACAAAAGGCGGCAATAAATCATTTGATTCTCTCCGCTCTTTCAGAAGGACTTACAGAGAAGCAGGAAAAGCAGCCTAATAAAATCCCAAACCTTATTGAAAGTCAATTTGAAGAGGGACAATTAGCCTTTGCTCTATAAATTTTAGGAGGACTTCTTATGTTTGTAAAAGAAAAACAAGGATTTAAATTCCCTTTAAATAGCACTAAAGGCAAACTTCCTATTGCTGAAGTTGTAGTAAATAAATCTACCGTTGATTTAGTTGATAATAGTGAAATCGATTCCTTCTTTTTTCGCTCTCTTGAAAAAGAAGGAATCTACCTGACTAAGGATCAGTTACAAGCAGTGAGGGCTAAAAATGGCCCTCACTTAGTTATTGCAGGAGCTGGCAGTGGGAAAACAAGGGTCTTAACCAGCCGTACCGCCTACTTACTTAATGTGTTAAAAGTTCCCGCAAATGCGATTATGCTTTTAAGCTTTACGCAAAAGGCAGCAAACGAAATGATTGAAAGAATTAGTAAGTTACCAGGTATAAGTCGATTTAACCCTGAACAGATTGTGGCTGGAACCTTTCATTCCGTATTTTTAAAACTATTACGCTCTCAAGGATATGCTCAAAAAATATTATCTAGTAATAAGCAAAAAGAAATCCTTATACAGCAAGTTTTAAAAGAAATGAATATAAAGGACACATATGAGCCAGAATCACTTTTAACCTTCATATCCTCATATAAAAATAAAATGATGAAGCCACATCATATTCAGGCAAGTACATTGATTGAAAAAGAGATAAAGGAAATCTATTATCTATTTGAAAAAAGGAAAGAACAACAAAATTTAATGGAATTTTCCGATATTCTTCTAGAATCGGTACATTTATTAAAACATAATGAAGAGCTGAGAGAACAATTACAAAATCGGTTTCAATATATATGTGTCGATGAATTTCAAGACTGTAATCTCGTACAAAAAGAATTAATAAAAATGATTTTAAACCCAGTACATGAAAATTTATTAGTAGTGGGAGACGAAGATCAGTGCATTTACCATTTTTCAGGCAGTGAAATTGGTATCATTCTAAATCTAAAAAATGAATTTCCTAATTTAACTCAAATCACTCTCGATACAAATTATAGATCGATCGATAGCATAGTTGGATTAGGTAATTCTCTCATCAGACATAATAAAAATCGGTTAGGGAAGGTTTTAAAATCAGTTCAGCCGTCAACTATGAGCCCGCTCTATATGAGGCCATATAATGCTGATCATGAAGCTAAACTAATTGTTCAAAACATTATTTCAGAAGTAACGGCTGGGAAAAGGGCATATAGTGATTTTGCTGTACTATATAGAACCCATAGTTTATCAAGAGCGATATTAGATGAATTAACTATACAAGGGATTCCCTTCATCGCACATGGTTCAAAAAAGTCGTTTTATGAGAATCCGTTAATACAGCCAATCCTTTCTTATCTAAAATTATCGCTGGATCCTAACAACATAAAAGCGATTGTAGACATTGCTCCAACCCTTTATTTAAATAAGGAAAATGTAGAACAACATCTCATGAAGTTTGCTCATTCAGAAAGGCAATTAGACTATCTCGGGCTACTACTAGGAATCCAGGGAATGAAACCCTACCATAAGGAACAAGTATTCAATCGAATTGACAGCATTAAAAAGTTAAAGTCTATGAGACCAAAAGAGGCTATTCAATTTATTCGTAAAGGCCCCTTTAGGTATGAAGAGTACCTAGATATAAATAAACGTAAAACTTTAACGTTAAGCAAAGAGTGGATAACCGATGCGCTGGATGAATTAGAAACAGCAGCCGAAAAATTCCAAACAATCGAGGAGTTCGTCAGCTTTATCAATCAAATAATACCCAAACAGAAAGATATGGATGATAATAGGGAAGATGCTATTCATTTAATGACTATGCACAGCTCTAAAGGGCTGGAATTTCCGTGTGTCTATCTATTGGGAGTAGTAGATGGGATTCTTCCCCATAAAGCCATAGACAATGCTAATGGCCAAACGGATCGTAGAGAAGCTGGTAGTACTGATAAACAACATGATGCATTGGAAGAGGAAAGAAGGATCGCTTATGTCGCCGTATCCAGGGCAAAAGAAGAGTTGATCATTTCTTCCCCTAAAAATTACAGAGGAAAAAGTACCAGTATATCGCGATTTTTAGTTGAAGCCTTTTCTAATTGACCAAAGGCTTTATGATAGGGAGGAAGCCACTATGTTTTACACTTCCTTTGAAAAAGCAAACTATGGCGTTTACAAAGGTATAGAAACAACAAAAACAACAAGTTTGACCCTTGCTTTGGGTTTACCCATTCATAAGGTGCCCAATAAAGCTGGTTTAACACCAAATAAAAAATATAAATTTAAAAATAAGGAGTTATTGGGTTTTACAATTGTAGACGATGACGGTGTAAGTCGGTCATTTTCCCGATACAATGTATTTTGGAAGTTTAAGAAATAAAACAAAAGCACTTTCTCTTGCTCGGCAGGGGAAAAGTGCTTTTGTATATAAGGGTTATTCCAATAAGGGGTAGTATAAGGAAAATGCGGATTTACAACGCAAAGGAAAGTTTCAATCCATAAAAAAGTCAATTTCAGTCTTCTTCACAAACTTAGAAATTAGTATCATTCAACTTCTGTTTTCTTTTTTTTACCTGTGGGACGTATAAAAACTCCAAGGGCGATTAATAAAGTTCCAATAAAAGTCATTGTACGAAATACAGTTACTGATTCCAAATAACCCATTGGGTAAATTACTGCACTTGCTAATATACCTAATCCGAAAGAACTTACAATATACCCTAATAACTTTCTATCCAATTTCATCCCCCTTATTAATAAAAATATAATCAAGAATTTCCGCACTTTACTGACAGGCCCGAATAGGTAATTAATTTATGGAGTTGCAACCTATTAGGGATTATTTAGTAATGGTTTTTGACATGATCCCAATCGATACCAATGCTTCATTCACAAACGTATCCATAGTTGTAGAAGTGGTATAAAATTCATTTAAAGCATCAATATAGAAATATTCACTTTCTAGGATTATATAGCCATTCTGGTCCAAACTATATAACGCGTTCGATACAGCATGAAACTTTTGATTGTCTGTCAAGTTTCTCCATCCATATCCGGTCATTCCGTCAATATAAGTTTCTGAGTCCTTGTTGCTATTTAAACTTGATGAACTTCCTGAATTTGAAGCATAGCCTGAAGAAAGAGCACCTTGTACCTCCTCTGAGGATGTAATGATTGTTCCTTTTATAGGTGGCTCAACTCTACTTTCTACTTCTGCAAGCGTAAGACCCGATTGTGTTCCAGACATAACTTGAGTTATATCTAAGTTATCAAGTATTTGTAGTAGTTTATCGCTCGGTCTTTGGCCTATTTCTCGAGCAATATCTATGTTCATCGCTACTAATGAGAAATTCTTCAAATTTACTCTATATGTAGGAAATTCCGTATCATTTAAATATACATTTAAACTATTTAGAAAGCTGGGAAGCAATCCTCTAAACTTCTCATTATAATCTTCATAAAAATCGACCAAATACAGGTATTGATCACTTATTTTCTTCTGATTAAAATCACCATTCATTTTAATAGTAAGATAAACTAGTCCTCCATTTTCGTTCGATACAATGTGTTCATATTCTTCAATGAATTCGTTCGTTCCTAGGAATGTATCCCTTTCTTCCTCGGTTGGTACAGCTTCGTTTACCTCTTGCTCTACAGTCTCAGTTGCAGAAGAACAAGCTGCTAGAAGTAGCAAAATTGCAGCGGTCAAAAAAATCTTTTTCATGTTTTCCCCTCTTTCTAATTTTATAAAAGTTCATAGGCCATGTATGTGGATTTAAAAGAAGCAAATATCTAGATAAATTTAATTAGTAAACCCTTTCTTTACTTTCACATTTTCCAACCTTGGCGAAGAAATTCTCTAATATAATAAATATTAGGTAAGTTTTCTAAAACCCCTTCTTTTCCTTAAATGGTCATCCAATAGGAAAATCATGATAGATAGTGCTGCAAAGCAATTAATGATTATAAATTGCTGGATGGACTGTAACGTTTTACATATTTTTATACCAAACTTGTGGTATTTTGCCTAAACTGTTTAATTATGAGAAAATGACAACAAAATAAATATGAGGTGATTAACAATGAATCTAGAAAAATACCCTCGAACAAAAGAACTTATCCAGGAAGTTAATTTAGAAGATAGAATAGATAGAATTCAATGGTTACAGTTAGACAAAGAGGAGGCAGCAACCGCACTAGCAAAAACGTATTTGGTTTCAGTTCTCTCAATGTCATCAAACCCTTTTACCAAGGAAAAAGCGAAGAGGTTGACGGATCAACTTTATTTTTCAGTAGGATATCAACTTCATGGATTTGCGAAAGAAGAAGGAAATGCACAATTAGGATACGCCAACTCTGATGTTACTAGAATTTTTAAACATATTGCTTTTGGGGGATATAGATTTCAATAATCATTGAAAGGTGACTTACTAGTTACCTTTTTTTGTATTTTCAATCCTATATCTTTAAACTATCCAATTTGTCGATTATACTTAGAAAAATGACGTTTATAGGGGATTGCTGTTTATGGATAGAATTAAATTAGGATTGAATATTAGAAAGGTAAGAAAAGAAAAAAACATTACATTAAGAGATTTGGCCACAGGGCTTTTTTCTCTTGGAAAAATGTCCAATATTGAGAACGGGATTACAGAGATTACCGAAAAAGAACTATTATCGATATGTGCTAGGCTCGGAGTAACAAAAGATGAATTAATGCCTGAAAATGAGAGGGTATTTCTTAATGAGATTCACTCAAAAATTTCAGAAATTGAAAATTGTATTTTCCTCAACTTTTTTGAACACGCAAAATACTTAATTAAAGAATTAGAAAATATGACAAAAGAAGAAACTACACATTTTCATCTGTATTATTTAAGAGCCCTACTATCGCATAAAATGGGCGAATATAAAGGAGTATTTCTTTATCTTCAAAAGATATTAAATCATACAGCCCGTAATGAAGTTGAACTAAGCATTCAATCTAAGTCCCTTATATTAGCTGGCGTGATCAACTATTCTTTAGGTGATTTTAATACCGCCCTTGATATGACATTAAAAGCATCTGAATTAATTGTAGATAAAGCCGAGTTGAATAAAATACAGTATAATCTTGCTGTGATACAGGCAACAAAAGGAAATATTGCAGAGTCAAAAATAATTATTGAAAAGATGGAGCGGCTTTATATTAGTAATGATCCAAAAATAAAATATCTTTCAGCTTTATTAGAAGTCCTAACAGGAAATTATGGTGAACCCATCGAAAAGATTTACCAACTCAGGTCTGACTTTTTCAAAAATAATGATTATGACACTTTTATCAGAAGTTTACTTCTTTTTATCTACCTGCATGATATACAGGTAAAAAAGTTTGATAGATATATAGGAGAAATCTTTAACTTTTTAGAACTATATTTAAATCAATTAGTTAAAATCAACGATTCTGAAGATTTATCAATATTACTATCGCAAGCCTTATTAAATAGTGCATTGAAGCGGAAGGACAAGGAACAAGCTGAAATACTAATAAATTACATTAACACCTTTATAAATAAGTACCCAAAATCTGCCTCTCATTCTTTTTCATATTATCTAAAATCAAAGTATGTAGAGTTATTTGATCCAAATCAGGTAGAACAAGAAAGGTTAATAAAAATGGCATTGGAGTCATTTCCAGAAGAGTCCCATTCTATTTATAAGGGGATATTATTTTTTGAACTTGCCCAATTAGGTCCAAATGAGGACAGTGAATCTAGTTATAAGCGAGCAGCTCAGGAATTCTATTCTTCAGTTTTAAACAAGCATTTTAATCCAGTACAGTTTAAATTTTTACACCCGAAGCTATATATAACTTTATAGTGAATGTCTTATTGTTTTCACATATTGTTTTTCCCTATTTATCCTTAAAGTGTTACAATCATCATGTCATAAATTCTTTTAAGGAGATTCTTGAACATGGATAACAAAATATGTAGTTTTCCTTCATGTAATATCCAAGCGACAGAATTACTAACAACTATAGATAATGGGTCTTACAAAATTTCATTATGTACATTACATATCCACGAATATAATAAAAGCGATGAATTAATTCGGTTATCAACTGAAATTACTGAACTCTTACCTTGCTCCTTATGTAATAGTAAAAAAGCCGATCTTCAATATGAGGTACAAGAAATGAACAAGTCTACCCAAATTTACTTATGTGAGTCACATTTATCTCAATTATTAGAGCATCGATTATCAGCAAATGAATATTTAAAGCTCCGTAATAAATACGGTCTATTTTTTGATATAAGTGACCATTTTTATGAATACTAGATTGTAATTGTTCACTTAATATTGTTTTAGAATTCATTAGTTTTATTACTTAAATATATGATAATATAAAACTAAGATTTGCTTTCTTTCACCCCAAACCATGCGGATTGGGAAACATCAACTTTACAAGAAACGCTCAACAGAGTGATCGTTTATTAATGCCTAAACGATACTTTGTTGGGCTTTTTTTGTTTAAAAAACTTTTTAAGGAGGAATAGAAATGTCTTTTTTGATTGAGTATAACCGGGTGGTGTACAAAGATTCAAATAAACGGCTGCTCCTATTTATAAAAGAAGGAGATAGTAATGTTTACGAATCCAATACAAATCTTAGAGCTCGTGATTGGCACCTTGCTGCTGCTGGAAATGAAAAAGATCTATGGAGAGTAATAGGGAAACGTTCTGGCCAAGTGGAGGGTGGAATATTGCAAAGAGCAAAAGGTTGGAATGATAGTATTTGGACTACGATTGAAGAATATATTAAACTATACCGCTCCAAAATTGCAAATTCCAGAAATATAAATGAATTACTGAATGACTTCGAGATTTATTCAGTAATTGAAAAAGTAGACAATTTGGAAAGTGCATGTCTAGATAAGCACTTAGTTACCATAATTCAAACTCTTGAGTACTTCATGATAGGTACGAATTATTACAACAAAGATAAAAGAGTTTATGAGACTAAAATAAACAAACTAAAGGATTTATTTTTCTTATTGGGTGAATTTCCTTTGAAATTGAATACAGAGGAAGTGTCAATTTACTTTCGAATAAAAAACAAAAGGGCCCGTATATGAGGAGTGAAACAATTGATTATTGAAAAAAACCGTAAAGCTTATAGATTGAGTAATAACACAAAAGAAAAAAATTTAATTACATTAATCGAAACGGATAATGGGTGGGAAAAATTAGCTCACGGATGGGAGTATGTTCATTGGATGGTTATAGGAGAAAGAGGAGGACTAGCGGAAATAGGAGAGCTTAAATTTCACGGTCGTCTTAAAACATCAATTGAACAATACATACAAGTTTATAGACATCTCTTTAATAAAGTCTATTTACTTGAAAACTTATTTAATGACTTTGAAGTTAGGGGCAGTATTTCTTTCACAGAAGAGGATCCTACAAATCTAAAAATAGTAAAAGAGACAATGATTAAAGACTTTGAATTTACTAAAGCATCAGATTCAAGTTTTATGAAAGTAATAACGATTCAGGACAGTGAATTACTTATTAGGGACAATATTACTTTTTCATTCAAACCAATACAAAATCTTGCCGTTAATAAGCCTTATATGCCTGGCGATCAGTTAACACTTTTCTAAAATGTTGAGGAAAGCCGAATGATTCCCAATATTAAAGAAGACGTTCTTGTACTATTAACGGTAACTCATATCCCTACTAAACAAAAATATTATCATCTTATAGGATTAAGAGATGATGAAATTGCTGGGACTAAATATAAGTCCTTTTGTTCATACTTTAACCATAGTCAAGTATTCACATTCAAAGAAAATGAAATTGTCACAAAAATACAATATTGATATATTATCCAATATAAGGCACACTCTACTAGTGTGCTTTTTTTATTTCAGGAGGATATTATAAGTTAATCCCAGAAATATTAACAGTTAAATTTTTGAAAATCTTGGATTAGAATTATAACACAGCTGATCAAGAGGGACTCCATAGCCCTGAAATCGTTTACAAAAGTTAGATAATTTAATAAATTTATACATGATTACTAGCATTTTCCGTCAAAACATTAAATCTATTGACAAAGTATGACATTTATAAATGACAAGACTATGTTAAAATCAAAATAGAGTTATCAACCGAGGTGATAATATTGAGTGTATTAGGCTATGGGCAAGTTTTACACGATTTAAGAAAATACAAAAGAATGTCTAAACAAGAGTTAGCGGAAGGTATTTGCACAGAAGATGAACTTATCAAATTTGAAAAAGAAAAAGAATATCCACGGATTGACCAACTTCATAATTTTGCTGTAAAGCTGAGTGTAGATTTGAGTTATTTTTATGCCTTAACATCTAAAACTCCCCATAATTATACATCAGTTGTATTTGACTTAATCAACAAGTATAAGAGGGAACGAAATTATAAGGCTATACAAGATATTATTAAAATGGAGAGAGATAACCCCCTTTTTAAAGAGACCACTCTTAAACAATATCTTCTTTGGCATGAAGGCATATGCACTTATCATGTAGACAAAGAATTTGATAGAGCGAAAGAAATTCTATATTCCGCTATACATTTAACAAACCCTTCTAGGAAAAATCTCGCTGAAAGAGAAATTGAGATACTAACAAGTATTGCTATTCTTCATATCGAAGTAAAAGATTACAGACATGCTATTACCATTCTTATAGAATCTTTAGCTAATTTAGATAGATTACCAAATATCATCGATCCTAGATCAAAATTACGTGTGATGTTTGCTTTATCCCAAGCATTAACGCATATAAAAGAATTTGAAGAATCACTTAAATACAGTAAAAAGGGAATTGAACTATGCATTCAATATGAAACTCTTTATCTTTTTTCTGAATTTCATTACCAAACTGGAGAGAATTATATTGAGTTAGGTGAGAAGGAACTTGGAACAAATTATATTAATACATCTATTAATTTTCTAAAAACCCAAAAAAATGATTATCTAGTAAAGTACATAGAACAAGAGTTGGAAAAACTTCTCAACAAATGATAATATCAATATTAAAGGCTTATTATATGGAGGTGTTATCAAATTGAAAAAAATTCTTTTCGCTGGAGCGCTAGCTCTAACTATCTTAGGAGTAAGTTCTCCTTCTGTTAACCAGGACCATGCAGGAATCCCTACCCACCATGAGGTTAAACCTGTAACTGAACTCGCAGGAATTCCTACTCATCATAGTGCTAAATTAATCACAACTTATGAAATCCCAACACATCATTAATAAGTTAGTATGTTTAAGCGGAAGCACCGCTAGATCCTTAAGGGTTTAGCGGTGCTTTTTTTTTATAATCAGAGGAGGTAGTTTGTTTGAAAAATAAACATATAAGGAAAGATGACCAGGCTCAACTAGCATTTCAGAAGAAGATAATCCGTGAAGAGTATGCACAATCAATAAAACTTAACACAAATGTCAAAAAGAAGAATCCCTTATATTCACCTAAAAGAATTACAGATTTAAATCCGCTTGAAGATTAATTTAAGGATTTCTAAATTAATGAGGATTTTATTGTGAAAAAAATATATTTTCTAATTGTAGCCATTGTCCTTAATTTTATTTTTGGTAGCAATACCTTAGCTGCAGAAACAATACACTCCATTTTAAAAGAAAAGGGAGATATTGCTGAAAATCAAAAAGCTCTAACATCAAAAATAGAACGGTTAAATATAGAACTTAACGAATTGAAGCAAAATGAAACTGAATTAGAAAAAAAGATTAGAGATTTGGATACTTCTATTGAGGATAGAGAAATTCAACAATCAGTCTTAAAAGATCAGATATGGAATCTTACTAAAGACATTGAACGATACAGGGTAGACTTCAATTCGTATAACGAAAAAATTGAAAAGCGAAAGCGCTTGGTTCATGAGAGATTAAAAATTCTTCAAGAAAATGAAGGTGTCCTTCGGTACTTTACATTTCTACTGGAAAGTGAAAGTTTCACTAACTTTATTGAACGAGGAATGGCGGTCACTAAAATAATTGAATTAGACCAGTCAATCATAAATGAATTCAAAGAGGACCAAAGGGAAGTAGAGCTGCAGAAAGATTTATTAAACCAAAAGCAAGCGGAACTTAGAATCCTGGAGGGAGAATATCAGCAACAAATCAAGATTATTACAGAACAAAAGACTGAAAAAACAAACCTGTTAGAACAAATCAAAGTAAACATTGCTAAATCGCTTTCAGAACAAGAAGAATACTTACAGCACCAGAATGACCTTAATGAGCGTCAAAATGCAATCACAAGCCAATTAAACTCTTTTAACTACAATTCCAATTCATCTACATCTAATGATTTTCCTTATGAATATCTACCTTATTATATTGAGGCCGGTAATAAATTTGGAGTAGATTGGTTTGTAATTGGAGCGGTACATTCGGTAGAAACGAATTTTAGTAGACATCCAACCATGGTCTCCTCAAAAGGGGCTCTTGGCCACATGCAGTTTCTTCCGCTCAGTTGGATAGGATACAAATACGACAATGTGAGCGGACAGGTTCCAGCAAACATCGATATTACCGATTTAGATGTCATAGCAGCTGGTAACGGATTTGGCAAAGATATGAATGGTGATGGAAAAGCGGATCCTTTCGATCTTCAAGACAGTCTAGGTAGTGCCGCTTGGTATCTATCAAAACATGGCTATTCCGAAGACCCAGCAAAGGCTATTTGGCATTACAATCATGCCCAATGGTATGTTGACAAAGTTTTAAATGAAGCAAAAAGAATAAAGAACTTAGTACATTCAAATTAGCTTCGAAGTATACCAAGAGATAACCCTCTCATATTACTTTATGAAGGTTATCATTTTTATTTATGACTTCAATTTAAAAGTGTTAACTATCGCACTAATATTCATTTTTTTTATGCTAAATTATAATGGAATACAATCAAGGGAGACAGTAATCATGTTTAAGTCCATTAAGGGAAAATTAATCTTATTATTTACTACTCTATTAGTTTTTACAGTAGCGGTAATTGGTCTTTTTGTTGACCATAAGACAAAGAGTCAAATCGAGGAGAGTGTAATCGACCAATCAGAAAGCATCGTTGCTGAGATTACTAATTCTCTACAAATGGCGATGAATCAATATGAATCAAGTATGAGATATATGGCTGATTCTGTTGAAACTGCTGACTATCTTCAAGAGAGGAATTTGGGGGAAGATGGAAATGATGCTACAGTTCGGCTTGAACGGGCCTTAAACAATTATTTAGATAAGTACAAGGATGTTGCATCTATCTATGTAGCAAGTGCCCAAAAAGATTTAAAGATTGTGCCAGCTGTTGATTTAGGAGCTGATTTTGACCCTACATCAAGAGATTGGTATAAACAAGCAGACAGTAACCCTGGGGAAATTGAATGGAGTGAACCCTACATAGATGCAGCCACGAACCAATACGTTGTAACAGCCTCTTATGCCATTCGACAAGGAGATAAAGTTGTTGGTGTCATTGGTTTAGACATTCAATTAGAAAATATGACGAAATTAGTGGAGCAGGCTAAGATCGGTTATAGTGGGTACGCTTTTGTTTTTTCTCAGGGAGGAACAGCTATCGTTCATCCTACCTTGCGTAGTGAGAATTTAATGAACCTTCCTTATATAAAAAAGATTTATGATGATAACCAGGGGATCTCGTATTATGTACATGAAGGTGAAGAGAAGATTCTTGTTCACCAAACCATGCCAAGCACTTCATGGAAAATTGGAACTGCTTTTACATATGATGATTTATTAGTGGGAGCAAAAGAAATAAGAATTAATATTATTATCATATCTTTAATAGCCTTAATTTTGGCTATCGCGATTACTTATTTTGCAGCAACAAGGATTGCAAAACCGATTACTTCTTTAAAGGAAGCAGTTATTCAAATGGCTAATGGTGATTTAACAGTTGTTACAGCTGTGAATACAAAGGATGAAATTGGTGAATTAAGCAAGCATTTTAATCAAATGGTCGAAAATCTCCATTCAGTCATTCACACGGTTAATTCATCTGTCAATGATGTTAAAGTTTCGGCTGAAAGTTTAAGTGCCGTATCGGAAGAAGCGAATGCATCCAGTGAAGAAATTGCGGCTGCCATTAACGAAGTTGCAAAAGGCGCTACAAATTCAGCACAAGAAGCCGAGTCCGCCAATCAATTATCCGAACAGTTAAGCCAGCAAATAGCGGATATTAGTACACATGCTTCAGGAATGACGGATTTAGCAGATAAGGCAGAGGAACTGAATCAGAGCGGAGTGCAGCAGGTTAACCATTTAAGAGAGTCATTTACGGTATCCCGTGAATATCTAGATTCTATGGAGGAAGTCATCCATGATCTAGAAGGGAAGATTAAGCAGATTGAGTTGGTAATTACCACAATTACTGAAATCAGCTCTCAAACGAATCTTCTAGCCTTAAATGCGAGTATAGAGGCGGCACGTGCAGGAGAACACGGCAAGGGATTTGCGGTAGTTGCAGAAGAGGTTAGAAAATTAGCTGAACAATCTGTTGTTGCGACAGATGAAGTGAAGAATACCATAGAAGCTATACAAAACGGGGCTATTTTAGCTGTACAGTCAATGAATAAGACCAAGGAAACTTTCTTCCAGCAAGCAGATGTTGTGAAAACAACCGAGACAAGTTTTCGTTCGATTTCCGAAATCGTTGATAAACTTAGAACATCGATTCAATTTGTTCATAATGAAATGAACCATATCGAACAAAGTAAAACAGATGTGCTTAAAGGAATATATTCTATGGCCGCCATGTCACAACAATCTGCAGCTTCCTGTGAAGAAGTTAGCGCCTCAACAGATGAGCAACTCGTAGCGATTCAGACTGTTGCAGAGTCGGCTGAACAACTGACTGAGTTGAGTAATGAACTTAAAGAGGTTGTTGATAGGTTTAAATTGAGTAATAACTCCAACTAGGAAAAATTAAAGATGTACAACCTAAAGTAGGGATTCGGCTACAGTCTTGATCCGAACCTTAATTCTGAGAAGGCCACCACAAATGAATGAGAAATTAAAGGATAACCTTCATATGAAAATTATGAACGTTATCCTTTTTTGGCATTAAAAGTAGGATTATTAAATTTACCATCCAAAGACGGATCTTTATTTTACAAGGAACGGTTAATCAGTTTTATGGCCATAGAATCGCAGCAAAGATGATGATGGAAGTCATCAAGATGTTTAAATAGACATCAGAAGTAGATCAACCGAATGAATACGCTTTTGAAGAAGGATTATTTTGAAATATATAGAATAAATTATGACCATGATTAAAGGAGTGGCTGGTTTGCAAACAAATAAAACTAAATGGATATATGTTTTAAAAACAGCATTGCTTTTTTCGTTTATCCAGGCAAATCTTATTCAATTAATAAGAGTAATATTGGCCGATTTGACTTTTGAATATGAAACGACCTTACTTATTATCGGTGCTTGGATTCTTGGTGCGATTGCTTTAACTATATTTCTTTTTCCAATAGGTATTTTCTTTGGTTTGTATCTTTGGAAAAATAGTAAAAAAGGGCGGTTATTAGGAGTGCAGCCCAATAATAAAACTCTATGATAAAAAAATTTACTCATGTAAAACAGGGCTATTTTTAATGAAACATTTAGGTAATTTTAATTAATTATTATTATGAACCGATATATATAAAGAAAATTCAAGTTTATAGATAAATAGAAGGAGGGATGCGTTAAATGAATAATAAAGATGATTTTGCAGCTGGCTATGTAATAGGAGAGAGGGATGCAGAAGAGCGTGCATTTGGTGGTGGTGGCGGAGGAGGGAACGGCATAACATTTATTATGGCTGTCTTGTTCCTACCAGCTATACCTGCGTTAGTGTTATCATATATGAATGATTGGTTTGATTGGCTGTGGGAAATGTTCTTGATTCCCAACATTATTATATTAATAGTTTTAACTTTAGGAATTCATAATCTAAGATATTATAAAGCATGTTATTCGGAAAGTGACAAAACTAAAAAACTGAGTAGAACACTTATGTTATTATCTATCGTCTTTGGTTATTTTGTTTGTGCGGTATTGTTTGAATTGGAGTCTATACACAAATATGGAGAAAGCCATCTTGACCGAATGAATAGTGATGGAGTGGGGCATGGCTTCATCTTTTTAGGTCTATATTATCTCGCTAATTTCATTCAAGCAGCGATAGTTCCCGCAATTCAATTCTTTTTAATAAGAATATTTAAAGATAAATTTATCTATAAGAAAATACAAAGTTTCATTCAAAAATATGAAACCAAATAGTTAAACTAATAAAAGGACTTATTCAACAGCACATGAAGTTTGAATAGGTCCTTTTACTATAAAGGATTTTATTATATGTGAACGAATCTATAATATAGCAAATACAAATAACTTGGCTGTAAAAACAATCATTAGTAATTTACGAGCTAAAAAGTCTAAGTATTAAACAGCCAGTCTATTATAGTTGATGGGGAGATTCTCAAAATGAAAAAATGGCTCATAGCAATTTTTCTTATATTAATTATTTTGATACTAACTAATCCTTCTGAGGAAGAGTATTATACCTGGGCTAAGGACAAGATCAAAGAGAAAAGCAATAGTGAATGGATAAATATCGGTGTTGATTGGTTTGGTGAAAAGGTACTTGAAACTACCACCAACCCTCGCGATTATATACTTTTTTCCATTTATAAAACTTCCATCATGAATAATCAAGTCACAACACTTGGTATTTTTAAATCATTCATCCCTATATCGTCTAATATACAAACATCAAAGGATGTCCCGCTTCCAGAACAAAAGATTCAGCCAGCTACAGCTCCTATAACAACTGAAGAGGAAAGTGAAGTAGAAATAGATAATACTGATTTTAATAAAATGCCTTTTATTTTAGTTAACGATAAAAGAAGTCCGAGCTTATCTTACTGGGGGCCAGAGAAGCTGTTAGAACAAACAGAACAAAAGGTAAAGTTTAATGACCGAAGCGGGACCTTAATGTACGGCAGAGACAAGCCAAATGGGTTTAAATTTAGAATTATCCTGGACAATAACCCTGTAAGTTTATATTTGGAAGATAACGATTATGATGTATTCGATGATCTTGGAGAAATCCCACAAGATCACACCATTCAGGCTGCCACTTATGACTTTGATAATGATGGGAATGAAGAAGTAATAATTGCAGTTGGTGATGGATATTCACAGGGTAAGTTTTGGGTATATGGTTATTCAACCGTTAAGAATGTAGAGGAAGTAAATCCAATGAAATTACTTTTAACTGAGTATTTCCAAAGTACACTAAATCTTAACGATAATGTCATCATGGTGCCAATTGGCAGCCAGGGGCAAATTGAAGAATACATATTTACAAATAACAAGTTTTATTTCTCAAATAATTTGTAACAAGGAATCTTCATATACCTAATGAAAAATATTAATAAATCATTTATTATTAAAAAATCGTTTATGTTTATTCCATAATATTTCTCTATTAAAAGGGAGTGATTCATTCATGGAATTAACTTTAGATTGGTATCAAGTAGATGATAATGATATAGCAGCTTCAAGTAATGATTTTATTATTTTCCGACTCCGAACCGAAGAAAAGAAAGTAAAGGATAGTAACGGTAACAATCACAATTTTAACATCATGAATTTAGAATAATAAATGAAAATCTGCATTTAACTTTAGTAGAATATAGGGAGAAGATAAGAAGTGAAAAAAACAAAAAGTTATCATTTTGATTTATACATCGATGATCTAAAACCGATAAAACTTCTGATTTCATACATAGATAGCGAAGATAATGAGGTGATTATCAGTTTACCTTCACTTAAGAAGTCATTTGTTATGTTCGTTAATTGCGATCTTATTGATATTGAAAAAGAAGTATCTGAATTAAGTATTCCGAATGTTCTAATTAAATCTTTATCTACAGCTATTTTTAATTATATGACTTCTGTTTTAAGAGAGTTAAACATCGCCACCTTATCTTATGATCCACGAGTTAAAGGTAGACAAAGAACGTGGATTGCACCTTTTGAAAATATAAAGGAAATATCTCTATTTCTGGCTGGTCCTAAGAAAATTATTGCAGATGTTGATTTTATAATGGAGAACGGAGAGCGTGTTATAGTTGAAAAAGTTGATACAGTTAATGATGAAACTATAATGAAACCAAACGTCAAAGTAAATTATTTTGGAGAAACATGCACTAAAGTTGAATTGTGTCTACCTAGCATCCCTAAAGATTTATTACATAAAGGAAAGTGGAGCGAGCGGAAAAATCAACATTAAAACGTGAAGAAAAACGGAGGAAAACTATGCGACGAATATCGAATCCAAGGGCAATAGTGGCTGCTAGCTTTATTAAAATGGAGCACAAACCACTTTTCTTGAGTATAGTATCAAAAAACACAGACCTTCTTGAAGTTATCAAGAGTGAAATAACAAAACTAGATACCGCGCACCAAGATTTGTTGTCCGAAGAACCAATAGGTTCCGAAAAACATGAACGACTTGAAAATAACCAGGAGTTCCTAAAACACGAACTCATTAATTTTATAGATAAACATCACAATAAATCATCAGAAGAATTATCAGAATTATTATTGGCTTTAGATTACTTAAATAGATATGATTCATTGTCACTCATCGCACTATGCGAAGCTGTTTTTAGTCACGTTGATTTTCACCTAATTATCTTGTGGCTTGTAAAAGAGAAAAGGCTTCAACCTAACAACAAACCAACAATAACAGATATAGAAACAAACCTCTATCTCTCTGAGGGATGCATGGTGGATTTTGGTTATTTATTCGAAGCAATGGACTTAGTACATCAAGAAAAATTATCCCTGGCTGCAAAAGCTATTATTCTTATGAGAATCACCAATACATGCCGCCATTCATTTGAAGAGTACAAGTCACACACCAAAGACCGTAAGGAAGTTGTTCTGGCAGCGATAACCGAATCCATGAAATGGACAGATATGAAATATGTGGATTTGCATGATTGTATGGTCTGTCACGATAACACCATCATGCGTAATTTTGTAGTATGGCATAATCGTATTACTGAATGTTTAGAGGACGAAAAGCTCAGTTTAAGAGCTAAAGCATTATTTGTGCTTCTATTATTTCATTATAATGAAGAATACGCTTATGAGCCTAATGGTTTTTCCAACGACAAATCCAAAAACGTTTGGTCAGCAGAAGATGAATTATTTGAAGCTGGCTATACTCATGTAATTCCTATGAAATAAAAATATCATTACTTGGATATAACCAACCGTAGAGAGCGATATTTTATGCTCCTTGACCCACAAATGACTCGTACTTCAGGTTAAATCAATTTTTATGTTGATACCATAGATAGTAATGTTCAAAGAGTTTAATGTTTTGTAAATGTAAAGGAGGCATATAAATGTTCGAAGATTTCGAGGTTGAATTTACCTCTACGGTTATTGAAGGTGACGTAATTAAATATATCGCATATACATTCAATGTACATCTTAATGAAGAAATAATAGGCAATGGAAGTTTCTATGTGTTTTCTGCGGAACGTAATTCTCCAGCAGATGTAAGAGAACAATGCGATGCATTATCATCACATATGTATCAAACTATGAGTGCTGTTAAGGTTTTCCCTGACTATTGGAGTTTAGATGATTATAAAACCAATGAAGAGATGGGATTGGATAATTCAAATTATGATGATAGTTTTGACGATCCAATTTATCAAAATGGTCGTTCTATGGGTGTGTCTGATTTAGCTCAATATGAGGATAAATCATTTAGTGATAATACAATTAATGTTTTTGGTAAGTTGGCGCTACTATCTGAAATCAAGATAAAAAAAGAATTTAGGAGAAAAGGTTATGGAAAACTAGCGATGGAAGCTCTTGAGGAATATTGTTCACTTCATGATACTGATTTCATTTTGTTAAAACCTTTCCCTACAGAAACAGATGATTTGAAGTTAGAAAACAGAGATTTAGACATAGAAAAGACGGAAAAAGCGATTGATCAATTACTTAATTTTTATGAACCATTAGGGTACAAGAGAACGATGGGGCGTACAGACGAAGTACATTTGGTTAAGCAGTTGTCTGAATATTAATCAATGAATATATGATAAAATAGCAACCCACTCATGTGCTCCAGAAGCATAGAGTGGGCTTTTTTATGGGATTTTAAATATTTACAACTCAAGTGTGACCTGGTATTTAACCAACATGAATATAAAGCGACAAGCTGTTTTGAACTAATTGGCCCTTAAATTGAAGAAAACTTGATTTCAATGCGTTTATTATGTCATGACTAAATTGTATTGGTCACTACTGATGTGTATTGATCACGACTGAGTTGTCTGGAGACAATAACTAAGTTGTACTCTAGGTATTATTAAACCGATTTAATGAGGTTTCTTGGATGTTTTAGAGTACAACTTACTTCCAAAGGGAATAACTTACTTTCAATAGAGTACAACTTACTTTGAATATAACAATAGGGGAGATTTAGAAGACTCTTCAAATTAATTTTTCATTTCACAAAAAAATAATTTAGTGAAATGAAAAATTGTAGAAACATATTTGTGTATGTTAATAAATGGTATAATTTAAGGAATCAACTTACCAGGATTTTCTAGATCCCTTGTGTTTAGATTAAAATAATATACTAACATTTGTTGAACCCAAGCATAGCCATATTCCTGACTATAATACTCTTTACAGCTCCATACCTACATTGAAAGTATTGTTTTGGTCCTATTAAGTTGGATAGAAGATAAATTTCAAAATTTTCAAAGGGAATGACGAGAATTGATAGATGGTACAACATTTATGTTCCGATGGAGTATTAAACAGATAAAATGAAGGAGGGGATAAAGATGAACAGCAATATTGAAGAACTTAAAAAAGTTAAGCAGCAGGTAAATGAAGATATTCAAGTCTATAAAGAAATTATTGTTGGAACCTTACGTAACACTCTATACACACAACTAGATAAATTAGATAAAGTTATTAATGATAATTTTAAGCTTTCATTAGCAAAAGGATTCAATGGTTTTTACATAAGATTGTATTATTCATATTCTCCAACACTTCACATTAAAGAGTATGATCTATTAGCTCACAACGAGTTGAGAATTAGTTTACAACTGGCAGTTCATCTTTATTTAAACGACATCTGCTTTTTCGGTTTGTTCTTTAAAAGACGCGAAAAATATAAAAAAGTTAAAATTTATGAATTAGATAAAAAAGTAAATGATTTTTATTTTTATTCTATGAGAAAAAGTTTTTTTTCGGAATGTATTAAGGAAAACCCTATCATCCTGGATGAATTAAGAATGTATTTTGAAAAGAAAGGATTTGTATGTTACTGCAAAAGGGATAGCGGAGATTTATTAGTGAAGATTAGTGTTCCATCATCCTAATAAAAAAGTTAAAACAGGGGAGGAGAATTCTCCTCTATTTCTTTTTTATCAATTATGCGTAAAATGCCTATTTTACGAAAAAATGAATAGACCTAAAGAATGTATGTTTGGTATAATATATTTATAGGAAATATCTCACATAAATTCTATAATATTCCCGTTTGGAGGTCTACATGTCTTATTTAGTTTTCATTGTTATTATCCTATTAATATGGCTGTTAAAAAGAAACTTTGCGACCATTAAAGGTAGCATCGGAGAAAGAAAAGTTTCTAAACATTTAAGTACACTTGATCCTAATAATTATTCTTTACTCAATGATTTATATATTCCGAAGGAAAATGGCCAAACCACACAAATTGATCATATACTACTTTCTCACAAAGGAATTTTTGTCATAGAAACAAAGAATTATAATGGTTGGATATTAGGTTCAGAAAAGTCCCAGCATTGGACCCAGGTTATTTATAAACGAAAAGAAAAATTCTATAATCCTATATGGCAAAACGCTGGACATATTAAAGCATTGCAAGAACACCTTGGAGACACCGTTGCAAATGTTCCAATTTACTCAGTTATAGTTTTTGGAACACAAGCAACTTTAAAATTTAAACAACCCTTTACCCGCGCAAAAGTGATTGGAATTAATAATTTACTATCGGTCATTCGAAATGAGCCTGAAACAACCTTTGTCTCCCCGTTTAGAAGACAAAAAATAACACAACTACTTACTGAACTTAAAATTGAAGATAAGAAAATAAAGAAACAAGTCGGTAAAAAACATATTTCTGACATTAAAAAGGATATAGAAAATCACGACAAAAAAGTGAGAAATAACATATGTCCTCGATGTGGAGGTCAACTTGTTACAAGAACCGGAAAAAATGGAACCTTTAAGGGCTGTAGCAATTTTCCTAAGTGTAGATTTACTAAATAAAGTGTATTTTAAAGATTGAAAACTTTTTACCATGAGGAGTGTTTATATTGAATCAGATATCATTTGATAATTTATTCGAGGAAGAGCCTAAAAATAGTAGCAGCTCGTCCACTTCCCCTTTACATACAACCATTTTGGAGTTACTAGAGTTGAATATTACTAGTGCATTGGAAATTTGTGAACGATTAATTAAAGATGGTTTATTATCCAATGAAAGATTCTCTACAAATAAGCCAAAGGCCTATCCGAAGGTGTGTGTCATCCTGGACGAAATGGTTCTACACAATAGCATCGAATTTATTGAGGATAAAGATAGGTCTGATAGAATTTATCGAATAAAAGAAACAACCAATTTAAAAGATTAATAAGGTGGACTAATTTGAGACTAAAGGGTTTAGATTTTCTTTACAAAAGCATCAAGCAAATAAAATATAGAGCAAAAAATCAGGGGTGAAATTCTTTGAATAGCTGTGAAAAATGTTTTAAAGATCGTTATATGATTTCTATTATTAAAAAGCAAAATACTATTGGAAACTGTGATTATTGTGGTCACCAAAATGTATATACAATAGATATTGCTGAATTAAGCATGCACTTTGAACGGTTTAATGGATATTATGAAAAGCTTGAGCATGGAGAGAACTTCATTTATGGGGAACAGGACCCAACAGAGGTAGGAGAGAGCCTCTATGAGCTTATTCAATCAGAATGGGGAGTTTTTTCAATCCATATAGAAGGAAACATGGCAAAGGTTCTTTTAACTGATATTGTAGAAACCTTCAATGGTGGATTTGATGAGGATGATTTATATGTTAGAGCTGCAGAGGCTTTTACTTTTGAAACTTCTGTGGAAATCTGGAATGATTTCACAAATGAGATTAAGCATGGTAATCGTTTTTTTCCTACCAAAGCTTATATAAATGATAACCTTATAGCTATTTTTCAAGAAAATGAATATGTTCTTCCAAATAACTCTATTATTTATAGAGGGCGATTAGATCGACAACCAATAATTAAAATGGGAGCACCACCTATGGATAAAGCTACACCAGGCCGTGCTAATCCAAGGGGCATATCGTATCTATATGCTTCAAAAGATATAGACACGTGTGTAGCTGAACTTAGACCCTATAAATCTGCCAAAATAACCATGGCTACTATGATAACCAGTAAGCCCTTAAAATTAGTGAGACTAAACGTGGGAGGAACCTTAGTATCCCCTTTTCAATTTAAGGGTAATTTGATACAGAGTATGGAGTCCTTTTTACTTTTAGAAAAATTAATAAAAGATTTATCAAAACCAGTAAATCCCAGTAATTCCGAATTAGATTACTTACCGACACAATATTTAGCAGAACTAATTAAGAATCAAGGCTACGATGGTTTTCTGTTTCAAAGTGCATTAGGTCCTAAAGAGAACTATGTTATCTTTAATGAGAAAAATGTAACCATTGAAAGTATTGACTTCCTTGATGTTAAAGATGTTCGTTACAGTACTAGTTTCACAATTTAATAAGTATTTTTAAACTTGATATATTACAATAACCAATCTCTTAAAAATGATTGGTTAAAAGATAATTAAGATCCCAACTATGCCTAAAAATTGAATTTTACGCATAGTTTCGACAAAAAACGACAACAAGGGAAAGGAGTTTTTATTCTTGTCCAATACACGACAACACCTACTTCATGAACAAAAATTAATGGAACTATTAGAGATAATGCCCTCCTATGTTTCTGAATATGTAGATGATAAGCTGGATACCCGCTCTCCTTCTACTCTATATAATTATGTTTTAGACTATAAACTTTTCTTTGAATGGTTAATTAAAAAGAAAATCGTTAAATGCAGCGAGATTAAAGATATACCCTACTCAGTTTTAGAAAATCTAAAATTAGAGCAAGCCAAAGCCTTTATAAGAGATCTTAACCGGCGCGATATACAGGTGAACAAAAAAGAAACAAAAAAACCTGAAAAAGAGAGCGTAAATCGCAAAATTTCCGCTCTCCGTTCCCTTTTTAAATACTTAACAACTCAAACCGAAAAAGATGATGGTGAGCCCTATTTTTACAGAAATGTTATGTTGAAAATCGAGGTTACAAAAGTAAAAGAGACTCTTAGTGCCAGGGCCTCCAGAATATCTCAGAAGATATTTCATAATAATGATGACGTTTTATTCCTAGATTTCATAAAGAATGAATATGAAAATAAATTGGGTGAGGGTTCAAGAAGTAAAATCTATTTTAAACGCGATAAAGAAAGAGACTATGCTATTCTCTCTTTATTTCTCGGTTCAGGGATTCGAGTTAATGAGTTAACAAATTTAAGACTAAGAGATTTAGATTTTGAAAAAAATCGTATATGGGTGATTAGAAAAGGAGACAAAAGTGATGTTGTTCCAGTAACACCTGAGTCAATGCTGGATGTAAAAGAATATTTGAATGTACGTTGCCAAAGGTACAATGCAACAGATGATGAAAATGAATTTGTTTTTGTTACTAAGACACAAAATACCGCTACTCCATTATCCAATCGGACCGTAGAAACGTTAGTGAAAAAATATACTAAAGCCTTTAAAACAAATAAGTCAATGTCCCCTCATAAACTTAGGCATACATACGCTACCAATCTAATGGCCCAAGAAAAGGATATTCATATGCTAATGACTCAATTGGGGCATACATCAACTACAACTGCTGCTTTATATGACAACCCTGAGTTAGACAAAGCACAGGAGGCTGCAGCTAAAATGGGAAAAAGACGAAAATAATGAATATATCATAATCTAGGGGGCGCTTCTACTGGAGCGGCTCCTCTTTTAATAGTTATTAGTCCTTCTTATTAGCACTGTTTAATATTTCTTCAATATTAGACTTGCTAATAACTTTTACAGTTTTACGGTGCTTAACCGGTATAAAGTTACCTGGTACATCCTCATTAAAGTTAACACCTAATCTTTTTAATTGCGTGATCCGTTTATCTTCAAAATATTTTGGGAATTTTAATGCTAAAAAATGCTTTAGACCCACAGTCCCACCACCATAAAGTATTTATACTATATTTATATGCTTACACTTTATTGTGGATTACTTTCGAGTATTCATTCCTAAACAAAAAAACCTCTACATTAGTATGTAGAGGTCCTTTTTAACTTTTCCCTGATATTAAAACTTCTATCCTGTTTAACTTTTACAACAGGAATAAAGTTTTTCTTATTATCTTCATGGAAATTTACGCCCAGACTCTTAAGATGTTTGATTGGTTCACTCTCAAATTGTTGAGGATAAACTCTGGATAATATGTGTCTTAGTTTCATAATAATCCATCCCTCCGGCCAATCTTATTATTATTATTATAACACATTTTATTAATTGAGAAAATATGTTAACTAATAGCCGTTTTTTCTATTTTCCTCAATTTCCGTTTTACTCTTATTGTTGCTGTTTTAATTACCTTAGCCTTTTGGTCATGTGGAACAGAGTTTTTTAAGATTATCGAAATCAGATGCTGTTGGTCATTCATATTGATAACAACATAATTCCGATTCTTTTTATCGTTACTTCCATCCATCTTTTCAAACGTATATATATCCTCACTTACCGCCCTACCAAAATAGGCTTTTAAAAGCCCTAACTTTGATGCTTGTTTATAGCGATTATCTTTATTTTTATCATTTAAAATCTGTTTATCCCTTGGAATAACACCAGAAGAATTTTTATAATCATCTTCAATTAATACATCTAATAACATATACAACCCCAAGTTTTTAGAACTAAATGTTTTATTATTAAGATGTTTTATTGTCTTTTCATAAAAATTCGCTTTATCCTCTGTTGACTGCAAAGCATCAAAGAATTCTTTAATAGTACTAACATTGATTGATAAAGTAGAATTTATTTCGTTACTACCCTCCGTGGTATAACTAACTAAAGGATTCAACTTAAAATTGATTTCAGTTGTATCATTTTCATGTTCTACTTGGTAAATTTGAATCCCTGCAATTTCGTCATTTTTATCCATTATACCCTTAAATGTCGTTTTTATTTCATCTTTTTGGTCAGGTGATAACACAGTAGGAGTATACCTTCCCTGAAGAATATAGTGAAAAAAGTTCCTTCTTCTATTGAGATTTCTATTATACTTATCTGTTGAAGATTTTTCCGTGAAATGCTGAACTCCCATCGATATTCCAATAGCAATAATAATAGCAAGACCAATTGGGATTTCTAACTCAAAAATAGACATAACATATTCAACAAATGCATTCTCAACAATTATTGAAGAAAGTTTGTCTTTAATTACTTCAAGTGCAAATAACCTTGTAATCTCAACTACTGCAAATATCGCCAGTAACCAACTTCTTGTTTTCATACACACCCCTCCTTATATGGTTTTCTATACTTCCTCCCTAACTTTAATCACCAGGTCAATAAATAAAGCCCACTAAGAGTGATCGTTAAACGATTCATTTCCCTAGTGGGCTTTTAAATTTAAATATACAATTAATTGTTTTATACATAATTAGGACCTGAAAAGGATTAAAATAACTCAATCTTCTCCCTCATGGGTGAAGTTAAAAGTGGAAAATATAGTATATTGATAGATTACTATATCTTGGATATAAAGTAAATCTATAGTTTAATCTCTTACCTCAACATGCTAAGTTTTCAATAAGAAAACATTCATCCACTTTATATACTTTCAACTTTTAGTATATCGATAAATTTCACCTTAATTGTCTTAAATTCACTTTCAATATGGACAAGTTGAGTTTGACCATCAAGTTTCACAATTTTCCCCCTAATCGGGTCTTTTTGCCAAACAGCCAAACAAACCTCATTCTTTTCTTCATAAGCCTCTACAAGAGAATTTCCTAATTCCTCTAGCTCGTATTCATCCCGGGTTGGACGTTGCGGCTTAACTTTTTTCGGCATCTTTACTCCCATGATTACGCTCTCTCCTCACCTTTTTGGGCTATTTTGCATCATACTTTGCAGCGATCATTAGTAATCCCACTTTCAATCGGATCTCCATTTACCAATAATTATACAGGAACATTCGTTCTAATTCAATTGAATAAAGAACGGATGTTCTTGTATAATATATAAAAAGGAGATGGATTGAATGCTTAAGGATAGAGGAATTATAAAATGGAACGCTGCTTTAATGTTACCTGAACATGTGCATTCTTTAAAGGCAGCTTTAATTGATGAACAAATAATGGAGAAACCTGAACTGGATGAGCAAGCAATACAACAGTTTGAAATGACCATTTGTGAATCAATGGAATTTAACAATAGTCTTGTCCTTGAAATTTTTGATAATGGATTTGTAAAAACAATAAAAGGAACTGTAACCTATATCAACCACTTAAAGAGTCAATTGATTATTAAAGATCCGGATGATATTTTTCATCATATACCTTTCAAAAATTTAATTAACATACAACAATTGTGAGGTAATACCATGTTTGACTATACCCAATTTCCAGAGCAAACCATTCTATGCATAGATCAGAAAAGCTTTTATGCAAGCGTTGCGGCTATCGAAAAAGGATTGGACCCGCTTACTTGTTACCTTGCCGTAGTTGGGAGCACAGATCGCCAGGGTAGTGTGGTATTAGCAGCTTCCGCCGCTCTTAAAAGAGATTTCAATATCAAGACTGGTTCCCGTCTGTTTGAGGTCCCAAACGACCCACGAATCCATATTGTTGACCCTCAAATGAGTTTGTTTATAAAAGTATCAACGGAGCTCACAAAATTGTTTTATCGATACGTACCTCCTTCATGCGTTCACACCTACTCAATAGACGAATCGTTCCTTCAATTAGGGCCAAAAACATCCCAGGAACAGGCAGAAATCGTGGCCAAACAAATACAGTTTGACATAAAAAATGATTTTGGACTTCCTTCCACTGTTGGTATCGGTCCTAATATGTTAATAGCAAAACTAGCGTTAGATCTTGAATCTAAAAAAGCACCTAACGGAATTGCAACCTGGACTTATGCTGATATCCCTACTAAATTGTGGAGAATTTCACCTTTAAGTGACATGTGGGGTATTGGCCCCCGCGTGGAAAAAACATTGAATAGCATGGGAATATTTACGATAGGTCAACTTGCAAATTACGATTTAGCATTATTAGAAAAGAAATTTGGGATTATGGGAAACCAACTATATCATCATGCCTGGGGTATAGACTGCTCCGAAATAGGGGCGCCTATATTGAAGGGGCAAGTTAGTTTTGGTAAAAGCCAAATTCTTTTAAGAAATTACAACTCTGAAGAAGTTAAAACTGGCATATTAGAAATCTGTGAAGAAGTTGCCCGAAGAGCACGTGCTGCACGAAAGGCTGGAAGAACGATCAGTTTTGGTCTTGGTTATAGCAAAGATGAATATGGTGGCGGGTTCCACCGCTCCAGAACAATTGAAAAACCAACAAATGTCACAATGGATATTTACAAAGTATGTCTTGAATTATTAAAAGAAAACTATAATGGTAAATCTGTACGACAAATATCCATTGCTATCACTAACCTTGTTGATGATTATGAAGTGCAACTAGATCTCTTTGATAAAAATGGATGGAAAAAACGAAAAATTGGATATGTGGTTGACGAAATTAGAAAAAAATATGGTTCTACCGCCCTCCTGCGAGCTGTTTCATATACTCCTGCTGGCACTGCATTAACAAGATCCACACTTATAGGTGGTCATAAAAAATAGCCCCAAATCGGGGCTAAAATGAGCTTATATCAAGTTTTCCGTATAAAAGTAATATTCTTCTTTATTTTTTACAAAATGGGCAAGTAACAGATAGATTGAACCTGCAGCAAACATGATAACCGAAACAGTTGGTGAGCTTACAAAGTAACATAGATTCACCAAAGCCGTAATAATGATTGTCTCCATAAATGGAAATATCAAATGTTCGGTACTTTCAATATGACTAAAGCTATTTAAATCCTTGATTCTTTTTTCATTAGCCCTTTTATAGATAAGTTTGTGCCTTAAGATATATGTTATGTAACTCCCCGATAAAAAACATAACACTGCAAAACCAATCAAACTTAACTGGAACTGCTGTATTGAAAAGAGAATGATTAAAAATACAATACTTACCCATATTTTACGAAAGTACACGAACATTTTTATAACGCCCCTTAAACTATTATGACACTATTTTAACATTTTCTAAGAATGGAGAAATATCAACAGGTTCGTCTTTATGGCCTAAACGAATATCCATTGAAAAATTGTCTTCACCATCCAATAAATTCACCTGTAATATGCCTACCATTAATCCAATTATTTTAAAGCTAGAAGGATACGATAAAATAAATCTTTTAACACTTGGCTGCATTAACATAATTTCCCCCCTTAATATTTTATAAATCTATAGCAACTTTAGATATCCCTCAGAGAGTAATAAAAAACGCCAATACCCAAAAGAGGATATTGGCGGTGCTTCCACACAATAAATTGTCTACTATTTTATTACATATATCGTACCATGATTTTTAACTTTTCTCAATTGTTTTACGTAAATTTGGTAATGTCTTTCGTTCATTTATTTTGCCTCAAAGTTTTAGCGGCTTATTCACCTACCATCCCGTCACCATCACGATCATCCATGTATTTGTATAACCAATGGTCAGACGTTATGGGCATACTAAAACCTGCATCTTTCGCTTCTTTAATCGTTACCTTCCCATTACCATTTGTATCAACTCGAGAAATATCACCGTCTGCGTTTGAGCTAGTTGAATTCGTGTTTGAACTAGTTGAATCGGAGGGCTTACTGTCTGTTAAACCGAGTTTTGCGTTTACTTCATCAGGGTTCACATTGTCGAATTTATCTACAATCACGTTGCCCTTTAAAGTATAGGTATACTGATAACTTGAAGGAATCTGCGTTTTTGTATTCGGATATGTGATAATAGCTTCAAATTTAGTAGCTCCACCCGCCTTACGGATCGCGTCTTCCATATATGCTTGATCTCCATGTCGGTTAAGCGTACTTTCTTGTGGAGTAATATTGTAAGCATTTGATACCCCTCCGAGAGAATCCGCAATGATATGTCCTTCATCTAAATCTGCTCTTTCGACACCAGGAACTTTTGCTTCATCAGAGTAGTATCTGCCAGACGATGTTACAGGTTCGGTACGGTCATCTTGTAGAACGATTTCGTCAGCAATGACACGGACCAGTTGCCCATGTTCATTCGTGAAAGCCCAATACTTCCGGTCCCCATAGCCAATGTCAACGACCACGTTCGGTTCACGATATCCAGACAAATCACCACCATCAACTTCAATAAGATTGTATCCCGAGAACAGGTCATTATTTTGTTCGGTTGGCGTTTCTTCCACTACTGGTTCATCTACAACCGTAGTGTTCGTCTCTTCCTTTTCGCTATTATTTGAATTTGTTTCAACTGTGGTTACATCTTGTGAATCTGTTTCTTTATCTGTAATGGATGCATCTTCTACGTTGGCACAACCAACCATAAAGATGATCGTTAAAAGTAAGATTAAATATTTCATTTTCTTTTTCACTTTACAACTCTCCTATAATAGTTTCATATTGTTCATTCTAAAGCAAAACGACTAATCTTCCTTAAAATATTCAATTCGTTCATTAAGCTCCTTGAAAAGATCTAGGATGATTCCTCTCGATTTATACTCTATATCACCTAACCAATAAATTGTTCTTATTTCTTGTTCAGTTAAAGAGCGACCTAGCCCTTTTATAAGGACCTTAGCCATTTCCTGTCTAGTTACGTCTGGATCTACATATTCATATTGTTTAATCATTTCAATAACTCCCTGTAATTTGTGATTACTATACGCGTTCCATCATTCTGATTACTCGTAATATTCCCTATTTTTATTCTTTATTAATCCATATTCCATTTTTGTTTAATACTGGTATTATAGTATTCGTGAATAATACTTAATACCCAGAAGGTGAAGATTTGAATAGTACTGATTACTCACTAATATCTAAAGATACCCTTTTGAAAACAATTGAATTCTATCGAGCTCAATTAATTGAAATTGGGGTAACAGAAGGAATAAACAGTAACCAAACCATTGAAATCAGCCAACAACTAGATAAATTGATTTTCTTATATCAAAAAACTTCATAGTTATTCCTTTAACCCAACAATAGTTAACAGGGCAAGTTGTGATCCAAATCCTTTCTACAGCTGTCTTGCTCTGAAATACTCACAGTTTACTTTGTTTGCAGTTATTTTGAAAAGCGACATTATAACTTATTAATTTTTAGCTTAGCTTCTATACAACTGCCAATAGAAAAAAATACGTAAATCAATAAGACAACTGTAAAAACGGTTATTATAACAAAAATTCCTTCAAAAGTATTCCCTCTGCTTCACTTCCTGTTAATAAGGTTTTTGCTATTGAAGTACAATCCAAATAACACCAATTATAAATAATAGTGAGAAGGTTCTTCCGCGCATTTCCCTGATTTCTTTAGATAACTCAATATAATCATTTGAATACTTCCCTATTTCCCCCAAATCCCTTACGTCACATAAGCTGTCAAAAGAAAATTAATTTCGATAAATCCTACATTTCTACAATGTATTATCAGCAGAACCTAACAAATCTTTTATATTAAGAAGCCATGAGTAAGGTACATGATAGTATTCCTGAATAGAAGGGTCTAAATTAACTTGACCAGTACGAACTTCCGCAATTAATAATGACTTTTTAAATAGAATCAAAGTCTGCTGTCCATCCCATGTTAAAGAATAGTCCTCCTGCAGCCACTCACCTGATGAAGAAAGCTGTTTTTCCTTTAAGATAGAATAAATTTTATACATTAAGAATATGAGATTTGACCGAATATCATTTGTTTTCTCGTTCATGTGAAATTACCAGCTTTCTATAGGCTTATCACTAAACCAAGCATTTTTGGGGTTACGATACCTTCCTTGCTTTTGTTTATACACTTCTTTCAATTCAGGAATTCCTATACTTCCCTCTTCTTCAGGCAATACGAAAAGATCGACCCCAGCTTTTTCCGCTTCATTTTCTGCAATTTCAACACCTAAATCATAGATTATTTCACGTTGACCTTGATAAGTCGTAATTTTTTTAACACCCACAAGGATGTCACCTACTAATTCCACGCCAGGCGCAGCAGGTATCGCTCGCTCTAATCCCCTCTTTGTATATACAAAGAGCGGAACACCGTCTTTATCTGTTGGCAAACTTTTTAATTCTGGTTCCCAACCAAACGGAATATCCTCATTATCTTTAAAGTAATGATAACTTTCCGGTAATACATTTAGATTACGTACAAACCCTCCAGCAGACTTACATTGACTGGCCATTTCATACCCCAATGGATCCACTTCGATTTTATAGAAACCACACATTTTTTGATTACTATCAAAATGCTGACATAAAGTACAAGTTGGATGGATTTTTTTCATCATTTATTCCTCCTATTTTTTAATAATTGTTCAGGAATATCATTCTTACAAAAATTGATTTTGATATTATTATTTTTCAAGAAATTCATCTCATCTATTGTGAGAGTTCGGTCGCACTTTACACATTTTACCGAATTAGATTGAGTCCCAGTTTTAGTATTATTAACTTCAATACCAATGCCCGGGTTACTTCCCCACTTTCTATATGGCGCTAAATCCACCCAACCCATTCGAAATTTATCACATGCTTTTCTAAGTGCATCACTTTCTGCTGAAAGGATAGAATGCTTTAAATTCATGATTTTACCCGAATCAGCGTATCTTTGAAAATTAGAAAACCCAATCCCTTCTCTCTCGGCATCGAGTATCTTTAAAACACCCTTAATTTGAATTTGTTCTTCTTTTTCGTAGATAATCGGATCACCGGTTGTTTTCCATGACCAAAGATTACCTGCAACTTCCTCTAATCTTTGTATGTAGGCTTGAACAGGGATGGAAGCTCGACTTGGAGTTTCCGTATTTTCCACTGACCCTTCTGGAAAGGCTGCCGTTAATTCTTTTATTAAAGATTGGTATAATTCTAGACTCTCTTTATGTCCCACTACTACCACCTCAACTAAAAAGCTTCCTTAACTAATTTTTCGTAACCAAAGATTTTTCTTGCCAGTTGGATGTTTATCTATTCTTTTTCTAGCTAGACTATCCCAGGATCCTCCGTTACTAACTCTTTCTAAATTAAAGCCTGAAGCTCTTAGCGAATTACCAGGTTCTTCAACAAGTGTATAGGTAATAACTTTTTTATACCCCATTGCCTTCGCAATCTGACAAACAGAAGAATAAAGCTTACTGATACCATTTTTGTAAATCTCTTTCACACAACATCGGGTAATTTCAAGTGTGTAACCATCATCATGATGTCTTGATACAGGGCGGCCAGCAATGACCACTCCTACCATTAAATCTCCATCTGATAATGCGACTGAAAATTTATGCCCTTGAGGAGACTTGTGATGACGATGATGTTGATTGACAAACTCTCCTGCAGATTTTAATGTTACCGGCATAGTTTCTAATTTAAGCTTTGTTGCTCTATACCATGTTTTTGCATATTCTTCAGCATCTTTTACGGACCGAAAAGAATCAGAAATTAACTCATAATCATCTCGTATAAGAATCCAACGGTTCTCTTGGTCTAACTGTTCATCAGAAAGAACAATAAATTGATTCGTTTTCTCTTTGATAAATAACCAATACCACATGATTCTCACTCCCCGTTAGCCTATTAAAAAATCTAAAATTGTCTCATATTTACCTAAACCACTTTTTAACAATTTCTTTTGATTCTTCCTTTATTAACAAACCTAGAATTCCTTCTATAATTTCATCTGATGAATTCATAAACTTAGTAGGCTCTTGTTTATCTCTAGGAGCAAACTCCTCAATTAATTTCATTTGAAAAAAATCATGAACTATCTCTAAAATCGATGAATTGTATTGATTACTCTTAATTTGCACTTCGGGTATAGTTTTTAAAAAGTAATTCCCTTCATTGTCTATTTCCTGTTGAATGATTGAGATACCAACTTTATAATCCCTAGGGATTTCAACCAACAAGCGTAGAGCTGGAACATTCGCATCTATATAACCTGTTTGATCACACACAAAACAAGGGAGACTATACATATGAAAAAGGCCTTGACCTTTGCAAATCGGACATTTAATCTTTTCTTCCACTTTTTCCATCAAAACCGCTTTAGGAAATTGTTGAATCGTAAACTTTACAGAGCTATTTCCATCTTCGAGCTCCAAATAATCTCTTATTTCTTTAGGTATGGTAATTTGCCCTTTACTTGTAACACTAGCTTTAGCCATATTAATCCTCCTATAACAATTCCTTACTTTGTATGGTAAGGAATTGTAAGGAATTTGTCAACCTTTAACTTTTTTACCATAGATAAAAGAGAGGAAATACATAGTAAGTCCTCTCTTCTTGCTTAGTGATGTTTTCTTAGTGACACTCTATATTAAACATTGATGACATTTTATATTAAAAGTAGTGACATTTTATATTAAAGTTATCTCGGTACAAAAAAGTAGTATATATCAGGTGAAATCTGCAAGAATGTCCAAATCAATGGAGCTCCGAAGACCATCCCCATACCAATCCTTTTTCGAGCGGGATTTTTAGCAGCCAGTAACCATACTCCCATTCCAATGAAGAAACCAGCATAAATCATCGGCTCAAAAAGAACCTTTATGACTTCGTAAACAACCTCTCCCCAGGGCAAAGTAATATCCACTACATCTCGTATTGTTGCATCCGAATTTTCTTTTGGCTTATATGTTCCCATGTAATATGTAATGATCAATGGCATATACAGGGCTAGTAGCATCCCGACTGAACCGCCAATTGAAAACAAGTAAGCTTTTCTGCGTTTAAATGGATTTTTGAAAGCAAACAAAAAGAAGAAGAGCGCAATCAGAAATATTAAACCGAATAACGGTACAAATAGAAGTTGGAACAGTCGAATTCCATTTTCGAGCATGATATTTACCGCCATATTTTTCACCTACTATTCTCAATCTTATTAATGAGTTCCCAAACTGAAGAATCAATATAATAGTATTCTGAGGTATCATGGAAATCATTATCTCCATGCTGAAAATGCTCCATTTTTTCTTTCTTAACCTTTATATTGACTCTGATTGGGGACTTAAGATCTTTATAATTCAGGTCACAAATCACCCTAATACTATCTTTTTCAAACACCATCATCCCTTTTATGACTTTAACTGAAGTCAACATGCCATTCCTTGTTAGTCGGGACATAATATCTTTGACTAATTGTTCTTTATCTTGTTCTTTCCTTTCGAACAAATCAGTTTGAAGTTGTTCTTGAGAAAACGCACTTGGGTAATTATTCACGTCATTCTGTAACGCTATCGAAAATAAATATTCAATCGCAGCCTCTGGCTTTGAATATTTTTCTTTCAGATATTTTTCAAATTCCTCATCAGGTTCTTCGCCTGCTTGCATCGTTAAGTTTTTCTCCATTTGTGCAATCTCATTTAACTCTATGTTGCTTTTTTCAAAAGTCGAAACCTTTGATTGAACTGCCACTTTTACAATTAAATAAGCGGAGACCAGAAGTAGTGTTATGATTACCGTTGCTATTATTTTTCTCCTCAATGATCACACTCTCATTTCATTATGGACTTGGGGGAGCAATATAGAGTAATGGGTTCACACTATTGGTCGGACGATACTTGTAAAATGGTCTGTGGATTTCAAAATGTAAGTGTTGACCTGTTGAATCACCTGTATTCCCCATAAAACCAATAAGCTGACCTTTGGTAACCTGATCCCCTACAGAAACTTTTCTTTCAGACATATGAGCGTATACCGTTTCATAGGTATGTCCGTTGATGTTGTGCCTAATAAATACGACATTTCCATATGAACTTTCTCTTCTTGATCTAGAGACGTCACCATCAGCTGCAGCAACAATTGGGACACCCGCTCCTTTCTTTGCAATATCTACTCCGTAATGCATTGTTCCCCATCTAGGGCCATAATTAGAGGTAACCCTTCCAACGGTAGGAGTCATAAAGGTTTCATCACCAACTGGCAATGGAAATCCTCCATTGTAATCACCATAAGATTCACAATTCATCGTCAAGCCGCCGAGTTGGCTAACAATTTTTGAAACATTAGGCACCCAATGATTATTTAAACCAGTCGGATCGTTACTTGCTCCAACAGGGGCATACTTTGAACCTAGTTTTTCTACAGTGGTTAATCCGTCATTAATAATTCGATTGTGCAACGTTCTGGCCATACTCTCTAATCCATCATCCAATGTAGAAAATATCATAAGCCCATTTTTCCCCATTAAACCACCTGGATTATTCTTTTCTTTGATAGCTGCAGAAGTTCCAAATCCGCTTTCATGAAAGGCAATGGCAGCAAACAGAACGGGATCAATCCCGTGTTTTTCTGCTTTTTTAAGAATAACGTTGCCATAAGAACTTAATACCCCTGCATTTGTAAACATTGAATTCCATGAAGATTGTTCGATTTCCTTATTCGGTGAACAATAGGCACCAATACTCGAAACAAACTGACCAATACACATGGCCAGATTACCACCCTTTGCACAGCTTTTTAGCCCCTTGTAATCTATGGTAAACCTAGGAAAATTCTCATCCAGAGTTTGGGCCATTTCAATTACATATTCAAAGTCTTTAACCTTTACTAATCTAGCAAGCTTCCCTTGAGGATTATCAATCAATAAGAAGGATAATAAACGATTTACATCATATGTAACAGGAGGTTCTGAGCCGTCATCGATCAGATATAAATGATACTTTTTAAACGTTTTAGTTTTACAATTTCCTGACTCTGTTTCCCCACTATCCAGCCAGTCTGTATCATGCCAATAATAAGCAAATTCCGCCTGTGCATATAAAAGGGTTGAATCTAATACTATTTCACGAGAAGGAAGCGGCTCTGTTCTCGTTGTAATAGTCGTTTCAGTTCTTGTATTTATTACATTTCCCTCTTCATCCAAGTCTTCTATGGTACACGATGTTTCTTCACGGATATCCACTTTCTCTCCAGATGATTGTCCCATTGTCATTTGTACTTGCATGCTTGGGTGATTAAAGTAATAATCATATTCTGCACTGATAACATTATAAAACTTACTTTGAGCTGCACTTTGGTCTCCTGGGGTTTCCATTGGTGTGTTGCTAAAATCCTTATGCCAGGGTCGATAGTTTATATGTTTCAGATTTTTATAGGAATAGAGAATACCTGTCATTGCCCAACTAGGGGTCATCTTATCTGAAAGTCTTTGTAACCATGCTTCACTTACCGGAGGGTAAGGGAATTCATCCTGCTGCCCACGAATTTGAGAAGTTAATGGATCTGCTAACTGTTCGGTTCGGTCCACTACAACAGTCTTTATGGTATTATCAAATAATTCCTCAGCTTTATTCCTTTCGCCCCCTAATTGAAAGAAGTCAAAACTTGCTACTCCCTCGATTACAATAAGCAACAAGACAATTAGGAGGATAATAACGAGCAAATATGGGCCCACGAAAGAAAGAACAGTTTTAAGGAGTGCTGGAATTAATCTCTGAATAAAAAATTTAAATAGCTTCGTAACAGCTTTAAATCCTTTTACCGCCAATTTCCGTACTCTTTTATTTTTTACCGCACTTTTCCCGATTTGACCTAACTGATCTGCTGTTTGTTTTCCTATATCTTGACTATTATTTGTGCTCAAGACTTACCCTCCTAACTATAAAAATCCTCTATGTCTAGGAGCTTCATTATTTCTAAACCTATTTCCTAAACCATGTATAGAATCTGCTACTCTATCTCCACTTGATCGCGTATCTGCTCCTTTCATTCCTGGTGAAAAATAGGAGTCAGGATTTAAGCCATCAGCTTTAAAATTCGAATCTACGATACTTCCATTTTGGCCTCTTAACACCGCTTCTGATGACCTTTGTAAAGTGGATGAGGATCCCGCTAATGCATCCATTTGAGGAACACTGTATGTTCCGTTTGGTGAATACCCTAAGCTTTGAAGCGGATTTCCAAATTTATAATCAACTTCTCTTTGTATGCCAGCTCCTAAAGAAGGATCCGCAGCCCCCCAAGGGCTTATTCTTTCGAGATTGTCATTCCCTTTATCAAGAAAAAAAGCGCTCCCCTTTTGGTCCTGAATCCATTTCACATTTTGGTCAGCATGCGTCTCGCTTAACTTTTGAAGGTTCATACCGCCAAATCCACCAGGTTCAGATGAATTCAATAGTCTTTGTCTTGATACACCACTAAGAGCATGTCCTGCACTTCTTCCAAGTCCACCTAAACCTATTAGCGCCCCTGCAGACTCTCCCATATTTCCAAAGAACTCACGTCTTTTCCCAATATCCTTAAAGCTTTGTTTAAATCCTCCGCTATTCTTGATATCCTTAAAATTTTTAAAAGTATTTACGCCAAATGCAGAAAGATTCCTAGATCCTTGTAAAAAACCCGCTGTTATACCTTTTCCTGCCATAGCTCCCAACATTACTCCCTGTGGTCCTAAAACAAGGCCAGCAGTACCACCCAGAATAGCACCACTCATACCCGCTCCCGATTTCATAGCAATCCAGACCTTAGAGTGTTTACCTTGAGCAAGTTCGCTAATTCGAGTATTATTTTGTTTTGCAAAGTCAGGGATTTTTTTCCCTATAGGACTTTTTGCAGCTGCAAATCTAGTAACGTTCGCAGCTGCAGCGACTGATTTAACCCCCATCATGCCAAACTTATCTAAGTTAGAAGAGGTTTCAGACAACTTCATCCATGACATCAACATACCTGTAAGCGGAATAAACATTACTAATAGAGCCATTTTAAACATGGTACCGTTTATACCGCTTAACAACGTAGAGAAAAAGATAAATATGGTTAGAATAAAAGAATGGAAACTTTGAAGAAAAATGAGCCCGCATAATTCTTTTATCCAAGTTGAGAAAAAAGTTCGAGTCTGTGTAAATAATAGTGAAATTCCTGCAACAGGTCCTAAAATCATGAGAATGAGAATAACGACTTTTCTAAATATGTAAATGAAGTTCATATATAACGCTAAAAGCCATTCAGCCAAGAAGACAACAATATCAGTAAATGCAAATTTGGAATTGGCAGTCATTAAACTAACAGTCTTGTAATCTAGTCCATTTGAATCCATTAAACTTTTAAATGAATTAATGACAGCTGTATTTAATACAAATAATTGCTCTATTAAGAAATCATAAGAAAAAAGGAAAATGGTCACCATGAACCACATTTTCACATCTTCCCAAAACTCTGCTCTGGACTTCCCCGTTAAACCACTGAAACCTACCTTTATTCCTGAAAACATCATCGAAAGAACAAGGATTGAAACAAATATTGATTTTACTAACTTGATCATAGGTTCAATAATTTTTGTTTGTTCATCACTTGTAAAAATCCCATGTATTAATACTTTTTCTTCAGAACTCCATATACAATAGGGATTTCCAAATATTAAATTAGCCATAGAATTAATTCCCGCGATGTTGACAAAACTTGTTATATAATCAATTGCATAAGATTCAGGTAATGAAGCATCTTCTTCCTTATATTCTTTCATTTTTTCTTCAACACCCGTATTAAAAACAGGTTCACAAGAGCCCTTTGATTGATTTCCCTCAGCACTTACGATACTTGGTATTAATAGAAAATTTAATAGAATTAATAAAGCTAATATTGCTCTCTTCAAAGCCTCACCCCCAATGGCAGGAGAAGGATATAGGAAAAAGCCTATATCACTTCTCTATTTCTTGAAGTCTTATTGTTTCTAACCTTGGACGCTACCCAACCTGTTGCATTCTTCATTCCTTTTTGACCACTGTAAACAAGGTCAGCCATATGATCACTGCCTGTATTTGCTTTATGATTTAAAGAAGTAAATGCAACATAACTATCAGGATTAATCTTCGAAGCATCGTAATTCGTATCTGAGAATCTCTCACTGGTTAAGGCAGCGTTAATGGAAGTTTGGTTAATCTGTCCATTAGCATTACCACCGCCTACAATATAAGAATTACCTGTTCGCATTAAATGAGGAGTAGATCCTGGTAAACCAACAATGGAAGAAGAATTCCCTTGCGGTTCACTTCCCGCACCCATTTGAATCATACCTTGGTTTTGGGTATCTAGTCTTTGGCGATAGGCTCCATTGGGTTGTAATTCCAATCCACCTTGTACAGGATTCCCTAATTTAAAGCTTGTACTACGCACATGGCCATTTTTCAAAGTTGGGTCAGCCTGCCCTTTCAATCCCACAGAAGTCCATCCTCCGTCCTGGTTTTTCATCCAGAAAGAAGAACCTTTATTTGTTTGTAAATGCATTACTTCTGCCCCTGGGTTGACTTTAGACAAAGTATTCCAAGTCACTGGTTGAGCTTCTCCATTAGGACCAGTGAAGGACATCCCACCTTGATGAAATGGCGTATCGGCAAGTCGAGTTCGAGAAACCCCTGATAATCCATGTCCCAGTTTTCTTCCCGCCTGACCAAGCCCCACAAGACTTCCTACAGATTCTCCCATATCACCGAAGAATTCTCTTCTTGCCGATAAGTCCTTCGATAATCCCTTAAGACCTGTTCCCATGGGACCAGCATAATTAAGAGCATTTTTTCCGGTTTGAATCATATTCGTACCGCCAGCTATGACATTTCTTCCAAATTGAGCGGTACCTGTCGCGATTGACTGACCTGCTTTAGCTGTTGCTGCTGCAATCATTGGATTCATTGTAACCATCCCAGCCGCTCCACCAACAAAAGCACCTAGAGCCCCAGCGCCTTTTTTAACTGACTGCCATTTGGCTGAATTATCACCAGTAGCCATATTGGAAATTTTCGTGATGTTAGAATCAGACCCCCCGCCAGCATTAATTAGTGCATTTTCAGCACTGTTCATCGTTGTGCCTCCGTTGGAATTATTGTTAGCGATATTTCCACCACGAAGGATGCTGCCTGCATGTTGAGCAACCATGATGGTACTTAAAATTCCACCTGCTCCAGCCATAGTCATCATTTGACCCATTTTTGAAGAGGAATCTCCAATATTTAACCAGCGCGAGATCATACCGCTCACTGGGATAAACATCATCATAAGTCCTAACTTCATTAATACTCCCGCTCCAAGAGAGGAAAGCATGGCAAAAGCAAATAACACGATTCCATGAATACTCTGGAGAAATACATTCCCAACCATTTCTTTTAGCCAAACACCAAAAAAGGCTCGTGTACGATTAAAGAGTAAAGAATAGGCACCAATTGGACCTAATACTAATAAGACTAATATGATGATTTTTCTTGCAATGTAGATAAAATTTAGAATGACTGCTAATAGCCATTCACCAAGAAACGTTATCAATAAGCTCATGACGGGCATGATGGTAATCATATCTTTCCAACCTGCGATAATGGAAACACCATCAACACCCACTCCATTTGAAATGAGTACATTCCTTATGGATTGAACGACAGCCGTATTCATTCCAAAGATTATATTTGTGACAGGTATATAAAGTGCCATTAATAAGCCGGATACAATCCACATTCGCGAATCCTGCCAAAATTCAGCTTTAGCTTGAGGATTCATTGCCCCGAAGCCCATTTTTAATGCAGATATAAGGATAGCAAGTGTTAATAAAGAAACATAAATAGCACTAAACATCTTTAGCATAGGGTCCACAATTTTCTCTCTCTCAGTGACCGTAAAAATACCATCCTTTGATAAAGAATCTTGTTTATCCATCCATACGCAATAGGGATTTCCGTAAACTAATGTATTTAACCCTGCAACTGAACCGATATTCATAATGTTTTGTACTTGACTTGCTAGAAACTTTTCAGCCATATTTGCATCATTTTCTTTGTAGTCATCAATCTCTTTATTCATTTCCTCATTTACAAGGGGATTTCCACAATCCCAGGTATAGGTAGGAACGACATTATTGAGACTCTCAGCCTTCGCTATGTTTAATGGGAAACTGAACAAAATGATCATTAGAATCAGGACGGCAATGAACTTTTTCATTATGTCCCTCCAACTACCGAGATATTTTGGTTCGTGTTTAAGTACACCCATTCATCTGGAGTAGGTTCACTTCTAAAAGCAACAATCTCTTTACCAGCCTTTAAAATGACATCCCCGGTATCCGCTGTCCGAATCATTTGACCAACCTCATCAGAAAACTTAAATGTTTCTAAAATAGGCATGATATCTTGATCCGATTGCTTCATAAACGCCACTGTGTTTAATTGGGCAATTACATCCTGTGCTTCTTCGGTTCTATGGAACATTTCATAACGCTGAGAAACAAGAGTTAAACTTACATTCCATTTCCTTCCCCGTGCAGATAATAATTTGAAAAACTCCATCATCGAAGGATACTTCAGCATCATCCACGCCTCATCTTGAACAACCCGTTTTTTAGGTTTCGGGTCATTTTTAATGAAACGATTCCATGTCCAAATGTTCAAAACATGTTGCGCTAATGGTCTTTCAATACCGTTTGAACTTAAACGAGAAATATCAAAATTAATAATAGGGGCAGAATCCAAATCAATCGGCATATCAGTAATTAGTTCCGTCTGTCCATCAAACATTCCAAATGCCCTACCCTTGGTAAAAAGCCCTACAATATTACTTAAATTTGCTAGATCACCTATGCCATCTTCAATCCGCTTATTAATTTCATGATAAACATCAGATATAGTTGGCATATCGATATATTTTTTAACCCATATAATGTTATTATTTGGGCCGATTTCTTCCACTTCACGATAGATGGAGGATGGATCTTCTGTTATCCCTTTGTCCGCATACAATTTATTTAAAATTTCATCTAAATTTCCTAATTCAACAGGAGTTAAGTTAGCTGCACCATCACCTGTCGCAGATTCCTTCATTACTTTAAAAAACTCAATTGCTTCCTTTACCTTCTCGTTAATATTCACTTTTTCTATGAAGTGTTCATCTGGGGTATTTTTATTAACAATTTCTCTTTCTACATAAATATCAAGAGGATTAATACGACTTGATTTCCCCTTAAAGGAATCAGAACGTAGAACAATTACGACTCCTCCGAGCGCTAGAGTCAAATCAACGTACTCTGGCTCAACATCAAATATAACAACGCGATTGATTCCATCCATGAATCCTCTACCTATAAGCTGTTTAACAAAAACCCCTTTTCCAGCCCCTGACTCTCCAAAAATTCCAACATTATAATTGTTTAATTTTTGGTCAAAGTTGTTGAAGTAAACATATTCATTGCCATATACACCTATTGGCATCCCGCCAGTATGATTCAACTTACTTGATGTATGTGGGAAGATAAATGTCAAAGCCATTTGGTCTAGGTTTCGCGAAGACTTATCCAAATAATTTTGACCTAAAGGTAAGGTTGATAAAAACCCTTCTTTTTGTCGCCCATATGCATTGATAAGCTCAATGGATTCTCCGCCTAAAGTGGTGTCCACATCAACACACCTTTGGTTTAATTCCGATAACGTATCTGCATATACAGTAGCTTGAATACTTACATAGTAAAGTCCATTTTGGTTGTTTCTTATCTGATCCCTTAAAAACTTTGTATCATTTAATTTTTGAAGTGTTTCTTCGATACGAGCAATATTTTCATTTTTTGAGGCACTGTAGTAAACAGTCTCTAATTGGTCAATCTTATTTTTAAGTTTCCTCAAAGCTTCAGTTCTTTGAAAAGGTTCCACATGAACCGAAACATCCATGTCATCTCCGTTAAATAATCCATCTAACCAGTTAATGATTACCGTCCGTGGATAACCACTTGGTTTAATAAAGAAAGACCTTCCGTACTTGATATTGCCTAAGCCAGTTTGAATTTTGAAATGGTCGTCATGAAAAGTAATTCCATCATTCATTGCATTATCAATAAGTGAAGGAAATGAAATTTCTTTATCAACCGTTACAGGTTTAGGAGATTCTTTCTTCTTTTTCTTGCGGAACAAATTCCTCATACTCTTCCATGACCTCCCCTAAATCTTGAACTAAATCCTCAAACCCTGGAAGGCTTTCAGGATCTGCAGTAATAAAGCTAGTAATTTTTTCCCTACCTGGTTCAACGACACTTTCAATAGGGTGAGTTAACATACGATCTCGATTTAAGGATCTTTTTAATACTTCCATCCCTTCTAAGGAATCTAATATTTCGGAAGTGATTTTTGCCCTAGCTAACATTTTTTGCACAATCGTTGCAGCTTGATAGAGTGACTCTGCAATTCTTCTTTCCTTTTGTTCAGGAGTTAATTTCCCCATTTTAGAAGGCTCATAAATGTAACTAACTAAGTAATAAGCTTTTCTTGTTAGGCGAAAATCATTAACTGCTCGATTTTTGATGTAACCAATAACCCGCTCATTATAATCTCTCGTTTGAGGATTAACATTTTTTAAGTTCTTTTTAAACCGGGCCTCGTCTTTTCTTAAGTCTTGCCTGACGGCTTGGCCAAGAAGTTGTATACGGAAATTGATAACCTTCCATAGTGATTGATAACCAAGAATGATACTTTGCTGCTCAGATGTATTAAGTAAATCAAAATTCACATAATCGGTTGCTATGATTAAGGAATACTCATTTTTGGATTTTTCAAAAATACCATATCGAATGTCCTTTATACCGATTAAATCCTTTAATGATTCTTCTTTTTTATCTATTTTATTCTTCTTAACTGTTCGTTCTGTAGGCTGGGAAACCACATCACCCGATTCCATTTGCCTCTGTTCTTCTAAAAATTGCTTTCTTTTCCACCCGGCAACTGGCTCGTTATTATCCATTCTCTTCTTAGCAATATATAAAAAGCATAATGTTGCGACTGTTACAATCATTAAAAACCAAACGAAAATATCAAAAAACATGTTCGCGCCTCCCTTTAAAAATAGACTTTCTGAGAACGCTTGAACTTTATTCTTGTAAGCACAAACTCTGAAAGGTATTGTTCATATTTATCTAGCTTGATGAAAGCCAAACATATAGCAAGAATAAAAAATCCTAATGAGAAGATGAACCGAATGATAATATCCGTAAATCCATGAACAAATGGCAAGTTACCGAATATCAAAAAGGACAAAGCGACAAAAATAGTAGGGAAAACAATCATAAATTGTCTCTTTGAAAAAATAGCGAGTATTTCTTTTTCTTCCTCAGTCAAATCGATTGGCACTACTACTTCACTCAAATCTGTTTACCCTCCTTTAAAAAAGAGGGATGGATTATAGTCCATCCCTCCTCTGATTTAACCGGCCATCTTCGCAATTGCTGGCGCTAATAAGTATGCAGTGAAAAAAATAAACGCCCCTGCACAGCAACTTATTAATGCCATCCAAATGGTTCTCATTTTTGCTGAACTAATAGATCCAAAAATAATTACCAATGCAATAATTAAAATTGCTAGAGTAAAAGCACCAGTTCCAACGCCGCCAACTATCTTAATGATTTTCATTAATGAATTATTAATTTCATTGTTACCAACATCGTAAATATCCTTACCGATTTGTCCCAGCACTAGAGAATTCATAAAGTTTCCCATTATCTCACCTCCTTCTGGATAAAAAAAAAGAAGCACGCTCAATAAAGGGTTTAATCCCAGTATTGAGGTGCTTCCTCTTTTTAATAGAATATTTGATTACCATAATTATCTATTATGTTAAAAACGATGTCAATATGTACTATGCGTTTTTAGTCTGCCTTCTTTTATAATGAAATTCATGTATTTCCCCAGCTGATAGCCCATCAAAGGATGTACCATTTTTATTCATTTGATAATTTAAAATAATTTTAAGGTGATACAGGTGATCATTATGTTTTTTTACATAGTTTGATAGTAATCCTACTAATGATTTGAAAGACTCTTCCTTCATCCCACTAGCTGAATCCTTTTCAAGCATTTCACCTTGGGAAATTAATTCTTTTGACCGCTTAAAAGTTATAATTTGCAGCTCACCATCACGGATAGAAAATGTAATTTCGCCAGAAGGATTTGTCTGACAGGATTTCTTTACCGCATTATCATTTTGTAAGGTTTCCTTGATTTGATGTGCTAAATTGTAGTTTGACTCAATTATTTTTTGAACCATTTTTCTCTCCCCTTCTTTCTTTATCATGTATCTATATAGCCATACGGTATCATTCTGAGTTGAAGTAAAATGTTTTGTTCATATTTCAAAAGAGTTTAAATGATTTTTATTGTGAAATTTCATTTTTTATTATAGTATATACGAACTGCTGATTCAACAATATTTGACAATTTTTCGTTGATTTTGTTATTTTTTCCGTATAATTTTATTATCTAATTCTTTTTACCTGTATCTTTTTAACTAATTTCGCGCTTTTGACTATCTATTTCCCTTTCTATACCTTCAATAATTAAAAGCATAGAAAGAGAAATAGAAGGGGGATTCTATTTCTCATTTCATTTTTATATGACTGCTTGGTATTCCTTATCTGCATAGCCATATTGAATTATTTCTGGATCTTCCCAACCTTGAACATTGAATGACTCAGGTTCAATAAAGTGTCCTGAAATTAACACGATCTCATCGTTATATCTTGGCAAGTCATTACCTACCATTTTGATTAGCTCGTCACTATATTTGAGAAAAACATCGTCCCCTCTTAAAATGACTCGACCAATCATGGTAACAATACCGGAAACAAATGTCCCTGTTGGAGTTGCGGTTACCATATCGGCCACCTTAGTCCCAAATTTCTTCTCGATCATGTTATATTCTTCAAGCGAAAGTGGAGATTGTACGATTACATCTCCTTCAGCCATTACATTTTCACGTTCAAACTCTACAATTTCATTATTGAATTGAAAAAGCGAACTATAATCTTCTTCGTCTTTTGTCATAGACAGTAATTCATCCACATGCTCAAGCATGTCGTCTGTAGGGATACTATGTACCATATTTTCTTTCGTAATTTCATCAGCCGAAAAAACAGGGATATCCGAAGTTGCTATCGGAAGAGATGGCTGAATGTCCGATTTGGTTGCGAGGGAGATAAAATCTTGAATTTCTTTATCCTCCTTGCTCTGCTCAAGATAAACAGCGGGAGCATGGTAAGTAGCCACTCGCATATGCTGTTCCGATTGCCATTTTGATGGCTTATTCTCATAATACGTTTCTAGTAATACTGGAAATGCACCAATTAATGCGATAGATCCAAGAAATATCCATATTGCATGTACTCCTGTTAGCTCCAATTTTACTTCCTCCTTAAAAAAGTTTTTTATATATAAAAAAGCCCACAAAGGAATATTCGGCTAGCGAATTACTTCCCTTATGGGCTTTGAATATTTATACAGTATTGTTATTAAAAACAATCAGATTTAAAAGTAAAAAAGCTTTAAAAAGCAATTAATAGTTGGAAACTCTTATCCCGCATGGGTTAAGATAAACATTTAAATCATTATATAAATATCTTAGCAAATATATGACAAATTAACAACGTTTACTTGAATATCAAGTGATAATTATAATTTCAACAATTACAAAAAGCAGTAGATTAAAAATCTACTGCTTTTTAAAAACTAATTCTTAACTATTAAGGATTCACATCAAGGAAACGTACATACTGCGAATCGTATGGTCTATATATGTTAGATCCTTTATATACATCTGCTCCTCCAGATAATGTAACTCCTACTAAAGTTGGACCATGAGCTTTTGCTTCTGCCCAGTGACTTTTAGTATTAATGTACCAAGTTCCTGTAACCGGTTCTGATTTCCAAGAAACTGTATTACTACTTTTACTAGCAGCCGGAGCAGCACCAATTAGTAGGGAGAATCCACTAAACTCATAACTATAGAAAACTACCAATTTATCTGGGAGACCAGACCCAGTATAATAAGCATTTAAATTCCCTGCATTTATATATATTCTATCTGCAGTAATTGGAGCTAAATATGCTTGCTCATTAAACCCAGATGGATTCCAATCAAATTTACCCCAACTATCTACATCATAAAAACTTTTTGACCAATTGTTTTTAAACCCCATTGGTGAAATAACAGGTTCATTTATTAATTGATTTACAAATTCCGCAATAGCTTCCTTGTTTTCCACATCAGTAGCAATAGTATAAATTTCAACGTCATTCTCATCTTTCCATTTTTCTAGTTCAAATGTTTCCCCTTCATACGTTAGGGTTTCTGTACTAATTTTCGTAAGTTCGTTTTCAGTCTCGGCAGCTTCCGCACCGTGAATTGGGGCCAATGCTAAAGTAACTGAAAGAACTAGAGCCCCCAAAACTCCTTTTTTAAACATAACTGACCTCTCCTTTTAATTTTTTATATCAATTTTTATTGATACCGCTAGTTAGGCCACTTTGTACTACTTGGTCCAAATACGTTATTAGAGCATCTTTGTTGAGTATTTCTATACTTAAATCATTCATAATAGAAAGGGATATTGACGTAGAAAGAATGTCTGGTTGCCCCTTCCCGAACATAGGAAATGCACCATTAGGAAGTTGAATATTATATAAATAATCTTTAATATTTTCTGTCTCTAAAATAATGATTTCATCATTATATAATTCATTAATCTGTAAACCTACTTTGAATTTTTCAACACTATCTTCTGAATCTTCAAACAGGGAAACAAGTTCTCCCTTTAAAACTTCGTATTTCTCCTTCGGTAATATATTTTCATCAGATATCAAAATATCAATTTCATTTATAAGTACTAAAAAACTACCCTTGGATATAAAGTCGTAATTACTGTCAGCTTCAACTGATTTAAAAACTCCCTTTACCCAATTTTTAGTAACATCCAAACTAGGAATAGGAATATTGATAGATTCATAAATATCCAAAGCCATTTTTGTTGATAATAAAAATGATGGAGCTGGTTGCTTAATGGTTTCATCTTTATATGCTTTATAAAAGCCTTCATTATTCCATAGTTTTTCTAAAATCTTAGAAATCTCATCGCCATATTTAGGCTGCATTTCAAGTTCCTCACAAAGCTTTATATAAAGCCATAAGTCATATAATGTACCTCTGTAATTTATATCAATTAGTTCCTCTAAATTATCTTTTTCAATTTGAAGTATTAGATTGTTTTTTTCATCTTCCCCTAAATCTCCTAATATTTTTTTTGAATTCATTGCATAGGAAACTGCATACAAATCAGTTTTTTTATCTTGCTGATTTGATAGATTTTTGCTTTCAATGGAATTATCCAATTGTGCATGTGTTACATTGGAATCACTAGTTACAATTGAGTAAACACAATATATTGTTGTAATAAACATTAAAATTAATAGGATTACAATACTGTAAAACTGATATTTTTTATTAGATTTAACCAATTAACTCTTCCTTTACAGTATATTTTCATAAATAATACTATTTTGATTGTCGTAAATTAAAAAGTCACTCAATGCTTGTTTCTGCTCTTTTAATAAAAAGTATATAGACTGATTGTTTTTCACAGGTATTTTTTCTACACTTCCATCTTTGAAATTCACTTTTAACTCAGATGCTTGTTGTAACAAATTTAGATCATTTATAACGAATACAAGATAAGGATTACTTGCCCCTTCCCTTACCCCTAGAGTTTGCACTGGAGTCTCTGGATTCCTTTGTATTAAAAGTTCCTCTACAAATTCTTCTTTATTATTTTTCATAGTTCCTATAAAGGTTCCCACCTGATCATTTCTATTTACAAAAATTAAAGTATAGGGTTTTTTACCATCAAAACTTACCGTATCTATTATTAGATAACCTGACTTATTAGCCCATTCTTTAATGGACTCATTTGACAGCTCGGAATACTTATCTTTATTTATATAAGATATAATCACTGATAGAAAAATTAATGAAAGTATACTAATAGCTTTAATGACTGTTTTATTAATAGGAGCCACCGCCCTTTTTGTAATATTTTGTATTTTCTTGGAATATTAAGAATTATTATATATGAGTTATTTACATTGTCTATCCCAAGAAAGACTGAAATTTCCATATTCCTTCTATACTTTTGCGACATATTTTTATCCTTTCATAAATTTTATGTAAAAATATGCTTTTAATCATATTTTTAATATAGTGCTGTTATTTATTTATTTTTAATATAAAAGTAAAATTGACACTATTAGAAAAAAGTCCCTGGGTAGTAGGAACTTTTTATACAATCGTACTATTAAATTTATACTGTTGTGACTCATACTCGATGATTTTTGCTAATTCAGTTTTACCCTCAATCTTTAATATTTCAATTGCCTTATTCCAAAAATTTAACCCCATTTGTGTATTTCCTTTAATCAACCAATTTCGCCCACTTTGATAGTGAAATTCAGAAAACAGATACATATCTTCATATAATTTGCAGTAATTTATGCCTTTTGAACATAAATCTAGTGATTTATCTATACAATTCATATCTGTATATACTTTAGATAAGTTATAGTTGATCTTTAAAAATATTCGATTTTTATTTACGAAAGGCATATCAATAACTATCTTTAAGCCCTTCTCAAGATAAAAAGCTGCTTTCTTTAAATCCTTTAGATTCCTACAAATTATTCCAATACTATTTAATACATCAACCTTTAATTCAGAGTATATGTTCTCTGTATTTATAATTTCCTCTAATTCTTTTAAGGCAAGTTCAGGATTGCTATATAAATGATATGCGACAATTCCTTTATGCCATTGTATGTACTTTTTCATATACTCATTTTTCAATATTACAGGACTTTTGGATTCATATATTAAAATTTTCTCTATTTCTTTATAATCCCTTAGTCTTCTATATCTTTCTAACTGTCTCTTGATCTCATCTATATAATCTTGTCGTATAGAGTCTCTATCATGGTAGAAATACTCAACATTAACTCCCAGCCTTTCAGCAATTTTCTGCAAAATAAATGATGATGGGTTTATACTATTATTTTCAATACGACTTATTTCAGATTGTGAGCATATGTTATAACTTAATGCCTTTTGTGAAATATTGGCCTTTTTTCTCAATTTTTTTATTCTTTCCCCTATAGTTTCGATCCCCATAATCTCTTCACCTCATATGAGTATTTTCATAAAAATCTTAGTTCGGGTTTAACAAACTAAAGAAAACAGGAATATGTAACCATTTATTACATATACACCCTAATTTCAAGTTTTACAAATTAAAGAATCTAAAATAGTATAAAAGTAACAATTTCTAGGAGGAAACTATGAAAAAACATACTATCAAACTACTACTTTTGTTTTCTTTAACTTTATGTGTAAATGTTATTGCGGATGGATTAATCCCTTTTGAAATTAAACCCCTCGATTTTCCAGATCAACACTAATTTTTTGATATAATTTCCTACTTTTAAACTAATCTCCAATCTAATTATTATAAAGACTCACTCCATAAGTCTAGTAAATAAGAAAACTCACGGTATTGCTCCGTGAGTTTTCCTCCTAATTAAAACAGCATCATTTGGCCAGCCAATGCTTTTGACTTTTTCTCATCTTGTTCAATCACAATTGGTTCGCTAAATATTGATTTATCATCTTGCTGCTCATCTATTATTTCTTCTTCCTGAATTTCGTTTTCTTCCATCTCCTCTGTTAACAATTCCTCTTCAAGGGATGTTTGGTCATTTAATTCTTCATTAATCTCCTCAACTTCCCCTGAATCCTCCGGAAGTTCAAACATTTGTTCAACTGTTTCTTCTTCTAAAAGGACAATGGGTTCTTCAAAGAAATCTCCATCTTCGTTCTGTATTAATAATTCTTCCTTTTCTTCCTCAATAGGATTAATACTGATCATTTCTTCTTCCATTTCTAATTCGATGTCAAGGTCAATTACCCCAGCATCTTCTTCGATTATGTCTTCTATTTCTTCTAGTTCCATTTCTGTAACAAGTTCCTCTGTATCTACTTCAGGTTCAGGGAGCGGTGTTGTGATTTCCCAAACGAGTTCTGCTAATTTTCCTGTTGCTTCAATTCTGTTTCGATAATCCTCATCCGATTCATCTGTCTCCCGATTCGGGATAACACCTTCCTCTAATAATAAACATCCTTGCTTTTGTTCAACGATTTCTTTAGAGAAATATAGTCCGCATTGTTCAAACGCGGAAGGGTCAATAAATAAATTTCTTTCGATAACATTCAGATTATCCTTCACCTTTTCTACCAAGTCATCGCAAACAAAGGGAATCTGCTTACAAAACTGTCTTACTGCTCCTTTTATGGTTGGAGCGGAGAAAGGATTTTCATCAAATCCCCCCCACTTAGAGAGCCACCAACCTGACTTACCTTCATGGTTAACTTGCTGAACTTCAAATTTATGAAGATCGGCATAACGTTTCATCCATCCTGGTAAAGCGCCAGAAAAATAGCCACGAACGAGTCTATCTTTCTCCTTTGGATGAAACTGTAACTTTAATGGTTTTTTATTGTAATAATGATGTTTTGGTGATTCCCCTTTTATGGATTCCATCCATTCAATTATTAAATGGCCTGATGATTCTTCATATCTTGGTTCCATTCATAACACTCCTTAAAAAGATATTAATTTACGCTGAATACACATCAGAACTCTTTGTCCCACTACTTAGCATTTCAGCTGCAAACGCTTCATAATCTATATTTTCAGGTTCTATTGATTCATCACCCTCAAACTCCATAGCAATCTTGCTAAAGTCTAATTCTTTCCGGTCTATCGCTAAATCAACCCCAGATAGTTTTGAAAGAATGAGAGAGTGCATATTCGAATCGATTGTCCCTACAGAAATAAGCCAGTAGATGTCAACAATTGACCTTTGCCCTAAACGAACAGCTCTTGAATAACATTGCTGAATTTTTTTGGCGTTCCAGTCAAGGTCGAACAAAAATACTGCTTTTGCTTCTGTTAATGTATAACTTTCTGCGCCGGTTTTTGTTGTCATGATCAAGATACTTAAGTTATCGTTAGGATTCTGAAATCGATCCATTAACTCAAAACGATACTTCATATCTACGCTGCCATGTATATATCCAGCCTGTTTACCTGGCAATATCCCATCAAGCAAAACCCCTAATTGTTCTGCGGTCGCCTTATGGGAAGTAAAGATTAACATCTTTTTGCCAGCTCTTAAATACGACTTTGCTTTCTCGATAAGAAACCGAATTTTAGTTGGTTGCTCACTTTTGGAAGCTTTATATTCTTTAAATGTCCAAGGGCAACTTGCAGCTTGTCTTAGTTTATTTAACCAAGTACAAACCTCTATGGAGTTAATTCGGTATTTATCTCCCCTAGCAAGAGCCGCATCTCTTTTCATATGTTCTTCTTGGTACCAAGTTCTAAATTGTTGAAGAATATCTTCATAAAGACTTCTATCGGCTTCAGTTAATTCCAGGTGTCTACGAATATGAACAGGTTCTGGGACCTTAATTGAATCTTTTACATCCTTATCCTGCTGAGTTTTTCTGATCATCAATGAGTCTAATAAATCCCATAGTTCTTCATGGTGAGATACTCGGGCTTTAACATTATCCGATTCAAGCAGAGTCCTTTTCGAGCCTCCACCATAATAAGTTCGGAAATTTTCTTCTCCAACTTTCCCATATCCCGTAAATGGTTCTCTAAATAATGGATCCTCAAAATGTGAACCACAACCAGTTAACCAAACCAAAGGCCAGTAAAGGTCCTCACTGCCGTTTTCAGCTGGCGTACCCGTAAGAATTACACGTGTTTTCGTTTTCACTTTACGGACAATGGATTTGCTACGGTTAGAATTCCCATTTTTCAGGTAATGTCCTTCATCAACTATAGACGCATCGTATCCTCTGTGGAAAAAAGTGAATAAAGGTTTTTTACGTGCTTTAACCACTGTAAATCCACAAGAGCAAAACAGTTTCTTCTTCTTCCATTCCTTTTTACAACATGGACACTTCTCAGGTAGAGAATCCAAACTGTATGAAATAGTAGGAGAAACGGCTTTTTCCTTACAACGGAAACAATATTGTAAATGCTGGTCAAAATTAAGCGTACTATCGCAATCTGGACATTTATCAGGTATAATATTGATAAATTTGATACGATCATTAGCCCACTTTTCATAACTTACAAGATGAATCCGCTTATTCGAATGTAAATCACGAGGGTTTTGAAGAAACACATAATCATCCTCAAGCCCTAATAATTTTATTTCTCTTATCCAATCATTTACGTTTCTGCTCATTGTAATGATTAAGATTTTTTTATTCGTTTCATCAGCGGTTGTTCCAACGAGGGAAGTGATTGTTTTACCCAGCCCCATTTCGAACCCTAATAGCAATCTCTTTTTTGCAATTAAAAATGCTGCTGCCTCTTTTTGATAGGGAAACAATTTTCTCCCGTCTGATAAGGGTCCACCGTATTTCATTTCAACCATTTCTAAGGCTTTCTGAAATTGTTGGGTATGACGAACTTCCTCTAAGGCCTTCTTATTCCACAGATATTGTTTATATTTTGAATCCAAAACTTCCTGCGTTTTTGAAATAGATGACTGACTGACATCAAATCCCCAATTTTCCATTGCTTCTACAGCTGCATTCACTTTTAAATCCAAATAATTATTTTTTATCATAAAGTGCCAAGACAATGGATTTGTCGTTCTAAACACTGTTTTCTCTTCACCATTTTTATTTGTTACAGTAAAAGAAAAATGTTTTTCGTGATTACTCGAATGAACCATACACTCATTTTTAGTTATTGAATCTAATAGATTATTGGTTTTAAAATCAATTCCTTTTGAATGATAAATCATTTTTGTCATAAATATAAAAGCACCTCGCAAATTTTGCGAAGTGCTTTTCACCCCCTTATTTCAGATTATCTCTGCATTTGGCCTACAAAAACCTTGATGTGGTCAGTTTCTTCACAAACAATGGTAAGAGGCGATTTATCATGTTCAAATAAGATCTGAACCTCTTCAGTTCTAAATAAACTGGCGGCTAATTCAACATGGTGAGCATTCATGCCAAATTCAAAGGCATTACCTTCCACCATAGCCCCCACCTGCTGTACAAGAACACTATTTTCTGATTTAGCAGTTACCTTAGCGCCTTCTGACTTAATGTACAATACCGCTCGACCAGAAGCGCTTGTCATAGCTAATGTTCGTACTCTCTTACATAGATCAATTAACTCCATGCGATCAAATGTCCATTTGGTTTTCACATTATTAACATCGGCACAAAACCTTTCTATCGGTGGAAAATTCCCAACAAGGAGGCGACTAACTGCTGTAGTTAAACCCGCCTGAAAGATTAATAAAGTGCGAGATTCATTAATTCCAACCGAAACCTCACAGTCTGATGGTAAAATATCAGACAACCCTTGGAGGCTTTCAGTTGGAATAGAAAGATTAAGTTCATCAAACCATTCCGTACTCTCTGAACGAAGAATAGTACCTAAATATCCATTTCCAACCTTAACGGAAACTTCTCCAATATCACTATCTTTCGAAAAGTTAATTCCAGCAGTACAAGGGTACCTCTTCGCACTCTCGGTTCCTGTTTTAGCTGCAAATGGAGTAAGGCCTCTAGCGAACGTATGCAACAGGCCAGGTTTCCAAGTGATATATTCAACCACTGCTGGTACCTCGATAAGTGGAGCGGTTTCCGCTATTGTCTCGCATGTGATTTTAGAAGAGCGGCCCCATCTTAAGTTTAATAACGTTCCTTCTAATTCAACTGTAATTTCTTCATCTGAAGGTAGAGCGGAAACTTTAAGTTCTAATTCCGCCATTCCTGTAGCAATAGATAGATCCCCTGATATTACAGCCTCGATTTTTTTCTCTACTTGGAGGTCATCACCATTAAAATAAAAAGAGACAAAGCTTCCTTCTGTTTTAATAAAACAGGCTTTCTCTCCTAAACGGGCTTTTTTTGCTCCTTTTACCAAAGCTGTTACAGTTTGTTGTAATACCTCACCTTTTACGTTAAACATTGTTATTCCTCCTTAAAAAGTTAATAAAAATAAAAAAACGCCTATGACAGCGAATTGTATAAAACAAATCACCATCATAGGCGTATTTTAATAAAGTCATATCCTCCCGCTTGGGTGGAATAAAGGTAAAATAATCTATAAGTTAATTCTACCTTTATTCCCTAGCAGTATCAAGGTTTTTATGAATTACTAGCGGCGCAGTATGATATAATTTTCACTTTCTTATCGTGATGTACATCATCTGAACTTGTGAATTTCATCTTTCGTCAGCCTTACTTCATTGCCGAATGGTGAAAGACCTATAAAAATTGGCTTTCCTAATCCTTGATGAAACTCAATTTTCTTGCATGTCGCAATTCTTTTAGAGCCATTATGAGTAAAATATTCAAACACCCTGCCGATATGTTTCATTATTCTCTCTCCTTCGTTTCAAGTGTCATTAATTCATTTCGAATCGTATTTTGAAATAGCTTTTTAATTATTAAATTTAAATTAATGTTCACCTTCTAAATAATGATATATCCCATCAATATTTACATAAGGATACATTCTAACACCATTCATAAAGCGACTGGCTATAAACATCCCTTCTGTAATGCCCATGACCAAATCGTCTTCATGTGTTAAAGCTAATAAATGAGCATTAATCACTAAAACTAAGTCCTATCGAACTACGACATACACTCAATATGAACTTTTTTATAATTTTGCTGACCAAAGCGGCGATCTCTGGTCCAAATTTTTTCATCACACACAGCACAAATAGAATAATCGTGATACCATTCATGGCTAGGATCCAAATACCACGGTAATAGCTCATGTTCTGCAATTCCAAATTCTTTTTTTATATCATCTTCGAGTACATCAAAAATAGAAATTTGCTTATTTTCCATAATTATTACCCTGCTTTTATTAACTTCAATTTGACTCAACAATTAATAACCACCTTATTTCGTTATTTATGTCAATTCTATTTATCAGTTCTGATATTTTGTAATATCAATTGTATTTTCTAAATCACATAGTTTACTGTTCATAGCATCATTTATCAATTGGTCAAGCATCCTACCTCTATATCCCAATTCATAAAGAGCATTTCGAACATCGTTATAAATCTGATTACATATATCGATAGGAAATTGACTGACATATATTGTTTTCATTTTTTTACCCTCTCTCATTGGTTTTACAATCATCGGATTTCCAACTCTTCTGGATTGAAGCAATCGATCAACACTTTACATATTTGTTCTAACACTAAAATATAATGAGTGTTGGACCTCAATTTGCCCTTCGAATAGATGAGTTCATCTAATATTTCTGTTGCCTGAACTACTCCTATTCTTTCCTTGTAATCCTTTAATAGAGCATGTTCATTTTTAATTCCGACTTCTCTATTTAGAGTTGCATTCACGATTTGTTGAAACCAAATGGTTAAAAGTTTAATGCTAATCTGCTGTTTCTCCTTATCAGAAAAAAGAGCCGGCCATTCAGTTTGAATAGTTACTGTAGCTCCGTAAGGATTCTGAATGAATTCATCCATTGTTTGAAACAGTAATGATTTAGCCTGTTGAAACCAATTATCTTCTAAATAGGTCTGACCCAATGAAAAACTTGTCGTTGATTTAGACAAGAGGAATGCCGAATCTTCATCAAGCCCTAAATCTAAATAGGAAGTTAATAAGTCTTTTTCATTTAGGGGTTGGAACTGATACACTTGAACGCGTGATAATATAGTATCCAACATTCGATGTCTATTTTCCGTAAGGAGAATGGCCAATGAATGTCCATTGGGTTCCTCCAAAAACTTTAATAGACTGTTAGCAGCTTGGACTGTCATCTTATCAACGTCCTGGATGATATAGCATTTCTTTTCAGATTCAACGCCCTTATACTGAAACTCCTTTTGGAGCATTCGAATTTGGTCAATCTTAATGCTCTGTCCATCCGGTTCAACAAAATGAAGATCTGGGTGATTCATAGAATCAATTCTTTTACAATTCCCACATTGATGACAGGGTTCATTATTTGATTGTTCTAAACAAAAAAATCTTTTGGCCATCCAAAAAGCCATATCTTTCTTCCCTACTCCCGCTTCACCGGAAAACAGATAAGCATGTACCAGTTTTTGATTTCTAAATGCTTTTTGAATTAAACTTCCTACTTTTGGTTGCATCTTTAAAATACTCATAATACAACCACCTTACTCACGTAGGATAACTTCATTTTTTTCATGTCCATCTCTCCTTAAAAAGTTTAAAGTGTTGTTATAACAAAAAAACACTTTCAGAAAGGGACGAATGAATTTGAACCAAATTGGTTACATTCGTTCACTTCTAAAAGTGTTTTTTAATCAATAAATGTCTGTCCCGCTTGGGTCAGATTAATAGAATAGAAAAATTCAACTTAATTATAGCATATGTTTATACAAACTTTATAGTGGTTTTCTACAATCTATCAACGAACTAATCGAAGTTTTTGAGAAAAAATAGTAAAATTAAAACAACTTAACGAAAAAGGGGGTCCATCTATGAATATGAAAAAAGCCAAAATCATTTCATGGGTAGGTAGGTTTATAATGGCTTCGACTTTCTTATTGATATTCTATAAGATTGATACCTTATGGTGTTTTTTAGTTTTCTTGTCAGGTCTTGCCCTTCAATGTTATGCATTTATATATAAACAAAATAATAATAATCAATAATTTTTTTAAAAAGTGATTTACTTTGTATACAACGAAATTTGATTTCTGAAGATAATCTTCTTAAGTTTTCAATCCAATCTATAAAAAAGAGGAGAGAATGAAAACTCATCTACTCTCCCCTTTAATATTAATTTAGTACATTCCGTTTTTTAATACCCATAAACCTCGTTTTCCCTGGAGTCCGTCTATATGTCTTAATAGGTGAAAATTTATTGATTTGTTCTATTCTCTTATCCAATTCACTGCATTCTTCACGCAATTTATGGCTGCTAATGATTAGTTCATCAATATCTTTCCAACCCGTCATTTTTAACATATACTCCTCCTTCGCTATCTGATTATTATCAATTTTATCACACTTCAGTAGCAAGTTACTTACTCGTGCATAAAACTCTAAGGTACTTTGTTTGATTCTCTCCCTCAAAATTATTTATTTTGAGATGTACAAAAATTATCATGTTCTTTTATACATTTCTTTAATAGCAAGCCACTCATTGTCGTCTAAGACTATTAATTCTAAGTGACGGCCAAGAACTTCTTCTAATACAGATTGAACAATACTTCTGTTCATTACTTTTTCAAGAAGCTTAATTTGAGGTTTCGCTTTATAAGTAACAACAATATGATTGTCACTAATTGCTTCGACCATAGCTTCGCGGTATAAAGTCATCAATGACATACGTTCCTGTTTTAGCGTTGAAAGAATCTCATCATTTTTCTCTTTATACTCAATTCGATATTCCCTTTTCGCTACCTTTAAAACATCTAAAACCGCTTTATGTTTATCAGAAGTGATATCAGTTCGAATTGCCTCCTCCTCCTCTAGTTGTGGAGGCGGTGATTGATCGCTGAGAGCCGGGTGTGCATCATCTGCAAATTGAATATATTCAGCTCCCTCTTCAATATCCTTTTGAATAACATCCAAGAATGTTTCAGTTTCACGAGGTTCTTCTTTTTGAGATTCTGAAGCAGTAACTTCTTCAACTGGTTGATTAGAAGTGTTATCAGCATTACTTTGAGCTAAATCAGATTCAATTTGTGCCAAAAGATTAAATGCTTCTTCTTCAACATTTTGATTTAACGATTCCTTCACCTGAGCGACTTCTTCTTTTTCCTCACGATGAGCTATTTCCTGTTCAATTGGACTATTTTCCACCTTCTCTTTGAAAATACTCGAGATTTCTTCTAAGGATATGTCTGCTTCTTGAGCTCCTGTCCAAATTTCTACTTGGGGTTCAATCGCATTTACTTCCTCAACCTTTTCTGAGTTTTCCTTAATTGGTGGTACAAAGCCTGTAGCCATCATTCCTTTTAATGTTTCTATTTCTTTCCTGAGTTCAGCCAGCTCATCTTGCTTACTTGACTCCGTACAAGCTTTAATTAAAGCAACTTCTAAAATGACTTTATCCTGTCCACTATATTTGATCTGACTTTGGCATTTGGATAGAATCTCAATGATGCTATAAATTCGCTCCTCATTAACCAATTTAGCAACCTCTTTAAATGACTGGTCTGTTAAAGCCTTTGTCAAATTAGCTTTATCTCCTACACGTCTGTAAACAAGAATATCGCGATAATAGGCTAGTAAATCATCCAAGAAAAACTTAGGCTCTTTGCCCGATTCAACTATTTGATCAAGCAAATCTAAAACAAATGAAGTATCACATGTATCTATCGCTCGAATCACATCACTAATCTTGGACAAATCAACAGTTCCCGTTAGTTCGATGATATCCTGTACAATTACCTTACCATCTGCATGAGCTAGCGCCTGGTCCAATAAACTTAAGGCGTCACGCATTCCACCTTGAGCAACCCTTGCGATTATTTCAAGAGCGGATTCTTCTACCTCGACATTCTCCTGTTTGATAATATATTTCATTCTTTCAACGATTACCTTATCTGGGATTCTTTTAAAATCATACCTTTGCAATCTAGAAAGAATAGTAAGAGGTATTTTATGCGGTTCCGTAGTTGCTAAGATAAAAATAGCGTGCTTTGGCGGCTCTTCTAACGTCTTTAGTAATGCGTTAAAGGCGCCAATAGTGAGCATATGCACTTCGTCGATAATATAAACCTTATACTTACCGTATACAGGCGTATAACCAATCTTGTCCCTTAAATCTCGAATTTCATCCACTCCGTTATTAGAAGCTGCATCGATCTCAATAATGTCAGGATTACTTTCAGAACAAGTATCACATTTCCCACAAGGCTCACCATTTACTGCTTGTGAGCAGCTAACAGCCTTTGCAAATAATTTAGCTGAACTCGTTTTTCCTGTACCACGTGGCCCGGAAAAGAGGTAAGCGTGTGAAATGGAATCCTGATTAATTGCATTTAATAATGTCCTTTTAATATGTTCTTGGCCTAACAAATGTCCAAAACCATTAGGTCTATATTTTCTATAAAGGGCTAAGTGAGCCATTTCCAACACTCCTTAAATCGTATTTAAAAACTCTTTATATTCCCGCTCAATTGCTTTGGGTACATATACGGGATTTGCCCCACATACTCGCGCATTAAAATCTACTTTGTGAATATCTATTTCTCTTGAATGGAATAAGTTATTCATGATGTTATTAGCGATTTGAGCTGCAAACTTATTCGTTGCACAGCGTTGAGGATTATTAAAGATAGCCTCTCCACAAGATTGTCCTGGGAACACAGACTCCTCATCCGCTAAAATATCTCCATACACCCGTCCAATTGGATTTAACCATACCTGCCCCTTTTTCTTGTAACCCACTACAATTTGGCCAGAAAACCCTGAACGGTCTGCAATTTTCTCTTCCTCTGGAGTAAACTCCTTTTCCGTCTTACCAGGGACCATGAAAACCCCTTCAACGCCGGCATCTATATAGATTAAATCTTCTAAGTATTCACTGTGGAAGAATTCATCCATCAGCTGCCTAGTCCGGTTATTATCGACCATTCCACAAAGTACAGGAATGCAATTTGGATATTCCTTTACATCAAATAATTTTTGAAGTGATTCAAGCTCTGTGATATACTTAGGAACAGATTTTACTGGAATACTATAATGCTCCCCGTATCTCTCCCTTAAAGCTTCCACTTTATATTCTCCAATATCGTCTTGATCAAATAACTGGTTTCGTAGATTTTTAGATTCAACTTTATCTTCATCTACTAAATAGATTTCAAAGTGGAACGGATAAGCATTGGAATATACCGAACCCTTCGTACCATAATATGTAGCAATATCTTGGCATAAAGACCGAAAAAAATGGCTGCCATTCGCTCCGGTTCCAAGTATCACTATATGAAAATATGGTTTTTTTTCATCCTCATAAACTTTTAATCCCATGTTTGACTCTCTCCTTAAAAAAAGAAGAGGAGCGTGCTCCCCTTCTCATCTTTTATTTAGAAATTACACGCTCTACCCATTCGCGAGGAAAATTTATTTTCTGGAAACTGAGACTTTCAAATATGTCCTCTCCGTTAAGGTACAGATAGGTGTCATTCGCTTTTACTCTAAATCTGACAGATGGCCTATCTTGATTCAACAACCCAAATACGCCATAGATCATATATGCCTTTTCATCTAAATCATCTACTTCTGAAAAATAGGCACTCATACTATTGTGCGAATGAAATTGAGCTACTTGTATATATCTGAGACTATTTCTTCCTAAAAATCTTATATCTTCTTGAGCGTTTACCCGCGTCTTCGACACATGCTGGACCGGGCACTCTAAAAAATACTGTTTTGTTTCTTTATCAAAAAACAACTGCAGCATCACTTCTACATCTGATAAGTCACAATAATACTTAAAAAATGAGTAGATTTGATGAAAGATAGATTCTGGAATTTTCGGAAGGCGAAATTGAAATCCGACTTCCACTGAATCCAATGTTTGAATCTTAGTAGGTTTTGCTACCATTCTTCCAATTTCTGAATCTCTAACCTCATAAATCTGTCCATCCGCTGAAGCTACATAAGATATTCCTTTTTTCTTTGAATCAAGGAAATCCTTAACTCGCCAATGGTAAGAGATTAAGGACATCTAATGGCCCCCTTTGCCGCTCCTGTTGCATCTGGAAATAATCGTTTGTTATCTTTGTCGATATCCCATTTCGTTCTAGTTGCGGTGAATTGGAAGTACACTTTTTCCATCTCAGCTCTTAGAACTTCCAAAGTAACTCCTTCTTCTGGGATCTCATCCACAAAATCAGAAACATTAAATGATTCTGTGGCAAAGTGAATAGTCCACTCATCAGTTACCTTTACTTCTTCTTTTGGCTTAGGAGCGGGTTTCGGACTTGCTGTTTTAGATACCGCTTTTGAAGGAACAGTAACTTCCTTCTTCTCAACATCTTTTACTCCTAAATCAAAAATAGATAAACTTTCTTCCATGTAAAACACTCCTTAAAAAGTTTTTGAAAATGCAAAAAGCACCCTCACAAAAGTCATCGACGCTGCCGAAATTAGCAGATTAAGAGTCAATCACTTTTGTAAAAGTGCTTTAAATAAAGATAAACGTCATCCCGCATGGGTTGAGTAAATTAAATAATTTATTATGTGACTATTATAACATAAAATAATAAAAACTTTACCTATTATTGAATATTTAAGATAAATAATAGCGACAAAAAATAGCCTGCCAAAGTGTGATTAAAATATTTAATTTCACAATCTTGTATTTTAATGAGAATGGTCAATTCCACTTAATATATCATTTTTTTGCGTAAGCTTTTATCTCTTTTGTTACATTAAATAAAAAAAGGATAGTAAAAGACTATCCTCTGCTACAGTTACCTTTTGAATTTTTCTTTGATTAACATAGCTAATGATTTTTTTCGAGGTTCTTCTTTTGTTTGCATATCTACTTCTTTTACTGGTATTTCTTTTGTTTTAGGTTCTTGTTTCCTTATACCTTCTATGCTGTATGTAGCAAAACAGCGACAATCATCATGAAAAGGAGGGTGATTTTTTCCTATAACTGCCTCTGACACATTTGCGGTATAGCCTTCAAATTTTAAACAATCGGAACAAACTCTTTGGTCTTCTAATGTGTTTACTGTAAATGCCATTAAAACACCTTGCGAATTCCCGTTTTGTGCTTTTTCAAGTTTTTCTTTTGCAACTTGGTATCTATCAAAACCCATTATGTACACCTCGCATTTTTAATTGATTTTATTATAAAGTTAATTTTCGTATTTTGGAAATTTTCAGTCGAAATATCAAAAACTAATACAGTTAACAGTCAAAGTCAGCCCTCAAAAATATCACCAAAATCCTTGATATATAAAGAAAGAGCATGTTTTGACAAAAAACTTTGATCAAAACATGCTCTTATTAATGCAACTGATTAACTTCTTTAAACAATCTGTCTAAATGTTAAATCCATTGGTCTTAATATCTCATCATCAAAATCATTTTTTTCAAACCTAGCATACGTTTCTCTTACATTATCACTTAAATGTGAATTGTTTGGTGTACTAAGAAAGATATATGGAATATGCTGCAATTTTTCTAATTGATCAATATGATATTGGCTATAACTCCAACAAACTCCCCCCGAATCGTGAACATTTGAATAAGGATAACGGTAAAGTTGTGTGTTTTCAGAAAGAATTTTATCCTTTACGGCAACTATACGAATGGACCTTATCCTTCCTTCTTTAACATTAAAGATAAATAGTAATCTTGGATGTCCCACATCCTTATACTGAACATCGTGGTACTTAATATTATGCCGCCCCTTTGGAACGTCAATGACCACTACTTCACTACTAAACGTCTTAGCATAATAAACAATATTTTTCGGCATAAACCCATTATATATAACTCTATCTGGGTTACTCTTTGATAGTGTTTTCTCAACCAATTTCCCATCCGCTTTTTCTAGTATTGCTTCCAATAAAAGGAGCAACTCTTCTTGATTCTCAGTTGAAAGAGCTTTTTTTGTAGCAACATTTAATATTTTTGAAATAACTGGCGTTTTTAATTCAGATGATACCTGCCCCTTTTCCAACAGCAATAATAAAAGTTTCTGAAAGATTGTCACATCATCATTTAAATGTTCCACTTTTTTAAATACAGATTCAAGAATTTTCTCCATCGAGCCTACTTTCACTTTTTGAATGTCAACCTTTTCAAGCAATTGAATTAGCAGCTCTACATATAAAGGCTCATTTTCAAGCAGTTCAGTTTCTTTCTCTACCCGGTCTAATACTATTTGCATGATATTGTTAAATATCTCGTCATCTTCTCCATCTTCCATATATGTTTTAATGGTTTCAATAAAATCCTTTGTCATTAAGAAACTTAGAAGTTCCTTATCTTCCATTAAACCTAACATACAAATTAAAAAGTCATCTGTAAGTAGCTTTCTCTTACCAGTAGGTAATCCATTTTCTATTTTTTGTACCTGTACAAAATTATCGTTTTCTAATGTAACAACTAATGAATTTGTCATTTAAGCTGCCACCTCATTCTTAAGTTTCTGAGAATTAACTTCACTTAACAGATTTTTTAATTGATCTTGGAAATCCAACAACTTTTCCAAAAAACCACTTAAACCTCCCGAGAAATACTCCGAATATAACGCAACATTTCCATCCGTACCGAAAATGAGTTTGATTTCAGCATAACCAATTTCGTCTTCAGTGAAGGTTTTCATATTTTCGATCGTGTCATTAAAAAAATCGGCCTGTTTTTCAGTAAAGGTTGCCATCAAATCGAAAAGAACACTCAGTTCTGGAATATGTAAAATTTGAATTACATTTCCAGAATTATTTATATTAGTTTCACCGTTAGTAACCCAACCTGTTCCTAACTCAAGTATTTTTAAGAAAGGATCTAAGCCCTCGTCTGTGGAGGTGAAATATGGATTGGTATAGTTATAGAATTCCAATTCATTAGGATAAAGACCGCGCTTTTCCAATAATATTTTTGCCTGAATTACAGTATCAATGGTTCTAATATATAGCTCTTTATCTGCCTCACTTATAAAACTCATTTAATAACTCTCCTTAAAAAAAGTTTTTTTTATTTTTGGGTTTAGCTTTTCCCCAAATTATCTCCATAATGTTAGGCATTAGATATCGCTCTCTAAAATAATTACCATATAGAGAGTATCTGGATTCATCTTCATCCTCTTCTTCAGAAACCTCCATAGGAGGGATTGATTCTATTTCATGAATGGCTAAACGAAACGTTTCCAAATCCACTCTCTCTACTAAATCCCTTATATCCTTAAATTTAGTTTTAGAAGAAAAAATCAACTCATTAAAAATAGTTAACATCCGGTCATTATTTGGTTCTGGAAATTCCATGATCTGGTCCCATACCTTATCTACTCTCGACACAGTGATCCCTCCAAATAAAAAACACCCGTCTTGAGGTAATGAAAGGCTTAATCCATTCATCACTCCAAAACGAGTGTTTTATTTATACTAAGAAACATATGGTAAATTAACAAATGCCTCTGGTCGATTTTCAATTCCCTCTCCACCCTCTAAAACAGTGTAAATAGGAAACTTCCTTTCGAACTTGATAACAGCATCATCGTAATTATTACTGTTATTGGCCATTTGAGCATTTAAAAAAGTACCTGTTTGATTATCTACAACTACAAACCAGTAACTTGCAGCATTCATTATGCTCCCTCTCAATCTCTAAAAAGATTCTGTCTCTCTACTTTCTCCTCGAACATCCTAGTAAATTATTTTACCATTAACTTGAAGTTAAAACAATGAGGATAGAAGAAAGTATTAAGAATATCTCCCTGACTCTACTTCCATTTGTAACCGGCGTAAACCCAGGTTTCTACAATAATCAAGTAAGGAGTTCATATCCCATTGTATTTGTATTTCACTTCTGTTTTCAATTACTTGAATACTACTTACTAGAGTAGCAAGTTTCTTAGATAAGAACCCTTCATCTTTCCCATTTTCTAATTTTTTCTTATAACGATTAAATTCCTTTGGCAAGGTTGGAAGGTTATCATAGATAGATTCAACCGTTCCATACTTTTGCAATAATTTTTGTGCACCTTTTTCCCCTATTCCAGGTACTCCAGGATACTCATCTGATGTATCTCCCATAAGACCTTTAAGGTCAATCATCTGAAAAGGCTGAAGTCCATAATTTTGATAAAAAACATCTCTATCAAAGAAAACGTCCTCTTTCCCCTTCCTACAAATTTGAATGACTTGATCTGTTACTAATTGAAGTAAATCTTCATCATTCGATAACAAATATACTTTCATATGAGATTCCAATTGTTTAGCCAGTGAAGCTATTAAATCATCCGCCTCATACATTTCTTCATCTGCAAAAACAGATACATTCATTGCTTTTAGCAGCTCCTCTAATAAAGGGAATTGCTCTTTAAGTTCTTCAGGTTGAGTATTACGAGTTCCTTTATAGCCTGGGTACAAATTTTCACGAAACCCTCTAGTTTTATCAAAAAATACCGCTAAATGCGATACATTAAGGTCCCGTTTATACTTCAACATCATCTGTAAAAACATATTAACACCATTTGTGTATTTACCATTTGGTGACTGCTTCATCGACTCTCTTGTCGCATAAAATGCTCGGTTTAATAAATTATTCCCATCGATTAAAAGAGCCGCATTATCACTTACATCTTTTTCCTCATGGGAAACCAAATCAAATATAGACATTTGCATATGTTCTTCCTCCTCAAAAAAGACTTAATTGGGTCATTTCATCCCTATTACTAATTTTTTTCTCTTCCTTTGAATCACTTGAAGAAAATAAATCCTGTTGAACAGGTTGTTTAACTATTTTCTTAGTTACTGGTTTTACATTCTTAGAATGTTTACGTTGATAACATCGACAATAGTTTTTAACTTCCAGATCACTCTCTTGGTAATAACAAGCGCCTTTACCCATATTACATACATTCCAAAAAGAGCAGCACCCGAAACCCGCTTTACTAAATCCCGTTTTTGTTGTGCTATTACTGGGATTCATCATATTCCTCCTTAAAAAATTTATAGAGCTGAAAACACAAAAAAGCCCTATAACAATCACCAATGAATGTGGATTCCTCAATTGGTAACTCTTATAGAGCCTTTTATAACTAGTTTGACCATCCTGCGTAGGTTGGTAATAAAAATTAAAATATATATGTAATATTATAGCACGCCTATTAAATATTGGTACAATATTTTTAAATATCATGTTATCATAAAGCTATACTTTATGAATTTTATTCCTTTCCACCCTAGCGGGAGGAAATTACTTTTAACGAGAAGCATTCCTTTGAATGATTATTTGTGTTTATCACAAATCCATATTCAAAGGGGTGCTTTTCTTATTTTTTAAGGAGAGTGAGTTAGATGCTGAGTAAGCTGAAAAAAGTTTTAGTATGGGCCGTTATTGCTTATCCTCTATCGTGGTTGATAGAAAAATTATTAAAAATTCCTATATTTGAAACCTATCAAAGTTTCCTACAAATCTCCTACCAGTATTTATATCAATGGTGGGATTGGTTGCTTATCCTTTTACTCTCATATTTAATTTCCAAAAACATAGCTGAAGTTAAATATGAAACAATGGAATTAGTAAGACGGAATCGCCTTCTTAGTGAATTAGAAAGATGGGCCGAAACACCTTATGTTCCACCTCTAATGTTTTACTATTTAATGAATCCACCTCAAGCTGTTTCAGGTGACTTAAGAAAAATTACGGATAACCGATTTTATCAGATGGTGGTCAGTTTCTTTAGGGACAGAATTTATATTCATGGACAAATACAAAGAAAACTACCAATAGAGCGTCCCTCTTTATGGAAAGTGATTGGAATTAAGGATCTATTCATTACACTGGCAGCCTTTAGTATTGGGTTCCTCTGGTTCTCTTTTGTAACTCTTCATAGTATGGATAATTGGATTAGTGGCTGGGAAAGATTCACCATACCAGGTGTCATCTACTTTGCCCTATACTCCTCTATGAAATTACAAGGTTACTTAGAAATGAGATATAAAAAAATAAACCAAACCATTAAACAACATTTCGGAGAAGTAGAGCCTCAAATTTTGTGGAGAGAACTGTTCCCTGATCAAGAGAAAGGAAAAACCATAATTTCTGCGTGGGAAGCGGAGCGGGAGAAAAGACAGCGGTATACGAATATGTTACAAGGGAATGTATTTGTTTCTGAAATCATTCAAAATTACTCTAACCCAGCTTTAGCTCCTTATCCATACCCTTCTAAGGAAATTCCTGATTGGGCTGAAAGCATGGAACATTATACTGAAGAAAAGCTGCAGGAGTGGGCAAAAGAGGAAAAGAAACAAACAATAAAATCAAGGTCAAAAAATTCAAACGTCATTGACCTAAGTAAACGGAGAAAACAAACTTTTTAATAGGATCAAATTTGATCCTATTATTTTTTGGAAAATTTGCGAACAAATGAGCCCTGTGTTACAAATATATTAAACAATCTATTGATTGTATTGACTAAACAAAAGGACGTGTTTTTTATGAATAAGACTGAATTAGTAAATGCGGTTGCTGAAATAAGTGAACTATCTAAGAAGGATTCTAACAAAGCTGTAGATGCAGTTTTTCAGGCTATTGAAGATGCATTAAAAAATGGAGATAAAGTTCAATTAATAGGTTTCGGAAATTTTGAGGTTCGTGAAAGAGCAGCTAGAAAAGGAAGAAACCCTCAAACTGGTGAAGAGATTGAAATTCAGGCTAGTAAGTTGCCTACTTTTAAACCAGGAAAAGCGTTACGCGATGCCGTCAAAGTGGAAGCTTAAAGTTTCAATTATTCCAGATTAATTGACTAAAAGATTTGAACATGATAACTTAATATTACTCCTTAAAAAGTTTTTGGGTTTGAAAAAGCAAAAAAACTTTTTGACGAAAATCCCCATGTAGCGGAAACTACATGGGGATTTTTCGTTTGCATGATAATTCTTTATCTTTTCATTTAGCCAACTCGGTATTGTTTCACTTAAAGCGCCATTATTTATTATCCAAATAGTATCCATAATAAATGGCAGATTAGTTTTCCTTTAAATTTCTTAATAATGACAGTTCAAAAGATGTCCAACCTTCTAAGTGATTCAACAACTCTTGTTTACTATTTAAGGTTTCTTTCCACTCATAATGACCGTAATGCTCCATTAACTTTAAAGCTAACTTCCTTTCTGAATAAGGAGAAAGTTTATACTCATTAAGAACAGTTTCTTTTTCCTCCTTTGTATAATCTTTTAAATCAGCATCCATATATGTCAGTGTGTATATTCCGTCCTGCAAAGGTTCAATAATAATAAATAAATAATTTGTCCCTTTTACTTTACTCCCCCACTTATTGGGTTCAATCTGACTCCATCTTGTAAGCGTATTTTGTCTCCAATTCATATTAACAACCCCGCTCCTATAGAAAATTTTAAACAAGAGGTAACTCTTCTAGTTGTCGAGAATATGGCTCTTGGCAGCCTTCATCTCCTGGGAATTTCCCATTTGGATCAGGTAGAATTAAGCGTAAAACTTTGCGATTGCCATCATGAAATTCTTTGAATAAGACATCAAAACCTCTTAATACTTGACCAGCTTTCTTATCAGATTCAAATACTCTTCCTTCTTTTATCTGATTTACCATCATTCCAAGGATAGGATCTATCGTTTTGGGATTCAACGGTAAAACAACTTGAAAATCTAGATGGTCATAGTTTTCTTTAAGTCCGTGTGTATGATAGTTACATAGACCCCCAAACTCACAAAGCTCTGTTTCAAATACATAATGTACAGTCCAATTTGCCATTTTTAATTTTCCTCCAAGTGTTTTCAAATTTGTTTTATTCAAAAAACACCTATCAGCTACTCACTGATAGGTATCTTAATTAATTGACGAAACGTAAAGATTTTCGCCCTTTTGAATAAGAGATTAATTGATTTAATTCTCCTGTTTCATCTTGCTGCAACCACTTATCTAAAGTGGCTGATTTAGCCGATAAAGCCTCTTTTATATCCAATCCGTAACGAATTGCATAATCAACAAGAGCTTCAACATCTTCACATTTAGCCTTGGGCTCTGATGCCTGATGTACCCAACTACCAGCGCCAACCTTTACAGGATCGTTTTCCTCCACCCATTTTTTAAGACCATTTTTCATGTTTTTTAAAGCCGTCTCTTGAGCTAATATAAATGCTCCGATTTGTTCTGCTTCCTTAATAGAAGTGGGCTCACCTGTACTTGGAAGTCCATTCAACAATGTTCCTGCACAGCGAGAGACAAACGGGCAGTAATCACATTTTGAGCGATCCTTACACATTTCCCAATCCTCTAAGACATCTGGATTTTTCGCTTCAATTTGATTAATTGTTCTTACTAACCAATTCCTTGCTTCTGTAAGCTTATCTACAGTTAAATCAACAACTGTATCGTTTTCAGGATCCAACCGAGGGAAAATCAGCCTCCCCTTAAAGTTGCTGCCTGTATATTTCAATTGCTGATATAACCACCCATATAAAGGGAGCTGCATATGCGTTTCAGCTGAAAAAGCATGCCAACTGGTTTTATAATCCCATAATTCAATAAGGTCCTGGGAGGGATCATCAATTATCAAATCAATATATCCGTGGACAATTCCTTTGGTTGTTTTTATTTCTAAATGAACTTCTGATGAAATTTCGGCATACTCAAGATTCGGAATACGTTCATACGCTTTTCGTAACATATAGAGCAAGAAACTTGTTTTTTCGCCTTCAGGCAAGCCTTCATTAACCCCAATTGAGTAATATAAAGCCTCATGAGGGGAGTATCCTTCCTTTACCATTAAATCAATGGCTGTGTGGAATATTTTCCCTATACGCATAGGGTAAGCCGATGGATACGGTAATTCTAAAATGTATTTATAGTAGAATTGTCGTTGGCAGCCTTCAAACATTGACAAGCGTGAAAAACTCCACTTTTTGATTTTCTCTTTTGTCTTTTGTTCAATTAATGGTTCGTTTTGAGGAATAGCAGTCATTTATGAACTCACCGCCATTAACTCCTCAGCATCTTCAAAATTATTGTCCCAAACTAAACCTGTTTCATGATGCCTAAAACCATAATCAAGTAAAATCGAAAACTTTAAATCAGCCAATAATGGAGACTTTAACTTAGATATTATCCAGTTTAATATTACAAGAATACCTGTTGACTTCCCATTCAAGTTGGTAATGATGGGAACAATACTATAGCCTGTATACTTCCCATCCGTTATACAAATTTGGCTAATTTCCTTTCCATTCTCCGTTAGAGAATAAATTGCTGTGCCATTGTTATAAGTAGTTTCAATTAACAATGGAATCCCTCCTTAAAAAGTATTTGAAAAGCAAAAAAAAAACGCTTTTCAGAAAAAGAACAACAAACCATTTCTGGCATTAATAGTTGTTCGCTTTCTAAAAAGCGCTTTTAAATACAAGTAAATTCTCCCGCTTGGGTGAATGTAAAAAATAAATAATAAAGATAGATTAATATTAACATAAAATCCCCTTATTGTAACTATTTTATATTAAAGAAGAAGCCTTCTCTACTTTAAATCTATAGAGAAAGCTCCTATTAAATAATATTAATTAAAGGCCTTACTACTTTTGTATTAATACGATTTTATTTATAAATTTCGTAAAGAGTGAATTTAAAATCATCTTTTGGAAACAAAATAAATACCTAAATTAATAAAAATAGTCATTATTAATGTGAAAATTAAAGAACTCAGAGCGAGTTTCTTCATAAACAGGTTTATTGTTAAACCATCTGCTGGTTGACTGATGAAGATTAACAATAAAATCACCATCACAAAAAATGATATGGCATTCACTAATACATAACTCTTATAACTATTAAACATTTATTTACTCTCTCCCTCCATTTTTATAGTTTGGAATAAATATCTTCCATTACTGAATCTCCAAGCACATAGCTGTTAAATACAATTTCTAGTACTTCTTCATCAGTCATGCTGCTATTTCTTTTACACAAATCTTTATAGACCATATTTAACAATCGGTCCTGGTTAACAAAGTTTTTCATTTTTTCCATTTTAAATAATGGCATACGATAACCCCATTCTTTTTCGAGCGTTACATTAATCCCGCTCCAGGTTAAAATACAAACATGAGCTGTTCCTTCCCTGTTTTTCGGTCATCTGAAGCAGCAATCTTAATCTTTTCTTCCACTTCTTTTTCAATACTTTGAAATAAAGCTAAACGTTTCTTACTTTCCCTCATTTCAAGAAAGACTTCGTTTCTTTTATGAATCTCCTCTATACGTGCCTTTTCAAAGGAAGGTAGCTTCATATTGAAAGGTGGATTCGTCATTACTTTTTGAGGTTGAATTTCTCGTGACATGGCCTGTACAATTTTTATTTGTAATTCTTTATCTAATGTCTCCCAAGGCTTTTCTAATTCATCCTCAAACTGATAGATTTCATGTTTTTCTAAATCTATAGCCCCAAAATATACTTCGACAAATTCACTATCTTCTAGAAAAATAGATTTTGGACAAGAAAACTCACCTAGAAGACTATTTCCATTGAAAATTCGAGTATCTGTGTTAAACTCATAATATCTATTTATCGTTAAAGTTTTTGGATCAGCATGAATACCAACAACTGGTCTTGGTACATAAAGCATTGAAGGCTTATAAAAAAAAGCTTGAATGGCTGCAGCTCGAACCATTATATGATTTAGATCAGCTGCAACAATATTAAGACTTGTTGATGGTAAGGTCATAGCACCAGTCCCAACGCAAGGTTCCCATACTGTATCGATAAAAGAACCTTCATCTTCTCTGTCATTACATTCTAAAATTTTATTCATAAAAATTGTGACGTGTAGGGGAGTTGGAAAATAATCGGCAACTCCTGACTGGCCATTTTCAGCTAAAAACATGCTGAAGTAGTCGCTAGGAAATTCATAAAACTTACTGAAATCAAAAGTTTCATATAAATGTTTCCAACTTTTTTCATCAATAGATGGTTTTTTAAACCATGATAATCCAATAGCATAACCAATCCATTCGAGAAACTCATATGCCCTTAATCCGCGATGGGAGAGCGGCTCATATGATTTTTTCATCATTTTCCTTACTTCATCATTTCCACTAGGACTCATATCAATTTTCGGAGTTGGATCTCCTAACTTCCATTCCCCTTTTCCCAAAATCGAAAGCCAGTTAAACCAATTGCTATGGTAAATAGTATCTGCAAATAAACAAATGCCACGAGCCCATCCAAAATGATATGAATCTTCAATCGATCTTGGAAATGGAACGAAAAGAGGATGCCCCATTATTTGAACTATTTGCTCTTTCTTTTCTCCAACTAATTCTTCTATGTTATATCCCATATTTTCACCTCAAAAATAAAAGAGTCCTCTAATAATAGAGAACTCCTTACTTAGTTAATTACTCATTCATTTTTAATGTACTATTGTGTCTTTATTGGGTAAGGACAAAAATTCTAAGAAATGTCTAAATTGACGATTAATAGAATTTAAAATGATCCCTTCTACCTCTAACCAATATTTTTTATATTCCTCTTCCCTTCCTTGCCAATAACTTAATTCAAGTTTGTGAGGATGGATTTCTCTTTGATAAAGGAGAACACTTTCTAAATAGCCTAACCCTTCGCAAAAGGATTTAATGCATTTCTCCTGTGCATAATCGCTGTGATTACGGAGAGGGCCCTTTAATAAAGATCTCACCTTTTCTTCCAGATAATTTTGTAGTTTTTCATTTTTAAACGTACTTTTACTCCAATTCAGAGCATCCATCAGTTCAACCTCATTTCCAATTTACCGTTCAATGACATTTCCATCAGAATCCACACATTCTGGATCAACCCCCAGGGGAATTTCCAAACAGTGTTTTTCATCTTCAGCAATAAAGGCAAGAACATAAACTTCGTCATCTCGATATGAACCGATTTTGATATGAGTAATGGTTTTACCAATAAGATTCTCCTCGTAATACTCTTCCAATGGCTTAAATTCAGAATCTAACTCTATTCCTTCATAATTTTCTTCTTCACTACTCCAACGATAATGACTTGTTACAGTCCTTTCATCAGACAGTATAATGTCTGCGGAAACATAATAATTAACATCCACTCCCGCTACGCTTAGAATTTTCCTTCCTATAAGGAAAGAATACTCCTTTAATAAATCTTCCTCATGCTTTGAGATAAAACGTTTGATCGCACTCCATCTTGAAGCACTACCCATAATAAATTCCTCCTTAAAAAGTTTAATTGCATAATAGAGAGCAAAAAAAACACGCCTCTATTTAAATGAACAACTAATAACTGCAATAAGCAGCATTCAAAAGAGTTGTATCACTTAAATAAAAGCGCATTTAACAATTAGAAAATTTCCCCTGCATAGGTGAAAGTGAATATAATATATGAAATATAAACCAATCATATCATAATATTCCACAAGATTATATATAACAAAATAGATTATTCTTTTAATTGCTTTATATAAAAAAGCCTATCAAATAAAAAAAATTTGATAGGCTTTTTGTTTAATTAGTTTTAACTGGTAAAACTAACTGAATCATAGTTGGATCATTTTCAGTCGAGATAATAAAGGGTCTTAATGGACCTGTAAATTCTATTTTCACTTTTTCTGACTCAAAAGCTTTTAGCGCATCTATTGTAAATTTAATAGAAAATGTTAGTTTTAAGTCATCCCCGTCAATTTCAATATCCTCTAAAAATTCCTCAACTTTTCCTACTTCAGGGGAAGTAACTGTTAATACAGCCTGTTTATCTTTTACCTCTAAAGTAGCTACCTTTTTCTTCAATTCAAATAAATTACAACGGTCTAGAGCAGCCATTAATTCTTTAAGATTGATATTTAAAGTAGTCGAGAAGGAAGTAGGAATCAATCTTGAAGTATCCGGATACGACCCATCTAATAAGCGTGAATAAAACAATAAATTATGAGTTTTGAAGAGTGCTTGATTATTAGTAAGAATAACCTCAATTTTCTCTTCTGGATCCTCAATAATTTTCGATAATTCTACTAATGCTTTTGCTGGAACTGTTACTTGACGTTCCTCTTTTCCAGTAATCTTCAACTGTTTTTGTGCTAATCTATGAGAATCTGTTGCTACGGCTTTAAAACCATCTTTAAAGGATAAATTCACTCCTTGTAAAATAGGTCTTGTTTCTGATGCTGCAACAGCAAAAGCCGTCTGCTTAACTAGGATGCTTAGGTCAGAGGCTGAAAGAATAATATCCTCATCTCCTTCAATTTCAGGAAGATTTGGATACTCATCAGCTGGCATCCCGTTTAGGCTGAATATAGATTTACCGGAGGAGACTTTTGTAACGTTATTCTGGTCAACCTCAATTAATACGTCATTACCTGGCAACTTTTTAACCACGTCATTTAAAAACCTTGCATTTAATACGACAGTTCCCTCACTTGAAATAGTTGCTTTTTCATCCCCACCTTGTTCAAGAGGAATCTTTCGTTCAATACTAATATCCCCATTTGAACATATGAGGATAATTCCTTCATTACTGGTGGAAATTTTTACACCTGATAGAATTGGTAACGAAACTTTTCCACCGATTGCCCTCGTTACATCTGACATTGCCTTAATAAAGACATCTTTTTGAATTGAAACTTTCATATTTAAATCTCTCCCTAAAAAGTTTTTGGTTTATTGGTTTACTTACCATTCATAAGTTTGGAGGAACAATAAAGTGAAGTTATGTTCCTCTTCGTTGCCCCAAAGCCGACCGGGAACAGATAATTTTGCACCCTGTCGGCGGGGTTAAGAACTTTTACTTACAAATCAACCGTTTTAACAGTGTTCATCTTTCAAAAGGGCAAATCATCGTTAATGTCGATTTGACCACCTCTGTTTGCAAAGGGATCCTCATCAACAGATGAATACCCCTGGTTATGCTCACGTTGATGTGAGTGATTATTTTTGGTATTATTATTTAAATTACTCTGATCACTTGAGTTTTCTTTGTTTTGTGAACTACGTGATTCCAAAAATTGAACACTCTCAGCTAAAACCTCAGTGACATACACTTTTTTTCCATCTTGACCATCAAAAGACCGTGTCTGAATTCTTCCATCAACACCAACAAGACTACCTTTTTTACAGAAATTAGCAGTGTTTTCCGCAGCTTTTCTCCAAACAACACAATTGATAAAGTCAGCTTCTCTTTCACCTTGTTGATTTGTAAATGTACGATTTACTGCAAGAGTAAAAGAAGCAACTGCTACTCCATTTGGGGTGTATCTTAAATCAACATCCTTTACCATACGCCCGACTAGTACACAGCGATTCATCATCTGAAACATCTCCTTAAAAAGTTTTGTTTTTTAATTCAATTCGCCTGTTTAGGCGCTTGTAAGAATTTTATTTCTGTAATTTCTACTTCAAATTTGATCATTGGCTGACCATCTTTTTTATAATTTGAACTTCTCCATTTACCATAAATGGACACTTCTTGTCCCTTGACTAAGTAGTTGGCACAATTAATAGCTTGCTGATGCCAAGCCACAATGGGAAAAAAATCAGTTCTATTTCTTTCTCGGTCCTCTACAGCAAGTACCATTTCACAACGAGGTTTTTCCCCTGAATAAACTAATTTAGGCGCCCGTGTTAATCGTCCAATTGCGTGGAAATTTTGCATTGGTAATCCTCCTAAGCAATATGATAGAGCTCTTTTAAGTCTACCAATTTGCGTTGGCCGGTGCGTAAATTAATTTCCATAGGTAATTTTTTAGAACCTTGTAACAAATCATCAAGCCCTTTACCGTCTTTAATATCCCAGGTCCAAAGGTAACAATCGATTCCCAACTTCATAACCTCCTTAGCAAACTCCGTGAGTTTATCAAAGAGATTCTGCTGTTTTTTCTGTGATTTCACACTATCGTCTTCCCGTTTGAGCGAATCCATATCATAGGCCAAAATAAATTTTTGGGTTCCCCATTCACTTAATAAAGGTAGAACTTCTCGGAAATTCCCTACCCCTGGTATACCTATTACGGTAGCCCCAAGCTTATTAGCGGAAATTTGTGCCTTATGTTCTCCCTCACTGCCTATAACTACCTGAACATTGTAGATATCTGACAGTTCAGTACCGATTTCCCAAATTCTTACTTGAGAAACTGGGGGAGCGATATGAAGTGGTGATCCACTGGATACTCCATTTTTTCGCAATTGATACTTTTCTTTTTCAATAGCTGTATTATCGTAGGAGCTGAACCAAAGATATTTTGGTTTGCCTTCATCACGACGTACACGCAATCGAATAAATCGCCCCTTTCTATCTCGAACGGGAATAAAGTATCCTTTTGCTGCAGTAATGGTCCAAACCCAGAATCCTCTGCCCTGCGGATCTTCTTCAACTAGTTCGCGGGGATACTGCACTGCTAAATTTTCAGGAACCAACCGTTGAACGAATCCTGGTACCCTTTCCAAAGGATAGTTTTTCGTAACCAACTGATAGAGAATCTTCATTAATTCTTCACCAGTAGGGACTGAACGAAATCCAAGTGTGACTACTTCCTCTTGAGAATACTGCCGCTCCTTTAACCATTCAACAGCATGTTCTTTCCGTATAGGACACATGGATAAGAAAGCTCGATAAACCTTGTCACAAATCTCATCTGACTGCGGCTCAAGTTCTTTTACTTGTTTCCTTCGTGGTGAATAGGTACCTCCCGATGGATTTACAGTTTGACCATCTTCATACTTAATGGGAATGCCTAATAATTGAGCAATTTTTTCAATAACAATAGGAAAGTTCTTTCGATCTTCTTTATTGTTTTTGTCGTATGCTCTTCCATATTCATGCCAATAATAATATGAAAAAACATTTGATCCTTTTGCGCCACAACCGCCTCCACCAAAACAGGTGAAAATATTCTTGTTTGGCTCAATATAGGTATCAGGGGTTTTTTCATCATGTCCAGGATTAGGACAATATACTTGATGTTGTTTTCCAACCCTTCTTGGATGATCTCCAAATGCATTGGCTAAATCAAGAATGGATGCTTGATTCACAGCTTCGATGGTTTCTTTGCTGATAAAAGCCAAATTCCTCCCTCCTTTTTTTATTACTCCTTATTGGGTTTGAGTGCAAAAAACAAAAAAACACCCCTAGAAAAATCGAACATTCGTATCATGAAAAAAGATACGTTCGATCACTCTAGGAGTGTTTCTCTAAATCGGATACAACTATCATCCCGCATGGGTTGATAAAGGAAAATAAGAAATTATATGAATACTATACCATATTATTCTTTATTTGATAAACAATTTTTAATCATAGAAAAAGAGAACCATTGTTGAGTCAATTTAAATAGATTTAATTATTTATTATTAATAGAAATATATACATTTTTTAAGTGAATTATTAATATCTATTATTATTTCTTTGACCAGTACCACTTTTAGAACAATAAGATTTAGTACCTTTAATAACTTTTTAATAAAAACCTTGTTATATCAATGCCTTCAGCAAAAATAAAAAGCCGTTTAGTCTCGACAGTTCATTTTCACATAACTTAATTCTTATTCAGATGTAAAAATTTTTAAATAACATGCTAGTAATATGAATCAACAGTATACGAATACAATTCCCATAAGTAATCATTTAATCACAACTTTTCTTTGCAATTCACAGACGTTTTAGCGATAAAAAAATAAAGGAACTGGTCACAGTTCACTTTATTACATAAAATATATAGCTAATATCAGGTTCATAATTGAGTAAAATCACTTAGATCAATAGGAAGTGGAGGTTTAATCTGAGAAAGATACAGCACAAAGCACACTCGCCCTCAGAGCCAGTGTTGTCTTAAAATGCCAAACGTTTATTTTTTTGATTATCTGAATTTATTGCAAAATAGGAAACCAGTGATTCTTGCATTTGGGTTAAGAGTTTTCCACGCTCTTTCTTTTCAACGGCAGCATTCCCATTATTGGACAACCAATGTGAAAGAGTTGAAAGCTTTTCAAGTATGCTGTGTTTCAAATTATTTCGTTGTTCTTCTCCATCTAACGGAGCTGACCAACCTCTCTTTTCCTTTACTGCTTCATTGTCTGGATCCTGTGCAATGGCTTGAATATCTTCATTCAATGTATTGACGCGGGCAACCACCCATTCTTCACACCAGTTTTCTAAAACCAAAGCTATGTGAGAAAGGAATTTATATTTTTCTCTGATCGGAGAAATAAAATTACGGACCTCTAAATAGTCAACCTCACGTTCTTGTTCTTGAGAACAAATATCTTTATGTAGATGCTCCATCTCTAGCAAACTTCTAACACTTTCTGCTTGGTGAGAATATTTAGTCATTTCTTCTAATGCTAACTCATATACAATGGAACTAAAATAAGCAGATACCTGTTTGGGTTCTGATAACTCTTCCTTTTTGGAATTTAAAGCATGAGCTAATTTTACGATGGCCGCATTATAAATAAAACGTGCCAGCTGCAACATCTCATTTTTTGCATTAGAAATAACACCTTGTTTTTTCGCATTTTCTTTTTCAATGCGTAGCAAGGAGTTATATATAAATTTTCCTACCTTTTCTATTTCAATGCAAAATGCATCAGGTAGAAACGATTGATAGCCTGCTTCAAATAATTTCTTTCGCAGCATGAATCTTTCCGTATGATTATTTTTAAAGTTATGTAATGTTCCAGGTTTAAACGTTAAAATAACCAATTCTTCTCGTGTAAAGACATTACTAGCTAACGATACATTTACTACTTGGTTCAGTTTAGAAGAATTAATCTCCTCAATAGCTGCTGATAGTCTTTGTTTTGTAAATGGGAGGATACTTTTATTTTTTGTGTTAGGAACAATAGTGTCTACTGGAATTGATATAAGTTCAGATTTGGATGTAGACATACGAAACGCACCCATTAAAACAAGTCTTTTTGCATTAATAGGCAATTGACGAAATTCCTCAGTATAAAAGAAGTTGTATTTTTTGCAGTATCTATCTGTGTTTTCGTTAAAGTCTAAGTTCCCTGTTTTCCCTAAGTTAAAGCGGTAAACATCCCCATCTATTGCTCTTTCTGGAACAAACACAAATCTTCCCTTAGCTTTTGAGGTAAATTTCCTCATCATCTCTTTCATATATTTCTTAGTAGTACCAATTCTTTCAGCTATTTCATTCATTGATACTCGTACATGGCCATCCCAATCAGTATTTAATAAGGAATAGAGACAGACATCAAACTCAGTTGAAGACACGTTGGTTAATAAATATCGATAAGTTTCTTCATAGATCATGTCTGTCCCGCTCCTTTCCCAAAATTATTTGTCTATTTGTGTAATAATTTGCTAACAAAAGTACTATATGTAGTAGTGAAAAGCATTGCTTATATTAAAGAAAATGATATAATGTAAGTAACAGTTAAATAAGGCAATAAGAAAGACGCCCTCGAAGTGTTAATTTTTTTTCGAAGGTTTTTATTTTATTTAGTTTTAAAGTTTTAAAGTTTTAAGTTTAAGTTTTGGTAAAAGACTCTTGAATTAGATTGTTGGTAGCAAACTAATTCACCTGTCTATCAAAATTGGTAGTTTTGATGGACATCCATTTTAAATTCCAGTCGGTCCGTTGGTAGCGGCCGGCTTTTTTATTTTATATTTTAAGAAAAATAAAAAACGCATCATATCATCAACCGAGATAAAGAATGCGTCAAATAGCCCTAGAAAAGTATACACTTATCCCGTTAAGGATAGACGTATCTATCTAGAAATCTCGGTTGTTTCCATTCTACCATAACCTACTAAAATAGTAAAAGAAATTTTTGGTACAAAGTGGTTGACTTCCTTCTTCTATCCAATTATAATAGGGGTAACTTAATATTATATCTCGGTTGCGAAGGCCCTTTACCTCTGGTGAAGGGCTTTTGCTTTGTCTATTTTATTAAAATTGTTGCTAGATTTCTTAAGCCAATAGAGTTTATATCTTGGCTGGTTATTTCTAATACTTTTAATAGAATACTTCGTAGATCCTTACTTTTTGATTCTTCAAATGCTGCTTCCAGTGCCTCAATTTGATAATGAATAAAAAAATCATCTACCCCTGTACTAATAAAAATATTTTGAAAGTGGCTAATCAAATGTTCTTTAGAAATACTTTTAGCCTTTAAAGCTTGGTCAATATCCTCTAAGGAAACTGTTACCATAGTACAAACTTACCTCCAAGATAATGAAAAAAGGCACACGGGTAGTAGGTACCCATGTGCCTGGTGCTTCCAGATTTTTCACATTCATTTTGCTATAAAGTTGTCTTTATTATCCTTAATAGACTTCTATTTGTCAAGATGCCTTTATGGAGGGATAACTATTCTAGCCTATTTACGATGGCTTTCATCACTTCTAAATTATTCCCCTTGTCTTTTATTTTTTCGATAAAATCCAGATAAAGGATAATAATCACTTCTTCGATTTGCAAGGAGTGACCAGCAAGATAAGGAGTTAAATCGTGTAAAAAGACCTCACCTCGTAGTAAAGCAGCTTCCTTGATCTTTAATGTTATATAGGCATGCTGTGATTCTTCTTCGGGTGTTATGGAGACTTCTTCTTCTACAGTTTTAAATGTAAATAGATTTGTATTCACTCTTTTCATAATGCGTTTTTGACTAGTTGGAGGACTTAAATACTGTTGTTTTTTACTAACTAAATAGTTGGCCATATTTTCAAAACTTACGCCTTTTTTAATCTGGGATAAAAAATCAATATATAATATGTCGATCAATTGATTGATAGAAATATCTATAGATTCTTCTTCCTCTTCATATAAATCTACTATATCCTCAATGAACACCTTTCCACGTAAATATTCATATAGGGGCAATTTTAATTCTATAAAACGATATTTGGAGGTGAAAAAATTATCAAACCAGCTTTTCTCACCGATATTTGAGAGCTTTTTCTGTAATAAGTTTAGTTGACTAAATGATTTTTTCAATATCCCCACCTCTTTCAACCCACGCCAAACCCGCTCTCATCATCAGATAGACAGTTTTTCTATCTGAATACCCTTTTCTAATGGCAATCCCATAGGAGCCTCCAATTTCCCTGTATTCAAGCTTTAAAAGGTTCGTGTGCATGTACCTTTTTGAATCTACATATTCTAGGTCCCAATCAACCATTTCTTTATGATTAAGGACGTACCTAAGAAGAAGAGTATTGAATTTAGTTTGAGAAAGCGGCTTTTGATATTTTTGTTTATAGAGTGGTTCGAGCTGCTTGCAAAGGGTTCGTAATTTCATATGAAATAGGTGATCCACAGGGAATTTTACATTATGCTGCTTGTCCCTTCTTTCAGCTCTAACTTTTACCGGTCGTTGAACTTTAATCTTTTCAGGAGTGTACTGATTCAATTCAGCAAAGAGCGGGTTAATATTATTCATAAAGGACCCTCTTTTCTCATGGTCATTTTTCCAATTTATATCAATATAAGAGTCTATGAATAAATTTAGAACCATTTTTGAATAAAAAATATGAACCTGGCGAGAATGAGTAACAAATAGGTTATATGAGGGTGAGAGTAATGAAGAAGAAAAAAGAAGAAAAAGAGATAAAAAAGAAATTCCTAGAGGGAATGCTCAATGCAAATAAAAAAACGGGTTCCAAAGTAGTGAAAGTAAAAATCAAATAGCTGGTATATTAAAAAGACAGTGTACATTCAAGTGCACTGTCTTTGCTTTTCAGGGAATAGTTGCTATGGTCACATAAATACTCCAATCTGTACCAAGTACTTCTCCACTAGGAATTTGAAATATATCAACGTTTATCCTTGGATCGAGATTCTTATAGTAACCTTCCATTTTTAGGTGCAGAAGTTGCTCAAACGAATATGATGATCTGTTCGTAACATTGTAATCTTTAAGGATAGAAAAACCTTTTTCATGATGGTCATAGCCTTTTATAAAAGTGGAATAATTACTTCCTGGTAATGTCTGTGGATGCCGCATAAAAAAGATTTGATATTTAGGGCTGGCTACTGATAATTCTAATAAACCATCTACATCTTTTTTAATTTCCTTATCCAAAAAATCAATAGGATGACCCATTAATGCAAAACCCACTGTACTCCATTTTAATTCTATAACAAGAGAAGGATTATTCCTTAACTGATAGGAACTATGAATAGAAATGTCGTATCTATCCCATTCCGGAATAACAAGTTCATTTGGATTCTTCGTTCCTATTTTTTTTTGAAGTCTCATGATAAGTACGTCTCGCATATAGTTCTCCATGCTGCTTTGAGCCAAGCGAAATGCAAATTCATCTGTTTGGATTTCTGTAATTCCCTCAATAATACTTTGAAGTTCTTTAGGCTTAAACACGATTTATCTTCCCCCAATATTAATAATTCTTTGAAAATTATACCATTTCTAATAATAAGGGGGAGGAAGTTTATTATAGATTATTAGTTAAACATAATATCAATTTTTGTGATGCAAACTTAAGCTACTGGTGACTGGCAGAAGGTCTTTTAACCTTTATTACCAAACAAAGTTCATTTTTTATCTGATCATATGCAGACAGTGCTTCTTCAGTAGTCATGTTGCAAAATCTTTGGATCTCTTCTACTGAAATTTCATCTACTAGCCAATACGTAAGAGGTTCCTTTGTTTTACGCCAATATTTAATTAAATGAAAGAGTATATCCTCTTGCTTATCAATTTTAACACTGTTTTCGACAGTAATTGACTCTTCCTTGGTTAAAGCATAATCCGATGTAATGGCCTTATAAGTAAATCCACCAATGGAGGTAACAGATCCCTTTCGTTCCTCAGAATAAACAATATTTCTTCTAATTTGTTCATAGGAAAAAGCATTAAAAATATAATCAAATAAACGCTCATTTACTTCTAAATCTTTCAGTCGGTCTTTTAACTCTTTTTCTTCGGATTTCTCAATGATTGTGGCAATATGCTGCTGTTTTGGTATGGTTCCCTTTTTACCATTTATACGAAATATTATGCCAACAACTTTTCGACCCTTCTTTTCTTCTTCAAACGTAAAACTAATATCTGTTTTTTCTGCTAATTCTTGTTGTGCTGCATTTATTACTCTGTCCTTAAAGTGACCATATTGTTTATATTTTGTTTTTTCAATTCCAAGCTTATCGCGAAGCTCATCTATCGTAAAACTTCTCTTTTTAAGGTTCTCGTATTGCTTTAATAGCTCATAAATACGAATAGAGTAAACGGAATTAAGTTGTATGACATTTTCTAATTGATATGTAGTAAATCGCTCTTTTAACTGTAAAAAGAAGTCTTTTAAATCGGGATTAAACTTTAATATGACTGTACCTTCTTGATCTTCATAAATAGAGGTAACCAGCCAGTTGGCTATCATGGTCCTGTTCCCCTTTTTAAATTCAACCGTCTTACTTTGCAATCCCTTTACGACATTTTTTATGTAAGAGTACATACTCGTTTGACTACCTACACCCATTTTCTCAATTAAGTCGGTTACTCGAAACTTGTAGGGCTTAAAATCTTCGTCACTTGGTTGCACTTTGCTTGCTGTAATTAATAAGATCCTTTGTTCCTGCAGAGTAAGTTTATATTGTGACTCAATAATCGAATTTGACTTTGTGATCCAGTCTTTGGTATCAATTTCATAAATATCTGCATTTAATTTTTCCATCATTTGCGAAGCTTCCCCCTGGATATGCAATCTATCAAGTGTATCTATCACTAAACTTACACTTTGTGATACTAAATATCAATCAATATTTAGCGTTATTTTTGTGATAGTTCAGCGTTATTTTTGTGATACTTAATATGATTAATCCCATTAAAAGACCGTAGAATCAACCATTTTTCGATAAATTTTTCCAAAAATGAGCATGTTTTTTTCATTAAAGCAATATATTTTAGACTGTATTTAGTCTGGCGTTATATTTGTGATGATACATAGTATTAAAGTTAAATTTGTGAGGGTTAACGTTAATTTTGTGATACTTACACGTTATTTTTGTGATAGTTTGCGTTATATTTGTGATTGGAAAAGTTAAAAAAGTGATAGATTCAGTTATATTCGTGATACTTAACGTTATTTTTGTGATATTAAATGGCTATAAAGCTATCTCTATCAGCGTTTTAAGACCCTATAAAACATATAAAACATTAAAACATTATATTAAAACAATATAAATATATATAAAACAATAAAACATATGCGCTAATGTATATATTTATTATTTATTATTTATTTTTTTGTTTTATTACTAAGCAGCAAGTTATTATCATTAACTATTTTTATAAGAAGGTTAATTTTAGAACCAAAAAAGGAATAGAACTATGTTCCCGGCTGTAGCCCCTTTGTTGTTCATTGATTTACAACTACAACCAACCTCCCTAAGTGATTCCCCTTAAACAAAAAACACGCTAATTCAGCGTGTTCAAGAATTCTTATCCTTATCTTTAAATTGTAGAACGGCGATTACCAACATCCCAAAGCTAATCATCAACGACAACGCTTCAAACGTCTCCATCCATACATCGCCTCCTTACCTTCAGCCTTCCCAGATTCCAGCTTGTCCTATACAAGCGAAAATAAGTTGGTTATTTGTACCTAATATCTAATTTCGTTAAGTATTCCAATCCAAAAGATACAGGAAAAGCTGTTGGTATCATGGGAGTTCTGAACATCGTGGGTCGTTTTGTGATAACAATCATGGGATACATTGTAGATAGTACAGGCGGGAACTATAACATCGCCCTTATGTTCTTAGTATTATTCCCATTTATAGGGGCAGTTAGCTACGCAGGGTTATTCCGAAATGATTACTTTGTAGTTTGCATAATATTATTATCAGCAATTATATTTCAGTATCCAATTAATCTTGCTAACAAAATGCTAGCTATACTCCCCGCTTATTCCCCCAAATATACGTATGCAGCTGCGGAAGCACTTTTACATTATTTAGATCGCTGTCTTCTACCACTTTATCAATCAGCCAAGTATATTTTTCTATTAATTGATTAACAAGCGTATCTTGATCTGCTGTCGTAATATCATCATTCCCCACCTGTAAATAGAACGGAACATGAGGATAGCGCTCATGAACTTTCTTTGCATAAAGATAATCTTCATCATCAAAGATAACTACTTTTAGACTCATTTGGTTCAATGGAAGCTTTCCAATGATCTCATCTAATACGTCAAAATTCGTTTTCATCTTTGAGCTTGGTGGTTTTGGGGAAATCGTCAATTCATCGATTTCGTAAAACCAGTCCTGCCATTTGCTGCCTTGGGTTTCAAGTCCAATTTTAATTGAATTTTTCTTTAACAGATGAATCAATTCATTCAAGTTTTTCAATAAAGCAGGATTTCCTCCTGAAATGGTAACAAATGAAAATCGGTCTCCTCCAACTCTTTTGAGTTCAGCCCAAATTTCCTCTGCATCCATTTGTTTGATTAAATCCTTGCCAGAACCGTCCCATGTAAAAGCAGAATCACACCAAGCACATGAATAGTCACAGCCTGCTGTTCTGACAAACATGGTCTTCTGGCCAATAACCATTCCTTCCCCTTGAATCGTTGGTCCAAAAATTTCCATTACAGGTACTTTACTCAACGCTCATCCACTCCCTTCTTGCTTCTGCATAGCTAGTTGGAGTTTCATATAATCGAACAAATTCAACCCTTGCATCGCCCTCGTTTTCTTGGCGATCTAGACTTTCTTGCATTTTTTCATAGATCCAAACAACCATATTCTCAGCTGTTGTATTCATTGGCGGCAGTGTTTCGTTCAGATATCGATGATCTAAATAAATTTCGATGTCATTTTTCCAAATCTCTTTAATATCACCGAAATCGATTAATAACCCACGATCATCTACAAAACCGCTAATGCCAAAGATTACTTTATACGTGTGCCCATGAAGGTTTTTGCACTTTCCTTCATAGTCATGTAAGTGGTGTGCGGAATCAAATGTAAATTCTTTACTGACTAGCACACGCTTATTATGATACTTCAATTGATCTCTTTTAATATCAACATCTATTTTTTGGAGTTTGTCAACGATGCGAAAACCATACATAATCTAAAACTCCCCTCTTTCCAGTAAATACTCTTCTAAACCATTTTTTCTGAGTATACAAGCCGGGCATTCGCCACAGCCATCCGCAATAATCCCGTTATAGCATGTTAAAGTTTTTTCACGGACAAAATCGAATGCGCCAAGCTCATCAGCAAGCTTCCATGCTTCTGCTTTATTTAACCACATTAATGGGGTATGAATAACAAAGCCCTGTTCCATTGACAGATTTAATGATACATTTAAAGATTTAATGAAGACGTCACGGCAATCAGGATAGCCACTGAAGTCTGTCTCACACACGCCTGTAATGATATGCTTAGCCCCCACTTGACTTGCCAATACACCTGCAAAAGAAATGAATAGCAGGTTCCTCCCTGGAACAAAAGTAGATGGGAGCTCCCCATTCTCTCCATCCTTCACCTCGATATCATCCCTTGTTAATGCATTAGGTGCTAATTGATTTAATAGACTCATATCCAAAATATAATGTTTGATCCCAAGTTCTTTTGTTATGTTTTGAGCACATTCAATTTCGGAAACATGTCTTTGATTATAGTCAAATGTAACAGCAACGACTTCTTTAAAATTCTCTAATGCCCAGAATAAACATGTTGTGCTATCCTGGCCTCCGCTAAATACGACAACGGCTTTATCATTTTTCATGTTAAAAATCTCCTTTTAAAAAGAAAAAACAGCTCCACTAAGAAAGCAGACCTGTTTTCCTTAGTTTTTTTGAGAGGGTAGCTAGAACCTCTACCGCATTTGCGGATTTTATATATCATTCATCAATTATTATATCAGATAAAAATTTCAAAACATTAATGCAAAAAGAATCGAACTATTTAGAAGGTTTTGCAGTCCAATTTTTCGATGAATCGCTTTATTCGCTCCACTGCTTCTTGAAGCTGCTCCAGCGACGTTGCATACGAACAGCGAATATGGCCCTGACCACTCTCACCAAAGTCATTTCCAGGCACAACGGCTACACCTTCTTCGATTAACAATCTTTCAGCAAATTGTTCTGAGCTTAGTCCTGTTGAATCAATGGAAGGAAAAGCATAAAAATCCCCTCCTAGAATATGACATGTCAAGCCGATTTCATTAAAGGATTGCACAATATAATTTCTGCGGCGGCACCTTAAATAAGTATAGTTGATTAACCAGTTTATATGCATAAGAAAAGAGGATATTTGCTCATATATTGAACAAATATCCTCTTATTATTTTAGTCTATTTAATATATCCCCTGTTCATCTATCCTTTTTATTTTTTTTTACATTCACCTTAAAAATAAGGCCGCATTAAATAATAAACTGTAATTGTCCTTGGTTATTTGCATAAATATCTTGGTTTCTTTTTGATTCAAACCAGGCTAGTTTATTATTTAGATATTTAATCGAGGCACTAATCTTTTTCTCTTTTTCAACTTTTTGTAACCATGCTTGTCCGTCTACTGAATAAAGATTGGGACAAGCATTAATAATATAGGGATCCAAAGTGCCAAGCAAATGGAAGCTCTTATCTTGATACTTACTAAGGATATTGTTTACTATTTCAATTCTAATATTTTTAGTAAATCCTTTCACTTTTGATGCGGCGGTTCCACCAATAGCGATATAATCACATTTGGCAGCATAGTAGTCTAAAATGTCATAGTCAAGAGTATTGGGAACGAGCTGTTGCTGGCCCTCTTTGTTTACTTGGAAATAAGTTGCCTGATAAACAGGTATAACAGGTAAACCTAAAGCATCCATGATGCGAAAGGCAAGTAGGGACTCCTGGTTATCCCCTAGTCGGTCAAACGCAAAACAATAATCATATAAGCCTCTATTCATCCATAAGAAGTTTAAGTATTGTTCAAATAGATTAAATTGACTCTTATCTTCTACATATGCATCTTCATCAAACTGGCTAAACCACCAATGAGAAAACATCACCAAATCCTGGTCATCATGAATATTAAATGTGAATCCATCTTCCTCCCTCATTTCTTGATATGTATTTATCATTTCCCATAAGCCATAATCAGTGTCCTTAAAGGTAAAGGATCCACAATCTATATACAGCGTTTCAGGCCTATACCCTATTCGATCTAATAGATTATGTTGAAGATGCTTATCTTCCTTGTCATTTCTCCACATAGCAAAAGAAGCTAAGATATGTGGTGGTTTTACAGCCTTTAAACATGTAATTTCGTCTTCCCGATAAGAAGTGGCAAAAAGCATTTTTCCATTATTAAAAAAAGTGTTCATATTAACCTCTCCCGCTCATTTTATAAATAAAAAGACAGAATGGGTTACCATCCTGTCTTTGAATAATTACTCTTTAGTTATCTAAGTTTTGCTGCAAGCTTTCTAAATGTTTAATGATAATTGTCCATCATCAAACGAGCTATTTTCAAACTCAACAAAACATCCGCAGCCTGCAATATCAAATTTATCAATTTTTTTAGGACTCTTTCCTAGATCCCTCATAAATTGAGTAAGAGGATAAGGCTTACCGCCTTTTTTCATAAAACTATAATGTCTCAAGTTCATGTGTTCTGTATACACTTTTCTGTGCGGTTTAGAAGCCCTTCTTCTTACTGTTCTATCAGCTTTATTAATGATAAATATATACTGATTTAAGTAGCTGTATTCAGGAGTAGCTGTTATACAGGGATGTACATAAACCTTGGGTTTCTCTGCTCTACCGTAGAAATAATCGCGATAAGCGTCATCCAATTCGGAATATAATGATTGACGAACATCTTCATCCCAGCCATCTCTGCCATCGGATTGAATGGCTTTGATATAACGGTAAGAAGATACATATAGCTTTAGATAATGTTCTTCCTCCATGTGTTTCTTGAATTCATTTGGCATCTTTTTAGCGAAGTTCAGGTAGTGCCCAGCACCAGCTTTGACACATTTAGCAGCACAATTATTGTGACTAAAACCTAACCGATACAACTCTGGCAAGAGGATTGAATGACGTTCTAATACCTCATTGTTATCAATGAAATTTTCGATTAAAGGAAACTCGGTAGTGTAAGGAAGCCAGTTGGTTTTTATCGAATTTTTCCGGTGAGCTTCAAAAAAATCAATACCGAAGTACAATTTAGCGTTCGTTGTGAAGTCACTATGTTTAAGAAAATGCTTATTATGCCACTTTTCTATTTTAGGGACAATCCCCTTCTTTAGATAATCACTTGCTACTTTCATTTTAAGCAGCTTGGAACAATCGGCAAAACGACTGTTATATACCAATTTCTTCTCAAACATGAGCTGAAGCGGAGTTATACCAGCTGAATGAATTAACATAGGCAATTCTAGCTTATCCGATACTTCATAGATAAATCGGTTCAATTGTATCCTGTCAATAGCTTGGGCGGAATTTGTTAATCCAAATTTTATCAGGGTTGTAAGAATATCGCCCAAATAATATCGGGCAAAATAATTATA
>NZ_LMAS01000006.1:414897-423786 GCF_001509555.1 Bacillus sp. FJAT-29937 | reverse complement strand
AGACGTTCTACCCCGACTACCGTCATCATAAGGCCATATAAAAAAAGGTCAACCAGAAAAATCTGGCTAACCTTATATTACGAACGTTTGATTAAACAGTCCCAATCCCTTGGCCTGTATGGCTTTAAGGGGACTTTATAAACGTTTGATTAACATGTATGTTCGTATTTTTATAACAATTTATAGCAATTGACTAATTTTGATACTTATTATGATACAAACATAGCGAGTACCTGTCATGTAAGTACAAGAGAGTATTAATTAAACGTTTTGATTGATATTTATGTTCGTATTGGTCTTGCAGTAGAACCAAATATGATGTCGCTAAAAAGCTCGCTCATCCGGGATGGACCTTTATGTATGGTTACAGGAAAGTCCGCTTCGTGAAGCTCTTCGAAATAGAGCTCCTGCAGTTTTTTATCAAGAATTCCATAGTAATAGGCAAGGGGCTTGATGACTTTGGCAGCTGTTTTCATTTTTCGAATGAGCTGTTTCATGGATTGAATGGCGATGGATAGCACTCTCTCCCTGTCGTTTACCCGGTTATGGCGATAAGCAGCAATGCTCGTCATTCTCCAGAATTCCTCAATGCTTTTGGCATCAGGAAAAAAGTACTTAACGACTTGAACAAAGTCATTAGGCACACGGTCACTTGTATAGGTGTGATCAAGGCACGTATCGTCCACGTTACGTTTTTTAGTGTTTTTAATAGTAGTTTTAGAAAGATTGCTAGTTTTAATAGGGGGGTCCAATTTTTCCTTCTTAGGTGGTTCACTGTTGGGAAAACGATTGAACACATACAGGTTGCTGGACTGTGAACCGTTCTTCCTCTCCGTTTCATGGACGGTCATGATGCCAAGGTTTGTCGCTTTTGCAATCATTCTTTTGAAGGTCGAGCGGGAAATGCCGTTGCCGTTGAACTCCTTGTGGATCGCCTTAAGTATCGTCCCGATTTTCGCATTACACACCCCCGGCACTTTCGCCGCAAAGCGAATAAGCCGCTTCAATCCGACCAGCTCCCCCTTCGAAAGCTTGTCCTTATGAACCGACATCCACATTTCAATATGCGTATTAAATTCTTCAAGGTTGTTAAATTGTGAAAATAACTGGAACTGTTTGATATTGCCTGATTTTAAATTCATTTACATGCACCACCCTTTACTTGTTACATATGGGATTGAGGTGGGAAAGGACAGGGTGGGTAAAAAGTGGAAAGATGGACCACCCGAAAAGTGCTTTAGCGGAATTTAGCTGATGTTTTCTCGATTTGGGTGCTGTCTTGAGGGAATTGGCTGACAAACAGGTCGAATTGGCCGACAACCGACTGGAATTGGCTGACAAACTAGTCGATTTGGCTGACAAACTACTAAATCTGGCTGACAAACTTTCAAACTTCTATGGAATAGTGAATTTTCACCTCTCTAAATAAACTTTTTGAGGCCTAAATAAGATCAAATATACAAAATAGCTAAATTAAAGTACCTTTATCGGTGAGTAAATGGACATTTGGCGGATAAAAGAACTCGGTTGGCAATTGAATGGAAGGAATATACCAAGAATTAGTCGAATTTTATTAATGAAAATGTTCTTTACCTAATGAGGAGTGAATGATGTGGAAGAAAGGATTATTAAAGTAAACGAGTTTGTTGGTCCATCGTATACAAATGGCCATTTTGGATTTCGATATAATCAAGAGCTGGTCCCTTTCTCAATTGGTGACCACCATGGTTCACCTTATCATCTGAATATGGGTTTGATTGAGGCGCTATCTAGTGATTTTCCGGAGTATATTACCAGGTTTAATCCAAAAAGAGAAAAAGTAAGTGAGTGGGGACCACAAACGGAAATTGGTTTATGTAAGCTCATGTTGGATGGAAAAATGAAATGGATAAGAAAAAACAAAGATGGAGAAGAAATTCTTGTTCATTTTATTTGGGATGGTCCCATCTGGCAGCCAAAAAATCGGCCGACAAAGCGGAAATAAAAGAAATACGTGCTCGATAAAACTAAAAACCACTCCCCATTTACTAACAATAGAGAGTGGAGTTCCTTAGTATTGATCCTTGATGTTCGTTCGTTTTCTGATCTCTTTCTCAAGCTTGTCTGCAAGAATCCCTTTTTGGAGTCGTCCAAAAACGGTTCTAACCGGGAGATTATAACCAAGTTTCGATGCTTCACTAGCAGAAATGGCATCTTTCTCCGAAACGATGACTTCCCAGGTAACGTCTAAATGGTATTCATTGGGTAACTGGGAGTTATCCTTACCTAGAAATATGTTTGAACCTTTTTTAACTGCCCCTGTTTTTACTTTTCCAACTGCTCTAATGCCTTGACCATTTACGTAGGCTAAGACAACATCTCCTGCACTGCTGCCCTCTAGGTTTTTAGGGCCTGTTGGATATCCATAAATAGCTGCCACATTGTTTTTAAACATTTTTTCAAAGGCGCCAGGGCTGTGCGTTTCATTTGTATTAAATATCATATGGCCCATCCAACTATGTTCTTTATCTGTTTGATAACGGTCTATACTATCTTTAATCCCGTTAATATCTATAAATTTAGGGATGTTATTTTTATCAACATAGATATTATATGGAACAAATTCAATGGGCACTTGATATTTTCTAAGCCAGTTGACGATGTTCTTTAAATTATCATCTGAATCATGGGCTACAATATAGATCCGCTGCTGTTTCCCAATAGAATCCTTATCGATATCATCGTTATCACTAAATTTCACAAATGATGAGTATAGGTCTTCTTTTAAAATAGAACATTGTGATGCAATTTTATTTAAATGCTCGTAAGTGATGTCACTTAGTTTTGCCGCATATTCTAATAACTGGCCAATTGTCCCTCTGTCTGACCAATCCCTTTTTATTTCAATAATGATTAGATTTCCGCGTGCATCAAGTGCCAGGACATCCGCCATACTTAGTCCAGAAATGGATTGTCCAAATATAAGAATTTCTTCATTAGGAAATAAAATTTCTGGATGCTGCGCCACCCAGTTCTCGATGTTTTTCTCTTTTAAACCTGCTTCTGAAGGAGACTTACTGCTGAAACTTTCTCCAATCGTATAAATGCTTCCATCCTGCTTAATATTGAATATCATGGTTTTCTCCCTTTAATTTTCTCTTTAGCTAAACCGATCAGGCTGTACGGACATCCATTTCATTTTTAATCTTAGAATATGAAAAATCCCCCATTCCACACTCCATGTCAATATGACTTTTAATTTCCATTATACTTTCAACTGTTTCAAAGTCTTTATCGTAAATGGAAACTACTAATCTTCTTGCTAGACGCCGTTCATAAATACGTGTGTAGTTGGCAAAAGCGGAAATTAAATATTTCGCTACTTCCTCATGCGTCAATGGGCCGCCTGATGACTTCGTGCCAATTAGAGGAATCACTAATGTATAATCCGTATAATGATTGGACATTTCTTCAAATAGCTTTTCAAAAGAGAAAATTAAATCCCTTCTTGTCGAAGCAAATTTGCCTTGTGTATTCAAATTACTTGGTTCGCACATCGCTAACAAGCCTACCTCATAATGATTATCTTTACTAGGTTTTAATGTACATAATGTTCCATATGGATACATAGGTAAGTTATTGTGATCATGCTCGATGATTAAATGATTTAATTGATTATGTATGGTGCTGTCCAATTGTTGATGTTCTTCTTCAGACAGTGTAGAAATATAATTATTGATTAAACTTGTGGAATTAATATAATCTTTATCAATGCAGAAACGATTGTTAATACCCATAATGACAGCAACACTTTCTTCACCCTTGAATCTATCAACCACTTCCCAAAAAGAACCGACTTCATATCCAATGGATACTTTTTTTCCTGATAAATCTTGTGAATAGCTCTTTTTGAAACGGTTATAGTTACGCAGCATTCCAATACTAGTGATGACATAATAGACTAATAACCCCAGACCACATGAAAAAATTAAAAATTTAATAATTAAAACAATCATCTCATTTTCGATATTTTTACTTAGGGTGTATGCAAAACTAAGAATACTCCATTGGCCTAGCATTTGAAATATTCGTTTACCAATTGATACATAAATTCTATTTTCTTTTTGCACCTTGCATGGCTCCTTTTAAATTTTGATATGTAACCATCTTTCTGTTGCATGATCAATTTCAACGGTTTGTTTATCGTTCAAACTAGGATATTTGAAAAATAAAATCTTCGTATTTGATGCTGATTTTTGTGCATAAGGTGTCTCTTTATTGACAATATAGAAATCTCCCTCATGCAATTCAATCACTTCACCCGTCAACAGATTCTTAATTTCCGAATACCCTTGTAGGATCATTTGATATTCTGTTACCTCTCCGTGAATATGAGGTTGATCAGCTGTAAATAGCTTATAATGGGATATCCCAACTTCTACATTGTCATCATGGAAGTGCTGTAACATTTGTGGAACTTTTAAATTTCCAACTAAATATTGCCGCTCATTTTGGGCTAAAACACTATCTAATGTTTCTTTGCTTATTTTTTTTATACTCATAAAAACCTCCGTTTAAAGTTACTTCTAATGACTAAAGTCTCGGTTCTTCTTACTCTTTAACCAAAATAATCCTCTACTTGGACTAACTATACCAAAAATATCTCGAAAGATTATGGTAATATATTACTAGATATATGGAAAATTTTCTATATTTCTTTGGGAAATGCTTACATATAAATGGGACGGATATTAATTTTCGATGTCCGGAAAAGTTTATGGCCAGCTAAAAGGAAATAAGTACCGCGGGGAGGAAAGTCTGCACTGGGAAACCAAGGTTCCCTGTTATGACTGGGGATCCACTATTTCGCAAAATAACCTTATTTCATAGGCTTATCGGACTGAGGTTCCGCTAGTAGGGGTTAACAGGGTGAATTTTGTATGATTTTCATCGATTAGAGGAACTGGTGTCCGTAACATTTGAAAATAGGGGGATTTTCAGTGAATAGCGGAATGTGAGTCCGGTGAAATATTGAGAGGACGGTGGTTCGGTTATATTTGGGTGCTATCAGAGTAATTTCAATCTTTGGACAAGATTATATCTAAGATTTAGTATCTTCCCAGCCTAAAAAGTCTAATCAAACGTTTGATTGAACAGCCCCAATCCCTTGGCATGTATGGCTTTGCTGGGATTTAATTAAACGTTTGATTGAACAGCCCCAATCCCTTGGCATGTATGGCTTTGCTGGGATTTAATTAAACGTTTGATTAGCACAGTTTAGAAATAAAAGATGCTTTTCACTGCTAACCTTTTTAGTAAGGAAGGATGCCTCTTCTTCGATCAGAAAGAAGCATAAATTTGTTCAAATTCCTCACATAATAGATTAGTAGATTAAAAGGATAAGCATTGAAAGGTAAAAATGAGAGGTGAAAAAAATGGATACAAATAGAGAAATTATAGAAGAAAAAGACGAAAAAATTGCACAACTAGAAAGACAATTATTAGAATTAATGGAACCACAACAGCAAAGTGCTGCAACTATTGCGATTGATCATAACTCAAGAACTTTATCTCCACCAAAAGGAATATATAAGTCTTTCTTAAAAATTGGTGGATTGAAGATTATTTTGGCCATGGTCATCCTTGTTTTTTTAGTCGTAATCACTTTAGTAGGTATTCGGCTATTTACGGGCAGTAACTCCAAACAAGAGTCTGTCGTGTTTATTGAACACGTTCAAGAGCTAGCCACGTTGGCAACAGCTGAAGCGCATATGAAAGCGGTTATACACGAAAAGGATAATAAGATTTTCTCGAAGGACATCGCTATTAATCTACCAGGAACAGAGCGAGAACTTCTAATAGTTGTACCTGCGACGGTTATTGCTGGTGTTGATTTGAAGGGGATTACTTCTAAGGACATGGTTATTAATGAAGAAACAAAAGAAATAGATATTACCCTTCCACATGCAGAGCTCATCCAGAACCCGTCAGTACAGATGGATAAAATACTAGCCATTGACAAGGGTGGGCTTTTCCGTAGTGATGTTAAATGGGATGAGGGGTTTGACCTGGCCGCTAAGGCACAAGAGCAAATTCGTCAAGAAGCAAACTCTGTTGGTTTACTAGCAACTGCAGAGAAAAATGCAGAAAAAGTGCTAAAGGAATTTTTTAAGAATATTGGTTATACGGTAAATGTCACGTTTAACTAATAGGACGGCCTGCCCATGCTGCTTGGGACAGGCCTGTTCTGTAATTTACTGGGGGATTGCAATACTTACAGCTGGAATCAGTAAAAAATAATGACAAATTTACCACAACTAGTATAATAGTACCTAATAATAGCAAAATTATAGGCAAACTTATGGAAACATAAGGACGCAAAGCTACGAGTCTAAAACTCTCAGAGTAAAGATAGTCGGGTTGCATTAATATTTTTATTTTTCTATAAAAATAAAATGTATTTTGTGCTACCTGCAAATTGCGGTAGCTTTTTATTTTGCTGAAAATACAACATTGGGGGAAGAAAAAACATGGAGGGGAATTTTTAGCAGTATTGGATTGTTGGTTTGAAGTCCAATATTTGGATACACCCTTAAGAGTGATGTGACCCTCGCTATTTTTTCGCATTTATCTAAACGTAAGGCCTTATTCAAACAACTCATAAAACGTAGATGTAGTATTAGTGCGATTGATCCTTTAGTCAGAGAAAGGTAACTGTGTTACTCGGCAAAAAAAACATCCTTAAATATGTATGATGCGAATCGTGTTTGGAATTATTTTAATAGTAATGATATTCCAGAGCAATTTACTTCTAACGGAAGACAGGTGAAAGCCTTATACAGTTCGGCTAATGGAGCAGTTTCCATGTTGGTAGAAAATAAAATAATTCATCAAAGGATAAGAGAACTTTTTTTAGCTTTATGATATTCATACAGTAGATTTAAATTGTTATTGTTGCAGATTAGGACGAAAATGTGCAGCAAATCAACCGATATAACTTTGTATTTTAATAGACAACGGGGGTTATAAATATAATGAAAAAAGTATTAATTCCGGCCATAATGGTTGCTTCTTTGCTGTTATCAGCAGGATCAGCATCAGCAGCTTCTCAAAAGGTGATGTGGGGGAAAACTGAATTAAAGCAAGGACAAATTGGAAAAGTTACCATTCTAGGAACCATAGAATTAGTAAAAATAAATACAGATGGATCTTTATCTGTAATTCGTAATTTGAATAAAGGTGAAGAATACCGGGTGTATAGCTTTAAAAACGAACATGGAGGCTTATATGGAGTGGGTGGAGGTAGCTTTGTTCAAAAAAACCCATCAGAAGTAAAATATGAGACACCTTCTAAAAGTAAGCTAGCTGAATTAGAGAAAGAATCTACAACATTCGATAAGGTTAAAGTTATTAATGCATTGGCATCTAATGGCTTTTATAAATACAATGAACATTTAGTATCACTCAATCCATTTGATCCTGGCGGTTCAGGATATACAGGTGTATTGTTGGGAACAAAAGATCCAAAGAATATGGTACTTGAAATTCTTGCTTGGGAAGATAAAAACATTCCTGAATCAAATATCATTCCAGGTAAAGTCAAATTTGTCCTAGATCAAATGATTCCATCGGGTTCTTCGCAAATTTATGGCATCGTTAGCCAAACAGCGGTAACAGGATATCATAAGGACTTAAACGAGACATTTACTTTTAATGGACTAAAAACAAAAGTAACATTCGATGATGGAAAAATAACAGGAAGACCAATTCTTAGTGTTGTTTTCTCTATAGAATGAACAAATTTAAGGTCAATTCTCCTATTCGGAAGTCGCCTTTTTTTGGACAAGTCTATTGTTCTAAGTGAAATGCAGCAAATCAACATTTTTTTAAAAAAGGCTAATCAACCAATATAACTTTTGCATTTTAATAGACATTGGGGGTTATAAATAAAATGAAAAAATTATTAATTCCGGCCATAATGGTTGCTTCTCTGCTGTTATCAGCAGGATCAGCATCAGCAGCTACTCAAAAGGTGATGTGGGGAAAAACTGAATTAAAGCAAGGGCAAATTGGAAAAATCACCATTCTAGGAACCGCGGATTTAGTAAAAATAAATACAGATGGATCATTATCTGTCATTCGTAATTTGAATAAAGGTGAAGAATACCGAGTATATAGTTATAAGAACGATCATGGAGGCCTATATGGAGTAGGTGGGGGTAGTTTTGTTCAAAAAAACCCATCAGAAGTAAAATATGAAACACCTTCTAAAAATAAGCTGGCTGAATTAGAGAAAGAATATACAACATTTAATAAGGATATAGTAGTCAATCATCTGGTATCTAATGGATTCTATAAGTTTAGCAACGATCTCTTAACAATGAATATCTTCGATCCAGGTGGAGCAGGTTATGAGTTTGTATCTTTAGATTTAGCAATACCTACTAATATGGAACTTGAAATTCTTGTCTGGGAAGATCCAATCATTCCTGAATCAAATATCATTCCTGGTAAAGTCAAATTTGTCTTAGACCAAATGATTCCATCAGGTTCTTCGCAAATTTATGGCATCGTTAGCCAAACTGCGTTAACAGGATATCATAAGGATTTAAACAAGACATTTACTTATAATGGACTAAAAACAAAAGTAACATTCGATGATGGAAAAATAACAGGAAGACCAATTCTTCGTGTTGTTTTCTCTATAGAATGAACAAATTTAAGGTCGATTCTCCAATTCAGAAGTCTCCTTTTTTGCACAAGTCTATTGTTCTAGGTGTAATGCAGCAAATCAACAATTTTTAAACCAAGGCTAAATCAACCGATATAAACTTATGTATTTTAATAGACATTGGGGGTTATAAATAAAATGAAAAAATTATTAATTCCGGCCATAATGGTTGCTTCTTT
>NZ_LMAS01000006.1:401682-414887 GCF_001509555.1 Bacillus sp. FJAT-29937 | reverse complement strand
ATCAGCAGCTACTCAAAAGGTGATGTGGGGAAAAACTGAATTAAAGCAAGGACAAATTGGGAAAGTTACCATTCTAGGATCCATAGAATTAGTAAAAATAAATACAGATGGATCTTTATCTGTAATTCGTAATTTGAATAAAGGTGAAGAATACCGAGTGTATAGCTTTAAAAACGAACACGGGGGCTTATATGGAGTAGGTGGGGGTAGCTTTGTTCAAAAAAACCCATCAGAAGTAAAATATGAAACACCTTCTAAAAGTAAGCTAGCTGAATTAGAGAAAGAATCTGCAACATTCGATAAGGTTAAAGTTATAAATGCATTGGCATCTAATGGCTTTTATAAACACAATGAGCATTATGCAACTCTAAACCCATTCAGCCCTGGTGGTTCAGGATATACAAATGTATCGTTGGGGACGATTGATCCAAAGAACATGGTTCTTGAAATTCTTGCATGGGAAGATCCAGTAATTCCAGAGACAAAGATTATTCCTGGCAAGGTAAAGTTTGTTCTAGACCAAATGATTCCATCAGGTTCTTCGCAAATTTATGGCATCGTTAGCCAAACTGCGTTAACAGGATATCAAAAGGATTTAAATAAAACATTTACTTATAATGGACTAAAAACAAAAGTAACATTCGACGATGGAAATATAACAGGAAGACCAGCTCTTCGTGTTGTTTTCTCTAAATAATGAACAAGTATAAGGTCGATTCTCCAATTCGGAAGTCAGCTTTTTTGGACATGTCTATTATTTTAAGTAAAATGCTGAAAATCAACAATTTTTAAACCAAGGCTAAAACAAGCGATATAAACCTTTGTATTTTAATAGACATTGGGGGTTAAAAATAAAATGAAAAAATTATTAATTCCGGCCATAATGGTTGCTTCTTTGCTGTTATCAGCAGGATCAGCATCAGCAGCTTCTCAAAAGGTGATGTGGGGGAAAACTGAATTAAAGCAAGGACAAATTGGAAAAGTTACCATTCTAGGAACCATAGAATTAGTAAAAATAAATACAGATGGAACCTTATCTGTCATTCGTAATTTGAATAAAGGCGAAGAATACCGAGTATATAGCTATAAGAACGATCATGGAGGCTTATATGGCGTGGGTGGGGATAGCTTTGTTCAAAAAAACCCATTAGAAGTAAAATATGAAACACCTTCTAAAAGTAAGTTAGCTGAATTAGAGAAAGAATCTGCAACATTTAATAAGTCGAAGGTTATTAGCTCGTTGTCTTCCAACGGATTCTATAAACATAGTGAAACATTAGCAACATTAAATGTATTCAATCCTGGTGGATCTGGTTTCACAAGTGTAGCCCTTGACTTGACGATTGATTCGAATATGCTACTTGAAATTCTTGATTGGGAAGATCAAACCATTCCTGAAACAAATATCATTCCTAGTAAAGTCAAATTTGTCTTAGACCAAATGACTCCATCAGGTTCTTCGCAAATTTATGGCATCGTTAGCCAAACTGCGTTAACAGGATATCATAAGGATTTAAACAAGACCTTTACTTATAATGGACTAAAAACAAAAGTAACATTCGATGAAAAAATAACAGGAAGACCAGCTCTTCGTGTTGTTTTCTCTAAATAATGAACAAGTTTAAGGTCGATTCTCCAATTCGGAAGTCAGCTTTTTTGAACATGTCTATTGTTCTAAGTGAAACGCAGCAAATCGTAAATTTTTAAAATAGGCTAAAATCAACCGATATAAACTTATGTATTTTAATAGACATTGGGGGTTATAAATAAAATGAAAAAATTATTAATTCCGGCCATAATGGTTGCTTCTTTGCTGTTATCAGCAGGATCAGCTTTAGCAGCTCCTCAAAAGGTGATGTGGGGAAAAACTGAATTAAAGCAAGGACAAATTGGAAAAATTACTATTCTAGGAAACACTGATTTAGTAAAAATAAATACAGATGGAAACTTATCTGTCATTCGTAATTTGAATAAAGGCGAAGAATATCGAGTATATAGCTTTAAGAACGATCACGGAGGGTTATATGGAGTGGGTGGGGGTAGCTTTGTTCAAAAAAACCCATCAGAAGTAAAATATGAAACACCTTCTAAAAGTAAGCTAGCTGAATTAGAGAAAGAATCTATAACATTTAATAAGTCGAAGGTTATTAGCTCGTTATCATCTAACGGATTCTATAAACCCAGTGAAACATTAGCAACATTGAATGTATTCAATCCTGGTGGACCTGGTTATACGAAAGTTGCGGTTGATCTAACAGACGACTCTGACATGTATGTTGAAGTGCTTGCTTGGATAAATCCAGAAATTCCTGAAAACAGCATGATTCCTGGCAAGGTGAAGTTCGCACTTGACCAAATTATTCCATCTGGTTCAAACCATATTTACAACATCGTTAGCGAGACTGCAGTAAGTGGACATCATAGTGAACTAAATAAAGTATTCACTTACAACGGATTAAAAACAAAAGTAACCTTTAGAGATAGAGGAAAGACTGCTGTTAAGGTGATTTTTTCGCAATGAAAAAGTTAAAGAAGAATTTTTAAGGTCAATTCGGAAGTCCGCTTTTTTGTACAAGTCTATTGTTCTAAATAAAATGCAAATCAACAATTTTTATAGGATGGATATTAAATGGGAATTTGAAAAGATAGACTAGAAACCCTTGTCCAATAAGGGTTTCTAGCGAAAACAAGGATCAATTTACGTATGAATTACATTATAAATTTTAAGTTCCCAAAACTGGATCTACATCAAGAAATTGTTCTTTCGTAATCATCCTTTAAATACTATTTATCATATTAGCTTTTCTCAACTTCTCCTTAGCCCCCGTTCGCCAATTTTTCACTGCAGATAAAGACACATGTTCAATCGCAGCAATTTCTGAGACGGTCAACTCTTTCAAAAATGTATATAGAACCCATTTTGTCTGATTCTCTGTTAATTTTCCGTTCTGGCAATAAGAGAGAAGGATATCTTCGTCCATAGAGCAGTAGTTGGACTCATCTTCGATATAGTTCCAAAACTCCTCGTCAACAGGAGCCACTCTCTCGATATGTCGATTTCTTCTCGTCATTTCCGTCTGCATTCTCCCTCTAATATAAGGGTATGCAAAACTCGAGAAGAATCCTTTTTCCGGATCAAAACGTTCATATGCCTCCCATAATGCAATAAGGCCAACCTGAAAGAACTCATCCTTGTTCCTATAAATGCAAAGTCCATTTCCTCAATCTCTTCGAAATAGAGCTCCTGAAGTTTTTTATCAAGAATTCCATAGTAATAGGCAAGGGGCTTGATGACCTTGGCAGCTGTTTTCATTTTTCGAATGAGCTGTTTCATGGATTGAATGGCGATGGATAGCACTTTCTCCCTGTGGTTTACCCGGTTATGGCGATAAGCAGCAATGCTTGTCATTCTCCAGAATTCCTCAATGCTTTTGGCATCAGGAAAAAAGTACTTAACGACTTGAACAAAGTCATTAGGCACACGGTCACTTGTATAGGTGTGATCAAGACACGTATCGTCCACGTTACGTTTTTTATTGTTTTTAATAGTAGTTTTAGAAAGATTGCTAGTTTTAATAGGGGGATCCAATTTTTCCTTCTTAGGTGGTTCACTGTTGGGAAAACGATTAAACACATAAAGATTGCTGGACTGTGAACCGTTCTTTCTCTCCGTTTCATGGACGGTCATGATGCCAAGGTTTGCCGCTTTTGTAATCATCCTTTTGAAGGTCGAGCGGGAAATGCCGTTGCCGTTGAACTCCTCGTGGATCGCCTGAAGTATCGTCCCGATTTTCGCATTACACACACCCGGCACTTTCGCCGCAAAGCGAATAAGCCGCTTCAATCCGACCAGCTCCCCCTTCGAAAGCTTGTCCTTATGAACCGACATCCACATTTCAAAATGCGTATTAAATTCTTCTAGGTTGTTAAATTGTGAAAATGACTGGAACTGTTTGATATTGCCTGATTTCAAATTCATTAAAATGCACCACCCTTTACTTGTTACATATGGATTGGGGGTGGGAAAGGACAGGGTGGGGGAGGATTTTTTTAAAAAGTTTGCGAGACTGTTCGAAAAGTGTGATCCGGCGGAATTTGGCTGGTGTTTTCTTGATTCGGGTGCCGCTTTGAGGGAATTGGCTGACAAACCGGTCGAATTGGCTGACAACCAACTGGAATTGGCTGACAAACTAGTCGAATTGGCTGACAAACTACCAAATCTGGCTGATAAACTTCCGAACTGTGAATTTTCCCCCTCTCTATTGGGGCTTTTGAGGCTTAAATAAGGCCAAGTATAACTAAATTTGCAAAACAGCTAAATTGAAGCAGCTTTATTAGTGGATAAATGACCGTTTGCGGATAAAAGGACATATCAAATAGCACAGCTGTGAAGATTTAACATTAAGAGTAGAGCAATTAAGTGGAATTTGATGTAAAAAGGCCATCGGATTCCTCAAGCTGAGGAAATTTGCGGACTGTGGATCCGCTATTTCATAAAAAAGCCTTCATTTTAAGTCTTATCGGATTTAGGTTCCGCTGATAGGGTTCAAAAGGGCTAATTTTGTTGGATTTTCAGTGGTCAGCGGAACTGGTGTCCGTAAATATATGGAAGTAGGGGGATTTTAAGTGAATAGCGGAATGTGAGTCCGATAAAATCTTGAGCGGACTGTGGATCTTTTATTGGTCACTTATTTTTGGGGTAAATGACCATTTGGTGGGAAATATGAAACATATGTTTATAATTGGATAAATAATAGAGGGATTTTTAAAGTAAATAGAATGGGAACGAATGTTCATATTCGACTAGTTTATTTTGGTTGAAAATGATAACATGAAACTAGCAACTACATAAAGCGGAACGGCGGTTGGCACTCCCTCTAAGAAAGGGGGTGTTTAATATGGTGACATACGAAGCGATGAACATGCTAATGCAATTTGGCATTTTTCTAGCTACAGCTTTAACAGCTATCGTAGCAGTGTTTGCACTAGTCACCAATAGAAAAAAGAAGTAACCGTCTTTCCGCCCTGGTCTAGTGGATAAGATAGCTACTTCTTTTCAGGTAAACAAACATTCATAGGTCAGCCGCTCTTCATGCGGCATGTAGTTGCATTGATCGGGTGTTAGCAGCACTCGATCATTTTTATTATATAAATTATTATATGTTATTAAACCTGAAAATGCAAAAAGGTTATTACGTTCGGACAAGGAGACTGTGACGGCCATTAAACAAAGAAAAAAGTAACCGTCCAGCCCGACCAAGGTAATTGTGTAGTTACTTCTTCTCAAAGTATACTATCTAAGACTGTCCAACCGCTTTTTATGCGACGTGCAGTTGCTGCCTTGACTTAGCATTCGTAGCGCTCGGTCATTATTAATATTAACCATTTATAAGTGATTATACTTAAATTTGCAATTTCATAAGAAATGTTAAGTCGTAATTTTTACAATTTATTCCATATGGTGACATTGATGTTTTGCTTAGGTATAATGGTCTATTAAAGGGAGGTGAAGAAAATGGAACAGGAAACAGTCGTAAAGGAAATTCTTCAAGCTTTAAAGGTGCATTCTAATCAGATGGAGCAGAGGTTTAACAAAATTGATAAAAGATTTGAAAAGGTCGATCAAAGATTGGACTTGATTGATGAGCGACTTGATCGAATGGAGAAGAAGATGGACGGGTTTCGCGTTGAATTGACAGAGACTCAGGAAACTGTTGACTTCATTGCTAAGAAAACCTTGCAGCACGAAAAAAAACTCCGTGAATTTCATCATCAATAATTCATCTTAACACCCCTTCATTTGATAAACATAATCTTCCTATTGTGAAAAAAACCTATTCTAGTTTGGTTAATGCTTTCTCCTAGCTTAAAGTTAAGAGAGCCAAGACGACAAATATAAAAGTCCTGTGACCATTAATAGTCACAGGACTTTGCTATACTAGATTATCTTTATCACAAGAATTAGAACCATTCAATCAATCAGGGAATCCTTGCACCGCTATCTTTAGTCACATTTCCGGATTGATCGGTAATCCATGAATTTTTATCCGTTTCAACCACAATAGTTGCGCTTATAAATAAAGTTTGGTTTCGAGGTGTGAGAATTAGCTCATTTCCATTAACCCCGACTGAGTAACTACTCATACTTAAATGTGTTCCATCAACAATTAATTTTTTTAGGTTAATTTGTTGGTTAGTTGGAATCACGATATTTTCAGAGAATGTCAAAATCAAATTATTGTTGTTTACCGCGGCAGACTGCAAGAAAGGTAGAGTATTATCAACAATTGTAACAGTGCTTTGTTTAGGATTGATTTCATTATCGGATAAATCCTTTATTCCTCTCACTTCAATTGTATAAATATTAGTCGTTTGAATTTCCCCTTCAGGCAAAGTAATGGTTACTAGTTTTTGGTCATTGCTCACTTCAAAGGTTGTTCTTTCCGGTAACATCGATCCATTAATTAAATAGTTAGCAAGGTTTTTTGCCGTATCTTCTGTAACTGGCTCACTAAATACAGCTTTAAATTGCCCGTTATTTGCCCCTTGAACGATCGTCACTTCAGGTTTAACAATATCAGCCTTTTTCGTGACGGATACTCTGAATGGCAAACTGTCATTTTGGGCGGTTGAAGTATCCTTTACCGCCCCTGCATCTGCATTAATGACGTAATAGCCATCTCTTAAATTCTTCGCATCTATGATCATTTTATTTCCAACATTTTGTTTAACGACAGGCTTGAATGGAAGATTGTCTGGATCATACATAGTTATTTTGTTAATAAGTGGCGATCCGGTTTTTAATGTTTTGCTGAAAGTAACATGGATTTCATTTTTATCAACATCATAGTTTATACTCACAAATTGAGGCGGAGTCAGATCTCTAATCATAGTAACCGTCCGATCTGTCGTATTCCCCATATTATTGGCCGCATCCTTAAACGACTTTATTTGAATATTTAATAACGCTGACGCTTCATTGGCAGTGTAAATCGTTGCAGGAAGTTCGATTTCGTATTTAGTTTTAAGACCGCCGGAAACATCCTTGACAGATGTAGGTCTTATCGTTGTAGTCCCTTTCATAATGACAAGATTCGCAGCTGCTAGGTCTGTTAATGGTTCACTGAATTCAAGGGTAAAAGTTTTCTCATCCTTGGCTTGGATGCTTCGAACCTCTGGTGGCATGGTGTCCGCCATGGCATTATAGTAAAAGCGGCCGTTATAAGTATCCATTGTATTCGCATTCGGAGAAACGAGATCTCTAGCGCCAGTGAAAACGATGGAATAGAAATTTCCTTTCTGCAAACCGAGTCGCTTCATTTCGGAACCTGGCACGACGACAGTATCTGTGTCTTCATAAATAGAATAGGTAACCGTTTTTCCTTCAATTGAGATGGCGATAGGTGAACTTGCAGAGATTAATTCGGAAAATTTGATTTCAATGCCTCCATTTGGATCGGCCGTTACAAAATTGACAGTAGGTTTTCCGCTATCAAAAAAGACAATGGAAGTCACTGTATCCGCAGAACCGAGAGCGGTGTTATTTTCTGTTTGAATGTTCTTCTTGATCGTTACGGTATAGCTTGAATTCGTATTAAGGGGTTCATTCAATTCAATGATGGCCGTTTTCTTATCGTCAAATAGCTTAACTTGTTTAATTGTTTTGCCATTAACGGAGTAATTGGCTTTATTTTCGGCACTATTTGTACTATTTCCGGATAGCATTTTACTGTTAAATTCGACTTTGATTCGTTTCGGTTCGGAAGCTGTCACTTTAATGATCGTTGGGACTGTTGTTTGTGCAATCGAGTTGAAGCGATTGTTTAGTGTGTTTTTTATAGCTGAATTTTCCACATAGTTTAAGTATTTTCTAGCCTCATCTATATATCTTTCAGCCGCTCGGCTATCCTTTTCGCTCAATGCTTTCGAAGCTTTGTCGATCGCCATTTTTACGGTGACGGCGTACATGGCGTTATCGCGAATCTTCTCTGCGGAAAACTTATATTGCGAGCGAATTAAATCTCTCGTTGTCTGTCCGTACACTCGGTCCAAAAGCAGCGCCTGTTTGCGGATTTCTCTTGTCAGTTCGTGGTAGGCTTTTTCCGTGTCGTCATTGATTAAATTTCGATCTAATTGATTGGCTAGGGCTTGCTGCTTCTCCTTAATCTTTTCTCCAGCTGTAAGGGCGTCAATATACGACATAGTCCGGTTGATATGGACCTTTACGTTTTTTTCCAGATCAGCCATATATGTATTTTTTTGAGCGGTCGTCAGTGTTTTAATAGCATTTACTGCTATATCATAAGCTTCCTTAGTTGCATTGTAGGCTACCATGGGGCGCGTTTTTCCATCTGCACTTCCTTCAATCGAGATTGCCCATTTTAAAATCGTTCCTAACTCCTTGGCTTCTTTCACGAGCTTGTCCACATTGCTGGCTGCAGCTGCTTCGACAGGCGAAGAAGCGACAATTGCGGAGCCTGCGATCACTGAAGCGCTCATTATTTTAAGTGCTTTCTGTTTCCTCATTAGTATTCTCCTTAATTCAAGAGGTAGTGGTGATAATCTTATAGTACCATTTTATGAGATTTCAGATGGTAGATAAATAGAAATGGTCATGATTTTTGACGCAAAAGTGGGGATTGGCTGACAAACCAGTTGAATTGGCTGACAACCGCCTGAAATTGGCTGACAAACTATTCAATTTGGCTGACAAATGACCAAATCTGGCTGATAAACCTTCCAACCTCTTTGTAAAGTGTGACTTTAACTGTTTCATTCAACTAGATTTACCAAAATATATGAAAAAGTTGTGTAAAACCTTTAAAAGTCCGGATGAAAACTAAAATATACCCTATAGAATAGACACTTAAAAAAAGTGTTCTCTCAATAGGGTACTTTTTTGTATCATTTAGAAATCATAATAAAAGACTTACATGGGGACGGAGAATTATGAGTAAAAAACTATTTATAGAAAAAAGAAATCGCAATGCTATCTAAAAAACTATATGTTAATCAGTTAGTTCTAAAGGAATCACTTATTCTGATCTACAAGATTAAGAGTTCCTTCGTTGATGGATTGAAACTTTCACAGCCATCTTTAGTAACAAGAAGGACATCTTCTACCCTCGCGCCGCCTAGACCTTTTAAATAAATTCCAGGTTCGACTGTAATCACCATGTTTTCCTCTAGTACTTTGTCTTTTAAAACAGAGAAATAGGGATCTTCACCGATTTCAATACCAATACCATGTCCCGTGCCTGGTCCGGAATAATCGTTATAGCCATTCTTAATGATGTTTTCCCGCATTAATGCATCAACCTCTTGATCGGTTAAACCAGGTCTGATGCCGGCTACACAATTTCGGAATGAGGTAAGTACCACATCGTGAACTTTCCTTAATTCGGGTGCAGGCTCTCCAACCGCAATCGTCCTTGCAATATCTGACCAATACCCTTTATAATTCGCTCCAAAATCAATCGTAATCATGTCGCCTTTTTCAATTATTTTTTCACTTGCACGGCCATGAGGCAATGCACCGCGATAACCTGAAGCAACCGTTGGAGGAAAAGCTGTATTCGTACAGCCATGCTCCTTAATAACGGATGTAAGTGCATCTGAAATATCAAGCTCTCTTATTCCAGGCCGAGCAATTGTTAAAATATGTTCAAACGCTTTATCCGCTACTTCTGCTGCAAACTTTAGTTTTTCAATCTCATCCTTTGATTTAATCCTTCGAAGTTTTTCCACTACTCCGCTAGTCGGAACTAATTCAGCTGACAGGTTGTCTTTATTTTTACTAAATAAACCGTAAGTTAGATGATCCTGCTCAAAGCCAAGCTTGCTAATCTTCATTTCTTTCACTTGCACTGCCACTTCTTCATAAATTCTCCCTTTATGGCCTGTGTGACCGGCATGTAACACGATTTCATAATCCACAGCCTGTTCGTGAGCCTGATCAAAATAACGATAATCAGTAATGAGTTTGGCTTCCGTTTCAGAAATAAGGATCACACCGTTGCTTCCTGTAAAACCAGACATGTATATCATGTTCCATGGATTGATAATCATCATTCCATCTACGTCTAAATCATGAAATCTTTCTCTTAACCTCCGAATCCTCTCCATATGCAACCTCCTCTTTTTTTATCAATAAAGATCATTGCAAATTTTATGCCATTTTCTAACCCCTTATTAAACGGCTTTAACAAAATTATTCTGCAGTTTTAGTTTCAAAATAATTTTACATATTCAAAATATTTTGACGGATTTTTCTAAAAAAATTTTACATTTCTGAATTCCGTTAAGAAGTGTATAAGCCGAACAGCATTGGCAGCTTATTCAATTAATTGGCATACATCTTGCAAATGTTATTTTGATATTAAAATAGGGGGGATTTATTTGAAGAATAAGCGACTGGCTTTAAGAGCATTGTTTTCTATTTTAATCGTATTAGCTTTAACAGGGTGTTATGGAAAAGGGAGTGAAACTGAAACTGCCAAACCCACTGCATCATCTGTTGATAAAGAAGGAGAAAATCCTTCTACCAGTGCCGAATCCCAAGAGCTAAATCTATACGCACCGTATGAAATTGCTTCATTAAAAACAAATGGAGTCATTGACAGGCTTTCAGCTACGATCATGATGAATATTATGGAGGGACTTTACCGGCAAGATCAAAATCACAAGCTTACCCCTGGAATCGCAAAGGATCACGAAGTCAGTGAAGACAGGAAAACTTATACCTTCCATTTAAGAGAAGACGCAAAATGGAGCAGTGGATCACCCGTAACCGCCCATGATTTTGTATTCGCCTGGCAAAGATTACTTCACCCAGATACGCTCTCACCATACGCCTTTAGATTAGATCCTATTGTAAATGCAACAAAAATACAGGATAAAGACGATGAGCTCTACGGAAAGGTTGAGGAATTAGGTATTAAAGCCTTAGATGACTTTACATTAGAAGTAAAGCTTGAAAATGCCATCCCATATTTCATTGACACATTAACGAATGCCGTTTTCTATCCTCAGAATGAAGAATTCCTTAAATCCCAAGGGGAAAAATATGCTTTAGAGCCGGAAAACTTAATTTATAACGGTCCTTTTGTACTTGATTCATGGAAACACGAAGAAGGTTGGGTACTTAAAAAAAATCCAACCTATTGGGACGCTAATACTGTGAAGCTTGATAATATTAATTATAAAGTAGTAAAGGAAGTCTCTGCTGGTGTAAATCTCTATGATACAAATGCTGTAGATGTCACGAACCTGTCATCAGAATTTGTTGATTTATATCATGATCATCCAGATTTCCAAACAACTATGAAAATTGAGGTATATTTTATCCGCTTTAATTTAGAAAATGAGCACTTAAGTAATCCAAATATACGAAAAGCCATTGATATGGCTTGGAATAAAAAAGAGTCGGCTGAGCTGATTCTCAAAAACGGATCTCTTCCAGCTTACTTTTTAATCCCTGAAAACCTAGTATCAACTTCCAATGGAGAAGATTTCAGAAAGAAATATGGGGATTTAAACTCTGAGGGAGTTGAGAAAGCAAAGGAATATTGGCAAAAAGGTCTAGAGGAATTAGGTGCTGATTCTATTGAACTGGAATTCTTAAGCTATGATGACGGACAGCGAAAGTCCGTTGCAGAGTACATTAAGAACCAGCTTGAGAAGAATCTGCCAGGTCTTACGATTAAAATTAACCAGCAGCCAAATAAACAAAAACTCGATCTGGAAACAAAACAAAATTATGATATGACCCATTCCGGATGGGGCACTGATTATCCTGATCCAATTGAGCTAATGTCACTTCATCTTTCAGATGGTCCATTTAACTGGCAAAGCTATCAAAGTCCTGAATTTGACAAACTCGTTAAAAAAGCTCAAGTTGATTTTTCTAACCTTGATGGCCGCCTAGCTGATTTACAGGAAGCCGAACGGATTCTAATTGAACAGGACACAGTCATTTCACCGATGTATCAAGCAAGTGAGGCCTTCCTTGTAAAGCCATATGTAAAAAGTTTTGTTGCTCACCCGAATTCAACCTATAGTTATAAATGGACATATATTGAGGGGAAATAGGTAATACAACGCTTGGGCTGATAAAGTTCGCAAATTGGCTAACAACCGGCTAAATTTGGTTTCACTAAGTCGCATACAAAAAGAGACACACAAGAACTCAATTTTCCTGTGTGTCTCTTATTTGTTTATATAAGTACTATTTTTTACTTAATGGCTGCAGTTTTTATTTAACAGGCTGATGAACAACCACTTTTGAAGAGACAAGATTCACTGGATTGGCAATCGTGTCGCCGACAGGGCAATGATCTTCGACGAATGCTTTAAATGCTTCGATTTGATCCTCTGGCGCATCCGTTTCGATATGAAACGTATATCGTATGGATAAGAATCCTGGTCTTACATCTGATTTGTTAAGGAATCCGTCTATGTCAATATCTCCTTCTAATTCAACCCAAAACTTTTGTAGATCGATATTGAATTGCTTCGCATATGTTCTCGCTACGATTGACTGGCACGCACCTAAAGCGGAAAGAAGGAGTTCCACCGGATTCATTCCTTGATCCGTTCCTCCTAAGCTTGCTGGCTCATCCACAATGACCTTATGGCCTCTCGATTCTGTTTCCACTAATACATTTTCTTTTAAAATAGTTTTTGCTTTAAAGGTTGTAATCGCCATCTTTTTCTCTCCCTTTCTGTTTGGACATGACAAACATTTTGCCTTCTCATTTTGCTATTCTTCTAAATTTGGCACCAGGTTTCATCGGAAACTGAGTGATTTTAAAATGGCTCAGTCCACCATCTGCCTAGATAAGAAGAATTTAATTCATATTATTCCAATAGGAATTACTGTATTCATATTATCATAAAATTCGCCCAAGTCAAATTATATTTTCTGAAAATTATAGCTAATCCTGCAACATGTTAAATAACCTCTCTTTAGGTTGAAAAGAGGTTATTTTAATTCAAGCTGTATTTTCTGCTTAGCTTCTTTCTTAGGAATAGGGGACCGTAGGAAAAAACTAGTCAAAGACACCTCGTATCCCTTGTGTGGCAAGTGTTTGCACCTTTTAATCAAACGATCGTAATATAAGGTTAGCCAGATTTTTCTGGTTGACCTTTTTTTATATGGCCTTATGATGACGGTAGTCGGGGTAGAACGTCTCAAACGGTGGGAT
>NZ_LMAS01000006.1:399712-401188 GCF_001509555.1 Bacillus sp. FJAT-29937 | reverse complement strand
TCGTAATATAAGGTTAGCCAGATTTTTCTGGTTGACCTTTTTTTATATGGCCTTATGATGACGGTAGTCGGGGTAGAACGTCTCAAACGGTGGGATTAGATCCCGTAATTAAAACTGTTCACCCCCTACTTGTATGAACATGCTTTAGCTGGTTGGGACACTGATCCCGTTTAACAAGCGAACCTATGACATTACAAGCAGCTTTAGGGGTTACCGACTAATTTTGTATTTAGGAGGAGGAAAATGAGTTATGAATCCAGTTGTTGGCCTGGATGTTTCAAAAGGGGAAAGTGAAGTACAAGCATTTTTAGATAAAGGAAAACCTTATAATAAAAGCTTTAGTATTAAGCATGATTTAGATGGGCTGGGGAAACTATTAGACTTTCTGAAAGAAATAGAGAGCGTAGCCAATGGATTTCAACCTACAGTGATTTTAGAATCAACAGGACACTACCATACATCTGTTATTCAATTTTTGGAGGAACACCAATATGTTTATATAATTGTGAATCCACTCATTTCTCATAGAGCTAAAAGCTCAAGTCTTAGAAAGGTTAAAACAGATGCGATTGATGCCTATCATTTATGTGAACTTTATTATAAAGAAGAGTTAGAGCCTTACAAAAAGAGGGAAATTCAGCTTTTAAATATACGGAATTTAACAAGACAACATGAAAGCATCTCAGGAATATCCGCACAAACAAAATTACAGTTTCAAGCCATATTGGATCAGGTATTCCCAGAATATCGAGGTGTTTTTGGGGGGCTATATTCTAAAGTATCCTTAAATATTCTTTTATTGTTTCCAACATCAGAAGCAGTCTTAAGTGTTAGTGAATTCGTTTTGATGGATCATATAGCTTCGCTATGCAAGAGTAGATCAGATAAGTGGGCAAAGGAAAAGGCACGCAAACTAAAAGAGGCAGCCCTTCGTAATCCATTTCAGAATAATCTATACCAGAGCCATATTTTCAACCTGGAAATTCTAATAAAAATTATCCTTCAATACCAAGAGCACCTATTAAAGTTAGAAGCCGAAATAGATGCTCTAGCTAAGGAAATTGAAGAATATAAGATTATCCAATCAATCCCTGGAATCGGCAAAAAAATCGCGGCAACGATAATTTCCGAAATCGGAGGGATAGATCGGTTTAATCACGCTAAAAAATTAGTAGCCTTCGCTGGAGTTGATCCAAGTGTGTACTCATCTGGTAAGTTTACTGCATCAATTAATCGTATTACCAAAAGAGGTTCTAGTAGACTAAGACACGCTTTATATATGGCAGTTCAGTGCGGTATACGTGATGCTAGAAAAAAGAAAACGAGTGAAGATAATATCCCTCGAAACAAAAGATTAAGGGAATTTTACGCTAAAAAACGTGAAGAAGGCAAACCCTTTAGAGTAGCTATCATTGCTTGTGTAAATAAGCTTTTACATTGGATATATACGATTTTAAAAAACAAAACCACTTTCCA
>NZ_LMAS01000006.1:392273-399126 GCF_001509555.1 Bacillus sp. FJAT-29937 | reverse complement strand
TGAAGAAGGCAAACCCTTTAGAGTAGCTATCATTGCTTGTGTAAATAAGCTTTTACATTGGATATATACGATTTTAAAAAACAAAACCACTTTCCAGGACTTGGGTTAATTACAAAGAAAGAGTAAACTAGACAAAACCTTCCAAATTCTAGCGTGTGGGAGGTTATTTGGCATGCCTATTTTTAGTATAGCATGAAAAACTTTATGTTTTTATTGAAAAATGTTGACAAACTATTAGCTGGTTTTAATTAAATCCCCTTCAAGCCATACATGCCAAGGGATTGGGGCTGTTCAATCAAACGTTTGATTAGTCTTTTTAGGCTGGGAAGATACTAAATCTTAGCTATAAACTTGTCCAAAGTTTGAACCTTCTTACCACAGGTGAAATAATGTAATACGGTTTAATTCAGAACCTTTAAACCCTTCACATACCCTTCCAATTCAGAAATCTTCGCACTCAATTCTTCTTTAACCTTTTCCTCAAAGGATTCCAAAGCATAATTCACACTGCTTACTGCTCCTTCTTCAATATCACCAGACATCGAATCAATAGATCCTTTCAAATCATCAATGAATTCTTTTGCCACTTCGCGGAATCCGGAGAAATACCACATATCTTTATATTTTGGCTTTCCAAACAATCCTTCCCCAACGTAAGTTTCATCGTAATCATAGTCAAATCTATCAACGTACCAACTAAGGCTTGTATATTCGCCTCGGTCCTTCAAATCAGCAATAATACCAGAACTTGTACTGCGTATATCGAAATCCTTCAACGGCTCTATTGCCCAATCTCTCTCAGATAAATAAACCGAGAAGTTCGTCCAAGATTCAGGTATTCTACCATTCTCACCTAATAAATCACAAATCTCAGCATACGCATTTGATAATAACTTTCTGATCTCTTGATTATAAACAAAATAAGCACTCTCTTCCGTATCTACACAAGTATAATACGGTTTCAAGACATTCACCTTATACTCAACAAATACTTTTTTAATCATCGGTCGATAGGCGGTTTCTGAATAACATAGATGTCTAAATTCTTCCCTTGCAGCTGATTTAGCCGAACCTTCAGAAGAATAATCTCGACTGTATTCTTTACCTGTGCAAGGAATCGGTATGTAGTAATCCTTGCTATTCAAACTGACATCTGAATTGCTTATCTTTTTAACATAAAAACGATTACACTTATCTTTTAAATTTGAGATAACCTCGGCAACTCCGGCCTCACCTTTTCGGGAAGCCATTCCAGTTTCAACAATCTGTAATGCTGATTCAGGACATTCCGCAACAACCTTCATAACACTTTCCAAATCCTTTTCTTGAATAGCTTTTCCAGCAACTGGTTCGGCATTCCCCTCAGCATTTTCCTGTAAGTAAGAAGAGCAATTGACTATACATAAGCCACAGCCACTACAATGATCATTAACAATAATCTGTTTCATTACAAATACCCCTTGTAAAATATTATTTTGCTTACATTATGCCTTTATTGCTTGACTCATTTTTTCTAAGTATTTCTCTCCGGTCATGATCATTCCGTTTGCTGACTCACTTATTTGTCCCTTCTCGTCAACGACAGGAACATCTATAATGTCAGATACCGCCACTGCAATGTTTACACAAGTCATCAATACACCTTTATCATAATCACTATAGTTTCGAACATCTAATCCATTTTTCCCTATCGTATTTGATGTTTCGTTAATAGACCTGATAAACAAAGCATTCATTGCCATAAGTAAGTTTGATATTCTATCGGCACGAGCAACGATAGCATCATACACTGCTCCAATAGATTCAGACTGTGAATAAATGACATTAGCTGCCCTCATTTGAGTATTGGCAGCCGATAGATATCTTTCGGAGTCCTTCTCCATCATTTTGCCTAATCCTTTTGTAATCCAGCCACAGACCAATTCCTTATCAGTAAAATCTTTTTTTACAGATACAGATAAGGCATCCAAAACGGCCAACTTTCTCACATGATCACGGATTACTATTTCATTTACTGCCGTCTTGTTTCCTAGTTCGATTTTCTGTATCTGGCTATAGACGTCTACAAATTTAGGAACTGTCCCTTGAACGATTGCTCTTTTCTTTTTTGCAACATTCATAAGCCTTTTATCCGCAAATTCCGCCTTTTTTCTAACCAATAATTCAGCTTCCTCGCTTCTTTCAAAAGCCTTTGCATACTTTTTTAATGCTTTCTCATCCATTTTGAGCGACTTGTCAACACTATAAAACGTCTTCGCCAATGCCCCTACTGCTAATGCCTCAATAATCATGTTTAATTGAAATCTCCTTTCCCGAAGTGCTACTTATTCTTAAAAATTCAATTTTAACGGCATATCCAACTGCGCTTCGTACTCATCAAGATTCTTAAACGCAACACTTTTTCCGAACAATGCAAGTATTCTATCTAAACCGGCTGTCACACCTTGAAGGTTAAAGGTTTGTTCACAAGCACTACTGAAAATCATATTAAATCCCTCTTGAATTTCTTCATCCCAGTATTTATATTCACGTTCTACAATACTTCTAAATTGATCCCTTTGATTTTCCATTTCCTTCAGGGCTTCTGTTTCAAGTCTCCTAATCTGACTTTCTTTTAACTTATAATCGTTCAAATGCTTTGATATATTGTAGACCGAAATAATTGCACTACAAGCAACTGTTGTTATAATTGTACCAAGTATTTCACCAATCACTTTACCAGCAACTACACCTGCTGCCGTTCCTACTCCAGGAAGAGCAACAGTTCCAGCAATCCCACCTAAAATTGCTCCAATTTCTCCTCCTATAGAACCTCCAATCATGCCGGCCACCATCGTTGCACCTTTTAGGCCAACCTCCTCAATAAACTCCTTACCATCTATGTCTCCATTAATATATTTAACTGCAGATTCTTGTACAATGACGGCAACCGAGATAATTTGTGCTACTCCATTACTATTCGCAAGTTTTGTAAATACTTTATTATTGCTATTACGTAATTGTGAGTTCACAACATCTAAAAGCAGCTTATTTGTTCCACCTGCAACTGCAACATCCACAACGACTTTACCCATTTCTTTTGTAGCGTCTCCTAAAGTTTCTTCCCCACTAGCCACTTTGCACAGTTTTCTCACAGCCTCTGCGGTCAAAGGAATGGCTGATTTGACTAATGTATCCTTAGCCCCAGCTGTAAATTCCTTGCCAATATTTTTGGCAGTTCTGGCCGTGAATTTGCCATGCAATGAAATATCGGATCTAACCTTATCTTTGGCCATCTTCACTCTTGCTTCTGATGACATCTCCTTATTCCTGTTGGTAATAATGTTCCAATCGCTTTGCTCACCCTTTGATGCATTGTCTTTTTTGGATAGAAGTCGAAGGTTTTCATCAGAATTCATAATCTCTTCAAAATCCGAATTAGACAAAAAAGGATTATGCTTTACTACATCATGAACATCCTTAAGTGCATTAATATGGTCTGCTTCACCTGCATACTCTGCCCATTTTGTTGAAATGTTTTCACCTTTAGAATTTTTCATACGATATTTTTTCTGAGCTGCTTTATGACTCTTATGTAACAATTTTCCGCTGATGGGATCCACATACGTTTCTCTATCTCCAAAAGCTTTATCTTTAAATTCCGCTTTTCTTTTTTGCGAATCCCACAGTTTAGCTCTGTTTTTCTGATTGTATTCTTGGGTAATACCAAGGCTGCTATTGGCCTGCTGTTCCATTAAACTTTGATTCTTCATTGCCTCTGTCGCCATATTAACACGGTCTTTATTCATATATCCTGTTCCTCTCATGAATCTCCTATTTTAAGCAAAACGATTCTCCCTGATTCCTTACCCATATCCACTAGATCGGACAAGGCACCACGGCTTCCCAGTGCAGACGCGCCTCCCTCCAGTACCTATTTCCTTTTAGCTGGCCATAAAACAAATTCATTTTCCGGACTTCGAAAAATAATTTCCGTTCCATTTATATTTAAGGTAATACCTGTTGATTCAAGTGCTTTACTAACATATTGGGATAATTCTTTTCCATAAGCGTTTTTCCAATATTTCATTTTAATCTCTGCTGCAAATTCACTTCGTGTTTTGAAACCTACCTTAATTGCTAATTCATCTAATTCTTCATCAACAGTATGACAATAACTACTTGTATATGGCTTATTTGGTTCTGCACAACCTTTATCTGTTGAATAATGATAAAAACTAGAAACCCCGTCCTCTATATCTGGAAAACTAATATATCTAACCAAAACTTCTTTCAAGATCTATACCTCCTTATTTGACTAAGATGATACCGCTAAAGATTGATTGCTTTTCAAAAGCCTCAATGCTAGACGGCAATTAACTAGACTATATACCTACCAATACTATATATAATAAGCACTATTGTCAGCAAATTGTAGGTAATTTTAAGTATATTTTGTTTGTGGCACTCTGCCAGCCCAAATAACCATTAGGTGGTGACCGTACTTTTTTTGCCCACTGTTATTTAGGTCGATGTTATACGCTATAATTCGAAACAGGATATTTAAAAACAAATCTAGAATAGAATACATACTCAAAAGTTTGAGTATTTATATCAGTGCTAAAAGAAAGGTTGTTATTTTAATGAAGAATCTAATCGAAGATCAATTAACCTCCCTTCAAATTTTACCAATCTCCCAATCCGTCTGGAATAAATTCGATATTGTTTTACATAGTGATTCCCCCCCCTCAACAATATAAATTTGTAAAAGAGACCATTCAAGAAAATGTTCCAAAGGGTAATGGTGGGCTATATATAATCTTGAGAGAGGGAAAAGTGCTTTACATAGGAGAAAGTGAAAAAAACATTCATAATAGATTAAGAAGGCATATTGATAAAATTTACAAAAGAACGGACAAGCGCTCTGACTTTTTTAAATTGGCAGAGCATCAAGGCAAGCTATCTATTTATTTTTGGGTATTGTCTCCTAGCTTAATAGGTTTTAGAAAGGCGATTGAAGATCTTTTAACAAATGCACTTGAGCCTGAATACAAAAAATGGGACTTAAAAAACAAAATGATTCTTTTAGATAATTTATTTAAAGAAGAGAAACTTTTACAAGACAATAAACATCAAATAGAACTGCACGATGGCGACTTTTACGATGAATTAGATAAAGATGATATGTTGGACAGATTAGGCCAACATAGTCCAGCAATGAGGAAATATTGGGAGGAATTCGAAGAGTTAACCATTCATTATGGAACAGACGGTATCTTAACCGTCAATATTGGTGCTGATGATCCAATGAATCTAGAAAGTAATAAGGCGTTTGAATTTGCTGCAAACATTGCCAAGAGGAAGGGGTATTCCACTTTCTATAAAGCAGAAGATGATATTCGCCTATACGGTCAAAACTGTTTGACGGAGAGAATGTTTTACTTTAAGCAATAGGTTGTCTTAAACCTTCGCATTCTTTTGAAAGGAGTATTAAAAATGAATAAAAATCTTTTTGCTAGACTTCTAGAAATTACACATACCCTGATACCTTATGAAATCAACCTAATGACCCATTATAATGGATGGGAAGATTCTATTGATTTACGTGGGAAAAACTTAATGATATCCATAATAGATGAACAATCTGAGTATGATTATAAGATAAAACTATCAGATGAGAGAGGGGTGACTGTAACAGTTCCTTGCGAGGGAGTTGAATACATCAACGAATATAGGAATAATGATCAATTAATAATTGAAATCTACTTATATATTTTTGAAGGAGTTGCAAGAATAACCGTTAAAGGAAAAGAAGTAATCATCCAAAATACAAATAAAGAGATTGAATACAATATGTTAATAAACAAAGCAAAAGCTTGTGTCACTTGCAAAACGATGAGCGACTCAAAAGCAATCATCGGTTATGCAAATGGAAACCTTGATGCAGATATTCTGTTTCTTGCCGAAGCGCCCGGGCCAAGAGGGGCTGATGTATCAGGAATTCCATTACAAGGTGATGTGACAGGAAAAAACTTTGAAAAACTTTTATCCTCCACAAATTGGACCCGCTCGGACATATTTATAACAAATGCGGTATTATGTTGTCCTGTAAATAGCAGCGGAAAGGTACGGCCTCCTTCTAAGGAAGAGATAAAAAACTGTCATCCATATTTGAAACAAATTATCGAACTAGTAGATCCAAAAATAGTAGTTACGTTAGGTAAGAAAGCTTTAGAAGCATTAAAGGAAATTGAACATCACAGTTTAGTTCTTAATCAGAATGTTGCCACGTATACAAAATGGAATGGTCGTTATGTGTATCCTCTTTATCACCCAAGTCCACAAGTAATAAACACAGGGAAAAGAACTTTACAACAACAAAGAACGGACTTCAAACAGCTTGAACACAATGATAAACAAAGAATTTTAAAGGGGAAAGCACCGATAAATTTTCAAAATAAAGATGCAGAATAAAAATTATTTGATCATCCTTTAAAACAATTGCTTGCTGGAAAACATATCAAAGGGCCTCTCTCAAAGCCATATAGCTCAAGGGATTAAGACAGTTCAATCAAACGTTTGTTTAAATCTAGTATAGAAAAAACAAGCAACTAATTTCTAATATTTCAATCTGACTTTTAATTATTACTTGACCACATATGAAATTTAAATGTGAACCTATAATTAACATGATTACGATATATTAAAATCAGATTTTGCAACAACTAAAAGAGAGCCCATAGTTGTACCAATGGACTCCCATCCCATGACTTATTTAGTTTCCTACAATCTCGTCCAAAGGTTGTAGTTCCCAACCGACAGATCAATTTTCGGAAGATCGTATTTATGAATTCTTAGAAAAGCAAGAAAATAC
>NZ_LMAS01000006.1:380138-392143 GCF_001509555.1 Bacillus sp. FJAT-29937 | reverse complement strand
CAAAATTATTGGACCGATGATGGGTGATATATGCCCTCAAAACTTTTTCATTTACAAACGAAAAATAGTGGACGTCTGTATGGTGATATAGAAACAGGCAAAATCGATCGAGCGATTGTTCAACCTCATCCGTCATACTTATATTCCCTTGTTTATATTGACGTAGCAACAAGTCGAAGCGCGATTCTCCTCTTATTGAATTAAGCATTATAATATATTTCCTCTTCCACAATTAATAGTCTATCCAATTTACAAAAATAGCTTATTCCCAGATACAAAGTAATCCCCAACAACCTAAACTTTAAATGCAATTTGAGTAATCAACTCAACGATTTGACCAATTTCGATCGATTTATTACCAAGGTTGTTTACCACATCCCCAGCTTCATTAACAGATTTTTGAACAAGATTGATTTGTTCAACGGTTTGAGTCACCACTTCATTTCCAGCGACAGCCTTATCATTTGCGGTAGTCGTTAAATCCGCAACAAATTGAATGGATGCAGCGGCCTGATTCATTCCCCGTGAGATTTCTGCGACCGCCTGATTCGCTTCTGAGGCGTGTGATACTTGTTTATCTGAACCAAGCGCTACCTCTTGAATGGCAATTGAAATTTGTTCGGCTGCCGCACTATTCTGTTCTGCGCTGGCTGAGAGCTCTTCCGAAGTTGAGGCTACATGCTCAGCATCTGTGCTCACCTCAAGAACCAATTTACGCAGATTCTCTTTCATTTGATTAAATGAATTTGCCGGATTTCCAATTTCGTCCCGATTCTTTACTTGAACGTCCTCTTGAGTAAGGTCACCTTCCGCAATGGCCGATGCTGTTTTTTCTATTAATAAAATAGGTCTAGTAATCATCCGAGTAATCACCACGCCAATAATTACTGCTAATACAATGCCAATTATACTTAAGGTAAGAACAGTTGTTATGACTGTATCAGTTAATTTAGAACTTGCCAAACTTCCTTCTTCCATAAGTTTATTTTGTTCTATGGCGAGTCCATCTGCTATATCTCTAAGAATCAGGAGTCGGTTATTTCTTTGTTATACCCACCAACTTTTTTTATTTTCACACAAAAAAGATAGCCGTCCCTTATAAATAGAACAGCCATCACTTTAATAAAATAAAGCTATTTGGCAACCTGGCAATCATAGTTCAATAGCTAATTTGAACGACAGACCCATGGCTTTGCGTCCTTATCTTTCGATAAGTTTGCCTTTATCGGAATTTGTAATTATGTAAAAAAACCTTTTTCCTTTTTGTTATATTTATATAGTAATTAACAAAATTTAAGTAGTCAATAAAATTCAACAAAACTTTACAACAATTTATACAATTCGACAATTCTCTCTTTGATATCATTAGGTAAAAATCCAAATATTATAAAGTATTGAATTTTACTTCAATTTGGAAAAATAGTTGTTAGTGTGACTCTACTAATCTTTATTACCTTATTCCTGATTTCCTCTTTTTTAAACGGCTATACTACTATGGGTTGCTAACAAAATTAATAAAGATACCATATTTGTACAAAAACCCTTATCACTGATTAATACTTTCATTTTATAGCGGTTTTAATAGGTAAAACAATGTCAATGGTTGTCCCCTTATTTAGTTCACTATCAATATGGATAGTTCCGCCGTGATCCTGAATAATTTTGTGACAAATCATTAATCCAATTCCTGTTCCCTTTTCTTTTGTGCTATAAAACGGTTCAAATATTCTTTTCATTCGATCTTTTGGAATGCCACAACCCTGATCAATAACACGGATTTTTATTTGTTCTAAGCCATCCCATGTTGCTCGAATAGTGATATGTCCACCATTGTCCATCGCTTGAATAGAATTTTGAAAAATATTTATTAATAACTGTTTAATTTGATAATTATCACAATAAATTAGTGGTAATTCGGGATCAATCTTTTGGACAATTTTGATGTTTTTTAGAATGGCTTGTGCACTAATTAATGTAACAACCTTTTGTATCAGATCCTGTAGATTGGTTTCCAACGTTTGAATTGCTTGTGGCTTAGCGAGCGTTATGAACTCTTTAATAACCTTTTCAATATCATGAATCTCAGATAACATAATATCGATATATTTAGTTTTGTCTAATTCCTGTTGCAACATTTGAAGAAAGCCTTTTACCGCAGTAAGAGGATTCCTAATTTCGTGTGCAATACCTGCAGCTAATTGCCCGATGACAGACAACATTTCCTTTTTTTGTATAAATTCATCCACTTTCTTTCTCTCCGAAATATCGCGTCCTACAACAATAATTGATTCTAATTCGCCATTATTTTCGATTACAGGGTTAAATTGAGCCTCTACATAAAACCAATAACCATCTTGATGCCTGACACGAAACTCTATTTGACCAAACTTTTTACTTGTTACTATTTGATTGTACTGTTTTTCTAAATGTGGGATATCGTCCGGGTGAACCCAGCTTTTTTCTTTGCTTGGTTCTTCTTCTGTCGGAATAAATCCCAATACTTTTTTATGGGACGGAGAGGCGTATACAATTCTACCATTTGCATCACAGACAGTAACCAAATCAGTCATATTTTCAGTAATGAGCTGATAGTTGGATTCACTCTGTTTCAAGGCTTCCTTGACCTGCTTCATTTCCGTAATATCAACACATGAACCGATAACTTCAACCACTTGTCTGTCTCTTAGAATAGGGCGTAATGACACAATGCATTCAACTTTGTTTACTTCACATTCATATGTGACATTATTCTCCCCATCCCAGGCCCTCTGATAATATTGACCCTTCACTTCAGCAAAGTGATAAGGAAGAAAGTCACTTAGCTCCCGACCAATAATTTGTTCTGGAACTAAACCCATTCGATAAAGTAATTCACCATCACATAGTGTATGAATGAATTTCCCATTCTTCTTTGTGAATTTGAAAATCATCCCTTGCTGTTGCCTGACTGTTTCTGCTAACTCCTGACGAGCTAGCTGCAACGCTTCTTCTAGTCTATTTTTATCTGAGAGTTCTTTAGGAATTCCATTTTTAGTTATTATTTGTTCTATTTCACCGAATTTGCGTACAATCTGGTTCATGGGTAAAGGTTTACTAAATAAATACCCTTGGGCCTCATCACATAGATTTCTCTGAAGAAAAATTAATTGATCCTTTGATTCCACCCCTTCGGCCACGACCTCAAGTTTCAATTGATGGGCTATAGAAATGATCATCTTTACAATAGCTGCATCATTTTTGTCTTCTGTACAATTCCGAATAAATGATTGATCAATTTTTAATTTATTGATAGGGAGCGCCTTTAAGCGATCAAGTGAGCTATACCCTGTTCCGAAATCATCCAAACTAATTTGAATGCCAATGCTTTTTAATTCCTTCAAAACCTTGATGCCATGTTTGATATCCATCAACATACTCTCGGTTATCTCAAGTTCAAGGAACTCAGGGGAGAGCCCGGTTTCATCTAATATTCTCTTAACAGCCTCAACTAAATTAGGTTGATAAAGCTGGCGAACCGATAGATTTACTGAAATAACGACAGGCGAGAGGCCTAAATCCTGCCAAGCTTTATTTTGCATACAGGCGGTTCTCAAAACCCATTCTCCAATAGGGATAATAAGCCCTGTTTCTTCCGCTAGGGGAATAATTTCAGCAGGTGAAATGATCCCTTTGTTTGGATGATTCCAGCGGATCAATGCCTCAATTCCGATGATTTTCCCTGAAATCAAGCTAAGTTTAGGCTGATAATGTAAAAATAATTCATCTCGTTCGATTGCATTTCGAAGGTTTTTTTCTAGCTCTGACATTACATAGTTATGTCTGCTTTGATTAGATAGACTCATTTCCATTTCATATCGTACTCCTCAGAATATTTCTATGCTTTAGTTGAATAACAAAAAAACTAGATAAAGGCTCTGTGGAGACTTTTTGTCTTCACAGAGCCTTTTCTTTATTTAAATTAGTCTCTAGCGATTGTTGAATATCTTCGGTGATACATATATTTTCATATTGAAATTGGCGTAACAAAAAATCGTAGCGTGATACTCCCCCTATTGAATCCAGCATTAAACATGACTTCCTCTTCTAAATTTAATAGATTTGTTAACTGATGATAGTTTAAAGTACATAGTTCTAAACTTTGAATCTATTTATGACTGCTTGCAGATGTAGAGCCATATCACTTAATGTTTCCGCTGAAGATGATATTTCTTCCATTGAGGCATTTTGTTCCTCAGCCGAAGCAGCTACATTTTGTGTATTTCCTGCAGATTGTTCAGCTATATTCGCTACGCCTTCCATCATTACCACCATATTTTGTGAGCTGGAATTCACTTGCTCCACAATCGCTGACACCTCTTGGGCTTCGGTGGTGACCTGTTCTATGGATTTTACAATATCTTTAAAGGCATCTCCTGTTTGATGGACCAGTTTAATCCCCTCATCTACGACAGATGCGCCATGATTCATAGATTGAACAGCTTTCTCTGCCTCTGTTTGAATCTCTTGGATGAGTTCCCGTATTTGACCTGCAGCCCCACCAGATTGTTCTGCAAGCTTCCGTACCTCATCAGCAACTACCGCAAACCCTCGCCCATGCTCTCCTGCCCGTGCAGCTTCGATCGCAGCGTTTAAAGCTAAAAGGTTCGTTTGATCTGCAATCTGGGTAATTAACTCAACAATTTGGCCAATTTCCACTGATTTATCACCTAGGCTGTTAACAACCACTCCGGTTTCATTAACAGATTGTTGAACAAGATTTATTTGTTCCACAGTTTGGGTAACTACTTCGTTTCCGGCGACTGCTTTATCGTTCGCAGCAGTCGTAAGATCGGCAACAGATTGAATAGAGGCTGCAGCCTGATTCATTCCCATAGAGATTTTCGCGACCGCTTGATTAGCTGCTGTAGCATGAGAAACTTGTTTTTCTGAACCTAATGCCACCTCTTGAATCGCCAGTGAAATTTGTTCTGTCGCACTGCTGTTCTGTTCAGCACTGGCAGACAGCTCCTCCGAAGTTGCCGCCACTTGTTCAGCATCAATACTCACTTCACGGACCAAGAGGCGGAGATTCTCCTTCATTTGGTTAAATGATTTTGCCAGATTTCCAATTTCGTCCCGATTCTTAACTTTAACATCCTCTTGAGTAAGATCACCTGCTGCTATCGCCTCTGCCGCTTTTTCTACAGATAAAATTGGTTTAGTAATGATTCGAGTAATGACTATACCAATAATAACAGCTAATATAATGGCCATTATGCTTAAGGTAAGGACTGTTGAAGTGACCTGATTAGACAACTTTGAACTAGCTATACTACCCTCATCCATTAGTTCTGTTTGTTCTATTGCGATTCCATCTGCTATATCTCGTATCTCTCTAGCTAAAGGCATAACTACTTCAACAGCATATACATGTGCTTTTTCCGGATCAGTCTCCATCAAGGTTATGACTTCGTCTGATTTTTTTTTTAAGTCGTTATTCATTGATTCAAGTTGATTTAATTTATCTTTATCATCTTGCCGATTGACTAAATTACCGGCAACTTTAATGCGCTCATTCAGATCAGCTATAGATTTTGATAGTGTTTCTGATGAACCCTTTTCCTTTAATAACACGCCTCTCAAATTACTGATTTCCCTTGAAGCACTGATTTCCATATTCATTGAATTGATGACGATAACTGCCCGGCGATCAACCAATTCAGAAAAAGATTTATCAATTTTCTTAATGCTGAAATACGATATTGCACTAATAATGCCGAGTATGATTGCGATGCATAAAAAACCGCCTAGCAACTTTTTACCAATTGTAAATTTCACCAAAAACACCCGCTTATCTTCACTTTTTATATCGCTTCTTTTATTTTGTTTACCTGCTCTTGCACAGACTTATTGTTTAATAAATTATTTATATCAAGAAGAATCAAAAGCCGCTCCTTCATCTTGGCAATCCCAATTAGGAAAGGAAAATTGACATCTTCTATTAAGTCAGGTTGTTGAATACATTCAGATGGGATATCTACTATATCTGTGGCTGCATCGACTGCTAAACCAATGAGTTTTTCATTTATGTTTACAGCGATAATTCGTGTTGAATCACTTTCAACAATATCCTGCTCCAGCAATACCCTACGAAGATCGAGAATCGGAATAACATTCCCACGCAGCTCAATAATTCCTCGAACATAAGAAGGCATTTTTGGAAGCGCTTTAATCGAAGACACTCGCTCAATATAACTAACTTGATTTAAATGGATACCATACTCTTCATTACCTATGCGAAAAACAACTGCTATAAAATCGTTCATTAACCTTCCCCCAATGTAGATTAAACACTCAAAAATTCAGCTATTTTAAGAGAATAGAATTCTAATCTTCTATTTCGCCAAAAGCACCTCACCTCTTTCATACACTAGTTAGATATATATTCTAGTCATTAAAAACAATCAGGATTTGTCCTTCTTCACCTTCAATTAATAATTTTTCGCACAAAAATAGCTGTCTCTTATGAATAGAGCAGCCATCACTTTACATATATAAAGCTAATTGGCAACCTGGCGATCATAGTTCAATAGCTAAATTTGAACGACAGACCCATGGCTTTGCGTCCTCTTCTTTCAAAGAGTTTGCCTTTATCAAATTTTAAAACAGGTCAAATCACCCATTACCTTTATACCACTTCATAATAGTTAACATAAATAGAAAAGTCAACAATATTCAACAAAATTTTACAATAATCTAATATATTCGACATTTTTTGACACTTGCAAAAAAGTGCTAGTGATTTTCAGGCAAAAACCAATAGGTAAAATAATAAAAGAACTACCTCAAAAAGAGATAGTTCCATAATTTTATCGTTCGCAAGCCCATCAGTTTTTAGCTCGATCATGTGTGCTTGCATAAGCTGTTCCGTTGATTTTTATCAGTTTGGATAGTACTCTCTCATTGCAGCAGTAACTAATGCTAAAATCCACTTCCTATACGGGAGTTAGATGGGAGTATTTTCAGAAAAACTAATTATTTATAACTTAAAATGTCCTACTAATCCATTCAGTTCTTCAGCTAATTTTGCTAGTTGATCCGAACTGCCGGCTATTTCTTCCATAATGCTGCTTATTTCTTGAGAAGATGCAGATGTTTCTTCAACACCAGCAGCAGATTCTTCAGAAACCGAAGCAATTTCTTGAATTGCTCCATTCATCTCCTGTGAACTTGTGGCAATTTCACCTAAGTTTTCAGCAATCGTTGCAATACTATTAACCATTTCTGTTACAGCTTCACTAATTCCACGGAAAGTCTCGCCAGTTGATTCAATTTGTGCTTTTCCTTGTTCCACTTCCTTATATCCAACTAATAACGATTCCGAAACAAGACCCGATTCCTTTTGGATACTACCTACTATATCAGTTATATTTATTACAGAATGAGATACTTGTTCAGCAAGCTTTTTTACTTCATCTGCTACTACCGCGAAACCTTTTCCATGTTCTCCGGCCCTTGCAGCTTCAATTGCAGCATTTAAAGCCAGAAGATTAGTTTGATCAGCAACGTCCTTAATTACGGTTACTAAATTGGAAATTTCTTGTGAATGCTTGTCTAGCCCTTGGACTTTATTGACTGAGTCCCGTACAATATTATCGATTTTTTCCATTTGGAGGATTGAATTTTTCATTAACTCAGATCCATCTTTAGTCATGCTTAACACTACTTTTGAATTTGCTTCAATACGGTAACCATTTTCATTTGCTTCTTGAACTTTATCTGCAAAATTACTCATACCGGTTGATAAATCACTCGCGTTATTGGCTTGAGTTTCAGAACCGGCTGCTAATTCCTGCATAGTTGATGCCACTTGTTCTGATCCGGTTTTTACTTCGTTTGCGGATTGAGTCAATTCCTCACTTTGACTGCTTAATGTTTCAGAAACTCTATTAATTTGACTTACTATTTCTCGTAAATTCTGATTCAATTGGTTTGTAGATGTTACTAATTGACCTATTTCATCTTTGGATTTTGGTTCTAATTCCACCAAACTTAAATTACCTAAAGCTAGTTGCTCCATTACATTTGTAACTTGAGGTATTTCTCTTAACATACGTTTTAACAGGATAAAAACTAAGACAATAAGAATCAAACAAGCAATAACAAAATATAAGCTCATCATGTACGTAAAAGTGCTAAGACTACTCAATGCTTCCTTTTGAGGAATAGATGTTCCAACTGACCATTTAGTTGTTGGAACTGGTGAATACCCGATATATTCTAAGCCATTATTTACTTCTGTTAATTCAAGCCCCTTTTTACCCTCAACCATTTTCTGGCCCACACTTCCTATCTCACCAGAAAGTGATTGAAGTTTTTGTTCTAGTATTAACTCACTGTTTGGATGATATAGGATAGTTCCATCGTTAGAGAGTAAAAACGAATAACTATTTTCCCCCATCTTATAAGATTGCATTAATTGCGGCAATTCGTCTAAAAATATGTCTATCGCAACGATACCAACCGTATTTTCTCCCTCTTTAATTGGTTTCATTGCACTTAAAATGACTTTCCCAAATACTTCATCCATATACGGCTCAGTAAAATATACATTTTCTTCCTTTAGGGCTTGTTCATACCAAGGTCTGCTTTTTATATCGAAACCTGGATCGGATACTACGTTATTACTTCCAATTAGAAAGTTAGACTTATTGCTGGCAACCCAAACCATTGCAATAGCATCATCTGTTTTAACAATCTCATCAAGTGATTTTAAAACCCCGTCATAATACGAATTTGTCGTTGCTTCATCTCTCGATTGGGCTGTATTCAAGTATTTTAGTATCTCCTGGTTCGTAGCAATTTGCCTTACAATGGTTCCTTTATCTGCAAACATACTATTAACTTGATCAGCAATTGCGTCACTGTTAGTTGATACATTTTCTTCTACACTACTAACTAAAATTGATTTCGTATAAGAGTTAATTAGAAATCCTGTAATTGAAAATACAATTATAATAGCTATAAAAAGAGCAAAAGCTACTTTTGTTGAAATACTGCTTCTTATCCAAGAAAATAAGTTTGACTTAGTTACATTATCTTTTTTTACCATAAGACATTCCTTCCTATCTGTGTACACTTAGCTGTATTTTCCAAAAGACTATGTTAACACTTGATTGTCCCATCACCGAATACAAATAAACTAGCCCCGGAATTTACCTTTACTACTTTTTCAAATATTGAAACCATTCTCCTCATACCCACAGAAATTTCTAACTTCACCTCAAATCAATTAACTTTAATACTTTTGCACTATAATTATACAGTGCAAATTACATTAATAAATGGCTTATTTAAACTTTTTTACATATTGACGCCATTTATTCTTCCCTAAAGAGAAAAGCCACTTAGAGAGAAATAGGTCAATTAGCTCAAACATTTATTAATTTACAGGTTGGCTTTAAAGATCTGTCTCAGAGATTGCTGCCATTAAACGGGTTTCCTTATCCGCCATGAAAAATTGGCGAACGGGAGCGAAAGAGAAGCTGAGAAAAGCGAATATATAAAATGAAATTAAGCCAGAGAACAAATTCTTGATTTAAATCCAGTTTAGGAACAGAATTTTTACAATGTTCACCAAAGTGTAACAATTATTTCACCCTTACGTAAACCGATCCTTGTTTAAGCTGGAAACTCTTATTTAACAAGGGTTTCCAGTACAAATGTTTTGAATATTATTATTATAAATCACTGCTAAATTTCCTTCTTTTTTATAAAATCTCCTTATAGGAAATAAATTGGAACTACTCTACATGTAAAAAATTTGGCGATTATTATCTAATAGTGTCAGGGGGAGGTTAAACAAATGAATATTTGGAAGATGAGGTATTTGGGGATCACGTTAAAAAGGTTAAGAACATCTATGAAACTGACTCAGGAAGACTTGGCTTGGAAAAGCGGACTAGGGATAAAAACAATCAGTTTACTGGAAAGAGATGAACAGGAACCACTTCTAAGTACCTTCTGGAGTATAGCTGAATCTCTAGGAATGGAGCCTTCAGAACTTTTGCAAGAAATTGAAATAGACGTACGAAAAACACAAGTAATAGAATTGCAGCCAAAATAAAATTATTCAGCAGTCTTACTGCCAAAGGAGTCGATTCTCGTTGTTCATGAGATCAAGCTACATAATCAACGAATATTTCATGTACATGAAAGGTCACTATGACCGTCACGGAAAATTATGCACACATGTCACTGAAACTTGTAACACATTCATTGTCGACAAATCACCTCTAGAAATCCTCGAAGATAGCATTTGTGTCATTGGATACGATTTAAGAGGAGCCATAGCAACTTCGAAAAAACTGCTTGGCAACATTTATCATTGTCCCATCTTGGTTAATCCGATTCTAAGGATCATCGTGTTTCCAACGAAATCAGCCTGGCATGATGAGTGCGTCTGGTACAACCCCATTCACATCAAAAGAACCAACAGCCTCAATCGAAAAACAACCATCACGTATAGCAATGGCAAAACCCATAACATCTCAGCTAAACTAACCTCCTTTAACAGTAAAATTAAAACAGCCGAACAGCTTGATGATATAACAAAGGTTTCAGCTTATCCGAGCACGAGTAGAAGTAACCACTCGTTAGTAAGTGAAAAGAAGGATGATTATACATAGCAGCATGTTTATTGGAGGCTTCTTTCTGGGGAGGAAGAGGGCCTCCTTCCCTACTAAAAAGTTTGGTGTGAAAAGCATCTTTTATTTCGGGATTGTGCTAATCAAACGTTTGATTAATACTCTCTTGTACTAACAGGACATGCTCTCGCTATGCTTGTATCATAATAATTATTAAAATAGTAAATTGCTATAAATTGATATAAAAATACGAACATATATGTTAATCAAACGTTTAATTAAATGCCCTCAAAGCCATGCAGGAAAAGGGATTGAGACTGTTTAATCAAACGTTTGATTAATACTCTCTTGCACTGACAGGACAGGCTCTCCCTATATTTGTATCATAATAATTATTAACATTAGTCAATTGCTATAAATTGTTAAAAAAATACGAACATACATGTTAATTAAACGTTTTATTAAATCCCCTCAAAGCCATACAGGTCAAGGGATTGAGACTGTTTAATCAAACGTTTAGTTAATGCTCTCTTGCACTGACAGGACAGGCCTTCCCTAAGCTTGTATCATAATAATTCTTAGAATTTGGCCATTGGTATAAATTGATATAAATATACGAACATACATACCAATCAAACGTTTGATTAAATTCCCTTCAAGCCATACAGGACAAGGGATTGAGTCTGTTCAATCAAACGTTTGATTAGACTTATTAGTTAGCTACCCCACCTTAGCTACACTCTTGTTTTTTAAATGAAGAAGGTGAGGATCTAGCCGTTGTAGGCATTTGATATAGGGTTATTACATTAGCAACTTCAATTATGCCAAAAGAGGATACTTTAATTATCCTTGATTGCACCTCATAAGCTAGTCTTTGCGACTCGAACCGCTATTTTTTGATATAAAATTGTAGCTTAAACAAAGAAAGTGTGGTTTATCAGCCAATTCACAGATGGCACCCAATTATAACGGAACCACTGTCCATTCAAAATATTATCGGACTCACATTCCGCTATTCACTTAAAATCTCCCTACTTTCAAATGGTACGGACACCCGTTCCTTTAATCGATGAAAATCCTTTAAAATTCACCCTTTTCACCCCTATTAGCGGAACCAGGGTCCGATAAGACTATGAAATGAAGGTTATTTTGTGAAATAGCGAATCCACAGTCCGCAAATTTCCCCAACCTATTAAAAAATACTAGTGTCAGCAAATTACTAAATAACATTACTCCTGGGGCTCATTGGTTTAACCATTTGAAATTTGCCTCTTCACCTATTTCTTTAATCAAACGTTCGTAATATAAGGTTAGCCAGATTTTTCTGGTTGACCTTTTTTTATATGGCCTTATGATGACGGTAGTCGGGGTAGAACGTCT
>NZ_LMAS01000006.1:378088-379387 GCF_001509555.1 Bacillus sp. FJAT-29937 | reverse complement strand
TGGGAGGTTATTTGGCATGCCTATTTTTAGTATAGCATGAAAAACTTTATGTTTTTATTGAAAAATGTTGACAAACTATTAGCTGGTTTTAATTAAATCCCCTAAATCCATATAGCTCAAGGGATTAAGACAGTTCAATCAAACGTTTGTTTAAATCTAGTATAGACAAAACGGACAACTAACTTCTGATATTTCAATCTGACTTTGTTTAAAATAATTACTTGACCACAAATGAAATGTTATTAAAATTAAATTTTGCAAAGACTAAAAAGAGAGTCCATATTTATACCAATGGACTCTCCCCCAATGACTTATCAACGTTTGCTATAATCTTGTCCAAAGATTGTAGTTTCCAACCGACAGATCAATTTTCGGAAGATCCTATTTATGAATTCTTAGAAAAGCGAGAAAGTGATTTACATCTTTGATCACTTGAGCAAAAGAAATGAAATCAAAATTATTGGACCGATGATGGGTGATATATGCCCTCAAAACTTTTTCATTTACAAACGAAAAATAGTGGACGTCTGTATGGTGATATAGAAACAAACAAAAGCGATCGAGCGATTGTTCAACCTCATCCGTCATCCTTATATTCCCTTGTTTATATTGACGCAGCAACAAGTCGAAACGTGATTCTCTTCTTATTGAATTAAGCATGATTTAATATTTCCTCTTCTATCAAATTTACAAAAGCTTCTTACCCCGAAATTAATTTCCAACAACCTAAACTTTAAATTTACTTATAGCTGTTTGCAGATTTAGAGCCATATGACTTAACGCCTCGGCCGAAGACGATATTTCCTCCATAGAAGCATTTTGTTCTTCTGCTGAAGCAGCTACGTTTTGCGTATTTCCCGCAGATTGTTCAGCAATATTGGCTACACCTTCCATCATCTCGACCATGTTCTGCGAGCTTGAATTTACTTGTTCTACAATGGCAGACACTTCTTGGGACTCTGCAGTTATCTGTTCAATAGACTTTACAATTTCTTGGAAGGCTTGGCCCGATTGATAAACCAATTGCATGCCTTCTTCTACAACAGATTCGCCACGAAGCATTGATTGAACAGCTTTCTCCGCTTCTCTTTGGATTTCTTGAATAAGCTCGCGTATTTGACCTGCTGCAATGCCAGACTGTTCGGCTAACTTCCTTACCTCATCAGCAACTACAGCAAATCCTTTTCCATGTTCCCCTGCCCTTGCGGCTTCAATCGCAGCATTTAATGCTAAAAGGTTCGTCTGGTTGGCAATTTGAGTAATCAACTCAACGATTTGACCAATTTCGACCGATTTATC
>NZ_LMAS01000006.1:139478-378078 GCF_001509555.1 Bacillus sp. FJAT-29937 | reverse complement strand
ATCCCCAGCTTCATTAACAGATTTTTGAACAAGATTGATTTGTTCAACGGTTTGAGTCACCACTTCATTTCCAGCGACAGCCTTATCATTTGCGGTTGTCGTTAAATCTGCAACAAATTGAATGGATGCGGCAGCCTGATTCATTCCCCGTGAGATTTCCGCGACTGCCTGATTCGCTTCTGAGGCGTGCGATACTTGTTTATCTGAACCTAGCGCTACCTCTTGAATGGCAATTGAAATTTGTTCAGCTGCTGCACTATTCTGTTCGGCGCTAGCTGACAGCTCTTCTGAAGTTGAGGCTACATGCTCAGCATCTGTGCTCACCTCAAGAACCAATTGACGCAGATTCCCTTTCATTTGATTAAATGAATTTGCCAGATTTCCAATTTCGTCCCGATTCTTTACTTGAACGTCCTCTTGAGTAAGGTCACCTTCCGCGATAGCCGATGCTGTTTTTTCTATTAATAAAATAGGTCTAGTAATCATTCGAGTAATAACCACGCCAATCATTACTGCTAATACAATACCAATTAAACTTAAGGTAAGAACTGTAGATGTGACTGCATCAGATAATTTAGAACTAGCCAAACTTCCTTCATACATAAGTTTTTTTTGTTCTATGGCGAGTCCATCCGCTATATCTCTAATTTCTCTCGCTAAAGGAATCACTTCTTCAACTGCATATTTATTTGCTTTTTCCGGGTCTTTCCCCATCATGGCTTTGACTTCCTCTGACTTGTTCATAAAGTCATTATTCATGGATTCAAGCTGTTTTAATTTGTCTTTATGGTCTTGTTGAAAAGCGATATCGCTTGTAGCTTTTATATTCTCATTAAGAGCACTTATGGATTGTGTTAGAGTTTCCGATGAGCCCTTTTCCTTTAATAATACTCCTCTCAAACTACTAATTTCTCTAGATGCACTAATTTCCATATTCATTGAATGGATGACGATTACAGCCCGCCGATCAACTAAATCTGAATAAGAGTTATCTAGCTTCTTAAGGTTGAAATAAGAGATGGCACTAATAAAGCCCAGTAATAGGGCAATACTCAAAAATCCTCCTAACAGCTTTTTACCAATTGTAAATTTCAATTTATTTCACCACTTCTTTAATTATTATTTTGTTCTCTAGATATAATCACTTTTAAAAAGATTATTTAAAACAAAATGAATCAAAAGTAGAATATTTCTTCGTTATAACCACCAACCTATTTTATTTTTGCACAAAAAAAAGCTGTCCTTCATTAATAGAACAGCCATCACTTTAATAAAATAAAGCTATTTGGCAGCCTGGCAATCATAGTTCATTTGAACAACAGACCCATAGCTTTGCGTCCTTACCTTTCGATAAGTTTGCCTTTATCGGATTTTATAACTATGTAAAAACACCTATTTCCTTATATATAGTAATGAACAAAAATTGTATAGTCAATATAATTTCTACATTATTTTACAATAATTTACGCAATTCGACATTTTCCTACTTCTAAACCTTGTGAGTGCAACAAATACCTTTATCACAGATCACTACTTTCATTATTTATTGGTGCTTTAATAGGCAAAACAATGTCAATGGTTGTCCCTTTATTTAGTTCACTATCAATATGAATGGTTCCGCCGTGATCCTGAATAATTTTGTGACAGATCATTAATCCAATTCCTGTTCCCTTTTCTTTTGTGCTATAAAATGGTTCAAAAATTCTTTTCATTCGATCTTTTGAAATGCCACATCCTTGATCAATAACACGGAAATTAATTTGTTCCGATCCATCCCATGCTGCTTGAATTGTAATATCTCCACCATTGTTCATCGCTTGAATAGAATTTTGAAGAATATTAATTAACACTTGATTAATTTGATAATTGTCACAATAGATTAGTGGTAAATCGGGATCAACCTTTTGGATAATATTAATATTTTTTAGAATGGCTTGTGTACTAATTAATGTAATAACCTTTTGTAACAAATCGTTTAAATCCGTTTCCAACATTTGAATTGCTTGTGGCTTGGCAAGGCTTAAGAACTCATTGATAACGCTTTCAATATCATGAGCCTCAGATAACATAATATCGACATATTTAGATTTGTCTATTTCTTGTTGCAACATTTGTAGAAATCCTTTTACTGAAGTGAGAGGATTCCTAATTTCATGCGCAAAACCTGCGGTTAATTGTCCGATGACGGACAGCGTTTCCTTTTTATGCAAAAATTCATCCACTCTCTTTCTCTCCGAAATATCTCGTCCTACAACAATAATAGATTCTACTTCCCCATTATTTCCGATTACCGGGTTAAATTGAGCCTCTACATAAAACCAATAACCATCTTGATGCCTAATACGAAATTCTATTTGACCGAGCTTTTTACTCGCTACTATTTGATTGTACTGATTTTCAATATGAGCCATATCTTCAGGGTGAACCCAACTTTTTTCTTGAATTTGTTCCTCTTTTTCCGGAATAAATCCCAATACTTTTTTATGGGAGGGAGAAGCATATATAATTCTGCCATGCGAATCACAGACAGTAACCAAATCAGTCATATTTTCAGTAATGAGCTGATAGTTGGATTCACTCTGTTCTAAGGCTTCCTTTACCTGCTTGATTTCAGTAATATCAACACATGAACCAATCACGTCAACCACTTGTTCGTTTCTTAAAATAGGACGTAATGACACAATGCATTCAACTTTGTTTACTTCACATTCATATGTGACATGATTCTCACCATTCCAAGCCCTCTGATAATATTGACTTTTTACCTCAGCCAAGTGAGAAGGAAGGAAGACACTTAGCTCCCGGCCAATTATTTGATCTGGATATAAGCCCATTCGATAAAGTAATTCACCATCGCATATTGTATGAATGAATTTCCCATTCTTCTTTGTGAATTTGAAGATCATCCCTTGCTGCTGCCTAACTGTTTCTGCTAACTCCTGGCGAGCGAGTTTCAATGCTTCTTCCAGTCTATTTTGATCTGATAATTCTTTAGGAAGTCCATTTTCAGTGATTATTTGTTCAATTTCGCCGAATTTGCGTACAACCTGGTGCATAGGTAAAGGTTTACTAAATAAATACCCTTGAGCCTCATCACATAAATTTCTCTGAAGAAAAATCAAGTGGTCTTTTGATTCAACCCCTTCGGCAACGACCTCAAGTTTTAATTGATGAGCCATCGCAATAATCGTTTTTACAATGGTGGCATCATTCGTGTTTTCTGTACAATTTCGAATAAAGGATTGATCAATTTTTAGTTTATTAATCGGAAGCTCTTTCAAGTGAAGAAGTGAACTATATCCTGTTCCGAAATCATCTAAACTAAGTTGAACCCCAATCCTTTTTAATTCTTTCAAAACCTTGATACCATGTTGGATATCCATCAACATACTCTCGGTGATCTCAAGTTCAAGGAACTCAGGAGAGAGCCCTGTTTCATCTAATATTCTCTTAACAACCTCAACTAAATTATCTTGATAAAGCTGGCGAACCGATAGATTTACTGATATAACTACAGGCGAGAGGCCTAAATCCTGCCAAGCTTTATTTTGTTGACAGGCAGTTCTCAAAACCCATTCTCCAATAGGTATGATAAGTCCTGATTCTTCCGCAAGGGGAATAAACTCAGCAGGTGAAATGACCCCTTTCTTTGGATGATTCCAGCGAAGCAATGCCTCAATACCAATGATTTCCCCTGAAGTTAGACTAAGCTTAGGCTGATAATGTAGGAATAGTTCATCTCGATCGACTGCATTTTGAAGTCCTTTTTCTAGTTCCAACCTTTCAAATTTATGTCTACTTTGATTTGATAGAATCATTTCCATTTCAAAATCGAGCTCCTCAGTAACTTGACTTATCCAAAAAGGTTTTGGATTATTGAACATTATTTATAAACAAAAATTATCCACACAAAAATAAGCTGTCTCTGATAAAAAGAGCAGCCATCACTTTACTTGTATAAAGCTATTAGGCAACCTGGCGATCATAGTTCAATAGCTTAATTGAACGACAGACCCATAGCTTTGCGTCCTCATCTTTCAATGAGTTTGCCTTTATCAAATTTTAAATAACGCATAATTACCTATTACATTTTTACTATTTATATAATAATTAACACAAATGGAATAGTCAACAATATTCAACAAAATTTTACAAATACCTAACAAATTCGACATTTTTCTACTATTTTAGTGTTTTTTCAGCAAAAAGTAGAGAAGTATATAAATTGGAACTTCAGCATAAGTGTCATCTGATACGATAAGTGAAAAGAAGGATGAACATACATAGCAGCATTGTATGGCTTGGAGGCTGCTTGGGGGAGGAAGAAGCCTCCTTCCCTACTAAAAGGTTAGCGGTGAAAAGCATCTTTTATTTCGGGGCCATGCTAATCAAAGATTTAATTAAATCTCCTTTAACCCATACAGGTCATGGGATTGAGACTGTTCAATCAAACGTTTGATTAGACTTTTTAAGTACGGGGAGGTGCCCCCCTCCTTAGTTTTACACAAATGTCATAACACAACAAATGTCTAATCAAGACGCCAACTAGCATGATCCCTTGGTGGTCGAATTCTCCTTTCTCGTAAGTCAGCTATTAGAAGCTACTCATTTACTTGTACCTATATTTCAATCCTTCGAGGCCACCCACACTAAAGAGAGCCACGCTATACCCCGCCCATTTGATTCTCAATACATTCATTAGAAAAAACAGTAATCAATCGCTATTTTCAAAGAAATTCTCAATGTTCACCATAATGTAACAATTGCCTTTTTAGACTCCCTTACCAAGTTTCTTCTTCTGAAACCCTTATACCATAGGCTTTTCAGACTATAAAGTCTCCAATACCCTACAACTAATTCACTATATATTTTAAAATGTTTCCTTAATCCAACAAATGAGAACTTCCATACGTAGAGTAAATAATCTTCTTATTGTCTAATAGAATTAAAAAGGAGATTATCAATGAACAACTGGACATTAGCATATATCGGTACCACAGTAAGGAGATTAAGAAAATCGAGGATGAAATCACAAGAAGCCCTGGCTAGCGAAAGCTCTCTCGATCGGAGAACAATCGGAAAGATTGAAAACGATCAGGTAATTCCCAAGTTTACTACCTTCAATTCTCTAGCATGTGCTTTTGAGATGGACCCCTTAGAATTACTGGAAGAAGTTAAAAAAGACATACGCAGAGCTAGAATGCGTAAAAAGGAATTTGAATAAAAATATTCAGCAGCCATGCTGTCAAAGGAGAAGAGACACTTGTTTATGAAACCACGCTATACCATCAACAAAAATTTCGTACAAATGGCAGGTCATCGTGATCGTTACGGGAAACAATGCACACACGTCATTGAAACAAACAAAACATTTATGGTCGACAAATCACCACTTGAGATTCTCGATGAAAGCATAAGAAGCATCGGATATGACTTAAGAGGCGCCATAGAAACATCAAAAAGACTGCTGGGCAATGTGCATTGTTGCCCAGTCTTGGTCAATCCGATTGACCGAATTGTCGTGTTCCCAACCAAATCAGCAAAGAATGAAGAGTGTGTTTGGTTTAATCCCGCCCACATCAAAAGGACATCAAGTCTAAACCTCAAAACATCCATCACCTACAGCAACGGCAAAACCAAATGCATCGCAGCCAAACTCTCCTCATTCAACAGTAAAATTAAAAGAGCAGAACAGCTAGAAGAAATGACAAGAGGTTCAATTTTCTTTACAGTAGAAAAAACGAAGAAGCGATTCCGGAAAAGGCAAAAGTAAAAGCTTTACTAATTCAGATAGGGTATGGAAGAAACATATCCATACCCTACTTTTAAAACAAGATTTTCATTTATATACCCTTTTCCATCTGCTCCAGTTCGAGTTTTAAATTTTCATAACCCGGTTTGCCCAATAAGGCAAACATATTACGTTTATATTCCTCAACTCCAGGTTGATTAAACGGATTGACCCCTAGTAGGTAACCACTCATCGCACAGGCCTTCATAAAGAAATAGACTAAATATCCATACGTATAAGGGGATATATCTGGAATTCGTATGACCAAGTTAGGAACTCCCCCACTCACATGGGCGATCATAGCCCCTTTTATGACTTGCTTGTTAATAAAGTCAAAGGATTTGCCTGCAAGGTAGTTAAGGTTGTCTAAATTATCATCTTCAAATTCTATCCATAAATCCTTTTGAACACTCTTAACAAAAAGGGTGGTTTCAAATAGATTCCGCTCTCCGTCTTGTATGAGTTGACCAAAAGAGTGCAAATCAGTTGTAAAATTGGCTGATCCCGGGTAAATTCCTTTTCCATCCTTCCCTTCGCTTTCGCCAAATAATTGCTTCCACCATTCCGCAAAATTTGCCATGGATGGGTGATAGTTTGCAAGGATTTCAATCTTTTTCCCCTTACTATATAAAATATTTCGAATAGATGCATATAGATAAGCTTGATTATCCTTTAAATTGGGCGATCTTAATTCTTCCCTTGCCTTAGCTGCACCTAACATCATTTGATTAATGTCTATTCCACTTACGGCAATCGGCAACAAACCAACTGGTGTGAGAACAGAATAACGTCCACCAATATCATCGGAGATAACAAATGTTTCATAGCCTTCCTGAGCAGCAAGTGTTTTTAACGCTCCTTTTTCTTTATCTGTTGTGGCATATATCCGTTTTCTTGCCTCTTCAACCCCATACTTTTCCTCAATGAACTTTCGAAGTAGACGGAAAGCAATGGCGGGTTCGGTGGTTGTACCGGATTTTGATATAACATTGATAGATATATCTTTTCCTTCTAACAAATCTAATAAGTCATAAATATATAATGGACTTACATTGTTCCCTACAAAATAGATTTCGGGTGTCCCTCTTTTTCCTTTAGGGAGAGAATTATAAAAATGATGATTTAGCATATCAATGGCCGCCTGAGCCCCTAAATAAGACCCACCAATCCCAATGACAATGAGAGCATCTGAGTCCGATTTAATCTTCTCTGCTACTTTTACTAATCGTTCAAATTCTTCTTTATCATATTGAACTGGCCAATCTAGCCAACCTAAATATTCATTACCCAATCCTGTTTTTTCGTGAATTACGTCATGTAATTGCTTTACCTTAGATTGAAGACTATCTAATTCATTGTCTTGAAAAAAAGATTCTGCATTTGAATAGTCAAAATAAATACTAAATGACAACAAAAAACACTTCCTATTCTATCTATGATCACTTTATTTTATCATGTTAATCCTTTAGGAATTTAAGTGAATAAAAGGAAATTAGTATTATTAATACATACTCCGATTACTATGCCATTTCCAAGTACCTCCAATAATATCCTCAAAAGTATATACTGGCTCCCAACACCAATTCACTTTTCACCTTCCTGCAAGTTGTTACTCAAAGACTGACGGTCAAAAGTATTCAAACAATACTGAAGAACAATAAAAAGAATGCTGCCGAGCAGGAATTGAAACGGAAAACAGAAATCAGCAAAAATAACTATGGCTTCATACGGGGCGCTTCTTACTATGGGGGAACAGATAAATGATGAATGAACAAACATTAACTAAATTGCACGAAATGAAACTATACGGAATGGCTGAAGCCTATAAGGAACAAGCATTGAATAAAGAATTCAAAAGATGAGTTTTGAAGACCGCTTTAGTTTACTGATCGATTTAGAATATTCCCGTCGTAAAAGTAATAAGCTTCAACGGATAATTAAAACAGCCACCTTTTTGAACTCAAATGCCTATTTTGAAGATATGGAATATTACGAGGACCGAAGATTAGATAAAGGGTTTATTTTAAAACTGGCTAGCGGCACCTATCCAAGAGGGTCACAATATCATATTGAAGGGACCCACGGGTTCAGGAAAATCATTTTTTGCCACAACAGCTTTCGGAGTATCTGCTTGTAGGCAAATTTATAATGTCAAATACATTCGTTTGCCGGAATTACTGGATGAACTAACACTCGCAAAACTTGCAGCAGACGGAAGCTATCGGAAGGGCATCAAAAAGTATACAAAAGTGGATTTACTCATACTTGATGAATGGCTATTAACAGATTTATCAACTGATGAAGGAGCAATTCTTCTAGAAATTACTGAAGCTCGTCATAAAGTTGGTTCGACTATTTTTTGTTCACAGATTGATCTTAGCGGGTGGCATATAAAGTTAGGTAATGAAACCATTGCGGAAGCTATTTTATTCATTGGCGTAGCCTGGTAAGTTCCTTGGCAAACGGTGGTAAAAAACATGGCGAGGGTGGTAAAATCTAGTGGCCGTAATCATTATATTTAAATTGATTCAAATTCAACGATTAGTGATCATGCTGGAAATGCAACTACAGTGAATAGTATGTCGGTTCCGTAACTGGATTGAGGTTTCTATTTATAACCATTCATCAAGAGATAATAATAAAATCCAAAGTCCTGTGGCAATGAAATGTCGCAGGACTTTTTCAAAAAGTTATCTTGACCCTGTTGCTATCAAAAATTAAACACCTGACCATACTTATCCATGTAAATTAGTGAAATCGAACATGTTTTTTAACTACCATAGAAAGGTGCTATCTAAAATAACAAATTATCATTAGGAGGTTTACCTAAAGATATAGATAATTTACTTAAACAAATTAAGTAAAATATAAAAAAGCCCTTAGATATTTTCACTTGGTAATGCAAAGTCAGAATAAAAACCATGAATACCGTACATCAGGAATTTATTGATGGTTTCCTTATCATTAATAGTGTGAACATAAGAAACAATTCCAACGTTATTTAAATTATTAACAAACTTTTCATTAAATCTATAGGTTGACATCGTAATAGCTTTAATACCATTTTTTAAAGCAAAATCAATAACTTGTTGGTCAGTATCTTTTGACATGTATAAAGTATAAATTAAATTAGGGAAATTATATGTACTTTTTACAACTGATAGCATATTTTGATTATAAATTTGCGGAATCACTCGATTTAATATTTCAGGCTCGTTCTTTGCAGCGTCAACAATTAATTGAAATTGGTGTTTTACAATATCACTTTGGGTTTCCTTTGTATCAGTAACAATATACATGTCCTTATGAGTTTGCATCAATTCAATAACTTTATCTACATCTAATGGTGTATATTTTTTGTAGATTTTCTGGTTAATGAAATAATCATATGTCCATGGCTCATCAATAGTCGTAGGGGAATCTTGTTGGTACATCTCAGAAAGCGAAACCCTCCAATCATGTCTAGCAACAAGAATATCATCTGACGTTAATGAGAAGTCCACTTCAAAGATCCTATAACCAAGGTTATAATTATGCTCAAATGCTTCTAAACTATTTGAATAAGTCTTACCATTTATTCCGCCCATAGCATGTGCTATTAATTTATTATTTATCCAAACATTTTGATTTTTATTAATTAATTCGTTATCATCATCTGATTTCTTTTCATCTAAACCTTTTAATAGAGCGAGCTTTGCCTTTGATGGTGTCTCATACTTAATTTGATTTGTTTTTTTTACGTATAGCTCTGCACCAAGTCCGTAAATACCACCACTTGTACTCTTATAATTATAAACCCTAAATTCGTTGCCTTTCTTCGCTATTCTATTTACACTCTCTAATTCTCCAATGCTATTAATTTTATAAAACGAAGTATTCTCTAAAATTGTAACCTTTCCAATTTGGCCAATTTTCAATTCTGTCTTTCCCCACATAATCTTGGTTGATGCATACGCATCATTTATTGATACCAGTAAGATCAATGGAATACTTACTAATAAATAAAAAAATAATTTTTTCATATGGTTTCTCCTTCATATTTTATATTAATCATAAAAACTACTTTTATTATAGGGATAAAGTTTCCAATTCTCAATATCAATTAGGTAACTTACCATTGTAATCACAGAAAATAAATTTGAGACTCTAAGCTAAACATTAGATTTGGCGTTATATAAAACTTTGAGAAAATTTTTTTAGTGGTATTATTTATTGCCCCCATTCTTTCTATGCCATTTCCAAGCACTCCGAATAATCTCCTCCAGAGTAAATTTGGGATCCCATCCCAACTCACTTTTCACTTTTTTGTATGATGCTACTAACTTAGCGGGATCACCAGGTCTTCTGTCAGCATAGATTCTAGTTGCCTTTAAACCGGATACAGATTCACACAAATCAATAATTTCATTAACAGAGTAGCCCTTACCGGATCCAAGATTATATACAGTATTTTTTTTCTTTCCACGCATTAAAGCATTTAAGGCTAGAATATGTGCTCTAGCAAGATCAGTCACATGCACATAATCCCGAATACACGTCCCGTCTTTGCTATCATAATCAGACCCAAAAATAGATATGCTATCTCTTAACCCAAGCAAATGTTCTAAAATTAGCGGGATAAGATGTGTTTCCGGAATATGATCCTCACCAATTTCTCCTGAAATATGTGCCCCCGCAGCATTAAAATATCGAAGTACGATATAATTCAGCCCGTAGGCAATTGAAAAGTCCTCCAAAATTTGCTCAATCATAAGCTTTGATCGACCATATGGATTAATTGGCTGGTTTGAGCAAGCTTCATCGATAATATCTACATTTGGGATTCCATATGTTGCTGCAGTGGATGAGAAAATAACATTCTTAACATCATGTTTTAGCATTGTGTGTAGAAATGTAAGGGCGCTAGCAACATTATTCTGATAATATTTGTATGGATCTTTAATAGACTCCCCAACAAGGCTATTAGCTGCAAAATGCATAACAGCCTTGATTGGATATGTATTAAAAATATCACCAAGCACCTTTGAATCACCTAAATCTCCTTTTACGAAAATAGCATCTTTAATAAGTAGCTTTTCATGTCCCGTGGAAAGATTATCGAGAATAACAACTTGCTCTGTTTCCACTAGCTCTCTAACTAGGTGACTGCCTATATAACCTGCTCCACCAATTACAAGAATCATCCTAATTTCACCTCAATAAATAAGGCTGCCATAAAAGCGGCAGCCCCAGTTTATATTTTTATTATTAAACCGTACTATTACATTTTTAACATATAAACATCATTTACACTATTTCCTTAATATATTTTTGAATATTTCTATATGTCACAACCCTTCTGTAATATCCTATTGAAATGGAGTAGGAGCATTATCAATTTTCCCAAAATAATGAAGGATAGCTTGTACAATACGATAAGAAGCCTTCCCATCTCCATATGGATTAGCTGCTTTAGCCATTAATTCGTATTTTCGATTATCTCTTAGCAACTCATTTGTGTAATTGAAGATATTTTCTTCCTCAGTCCCGGCTAATTTTAAGGTACCAGCCTCTATCCCTTCTGGTCTTTCCGTAGTGTCCCTTAACACAAGAACTGGGACCCCTAAAGATGGAGCCTCTTCTTGAACTCCACCAGAATCAGTTAAAATCAGATATGACTTTGATGCAATGTTATGAAAGTCAATAACACCTAAAGGTTCTATTAAGTGTATTCTACCATCATCCCCTAATTCCTCAATAGCAACTTCTCTTACAGCGGGATTTAAATGAACTGGATAAACCACTTGCAAATCATTATGTTCTGCCAAGAGCCTTTTAATTGCCCTAAACATATTTCTCATAGGAGTACCTATGTTTTCTCGTCGATGTGCAGTTAAAAGGAGCAATCTATCATTGCCTACTTTTTCGAGCACTTCATGTTTATAATTATTATTAATGGTTGTCTTTAAGGCATCAATCGCTGTGTTTCCCGTAATATAAATTGAATTTGGATTTTTATTTTCATTAACTAAGTTTTCCTTTGACTTGATAGTTGGAGCAAAGTGGAGATCAGCTATAACACCGGTTAATTGTCTGTTCATTTCTTCAGGAAAAGGGGAGTATTTATTCCATGTCCGAAGCCCAGCCTCAACATGACCTACTGAAATTTGATTATAATACGCCGCTAGACTAGCTACAAAAGTTGTTGATGTATCGCCATGAACTAGCACTAAGTCTGGCATTAATTCTTTCAATACTCTATCCAGTCCCTCTAAAGAACGCGTTGTTACATCTATTAATGTTTGGCGATTCTTCATAATATCGAGATCAAAATCTGGTTTAATACTAAAAACATCTAGAACCTGGTCCAACATTTCTCTATGTTGTGCAGTTACAGCAACATATGATTCTATGAATTGGGGATATTTATTTAATTCTAAAACTAATGGTGCCATCTTTATTGCTTCTGGCCTTGTTCCGAATATTGTTAAAACCTTTACCTTATTGTTCAATTTTAGAATCTCCTTTTCAATCAGTATCAATTATTAAAAAAGTCCTATCAAAATTAAGAAAATAAATTTACTAAATTATAATAAATTCAACTTATGAAAGTAATTTTCAATTTGGACATAAATCCCTCCAGAAATTAATATTAGATCCTATTATTCTTATTATTTAGGGGTGGGAATAACACCCCCATTATCCCTTCCTTTATTCTGTATCTATTTATCTTTCAAAAATTAATTAGTATAGGCAGAGATACAAATAATATTATTTCAAAGAACCAAAAAGGAGGCATCTTCTCGTAATTATTTATCTTCTAAACCTTTATAGTTAATATATTGCATTGCTATAATATTGTTTACATAACTACTCCACCAAACAAAAATATTACTTAAATATTTTATCACATAAATTAAAGGCCACCATAAGGTTGTGGCGGCCCTTTAATATGCGTTCCGATTAACAAAACCATTTAAAACTGTTTTATAAATAATCTTTAAATCAAATAGGATCGTCCAATGCTCAATATAAAACAAATCATGCTCAATACGATCTGCAATAGAGGTATCCCCTCTTAGCCCGGATACTTGTGCCCAACCTGTGATCCCCGGTCGGACATGATGTTTAATCATATATTTCGGAACCTCCTCTTTAAATTGATCCACGAAGTATGGTCGTTCAGGTCTTGGTCCTACGACACTCATCTCACCCTTTAACACATTAAAGAACTGAGGCAATTCATCTAAGCTAGTCTTCCTTAAAAAGCTGCCAAATTTTGTTCTCCTTGGATCATTTTCGGTTGTCCATTGAGTGTCTGACTGTGATTTAGGCATATGCTTCATAGAACGGAATTTATACATATAAAATGTTCGTCTATTTAAACCGACTCGTTCTTGTTTAAAAAGTATCGGACCTTGTGAAGTCAATTTGATAACGATTGCCGTGATAAACATAACCGGAGAGGACAGAATGATTGCTACTAAAGCAAACACGACATCAAAAACTCTCTTAAATATTTGATTATAAGCATCATCAAGAGGTACATCTCTAATTCCAATTATAGGCAGGTCACCAAATCTTTGGAAGTAGGGAGTAGCTGGTAAAATATCATAGAAGTCTGGGATAATGGAAACACGAACTCCCGCCTTTTCACAAACAGCAATAATCTCTTTATATTTCGGATAAACAATTAACGGTAAGGCTATGATAACTTCATCAATTAGTTTACTAGATAAGACCTTATTGAGTTCATTTAACTTCCCAAGAATAGGTTCATAGTCGTCTTCAAGTTGTGTACAATAATCATCTAAGAATCCGACCACTTCAAGTCCAAATTCAGGATGTCTCTGGATGATTTGGTAATAATTCTTCCCTACTTTACCAGCTCCTGCAATTAAAATGAACTGCTTATTAAACCCTTTTATTCGAAAATATCGTAAAGATTGTTTTACAAAATAACGATAAAAAGCAGTACAAAAAACAGCTAACATAAAAAACACAAACAGGAATAACCGTGATATATCCACGGATTTAACAGTATAAAGTACACTTAGCAAAATAAATATGCTGAAAAGATGTGCCTGAAAAAGCTTAGCCAATTCAGTAGCAAATTTCGCTTTTCTTTTAGGCATGTATAATGTACTTATAGTAGCAATTAGAATAAATGAAAAACCGTAGATGATTCCCCAAAACCAATAATCTGAGAGTGGTAAATGAGTAGACGACTTCCCCTCATTAAACCGCAAAATCCATGCAAGAATAAAAGCAAACTGAATAAAGATAAAATCAATTCCTGCATAAATTTTTGTAATAAATTTTTCTTTTCCCCGAATCATAATAATCACCATTAAGCTTTTATTTTTTTGTTATATTCCTCAAACAAGCTACACTTAACTTTAAGCCAATACCAGCATATACTGCTGTGTTGACAAGAAAAGAGTACTTTTTTGAATAATGTTTTCTATGAAATAAATACATGGCTCTATGAAACTCATAAACAATTTTAAAAGGCTTTTTGCGGCTGCTGGCACCTTTATAATGAATAATTTCCACATGTGGATAATAAAATATTTTCCAGCCTACTTCTTTTATTCGATAACACCAATCTATATCTTCCCCATACATAAAGAAATTTTCATCCAATAATCCAACCTGCACTATGGCCTCTCTTCTTACGAGCATAAAGGCACCTACTAAACAATCAATCTCATGAGTCTTGTTCATATTTAAATGCCCTAAATGGTATCCATTAAATCGTGGAATTGTAGGATATCTTCTAGCCAATCCACTCATATAATAAAATGATGCAGCAGGCGTTGGAAATCCGCGATGGCAAGCTTTATCTAACGAACCATCAGGTAGGACTACTTTACAGCCACTAGCACCTATATCCTCATGCTTATCCATAAATTGAACCATTGTGTCTATTGTCCCATTTTTTACTATTGTATCAGAATTTAACAGTAAAATATAGCGACCTTTCGACAAATTTATCGCTTGATTGTTCGCTTTAGAGAATCCTACATTATCTTTATTTGCAACTACCTCTATATTAGGAAATGTACCTCTAATGGCCTCTACTGTTCCATCTGTAGAGTTATTATCAATCAAAATAATTTCAAATTGACAAGACGTATTAGAATGATAGATTGACTGAATACATTCAGTAGTTAACTTTTTTGTATTGTAATTGACAATTATAATACTAACATCCATTTAAAGAAATCCTCATTTCACCAAATACCTTTAAAGTATGAATATATATGTTTGTTTGATGATTTTCTTTTATTCATGACAAACTTCCTTTTTTGTTTCATTGCCTTATATTCCGTTATAAAGCTTCTCCAAGCAGAGAATATCTCTCTTTCCTTTAAAACTGCATAAGCAAAACTAAGGATTTCATATACGATAATAATCGGGAAGTGACAAACAAAACGAGAAATTACGTCATTTTTTAATATGCAGAAATATCTATTTATATAAGATTTCTGTCTAATAAATAAAGGTACATGCGATCTCTTCTTTTCTTCTTGCCAACCCCTACTGTGTACTGCGATAGCCCCCGGAACAAATAAACTTTTCCAACCTAATAATTGTGCCCGCCAACTAACATCGACATCTTCTTTATAAGCAAAAAAAGTTTCATCAAAAAATTGACCGTCTATTGAAACATCTTCTATCATTTTTCGACGGTACATTGCTGCCGCTCCCGATACTCCAAAAATATCTTTTAATTGGTCATATTGGCCTTGATCAAATTCCCCCGAACCTCTATCAAAAGCACGTCGGTTTTTCTTTATTATTATCCCAGTGCTGTCTAAAATTTGACCATTGAAATTTCTATAAAGTTTCCCAGTCGCTAACCCAATTTTCTTATTATACTCCATCTCTTCAATAATACTTTTGATATAATCTTTGTTTAAGATAACATCTGGATTTAGAACTAATATATAGTCTGAATTAGTTTGATTTATCCCTAGATTATGGCCCCCAGCAAATCCCCTATTAATATTATTCTTAATTAGAGTGACATTATCAAAGGCACTAACCACATTAAGAGTTTGATCACTTGATTGATTATCAACAATAATCACCTCTTTAAGAGGGAAACTTTGGTTGAACACTGAATCCAGACAATTCTTTATAACTTCTTCACTATTAAAAGTAACGATCTGCACACTTACAGTAGGCATTATGAAACTCCTATCTAATAATTCATTTCACCTAAATTATCATACCTTTATATAAAAAAAATAACAATCTGTAAAAGATTGTTATTTTTTGAGATTATTTAAAAAGGTGGATAATCCTTCTTTCCAATGACGTAATTGAGGAAACCCGTTGACTCTTAAAGCCATATTATCAAGGACAGAATAACTCGGTCTCGCCGCTGGACGAGAAAATCGATCAGAAGTTAATGGATTTACTTTTGTATCCAAACCTAATCCCTCAAATATGGCCTTTGCAAACTCATACCATGAACATGTGCCACTATTTGTAGCATGATAAATGCCAAATTTATCAGTTTGAATTAATTTAATAATGAATTCAGCCAAATCAACAGTATATGTTGGTGATCCCACTTGATCATGTACAACACCAATTTCATTTCGGTCTTCGGCAAGTTTTATCATTGTCTTCACAAAGTTTGGACCATACTCCCCATATACCCAAGCTGTTCTGACAATAAAATATTTGGAACTTAAAGATTGTGTAAGCTGCTCCCCAACATATTTAGATTTTCCGTAAACCCCTAAAGGCTTACATGTTTCATATTCTCCATATGGTGTGGACGATTCTCCATCAAATACATAATCCGTGCTTACATAACAAATTTTAGCTCCTACCTTTTCAGCAGCTACTGCTAAATTACGCTGTGCAAATCCATTAACAATGAACGCTAGTTCTTCCTCTGTCTCTGCTAAGTCTACCTTCGTATAAGCTGCTGCATTGATAATAACATGAGGTTGAATTTCTCCAATCACCTTTTGTACATTTTCTGTGTCCGTAATATCCAAATCATTTTTTGTAAAAGCATAAATAGTAAATGAAGTTTGCTGTAGCTGCTGAACCAACTCTTGACCTAGTTGACCATTTGCTCCGGTGATGACAATTTTCATCAGCTATTCCCTAACTTTTCTTCATACTGCTTTTTATAATAATTTTGATAATTACCTGAAAGGATATTTTCCCACCAAGAGCGATTTTCCAAATACCAATCAATCGTTTGTCTTAAACCTGTTTCAAATGTATATTTTGGCTCCCAGCCAAGCTGTGTTCTAAGTTTGGTCGCATCAATTGCGTACCGTCGATCATGCCCGAGTCGATCTTCAACAAATCTTATGAGTGAATCTGGTTTATCTAAATGCAGGAGAATTGATTTTACAACGTCAATGTTTGTCCGTTCATTATGACCACCAACATTATAAACCTCCCCATCAACGCCTTTACGAAGAACTAAATCAATCGCGCTACAGTGATCTTCTACATGTAGCCAATCTCGAATGTTTAATCCATCCCCATATACAGGAAGGGGCTTATCTTTTAGTGCATTTAAAATCATTAATGGTATTAACTTCTCTGGAAAATGATACGGTCCATAATTATTAGAACATCGTGTAATATTGACTGGCAACCCAAAAGTTTCATGATATGCGCGTACAAGCAAATCTGCCCCAGCTTTACTAGCACTATATGGACTATTAGGTGCTAATGGTGTTTCTTCCGTAAAGTAACCTGATTCTCCCAAAGTACCGTAGACCTCATCCGTAGAAATCTGTACATATTTTTTTACGCCATATTTTTTTGCTGCATCTAACAGTACTTGTGTACCTAGTATATTTGTTTTAACAAAGATTCCGGGATCAGTAATACTGCGATCCACATGAGATTCTGCAGCAAAATTAATAACAGTATCAATTCCGTTATGAAAAATAGAATCAATCAATTCATGGTTTGTGATATCTCCATGTATAAAATGATAATTTGGTTCTTCTTCAACCTTTTTTAATGTCTCAAGGTTCCCTGCATATGTTAATGAATCCAAGTTTATGACAGTGTACTCAGGATATTTCTTTACCATATAGTGAACAAAGTTGCTGCCAATAAAGCCAGCTCCTCCGGTGATTAATACTTTCATTATTAAGCTCCTTTACCGCGAGAATGCAAATGGTGTATCTCCAGCCTTTAATAAAATTGGATGCCTAGAGTCCTTATCTGATAATATAGGTTCTCTTACTGGCCAATCAATATTTAAATAAGGATCGTTCCATTGAATACCTCTGTCATGTTCCGCTGAATAATAATTATCTACTTTATATATTACTTCTGTATTTTTTACTAACGTACAGAATCCGTGGGCAAAACCCTTAGGTACAAGAAGCTGACGTTTATTTTCTTCCGTTAAAATAAAACCCTGCCATTGACCATAAGTAGGAGATTCTTTGCGAATATCAACGATTACATCATAAATTGCTCCTCTAACAGCACGGACAAGCTTCGTTTGAGCATAAGGCTCAAGTTGGTAATGCAATCCCCTTAAAGTTCCTGCTTCAACTGATAAAGAATGGTTATCCTGAATGAAAGAATAAGTGATGCCGAGATTTTCGAAAACTCGTTCATTATAGCTCTCTAAAAAGAAACCACGATGGTCATCGAAAACTTTAGGCTCTAATAAAAAGGCATCATTAAAAATAGTATTAATGCGCTCCAACTAATAGCAACTCCTTTTGTACGTTACGTTCGTATAAATCAATTAAATACTGTCCATAAGCATTCTTTTTTAAAGGCTCAGCTAAATCTAGAAGTTGTTTTCCAGAAATATATCCTTTTCTAAATGCAATTTCCTCTAGACAAGCAACTTTTAGACTTTGACGTTTTTCAATAGTTTCAATAAATGTTGATGCCTCTAATAACGATTCATGTGTACCAGTATCTAACCAAGCAAAGCCGCGTCCTAATAGTTCAACCTGTAGTTCACCCATATCTAAATATGCTTTATTGATATCTGTGATTTCAAGTTCACCCCGTGCTGAAGGAGAAATAGACTTCGCGATCTCTATTACTCGGTTATCATAGAAATAAAGACCCGTTACAGCATAGTTTGATTTAGGTCTAACTGGTTTTTCTTCTATGGAAAGCACTTTTCCACTTGAATCAAATTCAACAACACCAAATCGCTCAGGATCTTTTACATTATATCCAAATACTGTAGCTCCAATTGGCCGACTTGCTATTTTATTTAGAATAGAAGTAAAACCATGACCATAAAATATATTATCCCCCAGTATTAGTGCTACTGAATCATCCCCAATAAACTCTTCCCCTATTATAAAGGCTTGGGCAATTCCATTTGGAGAAGGTTGTACTGCATAAGATAATGAAATACCTAAATCACTCCCACTTCCAAGCAATTGCTCAAATCGAGGTGTATCTTCTGGAGTAGATATAATAAGAATTTCACGTATTCCAGATAACATGAGTACCGATAGGGCATAATATATCATTGGTTTATCGTAAATAGGTAGAAGTTGTTTGGAAATAACTTTAGTTGAAGGATAAAGACGTGTTCCGCTACCGCCTGCAAGAATAATTCCTTTCAATTAAATTCCTCCTTTTTGTCTTAACAAATAAAATAGCAAACACTCATCTAATGATTTTTATATTTCCAATACATCTCTTTTAAGAGATAATTTATATTTTGAATCATTGCTGATTAGACTTAATTACTCTATAACAGGAATAGTGATTTTATTTGACTCAGCAATAATCTTACTACTACTTCCCTTTAATTTAACATCTATTATTAGTTCACCGGGTTTTTTATAAAAATCCAATGGAACAATCCCAGTTAATAAATTACTACTACCAAAAGTAGTTTTTATTTCTTTATCGTTAATATAAATTGAACACCCTTCAATAAAGTTTTCTCCCATAATTGCTATTGCTGATTCACCCTCCCAAGGGTTAAATAATTGATTTGCTCTAACTTCCTCTATACTCGCCTTTGTTATTTCAACTTTGGGAATAATATCTTGGTTATAATTATTATTTATAAATGTAGTTGCAGAAGTATATCTTTTCCCAAATAATTGATCATATTGTAGATACCAATATTTATCAATCATTTTCTTATAGTTGTTCGGGATTGACTTATAAATTTTTCCTTTATTATCAATATTAATACTTTTTGATAAACCGGGCATTTTTTCAGAAACCGTCTTAATATATTTAAAATATGGCGGAAGGTCTATACTCATTTCATTTAAAAGATAAGGGCCAATAAATGACGTACTATAATTTTCTATATATTTTGATTCATTATTATAGTTAGACCATATTACAAAGGGAACACTATGTAACTTTTTTGTATCATTTAGACTTAGTATATTTTCATCTCTTATAAATTGAGATTCTTTATACACCATATATTCATCACCTAATAAAGGTAAATGATCACCAAAAAACATTACTACTGTAGGCTCTTTAGAATTTTCAAAATAATTTATTAGTAACTCTAAACTTCTATCAGCATCATACAGTCCCTGTGCATAAGTTTCCAACATTGCTTTTGAGCTATTCGAAATATCCGCTTTAACTAATATATTATTTTCTTTATACCTAGCACTTCCATATGGACCATGGTTCTGCATTGTAATAGCATATACAAACGATGGTTCTGCTCTTCTTTCAATTTCATTAATAATTTTTTTTGACACTTCCATATCTGAGATAAAAGGGCCTTTATATACTGGATCTACAAAATATTCACTACTTATAAACGAGTCAAAGCCTAAAAGTTTATATATATTTTCTCTATTATAAAACCAACCTTTATATGAATGTATTCCCACTGTACTATAACCTTCACTTTTAAGAATACTAGCAAGCGTCATAGTGGGTTTATTGATATATTGTTGAAAAGCTATTGAGCCAAAAGGTAAGAAACTAATCGAATGACCTGTTAATATTTCAAATTCAACATTTACTGTTCCTCCACCAAATTGAGGTGATAATAACCAACCAGAAGTACTTTCTTTTTTTAGACTTCTAAAAAACGGAATCGGATCGCTGCTGAATTCTATATTTTCCAATACTGTGGGATCCCAAAAAGATTCATTCATCACTATTATTAAATTTGGCTTTTCCTCAAAAGACGGTTTCATAATTAAGCTATCTTCATAGTTTAATTTCACTGTTTCTTTCGAATATCCTTTCGGAGTATATATAATCGATTTTTCTATATTCGAAGTAAAAGATAAAAGGAAGCCATTAGTTAAATAGTTTTCTTTTTGATCCCAGATAATAAAACTAACATATTTTTGATAAACTTTTTCGATAAATGAAGGCTTAAAAACAAAAAAGGTTATGAAAGTTACAACCAATACAGCAGATATTAATAATCTTGGTACTAAATTTAATGGTTTTACCTTTATGAATTTTCTCATTAAAAAAAACACTATAATTAATGGGATAACTAAAATCGGAATTACAAATAAATAATCAATTAACAATGGTAATATATCGACCATCTCTTTTATTCTTAAAATATCTCTTGGAAGAATTGGTTGACCCAGAATTTTTAGTTTAAATCCATTAATAAAAGAGAAAACTGTTAAAGAGACAGTTATTATAAATATCCCATAAAACATATTTGTTACCAACACTACAATCACCAATAATTGAAGTATTAACAAGTAGTTTAATAAAACTTCTCTTTGATTTTCTAAAAACCAAGAAATTGTAAAATTGAAATTTTGTCTACTTAAATACTCCATAAAGAAAAGCAATATTAATGGAATTAAAATTAGAATTTGAGAACGATATAAAGTCAAGGATTTAAGTATTTTTTTCATTAGTGACTCCATTTTCTAGTTGTAAAACCTGTTTACTATTCGTTGAATATAGTTAATATTTTTTTCAAAGTTTTATTCCAATCAAAATTTTCCTTAATGTAATTAGCAGAGTAAATATTTACTTCATTTTTAAACAAGGATTCCAAACCTTCAGAAATTGATTCTATATCATTTGGATTGCAGTAGACTGCATGTTCTTTAAAGTACTCCACTACTGGGGGAGTATTAGAAACACAAATTGGACGCCCAATAGCCAAGGCTTCTAAAGAAGCTAGACCGGGTGTTTCTATATAGCTAGGTTGAATATGCCCTGCACTATTAATTAATACATCAAAAACTTCTTCATGAGGTAACTGACCCAAAAAAAAGATATTATCTTTAGCAAATTTCTTTAACTTTTCGAAGTATCCTTCATAACCCTTTGCCGCTTTACCTACTATCACCAAAGGTATGCCCGTTCTATTCGCAGCTTTAACTAGATTTAATTGATTTTTTCTAGGTCCTATACCACCGACACAACAAACATAATTTGATGGAAGTTTGTATTTTTTTGTAACTGAATTACCTATATTTTTTGATTTAAAAGAATTTAGTGCTTTTAAATCAATCCCGTTATATATAACTTTAAAAATAGGCTTCATTTTGGCGAAAGGAAAGTTAAATTCTAAGTGTTCCAATTCAGCATATGAATTTGGGCAAATAATTTTTGCCCTTCTTAGAATTAGGTCATAGATTGTCTGTTCTCTAAACAAGAAAAATGGATTAATCCTTAGCTTCTTAATTATTGTAAAATTATTTATAGTAAATTTAGTAACTCGGTAGACCCATTTAGACCAATTAGGCATAAAACGCTTTAGAATAAGCCTTAAATTTATATTATTCGAATACCTTAATGTGTCTAAATTCCAATATACAGGGAATAAAATATAAGGCTTATTATATTTTGTTGCTGATTCAGCAAATAAATAGGCTTCAAGTGGATTTGTAAGATTAAATATAAAAATAAAATCATATTTATTTAAATTTGTTAGAGGATTTTCGGAAATATCTACAGTAAATCCATGCTTAAGTAAAAAGTTATAAATAGCATTAATCTGAATTGTATCTCCTCCAGGAAATTTTGAAGAATCTATACGGTCAAATATTAAGATTTTTTTTGTCATAATCTTCTAAAACCCTTCTTTGATACTCATTTACAGACTTAATCCTTGTTCCCCAAGTGTTTTGTCGTGCTACTTGTTCCATAGCATTAATAAATTTCCTATTACTTTTATTCTGTAAAGCCAAAGAAACCATATTATTAAATGAAATAGAATCCTTACCTATATAGATACAATCAATATCCATTACCTCCGGCAGTGCAGAACTTACAACTGGTTTACCACCTGCTAAATACTCAAATATTTTTACAGGCGAAGTATTCAATGTTATATTATTAAGAATAAAAGGTAATATGGCTACATCAAAATTTGATAATAATTGTGGAATAAGTTTATATTCTACTCTATCTAAGACTTGAATATTTTGATATAACATTAAATTTGAAACCTTTTCTTCTACACTATGGTAAATCTCTCCAACTAACACAATTGTCCATTTCGGATTATTTTTAGCCATGTATTCAATGGTAGTAAAGTCAAACCATTCAGCAATTGCACCATAATAACCAATAACTACATCACTATTGGACCGTATTTCTTCAATTTTTGGCCACGGATATATTTTATAATTAGTAAAGTCTTCTATTTTAACTCCATTGGGAATGTACAAACAATCACTTCGGTATTTATATACAGATCTTTGTATATTCTTGGCAGTTGCTAAAACTATTTTTGCTTTACGCAAAGAAGCTAGGAAATCACTTTTAATATCTGGATAGCTTAAAAAAGTTTCTAAATGATCTATACAATCATAGATTACTTTACTATTTTTAAGTTCAGAGTCCCACTTTTTTATATTCCCAAATTGATGAGGCCAATATTGCCAAATATAGATTTCTTCATCGGAAAAGGCTTTGATAAAAAGGTTACCATTAAAATTATCATTTACTAAATAAATATTTTGTTCTACTTCAGAAATCCCTCTTACAAACCAGTCTGGTTCATAAGGAAAAGAGGAATCAATCATATAGAAAACTACCTTACCTTGATTAGCCAAAGCTCTAGCTAATTGTTGAGGCCTTTGAAACATATAACCCCACGGGCATGAAGGTAAAGGAAAAACATAAAATGTTTTTCCTTTATGACTTTCCCTCACTTCATTTACCTGATGTATTAATGTTTTTTCATCTGGAAATTTCAATATCCAGTCTTTAATTCTACGTGGCAATTTACTTATAAACTTTCTAACTACTATGTTAGGATCCTTTTTTATAAGTCTATTGACCTTTTTAATTAGTTTTTTCACAATAATTAACCTCGATATATCGGAGTTTTAATGATAGCAAGAGTTAGAATGAGCATTATTTAAATCATCCTTTGGAAAACCCTTTTTAATTTACATTTCCTCTGATTCATTAACCATCATATCTATAAGCTTGACTTCTGATTTAATCTTTTCAAGATTTAAATCGTACTTAAAGGATACAATCTTTTTAAACTCTACTTTAGAAATAATTTCTAAATTATTAGTAAAATACACATTTTCGCCTACCTTACGTAATCCTTGGTAGGTTTCGCCATTATAACTGTCTGTGTAAACAATTATTAAGTTTTCCTTCTTACGGGCCACTCTTATGACAAATTCTTTAAAATTATTATTTTTAGAATTCCAATCTCCCACAATTAAAATTGGAGATAATCTTTTTTCACCTTTTATCACTTTAGCTATCTCATTAGGGTCTTGTATTCCAGAAAAAATATTTAAAGGTGGTTTTGGCATAGACCATTGTGTATTCCATTTGGTTTCAAAATATGCTTTATTCTTCTCCCATAATTTCTGGTAATGGTCAGATTTGATCTTTTTAAAACTAGCACTACCATGATGGAAGACAAAAGTATCTTCGACAATCGCTAACTTATAACCTAGACTTTTCACTTGCTCACAATAATCATCATCCTCAAACATACCAATACCGTAATTTGTATCTAAATCCCCTGCTTTTTCATATACTTCTCTTTTAATAGCAACGCAGTAAAAACCAAGAAGATTTGTGTATCGATAGTTTCCTTCATAGAATAATTTGAAATCCTTAAGCCATTCTTTTGATGGACCATTTATTGGATCACCTATAAAAAAGTCTAGCATTTGATCATTACCAACTGAGTTTGATACGGGTCCAACCATTCCAAGTTCCTTATTTTCCATTAGAGGTTTAATTAATGTCTCTATCCAATTTTGAGTCACTATAGTATCGTTGTTTAATAAAATAATATATTCACCAGTTGCAAGATTGCATCCGACTTTATTTCCTCCAGCGAACCCAAGGTTCTTTGCTGATAAAACAATTTTTATATTTGGATGATTTATCTTCGCTAACTGTACTCTAGTTTCATCTGTAGAATTGTTATCAATAACAATAATTTCAAAATTAGGATACCCATTATTTTTGAATAAACTCTCTAAACATTGTTTTGTAAAACTCCAATTATTATAAGTCACGATTATTATACTTATTTTAGGATAACTTTCCATAATATACTCTTCAATTTCTTTATACCGCGTAGACCATGTATTACTTGCAGCAAATTCTTTTCTGTATAATACACTTGTTTCTTTTTCTTCCTTCAGAGCAGCATAAATAGATCTTTCAAATCCTGTCACATCATCTGCTAAATAGACCATTTCACTGATATACTCTAATTCTGGTAAACGAGTAGAGACAACAGGTTTTCCAGCAGCAAGATATTCATAAACTTTAACAGGGTTTGTAGCAAGTGTTAAGTTATTAACTAAAAAAGGAATTAAACAAACATCAAATCTTTGTAAGTAACTTGGGAGACTTTTATATGGAACCTCTCCAGTAAAAATAATGTTATCTAACTTTTCAGCATCGGTAACATCACAGCCAAATGTGTTACCTACTAATACAAATGTCCAATTTTTATTCCTTTTAGCTAACTGTTCTATTAACTTAATATCAAACCATTCGGATATCGCACCATAATAGCCAATTATCGGTCCTGTAATGTCTTTAATTTCTAAAGGAACCTCAGCTGAAATTTTAGAGAAATGCTCAAACTCCCCAGCATTTCTAACTAGTAGAGTATTAGGATTTTTAGGTAGTAGTTTTTCATATAATTTTTGTGAAGATGCAAATATAATATCAGATGATTTAATTAATGATTCCTCCTGGAGTAACATCTCAGTAGAGTTTGTAGAAAATCCCTCATGATCATCCATACAATCATAAATCACCTTATTGTTAGTCAAAGTAATGACCAAATTTGACCAAAATGGTAAGTCTACTATTGAGTATGTTGCTCCAACGTTAAATTTCCCCTTAATGCTTTTAATTGACCATTTCATAAAGGTTAAATCTTGCCCAGATATTTTATCCCTATATGCATTTAAAGGTTGATTTGTACATAATTTTACCCAGTATATATTTTCTTGTAATTCCTTAACAACAGTCAGATTTGAAATATCATCATAGGTAGCATTTGGGTTACACACACCATGTGTCTCTATAGAAAAATAAAAAACCCTGTGTCCATTTTTCTCGAATTGTACTGATATTTGTTGAGGTCTTTGCCATCTAAAATCCCATTCAATAACCGGAAATCTAAATATATCAATTTTATGCGGAATTTTCGAAAAGTTGTTTAAATCCAACTCTGACAAGCTAGATATTTTAACACTTTCAGTTATTTCAATATTTGGCAATTGATACTCAGTTATAGGTGGAATTTGAATTGGACTATAGTTATTAAGTTCATCCTTTTTAGCTACTGTTCTTTTAAGTGTTTTATTAATAACCCATTGACCAAATTTTTTCTTTTCCACATAATTCCCTTTTATAAGCTGTTCATTAACCCTCCTTAACAAGCACATTATTTTCCAAGCTTTTGTATTTTTAGCCCTATCAAATTGGTTATTCTGTTCCAATAATACCTGATAGTACAATTGATTGAATTTTTTTATTTGATTAATATAATTTACAACATTATTTTTTTCCTTGTTTTCACCTTTAATTTGCTCACTTTTCCCGCCCAATTATCACATCTCACTTTACTTTTTTTCTGGTAATATTCTCCTAATCATTGGCCAAAATTTTGAACCTTTAATCTCTTCAAGTTCTTTAATAGAATCATTGAGGAGTAAAGTTTTTTCTTCTAATTCTGTATTATAATGTAATATTTGACTATCTCTTTTTTTTATTGTCTCCTCAAGAGATAGAGCCCATTTAGATATATCCTTAATTTCTTTATTCTTTTCAAGGATATACTTATCTCTAAGCTTAATTTCATTCTCTGATTTTTTAATCCAATTTGATGCTTCATCAATTACTTGTTGCATTTTTAATAAGAGTTGATCTTTTTCATTTATTTTGCGTTCTAACTCATTAAATCTATCAACTGCTAGAATACTATCAACACCATCTGAATTATAAGAAAAAGTATCGAAGTCGTAAGTTCGTTGTTTTGTAACTCCCTGATAACCCTTAAAAAAATCATCGCTATAATGAAACCCTTTTTTGGGTTTAGTTACATACCCAACTAGGTATGAATTTTCACTTGTTAATAAACCTAAACTCTTGAAGTAGTGGATCAAATTCATATTGTCTTGAAAACCCAAAACTTTTTCTAGCATATAGTTTGTTATTTCCCATCCAACATAAAATTTTTCTACCACTTCAAATCCGGTTCCATATAAAAAATAGTCATAATCTTCCCTTAAATATTCAGTACCGAATTTCCATTCGTCCTGTGACATTAACTTATGTCTATATAATAAATACGGTAATGAATTTGCGTTAGGTACTAAAAAAATAAAATAATCCTTAGCAATATTTCTTATTGATAATAAACAATTTACTAACTCAATATCATCAAAGTGTTCCAATACTCCACTATTCCATACTACACTTTTCTTCTCATTAACTTTTTTTAGTTCTAATAAATCATCTAAAATAAATTTGCCTTTAAAACCATACCTATTAAAAAAGACTTCTGACTTTTTTAGCGCATTTGGGCTAAAATCCAGTAACGATACATCAAAACCATTTTTAGATAATAAACCAGACAAATGCCCACTTCCACTTCCTGCTTCCAGAAGTTCGTTTTCATTTGTTATACCAACAGAGTTAAAAATCTCAATAATTTCTCTGGATAAACTGATATCAGAATTGGAAATATCTAAACTATATTCATCAGCCACACTATCCCAGATTTCTTTAGTTGGCTTAGAACTTGGTGTGTAATTATCCATTTCTCCGTACCCCAATTCTTATTTTAATTATTCACAATAATGTTTTGTTCAATTTTAGGCTGTACTAAGGAGAAAAACCTTTTACCGCTAATCACTTTTAATATCCTTATATTTTCAATGAAATCGTAATATTCTGGTTTCGTTCCACTTCGGTCCTCAATTGATAAAAGTAGTGCGTATTCCCCTGATGTTAATATATTTTTAAGTTTAAAGTTAACAGTTATTTCTTGGTCTCTATATAGGGGACCAAGTCTTTCACCTTCCTCATAGGTTGTAGATACAATAATATCTAAACCATGTTTATTTCTAAAACTAAAACCGAAACCAATTTGGTCAGACGCTACATAGTCTACATTTACTCTTGCTTTTAAACAGATTGTAATATCCTCGCCCCATTCAATAACTTCTGATTCTTCACCTTTTTCATCATAAATTCTTGAGTCTACAACTTGGATACGTCCATTTCCCCATCTTATTAAATTTTCTTCTTTCTTTGTCTTTGCACCATTTTCATCATCCATTAAAAACAATTCTTTAACATATTCTGATGTAACCTCATTAGCATTTCCAATTTTCCTTATCTTACCTTCATGGAGCCAAATGACACGGCTACAGAAGCTTCGTATTGCCTGTACATCATGAGTTACTAAAATCACTGTGACTCCTTTATTAACAAGCTTCCTCATATGATTCATGCATTTTAATGCAAATGCAGCATCACCAACAGCAAGTGCCTCATCTACAATAAGTATCTCTGGATCAATACATGCCTGAACTGCATATGCCAATCTTACAAACATACCACTTGAATAAAGTTTTACAGGATGATGAATGAACTCTCCTATATCTGCAAAATTAATGATCTCGTCTAATTTTGCATCAATTTCTTTTTTACTGAAGCCTAAAATTGTTCCGCTTAGATAAATATTTTCCAAACCTGTGTATTCAGGATTAAAGCCTGCACCTAACTCTAATAAAGCCGAAACCTTACCATCAATTTTTATAGACCCCGTTGTTGGCTTTATTATGCCCGACAATATCTTAAGTAAAGTAGATTTTCCAGATCCGTTCTTCCCGATTAATCCAATTGTTTCACCCTTTTTAATATCAAATGATACATCTTTTAGTGCAAGAAATTTTTTATAGTAACTTTTTTTTGAAATACTAATTGCTTCTTTTAAACGGTCAATCTTATTATCATAAAGTTTGTATTCCTTTGATATATTATCAATAGATATTACAGTATCTTTCTTCATTATTTTTTCTCCTTACAAAGAATCAGCAAAATGAGGTCGTAGGCGTTTAAACAAAAATATACCTATTAACAATATAGCTAGTGTTACAATCCAGTAATAAATAGTAAGATTAGGGTACTCCCAAAACCATTTTTTATATATTAAAGAATCTCTATATCCATTAATAACGTAATAGAAGGGATTCAATTTTAGATATAGGTGATATTTATCTGGAATTTGTTTTAATGACCAGAAAATTGGTGTTAACCAGAATCCAAACTGTAATAGCAGATTAATTAATTGTCCTATGTCTTTTAAATAAATTATTAGTGATGAAGATAATAAGGTTATTCCAATCAGCAAAACGATTAGTGAGAATCCATAGTACGTTAATTGAAAGGAATAAATATCTAGAGAAATATTGTAATAAATAAATATAGCAAAAGTAAAAAATATAAAGAATAAATGAATAACCCAACCTGATAAAATTTTTATTATAGGTAGTAAATAAACTTTAAATACTACTTTTTTTACTAAATAATCATTTTCAATAATAGAGTTTGTACCAGTAGATATTGTTTCTGAGATGAAGAACCATGGCACCATTCCACATACTAGCCATAATATAAAAGGAAAATTATCTACTGGTGTTGCTTTAAAACCAACTTGGAACACAAACCAAAATACTGTTATTGTAACAATAGGATTTACGAATGCCCACAAAATCCCTAAATAAGAACCCAAATATTTTTTTTGAAAATCCTTTTTAGTCATTTCAAAAATCAGTCTAAAATTATCCATTATTTCTCCTCTTAAACAGAATCAACAAATTCATTTAATAAAAACATTAGCTTCCTCTTAGAGGTAGGTTCAATATATTTATGAAGCCTATCATTGGAATATATTTAAAAAGGACCCTAATAATAATCTTAATTTTGCACTTTCTTAAAATAGTTCTTTGTTTAAATAAGATAATACGAAGCCCAAATCATAGAGACTAATAATATTTTATTTTAACTTACCCTAAGTTTGATTTAGTTTGGAAATATCATTAAATAAACCGAATAATACCCAAAAGATAAAAGTTGTTCCTAAAAGAGAATCATTGAATAAGAATTGCACTAAAAATGCAATTATTCCAATAAATAACGAGTATCCAACTAAACTTGCTTTTAAAACAAGTTTTTTTGCTACAGCAATCAGCTGCATTGTAATAAAGGAAAGCAAAAATACAAAAGCCAATAAGCCAGACCCATAAGCAACTCCCACATATATATTATGCGGCTTATCCACAATAACCCTATAGGTTTCAATATTCTCATGTTTCCCTGTATCATTTTGCGGAAAATGAAACGGCATTGTATCAAGTCCGTATCCAAACAAAGGTCGCTCCTTTATTAACTCCCATGTTTTTCCCCAAATATACAGACGACCTGACCCAGGACCTACTCCCGATTCAGGAAGATTAGGAAAGTTATAATCTACTTTTTCATTAGCATAGACTTTATCTGACTCTAGCACTTTCCCAATCGCTGATTGAACATTTTCAAAAGGGTTATTTTTTAAGATGACCCCAATACTTTCATTCCAAACTTGAGGATTATACTTTGCCATTATCGTAAAAATTCCACTACCTACAATAAAGAATAAAACAAAAATTGTTGCAAAGTATCTTTTTCCTTTAGCTTTAATTACTAGTAGTGCCATAATTGGTAGGATAACTAACAGTGTGACAAATCCGCTACTTGATAAGGATCCTAATAGCATTGCAAAAGATGCTAGTGCAAAAAAGAGATTAATAAGGCTTCGGACTTTATTATTGTCTAGTAACGACATAGTAAGGAATAACCCAATCAATACTGCAGCAAATCCACTCACATAGTTTCCATGGTTAATAGTCGCAAGAAACTTAGATCCTTCTTGTAAATTTGAACCTTCTGGAAGCCCAGAAAATAGAATTGCTCTTCCAAACTCATACTTTAGAATGTCAATTCCAAAGAAGTTCAACAGCCCTAAAGTAGTATTAATTATTACAAATGGATATAGAATATAAATAAACAAGCTTAACTGTTTTGCAGTATATTTAATATTCGAAGCAATAAAAAAAAGGGCAATATAACACAGGTATGTTAATGTTCCTTCATGCCGATTATACATCCCAATAAGTGCTAATGTTTTATTGGGTGCAAAAATAGCAGAAAGAAGTATTGTAACAGCAAGAATCCCTGTAAGAATATTAATCTTTGATTTTGGAATTACATATCCAACAAATATTACTTTATACAGGAACACCAACCCTAGTATCATGGTTCCAATTAATAAAAGTACAAATTTATAAAAAGTAAATATATCCGATTTAGAGCCTGAGTCCAAATCAGTCCCCGTTACCTGTGGACTTACAAAATCTGAAAAATGAACTCGAACTACGAGAGGGATAATTAATATTAGTAAGAGTAATACTACAGTTAAAAATTTATCAATTTTCTTAATCTCTACTTCATTCTCTGTTTCTACTTTGTCTATGTAGTCAGAATCAAGAGCATTTTCCTTAATTCTCTCACCAAACAACTCATCTATTTTCGACATTTTCTCACCTTTATTTTATGGTTTCTATATAAGCCAGTAATTCGTCTACACGTGTGTTAAATTCTTCTGGAACTCCTATTTTTTTAAGGTGTTCTAAATATTGTTTTGATACTGTATACTCTTCCTTAAAAAATAGGATTTCCGCAAATTGAAGAGAGAACATTGGTTCCTGCACAATAAAAGGTCGCTGATCGACTGCCTTTTGATAGTATAAAGCCGCCTTCTTGAAATCCCTATCCATCGCATATACAAGACCGAGATTCCATGTTATATTGGCTTGATCAGGATATGTATTATGAAGCTTCGCTAGTTCCTCTTTCGAATAGTCAAACTTCCCTTCCTGTATTTCAGTAAGAGATATATGATATCCCTGCAGGTCTTCTAAGTACTTTTTGTCCTGTTTCTTTCCTTGTTTATATGTGTAAATGGACCCAACTACAATAAATAAAACTAAGCCTAATAGTATAAGCTTTCGATAAGTTTCTTTCATATTAGACTCCCTTTGTCAAATTTCTACATTATTATGTTCCTTACTAATTTTATGGTAAATCTACTTTATTATCAATAGCAGTTAACATTTTAATGTGATTTAATATTTTTCCAATAAAATAAATATTACCCATATAAGCTTTGGTCAGTTTTTTATTTTTTATAATAAAAATGAAGTACTCGTCTATTTTCTCTAGAGAACACTTCTTTCATTTAGTTAGCATCTTTTCAAACTCTGCTTTTTTTCTTCATATCCTTGTTTACCTAAGAGAGCAGACACATTTCCCTATACTCCGAGTTACATAACCCTGTTCATCTGCATGTATTTTCAACATACCGCGTTCTTATCAGTTGTCGCATAAACCTGATTACGCGATTCTAAACCATTTTTAAACCTTCAAGAGGTTATGGAAAATCCGAAATGCAATGGCTGGCTCAGTTGTAGTACCTGATTTAGAAATGACCATAATCGAAAAATCCTTATCTTCCAAAAAAATCTATCACATCTCTCATATAAGTAGAGCTTAAATTATTAACCACAAACATAATTTGAGGTATAGCACGTTTAACCTTCAAAAGAAATTTATGGAACTATGATTTAACATCTCAATTGCTGTCCGGGTGATTATTAATTAAGAGATTGTATCAAGATAATGCTCTGCTGTTGGCCTTTTTTATCCAAAAATAAAAATGGCTGAAGAAGTAAATTAACCTCTTCAGCCATTTATTTTTAACTATTATTTTACTGTAACTTCTTTGAAAGTCGTTAAATTACCTTGTGAATCAGCAACATTGATACCAGAAGATGCTTTTACTACAAGACCATCTAAAGATTTTAACGCTTCAGAAAGTGTAATAGTCACTTTATTACCACTGATAGCTTCTCCACTTTCAGTTAAAGCAGTAGTAGATGTACCTTGGAATACTTCAAAGTCATTACCAGCTTTGGTAGTATCTAAGTTTTCGCTGAAAGTTAATTCGATTGTTGTTGGGCCAGTGATAACAGCTTGAGTTACAGTTGGAGCAACGTTTTCAGTTAAATTGATTGTTCCTTTAACTGTATTATCAAGAGTTCCACCTTGTGCAGTTTTTACATTTGAAACTGAGTAGTTACGTAATCCTGTGAATGTTACAGAATCAGCTTTTAATGTAAGTGTAACTACCTTTTTGTTATCAACATTAAGAATCTCTGCCTTTTCAACAACTGCACCATCAAATGAATAGTTTGATGCATCAGTAGCTGTTACGCCATCAACATCTTGACCAAAAGTAACAATTACTTGGCTATTGCCTGTTCCTTTTGCTACAGATTGAACAGTTTGTTTCGCTACTGGTGCAACATTAGTATCTTTGCCGCGTGTAAATTTAATTGCTCCTGACTTAGTAGCATTTTCAACATTAGATACATTTTGAACAAGACCTGTCGGAAGACTAAGTGTGTAAGCTGCGCCTTCTTCAAGGTTTAAATCAGCTAAAGCAACTTTGAAAGAAGTAGCAGATCCTTCTACAGCAACTAATTTGTTCACTGGAATTACAACATCAATTCCATTTGTAGTTACGTAATCTTTAATTTTGCTTCCAGAAAGAGTGACACCGTCAGTATCTTTAAGTGTAACAGCTTTATCGAAAGTTAACACAAGATATTCCTTGCCGTCTTTAGCATCTTTTGTAACTGCAGAAGTTGCTAAAGATGGAGCTACTGTATCCTTTTTGAATTCTACTAATTTAGAATAAACTTCGTTTTCTTCCCCGCTTAAATCCGTTACTGCAGATGCAGATAAACCAATTGTTTTAACGCCTTCTTGAGGAGAAGCTAAAGTTAATAGATACTTTGTAGGATCAGTTTCATTTTTTTCAACTTTTGAAACAGTTACACCTGTAATATCAGCTGTTGTAAAGCCGTTTACTTCTTCACTGAATTTAATTTCTAATTGGTTAGGCGCTATTACATTTAAAGATGTAACCGTAGGTTTAACTCCATCTTTTTCACCTTTTTGAACTATTACAGTTGCTGGGTTTGGAGTTATTAAGTTGTTAGCAAAATCTTTTGCTCCAATAAATTGAACAACGATTTCTTTGTTAGTTGTTACTGTTGAAGCAGCTAAATCAACTGTACCGAATTTACCAGATGCATCTAAAGTAAATGTTGCACCATTAACTGCTGACCCATCAGCATATTTGAAAGATACAGTTCCTTCATTAGAGATTGGCTCAGAGAAAACGATTTTAGTAGTCGTTGGATTCACTCTTTCAGTACCAGAAAGAGTCGGAGCCACTTCATCTTTTACATTTACTTTTGAAATGTAAGATTTAACATACTCTCCAGTTTCCGCTTTTACAGAATCTTTATTAATATTTACAGTGTACTCTCCATTTAATCCAGTATTAGCAGTAACTACTAGTGTCTTTTTATCTTTGCTAAGTTCACCTTTGAAAGTAGGGTTCCCAGTTCCAGCGATTGAAATGTTGATAAGATCGTTAGTAGTATTTAATACTGTATCCGCTTTAATAGCTTTATTGAAAGTAATAGCAATTTCTTTTGCATTTAAAGCACTAACTGTTTTTACAGCTGGAGTTAATTGCGCTTCTACTTCATCTAATGTTTTAGTTAAAGTAGCCTTCATTGTTACGTTCTTAACTTCTTTCATGTACTTAACTGCTTCTGCAAGGTGCTTTTCTACATCTGCATTGTTGTTAGCAGCAAGAGATTTTTTAGCTAAGTCTAATTCGATTTTCACTGATACTTCAAATTTTACGCTGTCACGTACTGTTTCAGCAGATTTCTTATATTGTGCACGGATTTCATCACGAGTAGATTGTCCATATACGCGGTCTAAAAGGATCGCTTGTTTACGAATTTCTGTTGATAATTCATGGTAAGCTTTTTCTGTAGCATCATCAATTAAGTTCATTTCGATTTGAGATGCAAGAGTTGCTTTCTTAGCAGAGATTTTTTCACCAGCTGTAATAGCATCAATGTAAGACATTGTGCGATTAATGTGAAGGTTTACGTTTTGCTCGATATCAGCAAGGTATCCAGCTTTTTGTGCTGCTGGTAATTTGTTGATTGCTGCAACTGCTGCATCACGAGCTGCTTTAGCTGCATTATATTGTGCATATGGACGAGTTTTTCCATCTGCAGAACCTTCAGTAGAGATAGCCCATTTTAAAACCGTACCAGCATCTTTAGCTTTTTTCACTAAAGTTTGAACATCGCTAGCTGCCGCTTCAGTTCCAGCTGGAGCTGTTGCTACGAATGCAGATGCTGCGATTGCCGTTGCACTAAGTACTTTTATTGCTTTTTTCTTGTTCAAGATAAATCCCCCTAGATAGATATTTATATTATTATTGTAATATACCAACATTATGTAAGGCTGGTGAATTGCCCCTACAAGGAATATATTAAAGTAATTTTCTACCTGATTAAATGCAAAAAATATACCAACAGGTCATGATTTTGGTTATAGAGGATAAAAATAGAAAAGTATATTCCATTCCTACTAGTAAACTAGCAATAAAAAAATCAACCTACCAAAAATAGGTTGATTCATAGTATTATTAATTGATTTCATACTTCCATAGATCTGCTTGATTACGGAAGTATAAATCTCCTTTTGAATCTTGAGCTAGCTCATAAGCTCCTTCTTCCATGAGAGTCTCTACTTCCATTGTCTTCCGGTCAGCCTTGAAAAGCTTTCCTTCTACTGTTCCATAGATATTCCCATCAATACCTTCTATTATCTTCGCATTTCGGAAACGCCCTGAAATTAACTCTAGTATTTGCTTTGTTCTAATTTCCTTCGTTTCTGGATTGTAGGAAACTAATGTTCCATCTGCCATTGCCCAGATTGTACCATCTTTGTCTACTATTAAACTGGTAATCATGCTAGCATGCAGAGGCAAATGAATATATTCCTTTTCTTCAGGAAAGTCAGGTCTAAATCGGAAAAATCTTGCTCCGCGTTGATTCACCTGGTAGTTTGCGTGAATCGAAGTGCCACCGTAAATATATTCTTTATGATGCAGGAAGGAAACTAGACTTTGATTGTAAATATAGTTTTCATAGACTTCTTGTTTATTTTCTTTTAGATCGTAAACAGCTAAAGCCCCTCCGCCAAGACTTGTTTCAGGATAAGTTCCCACAAACACCTTGTTCAGTTTCGGAATGGCTGTAATAGCCGTGGAACGTTCTTGACCGTAATTACCAAGCCTCATAAACTCTCTTGGATTAGTAATATCCCAAGGCTTTGTTAAATCAAGTTCCAGCACACGGGATTTTGGATAGGCCCCAATATAAAGCTTATCCCCCATAATCGTCATTGATTCAATTTGGCTAATATCTTGATGGAGAACAGACTGATTATTCTTTGAGTTGAAAATCGCTAATCCACCGGACATGTAGCCATTTATAAATATATTCTCTCTTTTTTCGTCATGGATCATCGTGTATAGTGTCACTGGCTGCGCAGGTAAATCGATTTTTGTAATCTCGTAAAAACCTGTCTCTAAATTATACTTTAATACATTTCCGTCATTATCAATTAACCCAACAAGTGTATAGCCTGGATAATTCTCATGATTTAATTCAACAAAATCAAGTGTAAGCAATTCTGTTCCCGTTAGTAAAGCAACTCCTAAATCAATATGTTCTTTCGTAGTTAAGTCATATTTATATAGAGTATTATGCTTTGAGTAATAAATGACATCCTCATTTGGCGCCAATAATGAAATGGTTCTTGAATTTAACTCTAATTCATCAACCTTCTCCAAAGTTCCCTTATCAAAAACAACCAATCTATTAGATGGATCCATTCGAGCATACAATTCGTTTCCGATTATACGAATATCTCGAACATATTTATCATCCTTGTACTCTTCTGGAAGAAATGCAGTTTTCTTCTTTGTTGTTAAATCAAATTTGACTAAATCCGCTTTTGAGCCTACACCAATATAGAGGGTGTCGTTCTCTTGATCATAAGCAATCGACTTAGCAAATTCCTTCCTATATAAAGCTTGCCCAAAGTTCACTAGCTCATCCATATGCGAATCATATTTAAATACAGAACCGCCGTAAGCAGTTGAACCGAAAATGATACCGTCAATAGCATCTAAATCTTGAATAGCTGTATCCTTCGGCAATGTGAGTTTATTCCCGTAGTCACGGAACTCCCATGTGTTTGGATTGTAGCTATATACGTTCCCGTCTGTCGTTCCCCCGATCCAAACTGTTCCATCCTCATCCACATCTAATCCCCACGCACTAGTAGAATTAGACAAAGTATATGTATTCACTAATTCATTACTATTCAAGTCCACGACTGCTAAAGCAGAGGGTGTGCCGTGCATGACAAAATACATATAAGGATTCCCTTGGTCATCTGTTCCCACAGCCGAAGTTAGAGCAGAAGTCTGAAACACCTGCGGTCCAAGTAAAGTCGCCTTACTCTTTTCTTTCTCCATTATTTCTTCATCTTTGCTTTCAAATTCATTCTCGTAGTCGCCTTGGTTCTCAGCAAATCCCTTCGTTTGCCCAAATGACAAGAATAGAGGCAATATCACTAAGAGCGTTAAAAACTTTCTTCTCATCTAATCTTCCCCCTTCCTTTACATTATAGCAAATATTACTTCATAAGGAATGTTTTACCTTATGGATTTTAATTCAGAATTATTTTTGAACACATTTTTTCTATTTTTATATGAAACCTTTTTAAAAACATAATTGTCTATTTAACTAGACTAAGTAATCTTTTACAATAGAGATATGGTTTATCCGGAATTTTGGATTGTTTACCAATTATTTGATAACAGGAGGTTTAACTGTGAGAAGTAAAAAATCACTAAAATTAATTTGCGCTTCTACCCTAGCTGCATCCGCCTTTGTTTCAACTATATCGACGCAGGTAGAAGCTGCAACAGTGGTCCAAGTGGAAAAATTAGTACAGACAGCTAAGTCAGCCGGAACTATTTTAAAATGGGCTATTTCTATTGAAGGAACAGCAGATGGAACAACACGCCCATGGTCAGCTTATAACAGTGCTAAAACAGCATACGATAATGCAGTGAAAGCCGTTAATACATTACCTGCTGCACAAAAGAACAATTATTTAGCTGAACTTGATGAAGATGTAAAGGTTCATATTGATCGTACCATGAGATATATTGACGCAATTACGGCCGGCGAGAAGATTAAAGAAAAACAACAGGCATTATCACATCAATTAGAAATCAATACAATCAATGATCAAACTGAAAACGCTTATCACGAATTATCAGCAGAAATTCGCAAACAAGCGATTTTGCTTGATCGTGTATATGGCCAATCTACACGTGACCTTATTCGCTCTCAATATAAGCAGGAGGCTGAAAAGGTGTGGGATCAGGCAAAATATCCGGTTACCGTTAAAATTGAAATTGATTTAGCTGCTAAAGCATTGGCTGCTAAGGATGGTGTACAAGCTGATAAGCATATTGCAGAGGCTCAAAAATATATAAATAGTGTCAACAACCCAATCATCAAAAAATCGTTGACAGATCGATTAAATTCACTAGGGATTACACTTACACCTAAGGTTGAAAAAATTACAGCTGCAGAGCCAAAAAGGATAAAAGTTGAATTTAATAAAGCGATGCTTGCTGGAAGTGGAACTAACGGAGCAGAAAATACATCTAACTATTCAGTTAGTGGTAAATCTATTAAAAGTGTAAAGCTTTCAGAAGACAAAAGTGCCGCCCTAATCGAGCTGCACGATCCACTGTATTCAAGTACCAGCTATACAGTTACAGTCAAAAGTAATATCCAAACAGCTACTTATGAAGCGTTAAGTACTAGTGACTACTCTACAACCTTTACGTTCACTGATAGTACAAAACCGACTGTTTCAATTGTAACAACCGACATAAACGGAAATCTTGAAATTAAATTTTCAGAACTTGTCGATGGACACTCACCACTCTCCATTACCATTGATGGAAAATTAGTTAATTACACATCAACCTCAGATACAGACACCCTTGTTGTAAGAAAGTTAGAATTAGACCGGATTGGTTTACAAAAAGGAAAATGGTATTCCATTGTTATGTCAGGAGCAAGAGATTTAGTTGTGCCTACACCTAATATTATGAATGCATACAGTAGCACTTTCTTCTATAACTCTAATGCTGATACAGGAATACCAGAAATCAAACAATTTCAAGTAAAAGATGAAAAAATTATTTCCATTGAATTTAGTGAAGCATTATCAACATTTTCCGCTAATAATCTAGCAATCACAAAAGGAGTAACAACAATTAGACCATCAGCTGTCAAGGATGTCTCAAATGGTGCTAGGACAACATTCGAAATAGAGCTGCCAGCAAGCGTATTTGGTACAAACGAAAACACTGTTTGGCTCAATGTGCAAGTAAAATCATACAAGGACCTCGCCAACAATGAAGGGAAAACTTATGAACAAGCGGTTTCTCTGTCGAAGGATCTAAATCCTCCAACTTTGGTTAATACGGTTTATGATGGGTATACAAATGAAATTCAAGTTACTTTTAATAAGCCTTTGCAAACAGGTTCGCCAGTGACAAGTAAAATAACTATTTATGATACAAATAATAATCCTGTAAGAGCTACATTCAAATCAAATTCAGGGAATAAAATGATTATTGATGCAAGAAGTTTACCTGATGGTATATACATTATCGATGTTCAAGCTGGTGCTATAAAGGATTCAACGATTACGCAAAATGATAACCGACCATTTGCAACCTCAGTCACTAAAAAGATGGATAGTGTTAAACCTTTTGTAAAGGAACTAATTGCGTCCGATGTAAATGGACAATTTAAAGTAGTATTTAGTGAACCAATAACTGATGTTTCTGCCACGGTTTATACTAACTATTTGATTAACGGAGTAACGATACCATCAAACTCAGCATTATCGATAAATAGTGATAAAAGAATTGTTACTATTACTTTGCCGGAGGGAAAAATTGCAACGTCAGTTCCTTACACTGTAATGATTCAAGGAGTTAAAGATCCTTCAGATAATATGATGGATAATTATACTGGTTCAGTTACAATAAGAGATAACACTAAACCTGTTTTAGTAAACGCTGTTAGGGAACATGATAATATTAAATTGACGTTCTCGGAGAATATTGTTCTAAGTGGACAAGCAAACTTTGAAATAAAGATTAATGATGAGCCAGTAGCCGCTAATTTATATACTGTTGGGATCAGTTCAGATTATCGGGAGTTGATTATTACACCAACTACTAGCGGTATGTTTGAGACGGGGAAAATACTTATTAAAACCACTGGTTCTTCAGCTATTTCAGATGGGTCCGGCAATAGGGTGGCAGAGATGGAGAAAGAAATTTAAAGTTTATACCAATTTCCACATCTTGTATTAACTATATAATTGATTGTAAAGGACGGCCCCACTAGTTTGTATTGGATTAGCATTAAAAAATACTTAACATTTACCATGAGTACACTCATTTAAACATGTAGGTTTCACATTACTTGGTGAATGGTTAACATATTCCATTAAGATTATTTTTAAACAGATTTTCATATTAAAAATGCATATTCACGCAAACTCCAATTCTCATATCTCGGCCGTACCAATATACCAGAATTGGAGTTTGCGTGTTTTTGCGCCAATAATTAATCATAATCCTTTTTAAAAAAACAAAACCTCATTTAAAAACCACGTTACCAGGTAGCACATGAAGTGGTCAAACAACCTCAAATTTCAAATTAGCCTATTAACTGTAAAAGCCTACATTCTAAAGATTCCTTTCCAAATGACAAAAAGAAAAGCGATGAATATACTTTAAAAGACACCATCATCTTGTAAGAGTACATTAAAATCCCATATTAGACGGGTATTGGAAACAAGAAAAAGGAAAGCTCTACAGATAAATATCCATAGAGCTTTCCTTTTCTAATAATTATTTTACTTCTATTTATTGAAGTAAGTTATTCTTATGTTTTAATTCTAGGCTATCTTGGTTTTTAACATTTGTAATAGCAGTGATACTAGGTTTTCCAGTAGCAAACGTTGCATCAAAGCCATTTGGTAATGTTCCATTAATAGAAACAATCTCTAATGTATCATTGTCAACACGTTTAACATTAAACTTAGCACTTAATAGTCCTTTTGTTAATGTGATAGTAGCATTTGTAGCAGTAGCAATGTTATGGTCATAGACATGTTCATTAACAAATGTAAAGTCAATTGTATCACCAATTGAAATTTGACCATCATTTACTGTATCAACAAGAGTTGCAGTAGCAATTTCAAAGTTTCCATAATGGATTGTATCCACTGCAACGGCATCAGCTAATACTGGAGCAGATGTTGGTGCATACTGAACAACTTTGTAATCATTTAGTCCATCAGTAAGCCCAAGCGCCTGTACAGTCCATACACCATTAGAATCAACAGTTGCAGTTGTTAAGTAGTCTGCTTGAGTAGCAGCAGTATTCGCACCGTTAACTTTGTATAGATTTACCTTATGTCCTGGTTGACCAGTACCTGTGATTCTGTAAGTTCCACCAGTACCATCATAAGATACTTCACGAGATGGTGTAACTACGTCTAAAGTATTTCCTAAAGTTACGTTTGAAACAATACTCCAAACTGAAGTGTTTGCCTTTGTAGCATTGTAATTCACATGTACAGTGTCACCATTTGATAATGCTGCTTCAAATTGTTCTTGAGTAGAAAGAACACCTTGAATGTAGAACTTATCATTGTCGTCCCACTTGAACATTGTATTTACAGAACTAACAGATGTAACTAGTCTATTTCCTTCAAGATCAATATAATCAGTAGAAGAAATTTGTAGTAGCGGGTCTACTGATCCATTATATGTTCCATTTCCAGCTAATGCATAATATGAAGTTCTACCTAGTAATAAATAGTCCTCAGTTGTAAACTGAATTCCCGCAGCTGGATCAGTATTTTTTGATACAAATGGATATACTTCTCCACCACTCACGCCCTCAATAGTGAATGTTACTTTTCCATTAACATCGCTATTTACTGTTACAGCATCAGAGTTCGTAAGTACGCCATTTGCACTAGTTATTTTTGCATTACCAGTTCCAACAAGAGCTGCTGTTGCTGTATCTGAAGTAGTATATAAACCGATTGCAACTGATCCAACATAAGGAAGGCCGTCAGCATTTTTCAAAGTAACAGTATATGTGCGAGTCTCACCAACACCTAAACGAGCACGGTCAGAAGCATCAACTGTAATATTACCTACTGTTGCTGCAGAAGTTTTGAAAGATACCCCAGTAGCTTCACCTTGATAAGCTAATGTATAAGTTGTATTAGCTTTTTGGTTAGTTGTTGTTAATGTAACAGTCTTTTTATCAGCGCCAACAACTGCTGATTGAACTAATAAGCCATTATCAAAAGTAAACTGGCTCGCTGGTAAAACTGAAGCAACTTGTTTTGAAAACTTAACTGTTACTGTGTTTTTGCCGTCAGCAGAAATTGATAACACTTTTAATGGCATTGCTTCTGCTACATCATCAACTGATTTTTGTAAAGAAGTTTCCCATTTTAGAACGTTTGCATCAAGAATTGCTTGAGCCTCAGATAATTTTTTAGATGCATCTTCTAATTTGCCAGCTTTAACATCAGCCGCTGCTGCTTTAGCAAGCATATTAACAGTTACATCATTTTTAGTATCAGCAACTAATTTTTCAATTGCTGGTTTAACTGCGTTACGGATACCGTCACGAGTTGATTGACCATAAACGCGGTCTAATAGAGCAGATTGCTTACGGAACTCAGCAGTAGCTTTGTGGTAAGCAGCTTCTACTTTCTCGATATCACCAGATTTAACAGCTGCATCTAGGCCAGCAGTTAATTCTTTAATTTTTTCGCTTGAAGTGATGGCATCAATGTAAGCTGTTGCACGTTTCACTTGGATTTGTGGATCAGTTAATCTAGCTTCGTATTTAAGTTTATCAGAAGCACTTGCACCTTTAAGTGCTTTTTGAGCACCTTCAATCGCTTGCTTAGCAGCGTTGTAAGCAGCATAAGGACGTGTTACATAATCAGCTGAACCTTCAACTGAGATAGCCCATTTAAGGACTGTTCCTGCATTTTGTGCGTCTTGTACTAATTGATCTACGTTCACAGCCGCATCAGCTTGGTTAGCTGGTGCTGCAGCAACGAATGCTGAAGCTGCGATAGCTGTTGATGTTGCTAGTTTAATAGCTTTCTTTTTCATAAACTTGTATTCTCCCTTCATGCTATGTAGTGCATTTTTTTTGTTAGCAATGAATAAACCAATGGTTGTATTTTCCTCTATATCCACCGCTTACCTAACTAGTAAAAAAGTATACCAAACTATTATCTTTTATGCAATAGTTACCAATGTATATTTTTTTTGGCAGGTGAAGATAGGTTTTCCAACTTTGGTTTATATATCTTATGATAATATAAAGCTTGCTAAATTTCTACAATTTTTATCATATTTTTATTAATTTTGTAATATATTTACTGTTTATTAGAAAAGCGGAAGCGCCTCACCCACCCCCGACAAGCATAAGACTAGCCGCCGAGAAGGTTGTAGTTTAACCTTCTTGGCGGATTGGCTTATGAACCTCGAGGTCGACAAAAACGCGACGTCCTGTCGCATTGTCGACACTAGTACGTCCTGTACGTCGGGGGTAGGCGCTGTAGCTAGACATTTCTCAAACTTGAAAAATGTAAATATATTAACATTACTAAATGCACACCCTCTAATTCTATGCAAGAACCAAAAAAAATTGCATATAAAATAAAAAAATGGGTCAATTAGAAAATTTTTCATGTATTTTTCCGTAATATTTGTTACACTAGGGGTAAGAAGGTTTTCTCCCAAATGGATGCTTTCTTTAACTTGTATAGTACGCTTGTACTAACCTTCGCTTCAGCGTTCAGGAAAAGCCGCCAATTATGGCGGCTTTTTCCTTTTTTTCGATGGAGAATTGTCGAATTTCGTTGTATAGTAAGACTAACGAAACATTACATATGAAGGTGGTTAATGACAATGAAGACAGCCAAGGTGATGGGAGTTATGTTCATTTTACTTCTATCTATAATAGGACCCGCGTTTCACAACCATGCCAGGGCCACTACCTATCCTGATGTGATAAAGCGACTTCCTGCAGCAGGGGAGCAGAATGTTCCGATCGACACAGACATTAAAATTGAGTTTAATAGCAACATTTTAAATGTGTCCTCACAATATATAAGATTATATGAAAGAATTAATGGCACTTATTATGATTTTCCCATTAAAAATGTGCGGAAAGATGGGCAAACGTTAATTATCGTTCCAGAGAATATGATGGATTTCAATAAGGAATACCATGTTCAATTGAATTCCCCGGCGGTAGAGCTGCAAAACGGGACCTATTATCAATCTCTTTCGTACTCCTTTCATACGAACTTCATTGATTTCCATGAACTCATGGTCGTGAACGAAGGAAGGCTGACGAATTTACTGGATGACTATGCGCCTAGGCAAATAAAAGCCTTCGCACCAGAGAGATATATAAATGAAATAAATATTATGCATAAGAAGCCCGGAGCGATGAAGGACGACCAAACTTCCTTTAGCGGTATCACAAATATTGATATTACAACGAAGAGTGATGATGTCGATACGGTACACGTTGATATTATGAGGAATGGAAGTGTTTTACAGAAGGGATTTGCTGACCCTGTTCCTCCGAAAACAAAAGGGGCAGCGCAAAGAACATTGGTGTTTGATATCGGTTTTTCAAAAGTTCCTGACTTCTTTGATGTTCGTATAACCGTTCAAAATAAAGATCAGAAAACGATCGACTCTAAAATCATCAAGTTCGCTACAGAAGAAGGCAAAATAATCAACTCCTATAAGGAATCCTTTAAGTACCAAACAGCGGGGAAGGGCTACACCTTCTATGAACTCCTGTCCAATGACAAATTGTTCACCACCCTTCTATCTGAAAGCTTAATGCAGGATATTAAAGTACAGGTTGAGGACAGGTAGAATGAGAAGAGCATTCCTTCTTATTAGTATGATTGCAATTATTGTCGTATTTCCTGGCATTCTGACAGGACAAGCTTCGATTGAAAAGGTTGTATTAGATGAAAGGACGATTAAAGAGCCATTAAAGAGCTGGTCGATTACTTTTACTGCACCGGTGAACAAAGGGACGGTTAAGAAGCAAAACTTCTATATTATAGATGAGAGTCAGAAGAAGCTGCGGACAAAACTGCGTCTTTCTGATGATGAGAGCAAGGTAACGATTACACCTGAAACTCCTTATAAGGAAGGAGTTCAATATTATTTGTATGTTAAAGGTAATGTGAAAACGGGGAAAAGTACGTTTTTAAATGAGCATACGGTTTTGCCTTTTAAGTTGGTTACTAAGGGGAGCACCAATAAAGCGACAAGCAGTCCGACAAAAACTGACAATCGACAAGTTTCAACAAACACTAGTAAGAGTGACCCTAGTGCTAGTCCTAGCACTACTCCAAATTCAAAGCAGAAAGATACAAAGTTGGTGAGTACCCAGGCCAAACGCCATTCACATTTTGTTGAAATCTCCGTTAAAGTTAGCGACCAGGTGGCGAAGGTGAAGGCAGGCAGTAATGAATTTGAATATAAGGGAAGTAACTTGTTTGTCCTTTATAAACCAGACCTGAAGAAAGGCGAAAAGCTGACTGTTAAAGGGTATAGCATATCCAATAAGGTGCTGGAGACAAAGGAGATCGTGATTCCGTAATGGCAAAAAAGGCTCTTATTAATACGTTTATTTTTACCCTGATTATTATTAACCTGATAATCTGGCCGATGCTTTTCAATGAGTTTAAAGAGGGAAATAAAGTTGCTGGTGAAAAAGGGAAGTATACGATCCTGCAAGAAAGTATCACTGACTCGAGAGAAAACGATTCAGATAGCGAAGTCGTTGAAATAGATGAAGAAGATGAAGATTTCCCTAAGGTAGACGAGCAGAACGAAAATAATTTTAAAATTCTTCGGATCGAATGAAACCTTTTCAATCGTCTAAACGTCTAATATATGGACACTAGTAATGGAATATTCCAATGACTGGTGCTTACCTAACTGGGCAGAGTGATCTGCCGGCCTTTTGTCAGTATCCCGCAATGGGGTGCTGGCTTTTTTTGTTTTATTTTTAATATCCTTCCGACCTTAGCTCTTTCCAACTAGAAAAACCCCGGTAGCTTTGGTCATCTACCGGAGCTATTTATTTTTTTTTACTTAAACCGGACTATGTGTTGCTGTTGGGGCTACTTCCACTACTGATGGATGGTTCGATTTTTCATTTCTCATTTCTACCTTGTTCTCTTCTTTTATTTGTGGTTTACTTTGATCATTTCCCGCCTTTTGACTCTCCAGCAGATTTAACAGAAGATTAATCCCATTTTCTCGTTGAATTGCACTTTCTTTTCTTGCCTGCTCTGTTTTCACTTGGTCTACCTTCTTATTACTAGGCTGTGGCTCTTGAGATTTTTGACCTTGATCCTCATTGTCTTTTTGGTTTCCTTTATTGTCCTTGCCTTGTCCTGGGTTAATTGGTTTGTCTTTGTCCTTATCCTTGTCTTTGTCTTTATCTTTATCTTTGTCTTTGTCTTTGTTGTCTTTATCTTTGTCTTTATCTTTGTCTTTGTCTTTGTCTTTATCTATATCTGTATTTGTATCTGTATCTGCATCTGTATCCGTATCTACATCTGTGTCCGTATCTACATCTGTATCCGTATCTGCATCTGTATCCGTATCTACATCTGTATCCGTATCTGCATCTGTGTCCGTATCTACATCTGTATCCGTATCTACATCTGTATCCGTATCTGCATCTGTATCCCCTGTCCCCTCTTTACCCTCTCCCTCTAGCTTTGCCTTCGCTGCTGCTTCTGCTGCATCTTTAGCTTCCTGCTCGATCCTTGCCTGTTCTTCCAATGCAATCCTTTCTTTTTCTAATTTTGTCTTCTCTACTTCTTGTTCAATTTCTTGATCAAATTCAACAATAGCTTTTTCGATCGCGGACATGTCTTTATTTTCAAGTGTAATATCTTCTACATTCTTATAAAGTCCTTCTAACTTTTCTAATAGTTGCTCGATTTGTTCCTCTGTTAAGTCAGTTGACTTCTTCAGATTTTCTTTTAGTGCATCCATTCCTGCGAGTAAGATGTCCTTTTCCGCCTGTAATGCTTTCAAGTCAGCAATTCTCTGGGTAATTGCTGCAATTCGATCCTTTGCCGCTGCAATTTGTGCTTTTATACCTTCGATTTTAGCTAACAACGTCACATTTTCCTGTTGAAGTTTCTCGAAGTTTGCTTTCAGTTTATTATTATCACTATCTAGCTGAAGCATTTGCTCTTTATGATTTGCTAGCTGAATTTCAAGATTTCCAACTACCTTTTCTGTTAAATCTCTATTCGATTTCATTTCTACTAGGATGATGTCATCAAAATACTCAAGTTTAAATCCACATTGGGTGACGGCATCGTACTTTATGCTTTCAATATAGTCAATAATATCATTGATCTCCTTCAGTATATCCTTTGTCCGCTTCAGGGCTTGAGGAAAATCTTCTGAAATGATCCTATGCAAATCAGTAAGTATGCCGTCAATGTTTCCAGTGATTCCTTCAAGTGCGTCCATTTCTTTCTGATTTGCGTTAAATGTTTGTTCAAAAGTGGTGAGTGTGCTTTCTAGAGCGGCGAGCGCAGCGCTTTCTGCCTTTAACTCGGCATGCTCTGCCTGAAATCCATCAATTGGTGCCGTATCCGCACTAGGTTCTTGGGATGAAGTGTCATCTGCTGCTCCCCCATCGGTTCCTTCTGCTGTTTCAACATCTTTCATTAGCTCTGCGATTCTTTTATTAAGCGAGTCCACATCTAGTCCCGCTACTTCCCCCTCGACTTCGCCTAATCTGGCCTGTGCTTCCTTTCGAAGATCTTCTGTATCTTTCAGCAATTCCTCAACCCTGCTTGGAAATATAAAACACGCAGAAACTTCCACTTCCTTCTCTTTAACCGAATTAAATTCGCTGTATGTAGGCGATACTAAATGCCCGCTTCCTAATATAAGGGATGAAACAGCTACACTAGACGAAAATGCCTTTAACAACTTTTTCCTTTGCTTTCTCTTATGACTCTTATGTCGAGAAGACCTTGGCACCAATGTGATGTCCTCCTTTTTCAATATTCGTTATATAGAACAATCAGGTTAAAAAAATAAACAACCTGAAACATGCCCATTGAATTATATTTTCCATTATACAATAAAGAATCTGATTTTTAAATAGAAAACGAACAAGTTTTTCTTAATAAAGAACAATTAGTTTGAGAACGGCCCTCTCCCTTGTTCTCAATAACAGTAGAAAACCCAGGACTTCTCCCGGGTTCATTTGGCCAAATTTTATTTAACTGATACCTCTAAATAAATTCCATTCTGCATTTGCTTCGAACTTTTGCTTGTCCATTTTGGGTGGATCATGAGCAAATATTTGCCCTTTGATTGTAAATTCGCTTTCGGAGTGATGGTCATTTTATAATCATCCGCTATTTTTACATCAACGGGTACTTCTTTGCCGCCTAATTGGATCAGCTGAACGTCCTGAGCGTTTAGTTTGGACCAGTCCATTTGCATATTCATTGCCACCGTGAAGGTTTTTGTAACTGGAACATCCTTTAGGGCAGGCAGCTTTTGATAGGTTGAGTGTTTCGCAAGTAGTTGATCTCTATGAGAGACGATTAATTCCTCTCCCACGGCCGTTTCAATATTTGGAGTGACTCCTACTTCATGGACGGGAATCCCTCTCGGTGAGAAGAAACGGGCTGTTGTTAATTTTAACGTGCTGCTGTCACTTAATGTGAATAGCGACTGCATGGACCCTTTTCCAAAGGACGTTTGTCCGTAAAGGGTTGCCCCTTTTTGTTCTTTGACAGAGACGGCGACCATTTCGGAAGCACTTGCGCTATATTCATTGATGAGAATATGCGTTGGGATTGTAAACTTGACCTTTTGCGGAAGAGCCGCGTAAACCTCTGGCCGTTCTGTCTTATATCTCAGTTGGAAGGCGTTGGTTACGTTAGGGAATAGGCCAGCCACTTCCTGGGCAGTGGAAACATAGCCCCCTCCGTTGTTTCGGAGATCGAAAATCCAGCCTTGTGCACCCGGTAATTTTCCAATCGCATTCGTAATGTCCTCTGTTGCCTCTTGAGAGAAGCTATGAAGGCGAATATAGCCGATATCCCCGCCGAGCATTTGATACTCGACATTCGGAATTCTGATTAATTCTCTCTTTAACGCCTTTGTGACCTTTTCATTTGTGTCGACTGAAATATATTGCAGCGTGACGGTTGTGTTCGCTGCGCCCGTAATAATCGAAATCGCGTGTTGCACAGATTGTCCCGCCAAGCTTGTCCCATTGGCAGCGATAATAATATCTCCTGCGTTCAACCCAGCACGATCAGCTGGACCGCCTTGGATCACAGATATGATCTTGACTCCCTTTGGATCCTCATCCAGAACGATCCCCACTCCCACTAACTGCTGCTCAATGCCATTCGTAAATCGGTCAAACTCTTGAGCGGTCATGTAGACAGAATAAGGGTCCAAATGCTCCGTAATTTCCTTCGCAGTCGGCTTGGCTAATACCGAAGCCGGCACGTCCTCTATGTAATATTCCTTAATCAAATCTCGTATTTCCTGAATTGGTTCAGCTGCCGAAACAGAAGTCACATTCGACAACAGCAATAAAACTAGCAAAAAACTAATATACTTTTTCAAATTCCCCATTGGTGTTCCCCCTCTGGTGTCAAGACGCCGTTCGCACGGCAAATTATGACATTATGTATTAAGTCCTATTTTAGTATATTTATGGATGGAATTGTAGTTATATTTTTCCTATGGTTCGGTATATTTCACTAGAATGGGAGGTAGGTAGTCAACTTTAATTGACAAATGAAATAGTTTCTTTCTAATTGTTTGAATCTTTCACAATACTAGACAACGATATCGTCGATATAATTTATCCATTTCTTGGGCATACTAAAACTAATAGAATTAATCAGAATTCTCTTATGCTGATTTCATTTCCTATGCTATATAATAGTATTATCAATGCTTTTAATGGAGGGACACAAATGAATCCATTCCGATTTAATAGTAATACTAGCGAGGTAGACTCCGACCTAGTACAAGAAGAGACGTACGGAATTGAATATGAACAATTGACTGATGAAGAAGATCAATCTGAGCTCCCATTTGATGCTGAAAAAATCCGTATAGAACAACGAATGCTTTCATTGAAATACATGAAAGAATTAATTGATTTGGATCTTTTGAACCTTTATCCCGACTTTCAAAGAAATAAAGTTTGGAAAGAGATCAAAAGAAAGTCACTTTTAATTGAATCTTTAATGCTAAGAATACCCATTCCTGCCTTTTACTTCTATGAAGATGAAGATTCAGTTCTTCATGTCATTGATGGGTTACAGCGTCTATCAACAATTAACGAATTCTTAAATGGAGAGTTTAAATTAAAAGGCCTACAATACCTACAAGATTCTTGTGACGGAAAATACTTTAAAGATTTAGATGCAAAGTATGTGAGTCGAATTTATATGACACAATTAGCTGTTAACGTTATTGATGCAAGAACTCCTTCCCAGGTTAAGTACGATCTATTTAGGAGAATTAATACCGGGGGTGTTTCATTAAATGCACAAGAAATTCGTAATTCGATTGCAAAAGCCCGGATACGTGATTTCCTTAAGAGATTAGCGCATTCTTCATCATTTCAGGCAGCAACAGATGGAGGCGTCAATGATATGCGGATGGCGGCTCAAGAACTAGTACTGCGCTTTATTGCATTTTATTCTTCCTACAATTACAAGACCTTTGAGTTAGATTACCATAAAAGCGACTTGGAGCTATTTTTAGATCTTACATTTGATCAGTTGAATGCTATGAATGATCAAAAACTAGTAGAAATAGAAAAAGCTTTTACTAGAGCGATGAATAATGCTCATGAGCTTTTTGGTGAATACGCCTTCCGTAAGTATAAATTATCAGAGTTAAGGGAGGCTGGACGCCGAAAGCTTATTAACAAATCCCTTTTTACATCATGGAGTGTACTTTTGGCCGAACCTGATCTTGATCTAAGAATCAGCAAGCCCTTCTCAGATCATGCGGTTCATCGATTAGCTAAGTTAATTGAAAGTAATGAAGATTATTCAAACGCCTTAACGATTGGAACAAATGCCACATCTAGAGTAGCAATGAACTTTCATATTACAAGGGAATTTTGGGAGGAATTACGAATTGATATTCGATAAAATTTCATTAACTCATTTTAAAAGCATGAAAAATTCGCATTTGGAATTGGCTCCAATTACCTTATTTACCGGAGCAAATGGAGCAGGTAAATCCAGTGTCATTCAAGCCATTCTGCTAGCAAAAAATACGTTTGAAAATATTCACCGTTTTAAACGCTGGGAAGTTGAATTAAACGGTAATTACCATTTATCATTAGGACGAGCAGATCATGTCCTTTCTTTTATGCATGAAAATAATCAAATCGGAATTATGCTTGGATTAGAGGCACACCACTTGCAATACACGTATGACGTTGACCCACTAAAGCATCCATACAGTTTGCAAATTAACCCCTCGGAATCATCTGGAGACCTTAGTTTCCAAGATATTAATCTTCATTACCTTCATGCAGAAAGGTTAGGTCCAAGGAAAAGTTTGCATTTCAATCCTACTAGTGTGATAACTACTGGATTTCAAGGAGAGTTCGTTAATCATGCCATTGAACGAGCTGACCAACTATCACTAAACGTTCATCCATCTCTTTCAGCGCAATCCGCCCTTCCTAGATTTTCTACGCAAGTTGAAGCTTGGATGCAATTATTGATACCTGACTTCCGACTACAAGTGAAACCACAACCTGATGTTGACATGGTTACAATCAAGTATAGTAATTCTCATCTAGGAGAATTCATTTCACCTACCTCAACAGGATTCGGTATTACTTACGCCTTGCCAATCATCACTTCCGGTGCTTACTGATAATGAATCTACCTCCTATTCAATTGATCTATTTGATCAGATCTTTTATGAAGGTCAATCATTAGCTGAGTGGCTATATAGCGGCGGCGATATGCGCGATGAAAAAAGAATCATACAGATGAAGTTTAAAAAAATAGCAGAAGTAGAAAAAGCCGCAATTCAAGATTCTATTGGTCAACTGCAAAATCAGAATTATCAACCCCACATTGCTTTAATTACATTTTATCATTGGACCGCTCCAAATTTGGAGGATTGTTTAGTCATACAAAACAAGTGGGATTGTTTATATGCACGTCGTTTTTATTTGCACTTTGCTGATAACATTTCTGTGTTTTTAAGAAAATGCGAGGATTGCTTTCCGCAGCTTTTTATCAATGACCGTGTTCAGCAGACCATCAAAAGGTTTAAACCTTTTAGGGATTATCTTAATGAACTGATTTTACATTTAACGGCACTAAATGATCATGGACTACGTCTTTTTCAAGAATATCAAGCCCAAAATGAAACAGTCGTTTTACAGCATTTAAGCGTTGTCGGGAATATTAACTGTTCAGCTCAAGGCGACCCAGCGTATGAAAAAGCAAACCTATGTTTTGAATTCCCAAGCGACCAAGGAGGAAACATAAAAATCGTATGTGCTCCCCATACAAAACTATTTAGTAAGCATTCAGGAGAACGTATCTACTTTAACTGGGGGCATCCTCAAGTTAAAAATGGAGAAAGGTTATTAATTGGACATATTGGGGATCATTTATAACAAACCTTTAATAGATTAATAGTTTTTTATTCTATAAAGATACAAAAAATGAGTCGATCATTATCGCAATGATTGACTCATTTTTTATTTCATAACCAAACTGTGAAACATTCTTGTTAACAGAAGCCCGTCTATACTTGCTTTATTCAGTATATTTTTCAAGAATCGGAGCCAAGTAATCAACCATCGGGGATGGCTCATTTTGGATAAAAGCTTCTACAGCTGATTTTTCAATAGAGACAAATAGAAGATCATCAAACTCCGGCTGCTGCCCCCTTTCTATTAAATGATGATTATGGGCAAGGAATCGGGCATGAACCTCTTCGGCTGTGTGCGCAACAGATAGTTCATAGATAATTGCCCAAAAATTATGTGTACCTTTACGCTTTATGAATTTAGGGATAAAAGAGCGAGTGGCTGGGGAGTGAATGTCTAATCCGAGCTCTTCTTGGATTTCTTTGCTGATGTTTTTTTCTAGGTTGAAAATAGTATGTTCCAGGTCCGATTCATCCAGTCCTCCTCCTGTAAATTGTAGGCAGCCGGGTGTAGAGGTTGTCCGATTCATTCGGCCAATGGCCATTTTCTTGTCGCTTGTTATGACCGCGGCGCATGTGTAAATGACTTGGCATGGCATTTGGGAGTTTTCGTGGTGAAGTGTGTAGAGATAATGTTTGTAGTCGGTTTTAGCAACCGTTACGATGAGCTCCTCGTGTGTTTGGTTGATGTTTGTTATCGTGAAGACTTCCCCGTTGCGTAAGGAGGGGTTGGTTTTTGTTTGTTGTTTCCAGTAAAGTTCGTGTTGCTTTTTGATTTCGTGTGGCAGGTTGATAGGGATAGGATCTAGTATGACTTTTACGGTTGCGGGTGCCTTTTCAATGATAATTGGGTTCATGAGGGTGGTCCTTTCTTGGCATTTTACTTCATATTACTCTTTTGGAGTGTGGTTGGGTGAATTTTGGTGTATTTTTGTAGTTAGTTAGCAAAATTATGAGGGTTTGCCCGCTAATTCCGGTCCAATTTTAGTAGTTTAGTAGCCTTCGTGAAATTTGTCAGCCAAATTTAGGTGTTTGTCAGCCAAATCTGATGGTTTGTCAGCCAATTTAGGTAGTTTGTCAGCCAATTCATGCAGGTTGTCAGCCAACTAAGGAAAACATTAACTTTTTGAGATGGATCATCCATAAGAAGTTATTCCATAGTCGTTATTTGTTAGCTGTTACCTCCTAATAATAAAATTGGGGTTTTTGTGAATAAAAGCCCTATAGAAACATCTCTACAGGGCCATACACTGAAACGGGTACTTTTTTCTATAGTAATTTCCTCAATTTCTCAATTACATTTACTGTTATATCTTCATTTACACTACAGATAAACTCTGCATTTCTTTCTTTCCAATCTAAGTTTTTTACGTGATCTGATAAAGCTACTCCACCAATTGGTAACCCTAAAGGTAATTCTACCTCAAACGGCAGGCCTTTTACTTTTGAAGTAACCGGAACACATAGCGAAAGTCCTGTTTTTTCATTATATATTTTTGGAGAAATGACAAGAGCCGGCCGTCTACCCGCTTGTTCATGACCAGCTTGCGGATTAAACGACAACCACACAATGTCGCCCCTTTTGGGAATATACGGTATTACCATTCCTCGTTCCCTGCCGCACCATCATTTAAAGTTTCTTTATGATACATGTCAGGTGTAACATTTTCTAACATTGCTTCTAAAGATTTCGTCTTAGGCCTAATCACAATTGCATTTTTTTCAATACTAAAATCTAATTCATTTCCTTCTTCGATTGAAACAGCTTGACATAAAGCTTTTGGTAATCTAATTGCTAAGCTGTTTCCCCATTTTTGAACTTGCATGTTGTGATTCCTCCTTCAATTGTTTCTACATAGTATACACATTTTATTAAAAAATGTACATTGAACTATAGGCAGGGGCTTGTTTTCGTTTGTTTTTGCCAATAAAGTTCATGCTGGCGTCAGATTTCGTGTTGTAGATTGATAGGGATGGGATCTAGTTTTACTTTTACGGGTGTGGGTGCTTTTGAGGGGGTTCCTTTCTTGGCATTTTAGTTCATATTACCCTTTTTGAGTGTGTTTGGGTGAGTTTTGGTGGTAGTATGGTGACTTTATGTAGTTTGTTAGCAAATTTATGAAGGTTTGCCCGCTAATTCCGGTCCAATTTTCGCAGTTTAGCAGCCTTCATGTAATTTGTCAGCCAAATTTAGGTGTTTGTCAGCCAAATCTGATGGTTTATCAGCCAATTTAGGTAGTTTGTCAGCCAATTCATGCAGTTTGTCAGCCAACTAAGGAAAACACCCATTTTTGTGATGGGTTATCCGTAAGAAGTTATTCCATATTCGTTATTTGTTGTTGCTCATCTATAGCTGCTTCAACTAATTCTTCCGCTACTTTATGATTATCCGTTCTATAAAGATTACGTAGGAGATCTTCTAATAGGTCCAATTCCATAATCGTTTCTGCTCTATCTTGTAATGGCTTTGATTCTAAACCAAAACGAGCATCCAAATAACTCTTAATACTACGGCGATTCACATCCACCCTTACCCTTCTTTCAACCTCCTGAAGCACTCTCATCACACTTAACGCCTCCATTCATTTTTCGCATTCATGACCTTGTCTATATGCCACCACCATTCCTGAACGGGTTTGTCACTTTGGAAGTCATAAACTTTTTTCAAATGCTCATATACCGGTTGGGCTATTTTCAAAAGATACAGATCATGTTCTCTAATTAACGCCTTTTCATCTGCAGTCAGATTTTCAAAATGCTGATGCAACATCGACCTTCTATGGAATGTCTCAATCATTTCAAATGGACTAATCTCAAAATTTTTAAGATCATCACCATAGAATTCAATTTCCTGTTTAAAATCCACTACATCTCACCTCCTTAATTTCCCCTGATTCATCCACGTTATTAGTAAACTTTACCCAAACAAAATAGGTTATTCGACCTTTTTATTTATTTGTTTTTGTTTTTCATTTGCTGCTTCAATAAGCCATTCCATTTCCTTGCGATTTTCAGCACGGAATAAATCGTGAATTAATTTATTCAGCAATTCTAAATCCACTATTTCATCAACTTGATCTTGTAATCGTTTAGCTTCTATACCAAATCGTGCATCTAAATAATCCTTGATTGTATGTTGACTTCCTGCAATCCCACTTTCCAACTTCACTCTTTTTTCAAACTCTCGAAGCACTCTTGCCATACTTAACACCTCCATTAGTTTTTCCACATATTCCTTATCAATAAATTTGTCTGATATAGCAATAATAGTTGCCATTAATCGGACTTGCTTTTCTTCATCTTTTATCTTTTTAGCTAATTCTACTGTTTCTATCGCTCTCTCAGAACGACTTACGGAACTATTCATTAACGGGGAAAAAATTAGATTCAGCTCATCCATTTCGGTTAATTCTTGGCCACTTTCAACTTTGGACCACAAGTCTTGCATAATCTGGTCTCCATCATAATCTTTCATAAAGACTGCTTGTGTATCATACTTTACAGAGCCATAATTCTTATTTTCTAAAGCCTCCTCAACGTCCGCTCCGTAAATGACAACAGTTTGGATTTGTTTTTTAAACAGCTCGTAGGCACTAACATCATATTGCAGGAATCGATCGAGGTCAGCCTCTTTGAATGTTGTTTGAAATTCTAAATGTAAATATGTGTCATCCGCCAGCAAAAACATAAAATCCATTCTTCTGTCGTTTACTTTTATTGCCGGCAGATCGGTTGGTTGTACAAGTATAATCGGTGCAGTTTGAACACCAAAGAAGTCCAAAGCCTTCTCTTTGAATTGCTCAGTCATGCTGCGAAAGATGATGTCATAATTATTATATGCAATCGACGTTTTCTTTCTTTTCTTTATTTTATCGATAATGTACAATCGATACAATTTTGTATGGTTGTCGATGAGTACACAAATCCTCAAATTTTACTTACAACATTCCCCCGAATAATAATTTGTTGATCGAGCTCTAATTCAAATAGTTGATCCATAATTTCTGTTTCGTTGAGGTTTAGCTGGTTGGATAGCTGTTGAATGGTGTATGTATTTTGAGCAAGAAGCTTCAAAATAGGGTTTTCATTGATGGGAGTTGGAGGAACTTGATGACTGTTGTTTACTCTTGCTTTCGTCACTTGCAAACTGTGAATCCCTAAATACGGCGGAACTCCGCGGGATATTAAAAGATTTGTTCCCACTCCCTCGGGAATATGGATTTGATTAGGAACGGCGTATACAGGTTTGTTATTTTTCGCAGCAAAGTCAGCAGTCCAAAGGGCGCCGCTTTGCTCGCCTGCCTCTACGATTACAAGTTCAGTGGACCAAGCACTAATGAGGGCGTTTCTTGCGAGAAAGTATTTGGGGTTTGGCGGTGTTCCAGGAGGATATTGGGAGATAAAGGTGCCGCCTTTTTCAAGGATTTGGTGGTAGAGCGGTCTTTGTTCAGGTGGGTAGCAAATGTCCGGTCCGCATCCAAGGAACGCCATTGTGTATCCTCCGTTCCGGACGCATGCTGCCTGGGCGTAGCTATCGATCCCCTTTGCAAATCCGCTAATGACTGGCATACTTAGTGCCGCAAGCTCTTCCCCTAACCGCTCCGCTACTTTCTTTCCATATGGTGTGCATCTTCTTGCACCGACAACTCCCACCGTTGTTTGGACCGGTCTGAGGTCACCTTTATAATAGAGGACTATTGGGGATTCTTTGTACACCTTTGCGAAATCGGGGTAGAGGTCGTCCTCAAATTGAAGAATTTCAATTCCGTTTCGATCTGCAGCCTTCAGTATATTTTCCGCTTCTTTTAAAGAGCGATTTGAGAGGATAGATTTCAGGGCTTTCTTATTCATTTTAGGCACCTTTGAAAGCTCCTCTTCCTCTGCATCATAAACCGCTTTAGGCGTTTGAAAATGAGCGATTAATTGCTTTTGTAAAACTGGCCCGACATATTTTAGCGTGGTTAGCCAGATCCAATATATTTTCATAATCGTATCCTCCAATCACGATGATTTCATACATTTCTCAATCCCCGCTCTCTAGCTCCTCATTTAACTGATCGAGCTGATCGAGCGTTACATATTCTCCGCGTTCAATCTCTTCATCTACTTCCTTAGCCATTTTCAATAATGCTTTTCCAAGACTTTTTTTCCGCTCGGGTAGTTTTTTTTCAATCTGTTCAGGTGTAAGACCCTTATTTTCAAGATCCCTTCGAATCAAGTCCTCCACATCATCAAAGAAGTCAGATTTAAATAGCACAATCCGCCCATCCGTATCCAAGCTTAATTTCAATCTATCATTAGCGTTAAAATTGACCGTTTCTCGCAGCTCTTTAGGAATTGTAATTTGACCTCTATCATTGATTTGTACATCATACATCATTCAGGGATTCATCCTTTCAGTAATTCAGAATTGATGAATATATTATACCAAGTATTCCTTTAATATTCACGTTGTTCTCACGCCAATTATCCTCCATTTAACAATACCGAATCCTTTTCAATATCCCGGCTCAAGAGACTTTTCTTTACATGTTGAATTTGAATATGTTCCGCTCCCTCTAAGTCCGCTATCGTCCGAGCAATTTTGATAAATTTGTGCAGCGACCGCCCGCTGTATTGAAAACGATGATAGGCTTGCTCGAGCAAGTGATTGCTTTCCTTATCAAGAGTACAGAATTTCTTTATTAACGATGGGGTGAGTTGGGCATTGCAGTTGATTTCTGGATAATCCTTGTATCTCTCTTGCTGAATGGCCCTTGCTTGTTCGACCTGATTGCGAATGGCAGCGGAGCTAATCCCCTCTTCCTCTTTGTTAAAAAAATCGACCACCCCCACATATTTTTGAATATCCATTCGATCCATGATGGGCCCGGAGAGCTTTTGCCGATATTTCATAATTTCATAGTCGGTGCACCTGCATTTCGGCTGTCCGTAATAGCCGCACGGACAAGGGTTCATTGCACCAACGAGCATAAAATGAGCAGGGTATGTGTTGGAACCCCACACTCTAGAAATGGTAACTGAATGGTCCTCGAGCGGCTGCCTCATTGAGTCAAGGGCCTTTTTACCAAATTCATCCATTTCGTCTAAAAATAATACACCGTGATGAGCAAGGGAAATTTCACCCGGCAGTGCGAATGTTCCGCCGCCAATGAGGGAGTTCGTTGAGGCATTGTGATGTGGGGATCTAAAGGGGCGCTCGGTAAGTAAACTGCCTTTGTCTTTTAGCAGATTGGCCACACTATAAATTTTCATCACTTCAAGCGACTCTTCTTCTGTCATCTGTGGGAGGATGGTCGGAATACGTTTGGCGATCATAGATTTCCCACAGCCGGGTGGGCCAATCATAAGGAAATTATGACCTCCAGCAGCGGCAATACTGATATATTCTACTAAGGAGTGAAGGCCTTTTACGTCTTTGAAGTCAATGGAGTAGTCGGGCTTCTCCTGGTGAGGGGGAAATTCAATTGATTTTTTTTCGTGATGATGTTTTCCTTCTATAATATTAATTGCGCCTTTTAACGTTTCACACCCTATTACATCCACTCCTTTGACAAGCTTGGCTTCTTGGACATTTTCTTTTGGAATAATGAGTCTAGTTATGCCGATTTCTTTTGCTTTAATGACCATAGGCAGGATGCCGGAAACCGATCGGATGAAGGAGTTAAGGGAAAGTTCGCCGATGAGTCCCGTTTGGGTTGTGGAATTCGGCATGATTTGGTTCGATTTTATTAATAGCCCGATGGCCATTGCGAGGTCAAAATGGGTGCCTGTTTTTTTCATATCTGAGGGCGCGAGATTGAAGACAATTTTTTGCGGCGGGAATTGGTATCCTGCGTTTTTGATCGCTGCCTCTAATCGCTCTTTCGCTTCCTTTACTGCTTTGTCCCCCAATCCGACAATGGACACGGACGGCAGCCCAATCAGCGTATCCGTTTCCACCTCGACAAGATGGCCATGAATGCCAGTGATGGTAAAGCTGTAGACAGTAGATGCCATGATTGAATTCTCTCCTTTTTTATTTAATAACACAAAGTACTCTCTACTTTGGGTAGTTTTCCCATAGTTTTTTCCAAAAGAGTGCTATTTTTAATTGCAGCGGTATTTTCTCATAGATTATCTAGCTGTAATTATCTAAATTCCTATTAAAATCCTCGAAAAAATCACCTCCAATGGTAGGTTAGTAGATTTGTCAGCCAATTTGAGTGGTTTGTCAGCCAGATTTGGTAGTTTGTCAGCCAATTTATGTGGTTTGTCAGCCAAATCATGCAGTTTGTCAGCCAATTCATGGGGAGCAGCTAATTCGGGCGTGATTGCCAGCTAATTCATGTGGAGGATCAACCAATCTTGCGTAGTTCCCAGCTAATTCATGCGGAGGATCAACCAATCGTTCGTAGTTGCCAGCTGGTTCGTGTTAAAAATATCCAATTCATATGATCATCCAATTCCGTCGAGGATCATAAACCCGCTACAACCCACAAGTCAATCCAGCCACATCGGAATCTTATATCCCCTATTCTTTTTTTCTCCGAAAGTTTCATGGCAAACGGAAGTTAATATTTTTCTAGCAACGGATTCTGACTCGATTCCCAAGAATGCTCTTAATTCGGGATTTGTAATGTTTTGTCCAAATAATAACGAATAATCTTCTAGTGCTGACAGATGGGCAGTGGGATCCATGTGGTTGCACTGCTTGCACTTCCAATTTCCCCATTCCCTTTTCATTGAGAATGACAAACAATTATTGCAATATACCCCTGGAATGATATCTTCTTTCCTGATTTGATATTTTGCCAAAATATCGGGATTATTGGGCACATGTTTTTTTATTAGCTTTCGGGAAATGACATTTAGTTCCTTTTTTGTTAGGAGGGTTGGGTGATGATTTTTTTCAAGTTCTTCTACTTTAAAGGGAAGTGCTGCTGAATGGATTACATTTCGAAGCAAATGGGCATACTGCGGGTTCGTTTGGATCGTGGTAGATGGGAAACTTATGATTACAAATGGGAAGATCGGTGCCAGTGGGAATTGATGATCATTTAACCACGATTGCAATTGAAGTCTCTGTCTTTTAATTTGTAGGATCGGGTCGGAATAGGCTTTGCTTTCGTTTTGATTGGTGCGCACTAATTGCTGGAATTCTTGATCGAAAAATAGGGTGCCTGAAAAGTTTTTTGTATCGAGGATTAAGTGGAATTTGGTGGTGAGTATCAATGTATCAATTTGAAAATACCGTTTTTTATTATCCTGTAATCTAAGATTATGAAAAATATAATAGTTTTCATTCGGCAAAAAGGTTAAATGATAATCAAGCGCCACTTCACCTCGAAACCCAGCTTTCTCACTTCCCAACTTATCAGCTATTGATTGTTTTTTATGATGAGCAGGATGCAATCTTCTATCCAAAGCCTCCAATTTTCTCAGAGCAATCGTCTTTTTTCTCTCTTTCTTAATCAAATTGTCACTCCCCTACGTTATTCTCATGCTATTAATTCTCTATTCGGTCGAAAATCCCTTCATTTAAGAGAGATTATTTTGACTAATATTATTTGTCAGCCAGATTTGATAGCTTGTCAGCCAATTATGCAGGTTTGTCAGCCAGATTTAGTAGTTTGTCAGCCAATTTATGCAGGTTGTCAGCCAATTCATTTTTAGCACCTAATACGACTCGATAAAACGATACTAAAGTTCCAGAAAAAATCCCCCACGACTCAAACCCTATACCAATTTTCCTAATCAAGCACCTAAAAGGCATGAAAATCAATAATATTAATACAATTTATTAGGGGTGATCGGTATGAAGCGGAATCCGGATTGGCCTTTGCACGTTATTCTTGCATATGTAATGTTTAGCTGCATCACTTTTCAGCTGCCAGTGATTCGGGGGCTAGTCGATTGCGCTCGTTTATGTGGTCAGGCTGGCTAGGAACAGTATGAAGGATATGTCCTTGAAAAATACTTACAGATCCATAATTCTATTGTATAATAATTAACTATATTGAATAATAATTTACCAATTCTAAATTACCTACAATAAAAATAAATTTTCCAATTACTATTGATTTTTCAAAACATAGGTCACTCTTCCCTTTATTAAAAGAAAAGGAATATGTTACTATTGCATTAGAGATTGTTGAAATGAGGGATTTATATGAAGCTAGAGAAATATTTATTTGGAGAAATCCTCCAATCCTTTCGGCAATACAAGAACTTAACGGTTGAGGAATTAGCGGAGGGAATCTGCACGGTAGAAGAATTAGTTTCTTTCGAAAAAGAACGATCCTATCCCACCATAGATGTGCTCTATAAATTCGCGAAAAAGCTTGATATGGAACTAACCTATTTTTTCGATATCGCTTCTAAGACAACTGTCCATTACCCAAATGCTGTTATTCAACTTATTGAAAAATACAAAAGAGAACGCAATTACGCGGCGATCAATAATATCATTCAACAGGAAGAGGACAGCCCCTTATTTAATCAGAAATCGCTCAAGCAATACTTGATGTGGCATCAGGGGATTTGTGACCATCACCTTGACGGCAACTCAGATAAAGCATTTGATACTTTGAGTAAGGCAATAGCGTTAACCAATCCAAAAAGAGTCTCTCTTACTGAGAGGGAAATTGAAATCCTAACAAGTATTGGGCTTATTTTTTACGATACTAAAAATTACCGCAGTGCCGTGACCATTTTTCTTGAAGCCTTAAATAATATAGAAAATCTACCACACGTTTTAAATATGAAAGGGAATTTAAGAATTTTATTTGGCCTTTCCCAAGCGTATACCAAATTAGATATGTATGAAGAATCCCTTTCTTATTGTTATAAAGGACTAAATCTCTGTATTAATGAAGAATTGCTATATCTCTTAAATGAATTTCATTACCAAATTGGACATAACTATGTTCAAATGGGGGAAGTCGAAAAAGGTAAACACTATTTAGACGAGTGCCTTCACCTTTTAAAATTAGAGAAAAAGTCAAAATTACTAGGTATTATGGAAGACGAGATTGCTAATCTACTTAACTCTTGATACAATCTACTTATCTTATAAAATATGGGAAAGCTGGTGGAAATGTGAAAAAACTATTAAAAGTAACTGCCCTATCATTATCTGTTTTAGGATTGGGTGCTTTCGGTTCTAATATTTCTAACTTGGCCGACTATCCTGTGCAGCATAGTGTAGATCCTGTTGAACTAGCTGATTACCCGGTACAACACAGTATTGGCGGAGTTAAAGTTGCTGATTACCCGGTACAACACAGTATTGGCGGAGTTAAAGTTGCTGACTACCCGGTACAACACAGTATTGGCGGAGTTAAAGTTGCTGATTACCCGGTACAACACAGTATTGGCGGAGTTAAAGTTGCTGATTACCCAGTACAACACGGGATTGGCGGAGTTAAAGTTGCTGACTACCCGGTACAACACGGGATTGGCGGAGTTAAAGTTGCTGATTACCCAGTACAACACGGGATTGGCGGAGTTAAAGTTGCTGATTATCCGGTACAACACAGTATTGGCGGAGTTAAAGTTGCTGATTACCCGGTACAACACGGGATTGGCGGAGTTAAAGTTGCCGATTACCCAGTACAACACAGCATCGGTGGATCTAAATTAGCATAATACTTATTACCAAACGAGTGATCTTTTCCGATCGCTCGTTTTTTTGTTTTGAAAGAACATCAGACCCCCAAAAATAAAAAGCCCATTTATAGGCTTTTACTATACTAGCGTTTTGAAATCATTTTATACCCTTTTCTACTATTCTTTGCAAAGCCTATGATTTGAATGATTTCATCTCCGAAAGGCATGGGGTCGGGTAAAAAAAGATTTATGCCCAGCAAAATTATTTTTCCAGGCAGCGGTAGAAACCACGTTAAAAAAGCTAAGACTAAGATTAGTATAAGCACCATGTACTCCCCTCCGACAATATATAACTACATAAATTTCACACAGGAATATCCTATCATATTTTTTTAGAATATGTTTTTTAAAGGAAAATACCCAATATTCAAAGTAAATGTCCCAACCCTGTCCTTTCCCCCCTCCCCTCTATATATAAAGAGTGAGAGGAGGTGATCAACATGGCAGAGGCATTAATGATCGAGACAAGGCTTCGTCTGACCTTTGAAACGGGATTAAATGAGAAGGGCGAACCGATTTTCAAGTCGCGCACGTTTGGAAATGTGAAAAAGATGGCGACAGCTGACCAGCTTTTTCAGGCAGCAACGGCAATTGCATCACTTAGCAAGGATTCCTTATCTACCATTGTCAAAAATGACAGCTTTGACATTCTTGGCTAAGGGCTAGAAGCAACATTTTAATAAAAAGAAAGGAGGACAAAACCCATGGCAAAATCATTAGAATTAACATTTGTGACAAATTCAGGGAAGCTCTCAAGGCTTTCCATCGATAACCCGAAGGAGCCGATTGATCCAGCCGCTGTTAAACTAGCAATGGAGCAAATCATCGCTGCGGATGTGTTCCAAACGATGAACGGCACTCTTGCCTCGGCAAAAGAAGCAAGAGTCATCGAGCGCAACGTCACCGCCTACGAATTAGTCTAGTTATCCCAATAAATAAGGCCGGTTCTGCTTCTATGCAGACCGGCCTCTTTGTGTTTTGAAACACTTATATTTTAAATTGCCCAATTAACTCCTGAAGTTCTTCCGCCATATAAGATAGCGAAGAGGCGGACGCTGCGATTTCCTGCATGGAGGCTAATTGTTCCTCGGTTGCGGCGGAAACATTTTGGCTGTCGGCTGTTGTTTTGACAGCAATTTCTTCGATGCCGTGGACAACGCCAACTACCTGTTCCGTGCCTGCGGAAGTTTCTTTGATAGAGACAGAAATCGTTTGAATTTCAGTGTTTACGTGATCGATAAATTGCTTGATTTCATGGAAGGCCTCTCCTGCACTTTGGGCAAGATCCATCCCTTTTTCGATTTCGGCTGTTCCTTTTTCCATCGATTCGACTGCTTGGTTCGTGTCGATTTGAATGGAGGAGATGAGTTGTCGGATGGTTTCAGTTGATCGAGACGATTGCTCCGCTAATTTACGCACCTCATCTGCGACCACAGCAAATCCTTTTCCATTTTCCCCTGCTCTTGCCGCTTCAATGGCCGCATTTAATGCGAGAAGATTTGTTTGGCCGGCGATCCCCGAAATCACATCAATGATTTGATTAATATCAATCGATCTTTTTCTTAAATCCTCAATGACCCCGCTAAGCCTGCTAATCGTTTTATGAATATTGGTCATTTGTTCAGATGTTAGTTGAATCGCTTGATTTCCAGTGTTGACAATACTTACAGCGTCCATGGATGTATCGCGAACGGCCTGGGAATGGCTCAGCATTTTTTCCATTTCCCCAGACATCGACGTTACAATATGATGGCTTTCCTCAACCATCTTGGATTGGTGTTCGGTTCCGGTGGCAACCTCTTGAATGGCGTCGACAATTTGCTCTGTCGCGGTATTATTTTGCTCCGTGCTTGCCAACAGCTGCTCCGATGAGGCGGCCAGCATTTCGGATTTCGCATCCACATTTCGGATCAGCTCGCGGAGTGCCCCCACCATTTTATTAAAGCTAATGCCTAAATGGCTGATTTCATCATTATTTTTCACATCGAAGGTTTGAGTCAGATCGCCCTTGCTTACCTTTCGAGTGGCTGCAACTAGCTGGTTCAAAGGCCTCGTAATCGACCGGATCACAAAATAAGATAGCACGGCCCCGATCACGATGAAAAGTCCAACGATTAATAGAGTCATCATGAGAATCGGCTTCGTATCTTGACTGACCTCATTTAAGTCCATCACACCGGCAATTTTCATCCCGGTTATTTCATTCGTTGTAAAATCAATTTGGTTATGGCTATCAGTGACCTGCCCATCTTTCTTTTCCAATAAAGACTGAACCCAACTGCCCTCTGCCTTTTCACCAGCAGCAATTTCCGGGTGAACGAGGTAGTTTCCTTCAGCACTTATAAGGATCGGATATCCGTTTTTTCCAATCTTAATTCCATCTGTTAGCTTGTTTAATGCTTCAAGGCTAAGGTCCATCGCAAATACACCCGAACCATCCCTAAGCGTGTGAGCAATGGTCACGATCACCCCACCAGTAAAGGCGTCAATATACGGCTCTGTAATAAACGTTTCCCCGCTCTGCTCCTTAGAACCAATGTACCAAGGGCGCTTTCTAGGATCATACCCATCCGGCAAATCCTGTTCTGGATAAGAGAGAAAATCCCCATTCTCTTCCGTTCCTATATAAACAACCATCGTCTCTGGATTTAGTACTTGATATTCCTTCAAATGCGCGATCGTCGTTGGAATCTTTTCTTCTGAAAAATAAGTCTTGTCAAATAGCCCGCCGAAATAAGCCGCCGCATTCTCCTTCGGCTCAATAAAGCTGGTGATAAACTTGTCAATGATTAAAACATTTTCCCTCGAACTAATCTGGATTTTTTCCTTAATATTGTCTTGCGCATTTAAATAGGATGACAGACCGATCGTTACAGATGGCACTAACAATACCAGAATAAATGATAGAATTAGTTTTTTCCTAATCGTCAATGCAAAAATGGGGTTTCTCTTTGGCTTGGTTTTCACGGTGATGGAGGCCTTCCTTTCATTTTCAACTTTGCTCCGCTTTTATAGTAAAAGACTACCTTGTTAAAAGTAGCCAAAAGGGACACTTTTTTCACATTCGAATCGTGGCGATGATCGAAAAAAGATTGCAAGATTTGAGATCGCCCGAGCTCCCAATGCTTTTGGTCCTATCGTACTAGCCGTTCCCATTTTAATTGGAATTATGTAAGCGTTTTTTATCAAAATTATAACCTTGAAATCGCTAATATTCAACAAAATTCGGCATTTTTGGTAAATTTAAATTAGCTTGTTTCTGGTTATTGAAAATAGATATCGGACGGCGGGAGGGGCCGGGGATTTTGTGTAATTAGCGGAAGGTGAGTCCCCTTTAATTTTTGAGAGGACTGTGGTTCCGCTATAGGGACTTAAAAGGAGAACTTTCGAATAATTCCCATCGTTTAACGGACATAGATTGGGTGATTCTTCTATTTTGTGTCCTTTAAAACCGATTTAAAGGACATCGGTTGGGCACTTCCCCCGTTTTGTGTCCTTTAAAGCAATCTTAATGTAATGGACATGAATTAGGTAACCTCCCTGCTTTGTGTCCTTTAAAACTATTAACCTCAAAACCTACTCTAAATATTACAAACCTAATCTACTTTGTAATAAAAATAGTTTTATTCTGAAACACTCCTGTTATCTTCCTTTGCTAATATACTCCTTAAGAAGAAAGAAAAGGAGAATCTCTCATGAAAAAACTTCTAATTACCATCACGACAGCATTTTTTCTACTAGTTGGATTTTCGAATGCCGCATCTGCAGCTGAACATACATATAAAGTGCAAAATGGAGATACTCTTTGGTCCATCTCTAAAAAGAATCAAATTACCGTACAGCAACTAAAATCTTGGAATCAGCTTAAATCAGATATCATTAAGCCTAATCAGGTGTTAAAAGTGGCTCCTACATCAGTAACTTCTGAAACCAAACCGCCCGCTCCTGCTGTGAAAGCTGCGAGCTATAAAGAAATTACCGTTAAAGCCACTGCCTATACAGCTAGCTGCAAAAACTGCAGCGGCATTACGGCTACAGGACTAAATTTAAAAAAGAATCCAAACTTGAAAGTCATTTCTGTTGACCCTAAGGTTATCCCGCTCGGATCGAAAGTTTTTGTACCTGGGTACGGAGAAGCAATCGCTGGCGACAAGGGCTCTTCTGTTAAAGGAAACAAAATTGACGTATTTATCCCTTCTCAAAAGCAGGCCATTCAATGGGGAAATAAAACAGTGAAGATTAAAGTATATAACTAGAGAGCGACTCTTATTTTTATAACATGTTCTCTTTTGAGGTTCATGAAGGAAAAAGTATAGCAACAGGTAAAAGCAGGGCAAGTATTCGCCCTGCTTTCTTTATTTTTCTATTTAGATTATCTCGTTTGGACTGAAATATTCGCAATTCAACCTCTTAAAATCTTTTTTATCCCATGTTAAAACTGGTAGGGTACTCGAAGATTTAACACTTAATAAAGCATCCGCAAAATCTATGTTTTTTTCGGCATATAACCGCAGAGCTTCTATCACGATCTCTTCTTCAGGTTCCACATTAACCGATTGAAGGATGTCCGTTAAATATTCCTTAATTAACGATTTTTCTAACTGATAAAAAGATTTTAATAACCAACAGCACTCGGCTATAACCACCGTTGGAATTATTAATGTTAATTCATGATTTTCGACTTTTTTGGCTAATTTCATCATGATACGAAATTTATCCTCATCATCCTTCACAATCAACCGAATTAGGACATTGGTATCCGTTAAAAACTTATTCACTCTCACTAAGTTCCTCTCGATCAATCGTTTGAGCGGCTTGTTTTTGGGTAACCTGCCTCATATGTTCTAAATCCATAGGTTCACTTGCTACCACACGGCCTATAACATGACTTAATAAATTCTTTTTGACAGGTTCAATCTTGATTGTATCCTCATCCACTAAAAATCGAAATTGGTCGCCTTCTTTGACACTTAATAACTCTCGGAGTTCTTTTGGAATAGTGATTTGTCCTTTGCTCGTCATCTTTCCACTCATTAATTCCATTCTATTCACTCCCCACATATCAGTATTACTATAATTGTAAGTAATACTTTCTGATAATTCAATAGAGCATTGGGAAATATTAAGCTTAGTCAATCCATAGGAAATTTAGCATCCTGATTAGTTAATAAAGGAAATTTAATGCAGGTTTTGATTTCATATGCCCAACCAATTGCCTCTAAACGCTGAAAGCATAACAAAAATAGAGTGCTTTTTAGCACTCTATTTAGCATGTTTGCACCTTTAATACTTTGTCCTAACTAGATTTCTTCAACATTTCAGCCGCTTCCGTCTCGCTGATGTCTTTTATTAAAATCATTTCACTTATGATATTTCGCTGCGCTTGATTGAGCATTTGCCGTTCACTCGTATTAAGCGACTTTTCTTTATTGCGATGCAGGAGATCCCGAACAATTTCAGCTGAATCTTCCACTCGACCCGTCTTCAGCTTCTCCGCGTTTGCTTTGTACCGTTCCTTCCAAGGGAGATTGCAGTCTGATTCCACATGGTGAAGATCAAATAATATTTCTCTCATCGCATCCACGTCTATGATGGAGCGAACTCCGGATTTCTGCATTGTTTTCAATGGAAGCATGACGTCCATCTTATTCATGGGTATGTGAATCACACAATACTCCTGTGTCTTCCCAAGAATTTCCCGTTCTTCTATGGCCTCAATGATGCCTGCCCCATGCATTGGATAAAAAACCTTATCGCCAATTTGAAACATATCATCACCTCCATATACCTTCATTTATAATGGTAACACAGGGTGACTTTTAAAGCAAATTCACTAATATAACACGAAACATTTGTTGGGGTCAATACATTTTTGGAATTTATTTTTAAAAACTTTATATAGTTTTCCAACAAATCCCTAACCAAACATTCCTATTAATTTGTACCCTTTACCTTTATTACAGGGTTTATTTCATGTATAATAAGAGTATATTAAAAAGAGAAGTGCTGTGAACACTTCTCCCTGCAACCTCTACCGTCAGGGTGATGGTTGTCTAATTATTTATTCGTTTTTCGAAAACCACCCTTTTGCTTGTGACGGCGTAGGGTGGTTTTCTTGTTATCTAGAACGTGTTTCCGAAAGAATTGGGCACTAACCTCACGCACAATCCCCTTCAGAACTTCTCTAAGAAATTCAAGAAATGTTTCCATGATCATCACCTCCTTCCCAAACCGGAAGAAGAGTAACAACCAACCTCTCTCACAATATACAGTTGCATATTTAGTCTATCATATTTCTTATTATTCTCCTAGAGGAAAACGAACAAACATTCCCCTTTTGTAAGTAACAATAAATGATAACCCGGCGTTCTTGTTTCTAAATACCCCAGTTTTGTTCCCTTCAATGGCTCTCCTTAAAATGGTATAATAAATGGATGTATTTTTTCAAAATCAGCAAGCGTAATGTTATCAAATAATTGTTCCATCAAAAATACAAAACAATAGTGCCCAGCACTGGCGAATGACTAAAAATATATATATTTTGCCCATTGATGGTGCCTGGCACCGGTGGGAAAAGGAGGTTTTTCCATGTCTACCATTCCAGAGCATTTCCTCGAGCCGTTGGATTTTGCGGCGGGTGAGTTGAAGGATATGCTGAGTCCGAAGTCGCCTGAGGATGAGCGCATGGTTCAGAAGGGACTGATGCTTTTTCGGCAAGGGCTAGTTTCTCACGTTCGCTTTGATCGGAACGAGATCGTGGGTGTGGTTCAGGATGTGACGCCGGCAAAGGTGATGCTTGATCCGAATTTTATCAATTTAAGCGAATGCTCGTGTCCGACTGATGGATTTTGCCGGCACCAGCTTGCGGTGTTTTTCTATCTGCTTTCGCAGGCGAAGAGTGTGACGGATTGGGTGAATGATTGGAGACAGCCTTTGCAGGAGAGCAAAACGGTCCAGCTTCTCGGCCTTCAGCGAGCGAAAGATCTGTTGACCACTTCAAGCAGACAAAAACCTGATTATGACCAGTGGGTGGCCTCCTTTCACGCTAGCTTTGACACGATTATGACCGGGAACGGCGAGCCGAAGCCTTATTATATGAATGAACTTTTTCAAATCTATACGAAGCGCTGGCAAGCCAATGCGCCTTTTGAGCAGGAATGGAAGCTCCTTTATCACTTGGTTGGCTACTTCTTTAGCTTTAAAAAGCTGATGGAACTGAGCATTCAGTTCGGGCACTCGGGAGAAATGATTCACCGTTACTATCACCATCTTTATCAGGATTTGATGGAGGATATTTTGGAAGTGACCAACAAGCTGTCAGTCCAATCCCTTCCCTTTGCCTTTGATGAGTTTATTGAAAAATTAAAAGGGGATTCGACCGATATCCTTAAATATGATTTCCCGCTTGAATTTGAACAAACTCAATTGTATCGAATCCTGTGGATGAAATTTTTCAAGAAGAAGGCTTGGTGCCAGGAAGAAGTCGAAAAACTACTGGCTATTAAGGATAGAAATTTCCCAATCGTGGTTGCTGTTATTCATCAATATATCCTATTGGGGAAAGATGAGGAGGCCATTCGGCTATTGGAGGTTCCTGAAAAAGGGATGACTCCCTATTTCCTGACCTGGCTAGAATTCTTTACCCAACAAAAGGAATGGAAACGAATGGGCCCCTATGTCGAGGAATTTATTAAGAGGCTGCGGGAATACCTTCAAATTTCGGATAACCATTATGTTAACCGCAATTTCTCTAATCTTGCCATAAAAGTGATACAACCTTACTGTTCTGAAACAGGCAGAGAGGATTTATATGAAAAGGCTCTCGTTGAAACGCTGCCATTCAGCTTTAATGAATATGAATATCTTCTTTTTGAAAATCGCTCCTTTGATCGCTGGATTGATTTGCAAGCGTGGATGAGCCATGATATTGACGTGCTTCCAAAGAGCCGGATCAAGGAAATTGAAAAAGATGCGCCGGCACTGCTGTTGCCGCTTTATCATCAGTCGATCCAAAACCATATTTCCCATAAAGGCCGTGACCATTACCGCGTGGCTGTCCGGAAATTAAAAAAGCTCCGGACGTTATATAAAAAGCTGAAAAGACAGGATGACTGGGCCTTTTTCCTAGACACCCTGCTCGAAAAAACAAAGCGGCTTCGCGCCTTCCAGGAAGAATGTAAGAGGGGAAAACTAATCGATGCTTAAGATCAAAATTAACGTCCGACAAATAGATACTGACCTATATTGCCTTTCTGCGCAAAATGATGAGGGGTATTTTTTAAAACCTGAATTCTGGGGCAAGCTGCTGTTTAATCATCATGAGGAGAGCTTCTATGGAACTCTTTTTCAAGATCATAAAGCCACGGAAGAAAAGGATATTCCCCTTAACGGCTGGCAGCTTGTCACGTTGTTTGCGAAGGAGCGGTTTAATTCATTTACCGAGTGGGATTGGGATGAGCTCGCCCAAATTTGTTTAGCCGCTTCTCTTCCTATATATGAGGCGATTTCCGAGAAGGAGTGGATTCCGGATTTTTCTGCTTGGGAAAATGGAGAATTCCGCTGGGCGCTGCCTGACCGGGTTGTGCAGGAATTTGGTTCTTCCTTTTGGGAGCAGATGATTGGGGAAATATCTGTTAAGGATTTTACACACGAGATGTTTCATCATGCATTGGATGCTTTTTTTAAGCGAAATCACAAGCTGAAAGCCGATTTAAGCGGAAAAATAAATACTCTGCGCCGGAGTGAGCTTTCTCCCCGGGATCTTGCGGCCTATTTTGACGAGGAAAGCTGGCAGGAATGGATTGGCGTGAAGGAAAACGACACTCCTTTTTCCATTGGACTGAAGCTGGAGGAGCCTGCTGAGGTGGACGATTCATGGGAGCTTAGCATTTTTCTTCGTGGAAAAAAAGAGCCGGATCTGCTAGTGGATTTGCATGATTATGCGAATTACCCTCGGGGCTGGAAGAAATACGAGGAGGCAATCGCGAAGGAACAGGAAAGATGGCTGAACGTTTTTCCTTGGCTTAAAGGTGATCAGGGCGTCGCGACTCGCCTAACAGAGGATGAGGCTTGGACATTTTTGACCGAAGCGAGTGAAACTCTCCTTTCTTTAGGAATTGACATTCTGCTGCCTTCATGGTGGCTGGTGATGAAGAATGCCAGTCTCAAGGTGAAGGCTCGTCTTAAAGGGCAGTCCACAAGCCATCGGCCATCCTTTGTCGGGCTGCAGGCGATGCTCGATTATGACTGGCGGATTTCCATGAATGGAGTCGATTTGTCAGAGGATGAGTTCAACAGCATGGTGGAGGAAAAAAGGCGGCTCGTTTATATTCGAGGAAGATGGATTAAGCTTGATCCCGGGTTTGTCCGGCAAATTCAAGATTTAATGAAAAAAGCGGAAAAAGAAGGACTTCATGTCCGCGATTTAATTGAGCAGGAGCTTCTTGCTGATGATTCTGACCAAGATGATGAGCTCGAGAATCCAAAAGCCTTTGCCCGGATTCAAATTGAAATGAACCGCCAGTGGAAGCAAATGGTGAAGCAGCTTCGCGATGTTAAGGATATCCCGCTTGAGGAGGTCCCTTCTGCTTTTCAAGGCGATCTTCGTCCATACCAAAAGCTTGGCATGAGCTGGCTGCTATTTTTGCGCAAGTATGGATTTGGCGCTTGTTTGGCGGATGATATGGGACTTGGCAAAACCATTCAGCTGATTTCCTATCTTTTAAAAGTGAAGGAAGAGGAAGCGGACTCCGGCCCCGCCCTGATTATTTGCCCGACCTCCGTGCTTGGAAACTGGCAAAAGGAAATTGAACGGTTTGCCCCTGGGTTGAACACGTATCTTCATTATGGAGGGAACCGTCCTAAGGGTGAGGAGTTTGTAGAAAAAGCTGTTGGGGCTGATGTTGTCCTTACCTCGTACGGACTAACCGCTCTAGATGGTGAGGATTTCGAGAGTGTTGAATGGAGCTCGATCAGCATTGACGAGGCGCAGAATATTAAAAATGCGCAAACGAAACAATCAAAAGCGGTACGGAAGCTGAAGGGCAAGCATCATATTGCTTTGACTGGCACCCCGATGGAAAACCGTTTGTCTGAGCTTTGGTCGATTTTTGATTTTACTAACCACGGCTATTTGGGCAGCATGGGCCAATTTCAAAAGCGCTTCGTCCTCCCGATTGAGAAGGATGATAATAAGGAAAAGGTTGGGCAGCTCCAAGCTTTTATTAGACCTTTCCTGCTGCGCCGCACGAAACGAGACGAAGAGGTGGCGCTGAATCTTCCAGACAAGCTCGAGCAAAAGGAATACTGCCCGTTAACAGCGGAGCAGGCTTCGTTGTATGAACAGCTCGTCAAGGACACGTTCGAGCAAATCGAAAGTTTATCCACTTTTGAGCGCAAGGGGTTAATTTTACAAATGCTCAGCCGTTTGAAGCAGCTTTGCAACCATCCCGCTCTTTATTTAAAAGAGGAAAAGCCTGCGAAGGTGCTTGAGCGTTCGGCAAAGCTTGAGAAGCTGAATGAATTGGTCGACTCAGTTCTGGATCAAGGGGAAAGCTGCTTGATTTTTACTCAATATATTGAAATGGGCAATATTATTCGCGGGATGATTAAGAAGCGCTTCGGTGTCGATGTACCGTTTTTGAATGGCAGTGTTCCGAAAAACGAACGCGACCGGATGATTGAGCAGTTCCAAGCCGGGAAGTTTCCTGTGTTTCTTTTATCCTTAAAGGCGGGCGGAACCGGTTTGAATCTGACTGCGGCCAATCACGTCATCCACTATGATCGCTGGTGGAACCCTGCCGTTGAAAACCAAGCCACCGACCGCGCCTACCGCATCGGCCAAAAACGCTTCGTCCACGTCCATAAAATGATCTGCACCGGCACCCTCGAGGAAAAAATCGACGCCATGCTGGAGAAAAAGCAATCATTGAACGACCAAATCATCCTAAGCGAAAGCTGGATTACCGAGCTTTCTACGGATGAATTGAGGGATTTGGTGTTTTTGAATTAATGTGGTGGTGCTGGAGCGATATAGCTTCAAAGTGACCGATATAACTGCGAGATTTGCAGATATTTAAGTTTGCTGGACAGGTTTTGGGGATTTTTCTGAAACCTGTCCAAATAATCCTACTTGGTGGACAGGTTTTCGTGCTTTTCACAAAACCTGTCCGATTAACCCGACTTGATGGACACCTTTTCGCGTTTTCTACAAAACGCCCACCATGAAAGGCTCATAAGGCTCATTTTGGTATGGCGCCTAGCAAAACACGCACTATAAAAGGTTCATAAGGCTCGTTTTGGCGTAGCACCTAGCAAAACACGCACTATGAAACGCTCATAAGGCTCGGTTTGGCTTGGCACCAAACAAAACACGCACTATGAAACGCTCATAAATCTCGTTTTGGCTTGGCACCTAGCAAAACACGCACTATGAAGGGTCCATAAGTCGCGTTATGGCTTGCCATCAAGCAAAACACGCACTATAAAAGGTTCATAAGGCTCGTTTTGGCGTAGCACCTAGCAAAACACGCACTATGAAACGCTCATAAGGCTCGGTTTGGCGTGGCACCAACAAAACCCGTCCAACTAACCCAACTTGACCTCAGATCCCCAGCATCTTACCAAAAACCTGTCCAAATCCACCCCTCCCTCCTCAGCCCCCAATCGTCTGTTCACCATCAAGACTTGGCGGCTGTTTTTTTATGGCAACTTTCCTTGGTGCGTTTGGCCGATACGCCATATATGAGACTCGGTTCCCTTCTTTAATTAAAAAACAGGATAAGTGGCGATAATTGGCGGATATTGTTTCGGGTTTCCTCACCTCAATGGAGCCTTTTTTGAAATCAAATAAATAATCGATTGATTGTTGGGTGTTATTTTCTAGGTAGTAAAAACGAAGAATTGTATTTTTTCTAAGAGGAACTTTTTGATAAGGGTTCGGTTTTTGGAGGTGAATTAACTTGAGTGCGTCAAAAAAACCGGGTTGGTAATTGATATTCAAATGTTGCTGACTGAATAGCTCCCTGCAAAAATAAAATGATGCTGTTAAATTGTTTTCTTTTTTAAATGGCACATCAAACTACTCCTATTCCACCCCATCATAAAGTCAGGACTATTTTACTAGTTAGATTCGACACGATTCATTTACTTCCTTCAATTTTCCCCTGCCCAATTCTACAAAAAGCTTACTATTTCGCCCTTTTCCGCCAATTGTGATTACCTTTCACAACGACGAGTGTGATTAACAGGAACACTCATCCCTTTCCAGTCAAATTCCCGCTAAGTTTAGAGAAAAAGAACTTCTGAAAAGCGGTGAGTACATGTCTATTTCAAAAAAACTCAAGCAGCTGCGTGACAAACAAAATTGGAGCCAGGAGTTTGTCGCAAAATTAATGAATGTACATCGTTCCACGATTAGCAAATATGAAACTGGGCAAATCGTTCCTACCTACCGGGTCCTCCTAAAGTTTGCAGATATTTATCAAGTTGATCGCGCATTTTTAATTGATCAACTGGATGAATCACATGGAACTCAGCATAAAACCCGATCAAATTCCTATGTTTTAAAGGAAGGAACGATTGATCCTGAAATGGATATGATAAAACAGCTGCTTCACAGCTATCCGGAATTAAAGAAATCACTCCTGGAGCTATATAATTTTGATGAAAAGACAAAAGCTCAAACGGTGAGGGTAGTGCAGTTTCTCATACAGGGGATGAAAAAAGGGTAAAAAGAATGACGCAAACGATTCTCATCTCCAAAAAAAAACCGGCGCGATATGCGCCGGAGAAAATGGAGTCAGTGGGGATTGGATTGATTTTCTCTAGATGAGGAAAAGGGTGAGGAACTCTCATGAAGGATATTTTTGCAAATTGGCTTTAGGATCCGTTTGATGCATAGGGTGATAGACCGGCAACAATGACTCTCGGAGAATGACTTCCAATTGATTGACCCGATTCGTTAAGTCATTGACTCTTTCGTTGGATTTGCCCAACATTCTAATTAACGCCTCAACAAGGCTTTCAAAATCCCTCTCTTTGTTCAATTCCTAAGCCTCCATTCCAGCGGGGATAAATGCCTCTTCTGTACGCCTTTGCTCAAGAAATCTCACAGATTCTGCTAATACCTCAGTTACATAAACCCTAGTTCCTTCTTGATTGTCATAATATCTTGTCTGAATTCTGCCGGTAATTCCAACTAAAGAGCCTTTGCGGCAATAGCGCGATGTATTTTCGGCGGTCTTTCTCCATAGGGTGCATTGAACAAAATCCGCCCCTATTTCTCCTTGCTGATTGCGGTACTGACGATTCACGGCCAAGGTCACATTCGTCACAGCTGTTCCTTCAGGTGTTCTTTTGATCTCCGGGTCCTTCGTCAATCTGCCTACTAACGTTACTTGATTAATCATCCATTTCTCTCCTCTCTTCAACATGCTCTTATCTTAAACCCTGAATGGCATTTGAGTAAAAGGGCTAAAATTGAATTATGAGGGGGTATTTTGGAGGAAAAAGTTAGTTTTAATAGGTATAAAGGTTCACTCCGTACCAAAAAGCGCTCGAAAAATGCAAATTTAGACATTTTCAAAAGAAAATTCGACAAATCAAAATTCCTGCCAAATTCGATTACCCAAAAGGTCTATGTTATACTTTCAATAAGCCATAACGGACGGGAGGAAAAGGATGAAGACGTTTAAACTCATCTCGCTGCAAATTGTCGAGGATGATTCATTGGTAGATATCAACCTAGTTGACGGGTTAATTATTAATCAAGAGAACGATCAGAATACTTGGATGCTAGAAGCCTATGTGGACAAAACCTATAATGATTATTTTCAGAAGCTGTCCAAGCTCGGCGAGGATATTATTGTTCAGGTTGTCATCACGAAGAAGGAAAACAGCCCAGCCGCCTTCCAAACAAAGATTGCAACAATAAAACACGTGACCGATCATATTAGTATTCTTTTTGAAGGCAAACTGAAGAAAACGAATTATGATTATGCGGAAATAGTTTTGAAAAAGCTTATTGATCAGGGCTTATCAGGGGATACGCTATTGAAGGAATTTAAGACCATTCTCCGCGGAAAGCCTCAGATTACTGCTGCTAAAGGGAATTAAAATAAGGCAACTTCAAGCCAAAAATCGACTTGGAGTTGCCCCATTAAAAAGCATTATCTGTTATTGTCCTTATCATTCCGGTTAAGATTATCCTCAATTAAATCATCGTTATTATTATTGTCTCTCATGACATCCCCATTGTTATTGGTGTTGACGTCATTATTGGTGCCATTGCCGTTCATGCCATTGTTGTCGTTAATGCCGTTGTTGTCGTTCAATTCATTATTTCTGTCTAAATTGTTGTCATCATTGATAACCCCATTGTTATCGTTGGTGTTCGGCGGAGGAGGCTCTTGATCATTCGTTGCACAACCGGCTAAAAGCAACGCTGCAAGAACAGAACCGCCAATAAGGTTTAAAAGCTTTTTGTTCATTCGAAAAAGCTCCTTTCAAATATGTTTTGTAAATTGACCTTTTTTACGGGTCTTATGTTATAATTCCCAAAATCGTCTGCAACTTGCATGAAAAAAAAGAAAGCCAGCAATTTATGTGCTGGCTTTCTTCCGTTAATATTTAACAAAAACCTACTGTAGTGCAAACATGATCTCCGTTTCGCAGACAAGCTCTCCGTCGACCGTCGCAATTGCTTTTCCTTTGCCCATTGGCCCCTTAAACCGAATCATTTCAACCTCTAGACGCAATTGGTCGCCTGGCTTCACTTGTCTTTTAAAACGGCATTTATCAATTCCGGCAAAAAGAGCAAGACGCCCGCGGTTTCCTTCCTTTTTCAGCATCGCGACAGCCCCCACCTGAGCCAGCGCCTCCACAATCAGCACTCCCGGCATAACCGGAAAATCAGGAAAATGCCCGTTAAAAAACTCTTCATTGGCTGTTACGTTTTTAATTCCGATTGCCTTATGCCCTTCTTCCACCTCAAGAATTCGATCAATGAGCAAGAAAGGATAACGGTGAGGAATGATCTCTTTAATTTGTTCAATATCTAGCATAATTAGTACCTCCTCCTAATATTAGGTTATAGTTAATTGTACTAAAAAAAGAAGCATACGGGAAGTTTGAATTGATGAAGTGGTAGGTTGTTTTGGGTTGGCAACTATTTCTGGCACTTGTTCTGATTATTTTGTTGTTTTTTTAGTTTATTTGAGCACTTTGTCAGTCATTTTGATGTTAACAGCCGGTTTCTAGCAGCTATTTACCCAATTATCAGCAATTTGTCTGCCTACTTTTGTTGGTTTGCTAGTCCATTCAGTAATTTGTCAGCCAATTTTAATGGTTTGTCAGCCAATTCCACCACTTTGTCAGCCAATTTGGGTAGTTTGTCAGCCAGATCCAGCTCTTTGTCAGCCAATCCCCACTTAGCCCCCTCACAATTCCAAAAAAAAGAGGCCTACGCCCCTTTTATTCTCGTTCCACTAGGTCGACAATATGCGTCCAGGTAGATTTTTGGAAAATATCTTTCGCATTGCCGCCTCCCATGACCCCATATCCGAAAGCCGCGCCTGCAATACCGCTTATAGAAATTAAAACCGCAACAATGATAATCCGCAGCCAAATCGGAATCATGCGCACCCGAATACGGCGGCTGCGTCTCTTTTCCGCCAAGGTTGTGCGTTCTTTTTTTAATTGTTCACGTGATTTCGCTGCTTCTTGATTATTGTTGTTAACCGACATGTTAATTCCCCTTTTAACGAATTCCGTTGATGAGCCCCATCATTTGGTCTGCGATGGAAACGGATCTAGACTGGAATTGATAAGAACGCTGAAGATTAATGAGCTCCGTCATCTCTTTGGACATATCTACATTGGACTGCTCCAAAACGCGCTGCTGCATGGAAATTTGATTTCTTAAAGGACCGTTAAGATCCGTTAAAATATCATTCACTGGCGTATTTAGTTCGGCCATATTTTCCGGCAGACCGAGGAGGTTTTCTCCTTTTTGCTCGAGAAATTGGGATTTCTTAATATGAACGACACCAAGATTAAACGAACTAGTACTGCCATCATTTAAAGTTGCCATCAGTCGCCCTTCGTCCTGTAAAGTAAATTCCTTCACATCGCTGCTAAACGTAATCGGATTATTATTTTCATCCAAAACCGGATAGCCATTGCTCGTGACAAGCATGTTCTCATTTGCTGATAATGGCGTTAAGTAAAAGGCGCCGTCCCTCGTATAGCGGATAGCCGAACCATTCTCCCCCTGCTCGAGCACTTTAAAATACTGGCCCTCTGCAGTCATAGCCATATCAAGCGAACGCTCTGTATTCTTCAAGCTGCCCTGGCTCCCTACAATTTGCGATTGAGCGAGCTTGGCCCCAACTCCTTGCCGAATTCCGTTAGGCGTTAATCGATTGACCTCTAATTGAGGGAGCGTCTGATTATTAAAATGCTGAAAAAGCAAATCCGTGAAATTCGCTTCTCTGCGCTTATAGCCCGTTGTATCGATATTTGCCATATTATGACTGACAATATCCATTTGTTTTTGCAGCTGGGTTAATGTATTCTGTGCCGTAATCATCGTTCTATTCATCGTTCATCCCCCTTTGCCGGAAAAACTTTACCCGATACGCCCAATTTCATTCGCTGCTTTTTCCATACTCCGGTCATAAGCTTGCAGCACCTTCTGATTCGCCTCGAACGATCTGTAGGCGGATAGCATTTCTGTCATCGTTCTTCCAACATCCACATTAGAACGCTCTACAAACCCTTGCTGAAGCTTAAATTGAGCTCCTGCGGCATTATAAGCATTTGCCAGCGGATTGCCGTCCTCTGTCCGAAATAACCCGTCTCCTTGCTTCATAAGGCGATTTGCGTCCTCAGCGAATGCGATTCCCAGTCTTGCGGTTTCTCCGCCTTCACCCGTCAGCATACCATTTTCATTCAGCGTAAATCGATCACTAGTCAACTGAATGCGATTCCCCGCTTCATCCAATACAAAATGGCCGCTTGCGGTCGTTAAAAAGCCTTGTCCATCTACAGTAAAGTTTCCGTTTCTCGTATATTGCCGTTCCCCGTTCGGACCCGCCACTGTAAAAAACACACTGCCATTAGCAGGCATAGACACATCGATTAACGCCATGTCCGTTTGAATGCCTGTTTCCTTTAAATCGCCCTGCAAAAAAGCCGGCATTGTTTCCTGCATATAAACGCCTGTATTCAAAGCGCCAATTCTGCGGTTGAATGGCAGACGAAGGCCTTCTTCCGTTGGGATTACTTCCTGATCAAATCGCTGCAAAAGCATTTCCGGAAACGCACGCAAGGCAGATTGATCCGCCTTAAATCCTGGTGTATTCGCATTTGCCATATTATTCGTCAGCATTTCTGTCCTTTTCTGCTGCGCCAGCATCCCGGAGGCCACTGTATAAAACCCTCTGAACATAAGTCCACCTCATAATATGTATAATCGCCTATTCTTTAGCATTACTTCTATTATAGAAAAAATCTGTAATATTAAATAGTGCAGATACTATTATTTTACCATTTTCTAAAGCCGCTTTCTGATAAAAAATCGAGTACAAAACCCTGCTGATTTCATACTCGATTCATAAAAATTTATCCCAGCTTGCGCTTCGGAAGCTTATCAATATTATCTAGCATAATCCCCGTTCCAATCGCTACGCAATCCATTGGGTTTTCTGCTATCAGGACTGGCACTTTCAATTCCTCGGCAAGAAGGGTGTCAATGCCGTGGAGAAGTGCGCCGCCTCCTGTTAGAATAACCCCGCGATCGATGATATCAGCAGATAATTCAGGTGGCGTCCGTTCAAGCACACTCTTTGCCGCCTGTACGATAACCGCAACAGATTCTCTTAAAGCACGTTCAATTTCATCTGAACGAACGGTGATCGTTCTTGGAAGGCCTGAAACCATATCGCGCCCGCGAATATCCAATTCCTCGTTCTTTGAACCAGGGAATACGGTTCCAATGGTTGTTTTAATATTCTCAGCCGTTCTTTCCCCGATTAATAGCTTGTACTCGCGCTTAATATATTGCAGAATTTCACTATCGAAGGCATCTCCTGCCATTTTAATTGAAGAAGATGTTACGATGTCGCCCATCGATAAAACCGCCACATCTGTCGTTCCTCCACCGATGTCAACGACCATGTTTCCGCTTGGCTGGAAGATATCCATACCAGCGCCAATCGCGGCTACCTTAGGCTCTTCCTCTAAATAGATCTTCTTCCCGCCGCTCTTTTCTGCCGCTTCTTTAATCGCCTTCTGCTCCACACTTGTGATGTTCGTTGGGCAGCAGATTAAAATACGCGGCTTCGATAAAAAGCCCTTCACATTCAGTTGGTTAATAAAATGCTTCAACATCGCTTCTGTTACATCGAAGTCAGCAATGACTCCATCTCTTAGCGGGCGAATCGCTGCGATGTTGCCAGGCGTCCGTCCAACCATTCTGCGCGCTTCCTCACCTACTGCCAACACCTTATTCGTGTTCTTATCAATTGCCACCACAGACGGTTCATTCAAAACAATTCCGCGGCCCTTCACGTGAATCAGCACGTTAGCCGTTCCTAAGTCAATCCCAATATCCCTTGCAAACATTCTCTCATCTTTCCTCCTTGACTACTGGCCTGCATTGTCCGCCACTTGCTCATGGACATAATTAAGCACCAGGCCGGGTCAGCCCAGTACACGCCTTATGTATTTAGCTATATCAAGCGAACCTCGCTTTAAATTTTACATTTCTATGCCTCGGAAAATTGAAGCATTCCACTTACCTTAACTCATCTAGTTGTAGACCTTTTGGATTATACGAATCAAGTTCTATCCTAATTCTATATTCTACCACACTCAAGGCGAATTAAATAATTTTTTGTCAGAATATGTGTGGGTTTTTGAAGTTTTTTGTCGGAAGAGGGGAGGGGGGAGACTTTTTATGAAAAGTTCATGTGAATAGCATACTAAAATGGGGTTTGAGCAAGCGACTGTCCCTAAATCCCCCCCCATTCCCACCACTAAAAAAACAACCAGCTATTTCAAGGCTGATTGTTTTTCCTTAACTTATTGGTTTTTGGCTCTCTCATAAGGGTTCTTTATTTTATGACCTCCCCTTCGACTTCTTCTTTCTTATATTTCATTTTTGTGGCTTCTCCCCCGCGTAAATGTCGGATTGATTTATGATAATCTAGAATTTCCTTCACTTCATTCGCCAGTTCAGGGTTAATCTCAGGTAGTCTTTCTGTTAAGTCTTTATGGACTGTACTTTTGGATACGCCAAACTCCTTCGCGATAACGCGAACTGTTTTTCTCGTCTCCACGATATACTTTCCAATCTTGATAGTTCTCTCTTTGATGTAATCGTGCACACCACTCGCCCTCCCTAAATTGGATGTGAGAAGTGCGAAATGAGACTCGCTTTTCGCTTTGATCTATACTCTGTTCCGCATGGCGGCAATGTTCGGAGAATTCTCCATACGGCAGAAAGCGTTTACTTTCTGAGCTTGCGGTGAATAAACATGTCCTAAGGCACATTCAATACTATCTGCAAAACGACTCCTCACCTCAACCACTCTCTTTGTCAGGTTTGTATCAGTCTATTAGCTTGGTTGCTGATATATGCACGAAAAACACATTAGGGACAAGGTATTGTGAAAGTTTTTTGAAGATTTAGTATTTATCGGGAGAATTTGACTAAAAATATTGTGTTTTCGGTATTGGACTGACAGTTTTTAAGGGGACATATTTTAAAAATTATCAATGGGTGTTACTTCACAGGCTCACTTCAGATCAAAGGGGGTTTTTGTAGGAAAATGAGCTTTTACCGGATATTTCCCGAGAAATTGTCGATTGAGGAAATTTCCTGTCAGTAATAGTCTGCGGGCCAAAACGCCAAAAAGCCCGCCGAATCGGCAGGCTTTAGCTTATATTATGCGTTTGAAGAATCCTTAGAATTTTGTTCTGTTTCGCTATTCGTGTCTTCTTCGGAATCTTTCTCATCATCGTTTGTACCTTTTTCTGAATCTTCCTCAGAGGCTTTTTCATCTACAGCATCTTGATCATCAGATGCTTTCGTTTCATCTTCCGCACTAAGCTCTTGTAATGTGCTTAATGGCTTTTGGAAGTAATCATGCGGGTTAAGCGCAACGTTATCCTTGCGAATTTCGAAGTGTACGTGGACACCTGCTTCCGCATCAAACATGCTTTCACCAGCTTTTGCAATCACTTGGCCTTGCTTAACCTGACTGCCAACCTCGACACTGATCTCTTTAACAGCTTGATACTGTGTTACAATTCCTTTGTCATGTTCAATTTCAATGACATTTCCCAACAGCACATCTTCTTCAATCTTCGTAACCGTTCCACTTAAGGATGCAACGACATCAAATGTTTCTCCATCCTTCATCCCAATATTGATACCTGTGTTTTGGTGATATTGGTTTTGGTATAAAACAAGTGCTGCTTCCTGTTCTTCTGCTTTCGCATCTGCGTCATAGAATGGTCTTTGAATGACTGATGCGTCGACATCTTTTACAGGCATCATGATGTTTTCCATAGATCGGTTTACTTCGATTGCTGGTTCGTTAAACTTTTTCCCCGGTACGTCGGTAGCGGTATTATCCACGCTATCTGGATTCGCTGAATTATTATTCGCGTTTTGGTACCAAAGAACCCCGGTTAGAATGATTGCTGCTGCTGCAATGTAGATCGCTGGGAATGCCCAACGCTTTTTGAAAAAGCGCTTAAAGCTGGAATTTTGAGAAGATCGTTTCTTTTCTTCCTCTCTCATTTATCATCACCTCAGCAATCATTCTGAACAGATTAGAAGAATTATATACATCCACGCAAAAATATTTTTTGGATTATTTTTCGACATAATAAAAGAAATTATTCATTATTTAAAAATAAATTTTCCCTGGGATAAATGGCGTTCTTTTGGGCATAAAAAAGAACTGCCCAAACCCACACACCAGGCTGTTCACCCCATAAACACGGTTCGCCCAATCTTAATCGGACATGGAGTCAGCTATTTGCATGAAATGACCATAATTTTGGTTCAAGCGGACACAGTGGACCTTATTTACGAAAAATACAGGCAAATTACTGCTTTTTTACAAAATTACGGAACCCATGTCCGCAAACATAAGAAATGACCCCATTTTTATCGAATTAACGGAACGGCTGTCCGCCAATCCCATCATGAATAGAAAAAACCAAATCAGACGCGATTTGGTTTTTTCATTCATATCTATTTTTTAGCCAAAACTTTAGTAAGGTAGTTTTCCGAATTAGCAATTTCCACACCTTTATAGTAGTAAGAAATGATGTCCTTGTAGGTTTTGCCTTCTGAGGCCATCCCATTTGCCCCGTATTGGCTCATGCCGACCCCGTGGCCATATCCCCTCGTGTTGATGACGATCTGGTCACCCTGGCGCTTCCACGTGAAGTCTGTGGACCTTAGTCCGAGCTTTTCCCTGATCACTTTACCTGAGAATACTTTCCCGTTAATTTCAACCTCACCGACACGCTTTCCCGCAGTTCTTTCTGTTATCGTGCCGATCGTATTATCGGAAGGAAGCTTGACGCCTAACCGATTCTCGAAATCTGAAATGGTAAATATTTTTTGGTTGCTGAACTTTGGTGATTCCAGGTCCCATGGGCTTTCTACGCTTTTTAAATAAGGGACTGCGTTTAACCAGATAGCTTCAGAATTCTCGGTATACCCATTGCTTGTTGAAAAGAAGCTGGCGTCAATCGGCGAGCCTTCGTAAACGATAATTTGCCCGCTCGTTTCCTTGACCGCTTCTGTGATTTTTTCGATCGCCCATTTAAAATCCGGGCCAAATGTTTTTCTGATTTCATCCATATCTTTATAAACCTGATGCTCCACCGTGTCCGTGACAAGCGCTCCATCAGGCAGCTCTGACTTATTTTCTCGCATCATTTGATTCACAATATACGTTCTTGCCGCTAAGGCTTGAGCCTTTAACGCTTCTTTTTCAAAAGCCCTTGGCATTTCTGATGCTACTACCCCGACAACATAATCCTCTAGCGGAAGCGTATCCACCTGCTTTTTTTTCATTCGAAATACCGCTACCTCTACAGCTGGCCCATTAGAGATTTCCGCCGTATGCTTCTTGCTTTCTTCCTTATTTATCCGCTCCCCTAGCTTTCCGGTCACCTGATCGTCTTTAAATGGGAGGACTAATAAAGAAGGAATCAGTAGAGTAATGAAAATAAGCAGTGCTCCTAGTACGATGAAAGGTTTAAATTTTGTCATGACTACGCCTCCATAATATGTGATTTAGACCCCTTAGAAGTCTGTCTCTTCACAATCTTATGGTCGTGGACAGGCTATTATGACAAGAATTTTCATCTAAAATGTTAAAGGTTGGTGGCTCTTCATGAGCTCGGGTGGAGGTTCAGAGGCCCTTAAAAAAGAAAAAACGCAACCCCCACTCGTCAGAGGTCTGACGAACGGATTCTGCGCTTTATCTCAAAATTCGTTTTATCTAGCATCATTCAATTAAGCATTCATATCCGAAACATAGCGTTCCACCGGGGAAACGGTTTCGTCCATTTCATTCACTCGCTCAATATCCGCACCTAGAGCAGCCAGCTTGTTGTGGAAATCCACATAGCCACGGTCTAAATGCTTCAATTCTGTTACACGAGTGACCCCATCTGCTACCAATCCAGATAAAACAAGTGCCGCTGCTGCGCGTAAATCCGTTGCAGCTACTTCAGCTCCCTGGAGATTAGATGGTCCGTTCATAATAACAGAGCGGCCTTCGATCTTAATATCAGCGTTCATACGGCGGAATTCCTCCACATGCATGAAGCGATTTTCGAATACAGTCTCCGTGATCACACTTGTACCGTTTGCATGGAGTAATAACGCCATCATTTGGGATTGCATATCCGTTGGGAAACCAGGATGAGGCATTGTTTTAATATCAACTGCCTTTAGTTTCTCTGGACCGATGACACGAATGCCATCTGCTTCTTCAACAAAAAGAACGCCCATTTCTTCCATTTTTGCAATTAATGAAGTGGAGTGTTCAGGAACAGCGCCTTTGACAAGCACATTTCCGCCTGTAATTGCAGCAGCCACCATAAAGGTACCAGCTTCAATTCGGTCAGGAATAATATGGTGCTCCGCTCCGAATAATTGGTCAACACCTTCGATTCGGATCGTTCCAGTTCCAGCTCCTCTAACTTTTGCACCCATTTTATTGAGGAAATTCGCTAAATCCACGATTTCCGGCTCTTTTGCTACGTTTTCTAAAATTGTTGTTCCATTGGCAAGGGTGGCAGCCATCATAATATTTTCCGTTGCTCCGACACTCGGAAAATCCAGATAGATTTTTGCCCCGTGCAGGCGGCCATTTGCTGCTTCTGCCTCGATAAATCCATTGCCAACCTTCACCGTAGCACCCATTGCTTCAAAGCCTTTTAAATGCTGATCAATCGGGCGAGATCCAATGGCACAGCCGCCAGGCAATGCTACACGCGCACGGCCATTACGGGCAAGCAGAGATCCCATTACCAAAACAGAAGCACGCATTTTACGGACATATTCAAAAGGTGCCTCTTCACTTAATTCTCGTGATGCATTAACAGTGACTTCATTATGTTTAAACTCCACTTCGGCGTTTAAATAGCGTAATACTTCATTGATCGTGTATACATCGGAGAGTGTCGGTACATCACGAATTACGCTCTTGCCATCACTTGCTAATAATGTTGCGGCGATAACCGGTAAAACAGCGTTTTTTGCTCCTTCTACTTTGACAATACCGCTTAACCTATTTCCGCCGCGGACGATGATTTTTTCCAAAGTGTATTCCCCTCCGCGTCCAATTTCTCTATATTAATATTCAATCGTTAGGATGGGTGTGCCAACTACAAGGGTAGTCTTTCCGCCCAATCCATGATTTCGTATACCTATTTGCAAATTCATATCCTTGCCTTTTGTTTGAAGAGTATTGTCAAACAATGTCGAATAGGCGGATGCCGATATGAAATTTTCCTCATGTAAACCTTCAATTTTTTTCGCGTCAAATGCCGTTAATAATTGGTTTATTTCATCAGGCAAAGTCTTATCAATTTTACCATTGAATTCGCCTTTCAAACAAGAGAAAATTGTTGTATTTTTGTGGAATATGTCAGAAATTCTGCCATTTAAGAGAGAGTTGATCTCTTTTTCAGATTCAGCCTTCCAGCTATTCCCCTTCACTTCATAAATGACATACGTTTGAACTTTATTTTTTGTGGGGGTCGATAGAATCTTTAACGTTTCCGTGTGGGAATTTTTATTCAAAACTGCCACGGTTTCTGAATTTTCGCCCGAATCATTACTCGTCCAAGTCCAATTTGGGTATTGTTTCATGAGGTTCTTTGTATATTTTTTTACCTCATCCACGCTTTGAAGATTTTCCATATTTTCTCTTGCATGCAAAGACCATTCAATGATTAAAATATCTTCGTTCTGTAAAATTGAGGATAGCTTCATAAGATCGAGCTCAGTTTTGGCCACAGTCGTCTTATTCCCAAAGTTTAAGACTACAAAACCCAAAATACCAACAATTGCTAATATTATCTTCAAGTATTTCATATTTGCTTCCTCCCCCTTACTACCATTGTTACCAAGGAGAGGCTCTGCATACTTGGGAATTGTCGTCACTTTTTGACAATTAGAAAAGCTGAAGTTTTGCCACTGAACATGACGTTCATAGCGACTGAAGCTTTTGCAAAATTGAGGATATTGCCCAATTTCCTATATCCTATTCAAAATCATCAAATGTGGGATTAACTATTTAATGCCAATTTTTAAACACACAAAAATAGAGCACAACAAATAGAATTGTACTTAAAAATAAGATAATTGAAAACATGTACGAAGACCCATATTATCTACTATTTGTTAAATTTAAAGTACGGTTTGAAGAATAAGGGGCAATTGCCTCGACCATAGAAGATAATCTAGGAAAAAGTTGCTTACGGACGCCCCAATGGCAATCGATAATAGGATGTAGAGTACTCTTGCCTGCATGACACGGTTGGGGCGCAATAGCTGATCAATGCGCAATGCTTGGAGAGCCCACCAGGCTAAAGCAATAAAAACCAAATGTGACATGATGCTAATTAACGCCTGCTGTCCAAATCCTGGAACCATGTATACCACTCCCATCTCCATCGCTGCCATAGGAAATTCTATTTGGGCTATCATTCAATATTTTGGTCATGACTAAACCGAAAATTGACAATCCGCCTATAATCATAGCATGGAACGCGGCTTTATAATAGGGAATAACACTTTTACTATAAAGAATCTCTAAGTTTTGATAAAAGTTCGTGGTATGTTGGATAATTTGATGCGGTTATCGGCCAGATTCCTAGTTTGTCGATCAATTTCGCGCCGTTGTTCAGTCTGATTTCCGGTCGTCTATCAATTTCGCGCCGTTGCTCAACCTGATTCCCGGTTTATCAGCCAATTTCGCGCTGTTGTTCAACCTGATTCCCGGTTTGTCAGCCAATTCCATGCATTTGTCAGCCAGATTTCCCCTTTTGTCAGCCAATTCCATACCGTTGTCAGCCAGATTCCCCCTTTTGTCAGCCAATTCCAATATCCCCCTCGATTCCCCTCCTATTTCTCAAAAAAGACAAAAAAAAGAAAGGGGACCGCTCCCCTTTCTCATAAAATATATGTCTACCCCTTAGATTAACCCTTTAAAAATTCCCCTTACTGAAAAAAGTCACTGAACTGATTGAAGTTCCCCTGTAAAAAGTCGAACGCGATGCTCGGCGCGACTCCAAACAACACGGTAGCAAATACGCAAATGCCGATAACAACCCCTAGACCTGCTGGAAGCTTGATTTTCGCCTCTGGATCGGCAGCTGGGCGGAAGAACATTTGCACAAGTACACCGAAATAGTAGAAATACGATACGACTGTTGTCGCGATCATAATAGAAACTAACACATAGCGTGCAGGCTCAACGGCCAAAGCACCCATGAAGATATTAAGCTTCCCGATAAATCCGGCAGTACCTGGAATTCCCGCTAAGCTGAGAATAAATACAGCCATCGATACCGACAAAATCGGTGCCTTACGATATAATCCCGCAAATTGGGAAATATCCTCTGATCCTGTTTTCTGTGTGATCAGCTGAATAATCGCAAATGCCCCTAAGTTCATAAACAAATATGCTCCTAAATAGAACCAAAGTGTATCAAAGATAAATACCGATAACGATGCGACTACAACAAGCAGATAACCCGCCTGTGCAATACTTGAGTAGGCGAATAGACGCTTAATGTTTTTCTGTCTTAACGCTACCACGTTTCCAATAATCATCGTTGCAGCTGCCAGGAAGGCAATGTAATCCTGAACCTTCATAAAGAGCGGAATCGAATTTGGAATGTCTGAAGATGGTGTGCTTAAGAACACCACAAGCATAATTCGAATGAGAATGATAAAGCCGGCTGTTTTTGAAACGACGCTCAAGAAAGCCGTAACAGGTGTCGGCGCTCCTTGGTACACATCAGGTGCCCACATATGGAACGGCGCCGTTGCCAATTTAAATGATAGCCCGACAAAAATCATAAATAAAGCAAGACCCATTAGATAAATGTGCTGCGGGTTCGTTAATGCCAATAATCCCCGAGCCATTTCAAGCAGGTTCGTTGTTCCAGTAAGACCGTACACATAGCTCATCCCGAAAAGAGTAATCGCTGTTGAAATTCCGCCATTAATGACGTATTTCATTGAAGACTCGTTCGACAGCCTATTTTTCTTGTGAAGGCCTGCAAGGATATAAGATGGAATCGAAAGCAGCTCAAGGCCAACAAACAGCGTAATTAAATCGCCGCTTGAAGACATGATCATCGTTCCGAGCAGGGCAGCCATGAATAAATAGAAGAACTCTCCCCTATATTCAGCAAAGCCTTCCTTCGGCTCATAGCTTGTTGCCAGAATCATCACAAGCGCTGCTCCCAATAACAATAACAGCTTAAATGCCTTCGCGAAAGAATCGAGTCTAAACGTATCATATAGAATCGATTCCGCCCCTTGCCCAAACAAGCTGAATAAGGAAGCTAATGCAGCTAGAATCCCCGCAACTCCAATCCAGCCAAGGATTTTCCGGTTCACCGTCTTTGGCATAAATAAATCTAATAATGATAGTAAAGTGGCTACACCAAGGATGATGAACTCTGGTGTCATGATGCTCCATTTATATGAAAATAATTCTGTAAGATCCATCCTTCATCACCCTCCTATCCCAAGCATAATCGTTTCAAGTGTGGAAGTTAGCGGTTCGCTTAGTACACTTGGGTACACACCAATTAACACAATAATCGCTAGTAAAACTAAAGCTGGAACCCATTCTCTTCCGCGAAGATCAGTTACACCGGCAAATTCGCGATGGGCTTTTCCATAAGTAATGCCAAGAACTGCGCGAAGCAGGTAAACAGCTGTCAAAATAATCCCCAGTGCCCCTACCGCTGCTAAAACTGGCATTTCTTTAAATAGGCCAAGGAACGCCATAAATTCACTCACAAATCCGGACATACCTGGCATACCGAGTGAAGCCATTGCTCCAGCTAGCAAGAAACCAGCTGTAACCGGCATTCCCTTTGCCAACCCGCCAAGATTTTGAATGATGGATGTATCCAGACGCTCGTAAAATACGCCAACAAGGAAGAATAGAAGTGCTGCAATCAAACCATGGGAAACCACTTGGAAGATGGCTCCTTGAATTCCCGCCTCGTTCATTGCTCCTAATCCAATTAACACAATTCCCATATGGGAAATAGATGAATAAGCTAGGACCATTTTGAAATCTGTCTGAATTAAGGCTAAGAATGCACCGTATAACAGATTCACAACCCCGAGAACAGCGATTAATACTGCTAATTCCTGGAACTGCTCTGGGAAGATTCCCATTCCAAAACGAATGATCCCGTATGCCCCGATTTTCAGCAAAATACCCGCATGCAGCATAACAACGGACGGAGATGCCTGTACGTGAACACGAACCATCCAGCTATGCAGCGGGAAGATTGGCAGCTTAACACCGAAAGCAATTAACAAGGCAATAAGCAAGCCCATTTTAGTCCCTTCCGAGAAAACGGCATGATTGACGTCTGCATGCAAAATAGCCATCAGTGCGTCAATATTCGACGTTCCTGTTCGGGAGAATAACACCATAATCACAATGAGAAGCACAGCAGATCCTAATCCGTTATAAATTAAGAAGCTGAAGGCTGCTCTTTCTTTTTCAAAATAACCCCATTTTCCAATCAGGAAGAAGGTCGGAATTAAGGTAATTTCGAAAAAGATGAAGAATAGAATTAAGTTTTCGGCAGCGAACACACCGAGCATTCCTACTTCTAATAGAAGGAACAGCATAAAATAGCCTTTCCATTCTTTTTTAATATACATAGAAGCAATGGCTGCAAGAGTGGACAGAATCGCTGTCAGCACGATCATAATGAGGGAGAATCCATCTACCCCAAGCTCGTAATTAATCGAGAATAAATCTCCTAAGCGATTCGGATCGCCAAACTGAACCCAGCGCACATTCTCGCTTATATCGGCTAGCGATACACCTGCACGATATTGAAAAAATGCCACAAGTGACAAAATTAATGCTGGCAGAGTTGCTAGGAAACCGACCGTTTTAATAACAGATTCCTTTGTGTTCGGAATCAATGATAAAACTAAAACACCAACTAAAGGGGAAAATACTAAGATTGATAAGAAATAAGCGATATTCATCTTAAATACCCCCCTGTTACCGCAAATACGACTACTAAAATAGCTAATCCTACAAAAGCGACCGTTCCATATCTTTGTACTTGGCCATCTTGGAATTTTGAGCCTAGTCTTCCAAGTGCGAACACGGTTCCAGATACTCCTTTTACAACGCCTTCAACAAGGAAGGTTTCGATGTAGCGAAGGAATATACTGAAGAACTTCGTCACCTTAAGGACGGTTAGCCCGTAAAATTCATCGATAAAATATTTGTTATATAAAATATTGTACATCGTTTCAGCACCAAGCCAGTCACGTGATAGTGAACGCTTGCTGTAAATCATCCAAGCTAGGAAAATACCAAGCAAGGATACAACTGTTGCGACAATCATAATCCATGCAGGACCTTCAATATGTCCATGCCCGAGCGCTGGATTTCCGTCTACTAACCAATCTCCAAGGAACGTTCCGAACCATGGTGTATTGACGTAACCTGCAACGACTGCAAGGACTCCGAGAATCATCATCGGCACGGTCATCACACTTGGCGACTCCTTCGCATGGCTCATATCGCTACGCGATTCGCCCGAGAATACCATGAAGAACAGGCGGAACATATAGAATGCTGTAAAGAATGCAGCCACAACAGCAAGCCAGAACAATACTGTATTGCCATTTGCCCAAGCAGCAATTAAAATTTCATCCTTACTGAAAAATCCTGAAAATAACGGAACCCCGCTGATCGCCAATGTTCCAATTAAGAACAGTGGACCTGTGACACGAAGCTTCTTCCATAGTCCGCCCATTTTCTCAATATCCTGTGTATGAACAGCATGGATGACACTTCCTGCAGCAAGGAAAAGCAATGCTTTAAAGAAAGCGTGAGTCATTAAGTGGAACACACCCGCTACATAGCCGGCAGATCCAAGCGCCAGCATCATGTAGCCGAGCTGGCTGACGGTTGAGTAGGCTAGCACTCTTTTAATATCCGTTTGCACAAGACCAATGCTCGCCGCAAAAATCGCGGTAATCGCTCCAATAACAGCTACAGTCATGAGCGCGGTTTCGCTTGCTGTGAAAAGCGGGAACAAAGCCGCTACTAAATAAACCCCTGCTGCGACCATTGTCGCGGCGTGGATTAACGCTGAAACTGGTGTTGGCCCTTCCATCGCGTCCGGAAGCCATGTGTGAAGCGGAAATTGACCTGATTTCCCAATCGCTCCGATAAAAATCAAAATCGCTGTTAACGTAATCATTGTTGTTGAAACCGATCCAGCTGCAACAGCCGCAAAGATTTCGTCATATTCAAAGCTGCCAACCTGCCAGAATAAGAGAATCATTCCGATTAAAAGGCCCACATCCCCGATACGCGTCATGATAAACGCCTTTTTCGCAGCCTTTTTTGCTTCGTCTTTATAAAAGTAGAAACCAATCAATAGGAATGAGCCTAAGCCGACAAGCTCCCAGAAAATATACGTTTGCAATAGGTTAGGAGATAGAACAAGCCCTAGCATTGCAAAGGTAAACAAGCCTAAATATGAATAGTAAACATGAAGTCTCTCATCCCCGTGCATATATCCCTTTGAATACGTGTGAACAAGGAAACTGACGAGTGAGACGATCACTAGCATTAATGCATTTAACTGGTTTACTTCAAAACCCGCTGTTAACTGAACATCCCCAATTGTCAGCCAAACAGCTTCTGCCTTATGGGTTGGTGACGAAAATCTTTCAAACAGCACCAACAACGAGTAGACAAGAGACGCAAGCGAAAGCAGAATTCCTATGTAAGCACTCGCATCCTTAAGCCGTTTGCCGAAAAAGACAAGGAATAAGAACGATAAAAGCGGGAAAAGCGGTATGATCCATGCATTCTCCATCAATATCACAATCCCCTTTTTTGAACACGCTGGTAAGTTTTGTCCGTCTGTAAGTGCAGCGTGTTAGATTGAGAGCAGGTTATACTTTTTCGCGCAAGGAAATAGTTACATGACTTATTTCCAATAAAAGCGCATTATTTCCCGGAAAAATATTTTACTAGTATAACGAACAGCCTCTTTTATTCGTGCAAAAGCATTCATTAATGCTTCAATGTGTTGATTTCATCAATATTAACGGTTTTCCGATTGCGGTAAAGGGCAATCAAGATCGCTACCCCAACAGCTACTTCCGCTGCGGCAACTGTCATAACAAATAAAGCGAAGATCTGACCTGTAATCGCAGGCGCCGCGCCAAATTTACTGAAGGCCACTAGATTGATATTGACTGCATTTAGCATTAACTCAATCGATATTAAGACGATAACTGTATTCCTCTTCGTTAAAGCGCCATATAATCCGATACAGAATAAGATTAACGCTAAGGCAAGATACGCCGAAACGGGAACTGAGCTCATTCCTTCTCCGCTCCCTTCTCATCATCTTTCCTCGCTAAAACGATTGCGCCAATCAGAGCTGCCAATAGTAAAACAGAGGTTAATTCAAATGGAATGATGTATTTGGAATATAGCGCCACTCCAATTTGCTCTGTATTATTTTCATGCAGCGTATTTGGCAAATCACCGAAATCAAGGCCGTAAATACCGATATAGACCGTAAATGCGAAGCCTAGAACCCCCAAAAACAGTAATACCCTTCGGACGATACCGGTCTTTGGCTCACTCACATCGTTATGACGGGTCAGCATAATTCCAAATAACATAATGATTGTAATGGCTCCGGAATACAGCAGAATTTGGGCTGCAGCAAGAAACTCAGCAGATAGTAAAACAAAAATCCCCGCAATGCTGATAAAAGTAAAAACTAGCGCCACTACCATATGCACAACATTGGAAAGGTTTAATAAAAGCACGCCGCCCATGACTGCCACGATGGCAAGTGCCATAAACGCAATAAATTCACCTGAAAACGTCATGCTTTATTCTCCTTCCGTATATTCTCATCATTTTCATCCAGCCATTCGAGGTTTTTAAACAGCTCATCCCGGCTGTACTCAGCCAGTTCAAAGTTATTCGTCATAATAATGGCCTCTGTTGGACAAACCTCTGTGCATAAATCACATAGAATACAAATCTCAAAGTTAATATCATACGTATCAATAATTTTTCCTTTTTTCGCCGGATCCGGATGCTTTTTACCTGTCAGCTGGATACATTCAGTCGGGCAAATGTTCGCACACTGATTACAAACGATGCATTTCTCCGGATAGAATTTTTGAATTCCGCGGAACCGGTCTGGAAGCGGAAGCGGCTCATTCGGATAATCATATGTGACCTTTTTGCGGGTCAAGTTTTTTAGGGTATATGATAAACCTTTCGCTAATCCAAGCATGTCTTTTCACCCCTTGAATATTAAAAGTGTAAGGCTTTTTTAGAATAGTTTTAGCAATTCTTTTAATAGTGCGGTTAAGAAAATATTCGCTAACGCAACTGGCAAGAGAACCTTCCAGCCAAATTCCATCAACTGGTCTGCACGCACACGCGGGAACGTGGAACGGAACCAAATCAGAATAAAGAAGACCACTGAGAATTTAAGCGCAAACCAAATGGCACCTGGAATAAAGTCTAAGAATGGAAGCGGCAGCCAGCCACCGAAGAATAATACGGTCGTTAACGCTGACATGGCAAATGCATATACGTATTCAGCAAGCATAAAGAATGCATAGCGGAATCCAGAGTATTCCATCATGAATCCGGAAATTAGTTCCGACTCTGATTCAGGCAAGTCGAATGGCACACGGTTTAATTCGGCAACTGATGCAATAAAGAAGACAATAAACGCAACTGGCTGCCAAATGATATACCATCCATTTCTTTGTGCTTCAACGATGTCATTTAAATTCATACTTCCTGTTAGGAGGATCACCCCAACAACAGACATGACGAGCGGGATTTCATAAGAAATCATTTGTGCCGCTGCACGCATTCCTCCAAGGAGAGCATATTTATTGTTAGAAGCCCAAGCTCCTGTTACAATTCCTACAGTAGTGATTCCTGATACGGCGATATAGTAAAGCAGGCCTACACCGATATCAGCAAATTGAAATTTATCGGTAAATGGAATGGCTGCAAGCACCATAAAGGACGGTGCAAACGCAATCACAGGAGCTAAAATAAATAACGGCCGGTCTGCAAGCTTTGGAATGATATCTTCTTTTAAAAGCAGCTTGAGAACGTCAGCAACTGTTTGTAATAACCCCCAGCGTCCACCGAGTTGGTTCGGACCATGGCGCATTTGCATATATCCCATAACTTTACGCTCTGCTAGGATTGCATACGTAACAAAACCTAGGACCACCAATAGTAAAACGACGGCTAGTAAGAAGAAAATACCGAAATTTAATAATCCGGGACTCGAATGCAATAATTCTTCTACCATTAACCGTCCACCTCCCCGAGGACAATATCAATTCCTCCTAAAATTGTAACCATGTTTGCCATGTTTTCGCCTTCAAGCAGCTTAGGAAGAATTTGCAGATTATAGAAGGACGGTCTTCGGAATTTCAAGCGATACGGTTCTTTCTTCCCGTCACTGTATATATAGCAGCCAATTTCTCCGCGTGGAGATTCAATTCTGACAAAGGTTTCTCCTTTTGGAGCCTTAATAATCTTAGGAACCTTGGCCATAATTTCTCCCTCAGCCGGGAATTGTTCACATGCCTGTTCAAGAATTTTCAAAGATTCCTCGATTTCTGCTAATCTTACGTGATAACGAGCCCATGCATCGCCTTCTTCACGAGTAATGACGTTAAAATCGAAGCGATCGTAAATGGAATATGGCTCATCCTTGCGCAGATCCCATTTTACGCCGGTACAGCGAAGTGTCGGCCCGCTTAATGAGTATTGGATGGCCTCTTCCTTCGTATAAACGCCTACTCCTTTAACACGGTTCATGAAAATTTCATTTCCTGTTACAAGCTGATGGTAGCCGACCAGCTGTTCACGCATATAAGGAATAAATTCTTTTACCTTGTCAACCCAGCCCTCTGGTGCGTCCCATTTCACGCCGCCTACACGCATGTAGTTGAAGGTTAAGCGTGCGCCTGAAAGCTCGTTCAGCATATTGATGATCATTTCACGTTCACGGAAAGCAAAAATGAATGGACTCGTAGCCCCTAGGTCTAGCAAAAAAGTTCCCCATGAAACTAGGTGACTCGCAATCCGGCCAAGCTCCATCGCCATTACGCGCAGGAATTCCGCCCGTTCTGGAACCTCGATGCCCATCATCGTTTCTACGGCATGGCAGATGACATAGTTATTCGTCATTGCTGACAGATAATCCATTCGGTCTGTGTACGGGATGATCTGAGTATATTGGAGATCTTCAGCCAGCTTTTCCGTTCCGCGGTGCAAATAACCGATGACTGGCTTCGCTTCCCTTATGATTTCCCCATCAATTTTGACGACGAGACGAAATACACCGTGCGTACTTGGATGCTGAGGACCTACGTTTAAAAGCATTTCTTCAGTACGTATCACTGGTTACACCTCCACATCATACGGTTCATAATCTTTTCTTAACGGATGGCCAATCCAATCTTCCCCAAGCAGAATCCGATGCAGATTCGGGTGTCCAGTAAATTTAATCCCTAAAAGATCATAGGCTTCACACTCAGGCCAGTTTGCCCCTGCCCATAATGGCGCCAGAGAATCAATGGTTGGTTCATCACGTTCAATCTTTACTTTTAACGCAACTGACTGTCTGTTCTTATATGAGAACAGGTGAACATACACTTCCATATGTGTTTCAAAATCTGTCCCATGAATTTCAGATAAGTAATCAAACCCAAGCTGCTCATTGTATTTAAGAAATTCAGCAAGCTTGTAGTAGGATTCTTTCTTCGCCACTAATGTTGGGACATCTTTGGATAAACTATTGATATAGTAATCTTCCAGCACATCTTGACCGAGGTGCTCAGAGGTAACCTTTACATACTTATCGAGATATGGCTGATTTGGTGATGGTTTCTTTTCCTCTGCAGGCTCAGCTGCGGCTTTCCCACCTGCTTTTGCCTTCGCGGCTGCTGCGGCGGCGGCTTTTGCTTTGGCAGCGGCGATCGCCTTCGCTTTTTCGTCGTCACCTGCTCCAGCACCAGCTGCGGCCTTGGCTTTTGCGGCTGCGGCTGCGGCAGCTTTTGCTTTGGCGGCTGCAATTGCTTTCGCCTTTTCATCATCACCGGCCGGGGCTTCTCCTGATTGCTTTGCCAGTGCAGCGGCTTTCGCTTTAGCTGCGGCTGCGGCCTTTGCCTTCGCGGCTGCAATCGCTTTCGCCTTCTCATCGTCACCGGCTGGTGCTTCTTCCGATTGCTTTGCCAATGCTGCAGCTTTCGCCTTAGCTGCTGCAGCAGCAGCCTTCGCTTTGGCTGCGGCGGCGGCTTTTTGCTTCGCTATATCAAGGTCTTCAGCTGGAGTTTCTTCCTTTGCTTCGCCCTCTTGTTTGGCTTTCATTTTCGCTAGTGCGGCAGCCTTGGCTTTTGCGGCTGCAGCGGCTTTTTGCTTTGCTATATCAAGGTCTTCAGCTGGAGTTTCCTCCTTCGCTTCGCCCTCTTCTTTTGCTTTCATTTTTGCTAGTGCGGCAGCCTTGGCTTTGGCAGCGGCAGCAGCTTTTTGCTTCGCTATATCAAGGTCTTCAGCTGGAGTTTCTTCCTTTGCTTCGCCCTCTTCTTTTGCTTTCATTTTTGCTAGCGCGGCAGCCTTGGCTTTGGCAGCGGCGGCAGCTTTTTGCTTCGCTATATCAAGGTCTTCGGCTGGAGTTTCTTCCTTCGCTTCGCCCTCTTGTTTGGCTTTCATTTTCGCTAGTGCGGCGGCTTTCGCTTTGGCGGCGGCCTCCTTTTTTAACTGATCCAGATCTTTTTCCCCGCTCATAGGTTAGATCACCTTCTTCCCAGTTTTAGCCTCGTAGCGGATTTTTTCCTTTAATTTATTAATTCCATATATTAATGCTGCCGGGTTTGGTGGACATCCTGGTATGTAAACATCAACAGGAACAATTTGGTCAACACCTTTTACAACGGAGTAGGATTTCACATATGGTCCTCCCGCTGTTGCACAGGAACCCATCGCAATCACCCACTTCGGCTCTGGCATTTGATCATACAAACGGCGAACAATCGGAGCCATTTTTTTCGTAACGGTACCAGAAACAATCATAACGTCTGACTGTCTGGGGGATGTCCGGAAAAACGAGCCAAAACGGTCTAAATCGTAGTGAGCACCGCCCACACCCATCATTTCAATGGCACAACAAGCAAGCCCGAAGGTCATTGGCCATAATGAGTTACTCCGTGCCCAAGCTTTTATTTGTTCCAATGTTGCCATAAATACATTACGCTGCAGTTCTTCCATTTCTTCAGGTGAGATATTTTCCAATTTTAAGTCCATTTTAACACCTTCTTCTTCCATGCATAAATAAGACCGATGACAAGCATACATACGAAAATCAACATTTCTATTAATGCAAAGATTCCGAGTTTTTCATAAGCAACTGCCCACGGATATAGGAATACCGTTTCTACATCAAAAATGACAAACATAATTGCAAAAATATAATAGCGGACATTAAACTGCACCCGTGAATCATGGAATGGCTCAATCCCGCTCTCGTACGTGGTATACTTCGTCTCTTGCGGCTTATGAGGCCGAAGCAGCTTCCCAAAAAACAAAGCTACCACAGGTAACAAAATTCCAAGACATAGGAACACAAACACGATCAAATAGTTATTTTGATATACATTTAGCATCTCCATGTCTCATCCCCCCCAATATTATGAATTTTCTCTACCCAGTTGTAACCGTAATCATTATAGCACTCTTACCAATTTGTGTCGATAAACCCACCAACTTTACTGGAAATTCTCCCGGCCCACAGAACAAAGCTTTTACAGCGCCCGAGAGCGGGCTCTCATAAGCGGAAAAAGCTTTGTTCTGTGGGGGCAGCAGCGGAGCTGATGCCAGAGGTGCGAAAGCACCTCGCAAAGAGAGAATTTCCAGAAAGCCACCTCCGTTATCGACACAAATCCCACCCCCTGAGCATTTGCGTCATCCCCTGGATTAGCTTCCCTGGCTTACATCAAAGATGACGCAAATGCGAACTGCGAACTACATAATTTAATAAAGGAGGAACTTTTTCTTTATCCTAAAAAAGCTCACGGCTTAATAGTGCGCCAGCACCGCTAACACAGAGAATTTCCAGAATTAATTTTTTCAGAAAAACTCCAACCCCCCCATAAAAAACCCACCCCAGATTATTTCCCACTATCCATTAAACATGAAAACAACAAGATTTTCAGTGAGAAAAATCATTTACAAGCTCTTTCTCTATGTTCAATTTCACCCAAAAACCACAATCTTACTTAATACTACTCTTATTAAACTTCTCCCCTAAAAATAACCAAGCTTTTATTTTTATAAAAGCGACCCATATTGGGAAATACCGAAAGTGCCCGATGAACCTTCATAGGTAAGCATTTTCCATGGGAGAGCCGCTAAACTCAATCTATGAACATTTCATAGTAAGCATTTTGAATGGATGATCTCCTAAATACGCATCATGAGTCTGTCATAGTAAGCGTTTTTCATGAATGGGCTCCCAAACACGCACCATGAACCTCCCATAGTAAGTGTTTTTCATGAATGGGCTCCCAAACAAGCACCATAAGCCTATCATGATGAGCGTTTTTCGCGGTCGAGCTACTAAACCCGTACCATGAACCTCTCATAGTTAGAGTTTTACATGAATGGGACCCTAAACACGCACTTTGAACCTATTATAGTTAGTGTTTTCCTTAAACAAGCTCCCGAACCCACTCCATAAGCACTCGTTAGCTATCCCTAATATAAAAAGCATTATCATTTTACATAATAAGTGTATTTCCCATGCCCCATTTGGTTAAAGTTTTGCGAGAGCAGCCTTCTCATGGTTACTTTAGATTCAATTATTTTAAACCATTCCAGCATGCCATTAGTGGTAATTCTTCTATCTGGAAAAAGGAATGAAAACTCCTCCACTCCCCGTAATAATGTAGAGGGTACCTTCTCCGTATGCCCACACTTCTTACAAACCAACGCATTGCCTTTATGCTCCAAATTAAACGAATGGCAGCATACACAGGTGATTCCTTTTTCCAGTTCGCCATAGCTATATTCGGGTAAACGAAAATATGGTGACTTCTCAACATGCATGGACACTAATTGTTTAGCAAGCTTTAAATGGTTATCTTTAAATCTTGCTGGATTTTTGCTTAGTTGTTTTATAAAGCGATTAAGCTGTGTTGGATAAATAATAGGAAGGTCTATTTGTGCCTGATATAAATAAAATTCGGGGTTAACGAAAATGAGGCATGTTTCGATGGGGATGTTAAAATTTAAATTTAGTAGTAATCGTCGGAGTAATGATTCACTTCGTTTTAGCTGGTCCAAAGGATTGGTAATTTCCGTTTTTGATAATGTATACCACTTATCATTTTTGATAAAAAAATCACCCTCAAAGTTTTTTATTTCCAAAATTAATATTTTCTCTGCCGATGCTAGCAGTGTATCTATTTGAAAAACGGAATGATTATATTCGAGCATTAAGTCGTTTATGATTAGCCAATTAGCTGAGAGGGGCGCCGACAAAGCATCAAACATTAGCTCACCTTGATATCCCTTCTCAAGACCTAAATAATAATTCTGCTCCTTTTCTGATAAGCTCGATCGAATATTTAAATATCTATGAAGCAATAATTCTACTGATTCCTTGCGAGTTCTAAGTATCATTTTTTACACTCCATTCTTTATTCTCTTTTTTAATAAGGATTCAGAAAAAGACGTACATTATCAAGCTACATACATCAACTCCTTTCAATTATTAGATTTTCAACGGATTTGGGTAAAAGATCACTGCATAATTGTGATGTTAACTTGAGGTTTTATTACGGAGGGGTAAGAAGGCCTGTCTTAATATTAAAGTGATTTACAAAATTGTCAAGTATTACCTAGTTATAATTACGCACTATGAACCATTCTAGTTATCGTTTTCCATCCCTCTCTATCAAAACACGTACTATGAACTCTTCATAGTTACCGTTTTCCATCCCCATCTACCAAAACACGCACTATGAACCATTTATAGTTACCATTTTCCATCTCCCTCCACCAAAACGCGCACCATGAATCCTCCATAGTTATCGTTTTCCACCTCCTTCTACCAAAACACGCACTATGAACCATTCATAGTTACCATTTTCCATCCACCTCTACCAAAACACGCACTATGAACCCTCCATAGTTACCATTTTCTATCCCCCTCCACCAAAACACGCACTATGAACCATTCATAGTTACCGTTTTCCATCTCTCTCCACCAAAACACGTACTATGAACCCTCCATAGTTACCATTTTCCATCCCCATCTACCAAAACACGCACTATGACCATTCATAGTTATCGTTTTCCATCTCCCTCCACCAAAACGCACACTATGAACCCTCCATAGTTATCGTTTTCCATCTCCCTCTACCAAATCGCGCACTATGAACCCTCCATAGTTACCATTTTCCATCTTCCACCACTAAAACACGCACTATAAGACCCCACAAATTAACCTCTCCCCCCAAAAACAAAAAACACCCCCCAGCCGCAGCTGAAGAGTGTTTGGTAATATGTTTAGAAATGTTTTTCTGAAACTTTGATACGATTGATGGCACGTTGAAGTGAAAGTTCAGCTCGTTTGAAGTCGATGTTGTCGCGCTTTTGTTCGTTGAGGCGTTGCTCAGCGCGTTCTTTGGCGCGGACGGCACGCTCGACATCAATGCTGTCAGCTTGTTCAGCTGATTGTGCTAAAATCGTGACTTGGTCAGGGCGAACTTCAAGAAAGCCGCCGCTAACTGCTACGAAATCTGTATTTCCGCCGTTTTTTAAACGGACGGCTCCAATTTGTAACGGTGCAACCATTGGTATATGGCCAGGTAAAATTCCAAGCTCACCGCTTTGAGCTTTTGTGCTTACCATTTCCACATCTGATTCATACACCGGGCCATCGGGAGTAACAACACTGACTTTAATCGTCTTCATTTTTTACCCTCCTGGACCGAAATTAGACCTCTACGCCCATGTTCTTTGCTTTCTCGATAACCTCTTCGATACGGCCGACGAGACGGAAAGCATCTTCTGGAAGGTGGTCATATTTTCCTTCAAGAATTTCCTTGAAACCATTAACAGTTTCCTTAACAGGTACGTATGAACCCGGCTGACCAGTAAACTGTTCAGCAACGTGGAAGTTTTGCGATAAGAAGAACTGGATACGACGCGCACGTTGAACAATAAGCTTGTCATCGTCAGAAAGCTCATCCATACCAAGGATTGCGATAATATCTTGTAATTCTTTATAACGCTGTAATGTTTGCTGTACTTGTGTTGCCACATGATAGTGCTCTTCTCCAACAATTTCCGGTGACAATGCACGAGAAGTGGAAGCAAGCGGATCCACAGCTGGATAGATACCCATCTCAGAAAGCTTACGCTCAAGGTTCGTTGTAGCATCTAAGTGAGCGAAAGTTGTTGCTGGAGCTGGATCCGTATAGTCATCGGCTGGTACGTAGATCGCTTGGATCGAAGTTACAGAACCAACGTTTGTTGATGTAATACGCTCTTGTAATTTACCCATTTCAGTAGCAAGAGTGGGCTGGTAACCTACCGCAGAAGGCATACGGCCTAATAGGGCAGAAACCTCAGAACCTGCTTGTGTGAAACGGAAGATGTTATCCATGAAGAAAAGAACATCTTGTCCTTGATCATCACGGAAATATTCAGCCATTGTCAAACCAGTTAAAGCAACACGCATACGTGCGCCAGGCGGTTCGTTCATCTGACCGAATACCATCGCTGTTTTCTTAATAACGCCTGAATCTGTCATTTCATGATAAAGGTCGTTTCCTTCACGAGTACGCTCACCTACACCAGCGAATACGGAAATACCGCCGTGCTCTTGAGCGATGTTATTGATTAACTCCTGGATTAAAACGGTTTTACCTACACCGGCACCACCGAATAGACCGATTTTTCCACCTTTAATATATGGTGCAAGAAGGTCTACTACTTTAATTCCAGTTTCAAGAATTTCAACCTCAGTTGAAAGCTGCTCGAATTTCGGCGCTTCTCTGTGAATGGAGTCGCGACGTGCTTCTGCAGGGATTGGTGCGTCAAGGTCAATATTATCACCTAATACGTTAAATACACGACCAAGAGTTACGTCCCCAACAGGAACAGAAATAGGAGCACCCGTATCTACTACTTCACTGCCGCGCGTTAAGCCGTCAGTTGAAGACATCGCAATGGTACGAACAGTATCATCACCTAAATGAAGAGCAACTTCAAGGGTTAAGTTGATGGCAACTTCAGATTCGTTACGCGCTTGATTTACGATTGTCAATGCATTATAGATCTCAGGAAGCTGACCGCTTTCGAACTTTACGTCAACAACCGGACCCATAACTTGAAGAACGCGTCCTTTGTTCATCTTTTTCCCTCCTAATAAAGAAATGCGTTGGCGCCTTACCCAAACTTAAAATTCGGGAGCAGATGCCAAATATATTTATGTTAAGAAAGTATTGTATTATTACTCTAGTGCAGCTGCCCCGCCAACGATCTCTGTGATCTCTTGCGTAATAGCTGCTTGACGAGCACGGTTGTAGCTTAGGCTTAGAGATTTAATAAGCTCGTTCGCATTATCCGTGGCACTCTTCATAGCCGTCATCCTTGCGGCATGCTCAGAAGCTTTACTATCTAAAAGGGCTCCGTAAATTAAGCTTTCTGCATATTGTGGGAGCAATACTTCTAGAATTTCTTCTGCTGACGGTTCAAATTCATAAGATGTAAGCTTTGTTGAAGTTGAAATATCCGTTAATGGAAGCAGCTTCTTCTCGGTTACATCTTGTTGAATTGCACTGACGTAGTGGTTATAGTACATATATAATTCATCAAATGTTTCATCCGTAAACATGCCAACCGTTTTGCTCGTAATATCCTTAATCTCAGCAAATTCAGGCTGATCGGCAACAGCTACAATGTCAAGAATGACATTCATGCCGCGCTTTCTAAAGAAGTCACGTCCATTACGGCCGATGGCAATGATTGCATATTCATCATTAGATTTATGGCGCTGATTTATCGTTTGGTATACATGCCTTAAAACGTTACTGTTAAAAGCTCCAGCAAGACCACGATCTGATGTGATGACTAGGTAGCCTGTTTTCTTCACTGGTCGGCTTGTCAGCATTGGATGATTTGAATCCTTGCTTCCAACTGCGATGGAGGCAGTAACCTCTTGAATTTTTTCCATGTAGGGAACGAATGATTTTGCATTCATTTCTGCACGGCTCATTTTCGCAGCAGATACCATTTGCATTGCTTTTGTAATTTGGCTCGTTTTCTTCGTAGAAGTAATACGAGTTTTTATATCACGTAATGATGCCACAGGTTCTCACCACCCTTTTTCAAAGAATGTCCAGCAGAGAGCACCCAGGAATTTCTGGGCACTTTCTGCTTTCCTAATGTCAGACCCCTATAATAGAGAAATTCTATTTTTCAGATGCTGCGAATGTTTTCTTAAATTCATTAATTGCAGCACCCATATCGTCATCTGCAGGAAGATCCTTAGTTGTAACGATATGGTCTAACAAATCTTTGCGGTTATGGTCTAACCATGCATGGAACTCAGATTCGAAACGACGAATATCATGTACAGGAATATCATCTAGGAAGCCGCGAGTAAGTGCGTAAAGAATTGCAACTTGCTTCTCAACTTTTAACGGCTTGTTCAGATCCTGCTTAAGAACCTCAACTGTACGGGCACCACGATTTAATTTCGCTTGTGTTGCTTTATCAAGGTCAGAACCGAATTGGGCAAATGATTCTAGCTCACGGTAAGAAGCAAGGTCAAGACGCAGTGTTCCTGCAACCTTTTTCATCGCTTTGATTTGTGCGGATCCACCTACACGTGATACAGAAAGACCTGCGTTGATCGCCGGACGTACACCGGAGAAGAATAGATCTGACTGTAAGAAGATTTGTCCATCAGTAATGGAAATAACGTTTGTTGGGATATAAGCAGAAACGTCACCTGCTTGAGTTTCGATAAATGGCAATGCTGTGATTGAACCAGCACCTTTTGCATCACTTAATTTTGCAGCACGCTCTAACAGACGGCTGTGCAAGTAGAATACATCCCCTGGATACGCTTCACGACCTGGAGGACGGCGTAATAATAAGGAAAGCTCACGGTAAGCAGATGCTTGTTTCGTTAAGTCATCATACACAACAAGAACGTGCTTGCCGTTGTACATGAACTCTTCACCCATTGTTACCCCAGCATAAGGAGCTAAGAATAATAATGGAGCAGGCTGTGATGCAGAAGCTGTTACAATGATTGTGTAATCTAATGCACCATTTCTGCGAAGCATTTCTACTGCATTACGAACAGTAGATTCCTTTTGTCCGATTGCCACATAGATACAAACCATGTTTTGATCTCTTTGGTTAAGGATTGTATCGATTGCAACAGATGTTTTACCAGTTTGACGGTCACCGATGATTAACTCACGCTGTCCGCGTCCGATTGGCACTAATGCGTCAATCGCTTTAATTCCCGTTTGAAGCGGCTCGTGTACAGATTTACGATCCATAACACCAGGAGCATTCGCTTCAATAGGACGAGTTTTCGTTGTGTTAATTGGACCCATGCCATCGACAGGCTGTCCAAGTGGATTTACCACGCGTCCGATTAATCCTTCTCCAACCGGAACCTCCATGATGCGTCCTGTACGGCGTACTTCATCGCCTTCACGAATTTCTGTGAAAGGTCCAAGAATAATGATACCGACGTTATTTTCTTCAAGGTTTTGTGCCATACCCATAACGCCGTTTGAAAATTCAACAAGTTCTCCAGCCATGACATTGTCGAGGCCATGAGCACGAGCGATACCGTCACCCACAGAGATAACCGTACCTACATCACTCACTTGAATTTCCGACTGATAGTTTTCGATTTGCTTTTTTATCAGCGCACTGATTTCTTCAGCTTTGATGCTCATGAGTTTCACCCCTATCTACGAATCTTAGCCTAATAATTGACGTTCTAGACGATCTAGCTTACCGCGCAAGCTGCCGTCGAAAATCCGGTTTCCGATTCGAAGCTTGATGCCGCCGAGTAAATTAGAATCTATAATATTTTCAATACGAAGTGATTGCTTTCCAACCCTAGCTGCAAAAGATACAGATAAAGCTTCTTTTTCTGCCCCAGATAACGGGCGAATGGAATAAACAGTCGCTTCTGCAATGCCTCTTTCATCATTAGCAAGGCTTATAAAGTAATCAGCCACATCGGAAATATGATCTTCACGATGACGCTCTATTAAAATCATAAGTGTGTTCAAAACATATTGGTTTGCAGATGCAAAAGCATCTTTAATCATCTCTTTCTTCTTCTCAAGTGGAAGCTTAGGAGATTTCAAAACCGCATTTAAGTCGGAGTTATGGTTTACTACTTTCCTAACTACACGAAGCTCTTCTTCTATTTGATCAAGAAGCTGGTGTTCATTTGCAAGCTGGAAAAGAGCCAACGCGTAGCGCTTTGCTACTGTGGAGCTTATCATCGCACTTCTCCTGCCTCTTGAATATATTCGTTAATAAGCTTATCTTGGTCTTCTGTGCTTAATTCCTTCTCAATCACTTTAGATGCAATTAAGACAGACAGAGAAGCAACCTGTTCGCGAATAGCTGCAACTGCTTTTTCTTTTTGCTGATCGATTTCAAGCTTAGCAGATTCCTTAATGCGCTCAGATTCTGAACGAGCCGCAGTAATGATTTCCTCACGCTGAATATCGCCTTGCTTCTTCGCGCTTTCAATCAGACCTTGTGCTTCTTCACGTGCTTGTTTAAGCAGACTTCTTTGCTCTTCTAGAAGCTTCTTCGCTTCTTGACGGCTTTGTTCAGCTGCTTCAATTTCACCTGCTACATGCTCTTCACGCTGCTTCATGATGCCCATTAAAGGGCCCCAAGCAAACTTCTTGAGCAGAGCCATTAAAACGATAAACATTACAAGCTGGAATAAAATATCTCCGCCGTTAAAAGCAACTCCTAATACTAAACCGCTAGTTAACACAATCGATTCACTCCCTTCAAGAGTCTCTCAAGTTTCTGTGTATATAAATCTTTTCAGGAATATTGACATAAAGGAAAGGCGAAGGTTCTCATAGAATGATCTTCGCCATTTTGGAACATTTTTTACCAGTTATTAACCACCAATAACCATGAATGCGATAACAACCGCGATAATAGGAATCGCCTCTACTAACGCAACCCCGATGAACATTGTTGTTTGAAGCATACCACGAGCTTCTGGCTGACGTGCGATACCTTCTACTGTTCTTGAAACGATAAGACCGTTACCGATACCGGCACCTAGTGCTGCTAAACCGATTGCGATTGCTGCTGCTATAAGACCCATTATTAAGTTCCTCCTTAAAATTGTATAAATATTTTTTTGTTTATTCGTGTTTGTTCATATAATGAACAGGTATATATATTAATGGTCCGAGCTCACTTTGTGAGCTAAATAAACCATTGTCAACATAGTAAAGATAAATGCCTGGATACCGCCGACAAAGATTGAGAATCCTTGCCATGCAAGTGTTGGAATAACGGCAGCTAACATGCCGCCAAATCCTGAAGCAGCTAAGCCGCCAGCAAGGAGACCAAGTAAAATCTCACCCGCAAAAATGTTACCGTAAAGACGTAAACCAAGTGTCAAGGTATTGGCAAATTCCTCAATGATTTTAAGAGGAAATAAGAACGGCATTGGTTTGAAAAAGTCACGGCCGTATTCCTTAGCGCCTTTGATTTTAATGCCATAATAATGTGAGAGAGCAACAACCATCGTTGCTAAAGTCAGGGTAATGACCGGATCAGCTGTAGGTGATTTCCACCATAAAGTATTATCAATGACAACTGAGAACGGAAGCCCTAAAAAGTTGGATATAGCGATATACATAAGTAAAGTGATTCCTAAAATGTGGAATCTGCCACCTGTTTTCCAATCCATCGTACTATTGACAATTCCTTTGACAAAATCCATGATCCACTCGAAGAAGTTTTGCATTCCGGTTGGTTTCATGGCTAAACGACGGGTGGAAAGAAGGGCAATAATGAAGACAACAGCACTTGCAATTGTGATCATCAAAACGTTTGCCAAGTTAAATGATAAGCCCATAAACTCACGTATAGGAGCTTCATGATGCATATGTGTTTCACCTCTCTTCCCCACTATTTACGTAAATGAAAAGATTGAAGAAAATAATCTATCATAATGACAATATAAGCTGTCATTAATCCAAAAACCACGCTAATCAGGTGCAGCTTTTCCGGATATTTCATGGCAATCATCACCGCTAAAACGGCCGATGCCATCCTGGAGACCATCCCTAAGGAACGCACCTTTTCTCCCTTTGTCACCGCTTGTCCGAACTTATCAACCCTTCTCGTCATCAGCCATAAATTAAATAAGCTTAAGACTGTTCCTAAAATAAGTCCTAGGAAAATAGATTGATAAGAGGTAAAACCCCAGCCAAGAACATAAACGGACAACAATAAAAATATGTATTTTCGTTGCCTGATAAACATCACTTTAAATTCCGGCATGGTCTCTTATTCTCCTGTAAAAAAATGTTGGATTAGTCTAGTCATAGCAAAAACTCCTGTTGCCAAGCCAAGAAATAATCCTATAATAAGGAATAGCGGTTCAGTACTCACCTTACTGTCTAGCCATCTTCCTGCAAAAATACCAATTAAGACAGATCCGACTAATTGTGAAAGAATAGCAGACATTAACCCCATTGCGATAAATGGATTACGGTTTTTTTGACGCATAAAAACGCATCCTCTCCACATAAGAGAACGGTAAGCGGATTACTAAAAAAGTCAAGTATAACGGGTTTCATGACTGTTTTTTCATTTTGAAAACCCTGCCATTTACACCCTTTGTAAGCATACAATAGGCCCTTGTCAATGTCAACGTGTTTGTAGTGAAAAAAGTCACATTGAAAATGATGGAAATATGGTATGTTCACATAATTATCACAATTTAATTTTCGCCAAAACTATTGAAAAAAGAGCGTACATTTGGTACGCTCTTTATATTTAGCTACTTTGCACAACTAATTGGCCATTTGGCTGAATGAATAAATATGACTCAATTGAATCCTCTTTTCCCGCCTTTTTGGCAAAAACCTTGATCAGATAAAGACCCGGTTCCGGAAGCTGCTGACTGTCGATTTCCTGCAAAAGCTGCCCTTTTCCAACATTCCTTTTCCAGTCTAAAAATCCAACAAAGCGCAGACTTTCCGCTTCAAACATGGCGATCCCGAACTCCTCCGCTCCTCCTGGCAAATACACCTCATAGCGATACATATCCTTTTTATCCCCTTTTCCCAAACCAAATCCCATTACCCGAGGATAATTAGGTTCTTCAAGGACATAAAGATAGGGCAGGCTAATTGTTTGTGGCCCTGCATTTAATGTAATATTGCCATCATATATTTTTTTGTTTAGCAGCTCCGGATCCGCAGAGAGCTTGATTTCCACTCTTTTTTTCTCGCCCGGCTTTAAGAAGAAGGATAAAGGAAATTTCCAGCTTAGCCCGTTTTCTGCAGGCGGAATCGAAAAAGAATAGGATTGACCTTTTGTGCCGATATTTTTGACGGTCACATAGCTTGAGTGCTCATGCAGGCTGTCTGCAAGTTGGAATTTCCCGAATTGAAGGGATCCAGGCGTAGCCAAGGTATTGGTCTTTAGTGCCTTTTCGATTTGAATTCTTCCCGAGCCTTGCTCGAATGTCCGGTACAGCTTTCCTTTTTGATTGAATATCGGTTTTGCTGTATTCATAAGTGCGGCTTTAATTTCCTCTGGACCCCAGTCGGGATGGGCTTGCTTAATTAATGCACAGGCTCCCGCTACATGAGGCGCAGCCATGCTTGTCCCTTGTAAAGGCAAATACCCGCCAGGTACGGTGCTGTTAATCGCAACCCCCGGTGCAACGACATCCGGTTTTATTTCCCATGTGGAGGTCACAGGACCGCGGGAACTAAAGTCAGCAAGAACATCCTTTTCCTCTATTATTTGGGTTCTGGCAAATACTTTGTTTTTGGCTAAGGCTTTTTTTATTTTTTCACCGTTCGCTTTTGACATTGCCGTGACTGGAATCGTCACATCCGTCTCTAAATTTCCGAAAAAGGCCCCCTTCGTATTATTGTAAATCATAACGGCAACAGCACCTGCATCATGGGCATTTAATGCTTTTTCGGTAAAAGTCAATTCTCCTCTCTCCAGTAGAACAATTTTACCCTTTGCCTCCTTTAATTCTTCCTTTTTCCCTAATCCAGCTTTGATGATTTCATAGGATTTATTAAAATCCCATTCTACAGATCCTTGCAGAGGCTCAAGTCTTAACTTTTGGCCGGCAATATCCACATAGGGAATGTTCAAGGAAGGGGTTGAGGCGCCGACTGAGATCGCTTTGGAGGCTGTGCCAGGCGATCCGACCGTCCAGCTATTCGGGCCCGAATTTCCCGAAGACGTAACAGCCGTAATCCCCTTTTCCACTGCTTTATTTAACGCTAGGCTTATCGGAAGATCAGGACCGTTCACATTATTTCCGAGCGATAAGTTTAGAACATCCACTTTATCCTTTATGGCACGATCAATGGCTGCAATCACCTGCTCGGTGGTGCCGCTTCCCCCTGGTCCAAGTGCCCGGTAGGCAATGATGGTGGCTTCCGGCGCAACCCCGCGAATTTTTCCGTTTGCGGCAATAATCCCCGCAACATGCGTTCCGTGGAGGGTGCCCTCCCCTTGTGTAGCCTGAGTTTCCATCGGGTCGTGATCTCTGTCAACTAAATCATAGCCGCCCCCATAATTCGCTCGTAAATCAGGGTGGGTATAATCGATCCCTGTGTCAATGACGCCAACCTTAACGCCTTTCCCCGTTAATCGCTGATTTTTGGCATCAAATAAACCCCTGACCTCCTCTCCTCCAATCATTTTCACACTTTCGTCCGCATGAACCGTATACGTATTAACGGGTGAAGCCATTTTTGCACCAGCAAGTTTGGAAAGCTGATCAATATCTGCCTGTGTGCCTTTTACGGAAAATCCGTGAAAGGCGTATTTGTAGATATGCCGTAATTCCAGATTGGGTACAAATTGGATGAGCTTTTTGATTTCCTGCTCGCTTTTTTCTTTTTCCAGAATGATGATCGATACCTTTTTGTTTTGTGAAGATTCCATTGGGATGGGAGGGTGATCCAGTGTTTGTGCATTTGCGGTTGATTGGAAAAGCAGCATGAAGATGAGGGGTAAAAATATGTTTAGTTTTTTCATATAGTAATCCCCCTTTTTTTAAATAGGGTTTTCTTTATAGAGGGGAAATATGCGGGAGGATTGTTGGTAGTTTGATTGGCTATGGCTAATGAAAAATAAGGGGTTGCTCTTCTTATGTGAGCGGTTACTTTCATAGTGAGTGTTTTTAATTCATTTTTTCAAAAACACGTACCATGAACCACTCATAGTTCTCGTTTCTGCTTCAACTTCTCTAAAATGCTTATCATGAACCTTTCATAGTTCGCGTTTCTACTTCAACTTCTCCGAAATGCGTTCCATGAACCTTTCATAGTGAGTGTTTCTCCTTCATCTTTTCAAAAATGCGTTCCATGACCCGCTCATATTCAGCATTTCTGCCACAACTCCTCTAAAACGCTAACTATAACCCATTTATGTTGAGGGATCCTATTCTAATTTTTTCAAAAATCAACTCAAGGAACAAAAGACTGGCCCCTTCACCAGGACCAGTCTAATCTCAATAATTGCGTTTATATTCCTCTTGATAATCCGCCAATAAGTCTAAAAAGTAATGGCTTCTCAAATTCTTCTCTGCCCCCAAAAGGATTGGAGGACATTTTACATCAACAATAGTTAATAAATGGAAGTACAAAAGAACCTTACAAAGGGAATAGCGCTATCCCCAAATGTCTTACTTCGTTCCAAACAATCGATCTCCCGCATCTCCTAGTCCAGGAACGATATAACCGTGGTCATTTAACTTTTCATCTAGGGCCGCGATATAAATATCTACATCCGGATGAGCCTGTTGGAGTGCCTCGACTCCTTCAGGCGCGGCAACTAGGCACATGAATTTAATATGTGTTGCGCCGCGTTTTTTCAAGGAATGAATGGCTTCGATGGCGGATCCGCCTGTCGCAAGCATTGGGTCGATGACGATGAAATCTCTTTCTTCCACATCGCTAGGCAGCTTTACATAATACTCTACAGGCTGCAATGTTTTTGGATCGCGGTATAGCCCAACATGGCCGACCTTTGCAGCAGGGATTAACTTTAAGATTCCATCGACCATTCCAATTCCTGCGCGTAGAATAGGGATGATTCCGATCTTTTTCCCAGAGAGGACTTTTGATTTTGTCATGCTAATCGGCGTCTCGATTTCAACGTCTTCTAATGACATATCTCTCGTAATTTCAAACGCCATTAACGTGGCTACTTCATCGACAAGCTCGCGGAAATCCTTTGTCCCTGTTGATTTGTCGCGGATGTATGTAAGTTTATGCTGGATTAGTGGATGATCGAATACGAATACTTTTGCCATATAAAAATCTCTCCTTTTCTATTTTAGACATGCTCCTATTAATGAAGAATCTTCCTTCTGCCCTCTCAAAAAAATCTTTCCATTTCTTCAATAGGGTTAGCAACTATAAGGAAGCTATTCTACCTTCGACATTTTTCTTCATCTTGCACTTCGTCTAATTTTACAGAAAAACTTTTCTCACGGCAACTTTGATTTAAAATTGTTATGGAATCTTCATAATGTGTGGAGGAATCAATTGGGGATTAGCAGATTTATGAAATTGGCTGACAAACTGTATGAATCGGCTGATAAAACAGGGAAACAGTCTTGATAACCTTACATTTTCCATATAATGTAACTATTCTAGCTACTATTTTGCCAAAACACAGCGAATCTACCTGACAACTTATCCTAATGGACTGAAAAAATCCGTTTTAACCGCATTCCCCATGGATTTAATCGCAAAAAAAGGCCAGACCCATTCGAAAAGGATCTGACCCAGGATTTTTTAATATTCAGGATATAGAGTAAAGTTGCTTGTTAAAGCTTCGACACGATTTCTTGCTTCCTCAAGCTTGCCTTCGTCTTCGTGGTTTTTCAATGTAAGAGCAATGATGGATGCGATCTCTTGCATTTCTTTTTCCCCGAATCCGCGGGATGTGACGGCAGCTGTACCGATGCGGACTCCACTTGTTACAAATGGGCTTTCCGGATCGAACGGAATCGTGTTTTTGTTCACAGTGATACCGATTTCGTCAAGAACATGTTCAGCCACTTTTCCAGTTAGGCCTAGTGAACGTAAATCAACTAATAATAGGTGATTGTCTGTTCCGCCAGAAACAAGGTTGATTCCTTCTTTTTGAAGAGATTCCCCAAGAACCTTCGCATTGGAAATGATATTGGCTGCATATGTTTTAAATTCATCTTGAAGCGCTTCACCAAATGAAACAGCTTTCGCCGCAATCACATGCATTAATGGACCACCTTGAATGCCAGGGAAGATGGATTTATCAATTTTCTTCGCGTATTCTTCTTTACAAAGAATCATACCGCCGCGCGGGCCGCGAAGAGTTTTATGAGTAGTTGTCGTCACAAAATCCGCATAAGGAACTGGGTTTTGATGCAAGCCAGCTGCTACAAGACCAGCGATATGAGCCATATCCACCATCAGAATCGCTCCCACTTCATCAGCGATTTCACGGAAACGTTTGAAATCAATCGCACGTGGATAAGCACTTGCTCCCGCCACGATCAGCTTTGGTTTGTGTTCGCGTGCTTTTTCAAGAACGACATCATAATCGATCAATTGAGTCTTTTCGTCCACACCGTACTCCACAAAATTATATAGAACGCCACTGAAGTTTACAGGGCTGCCGTGTGTTAAGTGACCGCCATGAGATAGATTCATACCAAGAACCGTATCGCCTGGCTCTAAAATAGTGAAGTAAACCGCCATGTTCGCTTGGGCACCAGAGTGCGGCTGTACATTCACATGCTCTGCTCCGAAAATTTCCTTCGCACGGTCACGAGCTAAATTCTCGACAACATCGACATGCTCGCATCCGCCATAATAGCGGCGGCTAGGATAGCCTTCTGCATATTTATTTGTTAGCACAGACCCTTGTGCTTCCATCACTGCTTCACTCACAAAGTTCTCAGACGCGATTAATTCAATTTTTGATCTTTGGCGTCCTAATTCATCTTGAATGGATTTGAAAATTAGCTCATCTTGCTTTGCTAGATGCTTCATCTAATAGGCCTCCCTTTTCCTTCAACTATTTTCAAAAAAATAAATACACTCTACCACTTTTGAAAATTCTATTATATAGTATCACGTTTCGTTTGTGAAAAGAAGATGATATATTCTTTAGCAATTTAAAAAGGGAAAGCCCTGCATGATGCAAGACTCTCCTTTTTAGCGAACTCATATTATCCTTACTGGCAAGATTCATTTTCCGCTTTTCTCTCGTATACCGCTCTTGCGCCGCCGATCAGCTTTGGTCTCGTTTTAGCTAAGGTCACATGCGCATCGCCGACCGATTTCTGAGCAGTTCTAATTGGAACAGCCACATGCTTCATGTGCATGCCGATGAAAGTATCGCCGATATCGATTCCCGCGTCCGCCTTAATATGTTCGACCACAACCGGATCCTCGAAATGCTCAAAAGCATACGTTGCCATGGCTCCGCCAGCCGTACGAACCGGAATTACGGTTACTTCATCAAGATTTCTCCGCTCCGCTGTTTGCCGCTCAAGAACTAAAGCACGATTCAAATGTTCGCAGCATTGAAAGGCGAGGGCCACACCTGTTTTTTCACTAAAGCTTTTTAGTTTGGAAAAAATCATCTCGGCTACCTGTTCAGTGCCAGCCGTTCCGATTTTCTTCCCTGCCACCTCGCTCGTGCTGCAGCCAATCACTAAAATATGCCGCTGATCAAGGGACACTTGTTCACCAAAATCTTGAATAATATCTGTTAGCTGCTTTTCCCAAATATGAATCATAATAAGCTCACCCTTTCGGAAGCTTTGTTTTTTTAGATAAAACAGGCCTTGCCAAAGATGTTGTTTTGGACAGGTTCAGCGTGTTTCTAGAGAACCTGTCCAATAAATTGAGTTTCACGGACAGCTTTCTGCGTTTTTCCGAAAACCTGTCCAATAAATCGAGTTTCATGGACAGCTTTCTGCGTTTTTCCAAGAACCTGTCCAATAAATCGGGTTTCATGGACAACTTTCTATGATTTTCCGAAAACCTGTCCAATAAATCGGGTTTCATGGACAACTTTCTATGATTTTCCGAAAACCTGTCCAACAAATCAAGGAATCCGGACAGGTTTCAAAGTTTTCCCGAAAACCTGTCCGATAACCGGAAGCTTCACCTTATTTACTTTCGTAATCCTTAATTTTGCCAACACGGTTTTCGTGGCGTCCGCCTTCGTATTCCGTTGTCAGCCATATCTTTGCAATTTCACGTGCCAGCCCTGGACCGATAACGCGTTCCCCCATGGCTAGCATATTGCTGTCATTATGTTCACGTGTTGCCTTCGCACTGAAGGTATCATGTACAAGTGCACAGCGGATGCCCTTCACCTTATTGGCGGCAATGCTCATCCCGATTCCAGTTCCGCAAACAAGAATCCCTTTATCAAACTCACCTTTCGCTACCTTTTCAGCAACAGGCAACGCATAATCCGGATAATCCACAGACGTTTCGCAATCACAGCCAAAGTCCTCAAATTCAATGCCCATTTCTGTCATGAGCGCTTTAATTTCTTCACGGATGTGAATGCCGCCGTGATCAGACGCAATTGCAACCTTCATATATAATCCTCCTATTTATTAGAAACATTTGAGTATGCTTTTATTTTGACATAAGCAATGAGAAGTGTGCAAGCAGACCTTTTTGTAAGAGTGAGCCGCAAGACCCTTTTTTTAAAAAAAAGAGAGTCCTCCTGAAAACAGAAGACTCTCCTCTATCAAATCTGAAATCTCGTAATCGTATTCTTTAGTTTTTCTGCTTGTACCTTTAGTTCATTAGCTAGATTTTCAACATTCGACATGACTTCGTTTTGCTGGTCTGTCGCTGTCGCCACTTCCTGAGCACCTGCAGAGGTTTCTTCCGCAATTGCCGCGACCTCTTGTGATTGTGTGGATGTATGTTGAATGCTTTCCATTTGGCGGTCGACTAAATCGGTAATGGCCGAAACAAAGGAAGCCATTTCGTTGACGGTTTTCGTCATTTCCTCAATGACTATATTCGTTTCTGTTCCTTTTTTCGCTTCATTATTAGCGGTCTCGACTTGCTCGGAAATTTGCTTAACGACATTTTGAACTTCAGCTTGGATATTCGAAATTAATTCAGAAATTCCTTGAACCGCGGTTGCACTTTCGTCAGCTAGTTTCCTAACTTCCTCCGCAACAACGGCAAATCCTTTTCCATGCTCCCCGGCACGCGCTGCTTCAATGGAAGCATTTAAGGCAAGTAGATTCGTCTGAGCGGCAATGTCACCGACAAGCTGAATAATCTGCTCTACTTTTCTTGCATTCTCCTCTAAACGAATAACCGTTTGTAAGGATTCCTGATTTTCATTAGCAAGCTTTTCAATGCCTGATACGAGAGAATGAATCACCTTTTTAGAATCATGGAGATCCTGAACCATTTCACTTGAAACGGATACAGAAGCTCTCGCTTTCTCTTGAACCTCTTCCGCAATGCTAATTACATCTTCAACCAGTTCCGCGGTGGACTGAATCGCAATCGCTGAGTTGTCAGCTCCAAGTGAGATTTCATTGATCGTTCGAGCAATGGAATTTGCCTGATCTGCCGCATAAGAGGATTCCTTGGAAATCGCAATGACCTTATCATTCGTTTCGCGAAAGTTCTCATCAATTTTTTGAACCATTTCCCTTAAATTCGCAAGCATGTCATTAAAGGCAACCCCGAGTGAGCGAATTTCATCATCTGATTTCGCTAACTCCACATCCTCTTGAATATCCCCTTGCGCAGCCTTTAATGCCATTTTCTCTAGCTTTTGCAATGGCTTTATAATGAAGCCCGCAGCGAAAAAGGCCAAGAGCGCCGACCAAATGATCCCTAAGCTTAATGTAATAACGCTGAAAAGGGCCTCATTGACAGGCAGTGAATTTTGGATCATCGGGTATAGGAAATAGATAAAGAATGCACTTGTTGAATATGTAATGATGGCTAAAATCGTAATAAAAAATACAAGTTTCTTTCTTAAACCAAATTTGTATCTTTGCTTTTCTCCCATTATGCTCCCCCTGAAAAATATTGCTTTATAATTTTTTTATTATTTCGGATATAGCGATTTTCATCTCATTGAAGGTTTTTCGATACATTTCAACTGGGCCCCCGAAAGGATCAATAATATCCAGGTCCCCTTCATTTCCGGCAAATTCCTTCAACGTAAATGTTTTTCCCGAGGCATTTGGAAACGTCCGAGTGACTGCCGCCTTATGGCTTTCCGTCATCGTCAAAATAAAGCTTGTCCAATTCACTAGGCTTTCGTTGATCATGGAAGCTTGATGGTCGATGCCGATTCCTTCTTCCGCCAGAACCGTCCGTGTATGTTCGGACGCATCGCTTCCATCCTGAGCATAAACGCCTGCTGATTTCACCTCTACTCCAAGGGGCCCCATATTCCTCAAAATGGCCTCAGCCATCGGGCTCCGACATGTGTTCCCCGTACACACAAATAAAATTCGAGTCATAGCTGCGCCTCCTTTCATCCCATTATAAGCCAAAATCCCCAGATTCAATAGTATTGAATGTGAAAATTTTTAAAAGATTAGAAAAACCTTACATTGAACCGGCTTTGTTAGCGTTTTGTGACTTTACCCTTCCAAACGCTTACTGGCAATCATTTTCCGAGGAGAAGCTTCAAAACGCTCACCATGACTCGTTCATAACACTCGTTTTTCAAGCAGAAACCCCGAAACGCTCACCATGACTCATTCATAACACTCCTTTTCCATGCAGAAACCTCAAAATGCTCACTATGACTCGTTCATAACACTCCTATTCCAAGGTGAAACCCCAAAACGCTCACTATGACTCGTTCATAGCACTCCTTTTCCATGCAGAAACCCCAAAACGCTCACCATGACTCATTCATAACACTCCTTTTCCATGCAGAAACCTCAAAACGCTCACTATGACTCGTTCATAGCACTCCTTTTCCATGCAGAAACCCCAAAACGCTCACTATGACTCGTTCATAGTACTCCTTTTCCATGCAGAAACCCCAAAACGCTCACCATGACTCGTTCATAACACTCGTTTTCAAGCAGAAACCCCGAAACGCTCACCATGACTCGTTCATAGTACTCCTTTTCCATGCAGAAACCCCAAAACGCTTACTTTAGACATTTTTAAGGTATCCCATTCTTAGTAGACAACAAAAAAGAAAGGACATCCCCATCCTTTCCGAAAAGTATGTTTAACAAATCCGCTGGCGCTGCTCCCTACCCCAATAGCAGCTTAATCCCGAACGCAAAAAGGATGCTGCCGCCAAGGGCTTCACTATAGGTGCCGAGCCAGCCCTGGACCTTTCTGCCTATGAGCAGGCCCATCCACGTTAGGAAGGTGGCGGTGACACCGAAGCATGTCAAAACTAACAACGTTTTGGCTCCGTAAATGCCTAAAGTTAAGCTAACGGAAAAGCTGTCTAAGCTTACACTGAAGCCAAAGAGCATTAAGCCGGCTCCCACTGGGGTAATCATGCTGCTTCTTTCCTGCTGGAATCCTGACCAGACCATTTGTATACCTAATATGAGCAGGAGCCCGCCGCCGACATAGGTGGCAATGGCACCGAATTTATCTGATAATAATCTCCCGGCAATCATTCCGATGAGGGGCATCCAAATATGGAAAAAGCCAATTGTCACACCAATTGTGAATATTTGTCTAAGGCGGAGCTTATACATGCCCATCCCCAAGCCCACTGAAAAGGCATCCATGGCCAGGGCAAACGCCATGATTGTGAGTGTTAGTATTTCTCCGAATAAATCTGCCATCTTTTCTCCTCCTTGGACTTGCTATTTCAACATATGCACGTCCAAGAGAATTTAGAATCGAAAAGGAATCTGTTCCCCTTCCTGCTTTATCAAAAAACATTCATTAGTGTCTGCACCAACCTAGAAGTATAAGTCGTTGGCTTCATTTCTCTGCGCTGGTGATTACTTCGTACATCAAGGACAAGTTCTGACAACAGAAAAGGGACGAGGCCGCCCCTCGTCCCATCAGATCACGCGATGCCCCGCTGCCTTCATCAGGCGGTTCATGACGGCAACGCCGACTCCTTCATTCGGGAACATTTCGCTATAGATTATATCTGCGTTTGTATTGTTGAATTTCCTCAATGCTTCATATAAATAGCTCGCAACGGTTTCAAGATTTTCGCGTTGTCCACAAGGAACGACATAATCCGCTTGATAGAAGGCTTCGTTTTCCACAGTTGTTAACACCCCAACGGTCAACCCCTCTTCCTTCTTCTTATCCACAAGTTCCTGGATAAACTCCCTTGACCCATTCACTAAATAGAGCGGTGCATCTGGAGCATAGTGGCGGTATTTCATTCCTGGAGATTTCGGCGCCTGACCTGCATCGAGGAGCGCTGCATCAACGGAAACTTCACCGATCACGGCCTCTATCTGTTCCTTTGTCACGGCACCCGGCCGCAGAATAACAGGGATTTCTTCAGTGCAATCCAATACAGTCGATTCCACACCTACACCTGTTTGGCCACCGTCCACAATTCCCGCAATCTTCCCGTTCAGGTCCTCCCACACGTGCTCAGCAGTTGTCGGACTTGGCTTTCCTGAGCGGTTTGCACTCGGTGCGGCAATCGGAAGGCCCGATTTCTTGAGGATGGCTAACGCAACCGGATGATCCGGCATACGAACAGCTACTGTGGATAACCCTGCTGTCGCCTGATCCGAAAGCTTTTCCTCTTTCTTTTTAAAAATAAGAGTAAGCGGACCTGGCCAGAACTCCTTTATCAAAAGTCTAGCTTGATCTGATATGTCCTTCGCAAAATCATTAAGCTGGTGTTCCTCCGCAATGTGGATAATCAGTGGATTATCACTTGGCCTCCCTTTAGCTGCAAAAATTTTTGCTACAGCCTCGCTATTTTCCGCGTTACCGCCCAAGCCGTAAACCGTTTCTGTCGGGAATGCTACGACTTCATTATTTTTTAAAAGGTCAGCAGCCTGTGCAATTTGTGGATAACTTTCGAGATCATCCACATATTTATCCACTGACCATCTTTCCGTATTCATGATGCTCCACCTTCTTTTTGTCACCTTAATATCGTAATAAAATCCTTTATTCACATGTTAATTACTTTTGAAAGTATAAAAGAAGATGGAGGATAACTCAAGCATTATCCACAATTTGTGGACAGATTGCTCACATTTGTGCATAACTTCGCCAATATATCCACATTTTACACGGATAATGTCAAAAAGAATGAGTTGTCCACAGTTAAAATATGTTTTACATGGTCGGATTCATAAAGCTCCGCCGGCAAGCTCCGCTTATCCACTTCTTTAAAACCTAGCAGCTGAAAAAAGGCCAGCGAGGTTTTTTTATTGGAGGAAAGGTAAAGAGATCGCAGCTTCCTGTCTCTTGCTAACATTAGGATCTGCTCGAATAGGACGAACAGCTCGTTTTCAGTCATTTCCTTTGTCATGGCAAGAGAACGAAGCAATCCCATTGTCCCTAATGGCTCAATCCCAAGCGTTGCTTTCACATTTCCCTGATCATTCTCCATGATTAAAAAATAATCGATGGATTCCGCAAGTCCATCCGTATTAAGTTTCGCCTCTGCCAAAAAACTTGTTAATCTCTCAACATCCTCTGCCACTGCACATCGTATGAAAGCAGCCATCGTTCCACCTCATTCATATAGTCTATTAATAAATTTCACCCATTTTGTTCTAGTAGATGTGTTGAAACTTACTATATTCATATGAAGAAATAGAGATAGTAGAACTTTATGCAGAAAATAATATTTTTGAGCAGTTACTAAGTTCCTTATCCGAAAATTTTCTCCCAAAGCTCGACTAAGAAAAATTTAACTCTTACAGGCTGTTCGTCCTCTCCCGTATAGACTGGAGGTGCCTTCTCTTCTTTCTCCGGCTTGGTTTCTGCAGCGGCCACTTCTTTCGTTCCATCTTCCTCAAATCCATCACTTACCGCTACCCCATTTGAGAAATCGAGGAAGCATAGCGGGGGGAATAATACACACCACCAGTTAGCTCCTTGCGCGTCACCTAGCGAAATCAGAATGGCTTCATATTCACCTGCCGGATAAAGGAATTGGCCGTAAAGCTTAGTTGGGAAATCTACCTTGCCGAAGTTCACCTTAACCGCTTGTGCTGATTGGTTTTCCGCTGCCACTTTTTCTGCGATTGCTTGAATTTCCGGCAGCTTGGATTGTAGTAAGCTTCTGGCCTCATCAATTGAAGTTAACTCTGCGACCCATTTAGTAATTTCCGCATTCACCGCGTCTCTCACTTGTCGCTTGATGACTTGATCTTTTTCTCTATCACTATTTGCTAGAATTCTAAGACGGATCGCTTCATTTGGAATGACGAGCTGATCTTCGGTCAATGTTTCATTTTGTGGTATATATAAACTTAAAATCGTACCCAAACATAAGATAATTATATATAAATTTACCGCTGTTTTTGTTTTCATATTCTCCACGCCCCTTCACTAACTCATTGTGGTCAAGGAACCGAAATCTTAAACTAGTAAAATTAATAAATTTAATCTATTAATAGCAGATACTGCAAAAAGTCGTTGGCCGGTGATTACTCCGAACTTCAACGGCAATTTAGTTTTACAGAGAAAAATGATTGACGAATGATTATGTGAAGACTATATTTTGTTTGTTGGGAAAAAGATTCATTATACTCTTATTCTATTAAAATATGTTTTTGCTGCAATCATCTATATATCGTTCAGCCTACTGTGATTGCAGGTCTCTCTTTCGAACTAAACCGGCCCAATCATCGTATGGCCGGTTTTTTTAGTCAAATTGAGGTGAATACTATGAATCTAGATAAATACAAAGATCTTCTTTTCCAAAAGGTAAAGGAGCAGCTGACAGAATGGTTTGAAGATGGCATGGAAGCCACGTTTACGAATGAAGAAATATTCCGCTTTCTTCACTCGATTAAGGGAACAGCTGGGACGCTGCAGCTTGGCGGCCTTCATCAGATTGCCACAAAGCTAATGGACGAGGTTACTACTAAGGAAAACGAGACTTGGACTAATCAGGAGCTTCGTGACTTTTTATATGAATTGATAGAATTTAGCTATGAATACGAGCATTTTAACCAGATAGAAGAAAAGCTAGCTATTCCTCGAAATGAAAACGTCCCTCTTATTCAATTGATTGATGACGATATTTCGATGCTCATTCTACTCAAGGATGCGATGGAGAGTAGGGGCTGGATGGTGCTGGCGAACACCGATCCGCTTAAGGCAACTGAGCAATATTTTGATATGCGCCCGGATTGCCTCATTATTGATATTAACTTGCCAAAGAAAAATGGCTTTCAAATTTTGGAAGATATTCAAAGGCACTCGAACAAGAAATTTATCCCGAAGATCATGATCAGTATTCAAAATGACAGGCAGACTAGAATTCAGGCATATAAAATGGGCGCAGATGACTTTATTGAAAAGCCGATTGATTTGGAAGAGTTTTTAGTACGGATGGAACGGCACTTAGATAGAAAGAAGATTTTCGATCAATCTGTCCTCATTGATGAGCTCACCCAAGTATATAATCGTAAATTCCTTCAGGATACGATGCAAAAGAGCATGAAGGAGCTGAAAAGGACCGGAAAATGCTTCACTCTCGCTGTGATGGATCTGGATTTCTTCAAAAAAGTCAATGATACATACGGTCATATTGCAGGGGATCGTGTCCTTGTTGCTTTTGCCCAGTTCTTGAAGGAGAATGTCCGAAGTCTGGATACTGTTTTCCGTTTTGGCGGGGAAGAGTTTATTATTTTATTCCCGCAGACCACTGATTTGGAAGCAAAGAATGTCCTAACAAGACTGATCCAGGAATTTAAGGGTAAAATTTTTAGCGAAAATGGCCAAGAGTTTTCTGTTTCTTTTTCAGCAGGTGTATATATGATTACCGATCCAGATTTGGATACGTCAGCAGTCATAAAAATGGCTGATTCCGCCCTTTATGAGGCGAAGAATAACGGCCGGGCCCGTGTGGAAAGTGCGAATAAGATTGAGGTAACTCCTGCTAAGAGGCTTTTACGTGTTTCGGTTATTGATGATGATGCCATTATTCGAATGATGCTGATGAAAATATTGCAACATATGAATTTCGATCAGTTTGAACTAGATATTCAAGTGTATGAGGATGGCTTAAAGTTCTTTTCTTCCAATAGACTTGAAGAAAAAGGCGGCCATTTCTTAATTCTTGATGGCATGATGCCTGTCATGGACGGACTTGAGGTGCTGAAAAAGGTAAAACAGGCGAAAAACGCGAAGGAAATGACAGTCCTCATGCTGACGGGACGAAAAAGTGAAAGCGATATTGCCGAAGCCCTGAGGCTTGGGGCGGATGATTATATGACAAAGCCCTTTAGCATTATGGAATTGGAAGCAAGGATCCAGCGCCTTATCCAAAGACTATCGTAAATGCTGGCGAATTTGGCCGCTGTTCTTTTCCGTTGCTATGCGGGAACCCGCAAAATACTAACCCATCGTGATGTATGGAGGACTCAATATGAAAAGAATTTTGCTTGCAGAAGATGAAGAGATTTTACGAATGCTGATTGTGGATACGTTTGAGGATGAAGATTTCGAAATAGACGAAGCCGCTGATGGCCAAGAGGCATTGGATTTATTTTACCAAAATAACTATGACTTAATCATCGTTGATTACATGATGCCAGGTCTTTCAGGATTAGAGGTTATTGAAAAAATCCGGTCTAATGCCGAAAATCAGCATGTGAAAATTCTGATGCTATCTGCAAAAAGCCAGCAGTATGAACAGGACCGTGTATTAGCAGCTGGGGCAGACTACTTTATGGCCAAGCCGTTCAGCCCCCTCCATCTTTTGAATAAGGTTGGGGAGATTCTAAGGTGAAGCTTAATCAATATGTAAGAAGGAGCCTTTCCAGGCAATTTGTTACCCTCATCAGCTTGTTTACCCTTCTTTTTATCGGGATTGCTTCGAGTTTATTTTTGACCCATAAGCAAATAAATGAAACTTATTTTAAGGAGCGGCAGGTGCTTGTTGAAAAGCAAGGGCTTTTGGCGGAAATTGATGAATCCTTTAATCTTGCCGTTTTGGATGCCCGCAGCTACATTGCTTTTGAAAATGAAGAGTTTAAGCAAGAGGCTTTGGCCCAATTGCCAAGGCTAAATGAGTTGCATAAGCAGCTGGAAGCCGTTGCCGTGACGCAAGAGGATAAAGCGTATGCCAGGGAACTTAGGGAAATGATCGATTATTATTTCATCGAAAGATTGCCTGAAACGTTCTCCTATATTGAAGCCGGGCGAAAAGATGAAATCATTCAAATCGTCCAATCTATCGGATTCCAAAAGATAAAGAACTTTCAAGTCTATTCTAAAACTTATTTAAAAAGTGTGCAGAAGAACTTAAATGCAAAAGCCACTGAATTAACGGAAAAGCAGTCATTGATTCAGTCGGTTTTTATCATTCTTTTTCTGGCACTGCTTTTCATCCTATTCCTCTTCATCAGGGTCATGGTCAAAAAAGTTGGCCAGCCGCTTGCTCAATTTTCCAAAGCGGCGAATGAAATTGCCCTTGGGAAGGAAGCGGTCATTGAAGTAGAAGAAAAACGGGATGATGAACTTGGTGCGCTGTCCGTTGCTTTTCGAAAAATGATTAAGAGTATACAGGAAAATGAACAGGACTTGCTTGCTCAAAATGAAGAGCTTATGGCCCAGCAGGACGAGCTGCAGGCACAGCAGCTTGAACTGGAATCGATGCTTTCGGCTGTGCAGGAAAATGAAAGAAAGCTAGAAAGAAGAAACATGCTGACAAACAGCATTTCGAATTCTCTTGAGAAACAAGAAGTGTTGGAAAGCATTGTCACGAATATGTGCGAGGTTCTTGATGCTGACAGTGGAATGATTGTCATGCTGAACGAAGATGCCTCTGCTTCTTTCGGAATTTCTGAAGCTGGCACCCGGCAGTTTAAGCAATACATCGATAATGGCTTACATGAACGACTTAAGAAAACGAAACAGGTCTTCACAATTAGGCGTGAACTACAGCCTGAGGAAAAAGGCTATCATACGGCGGTTTCGTATGGACATGATTTGTATATGCCTATTCTCTCCTCAGAAAATGAGGTTGTGGCGATTATGGTATTTAGCCGGTTCGGGGGGCATTTTCAGCCAAATCAAATGGAAGAATACGAGGCTTTGTCTAAGCAAATCGGAATCTCTCTTGAAAAAATTAGACTTTATGAGTCATCTGAGGAAAGTCGCAAATTAAACCAAAATATTATGGATACGGTAAAAGAAGGCATCCAGCTAATTGATTCGGACGGGAAAATCCTTCAAGTGAATAATCAATTATGTGAGCTTTTCCCCCGTGAGAAAAACCTTAGTCTCATTGGCCTTTCTTGGTACGAATGGACAGATGTGATGAAGGAGTTTGTCGAGGATGAGCATGAATTTATCGCATTTTTGACAGATGCCCTTAACAATCGTTCAGAGGAAGAGCACTCTTTTACGTATAAAATGAAAAACTCCCAGCAGGTTATTAAGATGTATTTGGAAGGTCTATATGATGGAGAGGAACGTTTCGGCACGGTCATCGTTCATCGCGACATGACAAAGGAATTTGAAGTAGACCAGATGAAATCAGAGTTTGTCAGCACCGTCAGCCATGAATTGCGAACGCCATTAGCCAGTATTCTAGGCTTTACCGAATTAATGCTGAATCGGGAGCTGAAGGCGGAAAAGCAAACGAAATATTTAACAACGATTTTAAATGAGGCTAAACGCTTGACTGCGTTAATTAACGATTTTTTAGATGTCCAACGGATGGAATCCGGCAAACAAACGTATGAAAAGAAATTCATAAAGCTCGTGCCGATTATTGAAAAGGTCATTGAAAAGCAGCAAGTTCAAACCGATCTTCATCGGATTGAGCTTCATCCGTTTGTTGAAAATGATTTAGTGAACGGCGACCGTTCGAAAATGGAGCATGTTTTTACGAACCTTATTAACAATGCCATTAAATATTCCCCTAAGGGCGGAGATATTAAAATTGATGTTTACGGGGAGGGCTCCAGTCTCAAGGTCGATATTACGGACCATGGTTTGGGGATCCCAGCGGATGCACTGGATAAATTATTTATTAAATTTTTCCGGGTCGATAATTCGGATCGGAGAACGATTGGCGGGACTGGCTTGGGATTGGCTATTGTTCAAGAAATTATGAAAGCCCATAATGGGGCGGTCAAGGTCACCTCCCACTATGGCAAAGGAAGTACCTTCAGCCTCTCCTTCCCTACAGTCGGGAATGCAAAGCCGGTAGGAACGACCGATTTACCTAACATGCCGGCTGCCGATTTCAACGTCACGGTAGTTGAGGACGACCAAAGCCTGTCTGAGCTTATTCAAAATGAATTAACCGAAAGCGGGTTCCATGTAACATGCTTTGCAAAGGGTGAAGAAGCACTGGATTATTTTCAGAAGGAAACACCGGACGCCATCGTGCTCGATATTCTGCTGGAGGAACAAATCGACGGCTGGACCATTATGAGAAAAATGAAGGAAAGCGAGCGCCTGAAAAATATCCCAATTATCATCTCAACTGCCTTGGATGAGAAGGAGAAGGGATTATCCCTCGGAGCCAATGACTTCTTCATTAAACCATATAAACCCAGCGAGCTATCAGAAGCAATCCACCAAACCCTGCTGAAAACCGGTAAAAGGGGACAAATTTTAGTTCCTGAGGAACAGAATACTTGAATTTAAGGCCCTTAGAGATTTTCTAAGGGCTTTTGGCTTGGGATTGAGCTAATTTTATTTGTGTAAAAATGCTTGCTGTGGATTATTCATGAGTCGCGTTTTTTTATTGTGATTGATCTAAACGATTACTATGAGCCATTCATAAGTCGCATTTTCCTCTTTCATTGACTAAAACGAGTACTATGAACTCTCCATAACTCGCGTTTTCCTCTTTCATTAACTAAAACACTTACTATGAACCCTTCATAACTCGCGTTTTGCTCTTTCATTCACCAAAACGAGTACTATGAACCATTCATAACTCGCGTTTTCCTCTTTCATTGACCAAAACACTCACTATAAGAACACCCTATTTCCTAAAACCCAACCTCCGCAAATACCATTCGGTCCTTCCCGTTAATATCATAGACCGTCTCCACTTTTGCTCCAGGAAAGGCTCGACTCAGCAGACTAGCCACAGCTTCACTTTGACCGGCCCCAACCTCAAAACCAATCAACGCCTCTTCGCGGACAACAAACGGAAGCTCCTCCGCTAGCCTTTTATAAATATTCAACCCATCAATTCCTGCAAACAGTGCCCGGTGAGGCTCATGCTCAGTCACGACCTCTGACATCCATTCAATATCCCCATCCGGAATATATGGTGGATTGGAAAGAACAATATCAAATCTCTCGCCACCATCAATAAATGGCTTCAGTAGATCCCCTTGAACAAATCGAACGTCAGCACCAAGATGACGAGCATTTTCCTCCGCTAAAAGCAGAGTCGGTCCATAAATATCTGTCGCGGTTACAGCCAGATCAGGATTCTCCAGCTTCAATGTGACGGCAATGGCCCCGCTCCCCGTCCCAATATCCGCCAATTTAAGACCTTCCTTCTTTCCAAAAAGCTTCCCCACCCGCTTCAGCGTGTGATAAACCAGCTCCTCCGTTTCAGGACGAGGAATCAACACATCCTCATTTACTTTAAAATCCCGCCCATAAAAAGACTCAATTCCAATAATATATTGAACGGGCTTACCCTCACTATGAAGAAGCACCGCCTTCTTAAAATCCTCGAAAACCCGCGCCTCCACCTCTTCACGCAGGCTAGCTAAAAACTTCGCCCGGTCCATTCCCATATAATGCTGCAATAATATTTCTCCCGCATTGTCATCCCGATTTTTTTCTTTTAAAAAAGAAGAAGCCCACTGGAGGGCTTCATAGACTTTCATAGCTTGATTACTCATTTGATGCACTTTCCAGCTTAGCTGACTGTTCTTCAACGATTAACGCATCAATTACTTCATCCAATTTCCCTGAAAGAATTTGGTCAAGCTTTTGGATCGTTAATCCAATGCGGTGGTCTGTTACACGATTTTGCGGGAAGTTGTACGTGCGGATACGCTCAGAACGGTCTCCGGTACCAACTGCGGATTTACGGGCCTGATCATACTCAGCCTGTGCTTCCCGTTGGAATTTATCATACACACGCGCACGTAAAACCTTCATGGCTTTTTCTTTATTTTTAATTTGCGATTTTTCATCCTGGCAGGAAACAACTGTACCTGTTGGAATATGTGTTAAACGAACAGCTGACATTGTGGTGTTAACACTCTGTCCACCTGGTCCACTTGATGCAAACGTATCCACACGAACATCTTTATCATGAATTTCAATCTCAACTTCCTCTGCCTCTGGTAAAACCGCAACCGTTGCCGTAGAAGTATGGATACGACCGCCAGATTCTGTTTCCGGTACACGCTGTACGCGGTGAGCGCCATTTTCAAACTTCAATTTTGAATAAGCGCCGTTTCCGTTAATCATAAAAATAATTTCCTTGTAGCCGCCCACTCCAGTTGAGTGTGTTTCAATGACTTCCGTTTTCCAGCCCTGCATCTCGGCAAAACGGCTGTACATGCGGTATAAATCCCCGGCAAATAAGGCAGCTTCATCTCCGCCTGCTGCTCCACGAATTTCCATAATAACGTTTTTATCATCGTTCGGATCTTTCGGGATTAAAAGAATCTTCAAACGAGCTTCTAATTCCTCGACCTTGTCTTCCAGCTCATCAAGCTCTTCCTTTACCATTTCACGCATTTCCGCATCCAGCTTGTCATCAAGCATGGCTTTCGCATCTTGATACTGCTCACGAACATCCTTATATTCACGATAAGCGTCAACAGTCTCCTGAATATCTGACTGTTCCTTCGAGTATTCGCGCAATTTTTTTGGATCATTAACAATTTCCGGATCACTTAAAAGCTCATTTAATCTTTCATAGCGGTCCTCTACAGATTGAAGACGATCAAACACAGCATTTCACCTCTAATTTCCATAACACTTCGGAGTATTATTTCCGAGCTATATCTATTCAATACGTTTACGCTAAAAGTGAGCGATTCACGCTTATTCACCAATAAAGTCCATAACATTCTAATTATAGTATAGGTGAAAGATGAGGTCAAAAATATTTTGGAAAAAGCAATAGAAAAGGCTACCGTTTTAAGAACGATAGCCTCTTCGGACAATTTATTAGTCAAAGCAGTAATGGATTTTTTGATAAGCAGAACGCATATCAATGACTTGTTTGCGAATATTCTCAACCGTATCCCGATCCTCAAGCACACTGACAATATAGTCTGCGATGATCTCCATCTCCGCTTCCTTCATGCCAAGGCGGGTAATTTCAATCGTACCTATGCGCAGGCCGCTTGGGAAATCCCAATCTTCAGGTTTATCGCTTGGAATCAGATTTTTGTTCGTAATGATATTCGCTTTTGCCAGTTTATGAGCGACATCAAGCCCGCCACCAAAATGCTTCACGTCTACAATAACTTGATGAGTTTCAGTAAAACCTTTATGAGCTCCGAGTACTGTAATGCCCCGTTCATGCAATGCCTTTGCCAGTGCCTTGGCATTTGCCACAATTTGCGCCATGTATTCCTTTCCAAACGCCAGGAATTCAGCTGCTGATGCAGCCAATGCTGCTACACGGTTCACTTGGTGAGTGGCAGCAAGTGCCGGGAAAATCGTATCGCAAATTGGCTTCGTTAGCTCAGGATCATTCCAGACAATAATTCCGCTCTGTGGTCCGCTGAATGTTTTTCCAGCAGAGCCTGTCATGACACAGGCACCCTCGTTTAATGGATCTTGAAATTGTCCGCCGCCGATAAGGCCGAGCTGATGGGCACCGTCGAAGAAGATTTTCCCGCCCCATTCGCTCACAATATCGGACATTTCCTTCAGCGGGAATGGGAACAGTGTCATGGAAGCACCGAGCGTTACGAGCTTAGGCTTTACCTCCCTCGCCACCTTGGCAAACTCATCGATATTTACAACGAGATCAACAGGATCCATTGGAACATCGTAAATGTTCAAGCCGCGAATTCCCGCAGGTCCATCATAACGATTACTGGAATGGCCGCCAAATGGCTGAGCAATTGTTAAAATATTATCCCCAGGCTTCGTCAACGCAGCATAAACCGTCATATTCCCGATCATACTTGCCACAAGGCGATGATCTGCATAATTACTGTTAAAAACCTTTTTCAGCAATTCCACACATAAAGATTCAATTTCATCTATATATTTCGTTCCGGAAAACCATCTTTGCGTTGGCCCAATATGACCCTCAGCCGCTCTTGTTCCCACCTCAGAAGCTAATAATTGTCTTACTGTTGGGCTTGTCGGCGCCTCAGGGGCCAATAAATTCAGACACTCCTGCCCTCTCCAAATGGCATTCCGGTCGACAGCATCAATAATTTCCTTCTGAATTAATCTCGCAGAAGAGCTTTTTTCAATAATATCCTTTGCCCAATCTAATACCTTTGAGTCGTGAACATCATAATTTCCAGCCGTTGTGGTAAGTGAAGTCATTGCCGTTTCCTCCTAAATTTATAATCTAGTTCAATCCCTTTACAAAAAGCACAACATTCTGACTGATTATCGTATGAGAACTCAGAGCTGCATTAGAAAACCCAAATCCAAAACCAATATATCGCATATTGTTTAAACAGTCAATGTTATTTTTCTGATTATTTTATTTTTTCAAATATTAATTTTCGACAAAATAAAAAAGAGTACAACAAATGTTATACTCAAAAAGTGTATGATTCTCTTTATTCCTCATCTCCGACTAATAGCCTTCCTAGGCTAAGCCAATTTTCTTCTAACAGTGAACTGGCTAGGCTTGGATTTTTGGTTCTGCAGGCGGAAATGATTTCATCGTGCTCCGCAATCGATTTCATCCCATCAAGAGAACTAAACTTCGAAAATTCCAGTCTCCGAACCTTCGACATCATTCTTTCTAATGCCAGACTTATTTCCTGATTCCCGGAAGCTAATAACAGAATCGCATGAAATTGGTCATCTGCTTCGACCGCATCTAAAACATTTTTATTTTCTAATGCCTTTTTTAACTGAGCATTGCTTTCTTCCATTAGCTGAATATCTTCTTCCGTAATAGACGGTACGGCCAGCCGTGCAGCTAACCCATGCAAGGCAGCAACAACGGTAAACGCGTTTTTCGCCTCCTCTAAATGAATTTCCGTAATCCGAGTTTGCGAGCCTGGCAATGATTCAACAAGACCTTCATCCTCCAGCCTTTTAAGTGCTTCCCTCACAGGCGTTCTGCTAACACCGAACTGTGTGGCTAAATCCTTATCCATAATCCGCTGGCCAGGCTCTAATTCCAATGTCACAATGGCTTTCTTCAATGACTCATATACTTGATCTCTTAAAGCAGGGCGCGCAATCGTTTTAATAATCTTCATAAAACCAATATATCAACCTTGTATTTGTCTGTCAATTTAAGCATGACAGGCAAAAGCAGCCTTATGAGTTTTTGCTTAGCTAGATTTGTATCTTACCGCCGTTACCTTTAACGGTTTTTCCCGGTTGGAAACATAGCTATGCAGAACTAGACCCGCAATGACTAAGAGAATGCCGATCCAAGAAACAAGCGAAGGAACGGGTGCTGATAAAATGAGCATCTCTCCCGCTACGGCAAATAAAACTTCAAATGACTGTGTTGCTTCTACAGCTCCCAGCTTCTGCATGTCCCCTTTTACCAAATCCGTTGCCTTGAAAAAGAGTACTGTTGCAATCACTCCAGAGAACAGTGCAACTAGAAGTGATTGAAAGGTTTGTCCTGTGCTCGGCAGCCCAACAGTAGCTACTCCATATATAGATAAAAGCAACCAAAACGGCAGACTTGCCAATGTCATCCCTAGCACCCGCTGATAAGCGTCTAACCGATTTCCGCAAACCTCCATCATTTTCCGGTTCCCTAATGGATAGGCAAATGAGGCAATAATGACCGGCACCACTCCTAGCATGAGCATTTTTCCAGAAATATTGCTTGCTTGCTCCAATTGCATAAACGCAACACCTAGAAGGATGATCAATGACATCGACAGACCAATAAGCGGAATTTTTCCTCTCACTTTAATCGGGCCGTTTCGTGTTTGCTTTGTTTCAAAAAATAATGGAGCAAGCAGTGAGCCCGAAATGATCGTCACTTGCCATGTTCCAGCAATCAGCCATCCTGGACCATAGGCTGCCGCAAAACTTATAGGGGCATAGAAAAGTCCAAATCCGATTAAGCTCCATAGAAGCCAGGCGCCCGGATTCTTTTTCATTTCAATTAAAAGCGGCTTTAAATTCCTTCTGCTTGCGACAATGAGCATTAGAAATGGCACCATAAATATATATCGTAACGAAGCACTCCAAATCCAGCTTCCCCCTGAAAGCTCCATTGACCGATTAAAAATAAATGTAAACGCAAAAAAGAAAGCCGCAAAAATCCCTATTATGATTGGCCGCATGATGTTCTCTCCCCAAAATTTGAAATATTATGTTAAATTCATATAACTAATATATCGCATTTTGGTTTTTAATCAACTGTTTTTATTAGATTGAGGGAGATTTTTTTGTACTAAACTCAATAGTTGAAGAAACTTGCGGACACTATGTCCACCAAGGCGGACAATCCACAACAAAAAAAACCCTGCTGCAGCAGCAAGGCATTTTACCTTCGATCCTCTTGAACTTTAATTTCAATATGATAGCGGGGCAGCGCATGTTCTAGTTTTTTTCGGAGCATAGACGCTTCCTTTGTTCTTTGGCTATCAGTCAGCATGCCTTTTTTATAAGCCGTGACCCACATATCATCGCCGTTGATCCATACGGGACCAGAACGGTAGCCATCTAAGGCATCGATGACCTGGCGTGCTTGATCAATTTCTGACTGCTGATTTACCCTATTCGTTCCTGTCGTATTAGGAAAATTAGGATTTTGTTCATCCATTGTCCAAGCCCTTGTATTATAGTCCTGGTCATCATTTCGGGTAGATACATTTCTAAACCCATCCTGATCCTCATTCGGCCCGTAAAGCTTTTCAACTCCACGATTAAAATTCGTACAGCCCGCTGATAATACAAGAAGCATAATAATAACAAACCATCTCTTCATCATTTACACCTCCATTTATAGCATGTCCACTATACCGGAGATTCCACCGCCCAATTTCAGCCAAAACGTTGCTCTTTTTTTAAAAAAATCCCCCTCTAAAAATGGACAAATCCAGGATATCCGCTAGATACGCCACTATATCCGCTGCTTTGGCAAAATACCCGCCAGTTCCATCATGTTATCCGCCATCTCCTTCTTCTCCAAAAAACAAAAAAACTGCCTGAATCTCTTCAGACAGAATTAAGTATGTTATAAAGCCTGTGTTGCCTGCTCTTCACCTGAAATTTTCGGTGACTTGGGCACTTCATGATGATGTCGGCACCGTGCTTCATACGTTTCAGAAGCACCAACTAAAATAACAGGATCATCATAGGAAGCGGGCTCCCCGTTAATTAATCTTTGCGTACGGCTGGCTGGTGAGCCGCAAACCGCACAGACGGCTTGAAGTTTGGTCACTAATTCGGCAATGGCCATAAGGGCTGGCATTTGGCCAAATGTCTCGCCGCGGAAATCCTGATCGAGGCCTGCTGCAATGACACGATGGCCGCTATTCGCTAGATGCTGAATCACCTTTACGATTTCCGAGTCAAAAAATTGAACCTCATCGATAGCAATAACATCGATATCAGAATGAATATGTTTGAAAATCTCTGTAGAATTTGAAATCGGTATAGCCGTAAAGGCTGTCCCATTATGGGAAACCACCGCTTCTTCACTATAGCGATTATCTATTTGCGGTTTAAACACCACAATTTGCTGTTTCGCAAATTGCACTCTGCGCACCCGGCGAATCAGTTCTTCGGATTTTCCAGAGAACATGCTCCCGCAAATCACCTCTACCCATCCATGTTGCTTCATGACATACATAGAAGGCCTCTCCTCCTTAAAAACAGTGCAAATTATGCTGTAAAATCGAAATAAAAAACAGGCAAGAAAGAAAACTTGCCTGTTTTGGTTTTGTTATTATTATTGCTTAATGCCGTATTTTTTGTTGAAACGGTCAACACGTCCGCCAGCTTCAGCGAATTTTTGACGACCTGTGTAGAATGGATGGCATTCAGAACAAGTTTCAACACGGATTTCCTTTTGAACAGAACCCGTTTCAAATTCATTACCACATGCACATTTAACGATTGCTTTATTGTAATTTGGATGAATTCCTGCTTTCATTCTTTTCATCTCCTTCCGCCCTGAATCATACTGAGACAGAGTTATATATTACGGGTCAAATGAAGCTGACCGTATAATCTAAAACACACTGGAATTATTATAACAAGGTCAACCCTATTTTGCAATATTTGATTGCGTATATAAAGAGAGAAAAATTATCCACTCTTCCCAACTACTTGCCCTGTTTTCCTACTAATGAGAACGCTTCGACTTCATTTCTTCTGCCAAGTTGGCAAAAAAGTCTTCATTTGATTTCGTTTGTCTTAGCTTGCGCAAGAACTTCTCAGCAAAGTCTGGTGAGTCTGACATGGATTTTCGAATCGCCCACAGCATGTCCAGCTGTTCCTTCTGGATAAGAAGCTCTTCTTTACGCGTTCCGGAACGGCGGATATCAATCGCTGGGAAGATTCTTCTTTCGGCAAGTGCACGGTCAAGATGAAGCTCCATATTACCAGTCCCTTTAAATTCCTCGTAAATGACATCGTCCATTCTCGAGCCTGTATCGACAAGAGCGGTTGCTAGAATCGTTAAGCTGCCGCCTTCCTCAATATTACGCGCTGCACCGAAGAAACGTTTTGGACGGTGGAAGGCTGCCGGGTCAATCCCCCCTGAAAGCGTTCTGCCGCTCGGCGGAATAACAAGGTTATAAGCCCTTGCCAATCTCGTAATACTATCCATCAAGATCACAACATCGCGCTTATGCTCGACTAGGCGCATCGCACGTTCAAGGACAAGCTCCGCCACCTTGATGTGATTTTCAGGAACCTCATCAAAGGTTGAGCTCACTACATCTCCCGCAACAGAGCGTTCAATATCGGTTACCTCTTCCGGGCGCTCATCAATTAAGAGGACGATCAGCTCCACTTCAGGATGGTTCGTTGTAATGCTATTGGCAATTTCTTTTAAAAGCATCGTTTTACCAGCCTTAGGCGGAGCGACAATTAGACCACGCTGTCCAAATCCAACTGGTGCCAGCACGTCCATAATTCTTGTAGAAAGATGCCTTTGCGTTGTTTCCAGCTTCATGTGGAGATCTGGATATAACGGTGTTAAGGCAGGAAAATGCACGCGCTCCTTCGCAGTCTCCGGGTCATCCCCATTAACAAGTTCAACTTGAAGCAAGCCAAAATACCGTTCATTCTCTTTCGGAGGACGAACTTTTCCGGAAACCTTATCCCCATTCCTTAAGTCAAAACGGCGGATTTGCGAAGCCGAAATATAAATATCCTCTGAGCTTGGAGAATAATTGATCGGCCTTAAAAATCCAAAGCCCTCCGATTGAATGATTTCCAGGACACCTTCCATAAAGAAGTATCCTTCCTTCTCTGCTCTCGCCTTTAAAATGGCAAAAATTAATTCTTTCTTTGTTAATTTGCTGTAATAAGAAACTTTATATTCGCGGGCAAGCTCATAAAGCTCCTTTAACTTCATATTTTCTAAACTGGATATATTTAATCCCATAATGACACCACTCTTTTATTTTTTCAAACTCTTCCCCTAAAAAATTGAAACTAAAAACCGAAGAAACAATAAAATAAAACGGGAAAAATATGATTGAGGTAAAACGAAAACTAGTATTATATATAATTAAACTTGAGGATAAATCAAAAAAGGAGCCCATCTAATCCTACAACTTTGAAAGGTTATTTTTTTGAGGTTAGCTTTATTGAAAAAAACTTAAAAGCACTCCCCATAGGGGCCTGTATTAACTATATTTTATTTACAATTAGGAAACAAGTCCATTTTGGCAGGAAATAAGAGGATACGGCCTGGCCATTTTATGACCAGACCTTTTTATATCTTTATCCTCTTCATTTTGGAAAGGTTACTTTCCATTAGAATGAACTAGCATTCTGAAGATATTATCGCAGATTATCGGGCTGTGAGCCCCCGTTGAGCCTGGGATCAACAGCCCGTAAAGACTCTCTTTATCCAATGACTAGGTTTGGTTTTTTCGTTAGACTATGACGTCCTTCAATGAAACGGACTGTTCCGGATTTTGCACGCATAACAACCGTATGAGTAGACCCGTACGTTCCTTTAAATTGTACTCCGCGAAGAAGCTCTCCATCTGTCACACCCGTTGCAGCAAAGATAGCGTCATCGCCTTTTACTAAATCCTCCATAAGAAGAATTTTGTTTACATCAAGGCCCATTTTCTTGCAGCGTTCGATTTCAGCATCGTTCTGCGGAACAAGCTTTCCTTGAATTTCTCCGCCTAGGCATTTAAGTGCTACAGCGGCTAACACGCCCTCTGGTGCACCGCCAAGTCCGAAAAGAATGTCGACTCCCGTATGATCAAATGCCGTGTTGATCGCACCTGCGACATCCCCGTCATTGATCAATTTAATTCTAGCCCCCGCTTCACGAAGCTGAGACACAATGTGACTATGACGATCACGATTTAAGACCGTTGCTACCACATCTTCAATGTCTTTATTTTTCGCTTTTGCTACAGCCTTCAAGTTATCGATGACCGAAGCATTAATATCAATTTGGCCTACAGCTTCAGGGCCAACCGCGATTTTGTCCATATACATATCAGGAGCGTGAAGCAAGTTGCCATGATCAGCAACAGCCAAAACAGCAAGTGCATTCCAGCCTCCAGATGCCACGATATTCGTGCCTTCAAGCGGATCTACTGCTACATCTACACGCGGTCCATAGCCAGTACCAAGCTTTTCTCCGATGTAAAGCATTGGCGCTTCATCCATTTCCCCTTCACCAATGACAACGGTTCCCTTCATTGGTACGGTATCAAACACATTTCTCATCGCTGTTGTGGCTGCATCATCTGCTTCATCCTTTTTCCCGCGTCCCATCCAGCGGGCCGATGCTAAGGCTGCCCCTTCTGTTACACGGACAAGCTCCATTGTTAAACTGCGTTCCATCCTTTTTCCCCCTCAAATCTTTGCTGTTCTACATTTATGAAATAAATTCGAAATGCCTATTGGAACCCGGGGGTCCATTAGGCAGATTCCATCAATAAGTTAAGCATTTTTCATTTGTTCCTGTTCTTCTTTTGTTAAATTTTCTCGCCAAATAGTTGCTCCGAGGCCATTTAACTTTTCTACAAGATGGCTGTAGCCGCGGTCAATATGCTCGACTCCGGTTACTTCCGTAATTCCGTCTGCCATCAGTCCAGCAATGACTAGTGCTGCGCCTGCTCGTAAATCACTGGCCTTTACTTTGGCGCCCTGAAGCTTGACAGGTCCGTGAATAATCGCTGAACGGCCTTCCACCTTAATATTCGCATTCATTCTTCTTAATTCATCAATATGTTTAAAACGGGCACTATAAATGGTGTCCGTCACCATACTTGTCCCATCTGCACTCGTTAATAAAGTCGTGAAAGGCTGCTGCAAATCTGTCGGGAAACCTGGATAAACAAGCGTTTTAATATCAACGGCTTTTCTTTTTCCAACCGGATGAATATAGACATGATCATCCCCTGTTTCAATCTGAGCACCCATTTCTCTTAATTTCGCAATCAGTGACTCAAGATGCTGAGGGATCACATTATCAATGGTCATTCCTTCACCAACGGCTGCACCAAGTAACATATACGTACCCGCTTCGATACGGTCCGGGATAATCGTGTGCTGGCAGCCATGTAGCTGGTCTACCCCATCAATTCGAATAACATCTGTTCCAGCACCCTTAATTTTTGCCCCCATATTCGTCAGCAAAGTGGCTACATCAATAATCTCCGGCTCTTTTGCCGCATTTTCAATGATCGTTCTTCCTTTAGCTCTAACAGCTGCCAGCATAATATTGATGGTCGCCCCAACACTGACAACATCGAGATAAATTCGAGCCCCTCGCAGTTCATCCGCCCGCAGGTAAATAGCTCCCTGCTCATTGGTTACAGTTGCACCAAGAGCCTCGAAGCCCTTAATATGCTGGTCAATCGGTCTCGGGCCAAGATGGCATCCACCTGGCAGACCAATCACTGCTTTTTTGAATCGGCCAAGCATGGCCCCCATTAAATAATAAGAGGCACGCAGTTTCTTTACTTTTCCATTCGGCAAAGGCATGGAAATCATCGAGGAGGGGTCAACTTTCATATCTCCGTCAATAAAGTTGACGGTCCCCCCAAGTTCTTCAAGCAGTCCTTTTAAAATTTGCACATCCGAAATATCTGGCAGCCCTTCAATTGTGACAGGCGAATCAGCTAGAATCGTAGCCGGAATCAATGCCACTGCACTATTTTTTGCTCCGCTAATTCGAACAGTTCCTTTTAAAGGGTAACCGCCTGCAATCATAAGCTTTTCCATTTTTTGCTCCCTTCTACGCCGTAAAGTATATGAAAAATCGCTGCGTGGGTAATGAAATGTCTGCATCCTTCTTGAACTATGTAGGAATTAATTTAGCTTGTCCTTTGCTTTAGAAATAGAACTGACAACAGGTCGCATCCTGTTCATTCCGACATGATTCCTTATCTTCTAGTTTACACGAAAAAGCCATTCCCATGTGTGGTTATGAAAATAAAGTTTCAATTGTTCAACGTCTGCTAGTGCTTGCTACTAACACTTTACCCCAAATCGGCCATTGGTAATACCCAAACTTTTGTAAAAAACGGACGTTCTTCCATTTAATTTTTAGCGGGCATTCCAGTCAGCAAGAAATGCTTCAATCCCTTTATCCGTTAGCGGGTGTTTAAATAATTGCATAATCACTTTATAAGGGATTGTTGAAATGTGAGCACCTCTTAAAGCGGCATCTGTTACGTGCTGAGGATGACGGATTGATGCTGCAATAATTTCCGTATGAATATCATGGATAGCAAATATTTCTGCAATGGTAGAAATTAAATCCAGCCCATTATGGCCAATATCGTCTAATCGGCCAAGGAAAGGAGAAACATATGTAGCTCCAGCTCTTGCTGCCAGCAATGCTTGGTTCGCACTGAAAATTAACGTAACATTTGTTTTGATTCCTTCTTTTGAAAAAACATGAACAGCCTTTAATCCATCAGGCGTCATCGGGACTTTAACTGTAATATTTGGCGCAATAGCCGCTAACTCGCGTCCTTCTTTAATCATGCCTTCCGCGTCTAGTGCGATCACCTCTGCACTTACTGAACCTGGAACAAGCTCTGTAATTTCTTTCAGTCGGTCATGGAAGGAAACATTCTTCTCCTTTGCTACCAATGAAGGGTTTGTCGTGACCCCATCTAGAATACCTAATGCATGTGCTTCTTTAATCTCATCCATATTCGCTGTATCGATGAAAAATTTCATAATAAAATCCTCCTCAAAAAAATAAATAGTATTCTTAAGCTTTCCTGCCCGAAAAACTTAACAAATGAATCAAAACCGCCTCTATTTTAAAGGCGGTTTCCTAAAAATTCTACACTGCTATTAAGCCTTCCCAGAAGAACCAAACTCGCGCATTTTTCCAATAACGGTTTCTTTAATAGCTTCTCTAGCTGGTCCCATGTATTTTCGTGGATCATACATTTCTGAATCGGCAGCTAATACCTCGCGAACACGCTTGGCAGAAGCAATTTGATTCTCTGTATTTACATTAATTTTGGCCGTTCCTAAAGAAACCGCTCTTTGAATATCTTTCGTTGGTATTCCCGTTCCGCCGTGCAGAACAAGTGGAACGCCTGTGAGCTGGCCGATTTCTTCCATTTCAGCAAATCCGAGATTTGGTTCCCCTTTGTAAGGACCATGCACAGATCCTAACGCAGGAGCTAGGCAGTCAATTTTCGTTCTTTTTACAAGCTCTTCACATTCTTTTGCATCTGCGTAAATAACACCATCTGCTACAACATCATCCTCTTGTCCGCCGACCGTCCCTAATTCAGCTTCCACTGAAACACCGCGGGCATGTGCATATTCTACAACCTTTGAAGTAGTTGCCACATTTTCTTCAAAAGGATCATGTGAAGCGTCAATCATAACTGAAGTAAAGCCAGCATCGATCGCCTCTTTACATTTATCAAAGCTTGAACCATGATCTAAATGAATCGCTACAGGTACCGAAATTTTATAATCCTCAAGCAAGCCTTCTACCATTTTTACAACGGTTTTGAAGCCGCCCATATAACGTGCTGCCCCTTCGGACACACCAAGAATAACAGGGGATTTTTCTTCCTCTGCTGCTTGAAGAATCGCTTGAGTAAACTCAAGATTATTTAAGTTAAATTGACCTACTGCATAGCCTTCCGCTTTTCCCTTGTTCAGCATGTCAGTCATTGATACTAAAGGCATATTTCTTCCTCCTTCATGATCATCGCTTCTAATTTACACAGGATAAGTCTTCCCTTGATACTTGCGTTTATGTATTCTCCTGCTTAAACGGAACCGATCCTATGGAATTCATTTGTATCATACCAAAACAGCTAAAGAAATGCTATTACCGGAATGAATTTTCATGAGAAAACGAAGCTCGATATGAAAAGCCTGTGAAGCGAAAGCGCGCATAAATGTTACAGATGAATCTGCCGCTGATCGCCCACAGGCTGGTTGTTAAAATGAATTGGCTATTGGCACATATTTCTTAACGGCTGCCCGAATATCATCAATATCAAAAGGCTTTGCGAAGTGCGTCAAGGCGCCTAAATCGCGTGCTTCCTGAATCATATCCAGCTCGCCGTATGCCGTCATAATGATGACACGAATTTCTTTATCAATTACTCTCATTCTCTTTAATATTTCAATCCCGTCCATGCCAGGGATTTTCATATCGAGAAGCACTAGATCAGGTGAATGCTTGGAGACAATGTCAAGTGCCTGAATTCCATTTGCAGCTTGGTATGTGTCATAGCCTTCCTTTTGTAGAACTTCATTCAGCAAAATGCGAATACCAAATTGATCATCAACGATTAATATTTTCCCCTTCAATCAACCCACCTCTTCCCTTCGTCTCAAAAATTCTGTCATTTTGATTGCTGTTTTATCTACCCAATTAGAATTCCCCCTTTCTTTAATTCTACTTGCTGACTCAGAATTCCTCCCTCTTCAAAAAATTTGCTTGCTGGAGTTAATTTTAAACTGTTGGTCGGACTGGGGTTCCGTTATTTAACAAAATAGGCTATATTACCAGCCTTATCGGACTTACGTTCCGCTATAAGATCTACAGAGGGTAAATTTCGTATGATTTCCGTCTGTTAACGGAACTGGTGTCCGCAAGTATTCAGAATCAAGGGGATTTTGAGTAAATAAAGGAATGGGAGTCCGGTTACTCTGCAAAACATGGATCCGATTTTACCTTTTTGTTTGCTTTTCATATAATTGATATACCGAAAATCTTTAATTGCGATAGGAGAGACATGATGCTAAAGATGTTTTCTACACAGCTTACCGGGCTGTTTAAAAGAATCCAGGAAAACGAGGAATTTTCGATGGAAGACAGTGCTAGACTGCTGGCCCAGGCGGCTGTCGGAAACGGGAATATTTATATTTTTGGGGCCAATGAGATGAATGCTATTGCTTATGAAGCAACCGAGGGGCAAGAGCCATTGAAAAATGCAGCCATCTGGCCAATCGACCGTCCATTGGATGATCTATCAGAGACAGACAGATTTCTCATTGTCGCGCGTCATTCTACAGATGAAGAAGCGGTGAAGATGGCGGAAATTCTTGCCGAGAAAATGATTCCATTTGTGGGCATCTCCACTGTTCAGGAAGGTCACGGACTAGCTGATTTGGCCGATGTACATATTGATTTAAGGCTTACAAAAGGTCTGCTGCCAGATGAAACAGGTAACAGATTTGGCTACCCTTCCTCCATGGCTGCCTTATTTTCATACTATGGGATCAAGTTTATATTAGAGGAAATTTTAGAGGAATATGAATAAAGGGCTTTAGGAATTAATCGTAAAAAAGAACCTTCTCCGTTTTGATGACTCATTATTTATTCATGGCCGCTGTTATCGCTACCTTTTAGGATAGATAGGGGCCATGAGCCTTTCATGGCTATCGTTTTCACATATGTTCCTTCATAACGAGCTCTATGAACTCTTCATAGTTATTGTTTTTACACCTAATCATTCAAAACTAGCTCCATAAACTATTCATAGTTACCGTTTTTACCCTTACTCCCGCTAAACACGCTCTATAAACTCTCCTTAGTTACCGTTTTTATCACTTCTACTACAAAACGAGCTCTATGAACTTTCTATAGTTACCGTTTTCACTCCTTCTCCTCCAAAACACGCTCCATGAACTCTCCTTAGTTACCGTTTCTACACCTCCCCCTCCAAAACGAGCTCCATGAACTCTCTATAGTTACCGTTTTCAACTCTTCCCCTGCAAAACACGCTCCATAAACTCTCCATAGTTATCGTTTCTACTCGTCCCCTTCCAAAACACGCTCCATGAACTCTCTATAGTTACCGTTTCCCCCCCTACTCCTGCAAAACACGAACCATGACCACTCCATAGCTAAAGTATTTCAGAAAATGCAAAAAAGGAAGCCTCCACACGAAGCACCAGTCCCCACACTAGGGGCCAGCTGCTCAGGAGTCTTCCTTTACTATTATCTGCTCTGATTTAATGCCGCGCCAACAAAGTCACGGAATAAGGGTTGTGGGCGATTCGGTCTTGAAATAAATTCAGGATGGAATTGGGATGCCACAAACCATGGATGGTCTTTAATCTCAATAATTTCGACTAGGCGTCCATCTGGGCTAGTGCCAGAGAAGACAAAGCCAGCATCTTCCATTTCTTGGCGGTAATGATTATTAAACTCATAGCGATGACGATGACGCTCATAGACAACCTCATCTTGATAAGCTTCATAGGCTTTCGTATTTTCGTTTAATTTACATGCTTGAATACCTAATCTTAACGTTCCGCCTAAATCCTCTACATCCTTCTGCTCTGGTAAAAGATCAATAATCGGGTGCTTCGTAGATGGATCAATTTCCGCAGAGTGCGCCCCATTCAGATTCAATACGTTTCGGGCATATTCGATGGATGCTAATTGCATGCCTAGGCAGATGCCGAGGAACGGCTTTTTATTTTCACGGGCATATTGAATCGCAAGGATTTTTCCTTCAACCCCGCGATCACCAAATCCGCCAGGAACAAGAATCCCATCCACTTCATTTAATAGCTCTGAAACATTTCCCTCATTCACTTCTTCAGCATTAATCCATTTAATATCAATATCAGAATCATGTGCATAGCCTGCATGTTTCAATGCTTCTACTACTGAAATGTAGGCGTCTTGAAGCTCAACATATTTTCCAACAAGCGCGATTTTAGTTGTCTTAGAAAGGTTTGTTACTTTTTCAACGAGCTGCTTCCATTCCGTCATATCAGCATCCCCGCAAACAAGTTTCAAATGATTGCAGGCAATGCTGTCAAGGTTTTGATCTTGAAGCGCAAGCGGAATAGAGTACAATGTGTCAGCATCTCTACATTCGATAACCGCTTCTTTATCAATATCACAGAATAAAGCAAGCTTGTCCTTCATTTCTTGAGAAATCGGCATTTCTGTACGGACTACGACCACATTTGGCTGAATCCCTAAGCTTCTTAATTCCTTTACACTATGCTGTGTCGGTTTTGTTTTCATTTCCCCAGCCGCTTTAATATAAGGAATTAACGTGCAATGGATGTACATCACATTGTCGCGGCCGATGTCACTTTTAATTTGGCGAATCGCCTCAAGGAATGGAAGGGACTCAATATCTCCTACCGTTCCGCCAATTTCGGTGATCACGACATCTGAATTGGTTTCATGTCCCGCACGGAAAACTCTTTCTTTAATTTCATTTGTAATATGGGGAATCACTTGAACGGTTCCGCCATTGTATTCACCGCGGCGTTCCTTCCTAAGTACAGTGGAATAAATTTTCCCTGTCGTCACACTGCTGTATTTAGTTAAATTCACATCAACAAAACGCTCATAGTGACCTAAGTCTAAGTCCGTTTCCGCGCCATCACCTGTTACGAACACTTCACCGTGCTGATAGGGGCTCATCGTCCCAGGATCCACATTAATATACGGATCAAATTTTTGAATCGTCACGCTCAATCCTCTGTTTTTCAGAAGGCGTCCAAGGGAAGCTGCGACAATCCCTTTCCCGAGCGACGACACTACGCCACCTGTTACAAAAATATACTTTGTCATTTTAATTCCCCCTCATTACAGTTTGTGCATATTCTTCTTTAATTAATGAATAAAAAAATTCAATCTTTCCAAAAAAATAAATAGCGCTCCACTTACTTTCAACAAGTAAGGGAGCGCTATACGCGTCTAATGATTCGTTCCTTTTTAAGGAGCCCAAAAAGTATTCTACAAGCCTATAAAAAAAAAGTCAAGATAGCAGGATCATTTTCGCCTCGGCGAAATTGCGCCCAGATTTTAACTTATAGGAATATAAGATTAATCTAAATCTTCCTCATCTGGATCAAGGTCTTCATCTTCTTCTATATCTTCATCCTCATCTCCAAGGTCATACTCTTCATCCTCGTCAATCAGGTCGTCGTCCTCTTCCAGCTCTTCGTCATCGAGCAAATCATCCTCTTCGATAACTTCCTCTTCCTCTTCTTCAAATTCGTCATCAATGTCATCGATATCATCATAATCAACATCTTCATCATCAAGATCATCGTAGTCAAGGTCTAGATCGTCTTCATCCTTCGCCTTCTTCGACTTCTTCTTCTTCGGCTTAATTTCCGTTACGACATCCTCTTCCTGCTGCTCAATTGGATACCAAACACGGAGTCCCCAACGATTGTCTCCTAAGCCTAAAAAACGCCCATCAATGTTTAAATCTGTATAAAATTGAGCAATTTTTGATTTCACCTGATCTTCTGTCAGATCCAGAAGGGAAGTCAATTCATCCATAATATCTTTAAACGCCATCGCGTCTTTTCTGCCTTTTAATAGTTCATAAGTGACTTCAATGAATGACATTTCTTTCAATTCTTCTTTTGTAAGTTCATATAAACTCAACATGAGCACGCCCCTTCACTATGTAACGCTTTATAGAAAGCGAAAAATAAACAGCTAATTCAACATTAGATTATTTAGCTTCCATACTAATTTGGGAACCATTTTGTTAAACCTTTAGGCACCCTCAAGAATACATATTCTCCATTATAAACAATATTTTGGTGTTTATGCTAGCTATATCTTTCGCCCGTTGTCTTTTTCGTTTTTAGCTGAGTTCTTCGTTTTTTGCGAGAGCTGGCTATAGGCGAGTGAAAAGAAAAAAATCGAAATTAAAAAGAAAGGAATCGCGCCTAGCTGCTTTTGGTAAAGGTAATAAAATCCGATACAAATTCCGATAATCGCTGCAAACAAAAAAATTCGCTTCATATTTCCACATCCTGCTAATCATATCCAAGAAGTATAAACCGTCAGCTCACTTTAAATATTAATTATTTTGATTATATAGAGTTTAGCAAAGTTTGTATATTATTCGTAAAACAAAATTTAAAAAAAGAAACCGGCACAAGTCCAGTTTCCTCCTATTTTTTACTAAAGACTACATATTCCTTCTATACTGTCCGCCCACTTCGTACAGAGCATGAGTAATTTGGCCAAGGCTTGCCACTTTCACTGTTTCCATCAATTCTGCAAAAATATTGCCGCCGGAAACAGCTGTTTCCTTCAAGCGTTTGATCGCTTCTTCTGTTTTGTCTTTGTTGCGCTCCTGGAAGCTACGCAGATTTTGAATTTGCGTTTCTTTTTCTTCTTGTGTGGCTCTTGCCAGTTCCATATTGTTCACTTCTTCTTCAGAAGGAGGGTTCGGATTTAAATACGTATTAACCCCGATAATCGGCAGCTCGCCTGTGTGCTTTTTCATTTCATAATGCATGGATTCATCTTGAATTTTTCCGCGTTGGTATTGCGTTTCCATGGCACCGAGAACGCCCCCGCGGTCATTGATGCGTTCGAATTCCTGAAGCACCAGCTCCTCCACAAGGTCTGTTAATTCATCAATAATAAAGGCACCTTGCAGCGGATTTTCGTTCTTCGTGAGGCCGTGCTCCTTCGTAATGATCATTTGAATCGCCATCGCACGGCGCACTGATTCCTCTGTCGGTGTTGTAATGGCCTCATCATAGGCATTCGTATGAAGGGAATTACAGTTATCATGCAGCGCCATTAATGCCTGCAAAGTCGTACGAATATCATTGAAATCAATTTCCTGCGCATGCAGCGAACGCCCTGACGTTTGAATATGATATTTCAGCTTTTGGCTGCGCTCATTCGCACCATATTTGTCTCTCATCACAGTCGCCCAAATCCTGCGTGCCACACGGCCAATCACCGTATATTCCGGATCAAGCCCATTTGAGAAGAAGAAAGAAAGATTCGGTGCAAAGTCGTTAATATCCATGCCCCTGCTCAAATAGTACTCCACATACGTAAAGCCGTTCGCCAATGTGAACGCTAATTGCGAAATCGGGTTCGCGCCAGCCTCCGCAATATGATAGCCTGAAATCGAAACCGAATAATAGTTACGCACCTTTTGGTCGATAAAATACTGCTGGATATCTCCCATCATTCGGAGGGCAAATTCAGTTGAGAAGATACAAGTATTTTGCCCTTGGTCTTCTTTTAAAATATCCGCTTGAACAGTTCCGCGAACGGTTTGAAGTGTGCGCGCTCTGACTTCTGTGAACTCTTCTGCAGTTAGAACCCGGCCAAGCTCGTTTTCTTTTGCCTCGATTTGCTGTTCAATGGCAGTATTCATAAACATCGCCAAGATAATCGGAGCAGGACCATTGATCGTCATCGAAACGGATGTTGATGGATGACAAAGATCAAAGCCTGCATATAGCTTTTTCATATCGTCCAATGTACAGATGCTGACTCCACTTTCCCCAACCTTTCCGTAAATATCAGGACGGTAATCCGGATCTTCTCCGTAAAGGGTAACTGAATCAAAGGCAGTGCTTAAGCGCTTGGCCGAATCATCCTTTGACAAATAATGAAAACGGCGGTTCGTTCTTTCCGGTGTTCCTTCACCGGCAAATTGTCTTTTTGGATCTTCCCCTTCACGCTTGAATGGGAATACGCCAGCTGTATAAGGGAATGAGCCTGGAACATTTTCTCTATAAACCCAGCGGATAATCTCGCCGTAATCCTTGTATTTAGGAAGTGCCACCTTTGGAATAGATAAACCAGAAAGGCTCTTCGTTTTTAACACAGTAATAATTTCTTTGTCACGGATTCTTGTGACAAACTGATCCCCTGCATATTTTTCCTTCAGAGAGTCCCAGCCTTCAAGGATTGTCTTCGTTTCAGCAGTCAGCTTAGACTCCACGCTAGACTTGATCGCCTCTAATGAAGCAACCACTTCCTCATTTGCCTCCTGCTCCTTAACAGCCAGAATCGCACCTTCAAGCTGAAAAAGCTTGCGGGCAAGATTCGCCTGCTCCTCTGCCTTCTTGTGATAGCCGCGCACCGTCTCCGAAATCTCTCGTAAATAATAACGCTGCTCATTCGGAATAATGACATTTTGTTTTTCAACTAGGGCCGTTTTGGAAAAACTCGTTTTCCAGTCTGTTCCGGCCTTTTCTTTTAATTCTTCAATGATTGCGGCAAAAACTGCATTCGTTCCCGGGTCATTGAACTGGCTCGCAATCGTGCCGTAAACAGGCATCTCATCTATGTCTTTTTCAAACAGCATTCGGCTTCTTTGGTATTGCTTCTGCACCTGGCGCTTCGCATCCTCAGAACCCTTGCGTTCAAACTTATTGATCACAATTAAATCCGCATAATCAATCATATCGATTTTTTCAAGCTGGGAAGGCGCACCGAATTCACTCGTCATGACGTACATTGAAACGTCACAAATTTCAGTAATTTCTGCATCCCCTTGCCCAATTCCGCTTGTTTCCACAACGATTAGATCAAAGCCGGCTGCTTTGACAACCGAAATCGCGTCCTTTATCGCAAGCGAGAGTTCGCTTTTCGAATTTCTCGTCGCTAAGCTTCTCATATAAACACGCGGGTTAAATATCGCATTCATGCGGATACGGTCCCCAAGAAGAGCCCCGCCCGTTTTCTGCTTTGTCGGATCGACTGATAAAATAGCAACCTTCTTTTCAGGAATTTCATTGATAAAACGGCGAATTAATTCATCGGTTAATGAGCTTTTTCCGGCTCCGCCTGTTCCTGTAATTCCTAGAACTGGGACAGACTTTTCCAATGATTTCACTTTTTCCATCACAGAATCAAGTGCGGCTGCCGTTTCTTTTTCAACACTGACATGGTGCTCGGCTAAAGTAATCAGCTTAGCAATGGCATTCGTGTTCCCTTCCTGAAGCTTTTCAATCTGTTCTGTAGCTTCTGGCGTAAAGGTTGGGAAATCACATTCTTCAATCATGAGGTTGATCATGCCTTGAAGCCCATGCTGACGGCCATCCTCAGGTGAAAAGATTCTTGCAATTCCGTAGTCATGCAGCTCTTTAATCTCCTTTGGAATAATGACTCCGCCGCCGCCTCCATAAATGCGGATATGGGAAGCCCCTCTTTCCTTTAAAAGGTCATACATATATTTAAAGTATTCCACATGCCCTCCCTGATAGGAAGAAATCGCAATACCTTGAACATCCTCTTGAATTGCCGCATTTACCACTTCTTCTACGGAACGGTTATGGCCTAGATGAATGACCTCCGCTCCGCTTGCCTGAATGATTCTTCTCATAATATTAATGGAAGCATCATGACCGTCAAATAGACTAGAAGCCGTAACAAAACGAATATGATTCTTTGGCTTATACACTACTGGATTACTCATTTTTCTCCCCCTGTTCGTATTAACGCAGGTTCCGTCAAAGACTTACATTTTTGAAACTAGCGAGTTATCTTGCTTCGGCACTTCCACTTGGTTAATCCCTTGAAAAAGCAATTCCGTTTGAAGCTGGATATACTCGTCTAGCGTGTACATCTTTTTCAATGACCAGCGGCGGAATGCCCACATTTGCCCCTGCACAAAAATATTATGGGCAATCATTTTGATCTGGTCTTCGGTTAGATCTATTTCTTTATTTTCCACGCATCTCGTTACGATTTGCTCAAACATTCCAACCATTTCGATTTCCTTCTTCAGCACGTATGGAAGGGCATCCTTTGATAAGGATTTCACTTCCTGATACATGACAAGGACCTCATCCTGCAGCTCATCTACCACGCGAAAATAATCAGCAATTCCGCGCTTTAGGCTTTCAAGCGTGCCTTGGTCAGTGTTGAGATCCTTTTGCAAGCGGTCGCTAACCTGGTCATAGATGCTGTCACAAACGAGATATAAAACATCCTCTTTTGTGCGGATATATTCATATAATGTTCCGATGCTAAAACCTGCAGCTCTTGCAATTTCTCTTGTCGTTGTGCGATGAAATCCCTTTTGAATAAATAGGGTTACAGCCCCTTTGATCATCTGGTCCCGTCTTTTTTTAACAAGGCGTTCATCTTTGACAGACGCCTGTACTTCGCGTTTTTTCATTTTACCTACCGTCCTTCTATAAGAATGGCTCAACTCTGCTAAAGCCTTTTTTTAATAGAATAAATGATAGGAGCCTATTTTGTCAGCATACGAGAAATAACGAGGCGCTGAATTTCCTGTGTGCCTTCGTAAATCTGGGTGATTTTCGCATCGCGCATAAAGCGTTCAACCGGATAATCCTTTGTATAGCCATAGCCGCCAAATATTTGGACAGCGTCTGTCGTCACCTTCATCGCTGTGTCTCCAGCTAATAATTTGGACATGGCGGATTCTTTTCCGTATGGAAGTCCTTCAGATTCAAGCCATGCTGCCTGATAGGTTAATAATCTAGAAGCTTCAATGCTTGTGGCCATGTCCGCTAATTTAAAGCCAATTCCTTGTTGAGCAGCGATTGGTTTGCCGAATTGAACGCGCTCCTTTGCATATTCAACGGAGGCATCTAATGCACCTTGCGCGATTCCCACTGCTTGAGCGGCGATTCCGTTTCGGCCGCCATCAAGGGTCATCATCGCAATTTTAAAGCCTTCTCCCACATTTCCTAGAACATTTTCTACTGGAACCTTACAATTATCAAAAATAATTTCCGTTGTTGGTGATGAACGTATGCCGAGTTTTTTCTCTTTTTTGCCGACCGAGAAGCCTTCAAAGTCAGCCTCCACAATGAATGCGGTCGTTCCTCGATGTTTTTCCGCTGGGTCAGTTAAAGCAAAAACAACATAAATATCAGCAATTCCGCCGTTTGTGATGAAGATTTTTGAACCATTTAAGACGTAGTGGTCCCCTTCAAGACGAGCTGTCGTTCTCATTCCGCCGGCATCAGAACCGCTGCCAGGCTCTGTTAGGCCATAACCGCCAATTTTCGTTCCTTCTGCCATAGGACGTAAATATTTTTGCTTTTGCTCTTCACTGCCGAATTTGAAAATCGGCCAGCCTGCTAAAGATGTATGAGCGGAAAGCGTTACACCTGTTGAGGCACACACTCTTGACAGCTCCTCAACAGCAATACAGTAGGCCAGGTAGTCGCTGCCAATGCCGCCATATTCCTCTGGCCACGGAATTCCCGTCAGCCCAAGCTCCGCCATTTTGTCAAAAATTTCACGGTCAAAGCGCTCTTCCTCATCACGCTCAGCAGCCGTTGGGGCCACTTCATTCTTTGCAAAATCGCGTACCATTTTTCTAATCATTTCATGCTCTTCTGATAATTGAAAGTTCATGTCCCTGTCCCCCATTTAATTTAGCGTAATTGATATGATCGTTGAGCTTCTTTGAAAATTAACACTTATGAAGCGTCATGGTTAGCTTTATTGGTGGATGCCTCTCAAAACACGCACTATAAAGCGATCATGACAAGAGTTTTGTATAAGTTCCTTTCAAAACACGCACTATGAAGCGGTCATGACGAGCGTTTTGGATGAGACCCTTTTAAAACACTCACTATGAAGCGGCCTTGACGAGCGTTTTGGATGAGTTCCTTTCAAAACACTCACTATGAACCGGTCATGACGAGCGTTTTGGATGAGTTCCTTTCAAAACACTCACTATGAAGCGGTCATGACGAGCGTTTTGGATAAGTCCTTTTCAAAACACTCACTATGAAGCAGTCATGACGAGCGTTTTGGATGAGTTCCTTTCAAAACACTCACTATGAATTATGTGTTTTAAGTGAGTTCGCTACTAAAGATGTTTACTGATAACCAATCTCTGAATTTCACTCGTTCCCTCGTAGATTTCGGTAATTTTCGCGTCACGGAAGTATCGTTCAACTGGATAATCCTCTGTATAGCCATAGCCGCCAAATACTTGGATGGCCTCTGTTGTTACATCGACAGCGGTTTTGGAAGCAAACAGCTTGGCCATGGAGGCTTCCATTCCACATTTGATTCCTCTTTCGCGAAGGTCAGCTGCACGATAGATTAAGAGCTTCGATGCTTCAACAGCTGTGGCCATATCAGCCAGCTTGAATCCGATCCCCTGCTGGGCCGCAATCGGTTTTCCGAATTGGACACGCTCTTTCGCGTATTCCGCCGCTGCTTCAAGAGCTGCTTCCGCAATTCCAAGCGCCTGCGCGGCAATACCGATTCGTCCGACCTCCAGGTTAGCCAAGGCAATCTTAAATCCATGTCCTTCTTCGCCAAGAAGATTCTCAAGAGGAACCCTCATATCCTCAAAGCTTAGCTGAAGTGTTCTGGAGCCGTGCAAGCCCATCTTTTTCTCGTCTTTTCCGATTACAAGACCCGGCGTATCCTTCTCAACGATAAAAGCGGAAATGCCTCTGCTTCCAAGCTCAGGATTGGTCAAGGCAAATACGATATATACATCCGCTTCCCCGCCGTTTGTGATAAATACCTTGGAGCCGTTGATCACATAATGGTCACCTTTTTTAACAGCCTTTGACTTCAGGCTTCCCGCGTCAGATCCGGCACTCGGCTCTGTTAGGCAGAAGGCGCCAAGATATTCGCCTGAGGCAAGCTTTGGAATATACTTTTGCTTTTGTTCCTCTGTACCGAAATAAAGGATTGGGTTGGTCCCTACAGAGGTATGGACGGATAGGATGACGCCAATTGTTGCACTCACCTTAGAAAGCTCATTGATGGCAATGATGTAGGAGGTAAAATCCATTTCCGCACCGCCATACTTTTCCGGTATAGGAATTCCCATTAGGCCTAGCTCCCCCATTTTTCGTAAAATCTCACGAGGAAACTCTCCTTGCTCCATTTTTTCAATAAAAGGTGCTATTTCGGATTGGGCAAAGTCTCGCACCATTTTTCTCATCATTTCCTGCTCTTCTGTAAATCTCAGGTTCATTTGCAGCCCTCCGTACTCCTGTCGGATGATTTTTTAAAAAGGAAATGCCTATTCGTACGTATAAAAGCCTCTGCCTGTCTTACGTCCCAGCCAGCCGGCCTTCACATATTTTCTTAACAGCGGACACGGGCGGTACTTATCGTCACCAAAGCCCTCATGGAGCGTTTCCATAATATAAAGACAAGTGTCAAGTCCAATAAAATCTGCCAAAGTAAGCGGACCCATCGGATGATTCATCCCAAGCTTCATGACTTCATCGATCGCTTCCTTTGAAGCCACCCCTTCATATAGGGTAAAAATGGCTTCGTTTATCATTGGCATCAGCACTCGATTTGACACAAATCCCGGAAAGTCATTAACTTCAACTGGTACCTTTTTGAGCGTCTTTGTTATGTCTTCGATTGTTTGGTAGACGTCATCGGCTGTTGCAAGTCCGCGAATGATTTCTACTAGCTTCATAACCGGAACTGGGTTCATAAAGTGCATACCAATCACTTTTTCGGGCCGCTTTGTGGCGGCTGCAATTTCTGTGATTGGGAGGGATGATGTATTGCTTGCTAGGATGGCGTGTGCAGGCGCAATTTCATCCAGCTGGCTGAATATTTTCGTTTTGATTTCCATATTTTCCACGGCTGCTTCAATAATGAGGTCTACGGCTTTGGCGTCCTGCAGATCTGTTGATGGAGTAAGATTGTTGAGAATCTCTTCCATTTGCTCTGCAGTCATCCGTTCTTTTTCAACCTGACGGGAAAGGTTTTTCCGGATCACACCTAGACCGCGATCAACAAATTCCTGTTTTAAATCGTTTAAAAAAACGCTGTAGCCCGCTTGTGCACAAACCTGGGCAATCCCTGAGCCCATTTGGCCCGCTCCGATTACCATGATTTTTTGTACGTTCATTTTTTATTCCTCCGTTCGGTTGAATGTTATATTGGCCGATTGTTGGGATGTTAATTTTTTTACTGACAAATTTTTCAATTGGCTGATAAACTGGCTAAATTGGCTGACAAGCCGGTGTATTTGGCTGATAAATAGCACGAATTGGCTGGCAAACCGATATATTTGGCTGATAAATTGCCTAAGCGGCTAATAAACAAAAAGATTCCGCAAATAAATAAGCTAAATTGGCTGATAAAAACACATTCCACTGATAAACTGGCTAAATTAACTGATAAAAAGTCAGATTCCACCTGATAAGCAAGTAAATCGGCTGACTAGCATGCAAAGTTAGCTGCCAATTTCAACTTGGACCAAAGAATTTTGTACCCAAATTTAGCTTTTTGGAACCTCAATCATAATGGCATCCCCTTGCCCGCCGCCGCTGCAAATCGCTGCGATGCCGATGCCGCCGCCTCTGCGTTTTAACTCATGCATTAGTGTCAAAATAATTCTCGCTCCGCTTGCGCCGATTGGATGTCCCAGCGCGACCGCACCGCCATTCACGTTCACCTTATTTTCATCAAGGCTGGCAATTTTTCCGCTTGTTAGGGCAACAGCTGCAAATGCCTCATTAATTTCGAAAAGATCAATCTCCTCAACGGATTTCCCTGTCTTTTTCAAGAGCTCGTTGATCACAAGACCCGGTGTTTTCGGGAAATCCTTCGCCTCCACCGCAATAGCCGTGTGACCGAGAATAACTGCTTCTGTCTTTCTTCCTTCACGAACAGCTCTTTCTTCACTCATCAAAACTAAAGCCGCCGCTCCATCATTCACTCCAGGCGCATTGCCGGCCGTAATTGTGCCCCTTTGACCAAAGGCTGAACGAAGCTTCGCCAATTTATCAATGGACGTATCCTTTCGAGGAGATTCATCTTCGGAAATCATAATGGGCTCTCCTTTTCTTTGCGGCACCGAGACTGGAACAATTTCCTCCGCTAGCCTTCCAGCTTCTATTGCAGCAATGGCCAGTTCATGACTTCTAAGCGCCCAGCGGTCCTGCTCTTCCCGGCTAATGTCCATTTCTTCCGCCGTTTCATTTCCGTACATCCCCATATGAACCCCTTTGAAACTGCAGCTTAATCCATCATGTGTCATTAAATCCACAACTTGCGCATCCCCCATGCGAAGTCCCCAACGAGCGGTTGGCAGTATATACGGCGCTTGGCTCATGGATTCCATTCCTCCAGCCACGATTACCTCTTCATCACCGAGGCGGATGATTTGATCCCCTAATGTGACACTGCGCATGCCCGAAGCACAAACCTTATTAACGGTTTCTGTTTTCACATTCCAAGGAAGCCCTGCTTTTCTTGCAGCCTGACGGGAAGGAATTTGGCCTTGCCCACCTTGGAGTACCGTTCCGAGAATGACTTCACCGACTTCCTCCGGTTTGACACCAGCACGAACTAAAGCCTCTTTTACAGCGAAACCGCCAAGGTCTGAAGCAGAAAAGCTGCTTAATCCCCCAGCAAACTTACCAAATGGCGTTCTTGCTCCACCCAAAATTACGGTTCTTCCCATCAGAATCTCTCCTTTGTTTTACTTTTTTTAAAAACTTTCTTGCCCAATTGATTCATAGCGATCAAGCCATTTGACTGAACGCTCGCTCAATATCCATCCAAAAAAATATAATTGTAAGCGCTTTATCTATAATTCTATTTTACTTTAAAAATAGTAAAAATTGAAATACTTTACGAAAAATTCATAAAGTTCAACTTCAATTAACGGAATCCACCAATTGAAGTTGAACTATAAAATTCATTAAGAAACTAAAGTTTGCTTCTCCCCGATGACGGATTTCTCGAGAATTTCTGCTACATCGTACGTATGGACGGTTTCTTCCACTTCCTTCGCCTTCGTTCCGTCCGATAGCATCGTTAGGCAGTATGGACAGCCTGAGCTGATGATTGATGGGCTTACGGCTAATGCTTGCTCGGTACGAGATACGTTAATGCGGTGGCCGGTTTCTTCTTCCATCCACATTAAACCGCCCCCCGCTCCACAGCACATGCCGGTTTCGCGGTTTCTCTCCATTTCTACAAGCTTCACCCCTGGAATGGATTTCAGAATTTCGCGAGGCGGATCATAAACCTCGTTATAGCGGCCTAAATAACAAGAATCATGGAACGTAATCGTTTCATTTACCGGATATTGCGGCTTCAGCTTTCCTTCCTCAACAAGCTGTGCAAGGATTTCCGTATGGTGGTAAACCTCTGCTGTAAGTCCGAAATCAGGGTATTCATTTTTGAAAATATTGTAGGCATGCGGGTCGATTGTGACGATTTTCTTCACTTCCGCCTTTTCAAATTCCTCAATATTTTTTGTCGCCAGCTCCTGGAATAAGAACTCATTTCCAAGACGTCTCGGTGTATCCCCTGAGTTCTTCTCCTTGTTTCCAAGAATGGCAAACTTCACGCCCGCTTCATTCATTAATTTTGCAAAAGAAAGAGCAATCTTTTGGCTGCGGTTGTCAAATGAACCCATGGATCCTACCCAGAATAGGTACTCGAACTCTTCCCCAGCTTTATTCATTTCTTTCACAGTTGGTATATGAACATCCTCGCGTGCTTCACGCCAGTTTTCCTTCTCTTTGCGGTTTAATCCCCAAGGATTTCCTTGACGCTCAATGTTCGTCATAGCACGCTGTGCGTCTGCATCTAACTTTCCTTCTGTTAAAACAAGATAACGGCGAAGGTCGATAATTTTATCTACATGCTCATTCATAACTGGACATTGATCCTCACAGTTACGGCAAGTTGTGCATGCCCAGATCTCTTCTTCTGTAATGACGTCGCCAATTAAGCTTGGGCTGTATGCTAATCCTGCAGCTGCTTCCTCTGCCGCTTTTCCCGCACCTGCTAAGGCAATCTGATTGCCCATTGTATTCGAAAAAGCAAAAGTTGGCACCCATGGCTGTTTGGAAGTAACGGCTGCTCCATGATTCGTTAAATGATCACGAAGCTTTAGAATTAAATCCATCGGTGACAGCATTTTGCCTGTTCCCGTTGCTGGACACATATTCGTACAGCGTCCACATTCTACACAAGCGTAGAAATCAATCATTTGCAGCTGAGTGAAGTCTTCAATTTTTCCGACTCCAAAGCTTTCTTGTGTTTCATCTTCGAAATCAATTTTTGTCAATTTACCAGGCTTTTCAAGACGGTTGAAATAGACGTTAGCAGGTCCTGCGATTAAGTGTGCATGCTTGGATTGCGGCACATACACAAGGAAAGCTAATAGGAAGATTAGATGAATCCACCAAGCGATATAGAACACAACGATGGAGGCTGTTTCGCCCATCCATGAGAAAGCGCCTGCAATGACTGACGCAACTGGCTCTGTCCATGCTGCTTCATGTCCGTGCCAGATCATGCTCATTCCATTTCCTAGTAAAACGGAAAGCATTAATCCACCGATAAAAATAAGCACTAGACCCGATTTAAAGCCTCTTTTTAAGCGGATAAGCTTCTCCACATATCTGCGATGGAAGGCCCAAATCACAGCAACCAGAATCATTAAAGTAACAAGCTCCTGGAAAAACGTAAATCCTGAATAGAGAGGTCCAAGCGGCAAATGCGCACCTGGTTTGATTCCTTTAATGATGAAATCAATGGCGCCAAATTGGACTAGAATAAACCCGTAGAAAAACATGACGTGGATGATTCCACTTTTCTTATCCTTCAACAGCTTCTTCTGGCCAAAGACATTCACCCAGATTTTACCTAGACGTTCCTTAACATTGTTATCAAACTCTACCTTCTTTCCGAGTTTGATATATTCAATTCTCGTTTTAACAACATACACAAATAAACTGACTGCGTAAGCGGTTACAAGGAGAAATCCAATTAGATTCACCCACAACAATCCTGTCATACGTTTGCTCTCCCCTCTTAAAATGGATTGTCCAGCCTATAATTCTAAAATTTTAAATACAATAAAATTTTCAGAAATTATTCCTTGTCTCTATTATATTATGAATGAGCATTCAGTCAACATATTTTATTTTGAAAATTTTTCAGTTGACTAAATCACTTCTATCTGCTTAGAAAATAATTATATAAATGATTGGACTGGAGATAATAAATGGAAACCATCACGAGGAGGAGAAAGTAATGAAAGTAACCTCCATTCTTTTCATCATCGTTCTATTGATTGCTCTTTGGCTGGCGCTTGATTTTTATTTTGGACGAAATAGGCAATTAAGCAAACAATCAAAGAAGGAGTATCCCTTTTGGAATAGCAGCCTGGATATTTTTACAGAAGGACCGGCATTATTCGAGGATCTTTTTTCGGAAATAAAAAAAGCAAAGCTTCACGTTCATATATTATTTTATATTGTTAAAGACGATCAAATTAGTACAGAATTTTTAAATATCCTGAGGCAAAAATCTCGAGAGGGAGTCGAGGTCCGCCTCCTTCTGGACTGGCTTGGGAGCCATCTCATTGATAAAAAAACGATCCAGTCTTTAGAAAGTGAAGGGATTCAGTTTTCTTTTTCCCAGCGGCCCAAGTTCCCCTTCCTGTTCTATACGCTGCAGGCTCGCAATCATAGAAAAATTACAGTTATCGACGGGGAAATTGGGTATATCGGCGGTTTCAATATTGGCAAGGAGTATATTGATTTAGATCCTAAATTGAGTCCATGGCGAGACTATCATTTGAAGATTGAGGGTGAAGGTGTAAACAGCCTGCAAAAGGAGTTTTTGACTGATTGGCGCCATGACAGCAAGGAGGATTTGCTGGATCATCCAGATTATTTCCCTGCACTTCCTCAGGGTCCGTCTAGACATCAATTAATTCCCTCTAAAGGCGCGTTTCTGGAGGATACTTATACGACGTTAATACGGAAGGCAGAAACGAATATTACCATTGGAACACCTTATTTTATTCCCAGCCAAAAACTGCTGCGTGAATTGTCTAATGCCCTCTCAAGAGGTGTCAGCCTTACCGTGCTTGTCCCGAAGACATCTGATCATCCTCTTGTTAAGGAAGCTTCGTATTATTTTTTTAGAAAATTAATTAGGCAGGGTGCGGTTGTTTACGAATTTAAAAATGGATTTTATCATGCTAAGACCCTTATTATTGATGATAAAGTTTGCGATGTGGGCACAACAAACTTTGATCTTCGGAGCCTTTTTTTAAACTATGAAATTAACTGTTATATCTATGATTATGACTTTATTCAGAAGGTGCGGCAGGTTGTACAATCAGACATTCGCCAATCCGAACGAATGATGCTCACTGAACTAAATCAGTTTAACCCCCTCCGGTCATTTAAGGAATGGGCGGCGCATTTGATTATATTGTTTTTGTGATTGCCGGGCTATGAGCCAGTAGTGGGAGCGATTTAGGAGGTGACTCTCGCGAACGCGTGTTATGAACCTTTCATAGTGGGCGTTTTACGGACGGTACCTGCCAAACGCATATCATGAACCCCTCATAGTGGGTGTTTTGCGGGCGGTACCTGCCAAACGCGTGTTATGAACCCTTCATAGTGGGCATTTCGCGCGCGGAACCTTCCAAACGCGAGGTATGAACCCTTCATAGTGGGCGTTTTGCGGGCGGAATCTGCCAAACGCGTGTTATGAACCTTTCATAGTGGGCATTTCGCGGGCGGTACCTGCCAAACGCGTGTTATGAACCTTTCATAGTGGGCATTTCACAGGCGGTACCTGCCAAACGCATATCATGAACCTTTCATAGTAAGCGTTTCGCGGGCGGTACCTGCCAAACGCGTGTTATAAGCCTTTCATAGTGGGCATTTCGCGGGCGGTACCTGCCAAACGCGTGTTATGAACCTTTCATAGTGGCATTTCACAGGCGGTACCTGCCAAACGCGTGTTATGAACCTTTCATAGTAAGCATTTCGCAGGCGGTACCTGCCAAACGCGTGTTATGAACCTTTCATAGTAAGCGTTTCGGAACACCCCCCTCCTAACGCGAAGCATGAACTAATAGAAACCACTTTTTCCAATCAAAAAAAGCTGGCCGTAAACAGGATAGCCCATTTAATGGGAACCTTCCTTTTACAAGCCAGCTTCTTTATTACATTTTTTCCGGAGCGGATACGCCAATTAATGCAAGGGCGTTTTTCAATGTGGTTTTAACTGCTTTGATTAAACCAAGTCTTGCTTGCGTCCGTTCTGGGTGGTCGGTATCTAATACTTTTTCAGCATTGTAGAAGCTGTGGAACGCAGATGCCAATTCGAAAATATAGTTGGTAATTCGATGCGGCAATCGTTTTTGTGCGGCTTCCCCAACTGCTTGTGGGAACTCGCCCAGCTTCTTCAAAACGTCTATTTCCTTTTCAGCTGAAATCAAGGAGAAATCCGCAGAGCTGCTCACGGTTAATCCCTGCTCCTCGCCTTGGCGTAAAATACTGCAAATCCGTGCGTGGGCATATTGCGCATAATAAACAGGGTTTTCATTAGACTCGGAAACAGCCAAATCCAGATCAAAGTCCATATGCGTGTCCGCACTTCTCATCGCAAAGAAATAGCGAGTTGCATCCAACCCTACTTCTTCCACTAGATCACGCATCGTTACCGCTTTTCCTGTCCGTTTGCTCATCTTCATTTTTTCGCCGTTTTTATATAAATGAACGAGCTGAATAATTTCTACTTCAAGCGTTTCACGGTCGTAGCCTAATGCTTGAATAGCTGCTTTCATACGAGGAATATAGCCGTGATGGTCAGCACCCCAAATATTAATCAGCTTTTCAAAGCCGCGCTCCAGCTTGTCTTTGTGGTACGCAACATCTGGTGTTAAGTACGTATAAGATCCGTCATTTTTAATCATAACCCGGTCTTTATCATCGCCAAAAGTCGTAGAGCGGAACCATGTTGCCCCCTCTTCCTCATAAATATGGCCGTTGTCCTTCAATGCTTGTAAAGCCGTATCAATTTTTCCATTATGATAGAGGGATGTTTCAGAATACCACACATCAAACGGAACACGGAATTCTTCTAGGTCAGCCTTTAGCTTGGCCATTTCAACCTTTAATCCATATTCACGGAAGAAGTCAAAGCGCTCCTGCTCATCCACATGAACATATTTGTCGCCGAATTCCTCAGCAAGCTTTTTCCCAATCCCAATAATATCCTCGCCGTGGTAGCCGTCTGCAGGCATTTCTTTTTCCAATCCTAATGCCTGGAAGTAACGGGCTTCCACTGAATACGCAAGATTATTAATCTGGTTGCCAGCGTCATTAATATAGTACTCGCGGGAAACATCATAGCCAGCCTTAGCCAAAATATTGGACAAAGAATCCCCTACAGCCGCACCGCGAGCATGCCCAAGGTGGAGGTCCCCAGTCGGATTGGCGGATACAAACTCCACTTGAATCTTTTGATTGGCCCCAATATTCGTTTCTCCGTACTTGTCGCCTGCATCAAGAATGGCAGGAATTAAATTCGTTAAATAGCTGTTGTCCATGTAAAAATTAATAAACCCTGGGCCCGCAATCTCCATTTTTTCAATGGAGGCTTTCGATTTATCAAAATTCGCAATCAGCGCCTCGGCAATCATTTTCGGTGCCTTTTTTGCAACGCGTGCAAGCTGCATCGCCATATTCGTGGAATAATCCCCGTGTGCCTTTTCCTTCGGCGTTTCCAAAATAACGTTTGGTATTTGTTCTTCAGTTGCTAGATTCGCTTTAATCACAGCTGCTTTAATTTCTTCTTTCAGTTTGTTTTGCATTTGCTCTACACTGTTCAACTTTCTTCCTCCTCTTCGAAAGTAATCAATAAATGGTATGTACCTGAACTTGCGCCTTGCATTTTCAATTCATATAAAAGGTCGATAGAGCCGGTCCCGGTCTGTTCGTTAAACTGATGATCCAACCTTTTTGTCAACGTTTCCATCTCAAACACGCCATAAGGTGTATGATAGCTTCCCTTAAGCTTTTTATTCATGATAAAAGGGAGCCTCATTCTCACAGCGCCGCTTCGCATAATAAGACCTTCTTTATCTGATACTTTGATAATCGTTTTGGCCATTCCCTCTTCCATCGCTTCCTCATATTGAAGAAACCGGGCATTTTCCTTTATATAGTATCGACCAAATGCGATGAGTTCAAAAGTGTCTTTGCTGTGCCCATCTCGAATATCTGTCTTTACTTTAATTTTAACAGGCATTTGCTCCGCTGGTCTAGTAGACAACGGCCACACATCCTTTTCGTAACATTATAGTAGACTTTTGCAAAAGGTTCTACTTTTCCCTGTACTATAGCCTTTTTTTAAAATGGAAAAAACGGAGACCTCTGTCTCCGTCATCGTTTTTTAAAAAGCTTTTCTTACTTTACCCAGCCCAAAATCATTTCGCGAATAAGCTTGCTCGCCGTGTTAGCCGTTTGCTCAGACGGGTCGTAAATAGGTGCAACCTCTACAAGATCACAGCCAACTACGTTTACATTGGAACGGGCAATTTCATGAATGGAAGCGAGAAGCTCCTTCGATGTAATGCCGCCTGCGTCCACAGTGCCAGTTCCCGGAGCATGTGCAGGGTCAAGCACATCAATATCGATTGTTACATAAACAGGACGTCCCGCAAGTCTTGGCAAAATCTCTTTTAACGGCTCCAGCACCTCAAATTTTGAAATGTGCATGCCAACTTCTTTTGCCCATTTGAATTCTTCCTTCATTCCAGAACGGATGCCAAAGGAAAAAATATTTTGAGGCTCGATTAGATCACAGGCTTTGCGGATAGGAGTCGAGTGGGATAATGGCTCCCCTTCGTAATTCTCACGCAAATCCGTATGTGCATCCATGTGAATAATCGCTAAATCCGGATATTTTTTATACATTGCCTTGAAAACAGGCCATGAAACTAAATGCTCACCGCCCATACCAAGAGGAAATTTACCCTCTGCTAAAAGCTGGTCAATAAATTCCTCAATTAAATCCAGGCTTTTCTGCGGATTTCCGAATGGCAGCGGAATGTCGCCGGCATCATAATATTTTACTTCTTCCAATTCGCGGTCTAAATAAGGGCTATATTCCTCGAGCCCAATAGACACCTCACGAATACGGGCAGGGCCAAAACGTGAGCCCGGACGGTAGCTGACAGTCCAATCCATCGGCATTCCGTAAATGACCGCTTTACTTTCTTCGTAATTCGGATGGCTTTTTATAAAAACATTGCCAGAGTATGCTTCATCAAAACGCACCACTGTCATCCCTCGTTCGTATTAAATTTGGGGTCTCAAGCCCCTTGAGTGCTAAGTCATAAGTACTCTTTTTTCAAAAAAAACAGTTTGTCAGCCAATTTACCTGTTTTGTCAGCCAAATTTTCGATTTGTCAGCCCATTCACCAGCTTTGTCAGCCAATCGAGATTTTGCTGCCAATTAACTTCACTTATTTACTCCACTAAATCCTTCACAAATTTCGGCAATACGAAAGCAGCCTGATGAAGCTCTTTTGTATAATATTTTGTTTCGATTTCATGGAAGCGGTCTTCACTTACCTCTAGTGGATCATACTTTTTAGAACCGATCGTGAACGCCCATAATCCGCTTGGATACGTTGGGATGTTCGCCACATAAAGACGTGTAATCGGGAAGATTTCCTTAACGTCCCTTTGAACACTGCGAATCAAATCGGCTTTAAACCAAGGGTTATCTGATTGCGCAACAAAAATTCCGTCTTCTTTTAAAGCTTTGGAAATCCCAGCATAGAAGCCTTTTGTAAAAAGATTCACGGCTGGACCAACAGGCTCAGTGGAGTCAACCATAATCACATCGTATTCATTTTCACTTTCAGCAATGTGCATGAAACCATCGCCAACCTGAACATCCACACGCGGATCGTCTAGTTTGCCTGCGATTTCTGGAAGGTACTTTTTAGAATACTCGATGACCTTCCCATCAATATCAACAAGCGTTGCTTTTTTCACACTTGGGTGCTTAAGAACTTCGCGAATCACACCGCCGTCCCCGCCGCCAACAACTAAAACATTTTCAGGATTTGGATGTGTAAACAACGGTACATGTGCAACCATTTCATGATAAACAAATTCGTCCTTCACAGAAGTCATAACCATGCCGTCTAGTAAAAGCATATTGCCCCATTCTTCCGTTTCCACCATTTCAAGCATTTGAAAATCTGTCTGTTCTGTATGTAAAGTCTGCTTAACCTTCATTGTAATCCCAAAATTCTCTGTTTGCTTTTCAGTAAACCAAAGTCCCATTTATCTACCCATTCCTTCCGTAAAATATCGATTATTTACTGTCGATAACAATTCTTTTTTATACTTCCCAATCTGAATAATTACAAACATGAGAAAAAGTATAGATGAATCTAGCAAAAAAGCAAGAAAAAATTGAATTTTGCTCAAGAGAAATGTTTAAAACGAAAGGTTTGTTTCAATACTATTGAGAGATGGAATTTTTACCTAATTAGAAATATATAAAAGTCTATTAAAAACTTTGGAGAGGTGGTGGTTTTCACGATGGAGATTATGACGAATCAACGTTTCAAAAAAGCTGGCAAGGTTTTACGCGCCATCTTGATTTTAAGCTTAATTGGTTTTACCCTAGTTGCTATGATCATGGCCGGCATTTTGCTATATGCCAAGGTTCTTGGGCCTCCGCCTCTAGCTGTTCCGCAGTCGACCTTATTCTATTCGGATGATGGAACCGTGATCGGGGAAAGTCATAATGGCCAAAAGCGGTATTGGGTAGAGCTCGCAGACATTAGCCCAAACTTAGTGAATGCCACCGTTTCGATTGAAGACCGGAAATTCTACTCCCATCATGGGTTTGATTATAAGAGAATTGCAGGAGCCATCATTGCGGATATTAAAGCAATGGCCAAAGTACAAGGGGCGAGCACCATTAGCCAGCAGTATGCCCGAAATTTATTTCTTGAACATGAAAAAACATGGAAGCGTAAATTGAAGGAAGCCTTCTATACGATTCGGCTTGAAATGAACTATTCGAAGAAAGAGATTCTTGAAGGCTACTTAAATACTATTTATTATGGCCATGGCGCTTATGGATCAGAAGCAGCAAGCCAGTTTTATTTTGGCAAGCATGCGGGCGAATTAACACTTGGGGAGGCTTCGATTTTAGCTGGAATTCCAAAGGGGGCCGGCATCTATTCCCCACTCGTATCAGTCGAAAATGCAAAAAATCGGCAAAAAATCATTTTAAACACGATGGTCGAAAACGACTATATTGATAAAAAGATGGCTGAAGCCGCTGTGCAAGAACCGTTGACCATAGTTGGGAAGCATCTCCATACAAAAGCTGTAACAGCCCCATACTTTCAGGATGCGGTTCGCCAAGCATTGAAAACAGAGCTGAAACTGGATGACCGGGTCATTGAATTGGGGGGATTAAAAGTTTACACCACCTTGGATATGAAGCAGCAGGAAATCGCGGAACAGACAGTTGATCAGTTAATATCTAAGGAATCTGAAATCCAAGTTGGAATGGTTTCAATGAATCCAAAAAACGGGCATGTCAAAGCGATGGTCGGAGGAAGAGATTACACGGAAAGTCCTTTTAACCGTGCCGTTCAGGCCATTCGCCAGCCGGGATCAACGATGAAGCCGCTGCTCTATTACGCTGCTTTGGAAAATGGATTTACCCCTTCCACTTTAATGCGAAGTGAGCAAACCACTTTCCGATTTGATGACGGAAGACCCGACTATACACCGAAAAACTTTAACAGCCAGTATGCGGATGGCGATATCACCATGGCTCAGGCGCTAGCCCTTTCGGATAATATTTATGCTGTGAAAACCCATCTTTTCTTAGGAATCGATACACTCGTCAACACAGCTCAGAAATTCGGACTTTCGACGAAAATGAACAGTGTCCCGTCCCTGGCACTAGGCACATCTGGCGTTCGGGTAATCGAAATGGCAAATGCCTACAGCATATTTGCGAACGGCGGAAAAAAGGTGTCGCCTGTTTTAATCACAAGGGTTGAAAATCATAAGGGAGAAATCATTTACAAGCAGGAAAAAGAGGCGCTCCCAATATTAAAATCTGATTTAGCCTATGTGATGACACAAATGATGACAGGCATTTTTGACCCGAAGCTGAACGGGTACACAAGTGTCACGGGGCGGTCCGTTATCAATGATATGACTCGGACATACGCAGGGAAATCCGGCTCAACGGATGCCGACAGCTGGATGATCGGCTATTCGCCTCAGCTTGTTTCCGCCGTTTGGACCGGCTTTGACAAAGGAAAAACGATTCATAAAACAGCAGATAAATCCTATGCAAAAAATATCTGGATTCGCTTTATGGAGGAGGCGCATCAAGGCTTGCCAGTCAAAGGCTTTAAACCGGCAAAAGGAACAGTCGGCGTCTATGTGAATCCGGAAAACGGCAAATTAGCCACTGATGAATGCCCTGTTAAACGTCTAACGTATTTCGCAAGTGGCACAGAGCCAACCGAATATTGTACAGCTCACTTGTTATATCAAGAGGAGAAACCAGATGTAGAAGAGAAGCCAGCGAAGAAGCCTTGGTTTAAGCGGTTGTTTAATTGGTAAAATAGAACCAATTTTGTAGCGGTTATTGGCTTGTTGGACAGGTTTCGGGGATTTGACCAAAACTTGTCCAAATTAGCCCGATTTCTGGACAGCTTTTCTGGTTTTCTACTAAACCTGTCCAAATCAGCTCGGTTTCTGGACAGCTTTCTGAGTTTTCTTCAAAACCTGTCCAAATCAGCTCAGTTTCTGGACAGCTTTCTGAGTTTTCTTCAAAACCTGTCCAAATTAGCTCAGTTTCTGGACAGCTTTCTGAGTTTTCTACTAAACCTGTCCAAATCAGCTCGGTTTCTGGACAGCTTTCTGAGTTTTCATCAAAACCTGTCCAAATTACCTGCTATGACAAATTGAAAAACCTCGTGCCAAAAGGCCCGAGGTTTTTCTTGTCCTAGTTCTATACAGTGCATTCACACTGTTAAATATTGTACTATTTTGTATTGGATTTGGGCAAGTAGTTAGAAATTTAAGTCAGTAATCTGTCACAATTTCGTCATAAATTAAAAAGATTATTTTAATTTTCTTGCAAACCATCCTTTAGTTGTTGTAGAGAGCGTTCCCACATGCCGGCATCGTGATTTTTCAGAAATCCACTTAGAACTTTCTTCGATTTAGCATCCATATGATCAACCATAATATGGCGCTTAATCGATTTATCCATGCGGTTTACATGCTCCGGCAAGGATTTATAGCCTCTGCGAATTTCCCGGTCTACTGTCATTTCACAAGCTGTCACACCTGCGTAATAAGGACCATCCTCTTTGCGGTCAATCGTCACCCAAATCAGCCAATACGGCTTTCCATTTGGCACATCTTCCTTATTGGGCAGGAATTTAATACCCTTTTCCACTGGGCTGCGGGCATGCAATGCACCCACTTCAATTGATGCCTCCCCCGCCTCCACGTCAATGATGACAGGCGAAACATTATCCAAACTTAACGACCCCGAGCCAAAGCCTCCATGTCCGGCAGTCGGATCATTCTTAATAATATTGAATGCAATATTTTTCTTCTTATTTTCTTCCAACGTGAAGTTCCTCCTTTTTTCAAAAAACCTATTATAAAAATATCCCGCCAAAGAAGTTAGCTAACCCATCTGCAACGACAGGCAAAACAAAACGAAAGATTGGCTGAATCGTATATTGGTCGAGCGGCGTAATCACAAGAATTAAGAAAATGACCGATCCATATGCCTCATATTGTGTTAATCGCGGCCTAATCGATTTTGGCATTAAATCCTCCACAATGCGATATCCGTCCAAAGGCGGAAGCGGGATTAAGTTAAAAATAAACAAAACTAAATTGAGATGAATAAAAATATTTAAAAAATCCGGGACAAAGGATGGCAATCCAGCCGCAACACCCATTCCTGCCATAGCATACCAAATGAGAAACCCTAAACTCGCCATGATCAAATTGCTAATTGGGCCGGCAATGGAAACTGAAATTCCTGCTAAACGAGGATTTTTAAAAAAGAATCGGTTAACCGGAACAGGTCTCGCCCAGCCAAAGCCTGCAATAAAAATCAGGATCGTTCCAATTGGATCTAAATGCTGAATCGGATTTAACGTGAGTCTTCCTTGATTTTTCGCTGTTGAGTCGCCGAATTTATAGGCGACAAACGCATGGGCAAATTCATGAACGGTAAAAGCAATCATTAATGTAATCGCCACATAAGGAATTTCCTTTAAATCAAAGGCTAAAAATTGTTCCAAGGCCAAAACCCCTTTAATTACAACTTAAAAAAATTATACACGATATCAAGGATAAAGGGAAAACGAATGAACTACTTGCACATTTTTCTGAAATATGAAAAACTAAAAACATTAGGAAAAGCTGAGGTTAAACCGCCTGTAAAATGAAAGCGGAAAACCACAGCCTACAAAAAAAGGAGAGATCCCCATGCCATATGTAACAGTAAAAATGCTAGAAGGCCGTACAGAAGAACAAAAGAAATCACTCGTTGAGAAGGTAACAGACGCAGTAAGCGAAACAACAGGAGCACCGAAGGAAAATGTTGTTGTGTTTATCGAGGAAATGCCGAAGAACCATTACGCTGTTGCAGGCAAGCGCCTAAGCGACCAATAATTTGTGCTGGGGTGCGAAAAGCCCCCTGCTTCCAACAGGAAAGCCGGGCAAGCTCAATGCCCGGCTTTTTCTTTCAAGCTTTCAATATATTGATAAGCCGTCTCCACTTCTTCCTCCGTATAGCGCTGCTTGCTTTTTAACGTAAAAATCTTCTCCTGCACTTCTTCCCTTGGCAGACTTTCGAAAAAAAGTACGGTCGATACAAGCTCAAGGAATCTTGCATTTTGGCTGTTCATATCAGTCAAGCAATCTTGAAGATTGGGCATAGCTACCCCTTCATTCAAGCTCAAGAACTCCTTGCCATTGTCCGTTAACGTGTACCGGTACTGATAATAGCCGCCCTTCTTCTCCTTCACCTCATTGAGGAAGCCCATATTGCAAAGCTCCTCCACTCTCAAAGTCAGCTCCTCGGAATAAGGGCCATAAAAATGAAATTGAAATCTTTCTTGAAAGGGGAATTCTAGTTTTTTTGCGATATATACCATTTTCTGAAGCCGTTTCCGTCCAATGATTTCTTCTGAGGCAGCAATGGCATGAATAATTTTAGCATGATCTTTCAACAAGATACGTCAACTCCTACTCCATTTAATACCGTGACACGTCTATTTCAAGCAGCTTGCAAATGTCTTTTTTTATCGCAGATTCTGTTGAAAAGTCCTTTAGAAAATCTGCTGGATAATATAATTTATGGTCGGTTCTTCTTTTTCCAGAGATCGCATCGACAATTTCAGATTCCCGGGAAAGCTCCCGAATTTCTCCATTTTTCATCAGCAAAGAAATCGGCAGCCGTTCTTCTTCTTCTCCCGGCCGGTAAAAGTCATACGGAAGATCGGATGAGGAATCGACAACTAAATAATACTCAGGATCAATTCCTGCCTTCTGAAATAGAATGGACAGCTCCGCAAGCTTTTTATATTCCTTTGCAGGGTCAAATTCAGCATATTTAAATAGATTGCGATTCATAAAGCGGCGGCAAAGGTCCCGTAGAATAGGATCCTCTTCCTCCTGCCACATTTGAAAATAATAAAGGATGATTGCTTCATCTAGTTTCAGATAATCTTCAAGTGTAATTTCCCCATTAAACATCGAGAAAAAATGATTTGGATGCGATTTGAAAGAATAGCCTTTGCTATGTAAGTCTTTCGCACGGTGCAAAATTTTCGTCAAAATCACTTCGGCACTTCTCGTCACAGGGTGGAAGTATACTTGCCAATACATTTGGTACCGGCTCATAATATAGTCCTCAACAGCATGCATACCGCTTTGTTTAAAAACAACCTGGTCTTCCCCCGGCTGCATGACGCGCAAAATCCGCTCCATATCAAAATGGCCGTAGCTGACCCCTGTATAGTAGGCATCCCTTTGCAAATAATCCATGCGGTCGGCATCAATCTGACTGGAAATAAGGCTGACGACTAATTTGTTTTTTGACGTTTTCGCGATGACTTCAGCAACTTTCATAGGAAAATCAGCACTTATGGTAGATAGAACGCGGTTGACTTCTGTTTTTCCGAGAATGATAGCTCTTGTATAATGCTCATGGTCGAGGTCAAAGACTTTTTCAAATGAATGGGAAAATGGGCCATGTCCTAAATCGTGGAGTAAAGCTGCGCACAGGGAGAGGAGACGGTCATCTTCATTCCATTCCGGCCGGCCATGAAACACATCATCCGCAATTCGGCGAATAATCTCATAGACACCTAGGGAATGGTTAAAACGACTATGCTCGGCCCCATGGAACGTTAAATAAGTAGTCCCGAGCTGCTTAATTCTTCTAAGGCGCTGAAACTCCTTCGTCCCAATTAAATCCCAGATTACCCGATCCCTCACGTGAATATAGCGATGGACAGGGTCTTTAAATACCTTTTCTTCACGTAACTTCTCCACCGGATATGCCATCATTTACCTCCGATTTTCTAATGTGTCTCTATTATAGCCCGTTTCCTTCTGCAATTCACTACAGAAAATCTGCTAATTCTGCAGAATTCGACGAAAACCTTGATGCAGGCGGATCATCTTAAGAAAAACAAAAATCACCTTAGGGGCGATCAAAAAGGTGATTTTACTTCTTAAGCTTTTTATTAACTTTTTCCATTAATTCCTCTTCCGTTAACCCAGCGAGCGGACGATTATTGACGAAGGCAAATGTTTTCTTACGGCCTGGTCCACAATAAGATTGGCAGCCTATCTCGATTTTCGCTTCTGGATCTATCTCCTTCAAACGGGGAATTAAGGTTTTTAAATTAACACCCTGACAATCGTCGCAAACACGAAATTCGTTTGCCATATTTATTACAACCCTTTCTATGGTCTATCTTAAAAAAATTTATACAAAATGGGCAAATGCCGCCTGAAATTAAGATAAAGGTGAATTTATAATCAGCGAGGGTCGGGTAAAAACTATCTGCACCTTCGCTTTCTCTTTTCGATATTGTCTAGCTCCAGCGCCTAGGGGCTCGCCGACTAAGAGCGCCACGTCCTGTGGCAACATCGGCACTAGTACGTCCTGTACGTCGGAGGTCATAAGTCAATCAGTCAAGAAGGTTAAAGTGCAACCTTCTCGCCTGCTTGCCTTATGCTTGTCGCCCCTGGTCAAGGCGCTTCCGCTTTTCGATTCTCTTGCTGTATTTTACAGCTTCTTTCCTTCTAATGCAAGCTGTCGCCTATGTTAAGCACCCGCAAAAGGGAAATAAACATATGAATCTAAAGAGTTTTCAATACCTATCTATTGAAAAAATAAAAAAATCTACTATCCTTTTAATTCACTTTGTATATTTTTCTTCTGAAATGTCCATCCTTATATTAAGAATTAAAAAATGTAAATGAATTGGGAGTTGAAGAAATGAAAGTTCGCCAGGATGCATGGACGGAAGAAAATGATTTATTGCTAGCCGAAACCGTTTTAAGACATGTAAGAGAAGGAAGTACGCAATTAAATGCTTTTGAAGAAGTGGGAGACCGCCTCGACCGAACTTCTGCGGCCTGTGGATTTCGCTGGAATGCAGTTGTGAGGCATCAATACGAAAAGGCATTGCAGCTTGCTAAAAAACAGCGGAAGCAAAGGCAGCGCTTGCTTGGAAAAGAACAAAGCGGAAAGAAAAAGCTGCTCTATTCGCCGCCTGTACCAGCCGTTTCAGAGGTTGAAGCCGTACCCGCTGCGGCCATGATGATATCTGCACCTGTAGAGCAGGATGATTATGATTCCATGGAAATTATCGAAGCAAGCCCTATCCCTGTCTATACGGAGAAACCAAGCTACACAAGTGGATCTCAAATTGGCGGCAATGATTTAAATCTTGATCGCATCATCACTTACTTACAATCTTTAAAACACTCGAGTATTCAATTAGATATTTTGAGAAATGAGAATGAAAGATTGAAGCGGGAGATTGCACAGATTAAGAGCCGAAACGAAGAGCTAGAGGGTAAGATTAATCATCTTGAGGAAAATTCGGAAACGATCCAAGAAGATTACGAGACGCTCATGAAAATTATGAACCGCGCCCGCAAACTCGTCCTTTTTGAGGAAGAAGAAAGACCAGCGACTAAGTTCAAGATGGACCGAAACGGAAACCTGGAAAAGGTAGCTGAGTAAATATAAAACTTCCAATTATGGGAGCAGGAGAAGGAATGACATCCTCGATTTTTATTAAAAAAAGCCGTAACGCTCTGTTTACGGCTTTCTCATATTTCACCCGAGTACCTTTTCGTTACGTTCAACGATACGCTGGTGATACCCTTCAAATAGCGAAATCTCCTCACCGTGCAATTCACCTGAAAACAAACGGTTAGAGCGAATCTTTAATGCTTGTAAAAACCGAAGCATCACATCTTGAATCGATAGACTTTGCCCCAGCAATTCAGATAAAGAAGCCATCACCTCAGGCTTTATGTCAGGAAAATGAAATTTAGTGTCCGCCTCTTTCTTGGAAATGGCATAAAAACGGCCAATTTGTTCAGCACGGGCACTCCCGCTTCCATGAACACAAAGATAAATCTGCACAGCCACTCCATTTCTCAGACGCCTTTGAGAAATGCCGGCAAACTTTTTCCCGCCTATACTTAAATCATAGCTTCCCGGACAATAGGAACCGACAATCTCCCTTGCTTCTATTTCTTTATTAAAATCAGAAAACATTTCTTTAATGAGCATCCACATCGCATCATAGCCCCGATTAATATCAATGCCCTTATCACCTTCTGAAAAAACTAGAGTTAGATTTAAGATCCCTTCATCCAACACAACAGCCAGTCCACCTGAATTTCTGACGATGACCCGATAACCCTCTTTCTGCAAATAGCTGATCCCCTCTTCCAGAAAGGGAAGCTTTGTATCCTGGATGCCTAATACAATCGTATCACGGTGAACCCAGGCCCTTGCCGTTGAGGGTGCCATGCCGCTCCCGACCGATGCACAGAGGGTATCATCCATTCCGAATGAATATAAAGCATCTAAATGGACGGCTGCTGACGATTGATCAATCACTCTCCATTGATCTTGCTGTAATAAGTCATTCATACACCCGGTTCTCCTTTTGAGCGAATCCTTTTCAATTATCAACCAAAGCACATTATATCAGCAAAAATGGCGAAAAAAAAGAGACGGACCTAAAGCCCGACCCTTAACCCTTTCCAAATCAATCATTCAATGTCTGTGCCGCGGTAATTAGTGCTAGTTTATAAACATCCTCTTCATTGCATCCGCGGGAAAGGTCATTAACTGGCTGATTCAACCCTTGTAAAATAGGGCCGATCGCCTCAAACCTTCCAAGACGCTGAGCAATTTTATACCCGATATTTCCTGCTTCCAAGCTTGGGAAAATAAAAACATTCGCATCCCCTTGAATAGGTGAATCCGGTGCCTTCTTTTTAGCCACAGATGGGACAAATGCCGCATCAAACTGAAACTCCCCATCAATCAATAACTGCGGATTCCGTTTTTTTACCTCTTCAACAGCCGCAATAACCTTATCGGTTTCTGGCGACTTGGCTGATCCCTTCGTTGAAAAGCTTAGCATCGCTATCCGAGGCTCAATATCAAACATTTTCGCAGTTCTAGCACTTTCAATCGCAATCTCAGCTAAATCCTGACTGTCCGGAGCAATATTTATGGCACAATCCGCGAAAACATACTCTTCATCCTCCCGAACCATGATGAAGACACCTGATGTTTTCCGTACACCCTCTATCGTTTTGATGATCTGCAATGCCGGACGAACGGTGTCGGCCGTTGAATGGGCAGCCCCGCTTACAAGTCCATCTGCTTTATTCATATAAACAAGCATCGTTCCGAAGTAATTTTCGTCTAAAAGAATTTTTCTCGCATTCTCTTCTGAAGCTTTTCCGTTCCTTCTTTCTACAAAAGCAGCAACCATTTCATCTGCAAACTCATATTGACTTGGATCGTAAATTTCCGTACCCTCTAGAGAAAGATTCATCTCCTTCGCCTTTGCTTCAATTTCGTGAATCTGGCCAATTAGGATGGGCGTCAGAATTTTTTCTTCCGCAAGTCTTCCCGCCGCAGCTAAAATTCGATTATCCGTCCCTTCCGGAAATACAATTTTCACATTTTTCCCCTTGACCTTTTCCTGTAACTTTCTAAATAAATCTATCATTACATTCTCTCCTTTTGCTGGAAAAAGTTAATCCTCTATTTTTAATCTAATGCTTGACCCTTTTATCGTCAAATTCAATCCTCTTAATTTGCCGCTTATAACAAAGTATCCACAATTTCGCCATACTATACGGACTTCCTTTCCAATTTCAAGTTTTATTACGTTGGCAATTGGAGAAACTATGATATAGTAATGGTGTAATTTTCTAAGTACATACATAGGAGTGATAGTTATGAGTGAAGCAGCAAAAACGCTCGAGGGCTGGTATAGTTTACATGACTTCCGTGCTATTGATTGGACGTCTTGGAAGATGCTTTCTAGTGATGAGCGCCAAGCAGCTATCCATGAGTTTGCAACCCTTGTTGATAAATGGAATGGGGTTCAAAGTGAGAAGAAAGGCAGCCACGCGTTATATACAGTAGTTGGCCAAAAAGCCGATTTTATGATGATGGTGTTAAGACCAACTTTAGAAGAATTAAATGAAATTGAAAATGAATTCAATAAAACAAAACTAGCTGAATATACGGTTCCTGTGTATTCCTATGTGTCTGTTGTGGAATTGAGCAATTACCTGCCTTCCGATCAGGACCCTTACCAAAGTCCAGAAGTACTTGCCCGCCTTTATCCAATTCTGCCTAAAGCGAAGCATGTATGCTTCTATCCAATGGATAAACGCCGCCAGGGCAATGATAACTGGTATATGCTTCCGATGGAGGATCGCCGCAATATGATGCGCAGCCACGGGATGATTGGCCGCCAATATGCAGGCAAGGTGAAACAAATTATTACCGGCTCTGTTGGCTTAGATGACTACGAGTGGGGCGTTACACTATTCTCTGACGATGCCCTTCAATTCAAAAAGCTTGTCTATGAAATGCGTTTTGACGAAGTAAGTGCACGCTATGGCGAATTTGGCTCTTTCTTCGTTGGAAATCTGCTTGAAGAAAATCAAATTGGCAAGCTGTTGCATGTCAATTAACCTGTTTAACTCCTAGATGATGGATCTAGGAGTTTTTTTATAAATCCCCCCTTTCCCCTATTGAATCCGCAATTGTATCTGGATATGAATCTTCCCTTTTTTTATTCATAAAAGAAAGCATAAAGGAACAGGCATGAACATACTATTGAATTAGTGAGTGAGTATCCAAATCTTGTAATGATTTTTGCCTAGCTTCCTTCAAGGCGTTTATAAGGAAAAGTTTCTGACGAACTATTAATTATGATCACACTTCTCTTGAGGAAAAAAATCTACGATGCTTCAAGGTTCTTTTTTATGAAGGAAATGGAGCGGGGGCTCACCTATTTAAGTGAGATACATAGCTCCGCTCAACACCGCCATTTTTCATTAAGGCAGAAAGTGTTCTGAAAATGGGGTGCTTTATTAATATTATCGGAATTATTTTAAGCTTGGGAGGGGAAAAAATGAGTCAATCAAATTTCAATCCATACGGAACACCTTATTATGGGTATCAGCAGCCAACAGCAGGGGTACAGGCGCAGAACTCTTCAATGAGAGTCCAGCCTAGCATGCCTCAAATGCAGCAAACAATGGGGATGATGCCAGCTGGGGGAATGCTTCCTCCGCAAACAATGGGAATGACCCCACAAACAACTGGCCCGCAGGTACCTGGTATGCTTCCGATTGAGCAATCTTATATCGAGAACATTCTCCGCTTAAACAAAGGAAAGCTTGTCACCGTTTATGCAACTTTTGAAAATAATAGAGAGTGGAATGCGAAAAAATTTGAAGGAATCATCGAAGCCGCTGGGAGAGACCATGTAATAATAAGTGATCCTCAATCGGGCATGAGATTCTTAATCCCAATGGTGTATGTAGATTATGTGACATTCTCCGAAGAAATTGAATACGAGTACCCAGGATTCACACAACCTGGAATGTTATCGCAATTTAGTCCACGATAATCGCATAACCAAAGAAGCTTTGACAACATGGTCAAAGCTTCTTTTCGTCTTCACTTATAAATTCTTCACAGCAGCTATAATTAATAGTACCCATGCCGCCAAGAAGGATACCCCACCTAAAGGTGTGATGGCACCTAGGACGCTAATTTGGGTAACAGCTAACACGTATAAGCTCCCTGAGAAAAGAATAATCCCGATGAGCATCATCCAGCCTGACCAGGAAATTAGAGCATTTGCCGGCATTTTACCAAGCAATACCCCGATAACCAAAAGGCCTGTAGCATGAAACATTTGATACTGTACACCGGTCTTCCAGATTTCCAGATACTTTGGCTCCACCACTTTTTCAAGCCCATGGGCACCAAATGCACCTAAAGCCACAGATAAAAAGGCATTTAAAGCCCCTATAATGATAAATAGTTTCATTGAACTTCCCTCACATCTGTATTCTGACTTCCATTAATAGCCCCTTGATTTAAAAATCAAATAGCGATTCTCCATTAGCACTGTCATCCATTTCTATTCGCTTCGGCTGCTGAATGGCGGCCGGCTGAGCTGGCTGGACAGTTGGAGCCATGTAAGAACTTATTGAAGGAGATACTCTATTCTCCTGTGCCGGCTCGTCAAGAATTAATTCGCATAACGATTTAATCGCATGAATCCTTTCCCGCAGCCTTGCCGTTGTTGAACTATCCTTTGCTTCCTTCAATTCCTTTTCCATCTTTCCTAAAAGCTGCTGGACGGTAATGTTCAACACAATCACTCCTTAGCATTCAAATAATTTCCTATAAAATCTAGGAAAGTGTGCCCTACTTATCTCCCTTTCTTTCAAAACGCATGCACGGCTGCCCCGATGCGCGCAAAACTTCCATGGATGGAAGCCTTGCTGTTTTGAATTCAAAGGCTCTACAGCCTTTAGGAAATCTTTGATCCCACGTTACATAGAAATATTTACACTTAAAACAATCCACTCTCTTTGCCATCATTTTCATTCTCCAAATTAATATTCTACATTATACATGATAGCAAATGAATTTTCGATTACACTGCTTTTTAAGGGCGGCTTTTGCCAAAACTTGTCTGTTCCACGTGAAACAAGGCGAATGATGTAGATAACGCTAAAATAGAGACTAAAAAAGGGCCTACTCACTACAGAATAGGACCCTCCTTTAAACCCTTATACCTATCTTTTTAGTACTGAATTTAAACTTAGCTTATAGTTCCTTATCCAAGCAAACGCTGATAAATCGCTCTAGCTTGTGATAAGTCCTTCGTGCCATGAATGAGCGCCCGGCCATCGTTAAAAATAACGAGACGCTGCTCTTCCATTTCAACCGAAAGTAAATAAGGATTTCCCTTTACTTGATAGCCAAGGGATTTCAACTGACGAGATAAATCCCCTAGCTGAATTTGCTGCACGTTTGGCGGACGAATTTGCACGGTATCCCTTCCGCAAAGGACCGTAGATTTCATCATGTTTTCACTGTCGAGATACGGGTAGGTTCTCACTTCCCCGCACGATAAACAGCCCATATCCTTTGCTTTCGAAACCTTCATGCTCGTATATTGATTTCTCCATAAATCGAAGCTGACGAAGGACGTTCTAACGGCGTCCCAATCTTCCACAAGAATTTTCAGAGCTTCTGCCGTTTGGTGTGAAATGACCATTTGAGCAGCAGGTGCAATAATTCCGCCTGTATCACAAGTCATCCCTTGGATAGGAACGGTTTTGAGCAGGCAATTCAAACAAGGGGTCTTTCCAGGGATAATGGTGAGGCTCATGCCAAAGCTCCCCACACATCCCCCATAGATCCATGGGATATGATGTTTTTGTGAGATATCATTGATCATCATTCTTGTTTCGAAATTATCTGTTGCATCAATGATGAGATCTATTCCTTGAACAAGTTCCTCCATCATTTCCGGATTCGCATCAGCAATCACAGCTTGAATGTTAACGTCTGAATTAATGGTTTTCAAACGTTTTGCAGCCGCTGCCGCCTTTGGAAGCTTCTCTTCGACATCCTGCTCTGTATAAAGCTGCTGCCGCTGCAGATTGCTTGCCTCCACATAATCGCGGTCAACGATCGTTAGCTTTCCAATGCCCGCTCTTGTTAAAATATCAGCATTTCCTGACCCTAAAGCACCTGCTCCAATCATCAATACATGCTTGGAACGGATTTTCTCCTGTCCCTCTTTCCCTATGAATGGAAACAGAGTCTGCCGGGAGTATCGATCATCCATAGAACATCAGCCTCCACTGACTGGAGGAATAAACGCAACAGTATCCCCAGCTTGAATAACCTCTTCATTTGAAGCAAATTCTTCATTAATAGCAGTCATCACATTTTCCAGATTAACGGACTTATATGTTTCAGAGATGATCTGTTTCAACTCGGCAACGGTTTTGCCGCCCACATTCAACTGCACAGATTCTTCCCCAACAGCATCACGCAAATGAGCAAAAAACAAAATTTTATTCATGTAAGTCACTCTCCTCCGGTTTTCCTTTTGGATAGGCAACCGTTTCAAGCTGGTTTCCGATCCATTCCTCTCCATCCTCCCAATGCTCCTTTTTCCAAATTGGAACAATCTCCTTGATCCGTTCAATTGCATATCGATTGGCTTCATATGCATCGGCACGATGGGGAGTTGAAACCGCAATAACAACAGCTATATCCGTAATATCTAGCTTCCCGACACGATGAGTAATGGCGACCTCAGCCCCGCTCCATCGCTCCTTTATTTCATCGCCAATTTGTTCAAGCTTCTTAACTGCCATCGCTTCATAGGCTTCATAAATTAAGTATAACGTCTTTTTTCCATGAGTTAATTCCCGTACGGTGCCGATAAAGGTCGTAATCGCACCCGCTTCACGCTGGACCACTTTATCAATCACCTCTTGAATGACAATCGGCTCCTTAGCAATCTCGTAAAAATTCAAGTAAACCCCTCCCCAACAACATATTTATTATCTCAATTTATCGTTAAAGTTTGTTACTAACAACATACCAAATTTTCGGACAGATTCCAAAGAGGATGCCTCTATTTCCTATTAGAATCCCCCTCTATTTTTAAAGCCCTTTCAAAATCATCTGGGTGATTCATGTTAAAGAAATGCTGCTCCTGATAATGGTAGTGAAGCTTCTGAAGACATGCTTCTGTAACATACTTCGTCTTTGTATGTTTAAAAAACTGCCTGATTCGCAGCTCTTTATTTTGCAGGGATTGCTGGATCCCTCCAAGAGTGTCCTTCCGGTAGGCAGCAAATAATGGATGGAGCTGGCCTAAAACATCAGGGACAGCGACTTGATAATCATCTAAAAGGGTTAACAAAATGCCTCCAAGCTGAGAAGAAATAAACGGCATGTCACACGCCACGACAAGATTTTTTTCAGTACTGGAGGCACTTAATCCCGCATGAATTCCAGCCAACGGCCCCATGTCCTTCCATTGATCCTGGACCATCGGGAGCCCTAGGAATTGATAGTCCTCAAACGCATTGGTGACAATCACCATGTTGGAGACAATCTTACTTAGCTCCACCACAATTCGTTCGATCACAGTTTTACCACCAATCGGCAACATCGCCTTATTCGTCCCCATTCTGCTCGACCGGCCGCCAGCCATGATAATCCCTGTTGTTTGCATGTTCTCACCTGCCTATCCGTCATACACCAAGCTTTTTTCACATTAGCTCAGCTTTTTTAAACACTCTTCACTTCTCCTCTCCCAAGTATACCCTTTGCCTGCCATTCAAAAAAGAAAATATGTAGGAGAAGTATACTTTTTACTGGATTTGGCCGCACCAAGAGAGTTGGTGGTCCGTCCGTCCTTTTTTCCGTCTCACGGGCATCAGTCCGTCCGGTTGGTGACCGCCACATCCCTTTTTCCCTTCTCACGGGCATCAGTCCGTCCGGTTGGTGACCGCCACATCTCTTTTTCCCACCTCACAGGCATCAGTTCGTCCGTTTGGTGACCGACACATCCCTTTTTTCCCTCTCACGGGCATCGGTCCAACCATTTGGTGACCGACACACCTCTTTTCCCCTTCAAACGGTCATCAGTCCGACCGTTTGATTCTTCACTACTGAAAATACCAAAAAAACATCCCCCATCAGAAGGATGCTAGATTTCTTTTCTTTGAAAATAGGCAAAGCCTGATGCAAAAAACAAAAACAAGCTACCGATAACAACGATCAACAAGGTTAAAAGCGGTACATTAAGTGCCCCAAAGCTTTCTCCTGAGCCAGGCATCATAAGCAGAAATGGCTGTGCCCACGGATAATAAGGACCGAACTTCTCTGAATTTACGATTAGGATATTGGGCAATGTGAAAATTACATTAATAGCTAATGGTGCTGCAAAGCTTGACCACGCAGTTGAGACAAAAAGCTGCAAGGCAGCGAGCGGCATACAGGCAACCCAGCCCCCGATTACGCTAGTCGCAATGATTTTCCATGGGATAGCTGCTTCAAAACCCTTTAGCTGGCCAATTAAAAGGAGTCCCCCGGCAAATAATACTTGAGTTAAAGCAAGCAAGCCCATAACGATAATAAATTTCGCAACGAAAACACTTCCCCTAGATACAGGCAGTGACAAGAGCTGCTTCCAGCCCCCTCCCGCATGCTCAAACCGGCATACAAAGGCTGAAAAAACACCTGTTAATAAAGGCAGAAAAATTAAAGCATGCAGAAATACCATGATACTTAAGGTCATTTCCCATTTAAATGAAGGGAAATCCTTTGATACTTCTCCTAGCCCCGTTAACGACGCAAGTACCGGGCTTATAAAAATAAGCAGCCAAATGGAAGATTTCCGCAACTTTAAAAACTCCGACCGTAAAACCCTTCCCATTTATTGCACATCCTTTCTTCTAAAATCCAACATGCCCATTAAGTAAATAACGATCCCTAGGCCCAATCCAGCCAGTGCTGAGTAAATCGGGGTTCCCCAGCTAACATTCAAATAAAGCCAGTTCCACGGAAGCCAATTAGGGAAATTAAACGGTCCCATTAAAACAATGGTACTTAGAATCCCAATCGTTAATGGGATTGCCTGATTTTTCATAATAATAGACAGCCAAAGCTGGAAGGCAATAAACGGCATCGCTGCGAAATAGGTGAAATAAGCCATTTTTAGCAGGCTTACATACGGAATATCCGTCCCAAACTTCAAGATTATTCCTAGAATAATCACCCCGATAATCAGTAAGGTACTTGACAAGAATAATAGAATTGCCGTAATGACAAATTTCCCTGTAAAAGCACGAAATTTTGAAATGGGCAATGCCAACAGCTGCTTCCAGGCATTCGTTTGATGCTCTATGCCCGCAATCATGGAGGCTATGATTGTCAACCCAAGCATAAGGGCCGGAATTGCCATCAAGCTCGCTTCCCCAATAAGTCCTCCCCATAAATCCGCTTCATAGCGCTTTGTTAAATAATCATATCTTAGACCAAAGTTGACCGCTTCCAGCGCCACAACCCCAAAGGGCCCAAGAAATATAAGAAACCAAATCATTTTTCGCTTTATTTTGATGAAGTCAGAAAAGAGGCTTTTTAACATTACAAGCTCGCCTCCCCACCCGTCAGCTCCAGGAAAATTTCCTCCAGTGATTTCTTCTCCTCCTGAACTCGGTATACTGAAAAGCGATGGTTTACTAGCTCATGGATGACAGTAGAAACATGCGCATCAGATGAATACGGCAAATATAATTGCTGATTTTCCATTTCAGCCTGGATGCCTTTTGATAAAAGCATTCTCCAAGCCTGTTCCGCGTCATTTACTTTTAAGGAAATTTTGCTTTGCGATCTTTGCCTTAACGTTTCGATTGAATCTTGAAAAATCATTTTCCCTTTTGAAATAATCCCTACCTGTGTCGCCATTTGGTCGATTTCGGACAGCAAATGGCTCGATACGAGGATGGTCATGCCATGCTCTTTTGGCATGCTTTTGATTAATTCGCGGATTTCTAAAATGCCGGAAGGGTCCAGTCCATTTGTCGGCTCGTCTAAAATAAGCAATTCCGGATTTCCTAATAATGCAGCCGCAATTCCGAGCCTTTGCTTCATCCCAAGCGAAAACCCCTTAACTGGCCTCTTCGCTTCTTTTGACAGACGGACAATGCGCAAAACCTCTTCTATTCTGGATTTCGGAGCATCTAGTAAAATACGAATCGCTTCTAGATTCTCATAAGCTGTTAAATGCCCATAGTAAGACGGATACTCCACTAATGACCCTATTTTTTTTAACACAGAAAGCTTTTCCTTTTTCATATCCTTTCCAAAAATGCGTATGGAGCCATATGATGGTTTTGCTAATCCCAGAAGCATCCGGATGGTCGTTGTTTTTCCAGCGCCATTTGGACCTAGAAATCCATAAACCTCTCCTTGTTTAATTTGGAGATTCACCGTTTCTACTGCATATCGGTTCTTAAATTTCTTTGTTAACTGGTTCGTTTCAATAATAAATTCACTCATTATGATCACCTCATAAATAATCTTAACGAGGCATGGTTAAATCAAAGTTGTAGTGAAGTTTAAAATTGGTTTAAATTTTTTATATGTTATTTGTCCCTTTGATTTGGTAGTTTTCAGACAGTTTTAAAGTTTTTCAGCCAAATCAGCGGACTGATCAGCCCATATTTCTGTGACTGCTAATTTTTTGCACGATAATCTGCACTTATGCACGATTTCGAACTTTTTTGCACGATATTCCAAACTTATGCTCGATTTCTCGTTTTTTTGCACGTTCACCCAGACAGACCATTTTTATCAGCCAATTAGAAAAAAGCTGACTTAACTCAAGTCAGCCCCGCCATTTTTCCGTTGTATTCGAATAATCGTTCCAGTTTCTCCTGTTTCCGCAATCCATTCAAGACCCATATCCTTCAACATGAGCGACACGATGGAAAGCCCGATGCCGGCGCCCTTCCCCGCGGACTCCCCGCTCATTCCCGAGCCGCGGTCTTCAATCATGATCTGCTCCAGCTCTGTATCAGCCCTGACCCCAATATACTTCCCTTCCTTCGCATGCCGATGGACATTCTGATAAAAGTTATCCAACACCCGCTCCAGCCATTGCGAATCGATTTCCCAATAAAAGGTCCTCTCAGGGAGATCAATGCTCATCTCAAATTGAAGATGTTCAAAAACAGGATACCAGGCGGCAAAAGAAGTTTTTACTAGGCGAACGATATCCACCCTCTTTGGATCATAAGGGTATTTTCCTGCTGTTAACAATGTATAGGAAAGAAGGTTTTCTATTAATTGGCTTAAATACCCAATCTTATTATCAATCAAATCAAGAGATTCCTTCCCCTGTTCACTTAACGTCTCCTTCTTTAGACTGTAAGCATGCCCCCTTATCGTAGTAAGAGGGGTTCTTAAATCATGAGACAGATTGGCGATCAGCTGCCTTCTTAGGGTTTCTTCCTCCAATTCACGGTGACGGCTGCTTTCAAGCTGATGAATCATTTCATTAAACGAACCTTCCAGCTGCCCAATTTCATCCTTTTTCTCTACACTGATTGGATCGGGAATCCCATTTTCAGCCGGGCTCGACATCGCCTGCCGAAGTCTTAAAAGGCGCTTTCTAATTTTGTAAAAGAAAATCCATGAGATAAAAATAAAAATCGCAAGTATCGTAACAACAGCGAGTATGATTAGGAAACTATATCGATCTTGAAGAAGCCGTCCCGTTGGCATCATGGCAGACCGAGGCACCTGCATAACCATAAAACCTTCATTTTTATCCGCACCAATTAACGCTACAACAGTAAAAGGATCAGCCTTCTCTCCGCGGTTTTTCTTCATAAAATCGATTGTTTCAGTTGGCGACCATGAGTCCAAAACAGATAAATCCTCAGGGAGCTTCAATCTTGTCTTCCCTAATTCATCTACCCAAAACAATGATGCTTTATCATACTCCTTTCGAATCTCCTGGAGTTTCTCATTGATTTGTACATCAGTAGCCCCTGCCAGACTTTGCGCTTCTTTATGCCACATCGCCTCTAAATCAGTGCCATTTTGATATTTATTCGGCTTCTCCTCCATTGGCAAACTTGAATAGAATACAATGGTTATGATAAAAAAAGAGCTAGGCAAAATCATGATAGCAAATAAAACAATTAATAAATATTGATTCAATAACGAGTTTTTTAGTTTCATTGCTTCACCCGGTAGCCAATTCCTCTAATCGTTTCAATGATTTCCGGCGAGCTTGGAATCTTTTCAATTTTTTCCCGGAGATAGCGGATATGAACCATCAGCGTCTTATCCCCTTCGATATAAGGTTCTCCCCAAACCGCTTCATAGATTTGTTCCTTCGTTAAAATCTGGTTCGGGTGCCTCAAAAAGTGCATGAAAATCTGGTATTGCTTCCCTGTCAGAATGATTTCCTCTCCTGAACGTTGATCAACGATACGATTTTCAGAAAGATTAACGATAAGATGACCAAAGCTAACCCCATTCGAAATGGAAATGCCTGATCTACGCAACAGCACTTCAATTCGTGCGGCCAATTCATCGGGATGAAAAGGCTTTGTCAAGTAATCATCAGCAAATTGAAGGCCGTGCAGTTTATCTTCCACTGCCGTTCGGGCCGAAAGCATTAATATCGGCATCTCCGGCGAATCTTTTTTCAACCGCTGGCCAATTGTAAAGCCATCAAGTCCCGGCAGCATAACATCTAATATAACGAGGTCATGTTCTGATGCCACTTTTTCAGCTCCATCACCCGATTTTAACCATTCAACCTTAAATCCCCTTTGCTCTAAATCCCCTTTTACCCAGCTGCCAATCTCCAAATCATCTTCTATATATAAAATTCTCCTCATTATTCATCACCTAAGCTTATAATAGAGAAAATGAACTGGAAATAAAAGCCTATAACAATAAAGTTTCAGCTAATAAGTAATTATTGCTATAATTAAAAATGGATAAATTAATTAAATCGAAACCTGGATTTTGGGAGGAAGGTATCACATGACAATGAAAAAAGTTCTAACAATTGCTGGTTCAGACACAAGCGGAGGCGCCGGAATTCAGGCTGACCTTAAAACATTCCAGGAGCTTGGCGTATATGGAATGACGGCTCTTACTACAATCGTAACGATGGATCCGAAAAATAATTGGAACCATAACGTGTTTCCGATAGCAATCGAAACTTTAGAGACTCAGCTAGAAACGATTCTTTCAACAGGAATCGCCGCAATGAAAACAGGTATGCTTGGTTCAGTCGAGATCGTAGAGCTTGCTGCAAAAACAATTGATGAGAATCAACTAGATAAAGTAGTAATTGATCCAGTTTTAGTTTGTAAAGGAGAAGATGAAGTTCTTCACCCTGAAACAGCAGATGCGTTAAGAAACATTCTTGTCCCTCGCGCAACAGTTGTCACACCTAATCTTTTTGAAGCATGGCAGCTGGCAAAAACAGGACCAATCAAAACAGTGGATGATATGAAGGAAGCTGCTGTGAAAATTCATGAGCTTGGGGCAAAATATGTAGTGATCAAAGGCGGCAGCAAGCTAAACCATCCTACAGCGGTTGATCTTTTCTATGATGGAAAAGAATTTAAGCTTCTGGAATCTGAGTTGGTCAATACAACCTATACACATGGGGCAGGCTGCACATTCGCGTCAGCCATTGCAGCTGAGCTTGCGAAAGGCAAAACGGTTGTGGAAGCTGTTGAAACAGCAAAGGATTTCGTTACGGCAGCTATCAACCATGGCTTTAAATTAAATCAATATGTTGGGCCAGTTATGCATGGAGCATACCGTCAATTTGGCGCTGGACGTTCAGAAGCAGCAGAATAAGTTTCTTTTTGTATTTTTACAGGGCCTTTTTGGCTCTGTTTTTTTGCAAAAAGGCTCTATTCTTTGGTTCGTTCAAGCTTTATCTTCATCCTAAAAGCGTTAATTTCGCATTTCGTGCCTATTTTTAGTAATATAAATGGGGAAAATTAAATTACGCGGTTCATGAGTCTTTCATAGTTGCCGTTTTGATTGGTGACACACCGAAATGAGGATCATGAACCTTTCATAGTGCGCGTTTTGGTTGAAGACACACCAAAACAAGACTTATGAACCTTTCATAGTGCCTGTTTTGATTGGTGACACACCATAACGAGACTCATGAACCTTTCATAGTGCGCGTTTTGTTTTGGTGACACACCATAACGAGACTTATAAACCTTTCATAGTGCGGGTTTTGTTTGAAGAAACACCATAACGAGACTTATAAACCTTTCATAGTGCGGGTTTTGTTTGAAGAAACACCATAACGAGACTTATGAACCTTTCATAGTGTGGGTTTTGGTTGAAGACACACCAAAACGAGACTTATGAACTTTTCATAGTACCCGTTTTGCATAAACTCACCATCAAAATACTCCCTATGAATACCAAAACCTATGTTGTTAAATAACCATAATATAAATTGGAAAGGAGGCCCATTATGGAAGCTGTTAAACCTGAGCAGGTGCAAAAGGAAATAGACCGCTTTGCACAAAAAGATGTATATATTCATTTGGAAACAACGAACGGGGCCTATGCTTCCCATTTCGATAAGTCTTTTTTCTCTTCGGGGGCCTATATTCGAAATGCTCACCTGCAATATGAGCATGGGAAAGTGGTAGGAAAAGGACCTTATCGAGTTGGGCTCAAAATGAGTTTTGGCTGGGTGTATGCTGAGGGAATTACCCATTTTGAAATCGATGAAAAGGGGCGTCTCCTTCTAGCTGGACATGACTTTGAAGGCAAGCTCGCAGTGGCGCTGCAAATTGGCGAATCACCTTTTTAAGTTGAACATTCATGAGCATCTGCTTCCAACCTAGAATGTAAATGTCGTTGGCTTCATTTCTCTGCGCTGGTGATTACTTCGTACATCAAGGACAAGTTCTGCTAAATCCAACAACAATTTAGTTTTTAAAAAGAAAAAACAGATAGAAAGGAGACAACACAATGGAAAAAGAAAGACATGTTCTAGTCGTATTCCCCCATCCAGATGATGAGGCATTTGGTGTATCTGGAACGATTTCCCTCCATATCGATAGCGGTACTCCTGTCACTTATGCCTGCCTGACCTTGGGAGAAATGGGCCGAAATATGGGAAATCCTCCTTTCGCCACAAGAGAATCCTTGCCGCAGATTCGGAAAAAAGAATTACAGGATGCTGCGAATATTCTAGGGATCACGGATTTAAGAATGCTTGGCTATCGAGATAAAACAATCGAATTTGAAAATGAGGAAGTTGTCGCTGCCCATATGGCCTCCATTATTAAAGATGTGAACCCTTCCTTAATCATCACATTCTATCCAGGCTATGCCGTTCATCCGGACCATGATGCTACAGGGGCAGCCGTTATTCGGGCAGTTAGAGAAATGCCTGCTGAAGAACGTCCAAAGGTTCATTGTGTGGCCTTTTCCCATAATTGTGAGGAGGAAATCGGCCAGGCTGATGTCGTCAATGATGTATCCGCCTTTGTTGATAAAAAGCTCGCCACCATTAAAGCACATGTATCACAAACCCAGCTGGTCGTGAGCCAAATGGCGATAAACCTGGAGAACCAAGACCCTGAGTATGTAGCCCGATTTCATAACGAGCGTTTTTGGACCTACAAGTTCTAGGGCCAATCATGCAAAAAAAGCAGTTTTCCTCGCATCACTGAGAAAAACTGCCTTTTTTGCTATTACTCGCTTTTTCCGCCTTCAAGCATTTCCTTCAAATACTCAAGCTGAAATCCGTCTTCCCTTTTGATCATTTTAACAATGAATCCCTTTGTTAATTTCATCCTAAGTCCGCTCGTCTTTACAAAGGCATCAAGCTCCACCTGGGTTCCTTCCTCAATCTCATGAAAGGCATAGACATACTCGGTAATCAAGCCATTGGAATTGCCCCTCGTTGCGAAGGTTTGATCTTGTTTATATTCAATAAGCTCAATTTCTGCATTAACGGTATTTCCTCGAACGGACCGGCTTTCCTTAAACTTTGTTCCTTTGCCAATCGGTCCTTCTGTGAGTTTTTCCATTTTCACGACATTGGGCATGAGTTCTGGAACATTCTCCATGCTAGCCATGTAATGAAAGACTTCTGAAACCGGCTTATGAATAATTACACTAGAACGGAAATCTGCCATAGATAAAGCACCTCTGCACCTTTTAAGTACCTTTATTATACATAACTCTATTAGAATTAACTATTAGAGCTTATGATGGAAAAGGGAGCAAAAGCGGCACCAATCCGTAATTATTATGTTTTTCCCGCTAATTTCGAGAAGCCCATCCTTTTTGAGTTTAGAAAATACCCGGCTGACACTTTCTCTCGTTGTTCCAACTAAGGTTGAAAATTCTTGTACGGTTATCGGAAGCTCGATATGCATTCGGTTACAATGATTGGCACCAAACTTTTCAGCTAAACGTTCTAATGCCCTAATCGTTTTCATATACACATCCAGTAAAGCAACATCCCGTAGAATCGAAGTAAAATCACGCAGCTGCACACTCATATAGCGAATCATCTGAACCGCCAATTCCGGGGAAACTAGAAACTCTTGCTCCAAGTCTTCTGTTTTCAAAAAATACACTTCTCCGTCCTGAATCATGGTCGCGGTTGCTGGATAGCAAGTTCCCTCTTCATTAAATAAGCATGCCTCAGCGAAGACCTCCCCCTTCTTCTTTATACAAGTGATCATCTCATTCCCTTGGTCATCCTGCTTTGTTAATTTGACAATGCCTGAATGAACAAAGAATATTCCTTCTGCCTTATCATATTCGGAAATCACTTTTTCCCCTTTTTTATAAGGCTTTTTACTAATTCTTTTATGAAGTAGCTGGTAAGATTCTTTTGGGAGATCTTTAAATATCTCAATTTTTTCTAAAAAATGTTCAATATCAGACTGACGCATTGAACTGCTCATACCGAAACACCTCCTCCATGTCACTCTACTTAACATTCTATCTATAATACTCATTGCTAAGTGTGATTAATTTCACACTCTAATATGCATTTTCAATATTTAATTAAGATTTAAACTTTACAATAAATAAATTTGAAGTATCGATTGAGTGTCCTTTAAAACCAGCTTATAGGACATCTTTTGAATTACCCCACTATTTCGTGTCCTTTAAAACTGACCAAAGGATTTGAGGGGCTCCTCTATATGAGATAAATCAGTGCGAGGCACCGTTCATGGACAGAAAAATAATTTTACGGGTGTGGTGGACTCAGAAAATGTGCCTCTTCTGTTTAGTAGATAGAAACATACTTAAAAAAATACAAGGAATGAGTGATTACTCACTTTACAAATTCCGGTATTTTTCATACACTAATAATGAGTGATTACTCACTTATTAAAAGAGAGGTGTCGACAGTGGAAAATAATATTGTTTCAGTTCGCCATGTGTCTAAAGCTTTTGGTAAACACGAAGTACTGAAAAATATCAGCTTAGAGATTGCTTCGGGAGAGATTTTCGGCCTTCTTGGCCCTTCTGGCGCTGGAAAAACAACATTAGTTAAACAGCTGGTCGGACTTGACCTGCCAACTAAGGGAGAGAATTTTATTTTTCAAGAAAAAATGCCTAATCTCAACCTCATTGAAAAAATTGGGTATATGGCCCAATCGGATGCCCTATATGGAGAGCTTTCTGCCAAGGAAAACCTTGAATTCTTCGCAGCCCTTTACGGTTTAAAAGGGGAAAAGCGAAAGCAGCGGATGCATGAAGTCATGGAAACCGTCTCCCTATCTGAACATGTCAATAAGCTTGTTTCCGCCTACTCTGGCGGAATGAAACGCCGCCTCTCGCTGGCTATTTCCCTATTACACCAGCCGAAGCTGCTTATTCTTGACGAACCGACAGTCGGCATTGATCCAGTTTTAAGAAAGAGCATTTGGGAAGCTTTTTATAAGTTAAAGGATGAGGGCACAACAATTATTGTCACAACCCATGTGATGGATGAGGCGGAGAAATGTGACCGGCTCGGCATGATCCGAGATGGAAAGCTCATTGCGGTTGGCACGCCTGACGAATTGAAGGAAAAAACGAATTCACATAATATCGAAGGAGCTTTCCTAGTGTATGGAGGTGCTGAAGGATGAGAGTTACCGCATTAGTGATTCGAATTCTACGCCAAATCATCCGTGATAAACGGACAATGGCTCTATTAATTTTTGCCCCCATTCTTGTCCTTTCGATGCTTTATTTAGTTTTTAATGGAACTGATTATGAGCCGAAAATTGGTTTAGTAGATGTGCCTGAGCTAATAACAGATCAGCTAGATTTAGATCATGCTGAGGTTACACAATATGATTCAATTAAAGAAGCTGAGAAGGACTTAGCAGATAAAAAATTGGATGGATATATCCTATTTGATAATCAGCAGCCTGCTGTATTCCTTGAAGGAAGTGACCCGGGTGCAAACGGCTCTGTATTGAAGTGGCTGCAGGATGCACTAGAGCCATTACAGCAAGGCGGACCACAAAAGGCGGCTGAGATGCATTATTTATATGGTTCTAGTGAAATGGGGCAATTTGATTACTACGGTCCGATTCTCTTAGGATATTTCGTATTCTTCTTTGTGTTCCTTATTGCCGGTGTCTCCTTTTTGCGTGAAAGAACGACAGGAACACTGGAAAGGCTATTATCAAGTCCGCTTAGGAAATGGGAAATTGTTGCTGGCTATGTTTTCGGCTTCGGTATATTTACAGTGATTCAAGCAACGATCATTGCTTGGTATTCCATCTATGTACTCGGCATGATGATGGAGGGCGCCTTCGTCTATGTTCTGCTCATTACGTTGCTCGTTTCCCTAACAGCCCTGACATTGGGAACTTTACTATCATCCTTTGCCAATAATGAGCTGCAAATGATTCAATTTATTCCGCTTGTGATTGTTCCGCAGCTGTTCTTTTCCGGTTTATTTAACCCTGACACCATTTCGAAGTGGCTTAGCTGGATTGGTCCATTGACCCCTCTTTATTATGCGAATGAAGCGCTGAGAAATGTGATGATCAGAGGCTTTGGCTGGGATATGATCTATCAGGACTTGCTTATATTAGCGGGATTTTCCCTTCTATTTATGACTCTTAATGTGGCTGCATTAAGAAAATACCGCAGGATTTAGGTACGGTAAGTTATTTCCTTTCCGATCTGAAGTTCATTTATAATGAAATGCATAAAGGAGTTGTTAATCATCGCTGAACAGGATTCATTGATTACTCAACTTTTCGACAATGAAGAAGAGTTAACAGATAAGCAGAAAAAAATTATTATCGCGGCCATCGAATCTTTTTCTGAAAAAGGCTATGCAGCAACCTCAACGAGTGAAATTGCGAAAAAAGCGGGGGTCGCTGAAGGTACGATTTTCAGGCACTATAAGACAAAAAAAGATTTGTTATTAGGTATTGTTGCTCCAACTATGGCCAAATTACTGGCTCCCTTTGTTATCAAAGACTTGTATAAAGTGCTGGATACAAAATATGAGAGGTTTGAAGATTTTCTTAGAGCGATGATTGAAAATCGCGTGATCTTTTTAAAGAAAAACCTGCCTCTCATAAAAATATTAATCCAGGAAATTCCTTTTCATCCTGAGCTGAAGGAGCAATTTTTCGAGCATATTGCCAAGAAGGTCTTTGACCGCTATATAAAGGTAACAGAATATTATCAGGATAAGGGCCAAATTATCGAGATCCTGCCCAAGCAGGTCATTCGGTTAACGGTTACCACCATTATTGGCTACCTTTTCAGCAGATACATCCTATTTCCAGATTCCCAATGGAACGATGAAGAGGAAATTGAATTAACCATTCAATTTCTCATGCGTGGCCTGGCACCCAATTAAAATTCGGCGTTAGACAAAATAAAGAATTGTCCTCTCTGTTATGATAAACAGAAAAGGACAATTCTTTTTTCATTTATAACTCAAACTTCTGCTATAAACCTAGTAAACGTCAGCTATTAAATAGTACTGCCGATCGTACGCTGATCCTCCTGAACAAACAACAGGATCTTTCCATGGTCCAGTTTCATTTCGTACACATCTGCTTCTTCCTTAGAAAGCCCCATCTCTTGTATTTTATTACGAAGAGTATCCCCTTTGCCTTCAAACAAATTCTTTACTGCTGTTCCGAGACCTTCTTCCTTTAAACCAATCGTATTAATCCCTAATTGCCCTGCTAATTCATCTGTCCGACTCCTTTCATGAGCCAACACATACATATCATCTGGCTGGACTCCACTGAATTCAAAGGCTTTAACCTCATTTAAGACCTGAACCACATCATCACATTCTCTTACGATTAATTTTGTATTCACCTGAATTCCCTCCATTAATATTTGTTTCGGCTGCTCGCTGCAACCTTGCTTAATGTGTACCACCTTCTTAGAAATTTAAAACTATTATTTTCGTATTTAATATTTTTGTAACGAGAATGAAAAGAGAGATTACTAGATTTAATGTTTTGATAGAATAGCTGAAGGGTATACATATGAAAAATAACAGGAGGTGAAATGAAGCAGGGTCAAACCAAAACTTTTAGAGGAGGAATTACTATGAAACAAGCCTTGCGTATGACATCCGTAATGGCGGCAGGAGCTGGTGTATCAGCTGCTGCGATATGGTTATCTTCTAAACCCAATCGATTAAAGGCCGGAAATATACTAAGAGACTGGAAGCGAAAAATCAAACCATCTCCATTAGATAAAAGTAAAATTCTCCCGATTGAGAAGGCGGGAAACCCTCACCCACAAGATATTGAGGACAATAAAATGGTTGATGAGGGAGCCTTGTATTCGGTTAAATATTATAATCAAAAGATGCAATAGAATGGTTGGGCCCCGAGCTTGGGGTCACAACCTTTTTTCAAGTAAACACTACTAAATATATTTACTTCCTTCCCTCACACTTAAGCTCGCAAGCGTAGTCGATTCGATAAATTCCTTTACAGATTCCGGATTCGTTTTGGAGTACTCCCTTAAAGCCCAGCCAATCGCTTTTTGAATAAAGAACTCCTTACTGTCTTTATTTTGCTCGATATAGCGGTATAAGAGCTTTTCATCTGTTTGATCCTTATATTTCAGCTGAAAAAGAATCGCGGTTCTTCGCAGCCAGAGATGATCCCCATAAGCCCAGCCTTCAAACGTTTCGGCAATTACCTCCGGATGCTTTTCAGCAATTGTTCCCACAGCTTTTGATGCGAGCAAGTCTACCGTATCCCACCAAGGCTTTATCGTAAGTAATTGCTCCATCAGTGAAAGCTGCTGCTTGTCCAGCTTTTTCAAACATCTCTCTATGTAATCCATAGCGGCATATTGATATTCTCGCTCTTCTTTCTCCCATAAGGCTATGACAAATTCTGGCTGAAAGTCTTGCTTCAGCAGCCCGCTTTCCTGAAAAAATTGCCTCACTAATCCCTTCCGATCAGGCGACTTAATCCCGAGAAAAGGAAAATGGTTTTTCATATAGGCTTCCATTGGGCCGGCTTTCTCCGGATCTCGGTTCTGTTCAAAAATATTAACTAATAATTGGATCATTTTAATTTACCTCAAGTTCTTTTTTACTAATATTGTAGCTTATTCATTCAGAAAGAAAACAGCACAGGCGTATTATTTTCTAATTGAAAAGACGGACCAGCGAAGGTCCGTCTTTATGGCTGTTTAACTGTCCTCTCTATGCGCAGAGTATTAATTAACTGTCCACAGATGGTGCCTCGCACAGGTTTTAGAAGCATTGGAAGGAGCGGATACTGCGGAGGTCCGTACCCCAGTATACCCAGCGATTACGGCTCCAGCGCCAGCCGGCAATTGAATTCCTTCCGAGAAAGACTGGATAGAACCAGAAGTTTCGGCCATTCTCAAGCCAAATATAAGTAAAACGGAATAAACATCTTCTAATTGCTCCTGGATCCACTGCAAAAGCAGTAACTTGCTGCATTTGCGGTGTGAAGGATGGCGGTGGGGATGACGGAGGGCCTCCTTGCTGCCCTCCACCAGTCGGCTGACCTGGCGAGAATCCTGGCTGTTGGCCAGGCGCAAATCCTGGTTGGCCCGGTGAGAATCCTGGCTGTTGGCCTGGTGGAAACCCTGGCTGTTGGCCTGGCGGGAATCCCGGCTGCGGGCCTGGAGGAAACCCTGGAGGTCCAAATCCCCCGCCCGGAAATATTCTGTCATCAATCGCATTATGCTCTGCATTCAAAGGAAATGAATAGGGATAGTATCTGTAATCCATAAATTTTGTATCTCCTCTCATTTTGCATTCCTTTTTAATGTATGCTATTCGCCTAATTTGGTGTTTGACTGTATATAATTCATTTTTAAATCAAAATAACTAGTAACCTTGCAACTTTTATTTTCCTTCAGACATTTGCAGAATTTCAGCCCTGATCTCATTCCGCAGCCGGTCAACGATATTAAAATCCATGGCGCCAATATATATATTTTCCAATCCCTCGCGCTCTGCTTTTGCCTGAGCTAAATAAGAGATGGCCTCTTTCATTTTCGCCTTATACTGCTGGCTAATTTCTTTGATCTGCTCGGCGAAAATTTCATCCGTACCTGGAGAGACGATGATTTCATACGTATCAATAATTTCATCTCCCGCCCGGTCTGGAAAGTATTCATGCGGACTGGTGCTGTCGAAAATAGCCAGGCCGAGCTCGCGGAAGATCAGCATATCGAGACTGTGCGGATCAAATCCGCAATGGTAAATTTCTAGATCGAAGCCTCGTTCTTCTGCCACTTTAGCTAATTTTTTTAGCATCGTGGACTTTCCTGTACCCGCGCGGCCCTTAACAAAATATCGTTTAGAAAGGCCTTCAGTCAGGTTTTGGACGAAATCAACAGCCCCAATGGGTGTTGCTGCTCCAAGGAAGCGATGCTTAACATTGGAAGCCTTATTTAATTGCATATTCCCAAAGAATTCCTTCAATAGCTTATTTGTAAGCTGATCCGCTTTCGCAAAATCCATATTCTCTATATAAACATTTTCCCATTTATCATGAATTTTGAGCGCCTCTGCCAATTTGCTATAAGCCATTTCAAAGGAACGGCTGACTCGCTCATTTATTTGCATAATTTCCTCTTTTTGCTCTGCTAAAGCCTTCGAATCCCAAGCCTCACCTAGGTTAACATACTCCTCCACAGCACCTGGGGACTTTGGTTCAATGACATGAGGGGCTGTTCCATCGACAATTCCCACCTTCAAAGCGGGAATAATGACACCATCAATTGAGTTATTGTCCGATGAGCAGTGGATATACTCCAGATCATATCCCTTCTGTGCCCATTCCGAACCAATCGCTTTCATAAGAGAGGACTTTCCCGTTCCAGGACCGCCTTTTAAGATGAATAATCGTTCAAGCCCTTGCAGATTAGACTCAAACAAGCTGTAAAAACCACGTGCTGTATTTCCGCCGCCAAAGTAATTTAATATTTTTCCAGCCACAATTACACGTCCTTTCCCGTTCATTTGCCTAAATTGTTTTCACCTTTACCATATGCAATTTATGATGGATGGGTGAATGCCTACTGGGTAATTGATTTCAACTTCCATTCTTTTTGGACAGCTTTTTCTCTTTTTTCAATTTCCTGTCCGATAAACTCTGTTTGTTGGACAGCTTTCTCTCCTTTTTCACTTTCTTGTCCGATAAACCCGGTTTCCCGGACAGCTTTCCCCCCTTTTTCAATTTCCTGTCCAATAAAAAACGCCACAGTGCACAAGTCTGTGGCAAAGAATCAATTACATGTGATTAATCTTTACAAATATCCTTCAACTGCGCTTGAATGACCTTGATTAGATCCTGGATCCCAACTTCAATCTGAATGCCAATTTTCCCGCCGCTCACAATGATGGACTGAAGCTCTGATGCCTGAATATCAATAAAGCTTGGATATTGCTTCTTCATGCCAACCGGTGAGCAGCCGCCGCGGATATAGCCTGTTAGCGTCTGAATATCCTTGACGGCAATCATTTCGATTTTCTTTTCTCCTGCTGCCTTGGCGGCTTTCTTTAAATCTAGCTCAGCCTCGACCGGAATAATAAACACATACAGTTGTTTGCTAGTTCCATGTGCTACCAGTGTTTTATAAACTTCTCTCGGCTCTCTATTGATTTTATGCGCTACTGAGACACCGTCAATTTTTCCATCCTGATTGTCATAGGTGATTAATTCATATTTCGCTTTTTTCGAATCGAGAATGCGCATGGCATTCGTTTTCCCTTGTGCCATCATCTTGCTCCTAACGAAGTTTTTCCTCTATTTTATCACTTAACGGGAGGGCACATATACACGCGAGCTTCATAAGGTTTAAAAGAAAACATGGACTGCAATCTGTGTTTTTCCACTGAATAATTATTTAAAAGAAGCTGGTCTGAGCTTAGGCCCCATTCATTTAACTGAAACTCCGCATGCTGATCAGACAAATTTGTGAGAACTACCACTTTTTTATCCTTAAATGCCCGTGTATAGGCAAAAACTTGCTTATTCTCCTCTAAAATTAGATCATATTGACCATAACTAAACACTTCATGCTGTTTCTTCAAATGTATCATTTTTCTATAAAAAGAAAGAACCGACCCTTCATTCCGAAGCTGTGCCTCCACATTCAATTCTTTATAATTCGGGTTTGCCTTTATCCATGGGGGTGCGGTGCTAAATCCAGCATATTCTTCCGCTGACCATTGCATCGGTGTTCGGCTATTATCACGGGAGGAGGCCCAAATAATCTTCATGATTTCCTGATTCTTCAGCCCTTCGCTTTGCTTCTTTTTATAAAGGTTTTTCGTAGCCACATCATCATAATCATCAATGGAAGTGAAGCTAACATTCGTCATGCCGATCTCCTGCCCTTGAAAAATAAACGGCGTCCCTTTCATGAAAAAATACATCGCTCCAAAGGCTGTCGCACTTTCACGCCAATATTTCCCGTCTTCCCCCCATGTTGAAACGACACGAGGCTTATCGTGATTTTCAATAAATAAAGCATTCCACCCCTCCGTCTCCAAGCCCTTTTGCCATTTCGTGAGCACCTTTTTCAATTCAATGATATCCAGCTCCGCATCCAAATCTTCCGGGTCCCAAAGACCAAGATGCTCAAATTGAAAAATCATATCCATGACGCCCTGCTTTTGTCCAACCCAAAGCCCCGCATCCTTCACCGTTACTCCATTTGCTTCCCCGACTGTCATTACATCTGAATTTCCGTAGGTCCGCTCCTTAAACTCCTTCAAAAACGGATGAATGCCCTTTTGGTTCAAATGCATCGGAAAGGACGGGACATACTTTAATTTCTTTGGATTAGGCAGATTGGGTAAACCAGCCCGCTTTTTAATATGGCTGATCGCATCGATCCGAAAACCGTCAATCCCCTTCTGAATCCACCAATTAACGATCTCGTACAAAGCCTCGCGAACTTCCCCATTCTCCCAGTTTAAATCCGGCTGCTTAACGGAAAAAATGTGAAGGTAATATTGCTCTGTCTTCTCATCAAATTCCCATGCCGAACCGCCAAAAATACTTTCCCAATTATTCGGCTCACGCCCATTTTTCCCATTGCGCCAAATATACCAATCTCTCTTCGGGTGATCCTTTGACAATCTGGATTCAATAAACCAAGGATGCTCATCGCTTGTATGATTAAGAACTAGATCCATGATTAACTTCATGCCCCGTTTGTGTACCTCTTCAAGAAGCTGATCAAAATCCTTCATTGTTCCGAAGTCTTCCATAATATCTTGATAATCTGAAATATCATAGCCATTATCGTCATTTGGCGATTTAAACATCGGGCAAATCCAGACGGCATCCACGCCTAATTGCTGGATATAGTCCAACCTTTGAATAATTCCTTGAAGGTCGCCAATTCCATCTCCATTCGAATCTTGAAAGCTCCGCGGATAGATTTGATAGACAACCGCTTCTTTCCACCATATCCTCATTCAATAGCACCCTCTCTGTTCATATTTTTTCCAAGAGAGTTAAATAACAAATGTGAAATGATAAATTGCAAAAAAATAACATTTTGTAACCCCTTCTTAACCTTTTGCTCTCTGATTTAGTCTATGATTTAGAGAGGTATGAAATAAATTACCTTTAACACCAACCAGGCACATTAAATTTAAAATTCTCCTTACCTATTTTACTGAAAAGATCTATATTTATGTTTCCCCTTCATATCAGCAGGTTCATTTGTCCTCACAGCTATGATTATTTTGTAAAAAACGGTATTATATTGTTGTGTGACTATTTTCCTAAAAGTAGTTTATATGTCCAAATCCTTCATTAACTACATAAATCCTGTAACTAAAATAAGAATGAATAAATCATTATTAAGGAGTATTCATGATGAATAAAATTATTTTAGATAATCAGTTATTATTCATCCATGCCTTTGAACATGCAGGAATAGGAATGGCACTTATCTCATTGGATGGAAAAATAGTAAAGGCGAATCAGTCTTTATGTGACAGTTTGGGTTATGAAGAAAACGAACTGTTACAATTAACGATTATGGATATCCTACTTCCAGAGGATGCAGAAATAGATGAACATATCGTACAAGTTCTATTCGAGGGGAAAAGGAATTCATATCAAATGGAAAGACGTTATATCCATAAAACCCAACGGTATATTTGGGGGTTTATGAGTGTTTCATTAGTGAGAGATGAGGACGGGGTCCCCTTATTCTATGTCAGTCAGATCCAGAATATTTCTGCCCGAAAGTTAGCAGAAGAAAAGCTTCGCGAAAGTGAAGGCAGATACCACCGCTTAGTAGAGGAATCACCGGATGGCGTCATTATTTTAAAAGATGAAAAATGTATGTTTATTAACGCAACCGCAATCGAGATGCTTGGGTTGGAGCATAAAGACAATATTATCGGGAGACCGATTTATGACTTTATATTGTATCAGGACCACGAGAAATTTAAACAACGCAATTTACATATTCATTCTGTTGGCCCATTTGAAAAGAAATTCATTCGCATGGATGGAAAGATCATTCCGATTGAATTAAAAACGATTCCAACCATATTTGAAAATGATCCGGCCGTCCACATGATTATGCGTGATGTCAGTGATAGAGAAAAGACAAAGGAATTGATGATTAATTCCGAAAAGCTGACAATTGCCGGCCAGCTAGCAGCCGGAATTGCGCATGAGGTCAGGAATCCTTTAACTGCCATAAAGGGCTTCTTTCAAATGATGGAAAGCGATTTTAAGCAAAACAAAATATACTTCGATGTCATTAACTCAGAGATTAATCGAATTGAAACGATTCTAAACGAGTTATTATGGCTGGCCAAGCCTCAAGAATCAAAATTGGCCCAGAAAAACATTGAGGTTGTATTAAACCATGTCCTCACTTTATTAGAAACCCAAACAAATTTAAATAATATCCAAATCATCAAGACGATCGAGCAAAACCTGCCGATTATTAATTGTGATGAAAACAAACTAAAGCAAGTGTTTATTAATTTTCTTAAAAATGCAATTGAGGCCATGCCCAAAGGCGGCGCGATACATATTGATATTCGGCAGCAGGATCCTGCCTGGATCATGATTCAGATCACCGATGAGGGTTCAGGGATCCCAGAACATTTACTTACCCGGGTCGGAGAGCCTTTCTTTACAACGAAGGAGAAAGGAACCGGGCTAGGATTAATGATTTGCAAAAACATTATTGCCGAGCATGAAGGAGAAATTACGATTGAGAGCTCAACCAATGGGACGAATGTCAAAATCCTTTTGCCATACTCGATATAAAATCAAGCAGGAGGTCTTCCCTCCTGCTTGATTTATTTTATTACGTCTTGGCGAATGTGCTGGGCATGACAACCGCGATGACTTCGCCGCGGGCGCATATCATATCCTCGGCGAACACTTCGATGTCAACCTTCCACTTTTTTGGATGTATTTCGGTTACAGCCCCTATTGCTTTTAATGGGACATCTTGAGGGGTCGGTTTAAGAAAATCAACCTTTAAGGAGCCTGTTACAAATCGCGGCGGCTCCGCTCCATCCCCAATCTTATGCCCATTTTTACGGTGCAGAGCCAATGCGGCAGATCCTGTTCCATGACAATCAATGAGTGATGCGATTAAACCTCCATAAACAAACCCCGGAATGGCGGTATGTTCTTCTTTAGGCGTATACAACGTTACCGTCTTTTCCCCTAACCAGCCCGTCCTAAAATGGTGGCCATTCTCATTTAAGCGGCCACACCCATAGCACCAGGCAAAGTCATCCGGGTAAATATCTTGAATTGCATGAAGTACCTCATCTTCCATCCCTTCTCCCCCTTTTTTGGAAAATTATAACATAACGCAGAAAAATAACGGTTGCTTTTCATTTAAATAGAAGCAATGATGATGTTGAATATTCCACCTTATCAAAATAAATTTATTATTTTAAAATAACTTATTTTTTATTGACCGATTTTGCATAATAGCTTATATTACAATAATTAAAACAATTTTATTACCCTATGTAAAAAATTAGTTTTGACAATTAAAAACTATCAAAAGTATTATAGAATAGTATTACTCATTATTTTTTAATACGAATAGCTTTCTGTAAGATTGCAAATTATAGATAAAAGCAAGGAGGATTTTTACATGCCTAAAATAGATAAGCAACAAATTGTTGCGAGCGTTCCGCAAAAGGGATTTTTTGGACATCCTAAAGGATTGTTTACCCTTTTCTTCACAGAATTCTGGGAGCGTTTCTCTTATTATGGAATGAGAGCCATTCTCGTTTTCTATATGTACTATGAAGTATCAAAAGGCGGATTAGGCATTGACCAGCCTACTGCCCTTGCCATTATGTCCATATACGGATCATTAGTATATATGTCGGGAATCATTGGCGGCTGGTTAGCTGACAGAGTATTCGGAACGTCAAAAGCCGTTTTCTACGGCGGAATTTTGATTATGTTTGGTCATTTAGCCTTAGCTATCCCTGGAAATATCACACTTTTCTTTATTTCCATGGTACTGATTGTCCTTGGTACAGGTTTATTGAAACCAAACGTTTCAAGTGTTGTCGGGGAAATTTATAGTGAAGAAGATAATCGCCGAGATTCCGGCTTCAGTATTTTCTACATGGGCATTAACCTTGGAGGATTCCTCGCACCACTAATCGTCGGAAGTACAATGGGTTATAGCTTCCATTTAGGCTTCGGTATAGCTGCTGTCGGAATGTTCTTAGGGTTATTAGTATTTATTTTTACAAAGAAAAATAATCTTGGTCTCGCTGGCACCGTTGTACACAATCCACTTTCACCAGCTGAGAAGAAAAAGACCATTACGATATTTGGATTAGTTGCCGTTATTATTGCTATTATTTGTGCAATTGCCATTCCTGCCGGGTATTTAACGTTTGATAGCTTTATTGCACTTGTAGGAATTTTGGGTATTTTGATTCCAACTGCTTATTTCGTTGTCATGTATCGAAGTAAAAAAACAACAGATGTAGAACGTTCAAGAATCATTGCCTATATTCCGCTTTTCATTGCGTCCGTCATGTTCTGGGCCATTGCAGAGCAAGGTTCTACCATCCTTGCAGCTTATGCGGATACTCGGACACAGTTAAACTTTGCAGGAATTACGATTTCACCAGCTTGGTTCCAATCATTAAACCCGTTATTTATTATTGTTTTGGCACCAGTATTTGCGTGGGGCTGGGTGAAACTAGGAAATCGCCAGCCATCTATCCCGCAAAAATTCTCCATAGCTTTATTATTCGCTGGTATATCATTCCTTGTAATTCTCTTACCTGCGTACTTTGGCGGTACCGATACATTGGTTAATCCATTATGGCTTGTCCTAAGTATATTCATTGCCGTCCTTGGTGAATTATGTTTATCACCAGTTGGTCTATCTGCTACGACCAAACTAGCTCCTGCAGCCTTCTCAGCGCAAACGATGAGCTTATGGTTCTTATCAAACGCTGCTGCTCAAGCTATTAATGCACAAATTGTTAAATTTTACACACCTGAAACAGAAATGGCTTACTTCGGTATCATTGGCGGAGCATCCATTGTACTCTCCATCATCCTATTTATCTTAGCTCCGAAAATTCAGGGCTTTATGAAGGGGATTCGTTAATTAAAAGCGCTTGTCATTGACGAAAAGAAGCAAGAAGTCCTTGCTTCTTTTTTGTTTTTCCTATCCGAATAAACATAATATATCTATTATTTCAAAAAAACTAAATTTTAGAAATTCGGTAATTGAAACCCAATATTACCAATGGTTAGAGGCTGACTACCTTCTTTTTTTCCTAAATATCCTTTTGACAATTTCGAACTTTCGAAAGTATTATAGAATAATAAGGAGGTCGTATTATGTCAAATATTGGCAGGAAACAAATTGTTGAAAGCGTTCCCAGCAAGGGTTTTTTTGGCCACCCAAAGGGACTATTTACATTATTCTTCACTGAATTTTGGGAGCGTTTCTCCTATTACGGTATGAGGGCTATTCTTGTATTCTATATGTACTATGAAGTTTCAAAGGGCGGTTTAGGGTTAGATCAGTCATTTGCGCTATCGATAATGTCGATTTACGGTGCACTCGTTTATATGTCGGGAATAATCGGCGGTTGGATGGCTGATAGGCTAATCGGTACATCTAAAGCTGTATTTTACGGCGGAATTTTAATTATGTTTGGTCATATCGCTTTGGCTATACCCGGAAATACAGCGATGTTCTTTATTTCTATGGTGCTGATTGTTCTTGGTACCGGATTACTGAAACCGAATGTTTCTAGTATTGTTGGTGACTTGTATAGCGAAGAAGATGGACGACGTGATTCTGGATTTAGTATTTTCTATATGGGGATTAATCTTGGCGCATTCCTTGCCCCGTTAATCACAGGTAGTGCTATGGGGTATAGTTTCCATCTAGGTTTCGGTTTTGCTGCTGTTGGGATGTTCTTAGGGCTACTCGTTTTTATTTTTACTAAGAAAAAAAATCTCGGACTTGCAGGAACAATCGTTCCTAACCCACTATCACCAGAAGAAAAGAAAAAAGTTTTTAAGATTGTTAGTTTATCTGTTATTGTAATCGCTGTTTTATGCGCAGTGGCTATTCCTGCAGGATATTTAACATTCGATGTATTTATTGCATTCATTGGAGTGCTTGGTATTTTAATACCAACTTTGTATTTCATTGTGATGTACCGCAGTAAAAAAACAACCGATGTGGAACGTTCTCGAGTCATTGCCTATATTCCGCTTTTTATTGCTTCTGTCATGTTCTGGGTTATTTATGATCAAGGGGCTACTATTCTTGCAAACTATGCAGATAAGCGTACACAATTAGATTTTGCAGGCATTCATATTGCACCAGCTTGGTTCCAATCTCTGCCAGCATTATTTATTATCATCTTTGCACCTGTATTTGCTTGGCTTTGGATAAAGTTAGGAAAGCGCCAGCCAACCATTCCGCAAAAGTTTTCAATCGCTCTATTATTAGCGGGATTATCCTTTATTGTCATTCTATTGCCAGGGTATTTGAGTGGCGGAGATTCGCTAGTTAGTCCAATATGGCTTGCACTAAGCTATTTAATTGTCTCTCTTGGCGAGCTATGCTTATCACCTGTAGGACTTTCAGCTACAACGAAATTAGCACCTGCTGCTTTCTCTGCACAGACAATGAGCCTATGGTTTTTATCAACGGCAGCTGCAGGGGCAATTAATGCACAAATCGTTAAGTTCTATTCACCAGAAACGGAATTAATGTACTTTGGCGTCATCGGCGGGGCTTCCATTGTGCTTGCAATTATCCTTTTTATGTTAGCTCCAAAAATCCAGAGCTTCATGAAAGGAATTCGTTAAAAAAAGGACCCTGGTTCCGTTATTTATCTAAAAGATTGTTTTTTTGAAGTTATCGGACTTGGCTTCCGTTATCGAGCGAAAAGAAAGCTATTTACTTATAGATTTCAAAACGGATCTGTCCGATTCATTCGATAAAGTTGCAAATTTTATGGAAATAGTAAAAGTGCAAGGGGCATCTAATAAGTCAATTTTCCGACTATTGGATGCCCCTTTTTATATCAACTCTATTGATTTTATTGTTTGAACCTTTCTAAACTATCTTCTTATATTTCTACTTCACTTCCTATACCAAGCTTAATAGCCTTTTCATAGGCGGCCGATGCAACAGCCAAATCAAAATAGGCAATCCCAACTGATTTAAAAAAGGTGATCTCTTCATCCGATTCCCTGCCAGCGATTCTCCCTGTTGCCAGTTCTCCAATTTCCCCATGAAGGTCTGAAAAACTCCATTCCCCTCTGTTTGCAGGAATAATGAAGTCACCAGCCTCATCTTTTACTCCTTCAATCGTATCAGCAACAATTTTTGAGCATTTACGAAGAGTTTGCACGTCTACCTCTTGCATATGCGGGAGATACGATCCAACACCATTAATATGTGTTCCAGGCTGCAGCGCTTCCCCTGAAAAAACAGGAGTTTCTGAGCGAGTGCTGCAAATAACGATTTCCGCTTTCGAAACTGCTTCATCTGCATGACCCATAATCGCAATTTCGCCTTTATACTCTGGGCTAAGATCCGCTATTTTTTCAGCAAATACATGTGCTCTTTCGTTTGTTCGATTATAGAGCATGATTTTCTTAATATCACGAACCTCCAGAACAGCCTGAAGCTGCTCCTCTGCCATTCCGCCGCAGCCAATGACTGCTACCGTTGATGCCGTTTCCTTCGCTAGATACTTCGTAGCAATCCCGCTTACCGCCCCCGTACGAAGCCTCGTTAAATAAGAGGCATTCATGCAAGCAAGATGGTCTCCATTGTCGGTGTCACTTAAAATAATGACACCCTGAGTGGTCTTCTTCCCTACCGATGGATTGTTTGGAAAAATGGTGACTACCTTGACGGCCGTTTTCCCGATTGGCTCCATGGCACTAGGCATATAGAGGGCCGATGCATTTTTTTCGGGGAATTCTAGAACTGTCCTGTGCGGATTAAGAATTTTTCCGTCTATGTAATGTTGTAAAGCTTGTTCCAAGTCCTGAATCGCGTCCTTCATTGTATACATGGATCGCAGTTGTTTTTCTGATATGACTAGCAAAATAAGTACCTTCTTTCCAGTAAAGGAAAACCACTTGCCTCGGTCCCTTTTATATTTTTTAAGCTACTTCTAACTCATACGGTCACGCGCAGCGCAAATCACAACAAGAGAAATGAGGGCTGCTAAAATAATATATATCGCTACGGGAACGTATCTTATTTTCCATGATATCCCTCCCCTATATTTTATCACCATCATAACGGCTGAAGATGGATTTAACAATATAAAAGTCCCATTATTTCCATATTTCCAAATATTATAGACGTCGCTCCATATCTCTTCTTTTTAAAAGTAATTTGGGCTAAAGTACATTTTTTAAAGGGAAATGGGGCGGTGAATGACTGAAATCGCTATAGTATCCAAATATTAATTAAGGATGAACAATTTTCCTAAATAGGAATAATTCCTATGAACATAATCCACTATGCCAATCTAACCAATTTTTTAAATCGCAAATTATTATTGCAATATAATTGAATGCATCTTACAATAAAGTGCATAAAAATTCATTTTGTGAACTTATACACATTCATATAGTCATGGACTTTGTCGATAGACTATTTCCGCTTCACCGGAATATCGACAATTTTATTATTTTACAATAAAGGAGCTTAAAAATGGGTAATCCTATTCAACAGGACAAAAAAGGATTGAACATCAATGCTTTTGTCCTCATTTTCTTTGTTATTGTCATCGCTACGATTTTGACTTATATTTTGCCAGCAGGAGAATATGATAGAATTGAGAAAGCTGGACGCACTATTGTCGTTCCGGACTCATTTCATTTTACGGATCCATCTCCAGTTGGATTCTTTCATATTTTTACTAGCATTCATTCAGGCATGGTCCAAGCAGCAGGAATCATCTTTTTCGTTTTACTTGTGGGCGGCGCCTTTGGCGTATTAAAGGCGACTGGCGCTCTCGATGCTTTGATTTTCAGTACTACTAACAAGCTAGCCAATAAGGAATTATTGCTTATTCCAGTAGTAACGCTGTTTTTTGCGGCTGGCGGCACATTGATGGGGATGGCGGAAGAAACGATCGTTTATATAGGGATCATTACGCCATTAGCCATTGCTTTAGGCTTTGATGCCATGGTTGGGTATGCGATTGTAGCACTTGGAGCGAATATTGGATTTATGAGTGCCGTTATGAATCCATTTAATATTGGGGTTGCCCAAAGCATTGCCGAACTGCCAACTTTTTCTGGCATGGGTTTAAGGCTAGTTCTTTTCGCGGCTTTCTATTTGGCCGGAGTTATTTATATTTATCGCTATGCTAAAAAAATCAAAAAAAATCCTGAGCTAAAATTCTTTGGCAACTTCCGCGAAGGAACAAGTAACCATCAGCAAACAGAAATAAAGCTCGAAACTCGTCATAAATTAGTATTAATTGTTTTTCTTCTTAACTTTGTTGCACTCATTTTTGGCGTTTTAAAACTGGGCTGGTATATAACTGAAATCGGCGCCCTCTTCCTATTATTTGGGGTTATTGCCGGGGTCATCGGAAAATTAAGCCCGAATAAAATTGCGGACAGCTTTTTAGAAGGAGTAAAAGAAGTCATCAGCGGAGCCATTATCATTGGATTTGCACAGGCGATCCTCGTCGTCATCCAGGATGGGAAACTGATGGATTCAATTCTTTATTACTCTTCTTCCTTCCTAAGTCTGCTTCCGCCAGCCTTAAATGCAATCGGGATGTTTTTCGTGCAGCTGTTTCTAAATTTCCTCGTTCCATCTGGAAGCGGACAAGCGGCTCTTACAATGCCAATTATGGCTCCACTGTCTGATTTAGTAGGCGTGACAAGACAGACAGCCGTTCTAGCGTTTCAGCTTGGCGATGGGATATCCAATTCTATATTCCCAACATCCGGCGTACTCATTGCGGGGCTTGCGATGGCTGGCATTCCTTATACAAAATGGGTAAAATGGGTATTGCCATTTATATTTATTCAAGCAGGACTAGCGATTGTATTCCTGCTTATTGCACAAATGATAAAATACGGGCCTTTTTAAAAATTGAATTCACCTATGGGGTATGCGGAGGAAACCTTTGATCCTAACCGCATGCTCCATAGGCTTTTCCATGACCAAAAGTTTTATGGCTTAATTATGATTTGGAGGTTTTATTCATCATGCTACAGACAAAATTAGTTGATTCAGATTTAATCGATTGGACTATTAAAGTTCGAAGACATTTTCATATGCACCCTGAGCTATCGGGGCAAGAATACGAAACAGCTGCTTATGTAAAGGAAAGAATGGCTGAATTCGGAATTCCCGTTGACGATCGTTTTTCAGCACCTAATGTAGTCGGCTATTTTAAAGGGACCGAAGGAAAAAAAACAATAGCACTTAGAGCCGATATGGATGCCCTTCCCCTTCAAGAAGAAGGAGACAAGTCTTACATTTCGACTGTTCCAGGCGTTATGCACGGATGCGGCCATGATGCCCACACAGCTACACTGCTCGCTGTTGCTAAATGGATGAGCTCAAATCCGCATTTAGTAAAGAATAATATTGTATTCATCTTCCAAAGCTCTGAGGAAGCGTCTCCTAGTGGAGCGAAGCAGCTTGTGAAAGAGGGAGTTTTAGATGGTGTGGACGCTATTTACGGAATCCATTATATGTCCGGTGTACCGCTTGGCAAAATCGGATTTGCCACAGGCTATGCAATGGCTTCCAGTGATGACTTTGACATCACGATCGAAGGAAAAGGCGGACATGGCGGTTATCCTCATGAGGCGGTAGATCCAATCTATATTGCCACACATCTTATTCAGTCATTCCAATCCATTATCGGCCGAAGCCTGAATCCTTTGCACGCTGGCGTGATTTCAATTGGAGGAATGCAAGCCGGCAACTCCTATAATGTCATCCCAGATAAGGTAACAATGCAAGGTACTATTCGCGCCCTAACATTTGAAGGTGCCGAATTAATGCACGAAAAAACGGAGCAATTAACAAAGGACATTTGTGCAAGCTTTGGCGCAAAAGGTCATTATCATTTTATCGAAGGGACGCCACCGTTATATAATCACCCAGAAGCATGCGAATATGCGAAAGGTATCATCGAAAAAACCTTTGGTGAAGACGTGTTTATGTCCATTGATCCTGTAATGGGAGCAGAAGACTATTCCTTTTATTTGAAGGAAAAAGTTGGGGCTTTCGTCAACATTGGCATGCAAGGAGAGAAAAGCCAGTACCCTCACCATCATCCAAAATTTGATGTAGATGAGGATACGATTCCAGCAGGTATTGAAACGATGCTTCAGCTGGCTTTAAATGCTTAAGCAATATGACAGGATTTTTCTAATGAAGAGGGGCCGCTCCCCTCTTTTTTTTATTGTCTAATTTTCTCAGCCTTTTTACTAGAATAAATCTCCTAATATTTCTATTTACTTTTTTATTTTATCTTGTTATCATGATAATATGGTAACGCGCTAAAGGATTATGACAAAAGGTGGTCTACTACTAATGAAACGTTTTTCAGCTATTATTCTATCAATATTAACTGTATTTACTATTTTGACAGGCTGTTCATCAAGTGACAGCACGAAGGATAACGAAATTATTATTGGAATTGACGATAAATTTGCTCCTATGGGATTCCGCGATAAGGAAAATAATCTTGTAGGCTTTGATATCGATTATGCGAAAGCTGCAGTTGAAAAAATGGGGAAAGAAGTTAAATTCCAGCCGATTGATTGGAAAACAAAGGAATCTGAACTCAGCAGCGGACGAATTGACCTCATCTGGAATGGGTATACCATTACTGATAAACGAAAAGAAATGGTTCTATTCACAAAGCCTTATTTAGCGAATGCCCAAGTAATTGCAACAAAAGCTGATTCTAACATTAGCACTTTGGCTGATTTAGATGGAAAGGTGATTGGTCTTCAAGGTCTTTCCTCTGCATCTGATGCCTTAAATGCAAATCCGATTAAAGACAGCATCAAGTCTGTTTCCGAGTATGCCGATAATGTTCTTGCCTTAAGTGACTTAAAGGCCGGCAGAACTGATGCGGTGATCATTGATGAAGTCGTGATTGATTACTACATGGCCCAAGAAGAGGGTACATTTAAGGTCCTTGACGAATCTTTAGCACCAGAAGAATATGGTGTAGGTGTGAAAAAAGGAAACGATGAATTATTAAAAGAACTGCAAAAAGCCCTTGATGAGTTGAGCGCGGACGGAACCGCTGCTGAAATCTCGAAAAAATGGTTCGGTGAAGACAAAGTTCTAAATTAAATTATCGAAGCAAACAGGGTTTCCCTCGGAAAGCCTGTTTTGTTTTTGGAGGAATTCTTTCATGATGGACTATATTCTTACAATTATTAAGCCCATGCTTGAAGGGGCTCAGATGACAATCCTTTTATTTATTATTGCCATCTTCGTGTCCATTCCATTAGGCTTTCTTTTAACTTTAGCTGTTAAAAGCTCAATCAAGCCTCTCTCATGGCTGGCACAAGCCTATATTTATGTCATGCGCGGAACCCCGCTCCTCTTGCAATTATTATTTATTTGTTTCGGGCTCCCGCTTATCCCTGTAATTGGGGAATATTTAGTGCTTGATCGTTTTGTGGCAGCTTGCTTGGGCTTTATTTTGAATTATGCCGCCTATTTCGCGGAAATTTTCCGTGGGGGTCTTTTGGCTATTGATAAGGGACAATATGAGGCTTCACAAGTTCTTGGCTTAAGCAAATGGCAGACAACAACAAGAATAGTCCTGCCGCAAATGTTCCGAATAGCGCTCCCTGCTGTTTCAAATGAATCGGTGACATTAGTAAAAGATACGGCACTTCTCTATGCTGTTGCCGTACCGGAATTGCTGCACTTTGCACAGACAGCCGTTAACCGCGACTTTACCATTGTGCCGTTTTTCATTGCCGGCATTATTTATTTAGGCATTACGCTTATTTTAACTGTGTTCTTTAAATGGCTCGAGAAGCGCTATAAATTTGTATAAGAAGGATTGATATTATGGCTATCATAGAAGTATCCAACCTGAAAAAATCATTCGGTCATTTAAATGTTCTGAAGCAAATTACATTTGATGTTCAAAAAAATGATGTCATCGCCGTCATTGGCCCTTCCGGTTCTGGAAAAAGTACCATGCTTCGCAGCCTCATTCATCTGGAGAAAATCGATGGTGGCAGCATTTGTATTGATGGTGATTATTTGGTGAAGAATGGCGTGTACTCCAAACCACAGGAATTGAGTCGCATTACATCCAAAATGGGGATGGTTTTTCAGCACTTTAATCTATTTCCTCATCTAACGGTTAGAGAAAATTTAGAAATTGCCCCTAAAATGGTGAAAAAGGAATCGGCGGGGTCCCTTCAGAAGCGCAGCATGGAAATTCTCGAAAAGATTGGCTTAGCTGATAAAGCAGGTGTATACCCCGGAAATCTTTCAGGCGGTCAAAAACAAAGAGTCGCTATTGCAAGAGCTTTAATGATGGAGCCGGAAATTCTCCTGTTTGATGAGCCTACGTCTGCTCTAGACCCTGAATTAACGGGTGAAGTGCTGCAAGTAATGAAAAAGCTCGCTGAAGAGCAAATGACGATGATTGTCGTCACTCATGAAATGGGCTTTGCTAAAGAGGTCGCCAATCAAGTTCTTTTTATGGATAATGGAGAAATTGCGGAGTCCGGCCATCCGGATCAATTGTTTTCAAACCCTCAATTTGACCGGACAAAGGTATTCTTAAATCGGGTTTTATAATAGGCATCTGGAAATTTTTTTCTAAATATACCTTGCAATTTAGGCAAGCTTCCGTTAATATTGAATACAATTAAATAAATTTCTTATTTCAAGATCTTTTTGAAGTGAGGATAGAGGTGCAAAGACCATCAGTACACAATCGGAGGATAATGAGGTCCTGTGATGATGTAGAAAGGGGAATTTGCCGAAGTTTTAAGAATCTCATGTTCTTAAAGCTGGGCCTGTGTTGAATAAATACAGGACTGTCATATAGGAGACACTATATGGAGGGCTATCGCACAAGAAACGGTGAATTTCCACACTATTGTTTCTACAGCAACAGCGAGCCTCTCGTTGTTGCTTTTTTGCGTATAGTTTTAAAATGCCCTATCACCTCTATTTTTTAAAAAAATTAAAAAAAGGGTGTGTGAAGTTATGAATTTTGGTCAAGTACTAACGGCAATGGTTACGCCATTCGATCATAACGGTAAGGTTGATTTTGAAGCTACTAGAAGTTTGGTTAACTATTTAATCGAGAATGGCTCAGACGGATTAGTTGTTGCGGGGACGACCGGCGAGTCGCCAACGTTAACAGAAGATGAGAAAGTAGCGCTATTTAAGTTTGTTGTTGAGGCTGCAGGCGGCAGAGTTCCCATTATAGCTGGAACAGGCTCGAATAATACAAGAGCTTCCATTAGCTTGACTAGAAAGGCTGAAGAGGCTGGAGTGGATGGCATTATGCTTGTTGCGCCATACTATAACAAACCATCTCAGGAAGGAATGTATCAGCATTTCAAAGCCATTGCAGAAGCAACGTCCCTGCCGGTCATGCTGTACAATATTCCAGGACGAAGCGTTGTGAATATGTCCGTAGAAACCGTTGTAAGACTTTCTGAAATTCAAAATATCGTGGCCATTAAGGAAGCTAGCGGCGATCTAGACGCTATGGCCCAAATCATTAGCGCGACACCAGATGACTTTACTTTATACAGCGGGGATGACGGTCTTACATTACCAGTTCTGGCTATCGGAGGAGCAGGAGTTGTTTCTGTTGCTGCCCACATTATCGGGAATGAAATGCAAGACATGGTTAACAGCTTTAAAAATGGGGAGCTTCAAAAAGCCGCGGCTGCCCATCGCGAACTTCTTCCGATTATGAAGGCTTTATTTAATTCTCCAAGTCCAACACCAGTGAAAGCAGCCCTTAATATGAAAGGGATTCAAGTCGGCGGAGTACGCCTTCCGTTAGTACCGTTGAACAAAGAGGAAATGGAGGCATTGCAGGAAGCGTTGCAAATGCAGCCTGTACAAGTCGGCTAATTATAAAATTAAGGCACTTTCCTTTTAATAGGAAGGTGCCTTTTGTTTTAACGAAATCAAAGAGTACCTGCAACAAAATACAGCAGAAAGAAAAAAGCAATGATATACATCGTTCCAGTCACTTCCTTTTTTCTCCCTGTTGCCCATTTTAAGACCGGGTAAGCAATAAAGCCAAATGCAATTCCGTTAGCGATATTAAACGTTAGCGGCATGATGGCCAGCATCAAATAGGCTGGGAAAGCCACTGTAAAATCACTAAATGGAATTTCTTTTATGGACTGGACCATCAGACAGCCAACAATGATCAAAACGGGTGCGATTGCGCTATTCGGAATCACTTTAAAAATCGGTGTGAGAAAAAGTGCCGGTATAAACAGTAATCCAGTTGTAAACGAGGTTAAGCCTGTTCTTCCGCCCGCTGCAATTCCAGTTGCAGACTCAGCAGCAGTTGTTGTCGGACTGCATCCAAAAAGGCCCGCACCGATGACTGAAAAGGAATGTGCTTGAAAGGACTTGCGGAATTTCGCTTTATCTGGAAGCAGGCCAAGCTGAGCACCCATATTTTGAAAAATAATGACCATTGATAAAGAAAATACGGCTGTCCAAAAATGAAATGTCCCCATTTGGCTAAAATCAAAGGCTAAAAAAACCTCATCATATCCGTTAAATGAAAAACGGAACTCACGCAACTTTGAAAAGTCCACAATTCCAAATAAAGCCCCTATGAATGTCCCTATCAAAATTCCGATCAAAAAGTTCCCTTTAATGTTTTTCTGAAACAACGGGACTAGAATAAGCAGAGTAAGTAAAGTCGTTAAAGCATGGGGGTCGCTAATCTTTGCCAGGGCTACAAATGTCCCCTCATTTGCTACGATCACACCCCCATTTTTCAAACCTAGAAATGCAATAAATAAGCCAATTCCTGCAGTCATAGCATGAATCATAGACATCGGAATAGAATTCGATAAATAAACAGCGACTTTCGATGTGGTCGTTAACACATAAACAATTCCTGCTATCAGCACAGCGGCCAAAGCCTGCTGCCAAGAGAGGCCGAAAGATAACACAAGGGTAAATACGAAAAACGCATTATCCCCCATCCCTGGAACGATGATCAGTGGAGAATTCGCCCAAAAGGCTAATAACATACATCCTATGAAGGAGCAGATCACAGTGGCAATTGTTACTGCTTCATAAGGCATACCGGCCATATTCAGAATCGCTCCGTTGACAACAATAATATAGGCAACCGTTATAAAAGAGGTCAGACCTGCAACCACTTCAGTCCGGACACTCGTTTGTTCTTCTTGAAGATGAAACCATTGGTTCAAATGTTTTAACAAGGGGCAATCACTTCTTTCTATAAAAAAACTGGATGTCTCTCCGACCTCCAGCTTCATAAAAAAATGCTTATCATTTTTCAAAGTTCTACTATTTGAAATTGGCCCTTTACCGCCTAGGCTATTCCACTTTCATATTAATTCCTTTTGATTATTTTGTCCAACACATAAGTCTCCATCCATTTTACTTACGGTATTGAAAGGAAAAATGGGGTTCATAAGCGGAGAATTTCCGGCTAATGTATATAATTGTGGCTAAAAGACAGATATAAGAGGAGATATTCCGGTTAAGCAGTCAAAACAAGTCAAAATCCAATGATTTGGAACATCTAAACGGAAAAACTCCTCTTATTTTTAGGGAAATATGTGTATTTCCCAATTTAAGCGGAATTTTTCCGTTTATTTTTTTGTAATTTCAATTTCCAGAAGAACCCTACTTATTCATCTTGGCAAGGAAATCGCCGAGCAGATCATCAAGGTCGAATTCGGCAGTTTCTTCTTCCACTTCCGGTTCCTGATTTTCCTTGGCTGTTTCCCAATCAAACGCCATTAGGTCATCGTCCATCGCTTCTTCTAAAGCTGCTGCTGATTCCTGTTCATATTTCGATTCCTCGTCCACAGTGGAAATCTCGGGTTTCTCTTGCAAATACAATGCTTCATTAATATCGGTAGAATTGCTTTTCATCGATGCCAGTAAGGAGGTTGACCGAACGGGATCGATTAGCAGCTGATAAATAATATTGCCTATGAGGGCTTCGGAATGCTCATGCTTTAGCCAATCTCGCTGGTTTTTACTTAGTCGCTGCGGAAGGGGAATCGTAATCGTTTCTCTTTCATGGGAATAGGATTTTCCGACCCCCTCCAGAACAAACTCGGCCATCTTGCTTGAGAAATTCCTTCGTTCAGTTTCCTTTAGCTTTTGCAGATGCTTTAATAAGTGGTCAGGTGTATCTGAAGGGAGGCGAAAGGATATTGCTTGTCCCCTTTTAATCATGCCTGGTTTTGATTTTCCCATAGAATCACCTTAGCCTTTCACAGGCTCTTTAACCGCTTTTACCTTCTCCATTTTTCTTGCATAGTCCTTAATTAATTTATAATAGGCATTGGCCATCATCCAAATGCTCTCTTTTTCATTTTCAAAAAAATCTATGTTATACCCATCTAAATTATTGTTGATTGTTTTTATATATTCCTTGAGCACATTCGCTCCGCCGCCGACAAAATAGCAGATCTCAGTCTGCGAGTTTTTCTGCCATACATTCCGCAATAAACGATACTGCTTCTTTGCCAAATCAAGCAGGATTCGGTCTGTAATGTCATGGACACTTGTCCGGCTTCCTTTTACCATAATATGATTACGGTCATTTTTCTTCGTTATAATTTCAACCACATCTCTGCGGCTGTCGAGTTCAATGCCATGCTTGGATCTTATTTCTTCTCTGATCGCTTCTAATGATTCGGACACGCCAAGATTAAACCCTTGTGCCTTATCATCATCAACATTGCGATTCTTAATAACCGCTATATCAGTAGACAATCCTCCGATATCTTGGATAATAATCCGCTTGTCGATCAGATCCTTATTGATAATCTTTAAATCATTATCCATGACTAGATTAATATAGGCTGCAAATCCTTCAGGATAGACCTTAACCTCATCAAACCTAAGATTCACTTTTAATCCTTGGTATTTAGGCGTAACAAGAAATTCCACCTGATGGACAGACCCTATTAATTTCGAACGGTATCCGGCATCCTTTCCCTCCTTCACCTCACGAAGGGGGAGACCTGTTCCGAGTGTGTAAGCAGCATCGATGATATTTTTTGTCCGCTGGAAAACATCGTTGTTTTCTGACCTTACTGCATCTAAAGCCAATGTGGCAAAAAGCATAATTAATGTTTGATCTTCTTCTGATTTACTGCTCCCAGGATCAAGCTCTGATGCGCTGTTGCTTTTTGTTGCCAAGTTTCCAACCCGGTAAATGGCGTTATTCTCTTTTAAAGCAGGCGAGTGGACCTTAATATGTATGCCATCAAGCGGATTTTTCTGATCCAGCTCTTCAATTCCAATGATTGGACGATCCTCTGTGTCCCTTGCAATAATATTAGGAATATTTAATTCATAATCTAATTCTCCAAAGATCGCCTTTACGGAATCATTTCCAACGTCAACTGCAGCAATTCTGAATTTAGTCATTACATCTTCATCCCTTTTCTATTAGTTTTAGCCGTTATGTATATTGCTTCTCTAAAGGGTAAAGGGGATGAATCAATTCTTCAATGGGGAGGGCGGAAATAAAATACAACTGTAAATTTGTAAACAAGTTTGTAAACTAAGCCATTTATTGTAAACATTTATGTATACTTTCGTAACAAATGCGTACACATGCCGTAATTAAAGGATGTGTACGTATTTGTAAACATGTAAACTTATTTGTATACATTTGTTTTCATTTTGTAAACATGTAAACAGGTAATAACTAGATGGTTTTAACGCTGTTCAAATAACTGCAAAAATTCTCCATACCCTTCATCCACAAGTTTATTTTTCGGAATAAATCGGAGGGCGGCTGAGTTTATGCAATACCGAGCATGGTCTGGACCTGGTCCATCATCAAAGACATGGCCCAAATGGGAATCGGATGATTTTGCCCGGACCTCTATTCGTCTCATTCCGTAAGAGGTATCTAGCTTTTCCTCGATTTCCGGTCTTCGCAATGGCTGTGTAAAGCTCGGCCAGCCGCAGCCGGCATCGTATTTATCCTTCGAACTAAACAACGGTTCGCCAGAAATAATATCTACGTAGATGCCTTCCTCTGTATGGTCCCAAAATTCGTTTCGGAACGGAGGCTCTGTCGCGTTATTTCGTGTGACTTCATATTGAATCGGGGTTAACTCCTTCCTCAATTGCTCTTCACTTTTGAGGTTTTTCCAGTTCTCACGAATAAATCGCGCACGGCCTGAGCCTTCTTTATAAAGATTATAGTGAAATGGATTTGTTTTATAATAATTCTGATGCCTATCCTCGGCAGGGTAAAAATCCTTTGCTGGCAGAATTTCAGTTACGATCGGTTTTTGAAAACGGCCGCTGGCAGCTAGTTCATTCTTTGACGCCTCAGCCAATTCTAGCTGCTTTTCATTATGATAAAAAATCGCCGTTCGATAGGATAGGCCTCGGTCATTGAACTGCCCTCCCTCATCGGTCGGGTCAATTTGCTGCCAAAATAGTTCAAGCAGTTTCTTATATGGAAAAACGGCAGGATCGAATGTAATTTGGACCGCTTCATAGTGGCCGGTTGTATCAGAGCAAACCTCTTCATAAGTCGGATTTTCCTTATGACCGCCCGTATAGCCTGAAATGACCTCCTTTATCCCCGGCTGCTCATCAAATGGTGAAATCATGCACCAAAAACAGCCTCCAGCAAACGTTGCCAGCTCTAATTTTTCTGACATTCTAAATCAGCTCCTTCCATTACTTTCTACTATCATACCGCAAAAAAATAGACGAGAGTAGTTCTCCCGCCTGACTGCAAATGATTCTTATAAGGGTTTGTTCGGCTCATAGGTTGGCTGTTGATTTCGCGCCTGGTAAGCCTGGCTTTTGGCTATCGCCTGCTGTACACTTTCCTCTAAGGAAAATTCCGTATCAGTCTTGTCAAAATGCCCAAATTGATTTTGAGCTTCTACTACCCGCTGCTGTTCCTTTTCTTGATCCAGCTTTCGCTTTAGCATGCGCACACACTCTCCTCTGTGACTAAAATACATCTATAGAGTTTCCAAACATTCGCGCATTATGCTTTTAAAAGGAAACGGCTTTTTTCGAGTCCTCATGAGCTATGTGACGCTTAAATTGCAGATAGAAATAAGCGGTCAAACCAGCTGAAATCACTCCGAAAATCACAACCATCATCTGCATCCCTACTAAATCCAGTAAGAACCCTGTTCCTAGAAGAACGATCTGGAACATCACGCGATCTAGCATACTGCGGAAAGAGAAGAAGCGCCCATGAAATTCTTTCGGCATTCTTGTTTGAAAAATGGTCGCAGCCGTAGGATAGAAGCATCCTACTGAAAAACCAACAACAGCGAAAGCCGCAACCGTCACTATTTTTGAGTCTACAAAGAACAATGACATCTGTGCAAATCCCACGATGAGCGAGAAGAAAAACATAATGCTATAAGGCGACCAGCGATCACTCATTTTCTTCACGGCAAAAGCCCCTATCATAAAGGCAATGCCCTCAGCTGCATAAATAATCCCCTTCAGCAATTGATCATCATGAATTTCGCTTATTTTGATGACCAGAAGGTTAAAACCGCCCAAGAATAACAGCGGAACAAGCGCTAAAACAAGCGTCATAAATACGATCGGCAGCCCTTTAATGACAGGCAATACCTCTTTAAAGCTCCCCTTTGACTTAGACATGCACGTGGTTTTCTGCTTAACCGGTTCATCAATTTTTAGAAATAATGTAAATAGGAATAGGAAGAAATAAGCAATAAATGATGTAAGATATAACATAAACAATGACATAGCTACTAGCAGGATGCCCGCCAAGGATGTGCCTAAAATCCGGGCAATCGTGGCGACATTCATATGGACTCCGTTCATTCTCAATAAATCTTTTCCATCCACAATTAAAGGAATGGCTGCTTGAAGTGCCGGGAAATAGAAAGAGGCCGCAATCTGAATGCTAATGACAAACACTACGAGCCAAAAAATGGAGCCAGTCTGCAAGGCGATAAACATAAAGAGTACACTCACCATTCTCCCAAGACCCGCATAGATCATCACCGTTTTTTTCCTCTTTTGGTCTGTAATCCTTCCTGCAATGGGACCAGCCAGTATTCCAGCTAATAACCCAATTGCCAGAATAACGGATTTCATAAAATCAGATGGCACCTTTTCCTGCATAAATTCAAGGTTCCCAATGATCCCCATCCACAATCCTAACCCAGCAATTAATTCCCCGCATAAAATGATCCACACATTTTTGTTTCGCCACATATCCAGATTTCCCCTTAAATTTCATTCGATAATCGAAATATATATGATTATATCCTAAATATTATGATATTTCATTAAAAAGACTTGGAAAAAAGTGTTTAATTGCTTATTGCTACGTAACATAATAGGGGACATACGTTCGATAAAACTAAGCTATTTTGCAAAATAACGGAACCATAGTCAGCGTGGAAATTTCGGGGTCACTCCTTCTGCTATTTGTAAAGTGACGTTAGGATGGGAAAATGAAAATATTAAAAAAAGAAAGCAATCCTATTTGCTTTCTCGAAAATATTAAGCAAGTGCTTTCTTCGGTTCTTTCCCTCCCAAAAGTTGTTCCTTAATGAGTAGTCCCCCGATTAAACCGACAAGCGAAAAAAGAACCGGTATGATAAATCCGTAGTGATACCCCACATTACCTGCAGCCGTACCAAAGTGATCCAATACCTTCCCAAAAATACTTGGCAAAAGAACAGCACTCAGAAAACCGCCTGTATTCGCAAATCCCGAAACAAATCCAACTTCCTTTACATCAAAGGAAAGGCGTACAACGGCAAAAGTAAACATATTAGCTCCGTTACAAAAGCCGATAATAAAAAATAGCGAAATCAGCATAAAAAATGGCGGCTTCCCGCTTAATACAAAAAACACGCACCAGCAAATAACAGTGATGGAATGAACAATAACATAAGGACGCTTGATTGTTCCTAACCGATTGGCCACCCAGCTAGATAAAGGAGAGCCCATAACAGCACCAATCAGACCAACCATAATGAGCTGGCTCGCATCAGAACGTGTCATCCCGTACATGTGCATCCCATATGGCACCGCCCATGAACCAATAAATCCAATATATGTTCCGACAATTCCGAAGTGACAAAAGAAAGTCGCCCAAGCTTGACGGCTTGTAAGGATGCGCCTTAGCAGACTCAGTGTCTTTTCACGTTTTCCCCTTATTATCGGGGAGGCAGCTGCGGAATTAGTATCTGTTTTAAACATCTGTTTCGGTTTATGAACGAGGATGAAGTATAGTATGAATCCGCTCAACAATAATATAAGACCCGTTGTAAAAAATGGTTTTCTCCAGCCCCATAACGTAATCCACTCAGAAAAAGGTAATGTCGCCAGCAGGAAGCCCAGACTCCCAACCATCCCCGCGATTCCAATCAATCCGACAAATTCATTGCCCTTAAACCACAGGCTTAAGATCAAGACTACGTTTACCCAAATAGTCGAATCACCAATTCCCACTAATAATCTAGCAAACAAAAGAACATACTCATGCTCTGCCAAACTATAAATCAGCGTCCCTGCCCCATTTAATAAGGTTCCCGCGATGAGGAAAATATTAGGTCCGAATCGATCGGACAGGATCCCGATTGGTATTTGCAAACTAGCATACGCCAAAAATTGAATACTCGTCAGCAATCCAATGGTCGATGCCGTTACACTAAAATCCTTCATAATTTGATCTGTAATTAATCCCGGGGCTGTTCTTTGACTTGCAATTACACAATACGTAAACAGGACTGTGGCAAAAACAACCCATCTGTACTTGCTATTTTGTTTATCCACTCGTTTCTACCCCTATAAATTTTTTGTGATTTCTTCATTATACACCAGATTCTTCGTGTGCCGAACGTCTTTTCTATTTTATGGAACCCCGAGAAAAAAATCACGGAGCACTTGATGAGGTGTGCTCCGTGATTTTCTAGCCTTATTTTATTAATGCCAATTCCCTGCTTTGTAGCTCCCTTTTCGAAACGGCAGCCACCAATTCCATTTTCCAAACAGCTTCATTAAGCTTGGGACGAGCAAAAGCCGGATAATCGTTGCGTCAATAGCCACGGCAACGGCGATCCCAACCCCAATCTGTTTCACCGGCATCACGTCCGTAAAGGCAAAGGCCCCTGTCAGAACAATCATGATCAAGGCAGCCGAAGTAATAATTTTACTCGTAGTGGCAAGGCCTTCGACAGTTGCACGGTCATTATCAAGAGAGTTGGCGTATTCCTCCTGCATTCTCGAGATTAGGAAAACCTCATAGTCCATGCTAAGCCCAAAAACAAGGCTAAAGACGAGAACAGGAATAATAAGTGCAATTGTACCAGCCGTCAGTCCAAAATGACCATATTGAAAAATATAAACAAGGATCCCAAACGTTGCTGCTAATCCGATGATATTCATCAAGATTGCCTTTATTGGAATGAGAATGGACCGGAATGCAAGCATCAGAATGAAAAAGGTTGAAACGATTATAACAGTGAGAACGAGCCAAATTTGATTAGAAATTTCATCAAATATTTCCTGATTGAATTTTGGCTGTCCGCCAATGAGTAAATCGAATTCTGTTTCTTTTTCCGATAAATGGCGGGCCCAATCCTGTGCTTTTGTCGAGGCTCCAGAAGCCTTTAATGTAACAGGAATGAGCAGCTTGTCATCCTTAATAAATGATTCTGTTAATGGTTCGAGTTTGGCCTTCATCTCGGGCACTGCCCAAGCCTGTTCCCATTCCACCGGTGAGTGAATCCCACTTAAACCATAAATAGTTTTGACCCCTTCAACCAGCGGATCTTTTGACAGATCCTCTTCTAATTTCTTCATCTGCTCTAACCCATCCGTATCCTGCCAGCCACTTTCCCGTGTGGCTACAATAAATGCAGCGGCTTTTTTACCAAGGCCGAATTCATCCTCCAGCAGCTCATAGGCTTGACGAGAATCATACGATTCAGGCAATGAATCAATTGTCGGAATGGTTAAATTCATGTCCTTTGCTGGGATAAGAGCAATTCCTAATAAAATGAGGGCGATAATCGTAATGCTAACAGGACGCTTGATAACTGCATTGGCAAAAAGGCGCCAGCGATCTGTCCCGTTTTGGTTTACTTTTAGCAGCTGCCACTTATCAATTCTGTCCCCTAAAGCGATTAATACGGATGGCAGGAGCGTGATGGAAGTGAGCACTGCCATCGCAACAACTATCATCCCGCCTATAGCGATATTTTGAAAAATCTCGACTCGAATAAACAGCATAGCGCCTAAACCGATAAACACACAAAAGGCAGAAAAAATGACTGATCGACCGGCTGTCCGAATGGTTGTAGAAACTGCCTCAAATAGGTTAGATTTTTTCCGTTCCTCCCGATACCGGCTGATAAACAAGAGAGCAAAATCAATACTAAGCGCGAGCCCGAGCATCGGAATGATGTTCATGACGAAAATAGATAAATCCACATGGCCGCCTACTATCGTCAGCGTTCCAAAGGATATGAGGATCGTTGTAATCCCAATAATTAACGGAATCGTTGAAGCAATAACCGTTCCAAATGCAAAAAGAAGAACAATCACTGCAATGGGAAGGCCAATCGCTTCTGCAATCATTAAATCCTTTTGACTGGCAGTATTGATATCCTTGGAAATCGCAGGTGCCCCTGTCAGAACGATTCCCTCTTCATCCCCAATTGTTTCACGAATATCTGTTACGACCTGGGCCATATCCAGATCCTTGTCATCAAATTGAAGAATGGCATAGGCAATGTGATTTTTATAAAGTGTTGGGTCCTCTAAAGGTGAAGTTATGGTAGAAGCAACGCCAAGTTCTTCTACTTTTTTTACCATTGCCTCGATTTTTTTATCGCTCGCTTCGTTGAAAACGAGGAACATGGTTTCTACTGGCATATTAAATGTGTCCGCAGCGATATCCATAACCCCCGAATGCTCCCCATTCATTCGAAAGCCGTCGCCCTGCAGCATTGCCGGAAGCCGAATAGCGAAAAACGACATAACAACCGCCAATACTACCCATGCCCAGATGATATATTTATAAGTTTTCGTTACAAAACGTGCTAATGTCCGAATAATCCCCTTCCCCCCATCTAAACATATGACTTTTCTTTTTAGTTTAGCCGATGAGGCCGGAAATGTCTCATAAAACGAGGCTTGGATTAGGGAATTTAGAGTTGGTGGGGTGAGCGAATTATTTATGGTGAGGGTTTTTAGTGGGAGTTCTGCTAAACACAAGCAATGATGCTTTCATAGTTAGCATTGTTGCTGGAAGTACTTCTAAACGCGAGTTATGAACACTTCATAGTGAGCGTTTTGGGCGGAAGTACTCCTAAACGCGAGTTATGAACACTTCATAGTGAGCGTTTTGGGCGGAAGTACTCCTAAACGCGTGCCATGAACACTTCATAGTTAGCGTTTTGACCAGTAGTACTTCTAAACGCGATTCACAAAAGCTCTACAAAAACCCCCTACCCTATCAAACAGGCAAGGGGATCAGCTATTCATTATGACTCATTTCCAGCTCGATTCCGGCCCTTCTCCTTCAAGGCGCTTTATGAATTCCTCCGCTGCGCTGTAGCCTTGCTGTTTTAAATACCAATTATTGGCGGCGGCCTCGATTAATCCGGCCACATCTCGGCCGGGCTGGAGCTGAATTTGTATATGAGGGATCTGAACATCCATGTATTCCGTAAACTTGGTTTCAAGCTCGAGCTCGTTATTCAGATCATCCTTTTCCCACTTCGTTAGTTCAATATCAAGAGCGATCCGGGTTTCCTCTTGGAAAGCCTTCCTTCCATACAGACGCACTACATTTAATAGTCCAATGCTGCGCAGAGCGAGGAATTCTTTATTCATTCCATTATGGGAACCGAGCAGCGTTTGTGGGCTAAGCTTTTTCAACACAACGATGTCATCGGCGATCAGTCGGTGCCCACGTCCGATTAGCGTATGGGCAGTCTCACTTTTTCCAACGCCTGATTTACCTCTCAGCAAAATGCCGATTCCCGAAACGTTCACACAAACACCGTGAACAGCAATCTCAGGTGCCAGTGTTTTAACCATAAAGGCATCAAGCTTTGCAATAAATTCGTAAGTGGAATCCTCTGTTTGCAGCAATGGGATTTTCTCTTCGTTGCAAAATTGGGTCAAGTATTTCGGTTTTTCCTGTTGGGCGGTCACGATAATACATGGAGGATTATATTTAACAATATTGCCAGCACGGAGCTTCCTCTCAGCATCATCTAACGACTTTAAATAATTTACTTCATGCTTCCCAAGTATCTGAACATTTTCCATCGGTAAAAAGTCAAAGAAATCAATAAATTCTAAGCCAGGCCGTACGGTTTTCGGCTTCGTAATGATCCGGTCCAATTGACTCTCTCCAGCCAAAACCTCTAATTTAAACTGCCGAACCAATTGTTCTATCGTAATGGAGTTGCCGCTCATCACGCTCTCCCTCCCGTTTCTCAAATCTTATATTCTTTTAAAAATAAAGTTTTAAGCATATGGTTTCGGTAAAATTCTTCCCTTTTTTCCGCCCATATGAGCAAATTTATAAAAATTTAATAGCGCTTTCAAAAAAGTGTACTAAGCCCTATGTATGATGAAACTTCATAACCTATCTGCATTTCCCTATAATACTAATTACAAATGAACGTTACAACACTATTATGACATCTGTTAAAAAATTGTTAAAAATTTGGGTAAATAATCAAGTGACTTAGTTTACGTTTTAATGAGGTGAAAAGTTTCTTAACTTTGTAAATATTTTTTGTAATTCCACCAGGTGGAATCAAATTCTGAACAAACGAAAATATAACTAAACGAATAACTTTTCATAGCCATAAACCTTAAAAAACTATAATTACTGACGATATATTACTTGATTAAAATAGTTTGAATCGGGGGAAAATTATGAAACCAAGAGAAAGAAAGCTGAGTACGAAAATTATCTTTTCAATACTTGCCTCAATGGTATTTATCCTTGTCGCAGCAACTTTAATTTTATTTCAGAATACAAAAGTGACAGTAGAAAAAACCATCGCCAATTTCAGCATTAATACAGCAAAGACAGTGTCTTCGGGAGTAGACACAAGCACCCTTGAAAAATTCCTTGATAATCCTACGGAGTCTGAAGATTATTGGAAGCTTAGGGAGCAGCTTGGTGATTATCAATTGAAGACAGGAGCAGCGTATGTGTACATTCTTCAAGAAAATAGTAAGAATATCTCTATTCTTGTTGACAGCTCCGCAAAAGATGCGGAAGACGCTGCTGAAATAGGAGCTCCAACGACAGGTACAAGCTTTGAAGATATCGAGCCTACTTTAAATGGGGATTACAATTCCACAGACATTGTCAATGACCCGCAGTACGGCAAGTACCTATCAGCATTTGCACCTATCAATAATAAGGATAATCAAGTGATAGGAATACTTGGTGTTGATATAATGGCAGAAGATATCGGTGTCATTCAGGACAATGTCATATCTAACTCGATGCCGCTATACCTTACCATCCTATTGGCATTGGTGGCTTTTACCGGCATCGTGATGTTCCTATTTATTAGAAAACGCCTTGCTCCATTATCCATCATTTCCAAAACAGCTAGAGAAATTCAGGATGGGAATCTTGATCAGGCAGAGCAGCTGATTAATAGCTTAAAAGTGAAGGGACATGATGAAATTAGGCAAGTAGCTGATTCCTTCAAGGATATGACCCAAAAAATTAATTTATTAATCACTCATATTGTGAATATTTCAAACCATTTATTGCAAGCTTCAGAGCAGCTTTCGAAAGATGTCCATTCATCAAAACGCTCTAACGAAAATAATGTAATCAAAATCAGCACCATCGCAAGCGGAAGCAAGAGCAATCTCCAGCAACTTGAAGAATCCGTTCGGGCAATGGAAGAGATGTCTGTAGGTATTCAAAAAATTGCCGATTCCTCTACAGGCGTTTCCGAGTCATCCAATCATGTAACAGATACAGTTCAATCAGAAAATCAAGAAATCTCTGCTTTAATAAAAGAAATACAAGAGGTGGAGTCCTCCATTATCGGAACGGCGAATAATCTGAACAGCATGATCAGCCAAGTAGACGAAATTAGTAAAATAACAAAGGTCATTACAGAAATTTCGGAGCAGACAAATTTGCTTGCCTTGAATGCAGCGATTGAAGCTAGTCGGGCAGGAGAGCATGGAAGAGGCTTTTCTGTTGTAGCTGAAGAGGTAAGGGTTCTTGCTGAAAAGTCAAAAACCTCCGCAAAGGAAATCTCTCGACATATAAGTGATTTTACAAACGTCACTCAAAACGTCATCACAGAAATGAATAGCAGCATAGTTAAAGCAAGTAATGGAACCGAGTCTGTCAAACATACTGGGAAGGTATTTGCTGAAATCCTTCATTCCGTTCAGAAGGTAAATGAAGAAATCCTTGAAGTTTCTGCTGTAACTGAGCAATTAAGTGCGGGATCAGAGGAAATGTTCGCTTCCCTGGAGAACTTTGCAAACATTACAAAACAAACGGTGGAAGACACAATAGAAGTGGATCGTGCATCGAAAGAGGAAATGGAGAAAATAAACAATTTGGAAGAAACAACTCTTCTATTAAAGGAATTTGCGGCGAATTTGGAAGAATCTATTTCTATATTTAAATAATCTTAATGGTAGAGAGACAAAAACGCCTGAATTTGTCTCTCTATTTTTATTCGATTTCTACGTCGACCTTAAACCCCCAATATCTCCCTAATATCCTCATCCGTAAGAGCAGTCATCACACCCTCCTTGGATTCTATGACTTCTTCTATTAAATGACGTTTCTTCTCCTGCAGTTCATTTACTTTTTCTTCAATGGTGCCGCGAGATATAAGCTTAATAACCTGAACCGCTTTCGTTTGCCCGATGCGATGAGCGCGGTCTGCTGCCTGCTCCTCGACAGCCGGATTCCACCAAAGATCATATAGAATAACCGTGTCAGCACCAGTCAGGTTGAGCCCTGTCCCGCCTGCTTTCAGGGAAATGAGGAAAAAGTGACGCTCTCCTGCATTGAATTGATTGCATAAGTCCACACGTTCTTCGGATGGAGTTTGACCATCCAAATAGAAGAAAGGGAGACCTTGTTTCACCAGTTCTCTGCCAATAAGCGAAAGCATTTTTGTGAATTGGGAGAAAATCAGCACCCTTCTTCCGGAAAGCCTTGCCTCTTCAATGAGCTGAATAAGCTGCAAAAATTTTGCTGAGCTTCCTTTATAGCCGTCTACAAACAATGCTGGGTGGCAGCAAATTTGTCTTAATCTAGTTAATCCCGCAAGAATCCGAATGCGATTTTTCCTGAGTGTGTTCTTATCCAAATGTTTAAGGGTGTCATGACGAAGCTTCGCTAAATAGGCTGCATACAATTTCTTCTGGTCGGGGAGCAGTTCCACTGATACCACCGCTTCATTTTTCTCAGGGAGCTCTGACAGAACATCCTCCTTAAGCCTGCGAAGCATAAAAGGACGTATTCTTCTGGAAATTGCCTTTTTTGACAAGTAACTGTATTCCTGTAACCCCATAAATAATTCTGGAAAGACTACGTGGAAAATTGACCAAAGCTCCTCAAGGGAATTTTCAATCGGAGTCCCGGTGAGGGCAAAACGGTGATTCGCCCCTATTCTTTTAACCGCTCTCGCTGTTTGCGTGATCGGATTTTTAAAAGCCTGAGCCTCATCGAAAAATACTGTATGGAAGGTTTGTTTCTCGTACCATTTGATATCGCGGCGCAGCAGGGGATATGAGGTAATAACTACATCCATATCATTGCATCCCCTTTGCAAATGGGCTCTCTCTGCTTTACTGCCATCCATCACCAATGCTACAATTTCCGGAGCAAACTTCATCAATTCGCTAAGCCAGTTATAAGTTAATGAGGATGGACATACGATCAGAACAGGCTCCCTCTTCTCACGGATATCTGAAAGCTCTGATAAAATAAAAGCAATGCTCTGCAGCGTCTTCCCTAAGCCCATATCATCTGCAAGAATCCCTCCGAACCCATAACCAGCAAGTGTTTTCATCCATCTAAAGCCTTGTTTTTGGTATTCCCGCAAAATGGGCCCTAACCGCTCTGGAACCTTATCCTCGAAACGCTCAGGATTGCGAAGCTTTTCTAAAAACTGCTTAAATGATTCCTCCAATGTAAAGGCGCGGCTCCCCTCTGCCAAATCTAGCAGCCGAAGCCCTTGAACAATCGGGACATTCAATCCGCTTTCTAAATCTTCTTCTTGGGCAGGAACGGCACGCAGGAAACGTTGTATTTCTTCAAACTCCCGTGTTTCCAATGAAAGCAATGATCCGTTTCGCAAACGGTAATACCTTCTTTTTTCCTCTAAAGCCTGTAAAATATCGCGGATTTGCTGTTCAGGTATGCCATCCATTTCAAATTTAAACTCCAGCCAATTGGTGCGTTCCTTCTTGACCCTCACCCTAATTTGCGGACGGGCGTTTTCTCTGAAAATCCGATTTCTTACCGCTGTTGTGGCATAAATCTGCACAAGCTTCTCCAGCTTCGGAACGGTGTAGCATAAAAACTCGAACTCTAGCTCTTCATTCTGCAGAATATATCCGCCATCTGTTTTTCCGAAAGAGCTATCCTCCATCAGCTGAAGGATTGCCTCTTCCTTTTCTTCGTCCCTTATGAGCATGATACTCGCAGGCGGTTCCCGTCCCTCTAACGGGTTGATAACGATGTTTTCATAATGAAACTCAAGCCCGGCAAGCAGACGGTTTTTTACCCGATCCAAATAAAGCTTCGCGATTAACGGAGCCCTCACAAGCCGATTAGCAATGGCATCTGATAGACGAACATTTCCGATTTTTTTTAAGCCAGGAATCACTTTTTCCAGGAAAAAGTCAACCTGATTGCTCGAAATCGGAATTTCACTCGTTCCTGTCGTTTCGAGCATTTGTTTCAATTCCATTAGACGCCTACTGTCCTCTTCTATCAGCTGAATGATTCGACCGTCATATAAGACAGCCCTGTATAAATCCATCACTTTCAAACGGTCCATCCCACTTATACGCAGCCGATAGCTGTTTCTTCCACTTTCTTCAAAGTCGAACTGTAATGGAAGGACCTCTTCTGACAGCTGTAGTCGGTTAAACGTATTTCCAGCATACGTAAGCTTAGCGAGTGGAGCTTTAATAAGGAGTGGCAGAATCCGGCCCCAAGAAGAAGACGGGATCATAAGCATGTGGTCACTTTTTTCACCGTCCGATTGAGCCTTTTCATCTTGCCTTACCTGAAGGAGCTCCTGAATCACATCATCTGTTTCCTTTTGAAAGCAATAAATCCCCGGATCATACGTAAAAAGTGTTGAAAGCTCGCAAGAATGGCCGGCCCCTATTCTATCCAGAAATCCCCGAATATCCTGGACATGAACGGGACCTACTTTTACCTCGACCCCCATCATCCATGAACCCTGGCCCATTTCCACCGGCTTACAGATGAACTCTGCTGCAAGAACTTGTCTATTTTCAAAATGAAGCTGCTCGCCGCTTGACCGAACGGGCTGATCATTGAAAAGCCGAAGCAGACCGTCCGTCAGCAAATCATTCTGCATCAGCTCTGCCCCTTGACGCTGCCGATCGTACACAGCTAGCAAAACAGCCGCAATATGCTGGCAATCATTTTTGACAGAAGCAAGCTTTGGACAGCTGCATGCGGTCTGTATACCGCCAGCATGGTCCTTTTCAATCGTCACATGGAGGTTTTCCGTACCAATAACCGTTGCTTCACAGCGATTATGACTGTATTTATTTATAATTACCTTGCCCGCACGATAAAAAGAGTCTCCTCTTTTGAAGGAGACAGCACCGCACATGTCTTTGATCATTTTTTGAGTTAAATGCAGTTCCACATGCATCGCTCCTTTCCGAGGATACATTCTATATATTTAATCATACTCTGCAAATAGAAGAAAAGGCAAAAATAGAGGGAAATTCTCCAACCAAAATAAAAAAAGCCCAAGATGGTTGTGTTCTCCATCTCTAGGCCTGCTTTATCTACTTAAATCACCAACCGAATCCGATTCCCAGCTGGATCACTTGTCACATAATAATCCTCTTCCTCTTTAACCGATGCACCGATTCCCTTCAACTGTGCAACCACGTTGTCTCGTGCTGCCTCATCCGGAAAAACAAGTGTATACCATTTCAACCCTACACTATTTTCCGGAGGGGTTGGAGCCCCCACTCCTTGCCAAGTATTGATGGCAATATGGTGATGATAGCCTCCGGTTGATAGAAAGACAGCTTGCGGGTAGTAGCTAACCGTCTGGAAACCAAGGCCTTTCGTATAAAAATCCTCTGCCTTTTGGAGATCAGCTACATGCAGGTGAATATGCCCCATCAGAGTATCAGCAGGCAAACCAGTCCACTCCACATTGCTTTCAGCCAAAATCCCTTCCCCGTCCAGCTGTTCCGTCGCCATATCCACTAACCCATTCTTCCAAGTTCTTTCATCAGACGGGCGGTCACGATAGATTTCGATTCCATTTCCATCTGGATCATTAAGGTACAAAGCTTCACTCACATAATGATCGGCCGCTCCAAATCGGTAGCCAGTTTGAAGTAAATGCCGCAAAAAGACAGATAAATCAGCTCGGGTTGGCAGCAGAATGGCATAATGATATAAACCTGACGTACGGCCAGTTTTCGGGATGACATCTGCAGGCTGCTCAAGCGTGACTAATGGTGTTTTCCCATCCGTTGTTAGGACAGCTTTGTGACTAGACTCTTCTAATACTTTGAAGCCCATTAAATTCTGATAAAAGTGGATTGAGGCTTGTAAGTCTTTTACTTTTATATTGACTTCTCCAACAAACACATTTGGCTCTCTATGGAATGTTCTCAAATTAATTCCTCCTTTGTAATAGTATCCGTCTTATTAAGAGCAATTTATTGCAGCATAATTATATTGAATTGAAGGTATACCATTTCAAAACATTTGTAAAGGAAAAAATCAGGGGATCCCATCCTGCCGATTTAATTCATCATTTGCTTCACTAATTCCCGATTGCGCTTTTTAAACACTTCATTATGAGAGGATACCATTCCGGCTGAATATGCACTTGGGTCAATGAATTGCTTCGCTTTATTGACCGCATTGGCTGCATCCTGAAAGGCGCCAGCAATTAAATTTAATTTCCCTTCATGCATAAGAATGTCTCCAGCCGCATACAGCCCGGCGACTGAAGATTCGCTATTTGCATTACCTGCAATATAATCATTGTCTGCTATTTTAATATGCAGCTCACTGTTTTTCAGCAATGCCGTATCGCGTTCATACCCATGATTAATAACGACTTCATCGATAGCCAAGGACGAAACCTCCCCCGTTTGATGATTGGTCAGCTCTACACACTCGATCACCTCATGATTCTCACATGCTATGAGCTTCGATATGGATGATTGAAAGAAACACTTTACTGAACTGTTTAACAGCTGTGTCACTTGTGCTTCATGGCCTGTTAAAGCTTCTTTTCTATAAGTTAAATACACCTTTTTTGCCACTGGCTCCAATTCATTTGCCCAATCAATCGCTGAATTTCCACCACCAGAAATAATCACTGTTTTATCTTTAAAGTGTTTTAATGATTTTACGGTGTAATTTAAATTAGATACTTCAAATCTCTCAGCTCCTTCAATCTCAAGCTTTTGAGGATTCAATATGCCGCTGCCCACTGCAACGATCACTGTTTTCGAATAATGTTTTCTACCTGAAGCTGTATGTAAGACAAATATCCCCGCTTCATCGCGGGTAATGGATTCTACTTTTTCGTTTAACACGACTTCTGGATTAAATGTTAATCCTTGCTCAACAAGCTGTTTGATTAATTTTGCACCTGGAATTGGTGTCAGCCCACCAACGTCCCAAATCATCTTCTCTGGATAGACATGGATTTTGCCCCCTAATTGCGGCTGGTACTCAATCAGCTTTGTTTTCATCTCCCGAAGCCCGCTGTAAAAGGTCGAATAAAGTCCTGCTGGTCCCCCTCCAATTACTGTCACATCAAATAATTCTTGCTCATTCATTCCGCCCACTCCTCTAGATAATGATTCTCATTATCATTTAATTATTGACATTAGAAATATATGACATTATAGTAATGATTATAGTGAAATTGATAATCATTATCAATATAAACTTCTACTTATAAAGAAATGGGAGGTACAAATGGTCCGCTTATATACTGAAGACTTAAGCATTGGCTATGAGGAACGATTAATCGTAAAAGAGCTTTCCGTAAAAATTCCGGATAGAAAAATCACAACGATCATTGGACCGAACGGCTGTGGGAAATCTACGCTATTGAAAGCGATTACCCGTATTATTTCTCATCAATCAGGTTCAGTCATTTTGGACGGAGGGAATATTTCAAAGGAAAATACAAAGCAGCTTGCAAAAAAAATGGCGATTCTTCCACAAACACCTGAAAGCGCAAGCGGATTAACCGTTGGCGAACTCGTATCATATGGCCGTTTTCCTTATCAAAAAGGCTTTGGCCGGCTAACACCAAAAGATTATGAAGTCATTGATTGGGCACTAGAAGTGACAGGAACATTCGATTTTAAATTTCGTCCTGTAGATTCACTCTCAGGAGGCCAGCGCCAACGTGTATGGATTGCGATGGCACTTGCACAAGAGACGGAAATTATCTTTCTTGATGAGCCGACTACATATCTTGATATGGCCCATCAGCTAGAAGTGTTAGAGCTTTTGCAAAAGCTCAATCACGAGCAAGAACGGACGATTGTGATGGTGCTTCACGACTTAAACCAAGCTGCCCGCTTTGCTGACTTTATTATCGCTTTAAAGGATGGAGAAATCGTAAAGGCTGGAGATTGCGAAGAAGTCATTGATCCTAGCGTCCTTGAGCAAGTTTTCCATATTGATGCTCAAATAGGGCGGGATCCGCGCACAAACAAACCGATGTGTCTAACTTACAATTTACTTTAAGGAGAATAAGAACAATGAAAAAACTATTATTTCCCTTTTTACTATTATGTGTACTGATCATTAGCGCCTGCAGTAATAAAACAGCCGAAAATGACAGCGCTGCAAAAGCAGATGAAAATGTGAACAAAACTGAAACCACTACGTATCAATCAGAAAACGGCCCAATCGAAGTCCCTGCTCATCCAAAACGTGTCATTGTTCTTTCCTCTTTCGCGGGTAACGTCATGGCATTGGATGTGAATCTTGTCGGGGTTGATTCATGGTCAAAAATGAATCCTCGTTTTGATTCAAAATTAAAAGACGTAGCAGAAGTGTCTGATGAAAGCTTAGAGAAAATAATAGAATTAGATCCGGACTTGATCATTGGATTATCAAATATTAAAAACATTGATAAATTAAACGACATTGCACCAACAGTTACTTATACATACGGGAAAGTAGATTATTTAACACAACACTTAGAAATTGGCAAACTATTAAATAAAGAAAAAGAAGCTCAAGCTTGGATTGACGATTTCAAAAAGCGTGCCCAAACAGCTGGTGATGAAATTAAAGCAAAGATTGGTGCAGATGCAACCGTTTCTGTCATTGAAAACTTTGACAAGCAGCTTTATGTATACGGCGATAACTGGGGCCGCGGCACAGAAATTCTTTATCAAGAAATGGAATTAAATATGCCTGAAAAAGTGAAAGAAACGGCGTTAATAGACGGCTACTATGCTTTATCTTTAGAAGTTCTCCCTGAGTTTGCCGGAGATTATTTAATCATAAGCAAAAATAGCGAAACAGATAACTCATTCCAAGAAACAGATACGTACAAAAACATTCCTGCTGTCCAAAATAATCATGTATATGAAGCTAATATGAAAGAGTTCTATTTCAATGATCCTATCACACTTGATTTTCAATTAGACTTCTTCAAGAAAAGCTTTCTAGGCAACTAATTATACGAAGGGGGATTCTTATTAGAAGAATTCCTTTTCCTCATTTATTAATAGGAAAAGTGAGATAAAATGACAAAAAACAACCGATCTTCCATTTCATTTACATTGAAGCTAATAGCAGGAATTCTTGCCTTTCTTTGTATGTTTATAGCTTCTTTAGTATTCGGAGCTGCAGACACCACAGTAAAAGATGTATGGCTCGCCCTTACTTCCCAGGCAACCGGTGAAAAATTGTCCATCATCCGTGAAATTCGCTTTCCACGTGAAGTGGCAGCCATTTTTGTTGGTGCAGCTTTATCTGTTTCAGGGGCCATTATGCAAGGAATGACTAGAAATCCACTGGCAGACCCCGGTTTACTTGGGCTAACGGCTGGAGCCAATGCTGCTCTCGCTTTAACCATTGCATTTATCCCTTCTGCCAATTACTTCGGCATTATGATTGCTTGTTTTATTGGTGCGGCCGGCGGTGCGGTGATGGTTTTTAGTATGGGAGTGATGAAAAAAGGAGGGTTTTCCCCTTTTCACATCGTATTAGCAGGGGCTGCAGTATCAGCCTTCCTCCACGCCATCGCGGAGGGAGTCGGGATTTATTTTAAAATTTCAAAAGATGTATCAATGTGGACTGCAGGCGGAATAATCGGAACTTCATGGAGCCAGCTGCAAACCATCATTCCCTTCATCACGATTGGCATACTCATGTCTCTTTTCCTCTCAAGGCAACTCACCATTATGAGCTTAAGTGAGGAAGTGGCTGTTGGGTTAGGGCAAAACACGGCACGAATAAAAACTCTTTTATTTATTATCATTATTCTTCTAGCTGGTGCGTCTGTGGCACTTGTCGGAAATATGGCATTCATCGGGTTAATGGTTCCACATATCGTCCGTGCGATCGTTGGAACGGATTATCGCTTTATCCTTCCGATGTCTGCCATTACAGGAGCGACCTTTATGTTATTCGCAGATACATTGGGACGTACGATCAATTCTCCATTTGAAACACCTGTAGCCGCCATTGTCTCGATGATTGGACTGCCATTCTTTCTATTCATCGTACACAAAGGAGGTAAAGTATTCTCATGATCGATCCGGCCTTAATAAGAAAACAACGTATAACATTAGCCATTTTATTTGCACTAATTATTTTGACAGTCTTTATTGGTATGGGAATGGGCTACTCCGCTCTCTCCTATAACCGCCTCATCCCAACTATTTTAGGTTATGGGACGTTTAAAGAGGAGTTTGTATTATTTTCCGTTCGACTGCCGCGAATATTTATCACATTGCTAGCAGGAATGGCTTTAGCCCTATCTGGCGCCATTTTACAAGGCATCACCCGCAATGATTTAGCTGACCCAGGTATTGTCGGCATTAACTCGGGAGCAGGTGTAGCCATTGCTGTATTCTTTTTGTTCTATCCGCTTACAGCGGGTTCATTTGTTTATTTGCTTCCGATTATCGCTTTTGTTGGAGCTATACTCACCGCTGGCTTCATTTATCTATTTGCCTATAACAAAAACTCCGGCCTTCAGCCCGTAAGACTTGTTCTCATTGGGGTTGGATTTTCTATGGCCCTTTCCGGAGTAATGATCGTTCTGATTTCATCTGCTGAACGGGAAAAAGTAGATTTTATCGCCAAATGGCTTGCAGGGAATATTTGGGGCACAGATTGGCCTTTTATATGGGCCATTCTTCCTTGGCTCGCCATCCTTATACCTTTTACATTATATAAAGCCAATCGGTTAAATCTCCTTAGTCTGAGCGAACCAGTAGCCATCGGCGTCGGTGTATCCATTGAAAAGGAGCGGATCGTCCTGCTTTTAACAGCGGTTGCACTAGCAGCATCCGCGGTTTCGGTAACAGGAGGAATCGCCTTTGTCGGGCTCATGGCCCCGCATATTGCTAAAGCTTTAGTCGGCCCAAGAAACCAACTATTCCTGCCCATTGCCATTTTGATTGGCGGATGGCTGCTGTTGCTCGCTGATACGATAGGCCGCAATCTCGTTGACCCTGATGGCATACCAGCTGGGATTGTCGTTGCACTCATTGGGGCACCGTATTTTATGTATTTACTTTTGAGGAAATAAAAACACAAAATCCCTAGAGTTGTGAAGTAAAGTCTCAAGGGATTTTTCATTTATTATTAATACTCCAAACTTCTGTCAAAGCTCTCCCTGGTAAATGTCCCAAATAGCAGATGTTGTGATTATGTCCATATAATTGTGTAAAAAGAAAAGGAGTCATTTTATTCCTTCTTGTCTACAATGTTTAACAGCGACGATAAACAAGGAAGAGAGGAANGATTATGTCCATATAATTGTGTAAAAAGAAAAGGAGTCATTTTATTCCTTCTTGTCTACAATGTTTAACAGCGACGATAAACAAGGAAGAGAGGAATAAAAATGACTCAAATACAGTTTAACCTAGATTTAGATCTTTTAAAAGAATCGGTAATGAATTCTAATATTGAAATGGTTGTAAAGTCGTCTATTGTGTTGGTTCTAAATGAATTCATGGAAAAAGAACGAGATGATTATTTACGTGCAGCTGCTTATGAACGCTCGCCTGATCGCCGGGATTATCGGAATGGCTATTATGAAAGAGAATTGATTCTTAGTATTGGGAAAATAAAACTAAGGGTACCGCGTACAAGAGAGGGTCACTTCTCTCCTTCATTATTCGAGAAGTTTTCCCGAATGGATCAGGCTCTAGTTCTGTCTATGTTAGAGATGGTAATTAATGGGGTATCCACGAGAAAAGTCACAAACATCATAGAACAACTTTGTGGAGAAAGCGTCTCAAAGTCTTTCGTATCTTCCCTGACCGAGAAGCTTGACCCGATCGTAAAACAATGGGCCAATCGTCCACTGAATGTAGAGTATTTTCCTTACCTGTATGCAGATGCCATGTATATTAAGGTTCGGGAAAATCATAAAGTCGTATCGAAAGCTGTCTATATTATGACGGGAATGAACGTTAAGAAAAAGCGCGAAATCCTAGGGCTAAAAATAGATCACGTAGAAAGCTATGAGGCCTGGAGGGATTTCTTCCAAGGCTTAAAAGCCCGAGGATTGCAGTCTCCAAAACTGGTTATCTCAGATGCGCATGCAGGATTAAAAAAAGCCATTGAGCGTGAATTTATTGGGACTTCATGGCAACGTTGCACAGTTCATTTTAAACGAAATATCTACAACAAGTTACCTAAGAAAGACATAAGGCAAGTAATAGCTGATATTCGAAAAATCTATCAAGCAATATCTGTGGAAGAAGCTAGATACTTTAAAGAAGAATTTATTTCACGTTACAGTCAGGAACCGAAGGTAGCTAAGGCCATCGAGGTGCTTGAAGACGGCTTTGAAGAGTCTATCCAATATTTCAATGAACCAGTAAAATATCACCGCTACCTAACCAGTACGAATTCACTGGAACGTTTAAATCAGGAAATTAGAAGACGAGAAAGAGTCATTCGGGTATTTCCTAATACACAGTCCGCATTTCGACTAATTGGTGCATTGTTAATGGAGAATGAAAATTTACAGTTAAACAAAAGAAAGAGATGAATAGCCACGAACGCGAAGCGAAATTTTTTTCTGGGGGAAGGGGGTACCCCCTTCCCCCAGAAAAAAATCAAACAGAGGTATCAACTATACTAAGGTTAGCATTGTTGATTTGATTTTACACAAAAATAAGGACTTGACT
>NZ_LMAS01000006.1:0-139072 GCF_001509555.1 Bacillus sp. FJAT-29937 | reverse complement strand
GTACCCCCTTCCCCCAGAAAAAAATCAAACAGAGGTATCAACTATACTAAGGTTAGCATTGTTGATTTGATTTTACACAAAAATAAGGACTTGACTGATGTTGTTGAGAAAGCAGACAAAAAGAAAGCTCCATAGGTTTTTTTCCTTTGGAGCTTACCTGTATTTACCTGTTAAACTATTAATCTATCAATAACGCTTTCTTATTAACTCACCATTATTTTACAGTTTCAGCCTTCTTGCTCAAATCCGGAAATGGAATCGGTTCCTCTGATAAGAATCGTTTCAACACATTCTCTGTTAGACGAGAAATATTATTATCGTAATTATTGTGTGATAAGCTTCCACAATAAGCAATGGAGCTTGTTGAGAATACTGCACCACCATTTGGAGTCGGGTAGTAAACCATATCAGCCCTTACTCTTGGATTCTCTTCCCCTCCTAGGCCAGGAATGTTAAAGTACAATTCTTCTGCTACCGGCACGTAGACATTTGTATGGCCTACAGATGAAGCCACGATGACGGCATGCGAAGGAGTTCCAAGCTCCTCATCATAAATATCTAATTCTAATCCAGCTGCTCCTCCACCTACTAGACCGAAGTCACCGATTTTTTCGTCTTTTCCAATTCCTTCAAAGATCCATTCTACTCCAGGTTCAAAGCTATCCTCTGATCTCAGATAATAAGAAGATACTTCAAAGCCTTCCGCCATATATCCTACGCCGCAAACCTTTTGAGGCGCCCTGCCACGGTGCTTCCAAATACTGCCCTGTTCGCCCGTAATACTTAAATGAATTTCGCCCGGCTTAGATTTCCAGCCTTGGTTTCCATAATTCTTTCTAACTTCCATGAGGTTTGGATTATTCGGATCAAAGGTAACAACCCAATAGAAACCATTTGAGCCCATATACATGAAGCGGCCTCCATTAGCTTGGTAATCCTCTACAGCATCCAGCATTTGGCCCGAGTAGTATTCTGGGTGAGAGCCTGTAATGGCTACTTGATAATGGCTTAACAGCTCATATCCTTCAAAATGCAGGTCTTGATCCGTAATAACATCAAAGTCAAAACCTTTTTCAGTCAGCCAGTCGATTAAGTGTAAATCCGCATTAAATTGCCATAAGGATGGAGATAAATTATGACGGTATTTTGGTCTCATATTTAAAATTGGACGCAAGCTAGATGAGAAGCAAACCCCTGAACCATCATTATGATGATCATATGTGGATAGACCAAATTCCGCATGCTCTCCCAAGTACATATCTTCCTGCTGGACAACTGGGGCTCTTCCAAACATAAGTTGAGCAAGCGGGATGTCCTGGAAGCGGTTGTTGGCGTATGCTAAATAGCTGGCAGTAGGAATAATAAGAGCTGTTTTCGCAGTAGGCTTCCCCTTCTTAGGTCTAACGAAGAATACAATGTAATCCTCATCATCTCCTGCGTGCACATGGGCAGCATATACACCGCTTTTTAGCGTATCAGGAACTGTCCATTCAAAGTCAACATCCCATTTCGCATCAGTCATATCATCATCATGGAATTGAATAGCTCCATATTGTTCTGGGGCATGGGTAAAGTTTTGCTCCTCAGATGTCCAGTTATATCCGGTCATCGCGCGGGTAGGGTGATTAACTGCTTCACCGTGGATTTGATTTGGTCCCTTATCATATATCTTTTCAAGCTCTTTGATGCCCTTCTTTGTAATTCCCTCCGCAAAGTCCCATGCCGCTACAACACGATTTCCCGAAGGATTTTCAATCCATGCAGACATTTCTTCTTTCGTTAAAGCTTCATTCGCGATACGCGGACGGTCAATTTTCCCATTAAATCGCCAAATAACCTTTTGTTTACCGTCTGCTTTTTGGAAAATACTGGCGATGGTGAATTCAGCATCATTTGTAGCATGAGGCTTTACTACTGTTTCTACTTCATTATTTGCATTCATCTCTTCAATTCCATATGGAAGTGAAAATCTCCCATTTGTTTTACTAATGACAGCTTCTTGAAAAACAGTTATTTTCCCTGTTTCCGCATCATAGGTTCCCCCAACAAAAAACCATGTGCCTTGTACGAGTGGCTTGTTAGTGCTAACCTTCTCAACGTTCCCGTTTTGATCGCCAATCCATAAAGCCAGACAGCCTTTTTCATCAATGAAAAGGCCATAACCTGAATTTTGATCAGGGGACCATTTTGTCAGAATTCCTTGCACGCCTAAATCAGGTGTTGTTGGATAAATCATCGCTTGCAACGAAAAACTGTTAACGCTTTCAAAATGAGACTGAGCATCGAACTTGATATAGGATCCCATATGTATGGCCTGCTTTCTGCCATCATATTCCTTATTCACATCTGCATCTACACTATAAATCTTTAGTCCTGGCCCTTCGGGATTGGAATCCCCATGGACAAGATGGACAATTTCTGTTTTATATTTTTTATGGTCACTGTTAACCATAAATTTAATATTTTGACCGGGCTGAACACTTAATCGATCTGTATAACCGTTAATTGCCAATAGAATCCTCTCCCTTTTTGGTAGTTATTAATCTACTAATCCATGTTTTTTGAGTCTTTTAAGGAATAAGGCATGCTCTGCCTTTTCACGTGTGTCAAAGCATTGATCTTCAAAAACTTTATACGGAACTCCGCGTTTCCCCGGATGCTCCCCTAAACACCATTCTTGGTGGGGCTTTGTACAAACAATAAGATCTTTTCCTTCGATAATTTCGTGATTTCTTCTTAGGAAATTAACAACCATACTTAGATTATAGCTATGCCTGCCAACAGGAAGCTTTCTATGCTCTTCAATTAACTCCTCTGTAATAAGGGGCTTAATGTTATTCTCAAGGATGTATTTATCTGTACTTAAATAAGCTTTCTTTGCTTGTGCATTCAAAATAAACCCTCCTTTATTTTCACCATTGTAATGTTTCTGACTTACCAAAGTGGCTGCCGGTAATTTGGAATAATCAGTTGATTCACTTTAGGTTTTGGGTGGCATTTTTACAATACCCAAACAATCAGTCACTTCCTTTCTTGGTTTGCACCCTTCACTTTTAGTAATGCAAAGTCCATGCCAAGTTTCATAAATAAAAGACTTAAAGGTTTTTCCAATGAAATGAAGAATATAATACCTTGATGTTGTTAACCTTTTGAGAGTCAACTTTTCTTCCTTTTATAAAAATTACATTTTTCATTAAAAAAAATTTTCTTGCCAACAAAATGTTAAGCATTTGTACACTCAAATCTGTAAAGAAGATGTTCAACTGTCAAATTAGTGTACTGAACAAAAAATGAACAATTTTATAAAAGAAGGGAGCCAATATCATTGGAAAAACAGGAGCTGAAAGTGGGAATTCTCTTTTCATTAACAGGGACAACCAGTATTACTGAACGGGGACAGTATCAAGCATGCTTATTAGCGATTAAACATATTAATGAAAGCGGCGGCATTAATGGAAAAACACTTATCCCGATTGTCGAGGATGCGGCTTCCGATCCTGATATAACTCGCCAGAAGGCTGAAAAGCTTATCGTTACCGATCAAGTCACGGCCATTATCGGCTGCTATACCGCCGCCTGCAGGAAAAGTGTTATTCCCGTTTTGGAAAAGTATAATAATTTATTATTTTATCCGACCATAAATGAAGGCGGAGAAATGCATCCCAACATCTTTTATTCCAATTCAACGCCTAATCAACAGCTGCTGGACTTCATTCCTTGGCTCATTCGCCATGTTGGAAAGACCTTTTACCTCCTAGGCTCAGACTATATTTATCCTAGAGAGATAAACCGATTCGTACGCCAGCTCGTTGAATATCACGGAGGATCTGTTTTTGGAGAACAATACGTTGCACTAGGAAACCAAGTTTTTGATAAGCACTTCAGTGAAATCCGACAGATGAATCCAGATATTGTCTTTTCCACCTTGGTTGGCGACAGTACCATTAGCTATTACCAGCAGCATGAAAAACTCGGGTTTCAGCAGCCCATTGCTAGTAATGTGACGGCGGAAACTGAAATTAAAGCGATTGATCCTAAAGGGAAAACTGAATTTTACTCCAGTTTTTCATATTTCAGCACGATTGATCGGGCCGAAAATAGAAAATTCATTACGGAATTCCAGCGAATTTATGGGACTGATATTATTAGTTCGGTTATGGAGAGTGCCTATAATAGCATGATCCTGCTTGCAGAAGCACTTAAAAGGGTGGATACTGTCTCAACTAAAGCTATTCGAAATGCTTTATCTGGTCTATCCATTGAAGCCCCACAAGGGAAAATTATGGTTGATCCGATCAATCAGCATGTATGGCTAAATTCGCGGATTGGAAAGGTCAATGAATCCGGTCAATTTCATATTTTATGGGAGTCAGATAATCCAATTAAACCGATTCCGTTGATGGAAGACGCACTGCCATCACATCCTAAGGATATTATTCCTGTCAAAAATAATGAGCAATTCCAGACTAAAAAAAATCAGTGCCAGCCCCTTCTTTCTGAACTCAAAAAAAATCTTTCATGGCTTCCCTTTCCGTTTGCCTATTTTGATGAGGAAGGTGTCCTGATAGAAATCATTAATGGTGGCTCTCCCGCAGCCACCTCCCCACTATTAAATTTGCGGCCAGGAGATACGGTAAATAGCACACTCTTAGAAAACAGTGGAATTAGCACTGCTTTCAGAGAGAAAACATCCGCATATACAGTTACAAATGAGAGTGTTAGGAAATCAAACAATACATATGTTGTTGCAGGGTTCCCTATCGTTGGATCATTTGATAAACGTAAAGGTGTATTGGGCGTTTATATGCCAAAGACTTCATCTGAATCAACTGAACAGCTGCTAGAAAGCATTAAGGGGATCATCCATCTAAGTTCTAAGCTAGTTGAAAGTCAAGAGAAACAGCATATTTTAAATAACGCCCTTGGTGAAATTACAGACCAGCAGCCGGGAGGTTTGTTCATCATAAAAGAAGGGGATATTCATTTTCAAAACAAAAAGGCAGTTGAATTATGGGGAAATAAACAAAGCATGGTACAAACTGTTTTACAGGAGATCTCTTTGGATAGGAGCGACAGAGAAAAAGGAGAGGAGCGTATTTTAAGGCGGAAGGATAAAGAAGAAAGCTTTGAGATAAAAGTACAAAAGAAAAATTTGTTGACTTTTATTCGTTTTAAGTCCCTTCCTCGCCAGCCTTATCGTTTTTCCTTGAATGAAAGAAAGAACTTAACTACTTATGATCTAATCGGTTCCAGCAATTTATTTTTAAAAACAATTGAATTGGCACGCTCTGCTTCGAAAATACAGGCTAATACTCTTATACTAGGCGAAAGCGGAACTGGCAAAGAGATGTTTGCTCGTGCTATCCATAATGAAAGTGCACGGAGGAATAAGCCATTTGTAGCGGTAAATTGCGGTGCAATGTCAAAAGAACTGATTAATTCTGAACTGTTTGGGTATGTAGAAGGGGCTTTTACAGGTGCCAAAAAGGGCGGCAGTCCAGGCAAATTTGAGGTTGCTAATGGCGGGACTCTTTTTCTTGATGAAATTGGTGAAATGCCTCTTGAGCTGCAAACAACCTTATTAAGAGTTTTGCAAGAAAAAGAAGTGTTTCGCGTTGGCGGTCACAAGCCTATTCCGTTAGATGTACGAATCATTGCCGCAACGAATAAGGATCTTTTTCAGGAAATTGCCTTCAATGGCTCATTTCGGAGTGACCTGTATTACCGGCTAAATGTTTTTACTATCGAACTTGTGCCTCTTCGTAAAAGACCTGAGGATATCGCCCATTTCAGTTATCATTATTTAGAAGATTTCAATGCCCTAACCGGCAATAAGAAGGAGTTTTCAAATGAAGCCCTGATGCTAATGCAAAAATACAATTGGCCCGGAAATATCCGAGAGCTTTGCAACGTAATTGAAAGAGCCTATTACTTAGCAGGGAACTCATCCATTATTGAACAAGAGCATCTTCCTCAAGAAATAGCTGAAAATGTCCAAGCATTTAAGCAGGAAGGCTCTTATTCCCTCCATAATATAAAGAGCATTACGGATATAAAGGAAAAAAACTATGAACACGAACGCCAATTTTATATCCAAATATTAATGAAACACAAGGGAAATATCACGAGAACAGCCAAACACCTTAGCATCTCTCGTACAACCCTGTACCAGAGACTTAAAGAATTCCAAATTGAGATTAGAAGAGTTAAATAGATGTATAGAGAAGCATACATCCTTGATGTTGAAGGATGTATGCTTCATATTTTTTATTAACCATTATCTATGTTTATTTCGGTCATAATAGATGCATTTGATAGAATCCAATAGAATTCGCTCTAAGGATGCAATTTTTATTTTTTCCATAAATTGTGGCTGAATGAGGTGAAATAGGGGCTGTTTAACCTCATAGAGGTTTTGTAAAGCTTCCATTACTTTTTGATCCCATTCCTCCGAGAAATTAAGTAGATCATCAGGGTAAACTTCTTTTCTCTCTGTTCCATCCTCTGGTATACATTCAAAGGGTTCATCTATATTTAAAGTTCCATAATCATCTGTTAATTGCTCCCCTGGATAAATGTCCCGGACTGCCACTTCAAATTCATAAGCGGTTCCTAAACAATTAGCATGAAAACTATGGTTCACATATCTGCCTAAATCCCAGCAAAGAATATATTTTCCTTCTTGATTGCGATAGGAGTATTTCTTTAGGAGCTCCCTTCTGTATGGATCTAGATTTTCAACATCGTCTGGCTTCAGTATTTGATCCAGCTCATCCAAAGCCCACGTAATGGTACCCTTTGGAATGAATTCAGTAGCAAATACCCCAAAACCTATCTGATCATTAATAAAGCGTAACTCCGTATGTGGGTGAATCATCTCGAGTATTCCCCTTTGCATAGTTGGTTTTATCCATAATCTATGCACAGAAATCCTGCTTGTTGCAAAAGAAAAAGCTGTTTCTGCCTTATATTAAGCAGAACAGCTTTGTCCTCTTATTCGAATCTTTTATCTACCTAACTGACGAAGTTGTAAAGAACACATCAACTAACTTAGGTCAGTTGCCTTCCTTTCTTCAATAGGAAAACCTAGGTGGTACTTATCACTGTTCTAATGCTTCTCCATGTTCTATAAATTCTGAAGGCTTTAACTTTTTGTCCATCCAGTTTTTCCCCTCGATGATTCTGGCCATTAACATTCCACCTACTGTATCTCCAGTTGAATTTACCATTGTTGCCGGAGGATCTACCAAAGTTCCTAACATAGAGAGGATAACCAAGGCTTCTGGAGGGAACCCATACATTGTGATAATTAACAATTCACCGACAAAACCTCCACCTGGTACTCCCGACATGACCATGCCGCTCAATAAAGCAATGAGAATAGCCGTCATAAACGTATCTATTCCAGTAAAGGACATATTGAATAAACCGAAAAGAAAAGCAATTTTTAATATCGCACTTAAGCAGGATCCGTCCATATGGGCTGTTGCTCCAACAGGAATAACAATTTCGCGAATATCTTTTGGAACGCCAATTTTGGCGGAAGCTGCTAGGTTTGCTGGAATTGTCGCAACACTGCTTTGAGTTGCCAAGGAAGTGGCTGCTGGAGTGATAATTTCCTTCCAGAATGTTTTTGTCCCTCTTTTCCCCCCAGCTATAAAAGCATAAATGGTAAAGGCAACAAAGAAATATATAATTGAAATTGGATAATAAATGGCCATCGCTTTTGCATAAGAACCAAGCAATTCAGGACCGAATACCCCAATTAACGTTGCAAAATAGGCGCCTAATCCAATTGGAGCAAACCACATAACAATGGAAACGAGTTTCATTATTACATCGGAGAGTTGAGAAAGCCCCGCTGCAATTTTCCTTCCCTTTTCACCTAACATACTAACAGAAAGACCGAAAAGGATAGAAAAGACGATTAAAGCAAGCATGTTTTTTCTTGAAAACAATTCAAGAAAATCAGGTACGGTGAATGCAGAAACGATTTGGTCTGCCGTACTCAATGGCTTTATTTCATCCGGCTTCTGCATTTCAATGTGTACTCCTTCTGCCGGAGGGAATGCTGTCACACCCACAATCATAACAATGGAAGAAATGATCCCCGTAACAGCAAACACTAATAGCATAACTCCTAAGATTTTACCAAGTCTTTTGAGGCTTGCTATGCTGGCAACGGCACTACTAATAGAGATAAATACAAGTGGAACGACAATGGTAAACATGAGATTAATAAAAATGTCACCCAACGGTTTGAGTACTTCCGCTTTAGGTCCAGCAATTAAGCCAATAATACTTCCTGTTATTATTGACAATATTAAAATGATAGGGAATTTATATGATTTCCAAATACTCTTTTTATTCATATGTTCCGATCCTCCTTAGTTATTTTAAACTTTTACACCTTTCCAATCATCCAATGGAATAGTCCCTTCACAAACCGTAACAGCATTACCTTCAAGATATATGTCTTGAATCATTTCATCTGTTACTTGAAACGATACTCTAAGAGTCCCCCCAAGTGTTTTTACCGTGACAGGAGATTCAATTAGATCCAATAACCGTGACATAATCGCCGAAGCCGTAGCACCCGACCCGCATGCTAAAGTCTCTTCTTCGACTCCTCTTTCATATGTCCTTATATTGATATGATGCCGATCCAAAATTTCAATTAAATTTACATTCGTTCCCTGTGGAAAGATATCCGTTCTGTTCCTAATCATCCTTCCCCATTCATAAAAGGAAGACCACTCCGACAGGTCAAAAGAATCTTGCAGCCATACCGTATGCGGTACACCAACATTGGCATAATGATATGTTTTGTTTTGATTGTTCAAAGATAAAACTTGGTTTAGTACAATCTCATTCTTTTTAAGTTCAGGGAACTTTACTTTTACATAAGAGTCATGGATGGATGCTTCATAGATTCCATTTAACGTTTCAAAAGTCATCTCCTTTCCAGTCACGCCAAGCTGAAAGGCGAATTTACAAAGACAACGGGCTCCATTTCCACACATTTCTCCTTCACTGCCATCAGCATTAAAATATCGCATTTTGAAAGTCGCAATAGTCGATTTTTCCAACAACATGAGACCGTCAGCGCCAATATGAAATCTCCTTTTGCAAACTTCCGCAGCGAATTTGGTTATTGTTACACCCTCCATAATGTCTTCCCTGTTATCAATCAAAATAAAGTCGTTCCCACAACCATGCATTTTTGTAAAAGGAATACTCTTCACTTTTCCACCTCTATGAATTAAGGAATTAATTTATAAGCTCGTTTCACATAACTTTCCTTTATCTTTTCTAAAGCAACTTCTAATAAAGATCTTGTACAGGCAATATTTACTCTCACAAAATTACCGCTATCTTTTCCATATGTGCTACCAGCATTAACCCTAATTCCCGAATCTTCAAAAAATTTAGTTGGCAATTCGCTATTTAAGCCTAACTCTTCACAGTCAATCCATAATAAATAGGAACATTCAGGATACTGAACTTTTAACTTTGGCATATTTTTATTGATATACTCTATAGCAAAGGTAATATTTTTTCGTAAATAATCATTTAATTCATCCACGTAATAATCGCATTCATTATAAGCAGCTATTAAAGCCTCAATCCCTAGATAGTTATAATCAAAGTGATATTTTACGTAAATATCGTCAAAAGCTCTCTTCAAATTTTTGTTTTTTATAATAATATAAGCGCTAAAAAAAGATGCTAAATTAAAAGTTTTACTTGGAGAGTTCATCACTACAACATTTTTATCCTCTTCCTCACAAATCTCTAAAAAGGAGTAAAAAGGTAATCCTTTGTGGATCATATCACTATGAATCTCATCACTTATAATAATCACGTTATTCTCGCGACACAAATCATACATTTTCTTCATTTCTTCTTTTGTCCATACCCGTCCAATTGGATTAGCAGGGTTACATACAAGGAGTATCTTTACGTCTGGCATCTTTAGTTTATTCTCTAAATCTTCAAAATCAATATTGTAACATCCATCGTTAAATCTTAATGGATTGTTGATAGCTTCTCTATTAAAATTCTCAATGACCGTTTTAAAAGTTGCATAGACTGGAGGTTGAATCACGATCTTGTCTCCCGGATTGGTGTAAGCATCTAAAAACATCCATAAAGCACCTGTCATTAGTCCTGGTGCATAACTAATTTCATCTAGACCAATATCAACTTTATGATGGCGACCATACCATCCTTTAATAGCACTAGTAAATCGCTCATGAGGAAAATATCCATAACCGAAAACGCCAAAGTCTACTTTTTTTCTTACTGCATCTAATACCTCTTTTGGAGCTCTGTAATCAGTGTCAGCAATCCCTAATGGAATCAGTGCACCACCTTTTCCTTCATTGTCCCATTTATCCGAATCAGTGCCGATTCTATTTATAGTTTCATCAAAGTCGTGTAACATCATAGTTTCCCCTCTTTATCGAAAATGATTTTTACTTTTTTCATCTATTTAACATATTAATCTTTTCATCCGTCCAACCAAAAATACCGCCCGTATGAATAAAAAGGATGTTTTGGCTATCCTGGAGTTTTCCATTTGCAAGTTCATGGTATAGACCATACATGGCCTTTCCTGTATAGACGGGGTCAAGAATAAGCCCATCTTCTTGTGCATATCTCTCGATAAATTTCAATTCTTCCAATTGGCTTTTGCCATACCCTAATCCAATATAACGGTCAATAATATTAATCTCTTTATCATTAAACGAATAAGAGTTGGCCCTATATTGATTCATATTCTCCAAAATATGCATGATATTATCAGTTGCTTTTTTTTGCTGATTTAACACACTCATTCCGATAATATTCTTACTTTTATTGCTTTCTTTATTTCCGTATAACAAACCCGCATACGTTCCCCCGGAGCCGTTCGCAACCACGATTGTATCAAACCTAATTCCTAATTCCTCTTCTTGACGCAAGATTTCATAGTATGCTTCTACATATCCTAAAGCCCCTAAACCATTCGAACCTCCCATCGGAATGACATATGGTTTATGTCCCAAACTAGTCAATTCTTTTTCCGCTATTTTGATAATTGATGTTAAATTTCGATACTCATCTTCGGATACTAGTTTTATTTGTGCACCGACTAATCTATTGAAAAATAGATTCCCTTCTGACTTATTAGTCTCACTTTCTTTTAAAATCAATAATGATTTCATTTGATATTTAGCCGCTATAATTGCAGTGGCTCTCGCATGGTTTGATTGGATCCCGCCACTGGTAATTAAATAATCACACTTTTTAGTTTGAGCATCTTTCAACAAATACTCTAGCTTCCTAACTTTATTTCCTGATGTTTCCATTCCCGTCTGGTCATCGCGTTTAATAAAGACCGATTTGTTCAAGTATTTACTAAAAAAATTGGCTTTTTCAATTTTTGTAGGTACATTGGCAATCATCATTTTTTCCATTAATCTATTTCCATCCCTTAGAGTTTTCTATTCCGTAATGAGGCTTTGAATATCACATTTTCGCTTTGTTGCGATTTGAAGCGCCTTAGCAATAAAATCTACATTTTCCACCTCCTTACGTACCTTCGTTGTTTGTTTGATTCCTCTTAAATTGTTTAATGGGTATGAAATGTGTGTTACTGCTATTATAAAATATATCAATTTGTTTGAATAATGAATTAATTGAACTTATAATATAACCAAAGGTTATATTATAAGAAAGGATAGATTAATTAATGACCTCTTATGAAATCGAAGCGTTTCTAGCAGTTGTAAAGCACGAATCACTAACAAAAGCAGCTGAGGCTATTCACATCTCTCAACCAGCTTTAAGTAAACGTATTTCACAGCTGGAAGCAAAACTTGGATTTCCTTTGATTATTAGACAAAAAGGTGTTCGAAAAGTAAAACTTACTGAAAAAGGGAACTCTTTTATATCTATCGCTAATCGATTCAAAGATATTTGGAGTGATGTAAAATCCCTAGATACTATCAAACAATATAACCTATTCCATATAGCTTCTTCGGATGGGCCACATTTATATGTTTTGTCCAAAGTCTATACGGAAATGATCAAAAGATTCCCTAACTTAGCACTTCGTTTGAAAACATTAAACTATCGTGAATGCTATCAAAGAGTTGCTACTGGAAGTGTTGAGGTTGCACTAGTAGGTGCTAACTATTATTTTAAAGGGGTTACATCCTTACCTGCTTATAGTGAAAAAATGCATTTTATATGCCGAACTGATTCAGACTATCCAGACATAGTTGAGCCTAATATGCTTTCTGTTTCAAATAGTGTTTATTCTCCGTATTCAGCAGAGTATATGATTTGGTTTGATTACTGGTTTAAAACACGGAATGAACCACTTATTGAAACTGATTTAATTTTACTTGTTGAAGATTTTCTTACATCTTTAAATAAAAATATATGGACATTTGTCCCATCATCTGCTTTGGAGTACTTTCTGAAGAATCCGTTATTAATCACTCGAAAATTCATCAACAACCCACCTGACAGAAATATATTTTTAATTAGTAAGCCAGATCATGAATCAGAATATATGGAGGCCTTTACAGAAATACTTAAGAATACCATTAATGGACTTGATGGAGTTAAATTGCTTCTTCCTTAAACCATGTATAGCAATTTAATTAGAAAAAGAGTTATATATTACAAGCGTAGTTTACGATAAAAAATGCCTATCTGGTTGGATAATCAATCAGATAGGCATTTTTTATTGTATGCTTTTTCATACTCTTCTTAGGGTAAGCCACAAGGATGTTAGGTCCTGTCTTTCTTATACCTTTTTAACAAATTCAGATTTTAATTTCATGGCTCCAAAGCCTTCAATTTTGCAATCAATATCATGGTCGCCATCTACAAGACGGATTCCTTTAACCTTCGTTCCAACCTTGATAACAGATGAACTCCCTTTCACCTTAAGGTCTTTAATGACTGTAACCGTATCCCCATCGTTTAAGATATTTCCATTTGCATCTTTATAAACCTTTACGTCATCATTTTGGGCCTCTGATTCCAGATTCCATTCATGGGCACATTCCGGACAAATAAACAGATTTCCATCTTCATATGTATATTCTGAATTACATTTTGGACAATTAGGCAATTTCGACACTGGCCATTTCCCCCTTCATTATTAGTCTAAATACTATCTTGGTTTCATCGCCTACAAGTATATTGGATAATCAGTAAAGTTTCCACTAAACTTCATAAATGCTGGTCTTAGTATGATATTTTCACCGAACTTAAATACCATGAATCCTTCATGACCTCCGTTTTCCATCTTGACCTGCTAAAACGAGCTTTATGAACCCTTCATAGCTTCCGTTTTTCATCTTAACTTGCTAAAACAGGCATCATGAGCCCTTCATAGCTTCCGTTTTTCATCTTAACTTGCTAAAACAGGCATCATGAGCCCTTCATAGCTTCCGTTTTCCATCTTAACTTGTTAAAACAAGCATCATGAGCCCTTCATAGCTTCCGTTTTCCATCTCAAACCGCTAAAACGATCACCATGAATCCCTTCAGGCAAAAAAAGACCAACCTCCGAATTAAAGGAGGCTAGTCTCTATTAGCTTATGGAATCATTCGAACGGTCACAATTCCATCGATCTGGCTTATGATCTCTTCCAAACTCAACATAATTTCTTGATCTACATGACTATCAATATCAATAATAGTGTAAGCATAATCGCCGCGGCTTCTATTCACCATGTCAGCGATGTTTAAATGATAGTTTGAGATAGCAGATGTAATTTTCCCAACCATGTTTGGTATGTTTTTATGGAAAGCCGTCACACGCTGTTTTCCTGTATAAGGAAGAGCAGCATTTGGGAAATTCACTGAGTTTTTAATATTCCCGGTCTCAAGAAAATCCTTTAGCTGACGGGCTGCCATAATCGCGCAATTTTCTTCGGATTCCACTGTAGAAGCACCAAGGTGAGGGGTTGGAATCACGTTTTTCATTTTCAATACATTTTCATTTGGGAAATCTGTCATGTATTTTCCTACTTTTCCGCTTTCAAGGGCAGTAGCCATGTCCTTTTCATTCACTAATTCTCCTCGAGAAAAGTTCAAAATATATACATCGTCCTTCATTAAGCTAAAGGTCGCTTCGTTGAACATTTCTCTCGTATCTTCCGTTAATGGAACATGGACCGTAATATAATCAGATTCGGCAAAAAGCTGTTCGATGGTCATCGCGCGCTGAACTTTGCGGGATAACTTCCAGGCAATATCAACAGAGATAAATGGGTCAAACCCAATGACATCCATGTCTAACTCAATCGCATCATTCGCCACAAGGGCGCCGATCGCCCCCAGCCCAATAACGCCTAGCGTTTTCCCCTTAATTTCCTTCCCAACAAATTGCTTCTTGCCTGCTTCCACAAGCTTTGGAATTTGTTCTCCTTCACCTGCTAAGTTCTTAACCCAGCTCACACCGGCAAAAAGGTTGCGAGATGCAGCCATTAATGAAGTCAGCACCAATTCTTTCACTGCGTTGGCATTAGCACCCGGGGTATTAAAGACAACAATCCCTTGTTCCGTGCACTTTTCGACCGGTATGTTATTCACGCCCGCTCCTGCTCGTGCAATAGCCTTTAATTGATTGCCGAATTCCATAGAATGCATATTAAAGCTGCGAACAACAAACGCATCAGGGTTCTCATGATCATTGTCAATTGTATAGTCGTTATTAAGAACTTTTAGTCCGCTTTCTGCGATATTATTTAATGTTTTGATTGTCTTAACTTTATTTACTACTGTTGTGCTCATCGTCACTTCTCCTCTTTATCGTCTATTTTTAAACTAGGAATCTAATAAAATAAAAAAAGAGACTGGTGTTCCCCAATCTCATCAGACGTCAAAAAATAACAAATAGCACAATACATTTGTTATTCTTCTGTCCTTTTGCCTGAGATTTTGAACCCTTCGGCGCTGCAGTCAACGTGCAGTCTCTCCAGAAGCTGCTCCTGTTATAGTGCGACCCATAACAATCATAGCTTTCCTTCTATTTAATTATTAGTAATTTTACGAAAAATCTGTACCTCTACAATAATAGAAATTAAAAGCTTTATCAACCATTAATTTTCTAAGCCATCCCCCCTGTATATACACAAAGAGGTAAGGGAAAAAACTCCCTTACCTCTGCCCAGGCGAACGGCTAATCGTTACTATGTGCTCCCCCACGGTTATCCGTTTTCGCCAGTTACACATAGCCTTTGAAATTGATTCCATAATATCAGATTTTACAGAAACCTTCAACAATTAATTTTATTAAAAATAATACTGTTGAAGAACAGCTTCACTTTATAGAAATGCCATTTGTGCTGGCTTCTTTTCTAATATCTCTACAAATTTAGTGGAGGCTGGCGAAAGTGGAACACTTTTTAGAAAACAAACGCCAATATCGCGCTTTGGTATTTCCTCGACAAGCTGGATTTCATACAATAATCCTTTATTTAAATAATTTTGTGAGAATTCCTTCGTGACACAGGCAATCCCTAAATTAATTTTTGCAAATTCCAAAAGTAAATCATGTGAGCCTAATTCGAATTCAGGGGATATTTGTATCCCTTTGGATAGCAAGTATTCCTCCACATAGTTTCTGGAATTTGAATTATCAAGAAAAATTAACGGCAGCTTAACTAATTTCTGAATACTTACGGCTTCAGATAAAAGGCCCTTATATTTTTCACCGCATACAAAGATATCGTGGACTTCAAGGCAAGGCCTTAGCTCTAACGCAGGATCATCAAGCGGGAAATTACAAACAGCCACATCGACCTCCCCTGATTTCAGCAAGGAGCAGATTTCTAATGTCGTCCCATTCACAATCTTAAATTTAATATTAGGATAATGATTGTGAAAAAGCTCTAAATATGGGAGTAAAAAATATCTGGAGATCGTGTCCCCGACACCGATCTTTAATTCTCCCGCCGTTAAATTTTTAAATTCTAATATCTTTTCCTCTCCTACATCAATTAAATTAATAGCTGAATGAACATATTCAAATAATAATTTGCCCTCATCCGTGAAGGTAACCCCTTTAGGAGTCCGGTTGAAAAGGCGTGTATCCAATTCTTTTTCTAATTGCATGATGCTTTGACTAACGGCAGGCTGTGTCATGTAAAGCTCTTTCGCCGCTTTAGAAAAACTTTTGCAATTTCCAACGATACAAAAAACCTTATATAAATCTAACTTACTAACCATATAAACACCCCTTATATCCACTATTAGATATATTAATTTTACTTATATCACTAAAGAGGTGTATAGTACAAGTGGATATTATGGAAATTAAGCCTAACAGTCATAAGGGAGCGATTATATTGGAAAGAGTAGTTGGAACTGTTGTTAGAGGCCTTCGTTGCCCCATCATCAATCAAGGGGACAATATTGAAGAAATTGTTGTAGACAGTGTGCTAAAGGCTGCAGAAGTTGAAGGCTTTAGTATTCAAGATAAAGATATTGTAACCGTTACGGAATCCATTGTTGCTCGTGCACAAGGAAACTATGCGACAGTCGATCATATTGCTCAAGATGTTCGTTCAAAATTTGGTGATGAAACCATTGGGGTCATTTTCCCTATCTTAAGCCGCAATCGCTTTGCTATCTGTCTTCGCGGGATTGCAAAAGGGACAGCAAAGAAAATTGTATTAATGCTCAGCTATCCGTCTGATGAGGTCGGAAATCATTTAGTTGATATCGATTTACTTGATGAAAAGGGTGTGAATCCTTGGACAGATGTTCTAACTGAGAACCAATTCCGTGACCTTTTTGGCTATAACAAACATACTTTTACCGGTGTTGATTATATTGATTACTATAAATCGTTAGCAGAAGAATACGGTGTGGAATGTGAAGTCATCTTCTCCAATAACCCGAAAACCATTTTAGAATATACAAAGAATGTTCTTACTTGTGATATCCATACAAGATTTAGAACGAAGAGAATTTTAAAAGCGAATGGCGGCGAAAAAATTTATAGCCTCGATAATATTTTATCAGAGTCTATTGATGGAAGCGGCTGTAATGAAGATTATGGTCTCCTTGGATCCAATAAAGCAACTGAAGACAGTGTGAAGCTATTCCCGCGCAATTGCCAGCCGGTTGTTGACCAAATTCAGCAAATGCTGAAAGAAAAGACAGGAAAAGTCGTTGAAGTGATGGTTTACGGAGACGGCGCCTTTAAGGATCCAGTCGGAAAGATTTGGGAGCTTGCGGATCCAGTTGTATCACCTGCTTACACTTCCGGCCTTGATGGAACTCCTAATGAAATAAAGCTAAAGTATCTTGCTGATAATAATTTTGCTGATTTAAAAGGGGAAGAACTGAAAAAGGCGATCTCCGAATTTATTAATAATAAAGAATCTGACCTTGTAGGATCAATGGAATCACAAGGAACGACTCCTAGAAAATTAACTGACCTGATTGGATCTCTATCTGACTTAACTTCAGGCAGCGGAGATAAAGGAACACCGATTATTTTTATTCAAGGATATTTTGATAACTATACGAAGTAAATATAAAAAACTAGATGCCCTTGAAACTCGGCATCTAGTTTTTATTATTACGCCTTACTTTTTTCCATGACGGCAAAGTAATTTTTCTCATCATCTGCAAAGTTAAATACTCTTCCTGAAGGCATCGTGACAATTTCGCCAACCGTGACATACTTATCAGTAAGATCTTTATACAATTGATCCAGGTTTTCTGTGAAAAACATTAACGATGGGGTGCCAAGATTTAATTCCGGCTGCATTTTGGCTATGAACTCCTTGTTATGAAGAACAATGCTTGTTTCCGCTCCCTGTGAAGGAGCAATTTCAATCCATCTCATGTGGCCATTATCTTGATCAGAAACGACGATAAATCCGACTTTTTCAGTCCAAAACTTCACTGATTCCTCTTGATTATTAACGTATAACATAATTTGACCGACTTGCGTTATCATCTACAATAACATCCCTTCAGTTTGAAATGGAACATGGAGACGGGCCCCTAGTCCCTATTGTATAATATCTTTAACTAACGAGTCGAATAGGAGTAAGAGCATGGTTCCTTATAGTTTCCAATATTTCTTTATTTATTTGTTATTACTCTTAAGCATTTTCTTCATCAGTGTATTTTTTTATTCACTTCCTAAGAGAAAACATCCTTATCTTCTATACTTTGGAGTATTCCTTGCAGCCATTTCAATCAATTTAATCGGCGCTTGGCAATTGCCGGCCGCCATAACCTACTCATCTTTCATAAAATACGCTTCCTATAGTGCCAGTCCTTTCTTTTTATTATTTTATGAGCAAATCTTTGGCCCAGGCTATAGAAAAATAAATCGCCGCTTATGGCAGGTCCATTTCTTCAGCTGGGGGATGATCACTATGCTATCCCTGCTCTCAATCGTTTACCTTGAAGATATTTTTCTCCCATATAGTCTATTGAATATTGCAACGGTATTATATATTGCTATTTCCACTATTAGAAACGCCTATAATGGGAACATTGATGCGAAAATTTTCACTTTTGGGCTTGTGTGTTTGATTGCCACTTTTATTTATGACCTTTCTTTAGCTATTAAAATCGCTAATTACGCTCCAACCCAAACGATCATATGGGGCTTATTAATTTTCACAGGCTGCTTAACAGTTATATTGCTGAAACGGTTCAAAGCGAAGGGAACTGATTTTATTTATGAGCCCTTCACCTTTCAGCACGACCCCCTTGATCTAAAAATGAAGGCCGATTCAATGGTATTGCACACGTTAAAAAATGAAATTAACCGACTGCTATATTTGAATGAACGCAATAAACGGATCATTTCATCAATGGATTCAACCTTAGCTGAACCCCTTGGGCGAAATTTCGAAGCAATGGACGAAACCCTCCTTCACATGAATAATATGATTCTAGCTACTAAAAAAACGGATGATTTTCAGCTAAACCTACAAACACAATCAATTAATGATGTTATCCATGAGGCAGCAAAGGGCTTCCATGAAGGAGACCAGCATCCAGGTATTAAATTTGAGATGAATTTATCTGCCTCAATCGATGCGGAAGTCGATCCCTTACATTTAAAAGAATGCATAACGAATTTATTATCAAACAGTGTTGAGGCAATTGAACATCAGAATGGAAAAATACAAATCAGCCTTTATCGTAAAAATCAAGAAGCTGTAATTGAAGTGACTGATAACGGCAAAGGGATTCATCGAGATCATTTAGATGATGTGATTACTCCATTATTTACGACAAAAAAGTCAGTTTCCCATTACGGAGTAGGTCTCTATTATGTTTATTTTATTATCAACAAACATGGCGGCACGCTATCCATCCCCTATTCAGAAATTGGGAAGGGGACAACAATGAGCATTCATCTGCCAATTAAAGCGAAATCATTTTGGAGTGTGAGAACGATTGGAAAAAATAAGAGTCATGCTGGTTGAGGATGATTCCAGATGGCAAAGGGATATAACAGAGGACCTTAAACTAGAAGAGGACCTTGATGTTGTTAAGGTAGTTTCCTCAAAAGAAGAGGCAATTGAAGCTGCTAAACACTTGCCTCTTGATGTAATCCTCATGGATATTAATTTAACCGATAATAACTTAGATGGAATTGAGGCAACTTCGGAAATCTCTAATTTAGGAAAAGGGATCAAAATCATCATGTTAACTGCCTTAGCCGAGCGGGAAATCATTGTTAAGGCGATTGAATATGGTGCCATTAACTATGTAAACAAATCCAGCATCCAAGATATCCTGAATTGCATTCGGGAGGCGCACTATGACCAGGTTTCCCTTCATCCGGATGCTACAAGCGCAATACTTAGAGAGATTCGCTTAAAGTCACTCACCCCGATGGAAAAAAATATTTTCAGCTTAAAGGAAGAAGGATATACGAGACCGCAGATGGCCGAGTATTTCCATACCACGCTAGATACAATCGGCACCCATATGAAAAACATTTCGAAAAAGCTCAAACGCCGCAAGTAGGGAGGGGAGAAAAAATCCCCCTCCTTTTTTTCTATTTTCCGCCCTACACTTAGAGCAGAAATACTTAGTTGAGGAGAATGAGAAATGAAAAAAATAATGATTTTATTTGTTTTTTGTATGTTACTAACCCCATTCCATCTATGGTCTGCACATGCACAGCCAAATGAACTTTCCGAGGAAAAAATTGATGAATACATTCAAGCAGAAATGAAAGCAGCTCACATCCCCGGACTAGCAATTGGAATTGTGAAAGGAGATCAGATTACTCATTTAAAAGGGTACGGAAAAGAGATTTCACCCCAAACTCCTTTTATCTTAGGATCAACCACCAAATCCTTTACAGCAATGGCCATTATGAAGCTGGTTGAGGAAGGTAAGGTTGATTTGGATTCGCCAATCCAAACGTATCTTCCCGAAATGGATTTCCCGAACATTTCGGTTAGGCAGCTTCTTAATCAGACGAGCGGAATTTCTAAGGCCCCTAAGCAAAATGGGGAGTGGCAAATCAAAAGAGAAAACATTGGGCAAGTGTTTGAATACTCCAATGAAAATTACAAGCTTCTTGGTCAAATTATTACCTCTGTTACTAATAAAGCTTATGAGGAGTATATTAGGGAAAATATTTTTACCCCGCTTGACATGACTCATAGCTATACCTCACAAACTCTAGCAGGGGAGAACGGATTAGCTGCAGGTTATCGAACGTGGTTTGGATTCAATTTTGAAAACGAACTGCCATTTAACGAGGAGTATCTTCCTGCGGGATATCTCATTTCAAGTGCAGAGGATATGACTCATTATTTAATTGCCCAAATGAATAACGGAAAATATCTCAGCCAAACATTAGTTTCAAATTCGAGTTTAGAAGAAATGCACAAACCAAGTGTAAAAGCGCCTATTATGGGGGAGGACAGTTATTACGGGATGGGCTGGTTTGTTTCACCAACCAATGGGGTGCCAACAATCAGACATTCAGGAGAGGCTCCTAATTATCATTCAACCATGATCATCATGCCAAATGAAAACTACGGAATTATTCTCCTGTCCAATATTAATAATTCGATCATCATCTCGGGGCTCATTGAGAAGATTGGGGCAGGAGTCGTTGATATTTTGGCAGGCAAAGAGCCTTCCAGCATTTCCAGCAATACTTTTCCTAAAATCTATATGATCATGAATGGGGTCATTCTGATTATCGTTGTTCTACTAATCTTTCATATGAAAAACATTTTAAAATGGCATTCCGGATTAATAAATGGGAAGTCACCCAAACTCAAAACGATAATCCTGCCGTTACTGGTTAACTTCATTTTACCGTTGCTCATTTTAACCCAGTTGCCAAATTCATTAGGATTTACATGGTCTTTCCTATATGATTTCATTCCTGATCTTACGAGTGTAATATGGGGTACTTCCGTTATCTTGCTTACTACAGGCTGTGTGAAGCTCTTTTTATGGATAAAGTTCTCTCTTGGCACAAGGGGACAGGTACCTTGTCCCGCTAACTTGAACGAAATGGCCAGGTAAGGACAGAACCCAATCAGCCCTTCAGCAGATTGGGTTCCGTTCTTTTTTTCACGCTTTCTTACTTTAAGGCATCCATGCCATTGCAAATAATAGTCCTTCTTCAAGTTCTAAAGGGATTTTTGCCAAAACCAAATGCCCTTTCCAAAAACGATGGAAGCTAATTCTCTCGTCAATGCTTTCGAATTCGTTTCCATTTGATTACTCAAAACGATAATCGTCAGGTCATCGTCTATGTATCTAGTAAGATAATTTCTGAAGCCGTTCGGATATCCTCCTGAATGGCTGATGTTGCGGTGTCCGAAGGTTTCGAACACATACCAGCCATAACCGTATTGATAAGGGAAGCTGCTTGAGTATACCGTATACATTTTATTTTGTGTTTCAGACTTTAATAACTTATTACTTTTTAAAGCTTGGTCGTATAAATAAACATCCTGTGCGGTAGATATAATATCTCCAGCGGCAAAAGCGATAGAAGGATCAACTTTCGGGCCAGGTTCCCCTTTCACATAGCCTGTCGCCAATTCTTGTGGATTTTCAACGTCGAAGGATGAGTGGGTCATACCTGCAGGTTTAAAAATATTTTCAGCAATATAGTCTTCGAATGATTGCCCTGATACCTTTTCAATAACCATTCCTAGTAAAAGAAATCCGGAGTTGCTATAACTAAATTTTTTGCCTGGTGTGAAGTTCAGCGGCTCATCTTTAAAAAGGTCGACAAGCTGTTCCTTTGTATATTCATGATCAAACTCGAACCCCTTGGAAAGATACTCAACATAACCTGACGAATGGCTCAATAGATGATGAAGCGTAATAGAGTCACTGTTTGGAAGGTCCGGATAAAATTTGCTCAACGGATCCTGTACGGAGAGCAGGCCCTTTTCCTCTAATTGCATAATGGCAGTAGCCGTAAATGTTTTTGTAATGGACGCAATTCTAAATTTCGTATCCTGCTGATTGGTAAGCCCTTCCTCCTTGTTAGCCATTCCATAACCTTTTTCCATTAGGATGTTTCCGTCTTTAGCAATAAGGACAACACCGCTGAAATCTTCCTTCTTTTCCATGAATGCATCCAGTTTCGATTGTAAATTGCCCGATCCCTTTGAATAATTAGAGTGTCCGAACAATAGTACAGCAGCAAGTGATAAAACGAGTAAAATGGCAAAGCTATAAAGCACTCTTTTAAGTATCCTTCTCATATGGGGTTATCCCAACCTTTCAAATCATATTGAAAATCCTGATACTTTGGTCCCACTCATTCTATTATAATGAATCGAAAGTACTAAATCTTCCCTATTTTATAAATTTATGTAGTTTTGTACCCCGTCATGCCTAACTTCTTGGAGACGGGGAGTCAAATTCTGCAGGTTGGGGGAATGTCTTTATCATCGGGATACAAAAAAGGAAAGGGTTTAATCCCTTTCCCAATTTTACATATCATTAAAATGCCTCGAGCTTCACATCATCAGCGATCTCAAGCTTCGGTTCCGTCACGTTGACAATATCTTCAATCGTGTAGCCCTTAGCTACTTCCACTAATTTCAAGCCACCCTCAGTTACGTCAATCACGGCACGGTCCGTAATAATGCGGTTGACAACGCCCATTCCTGTTAACGGTAAGGAACACTCATTTAAAATCTTCGGCTGCCCATCTTTATTCACATGGTCCATAATGACGATAATTTTTTTGGCACCATGCACGAGATCCATTGCGCCTCCCATCCCTTTAATCATTTTCCCAGGGATCATCCAGTTGGCAAGGTCACCCTTCACAGAAACCTCCATTCCGCCGAGAATGGCGATATCAATATGGCCTCCGCGAATCATCGCAAATGATTCAGCGCTAGTGAAGTATGAAGCTCCTTTAATGGCTGTAACGGTTTCCTTTCCGGCATTGATTAAATCAGGATCGACCTCGTCTTCTGTTGGATAAGGCCCAATCCCTAGCAGCCCATTTTCCGATTGTAAAACGACCTGCTTTCCTTCTGGAATATAATTGGCAACCATCGTTGGAATGCCAATACCTAAATTCACGTAGAATCCGCTTTCAATTTCCTTTTCAGCACGTCTAGCGATTTTTTCCCTCGTTGATGTTTTGGACATCATCTTCACTCCTTTCTTCTATTTTTGAACTGTTAGTCTCTCAATCTTCTTCTCTTGATTTCCAACAATTATGGCTTGAACATAAATACTAGGTGTGTGAATTTGATCGGGATCCAGTTCCCCAACCTCAACTAATTTCTCCACTTCAGCGATTGTTATTTTTCCAGCGGCAGCAATCATCGGATTGAAATTTCGGGCCGTTTTGTTATATACAAGATTGCCCATCTTATCCCCGACGGAAGCCCGAACTAAGGAAAAGTCTGCTGTCATCCCTCTTTCAAGCAGGTAAGCTTTCCCGTCAAACTCGCGGACCTCTTTTCCTTCTGCAATAGGTGTTCCCACCCCGGCGGGCGTATAGAAAGCTGGTATTCCCGCTCCGCCCGCTCGAATTCGTTCTGCCAGCGTTCCTTGTGGGACAAGCTCTACCTCAATTTCACCGGAAAGCACCTGCCGTTCGAATTCCTTGTTTTCCCCTACATAGGAACCAACCATCTTTTTGATCTGTTTGTTTTTTAAAAGCAAACCGAGGCCCCAATCATCAACGCCGCAGTTATTGGAGATAACGGTAAGATCCTTTACTCCTGTTTGCACCAATGCCAGAATTAAATTTTCTGGAATTCCGACTAAACCAAAGCCCCCAACCATAATGGTCGCACCATCGTTAATGTCCTTTACAGCTTCAGAAAATGATGTAAGTATGGTTTTCATTGCTTCAATCCCCTTTAAGTTTATCATTAATGGCTACAGCGCCTTGACTGGGCTAATATGAGACGAACCATTGCAAGGTTCGAGCCGCGCCTTCACCAATGTCAAAAGGAAAATATTTTGAAAATTCACAAATCAATTATCTAATTAATACTTTACAGCCATCATTACTATAAGTAAAATGAATAAATCGAATATAAACTATGAATAATCGGAATAAATAGGAGGCATCTATGGAACTGCAAGACTTAAAGTCTTTTATTGAAGTGGCTGTCCACAAAAGCTTTACGAAAGCAGCTGCCCATTCCTACTTAACACAGCCTTCCTTAAGCAAAGCTGTCAAAAAATTAGAGGAAGAGCTGCAAGTTACACTATTTGATCGTTCAACCAGGCATTTACATCTCACAGATGCAGGAAAAATTGTTTTTCAACACAGCCAAAAAGTTCTCGCTACCTTAAACGAATTAAATGTCCATTTAGATGAATTAAGGGATATTGCTTCGGGAGAAATTAAAATTGGCATTCCCCCGCTTATAGGAACCTTGTTTTTTCCGAAAATCGCCAGCGATTTTAACAAGCAATATCCAAAGGTTTCGCTTGAATTAATCGAACATGGCGCCAAGCTGATTGGGTCATTAATTGAAAATGGCGAAATAGATCTTGGCATTGTTGTATTGCCGGCCAATGAGGAGAAATTTAATATTTACCCCTTCATACAAGATGAATTTGTGTTGTATATCCAGGAGGATCATAAGCTTGCGGGCAGAAAATCAGTATCCTTACTTGAATTAAAGGATGAAAGGTTTATCATTTTTTCAGAAGACTTTACCTTACATGACTATATAAAAGATGCATGCAAAAAAGCAGGGTTTACCCCCGCTATTTCCTACCAAAGCTCGCAATGGGATCTCATTCTCGAACTGGTCTCATCGAATCTTGGAATTACACTCTTGCCTAAATCGATATTTAATAAACAATCTAACCGGAATGTCAAAATTATTCCTCTCGAAAACTCCACCCTATTGTGGAAGCTTGGAATTATTACAAAAAAAGGAGCTTACCATTCATTTGCATTGAAAGAGCTATTAAAAATGCTGGTAAAGGAATAAAAACGGGGAAACTTCAGCGATCTTGTTTCCCTATTTCCCTACATTTCGCCAGCCTGTCCGGTTTAAGCCAACTTGCCTAGAATTTTTTTAATATAGGAAACTAGCTGGACTGCACGTATAGACACCGTATGATTTTTATGAACCATCTCATAGCCTGTCCGCGCTATTTGCTTCCGATCTTCTTCATGATCTAAGTAATACTTAGCCTTTTCTAAAAAATTATCCTTATTAATTTCCACAAAGTGCTGCCCAGGAATAAAACCTAAATCCGTTAGTTCCTTTAAGGAAGGGGCAAGTAATAAGGTGTTGCACGCTAACACTTCATAATACTTGATAATGGGATAATGGAGGGTTGAATCACATGTGAAAAAAATTTTGGCGCGATTAATTTCTCTCGCATAGTTATCTCCGACAAGAGCCTTTTCTTCCCCTTCACTTATATTGCGATAGCCTGGATGTTCGCGATAAACAAAACCAGGGATTCCTTTCATCGTTTTCACGATCTTTTTTCTTAATGGGTAATACGACGCCATTTTCCCTAATAGGAGGTAATCGATATCCTTTTTTAAATGATAATCCTTGAAAATAGCCGGATTGAAGAAATGCGGGAGCCAGTACATGCGGTCTCTATATTCCGGAAACTTCCTTAAAAAGGGGTCTCTATAGATGCTAAATATATATTTAACCTTTGATTCCTCAATAAATTTCTTTCGTTTTTCCACTTCCCAATGCAGATCATGCATAATGATTCCAAAAGGGATTTTGAGCGTTGAGAGCCCAGAAATGGCCGGACATCTAGAATCCCTTAAATCATTAAGCAGGATGAAATCAGGCTTTTCACGTATTTTTCTAAGGATTTCATGAATGTCTCCAGGTTCGAACCATTCGATTACATCCATCCATTTTCGTAATTCATTCGTTAAATAAAATGTATTTCGTTCTACATATTGGCTAAAATCACGAGTGATAAAAAGAACTTTAATCATTTCATACTCCCTTCAATCAAAATTGACATGCACATAATATGGTATGTCGGGAGTTGTAAAATGCTAGTTCATTCCTAGGCTAGTATTGAGAATACGAATAAATTGGTTTTTATACCCAAACCAATATTTTTTAAAAACCGTATGGTCATTCACTTATTACGCGGGTCATGAGGACTAGCCCATGACCCTCTATAACTTAGCTCTGTCTTAACGGGCAACCCCTCTTTATAAAATAGCCCAACTTTTTAAAGAGGTCCCCGCCCGCTTAAACAAGCTTTTGCCCACAGTTGGAGCAGAAATTGCCTTCACCCGTTTTTGTCCCACAATTAGGGCAAAAATTAGGTCTTTTTTGCTCACCGCCATTCGATTGTGAAGGTGATTGTGCATTTTGAGAGGAGGCAGGCTGACCTTGGCCCTGCTGATTCATTTGATTCAGCATTTTGCCCGCGATATTCATCCCCATCATCATCCCAGCCATATCGGACGCCACTCCCCCCCCGCTCATTTTTCCTGAAGCCATGCCGTCCGTTATGGAAATCTGCTGGTACCGCTCAACATTGCCGACCATTCCATGTGAAGCATTTTTATTAATCATATCTTGAATTTCCTTCGGATAGCTGAAGCTCATGACATTAAAGCCTGTGATTGTGATGCCGCTCTTGATCATCTGCATATCTAAATCTTCCTGGATCCCTTTAGAAATTTCAAAGGAATTGGATTGGAGATTGAACATATCCTTCCCTTCTCTTGAAATCCATTTCATCAGGAGCTGATCAAGGATCGAAGTAATCCGTATTTTGACATCCTCTACGATATATTGCTCGCGGACTCCTGCTATTTGGTCAATTAAGGCTACATAATCATTTACTTTAAAATGAAATGTGCCGTTCGCACGAATCGGCATGCCGCCCGGGAGCCCTAGCGTTGGGATATTAATCGCATTTTTCGTTCCCCACTTTTCAATAAACTCCTTCGTGTTCACAAACAGCACTTCTACACGCATGCCACTGTTAAACCCAAACCTGAACCCCTTTAATGTCGATAAAAAGGGAATGATCTGCGATTCGATATCATACTCACCCTCATCACGAAATACCCCTTCGATTTTTCCATTATTAAAGAAGATCGCATCCTGACCTGGGCGAATAATCAATTTGCTCCCCTTTTTAATCTCCCGATTGCTCCATTTGTAAAAAATCATATCCTCTCTAAATTCTTGCCATTCCACTACATTTGCAAATTGGTTTCTAAAAAAAGACATCGATTATTTGCTCCTTTCCTCTATTACTAAGTTGCCTTAGAACTTGCCTCTGCTTCCGCTATGCGAGTGACCTCCCCTGCTGATTCCGCCACCGCCTCCACCGCCGCCTGAATTGGAGGACGGCTTCTTTTGCTTCGTCACGGTTTTTCTCACAAAATGATCGTACTGGTTTAGCACTCCGGATCGGGAACTATCCATATAAGTCCTTGCATTTACCGTGATCCTGCCGCCTGTGCGATAGCCCATAATCATCACAATGATTCCGGCTGTAAGTAAGGCTGCCGCCAATTGAAACCACCATTTAAAAAGCAGGTTTTCCGGATTCACACCTGGCTCATATCCCATGTACTGATGGGCCGTGTAGATAAACGTTGAAAAGGCTTGATAATATTGGCCTTCCGATAAATCAGGGGTAATTTTATTTCGAATCCGATCAAGACGCCCGCTATCTAAATACTGCTCCGCCTTTTTAAATCCTGCCAAATACACATCTCTTTCCTGCATATCAATCGTTAATATTGCCGTATTTCCATGCGGCTGGTCATAGCCGGGAGCCTGCTCATCATAGAAATCCTCCACAAATGGAACGATGTCCTTCCCTTCCGTCCCATTAGCCGTTATGACTAGAAAGGCCGTATTTCTTTCCTCCCCGAGTTTCCTTGCCAACGATTCTAATTCAGCCACCTCCTCCTCCGTTAGCAGCTCAGCGTAATCATAAATATATTGCGTCTGATTAAGTGACTCTGCTTTGGCTGATAACTCCCACGGGAGCAGCAGAAGTATGGCGGCGAAAAAGAAAAAGAGACATCGTTTGTTTACACAACTTCCTCTCACCAAAAGCCACCTCCCATCAAATAGGAAGCACATTTAAGGGCGACAAAGGTTCCGGCGGCAATCCCGCTAAACCACATAGCCACTTTGCCTGAACTAATGGGCGGTTTGCCGACCACTTTTCCTGTTTGCCCATTCATCGCAAAAACATGCTCGGCTTGATTGAAATCATAGCTGACCATCCACATAGGCAGTAAAACATAATAACTGCTTACATTTCTCGTATCAATTTGCTTATTCTTATAATTGACTGATTGATAGCCCGAAAATGTTGAACGAACATAGGACTCAACATAGTCGCTTATTTTATCCTTCGCCCTTGGAAGCAGTTCTTCATCCGTATAATTATATTTTTCCGCAATAAATCCAGCCAAATAAGGAGTTTTAAATTCCTTTAGCTGCTCATATGGGTATGGCTCCAATTTATCCATTAAGTCATCATGCATTTTTTCCGATGCATCCACTGGGATTTTGACGTAATCAAGGTTTATATCACGGAAAACGTCATAATAACTCGTTTCCGTATAAATATAGTCCCCTTTTGTGTAGGTTCTGACCTTCGTGCAAGTGGCATTCACCTGAACCTTGCTATTCAGATCGAATAACCAAAAAGGCACATACATGCCTGTTATACTCTTGATTCGGTCTGCAATCATGAAACCTTTCGGCGTAAGAAGCCCTTTTCTGCACCATTTTTTAAAGGCCTCAGTCGCCTCTTCCTTACTGATTGTAAAAGGAATCACCTTGGCAGGGGCAAGATGACCTGATAGCCGGTCCGCAATGACCACACCCGCCCCGCAAAAACTGCAGCTTGTGGCAGCCGTCTCAGCTGTTGTCATTAAAACGGCCCCACAATTCTCACAATGATATTCATTTGTCTCATCCTCTGAAAACGTGGCTCTCCTCAACTCTTCTGGATAATTTTCGATGCTCTCTTGTCTGCCGCAGCTCGGACAGGATAATTCGCCTGAATCAGCATCAAAGCTCATATCACTCCCACAGCTCGGGCATTTATAGTGAAAAATCACGCTCTCCTCACCTCTTTTATACTCAGGTTCTTTGTCCTACACGATTTACTCAAAAAGGCAAAAGGAGGAACTTGTGGACAAGGAAAATGTTTTTCATTTACCGCGAAAAGGAAAAAGGTGCTCTGCCGGGTAATGAACATTCAGGCCTTTTACCGCAAAAGTTAAAAAAGTGCTCTTCCGGGCAATGGAAAGCCTCTCGCGCCCACAACCTTATTTATTCATCCTTTCTTTCAGTGCCGAAAGCTCACGATCAATGTTACTGTCACTGCCCTTTTCTTCATATTTCGCTGCTAAGTCTGCAATATCATCCTTCGGGCCCGCATTTAGTTCGGCCATGGCTTTCGATTCATCTAATGCGCGATTAACCTTTTCTTCCATTCGGTCAAATGCAGAGATCGACTGTCCTGATTGGGCAGCTGAAGCTCCGAGCTTATTCATTCGTTCTTGGGTTTTTGCCACTGACCACTTCGCCTTTAGCATATTCCTTCGCGATTCCAATTCGCCGATATCCGCGACAAGCTTATCATGCATTTGCTTCATTTGCAGAGAGTTCGCTGAAGCCAATTGGAAAGCAGTCTGCAATTCAGAGAATCTCGCTGCCAATTCCGCTTTCTTCTCTAGAAACCGTCTCGCATCTCCTTCATTCCCTGCTTCTAGTGCCTTTACCGCGTAGCGTTCCATCTTCTCCATATCCTCTTGGCACTCATGTAATGCCCTTTTTGACCGCTGCTCCTCAGCCATTACCGAGGCCGTTTCCGATTTTACCTTCCCTAAATCCTTATTCAGGTTTCTTACATATTGATCAATCATCTTCTCAGGGTTCTCTGCCTTATCCAACAATGCATGAATATTGCTTGCCATAATATCCTTAAACCTTGTGATCATACTCATCTTATTTCGCTCCTCCCTTTTTGGAAAACATTACTACATTATACTGTGCAGTTTTCAATAAAGTTTCACTTTTTTACCGTGGTATTTATCGGACAGGCTAAACGTATTTTGGTTTCACAGTGCTTACACTAGAAACAACTTTATGACAAGAATTCTTGGTAATGATTCTTTTCTTATGGAGGTAGCTAGTAACGAAGCTTACTTTGACACGAACTCTCTTAGTTTGCTTTCAAAGAGGGCTGAGTAAGCACTTCATACATCGAATTCTTCAGGCTGAAGAAATTAGCGGACAGTGGTTCCTTTATTTCACAAAAATGCCATTATTCATAGGCTGATCGGACTTAGGCTCCGCTATTAGGGCTAATGAAGGGATTTTATGTATGATTTCCATCGATTAACGGAATGGGTGGCCGCAACAGTTGGAAATAGGGGGATTTTGCGCAAATAGCGGAAGGGGAGTCCTTTAAACTTTTGAGAGGACCGCCTTCCGCTAATAGTTACCTATTTTAGTAAAGTCAACACCCTGAGCTCCTACCATGTTCACTACTAATAAAAGTGTTATTACAACAATTATTTTCCCATTAATTCCTCATCTCTTTTAATCGTTGCATCTACACCCTTGATCACCGTTGAGATAAAGGCTTGGTCCTCTAACGCCACTAAGCCGGCTACCGTTGTTCCGCCGGGAGAGCAGACTCGATTAATATGCACCCATGGGTCCTCATCACTTTCAAGAATCATCTTTGCGCTTCCTAAAACAGCTTGTGCGGCAATTTTATTGGCTAACTCTTTCGGCAACCCATTTTTCACAGCGCCACGGGCCAAGGAATCAATAAATAAATACGCATAAGCAGGCGAGCTGCCAGCAATGGCTGTAAACGTGCTGAAATGCTCCTCAGGTAGTTCAATTGCCATGCCAATCGCATTAAACATGTCCAGAACAAAATTCACTTGTTCCTGGCTAGCAGATTTATTCCCGCAAACAGCTGCAGCCCCTTCACCAATCATGGCATTTACGTTCGGCATGACCCTAATAATGGCTAGCTCACTTCCTGCCTCTGTAAGCGTTTGGATCTTTTCAATCGAAGTTCCTGCTGCAATGGAAACAATCAGTGGATTTCTTGTTTGAATACACTCTTTCAATGGTGTTAAAACGGTCTCAAATTGGTTCGGTTTGACCGCTAAAACCAATATATCCGCACATTCTACCAACTCTTCGCAGGAGGCACATGTATTCGTTTCAGTCTCCCTAACAAACTGATTCATCTTTTCCGTATCTACATCGAATACAAAGATATCATTCGCCCTTGTATGTTCTTTATTAATCATCCCTCTAATGATGGCGCTTGCCATATTCCCTGTTCCAACAAATCCCACTTTCATTATCATAATCTCCTTAGTATTCATTTTTTAGAATCGCTAAAGCTATTATTGCTTCCCATTATAGGGAAATAAGGTTTACTTACATACAATCACTTCGCGGGTAAATGACCCTTTCCTAACGAAAGCCCGATCCACCACAACAAACCCTGTGTTGACAAGAATTTCATCAATCGGCTCAACGGTTACCACTAAAACTCTTTTAGCAAATCTACGAGCACTTTGAAGCATTTCGGCCTGCTCTTCTGGGGTGATGACTGAACATAAATTATACGGCAAATCAATAATCGCTGTGTCATATTGATTCGTGATGTCACGGATATCGGCTAATTTCACTTCTCCGGTTAGTCCAAAATGGGCGATATTCTCCCTCGCTCCGCCAAGAACAAGTGGATTTCTGTCACTTCCCACTATATCAATCCCCATTGATAAAGCCTCCACTAGTACGGTCCCAATTCCACAGCAAGGGTCAATAGCCTTGATCCCACTTGGATCAGGTATGGCGATATTGACAATGGCCCTTGCCACACGTGTATTAAGCGCCGTGGAGTAACTATTCGGCTTCTGCTGATGCCGATGCCAAACAGGTTCACCTTCAACATAATCACCAAATATCCATCTTCCGTTTACCACTATGACGCCAAACAATTGCTGTGGGTGATGGAGATCAGCCACTCCATTTATATGTAGTCCAATTTTCTTCTCAATAGTACGCCGATTTTCAAACCCTACCTTTTCAGGAGCACCATTTTTTACATATATCACTTTATAAGTTTCACCCGTTACTTCTAAGGCTGAAACTTGTTCAAGAAGATGATCAAGAGTTTCCGCCTCAAACATTACAGAAACTCTTTCCTTTAAAAACGGACTTCGGCTTGGATCCAGCATTAAATGGCTCTCCACAATGCCAATTTGCGGCTCACTCCCAAGTAATGTGCGCATTTCTAAATCACATAATGAACGTTCCCCTTCTTTGCAGGAATACGTATAAATATATTTACTAACCACCATTCTCATCCTTTTAAAATAATAAAAAGACAATAGATATGATCTAATTTGACTATACCTATTGCCTCTCTTAATAAGCTTATCTAAAAAACACCTTGTCTATATTGTACTTCGACTTAAGTTCATTAACGATATACGTTTCGTAAATTTCTCTATGTACAGGATCCTCTATTACACAAACTTCAATTTTTGTCACTTCATCTCTATGCAATTTGATTGGGGATACAGTATCCTCAAAATGCTTTTTAATTCTTGGTCTCAGCTTCCTTGCCTTCCCAACGAATAGTAGCTCTTGATTACTGTTATAAAACATAAATATACCACCCTTATCTCTAGGGATAAGATGAAAGTCAGTAAATCCATAAATATGGCTGAGCTCCGGATTTTTCTGTTTCGTAATGGTTACAGTTGGTTTTGGAATCGTTATGTTTATCACTTCGTTCAGTTCCTCCTTCAGTATCTCTTTTTACTTTTACATATCTCTCTTCAATAGTCAATTTACCTCTATTTTTATAAGGGAATAAAGGAAATAAATCGTTTTTACCGAATAAATAGAAGGCGTTATTTTTTCAAAAGTTTTTTGATGAATGGAATGGAGTGTTGACATATGTTGCATTTAGAATCGATTACGAAAGACAATTGGCGTAAGGCCATTTCCCTGCGTGTCCGTGAAGATCAAGTGATGTTTGTGGCATCTAATGCGGTATCATTAGCCCAGTTGAATTTCCTTGAAAATTTCCACGCAAAAGGAATCTATAACGGCGAGGAAATGATTGGATTTACACTTTTCGGAATTGACGAAGACGACCATGAATACTGGATTTATCGCATGATGATTGATCAAAACCATCAAGGGAAAGGGTATGGCAAAGAAGCGATTCAACTTGTAATTGACGATATTAGGAACATGAAAGAGGATCGCCATCAAACCATCTCCCTATCTTATGAACCAACAAATGAGCACGCAAAACGTGTTTACGAAAAAGTAGGTTTCCAAGAAATAGACGGGCTAATGATCGGAGACGAACAAGTTTCCCGCTTTACGTTTTAACTGAAAAAAGCTGCGGATCCTAGCGTCCGGCAGCCTTTTCCAATTTTACGGTAAAAATAGCCTGCCAACTACTCCAGCATGATCAGAAGGCCAGAGCGCGGTTGGGGTTCTATCGCTTTGGTCTTCCCCTACTAGATCTGCACGAATCGGCATCCAGCCGTTTTTGAATAAAATAAAGTCTATTCTTCTATTAAGTGAGGATAGACCATTTAACAAATCCGCATCTTGACAGCAGGTAAAGCCGCCCCCTTGACCTGCTTCCTCCCAAACATCCTCAAATCCTTCTGATCTAAAATTTCCGTAAGTTGGTGTACCCGTGCCATCAGCATCCGAATTCAAATCTCCAAGGATAATAACCGGAAGATTGGTTTTGGCGGGCCCTTTCAGTATTTCGTTGCCTTGCGCAATTTGGACACCTTCAGAAAGAGGTTCCAAATGGGTGTTGATCACCCGGAAAGTACGGCCATTTGCTTTCACATCGATGAATGACCATCCCCTAACAATCTGAAAGGTTTTCACCCCAATGGGAACTTTCAAATTGACTTGGAATTCCTTTGAGATGGATTGAATAACCTGCAGTCCGGATTGCTTTCGGACTAAAGTAGTGTCTCTGTCCGACAAAGATACTGAATTCCCTTCACTTGAAATCAGGGAAGCAAAACCGTTTTTATTTGTGGCCGCGACTTCATACTGTAATCCGAATTTTCTCAGTTCTTTTAACAGAAGTTTAATAAAATTGTATTTTACGATAGGGAAACTTGGTACTGACATGACTTGCAGCGCCCATAGTTCCGCTTCTTGCAATCCGATGATATCAGGCTGATTCAAAGCAATTTGACGGGCGATTTCTTTTACACGTTCAGGAAAATTAGTCGCTAGAAATTGGCGATATACCTCGGTAACACGTTGTGGAAGTTCATTAACCTTCGCGGTAAAAATCGGCCCCAAGTCTGCACCAGCATAAAGATTCCACGTCATAAATGTCATGCGGCCCTTCATTCCCAATTTTATAAACTCCTTTATGATCAAAAGTAGTATATGTATATGGCGCTTTGGACCGTTGTGAAACCGCAAATTAACGATAAAAAAGAACCTTCAATCTAAAGCTAGATTAAAGGTTCGGAACTTTTATCTGAAATTTAACTATGAACTAATTCTTTTTCGGCTAAACCGAGCGTTTCTGCTGTTGAAGTGTGAATTTCGTGCAGAAGCTCTGGATTTTCCATAAGTGACAAGCCATAAGAAGGGATCATTTCTTTAATTTTCAGCTCCCACTCTTTCACATGTTGAGGGAAGCATTTATTTAAGACCTCAAGCATAACGTGAACAGCCGTAGAAGCACCTGGAGAAGCTCCTAATAATGCTGCAATCGAGCCATCAGCCGCATTAATTACTTCCGTACCAAATTGAAGCGTTCCTTTGCCAGCCTCAGTATCTTTAATTACTTGTACACGTTGGCCCGCTACTACTAATTCCCAATCCTCAGATTTAGCGTTCGGAATGAATTCTCGCAGTTCTTCCATACGCTGTTCTTTCGATAACATAACCTGCTGGATTAGGTATTTCGTCAATGACATTTCTTTTGCACCTGCCGCCAGCATTGTTAAAACATTATTTGGTTTGACTGAAGTAATTAAGTCCATATTTGAACCCGTTTTTAAGAACTTCGGTGAGAATCCGGCAAATGGTCCAAATAGCAATGATTTCTTATTATCAATATATCGTGTATCAAGATGTGGAACAGACATTGGAGGCGCACCCACTTTAGCTTTTCCGTAAACTTTTGCATGATGCTGTTCAACCACTTTTGGATTGTTACATGACAGAAAAATTCCGCTTACAGGGAATCCGCCAATATGCTTGCTTTCAGGAATGCCCGTTTTTTGCAGCAAATGCAGACTGCCGCCGCCGCCGCCGATAAAGACAAATTTGGCTGTATGGCGTTCGATGTTGCCGGTTTCCATATTCCAAATTTTCAATTCCCATAGACCATCACTAGTCCGGGTAATATCTTCCACTTGATGTTTATATTTGACTTCAATGTTTTGATTTTTTAAATGGCCAAATAGCATACGTGTTAATGCACCAAAGTTAACATCCGTTCCTGAGTCAATCTTTGTCGCTGCAATTTGATCATTCGATGAACGGCCTTCCATAATAAGCGGAATCCATTCCATCAACTTTGCCGGGTCATCGGAAAATTCCATCCCTTTGAACAGCGGATTATTTGAAAGCGCTTCAAAACGCTTCTTTAAAAAGGTTACATTTTCTTCCCCTTGTACCATACTCATATGGGGCAAGGGCATGATAAAGTCATGCGGATTATTGATTAGCTTTCTGCTGACAAGATAAGACCAAAATTGCATCGAAATCTGAAATTGTTCATTAATTTTGATCGCCTTGCTAATATCGATAGATCCGTCTGGTTTTTCGCTTGTATAGTTAAGCTCGCACAATGCGGCATGCCCAGTTCCTGCATTATTCCATTCGTTAGAGCTTTCTTCTCCAGCCTTTTCGAGCTTTTCAAACACTGAAATGTCCCATTCCGGTACTAATTCTTTCAGAAGTGTCCCTAAAGTCGCACTCATGATTCCGGCACCAATTAAGATGACGTCAGTTTTCGTTTCGCTGTTGCTCATTTTAACCATCCCTTATACCTAAAATTTGCAGAAAGGATGCAGGCTCCCCTACTTAAGCGCCACACCAAGCGAAGGCGCGATCTAGTCCACACCGATTCTGTATCAAAAATAAGCTTATCGTGATTATATCACATTAATAAGTATATCACATTTATCTATGAGTATAACACATTTATTTGTAGATTAGTATATTTACTATTATATGATAATTTTAAGTTATTTTAAAGCTGAGAAGTTCATCCAGCGGGCCCAGGTCTTCGCAATCTTGATGAAACTTCACTACAAATAGTCATGCATGGAGTTTGGCGGACAGTAGATCCGTTATATGTATGAAATAGCCATAATTTACAGGCAAAGCGGACACTGGGTACGCTATTGACGGAAAAACACAGGAAATTAACGCTTTTTTTATAAATAGCGAAATCCATGTCCACAAATATGAAAAATCGCCCACTTTTGCCCAATTAACGGAACAGATGTCCGCCAAGCACAGATGGATGGGGGATTTCCTTATTAGATATGAAAAGACCAAATCATAATCGATTTGGTCTGCTAAGTTCCCTTTAGATAACATCTTTATATTTAGGCATATAAATCATCGTCTTAAATAAATCTCCATCGACTTGTATCATGAATTTGCCTTTTTGTATTTCAGTCAGGCTTTCGGCAATGGATAGCCCTAATCCGCTGCCTTGGCTCGTTCTGGATTCATCGCCTCTTTTAAAACGCTCCATTAATTCGTCTGCTGAAATATTGAGCTCATAGGCTGAAATGTTCTTAAAGGTGAGAAGGACTTCGTTGCCTGTCTCCTCGATGTCGATATATACTCTAGACCCTTTAAGGGCATATTTGAATATATTGGATAATACGTTTTCAATGGATCTCCATAATAATTTTCCATCGGCTTGAATATATACCTTTTCCTTAGGGTAATTGAATCTAAATTCTAAACCCAGCTCTTCGACTTTATCACTTACTTCCCCTAGGCCCTGATTGATTAACGAACTAATATCGATTCGCTCCAGCTGAACGGGAATATTTCCGCTGGAAGCTTTTGCTGCTTCGAATAAATCATCCGTTAATAGTTTTAACCGTTTTGATTTTTGATCTAATACTTCGACATATTCGGCTACCTTTGCTGGGTCCTTTTCCTTTTTCAATAAATCTACATACGTAATAATAGAAGTTAATGGGGTTCTTATATCATGGGATACATTCGTGATAAGCTCCGTTTTCAGCCGCTCACTTTTTAATTCGCTATCCACCGCTTTTTTCAATCCATCAGTCATACTGTTGATGTTAGCCGCAAGTTTACTAAACTCTCCTTTTCCGCCAACATCGATGTGATGATGAATATCCCCATCTTTTATCCTCTCGACCCCTTCTTTTATAGCATTAAATGACTTGACTCTTCTTAATGAGAACCAAGCAGCCAGCCCGATCGTGATAGGAAACATGAAAAATGTTAAAGCAATCAAAACGGGGTATCCAATAACAATTAAAACTGTTTTGACCGCAACATTTCCGTTTTCATATACATCCTTTACAAACTTAAACAGAATCGAGAAGAGTTTATAAATTAATGTATGCTTAAAGAACGTTCTATTTTTGATATGCCTTACTAGGGATAGAATCAGCATGAACCCTGCTGCGGAAATCGGAATCGTGATTGGAATAACAGCCTTGTGTATGTTTGAATAAGTTATAGTTTCCATCGTGGCAACCCATGTCACCATAAGTCCTGAGAATAGGAAAAAATTAATATCCACATATAATTTATCTACTGCGTGTAAATGGACCTCTTGATCCTTAAATAATCTTCTCCCGGCCACAGTGACTAAATATAGAAATAAAAGAATAAACCCTGTAAAAAATCCTACTACTCTATAAAAACTTTCTGTGGCACTTGCCTTACTTTCTTTCCAAGCTTTTATTTTGTTATTTAAAAATTCGTCTGTAAAAGCGATATAAATAGCCTTTCCCTTTGAATCAAATTCTTCTTTACCTTCTCGAAACCAATAGAAGGATTCATTGTCTTCTATTTCCTCTGGGTAAATTTCACTTGAATAATCCTCAAACAACAAGTAAGAAGGATAAGTTTTAAACTGTCCCTTTTCCGTCTGCGAACTGTTCTTAAATACATTTACCCCATCACTTGCATAATACAAAGGACCTTTAATTTCTTTAATATTTTGCATTAATAAATGAAACTCTCTTAAATCATCCTTAATCAGCCTGTCTCTTGCCTGAGAGATCTTATCTGCATAGTCTTCTTTAAACTTTTCATAGTTTTCCGTTTCACTTAAATTGGGATTGAAATTTTTCGAATGAAACTGATAATCTTCAAATAAGTTTTCTTCTTCGTTTCTCCATTCTTCCTCACTGATCGTTCCACCATTTAAAATATGTTCCTCACTCTTATATTCCCCGATCAATCTAGTAAGGTCAAAAAGGAGAGGTTCACTTTCCCGTTCAAATGACTTGCTGCGAAAGTAGCTGTCTCCAAAAACAAGTCCAAGATCCCCATCGCCCTTGACTGCTAAATCTACAGATGCTTGGATGGCACCTGTAAAACATGTAATCATTAAGATAAAAATAATTATTTTTGTTGTCATTAAGTGGCTAAACTTTTTCAACTTTATATCCAACTCCCCACACCACCTTTAAATATTTGGGCTCTTTCGGGTTGATTTCGATTTTCTCTCTAATTTTTCTAATATGAACGGTGACCGTATTTTCTGGACTGAAGGCTGTTTCATTCCATACTTTTTCATAAATTTCTTCAATGGAGAATACTCTCCCGGCGTTTGCTGTCAGAAGCTTTAGGATCTTATATTGTACCGGTGTCAAGCGGACTGCCTCTCCATCAACCGTTATCGTTTTGCTTTCATCATCAATCATGAGGCCGCCCGTTTTGAAGACATTTTTCTTTGTTTCCAGCCCGCCTAATGTTGTATACCTTCTTAGCTGGGATTTCACTCTTGCGATGAGTTCTAAAGGATTAAAAGGCTTCGTTATGTAGTCATCCGCTCCAATATTTAATCCTAAAATTTTGTCGTAATCCTCTGATTTGGCAGAAAGCATGATCAATGGAATTTTATTAGTTTCCCGAATCTTCATGGTTGCGTTTATTCCATCCATCTTAGGCATCATAATATCCATGATAATCAGATGAATCTCCTGGTCATCAATGATTTCTATCGCTTCGATCCCGTTAAAAGCCTTGAATATTTGATAGCCTTCATTTTCCAAATAAATCCCAATCGCATCCACTATCGCCTGATCATCATCACAAACCAATATGTTCATTTGCATTCTCCCCTGTATTTATAGTCGATGGCCTATCTCCCCTTTATTTTTTGTCCTAAAGATAGAATAGCCAACAAATCTTAACAAACTCTTTATGTAAATCTTAAGATTTTCTTAAGTGTAGTCCTATGAAAATAATATCGGTTCTGGGCTTTATAGAGAAGGGATTCTATTTTTAAAACTTGGCGCAGTGAAACTAGGGAAGCCGTTGGGCAGTGGAAGGAATATTTAAAGTATACAAAAAGGACGGTAGATCTAAATAAGTTTCGTAAAAAAATCGCCAGATACCATCGAAACAAATAATCCATGCAAGTTTACTCCATACTAGGAAAATAAATACTAGTTGGAGGTTCGTTCAACATGCCAAACAAACAAAATCAGCCGAAGCAAAACGCTTTTCCCCCACAGCATCAAAACAAGCAGCCTGGACTAGAAAGTCGGATGGATCCAAAACCAACCTCAATTGACCCCAATTATAAAGGGGCAGAGAAATTAAGAGGAAAAATAGCTTTCATTTCAGGTGGTGACAGCGGAATTGGAAAGGCTACAGCCATCTATTTTGCTAAAGAAGGGGCAAATATTGCGATTAACTACCTGGAAGAGCATGAAGATGCAAACGAAACGAAGCAATTAATTGAGGCGGAAGGAAGAGAATGTCTATTACTTCCTGGAGATATCGGAAATGAGTCTTTTTGTAGAGAGATTGTCAATAATGCGATTGACCAGTTTGGGAAAATAGATGTATTAGTAAACAACGCAGCAGAGCAGCACCCTCAGGATAGTCTCCTGAATATTTCTTCTGCCCAACTGGAAAGAACCTTTCGGACAAATATTTTTTCTTATTTTTATTTAACAAAAATGGTTCTTCCGTATTTACAAAAAGGCAGTTCCATTATAAATACCACTTCCATAACAGCCTATGCCGGACATGAACAGCTGATTGATTACTCAGCAACCAAAGGGGCAATCGTTACTTTTACTAGATCTCTTGCGTTGTCACTAGCGGGAAAGGGAATACGCGTTAACGGTGTAGCACCGGGGCCCATTTGGACTCCATTAATCCCATCTACATTCTCAGTCGATAAGGTGGCTCAATTTGGGACCGACACACCGCTTGGACGTGCAGGACAGCCATACGAACTAGCGCCTGCCTATGTATATTTGGCAAGTGATGATTCTTCCTATGTAAGCGGGCAGATTATTCATGTGAACGGCGGCACGATCGTAAACGGATAGACTTTTTCAAAAAGAGAGAAAACGGTCACCATAATGTTCATGGTGGCCTTGTGACTACTGCATGTTTAATTGAAGGCGGGGAGAATGCCTCCCCAACCTCTCTTTTTTCTATCTTTAAAAGACTAGTTTACCGAAATCGGCACTGCATTATTTGAAAAAGTTCAAAAAGCTAGAGTAGGCAGTCACTAAATCTTTATAGTATCCAATTAATTTGTCCATAATTGAGAATTTGGAGTTGTCAGTTTCTACTGCGTCTTTTTGATCATTTTCTTGAGTTGCCTCATCCGTTTCAACATCTGTTGCTGCTTGTTCATCTTGAACAGTTTCCGGATCTACTTGATCTTCTTCCGTTTTCCCAGGTAAATCTTGGCTATCTGTTGCATCAACATTCTCTAAGTCAACTTGGTTATCTGCTGCATCAACATTTTCTAAGTCGACCTGGTTATCTGCTGCATCAACATCAGTAGGAATTGTTTCATCCGAAACAGGGATACCTTCAGTCGTTTCTAAAGCTGTATCTGTAGTTTCTTCAACCTCAGTCGTACTTTCAATATCAGTATCAACTGGTATTTCTGCTAATGGATCTACTACGTTTTCTTCTGATTCATTTTCTACCATTACTTCAGAATCTGTTTGATTAAATTGCTTCTCAATGAGTTTTTGATAGTATTCAATAAGGCTTTGATAGCCATTGGTAATTGATTTGTAGGTTCCAACTACCCATTGATCAAACAACCCTGCATCTACATTTGAAACATTTTCGTCAGTTTTAGCGTTGTCAGTTTCTACTGCTTCATCTGCTGTTTCTTCTGATTCTGCATTTTCTGTGCCTTCTTCAGCTTGTCCTTCGTCAGTAGATTCAGCTGTTTCTTCCCCTTGGGCTTCCTCTTCTACTGCTTCATCTGCTGTTTCTTCTGATTCTGCATTTTCTGTGCCTTCTTCGGCTTGGGCTTCGTCGGCAGGCTTAGCTGCCTCGTCAGTAGCTTGTGCTTCTTCTTCGCCATCAGCCCCTTCAACCGGTTTTGGTTCATCTTTATCATCATCTGTATTAAGCTTAACTGTTTTAAACGATTTGTTTTTTGCTAGTTCGCTAATCAATTTCCCTTTTTCAGGAGATCCCGGCAGACTTGTAGCTAATGCAGATACTTCCTGACCGTGATTTTTTACATGTTGCAGAACTTCTGGTTTAACTCCTTTATTTTCTAGCTCTGCGGCAGAAGTTGGTGCACCAGCAGCTAAAAATGCAGCAGCCATCATAGATGTGGACATCGCAAATGGAGCCACTTTTTTTGCAAACTTTTTACTTTCTTTTTTTGAATTCATTTGTTTTTTATTCATCTTTTTCTCTCCCTATTTGTTATTTTTCTCTAAATTGCTGATAGATGTTTTTCTGCAAATTATATGTATAGCAGCACCTTCCTTTATAGCAAATCAGATTCTAGCAGCCCATTAACTGCCTGACTCATACTATAAATTAGAGAGATTACCATGATATGTCACATGAATTAAAAAAAATAACGATTAGCTTACCATTTTGTAGAATATTGTAATAAATAAAATGTCTTAATTTCCCAATCTACATCTTTCAATTTCTTTCTGGATGGCACCTTTTAGATATTCTGCCTGCATTTCCACCCTTTCCCATTCCCTCCAAGTTGACTGTATAACCCTAACAACTTCCATTACGAATAAAACAGGAACGAAAAAATTATTTCTATATATTAAGAAGAGTTAACAAAAAAGAATAGGACATCTCTTTGATATCCTATCCCCAATATTCTCCAAGTGAAATTCATTGCTATTTTTATATTCTGGCATGTCAAAAATTTAGGAGGACAGTAGATCCGTTATTTCATTAAATGAGCATAATTTAAGGGCCAATCGGACACAGAGGACGCTATTAAGGAAAAAACACAGGAAATTAATGCTTTTTTTAAAAATTACGGAACCCATGTCCGCAAATATGAGGATTTAGCCCCTTTTTGGGCAATTAAAGGAACAGATGTCCGCCAAACTCAGATAGTTGTATTCAATGGTTATTTCATATCCTTTTTGCTCTGCGATTAAGGATAAATACTTATTCCCCTCTGGTCCTATATGATAAATATTCTAAAAATCTCTTGGACGCAATGGAAAGTGATTTTTGATCTCTCATTGCAATACCAATATTTCTAAAAGCAGGAACTTCAAGCTCTTTAGATATAATCTTGTGGGGAATACGCTGTAATATCAATTCTGGCAATATACTGATTCCTAGCCCGTTTTCCACCATTGACATAATGGCATAGTCATCCCATGTTGTAAAATTAACTTGCGGTGAAATATGATGCATCTCAAAAATTTCAGAGACTTCTGCTTTTGCTCCCTTTTCCAATAGCATAAACGGACTATTCAGCAATTCGCCAATTGGGAATTTTCCACAATTAGCAAGAGGATGATTTTGTGGAATCACTACCAGCAAACGGTCTTGCTCCAAAAAGATCGTTTCTAATTCTGGATTTGACGGCAGCCGCACAAATCCGAAATCAACACGTCCGTTTAGAATCCAACCTTCAATTTCTGTATAATCTCCAAGTAGAAATTCAAAATCTATCTTTGGGTAATCCCTCTTAAAAATTTTGATAATGTTAGGGAGCCAATGACTTGCCACGCTTGAAAATGTCCCAATGCGAATCATCCCAGACTCCATATCGTGTAAGTCTTGGATCTGCGTCATTAAGATTTCATGCTCGTTACAAATTCGTTTTAATTGGGGAAGTAACTTTAAGCCATCCGAGGTTAAACTGATACCGGCACGTCCTCTCTCGAAAAGGAAAACCCCCCATTCCGTTTCTAAATCACTAATCATACGGCTAATCCCAGACTGTGTATAGTCCAATCTTTGAGCAGCTTTTGTAAAGCTGCCAAATTCCGCTGCTTTGACAAATGCCATATATTTTTGGATATTCATATCTCTTCTCTCACCCCATCTGATTTTGTCATACGCATCATGATGAACATTCACTTTTGTAATGTATGTGAGTATGATATGCTACTACTATTAAAAATTCAAGTTAGGACAACCGGATATATGAAGGTCATAACAAAGCTGATCGTCAATAACTTCCTAACCTATGCAGAGCACATTCCGACAGTAATCGAAATGTAAAATTCAGGGTTCAAAGGAGGGAAGTTTGTGGATCAAAAGCGATTATTACTAACTTACGGTTTAGTATTTTTTGTCACGGCTATTTGGGGACTTAATATTGTTATGATTAAAGTATTGGTGGCAGAATTACCTCCACAGACCATGACGGCATTCCGAATTATGATGGCTGGGATTACAGCGTTATTCATAATCATTCTCGGAAAATCCTTTCGCCGTTTAACGAAACGAGAATGGATTTATACACTGCTCGGGTGTGTTTTTAGTGTTATTCTACATCACTTGCTTTTGGCAGTGGGTTTAACAATGATTGATGCTTCGAATGCTTCTTTAATTCTTGCATTAGTACCTCTCACAACAGCCACACTCGCCTTCGTTTTTTTAGGTGAACAATTAACTAAATTGCGAACGATCGGTTTTATTCTCGCGTTAACTGGTGTCTTTTTTATTCAAGGCGGTTCGTTCAGAAATATGCAATTGTCTCAAGGAGAATTAATAATATTTATTGCTATGTTCGTCCAGGCCATTAGTTTTATTTTTGTAAAAAAGGCTACAGAAACACTCGATTCAAAACAGGTAACAACAATCATGTACCTAGTTGGTTCAATAGGTTTGCTGATTATTAGTCTTATCGCTGAACCTAAAGGAATCAATGAAATGACTTCAGCCCCTATATTTATTTACATTTTATTTATTGTATCAGGGGTAGTGGCTACAGGATTGGGGTATGTTGTTTTTAATGCAGCGATTCAGAAGATAGGAGCAGGACAAACAGCTATATTTAATAACTTTGTTCCCTTTTTTGGTCTAGTGTTCTCCGCACTTTTCTTAAATGAAACCATTACAGCTTCACAATTGATTGGATTTGTGTTTATTGCAGCTGGAGTTCTATTTGGGACAGGTTATATTGAAAAACGATTGGCGAAAAGACATAATCGGATTAATACAAAAAGGAGCGTAGGCTAAATAGTTCGTAAGGTGTAATATTTACCGATTACTCTGAAAAATATGAATATTAATCCCTATCTTTTTTTTCAGCTTCTTAGTCTCATCTATTCATTTTCTGAAAACATAGAGGAATCAAGGAAAAATCGTGGAATTACCTCCTTATATTCACATAAAAAGAGGAGGGATTAAGAATGAAAAAGGTTTGGAAGGTGTTAAGTTCAGCAGCTTTAGCTGCATCTTTATTTGCAGTGCCGACAGTGGGGTCAGCAGATCCAGGGCCAAGTCCGCAGCAGGGGGAAAATCTATCGATTGAAGGTTTCATTAGCTATGAGGAGCTCGGGAAGAAGCTAGAGCAGATTCAAAAATCGAGCCAAGGAAGAGTAAGCGTTGAAACAGCTGGGTATACGAACCAGGGACGTGGAATTTATAAGGTTTCGGTTGGTCATGGTGATAAGGTTGTGCTGATCCAGAGTGAAATTCATGGAAATGAGAAAACGGGAACGGTTGCGCTCCTAAACATTCTGCAGGACCTAGGATCCAGCAATTCTAAAGAAGCGAGAAAAATCTTAGATGAGCTTACCATTGTTGTCATTCCGATGATGAATGTGGATGGTTCTGAGCTGAGCCGTCGTGCGAATGATATGGATTGGTCAGCGGTCGTTGCCAAATTTCCTCAACTTGCAAATGTAAAGCCTGCCTGGAACTATTATTCCACTCCAGGAAGCTGGAATTATGATAAAAAACCTGGATTTGACGTAAACCGTGATTTCCACCCAGATTTGAACTATGTTCCTAAGGCAGAGGATTTTCCGGGTGCATCGAATAAATATGGATGGTATATTACTCCTGAAGCACAAACGGTAAGAGACGTATATAAAGACTTGAAGGCGCAATTTGGAAATGTGGATGTATTCGTGGATCTCCACCACCAAGGATTCCCTTATGTAGAGGGGACTGATGATCGGGTAACGATGTCCATTTCAGGCAAATTCGTTACAAATCCAAACAGTCCTGGCGGAGAAAAATATGCTGCATACGCGGATAACTTCAATTATGACTTCTCACGCCAATTGAATTTAGCCGTCTATAACGCCTTACAAGAAAAAGGAAATTCAGTCTTTACCAATATTTCATTATATGATCAAAAAATTGACCTGCCTGGTACTGCTTTAGGTTCATTTGCTTTAAATGGAAGTGGAACTGTCCTATTTGAAGTAAGCGGCCAAACTCAAAACTTCGGGCAAAAGAAAAAAGGCCAGCTCGTTAAAACGGTCGAAACAGGCCTTATGGGCATTATTAACGGTGTAGCAGATGGATCTGTCCATCAATTAAATCCTGAGGACTATGAAAACATTCCGTTAAGTGTAAGAAATCCCGGCGGATTGTAAAAAACAATTGCTTAATAGCCAACAATTGAAGGTTAATCAATAACACCAAAAAATCAAAACGGGATCTGTTTTCCTGTCACAAAACCCCAAAAATATATAAAAAAACCATCAATTTGTAATTGAATTTGATGGTTTTTTTCTATGTAAAAATAAATTGTCGTTGGATTCATTGAACAAGCCTTGATGTACGGAGTAATCACCAGCGCAGAGAAATGAAGCCAACGACATTTACATACTGGGTTGAGATTGCAAAATCATGAATGTTTTTTATTGGTATTAAAGGATTTACTACATTATTTAGGTTAAATCTTTTATACATCGAGTAACTAGCGAAAGTAAAATAGGCGGAGATTTTCCGGTTATATACAGAATGGAGTTAGTTTTGGGATAAATAAGGGAAGGTTTTCCCACTATGCAAAGCAAATCCCCCCATTTTCGACCTTTTCGAGTAAATAGGCGGAATCTCTCCGTCTATTATGGCTATTTCCAATGCTATTTACTAATTAAGCGGAATTCTTCCGTCTATTTTTTAGCCCAGGTGCTTAACCTAATCCCCCAACCAATAAGTACTTGGAATTTTGGAAGAAAATAATGAAAAAGCTGTCCAGCAGTCATGAAAACTGACTTTCCGGACAGCCTTTTTCAATGTGCTTTTTAAAATTAAAGTGTTTTTTCGACCGAGGCCACGGTCTTAATGATCCCTTTTTCTAATTGCTGAAAACGCAGGGTAATTGATAACTACCAATAGTAATTGAAAAAATAAATTCCAATGAAAAATCAAAGTAAATGCTTTTTTATAAGATAGGACTAAACCCATCATTCCAACCACTTCCGTATGTATTTCAACGTTCTTCTAAAAAGTTAAGTATAATTGTTGACAAAAAGTAAATTCTATATAACAATGGGTATTGTATTAGAATTATTTTAATTAAGGAATAATGATTGAAATAAATATTCATCATTTTTTCCTTTTAAAATGATGGCTTTATGCCCAAACTATCTAAGATTTAAAAACATATATAGGAGGAAGATTTACTATGTCTCTAATCGGAAAAGAAATTCTACCATTCAAAGCACAAGCTTATGATGCAGGAAGCGGCGAGTTTATTGAGGTTACTGAACAAAGCATGAAAGGACAATGGAGTGTTGTTTGCTTCTATCCAGCTGACTTTACTTTCGTTTGCCCGACTGAGCTTGAAGACCTTCAAAACGAATACAATACTCTAAAAGGTCTTGGAGTTGAAGTTTTCTCTGTTTCAACAGATACTCACTTTACACATAAAGCATGGCATGATCATTCAGAAACAATTAACAAAATCAAATATGTGATGATTGGCGACCCTTCACAACAAATTTCCCGCAACTTCGATGTGCTAATCGAAGAAGAAGGTCTTGCAGATCGCGGTACTTTCATTATCGATCCAGACGGTGTTGTACAAGCACTTGAAATTAATGCAGGCGGCATCGGCCGTGATGCAAGTATTCTTGTTAACAAAATTAAGGCTGCACAATACGTGCGCAACAACCCAGGTGAAGTTTGCCCGGCAAAATGGCAAGAAGGTTCTTCTACACTGAAGCCAAGCCTTGATCTTGTAGGGAAAATTTAAGGAGTGTCATCCATGCTACTTGATGCAGATATAAAAGCACAATTAGCCCAATATCTTCAAATGATGGAGGGCGATGTGCTTCTTAAAGTAAGTGCGGGATCTGATGAAGTTTCTCGCGACATGCTGGCTTTAGTTGATGAATTAGCAACGTTGTCACAGAAAATAAAAGTTGAGAACACAGAATTAGAAAGAACTCCGAGCTTTAGTGTGAATCGTATCGGCGAAGACACTGGAGTAACTTTCGCTGGTGTCCCTCTCGGACACGAATTTACTTCATTAGTATTAGCTCTTCTTCAGGTAAGCGGAAGAGCTCCGAAAGTCGATCAGAAAGTCATTGATCAAGTGAAAAGCATTAAGGGAGAATATCGCTTTGAATCATACGTCAGCTTAAGTTGCCACAACTGTCCTGATGTTGTACAAGCATTAAACGTGATGAGCGTTCTTAACCCTAATATTTCACATACGATGATCGATGGGGCTGCATACAAAGAAGAAGTAGACAGCAAAGACATTCTAGCTGTCCCAACTGTATACCTTAATGGGGAAGAATTCGGCGGCGGCCGTATGTCACTGGAAGAAATCCTTGCCAAAATGGGAAGCGGTCCAGATGCGTCCGAGTTTGCTGATAAGGATCCATTCGATGTTCTTGTTGTTGGAGGCGGACCTGCGGGTGCGAGTGCGGCTATCTATGCGGCTCGTAAAGGCATTCGCACAGGTATTGTGGCTGAACGCTTTGGCGGCCAGATTATGGACACGCTCAGCATCGAAAACTTTATAAGTGTAAAGTCAACGGAAGGTCCTAAGCTTGCTGCAAGCCTTGAAGAGCATGTGAAAGAGTATGACATCGATGTGATGAACTTACAGCGTGCTAAACGTTTGGAAAAGAAAGACCTCATTGAAGTTGAATTGGAAAACGGTGCAGTTCTAAAGAGCAAATCCGTTATCCTTTCAACTGGTGCTCGCTGGCGCAATGTCGGCGTACCTGGTGAGGCTGAATTTAAGAATAAAGGTGTGGCGTACTGCCCGCACTGTGATGGCCCATTATTCGCAGGGAAAAAAGTCGCTGTTATTGGCGGCGGTAACTCCGGCGTTGAGGCTGCGATTGACCTTGCAGGAATTGTTGAACACGTAACTGTTCTTGAATTTAATGCAGAGCTTAAAGCAGATTCAGTACTCCAAGACCGTCTTAACAGCTTATCGAATGTCACAGTCTTGAAGAATGTACAAACGAAAGAAATTACCGGCACCGATAAGGTAAATGGAATTACTTACGTTGAGCGTGACACGGAAGAAGAGAAGCATATTGAATTGGCGGGAGTATTTGTTCAAATCGGTCTTGTGCCAAATACTGACTGGTTAGGTGAAACCATTGAACGATCTAGAATCGGTGAAATCGTTGTCGATAATCGCGGCGCAACGAACATCCCTGGCGTATTTGCTGCAGGAGATTGCACAAACAGTCCATATAAACAAATCATTATTTCAATGGGATCCGGTGCGAATGCAGCCTTGGGCGCATTTGATTACTTGATTCGCAATTAATGATAATCTGATATTTTTGAAAGTCACTGTGCTATCTGAATGATAGTATAGTGACTTTCTTTTTTATGTGCTAATACACCAATTATAAAATATATATAATACTAGACTTTTTTCCTAAGTTTCTTAGGCAAAAACGGCGGGAACTTGGCCGTCATAAAGCGATCACACTTTAATATAAAGACAGCACCCAATTCAAAATGACTGGGGAGAGGATTTTGGCGAAATTTAAAGCATGGGATGAAAAACATTTCATATTAGCCTTATTATTTGCTGGATGGTCGCTTGGAAATTTAGATAGATTTGTGATGAACTATGCTGTCATTTCCATTACGAAGGATTTGCAGCTAAGTGCAACCTCAACAGGATTCCTGCTTAGCAGTTTTTTTGCAGGTTATGCGCTCATGCAAATTCCTGGGGGCTGGCTAGCCGATCGTTTTGGCTCAAGAAAAGTTTTGATAACCGCCATCATCATGTGGTCCATCTTTACTGCTTTAACGGGCGCAGCGTGGTCGTTAACTTCGATATTATTGATTCGCTTTTTTTTCGGGATTGGAGAAGGGGGCTATATGCCAGCCGGATCCAAGCTGATTGCCCAAACTTTTCCCTTATCGGAAAGAGGAAGAGCGATGGCCATCGTTCTTTCATCAGGGGCCTTTTTAGGGATTTTGACACCTATATTTGCAACGACGATGATGGCAACCATTGGGTGGCGCTCAATGTTTTGGATAATTGGTGTAATAGGTGTTGTTTTAGCCATAATTTTTTGGTTCTACATAAAAAATCCTAAATCAGAAGATGAGAATGTGAATGTAGAATTAAACATTCAACAGCCAAAATCCTTACTTCAGCTATTAAAGTATCCTTTTGTTTGGAGCTTGTTCATTGCTTCGTTTAGTGTAAATGCGATTAACTGGGGACTTTTATCATGGATGCCCACTTATCTCGTAAACATTCGGGGATTAGAACTGCTTGAATTAGGCTGGATTGCTGCCATTCCTGGATTGTCAGCCATCATCGGGACATTTGGGGCCGGTTATATTTTAGATAAATTACCAAAGGGAAAAGAATATATTTACGGCATCATCAGCGCAGCCTCTGTTGGTGTTCTGCTTTATCTTATGTTTAATGCAAGCAGTGTCACCGAATTCATGGTATATCAAACCATTATTATGGTTTTTGGCGCATTTATCATCATTTTTCTCCCAACAAGTGTCCTAAAAACTGTACCAACACAAATTGTCGGTTCAACCATGGGATTTGTTAGTTTTGGCGGGCAGCTTGCAGGCTTTGTCACTCCTATTGCCATTGGATTCATCGTTGAAGCATCTAATGGCTCATTTGACGCCGCATTCTGGCTTCTCATCGGATTTGCCTTCATTTGCACACTTTCATTTATTTCTTTAGTTGTGAAAAATCGCTCAGATATATAGGGGGCCCTGGATTGAATAGGTTTAGCCCGTGTCTTTTGTTGAAGATCCCTTTTTCGGAAGGGTTATTTTTTTGCTTGTTCACAGGTTCATAACGGGGGATGGTGTCTGTTCCTATCAAGCAGCGGACAGGGGATCTCTTATTTACAAAAAATATGCGTTTTCTTTGAATGAATAGGACACAGAATCCGTTAATGATCCAAAAACATAGAGAAATAGCCTCCATTTCATGAAATAGAGGAACCTCAGTCCTATAAACTTGGAAAAACAGCTTTTTCAGACAAATAACGGAACCATAGTCCGGATACACGAGAGAAGGGGAAAATATTTTGCCGATCCCAGCTCATCAACAAGATTCATAACAATCAATGTGACCAATGCCCCTCTCTTTAATAGTTTCCTTAAAGCTATTCACTCACCCCATGGATTGAGGCAGCCAATCCTCTATTTATGCTATAATAGTATAGTATATTTCAGCACCAAGGAGGTCTCATAATTGAAATTAAATAAAGGTATTTTATTTGTGTTAATAGGTGCTGCTTTTTTTGGGTTTACACCGGTATTTGCTAAATTGGGGTTTAGCTTCGGCTATACACTTGGCCAAATTAATATCGCACAAATGTTGATTTCCTCCATTTTACTATGGTCTTTCACCCTAATAAAACGTGCTGGTTTTAAAGGGCTTAATAAAAAGAATATTCCTCAAATCATGATGACCGGCTGTTTTACTGGATTAACCAGTATTTTTTATTATGGGGCCATGCAATATGTGCCTGCCTCATTGGCCATCATTTTAATGTTTCAATTCGTTTGGATAGGAATCCTATTAGAATGGATTTTCAGTAAAATCAAGCCTGCGCCTGTAACCATATTATCTATCATTTTAATATTAGTAGGAGTCTTTTTTGCTTCGAATGTTTTAAATGGGGACATACAGGGTATGCCTTTCAAAGGGATCCTTTTTGGCATTCTATCTGCATTCACTTATGCGGGATTTATTTTTTTCAGTGGAAAGGTCGCAGTAAATGTGGATCCATGGACCCGGACCTCATTGATGGCAACAGGATCAACAATCTTAGTTCTTGTCATTTTCATGCGTGAGATTCCATCTGTATTTCCATTGGAGACAAACTTATTAACCAGTGCCGTTGGAGTTTCTTTATTTGGAGCTGTCCTTCCGCCGCTATTTTTCGCGATGGGCGCGCCTTTAATTACGGGAGGCATCGCCAATATCCTAACATCTATTGAATTACCGGTCGCCATCCTATCAGCAAGCATTATTTTATCTGAAACGATCACACCGCTTCAGTGGGTAGGCACGGCCATTATCTTAGCGGCCATTGCGTTGAATGAACTTGGTTCGAGTCTGTTTCGATATCGAAGGCGGATTGAGGGATAGAGTCTTCATTTGTTATTTTAAAATAACTATTGAAAGTCATGGTGTGGACTAGAGGAAAAAGTAGGAGAGGCTATCCTTTCCTACTTTTTTATATTCGTCAATAAAATACCTAACAAAACGAGGAAATTCACTTTGTTCCTTTTCCCTTTTGCAAAACTGAAGAACTAAATTAAGGAACAACTTCTCCCTTCTACATGAAAGGACTATTTTAATATTGATTTATAGTATAATAGATGATTTTTATAATGATTAATTCTTTTCCTAAAAAAGGAGTTCTTTTGATATTGTAGAAATTAAATAGAATCTCTGTTTTGTAAATTATTTGACAGCATTTAATTGGAGGGAAAGATAAATGTCCTTAAATAAATCAGGTGAAGGTTCTACAGCCGTAAGACTTCGAGATATTAGAATTCCAGAAGATTATGTACAAATTGCGAAACTCTTTAACATAATTGAACCTGGTTCTGCAACCGCTCAATCCATTGAAGAAGAAGATCAGCAAATGCCAGCCACCTCTAATCTAAAATTAAATGAAAATGGTCTACTCGTTGGCTTTGGAAGAACACGGGTCGTTGCTGAAGGCGAAAAGGGCCATATAATTGGTTATGGTGCTTCTTATCGTGCTCCTTGGGCCGATCCCGGTCAGTTGGGAAGTATCTTCTGTGTTCACCCTGATTTTCGTGAGCAAGGTGTAGGGGAAATGATCCTATCACATATTGAAAATTGGGCTAACGAACATCAGGCATCTGTATTATCATCTATAGTAATGGACTGGATTGATGTTTCACTTCCTTTTGTTCAAAAACGTGGCTTTTCGTTGGATGCTCATGTATTTGAATTAGTATTAGATCTCAATCAATTTGATTCAACTAAGTATGTAGATTTAATAGAACAAATAACAAAATCAGGTATTCAATTTGTTACGTTAGCTGATATGCCAGGAGAGGAAACAGAGCATAAATTATATGAATTATGTGTAGAAACATCAAAGGATAATCCTGGTCAATACGAGAGCCTTCCTCCTTTTGCTCAGTGGCGAAATGAGTTTCTGCCAGAAGATTCTTCACGCAATGACTGGGTTTTTATCACCATTGATGGTAAGCGTTTCGTTGGAGTGACTCAATTATTCAGCACCGAGGATGCTGGGGTGGTGTATACGAACTATACAGGCGTTCAAAAAGAATACCGAGGCCGCGGGATTGCAAAGGCGTTAAAACGAATATCTATTGATGCAGCAATAAAAGCAGGGGCACATACTATGATCACTGATTCGGAAGAAAGTAACGCTCCAATGCAAAATGTTAATAGAAGTATTGGCTATATTCCTGGAAAAGGGCACTATCGAATTCTCAAGAAATTAAAAGAATAATTATTGAATCATCCTCTTTCCTATCTTAAGGAACCAAAGTTGGATTTATCTACATTTGAAGCTTACATTGAAAAAGACTAGCAACAACTAATGTCGCTAGTCTTTTTCTAATATTACACAAGCTTATGTTTTTGGATGAAGTCCTTTAAAATATCGCTCAGGTTCGGACTGCTGATTTCGTCTAAATCGTAGTGTACACGTGTGCATGGCTTATTAATTGAAATGACGCGTGATAAATCGATCGGTGTGCCAATGATTACTACATCACAGTCAGCCTTATTGATCGTTTCTTCAAGATCTTTTAATTGCTGTTCGCCGTATCCCATCGCTGGAAGGACGTTTTCAATATGCTGGTACTTGTTAAACGTATCAACTAATGTACCTACTGCGAATGGACGCGGATCAATAATTTCCTTCGCACCCAAACGCTTGGCTGCAACTGAGCCTGCGCCAATTTTCATCTCACCGTGTGTTAGCGTCGGACCATCTTCAACGATTAGCACGCGTTTTCCAGCAATAGCCTCCGGTTGATCGACCGTAATCGTTGATTCAGCTTTAATAATCGTGCTATTCGGATTAGCGAATTTAATATTGTTTTCTACGATTTGAACTGCTTCTGCTGCTGCGCTATCCACTTTATTAATGATAGCCACATCAGTTGTTCTCAAACATACTTCGCCGGGATAGTATTTCAGCTCATGTCCAGGGCGATGTGGGTCTAAGACAGTAATAGCTAAATCAGGCTCGAAGAAAGAAAAATCATTATTTCCTCCGTCCCATAAAATAACGTCACAGCCATCAGGATCATTTTCAGCTGCGGCTAAAATATCAGCATAATCCACGCCTGCATATATTATATTTCCGCGTGCCACATGTGGCTCGTATTCTTCCATTTCTTCAATTGTGCAATTATGCTCTTTTAAATCCTCCACTGTAGCAAAGCGCTGAACACGCTGTGCGTTTAAATCACCGTAAGGCATCGGGTGTCTTACTGCAACAACCTTTAAATTTTGCTCGATCAGGGTTTCAATCACTTTTCGAGAGGTTTGGCTTTTACCAGTTCCAGTTCGCACAGCACAAACGGAAATAACAGGCTTATTACTTTTTAACATCGTGCTTTTCGGCCCTAACAATGTGAAGTTAGCTCCTGCTGCATTCACAATCGCACCCACGCCCATCACGTCTTCGTAATTCACATCACTATACGCAAACACACATTCATCCACTTGCAAGTCTTTAATCAATTCTGGTAATTGTTCTTGTGAATAAATAGGAATACCTTCAGGGTACAATTCGCCCGCTAATTCACTTGGATATTTCCGTCCATCGATATCTGGAATTTGAGTTGCTGTAAAAGCAACAACATTATACATTTCATTATTACGATAATACGTATTAAAATTATGAAAATCCCTTCCTGCTGCGCCAATAATAATAATATTTTTTCTATTCATAGCAATCTCTCCTATACTTACAATCAATTATTATAATAATAACTAGGAATGCATATTAATACAATAGCATTTTCAAAATTGCTAGAAGTTAGGCGAAGCAATGATCATTAAGGACGAATTTCTGCCTCATCATTAAAAATGGGAGCCCTGCTACTCCGAATCAACTTTCCATTGTCAAAAAATCTGCCATATTCCTTTACTAATTCATAGGCTTCGGTACTCGTTGGGATCGAACCATTATTTTTGAATGATAAAAAGTAAGCTTGGGCATTGCCGCCATAAAAAACCCAGCTAAAAAATCGCATAGCAAATTTATGTGCACTCTTATCCCGAAATTGCTTCATTGAATGGGATTCCCATACTGTCATGGTAAGTCCATAGCCTTCCTTTACATCACCTTTCATTTCTGCATAAAGCAGTTTGGGAGATTTCTTCATCTGCTTCATAACAAATTTACTGACAATCGCATTAACAATCGTTCTCCAGACAGAAAATTTTTCGCCTAAAGTGATAGAAATAAGTGCATCTTTAGGCAACGAAATATCTCTATCTCCATATGTAATTAATCCTTCGTATTTGCTATCTGGACTTTTATGTGTAACAAACACTTTTTCCTCCATAAAAACCTTCCTCCTCAATCAGATCATTTTGGTTATATATATGAGTTGGAATATTGGATTAATACAAAATTTGGGGAATTATACCCAAAACTAGATTTAGGAATAAATGTAGATTTATTCAAATTTCCGTATTCTAGCAGATAAGATTTTACGCATAAAAAAATCAGAGCCTAAGCCCTGATTCATGGTTTCTGTTAAATTTTTGTCAGCACAATACCGGCTAGTGCGGAAATAACCCCGATAACCTGATACTTTTTAAGCCTTTCTTTATAGAGCCAACAGCTGCTTAGGACGACTACTAAACAATTTAAACTAACAATTGGGAATACAATGCTGGCAACTCCGATATTCAGGGCAAAAAAGTAGCTGCTATAACCTACGACACTAATACATCCAATAAGGGCACCAAATTTTAGCTCTGTTTGCTGCCATTTTTCCTTCATCATAAAGCTATTAATCAATAAATAGGTCGCACCACCGCCATACATACAAACTAGCGTATTGATGGAATCAATATGTAAATGTGAGGACGTTTTCATAAGCACACCGAGTACACCAAACGATCCAATCGACAGTAAAATGCGGTACATCCACGGTTTATAATCCATCTTAACGCCGCTGCTTGGCACATATTGGATGATCGCTGCAGAAGCAAGAATAACAATAATGCCAATCCACTGAATGAGTGTAATATGCTCTTGAAAAATAAGCGCTGCGCTTAGGATAGGAATAATCGTATTTGTGCTAATAAGCGGCGATGTTATACTAGCAGGTCCTTTTTCAAATGCCTTTGACATTTGAATATTCCCATTTGCATTCAATATGCCGATGAACGCCCCTAGCACAATCGTTAATCCATTAAATGAGGCAAACCCTACGACTGTCCCATAGCCAAACATGATTAAAAACGCAATTAGATAAAAGAAAAACTGCAAATGCACCTTCGATAGTCCTTTGACCGACGTGACCTTAAAAATCATATTATTGATTCCAAAGCACAACATCGTCAGAACTGCTGCTACAATCCACATCAATAATCCTTCTCTCTCTTTGATAGAATCATTTTAATATAGATTTCTAGTAATTCAAATGACTTTTAAAATGATTCAATAATTTTCTCATCGGTAAAAGAAATTCTCGCATTGGAACCCATCCTTTACCATTATATTTGGAAAATTAGTGTTAACAAAAAAAGCTAGTATCCTAAAGAGATACTGGCTTTTTTGGTATACTAGCTTATGAATTTTCAATTTGGCCAAGTACAGCAAGGATTAAGAGATGCATGATCAATAACGGAACTACAGTCCGCACAAAAAATTACCGGACTCCCATTCCGCTATTTACTTAAAATCCCCCTTATTCCAAGTGTGTGCGGACACTAGTTCCGTTAATCGATGGAAATCATCCAAAATTAACCCTTTTGACCCCCTTTAGCGGAACCTAAGTCCGATAAGACTATGAAATAAAGGTTTTTCGTGAAATAACGGAACCACTGTCCGCCAAATTCCTCTACTATGGCACAGCCCACTTTTATCATTTTTCCAAGCGTGCATTTTCCAAAGCATGTAAATCAATTTTCTTCATCTTTAATAGTGCTTCCATAATTCTGCGGTTTTCCTCTCTTGAGCCTTTATACATGACCTCATTCATATTGTCCGGAACGATCTGCCATGAAAGGCCGAATAGATCCTTGACCCATCCGCATTGTTCCGCCTCAGGTACGGCAGAGAGCTTTTCCCAGAAGTAATCAATCTCCTTCTGATCTTTACAGCTGATCATGAGTGAAAAGGCTTCATTAAAATTGAAATCTACATCCAAACCATGATCCATCGCTGATAAATGATATCCGGCTAAGTTGAAAGCTGCATATTTCACCTTTGCCTTTGATGCCTTGGCTTCTCCTGCTTCATATTCACTGATTACTTCTATTTCCGAATCCTTAAATACGTCTGTGTAATACTTGATTGCCTCATAAGCTTTCCCACATGAATCACTTGAGAAAAGCAGGTTTGGTGTAATCTTTTGAACAGCTTTACTATTGTCTATAAGCATCAACTGCCATGACAAGCCGAAGCGATCCTGCACCCAGGCATACCGCTTGCTGAAGGGATACTCATCTAATGGCATGAGCTCCGTACCGCCCTCTACTAAAGCTTTCCATTTGGCATTAACCTCTTCTACAGATTCGCAAGCTACCATCAGCGAAACGGAAGGGTTAAATTTGAAGTAAGGACCTGCACTAATCGCCATGAATTCTTGCCCAGCCAATTGAAAGCTGACCAAATCCGAATCTCCAGAAGGAGTATTTTCTATCACTGTTTCATTTAATAGTTTAGAGTCCTCAAATAAACGAATATAAAATAAAGCGGCTTCTTTTGCTTCTTTGTCATACCATAAATGTGGAATGATTTTTTGCATAAGGACCTCCTCGAAAAGACTTTATTTAGTGCCCTCTTCTCTGACAATACTCTCCATATGTATTAATTTTTATAGTTTTTCGGATTAAATTATTTTCCACACGAACCTTAAAACATGCCATTCTCGTTAGGAGAATCCTCGGGTATAGGTTGACCTACATCCCATAATTCAACAATTTGATCATCCTGAAACCGAAAAATATGGACCACTGCTCCCCCAATATCGTCTGGATTCTGTCTCACATGAGAGTGAACCGTAACCATCTCTGCCTCTCCAATAGCATGCTTGACCTCAAGTATCTTGTTAGGGTTCAGGGCTGCATTTTCCTGCATCGCGACCATAAGGGAATTGACATCGCCACGGAAATAAGGGTTGTGGTGGCGGAATTCTGGGCTTATGTATTTCTGATAGGCTTCCTCTACTTTTCCAGAAGCTACAAGCTGCAGGAACGACACTGCTTTTTCTTTATGGGTAAGGGTTGCTTTCATATTCATCATAAACATCCTTTCTTTAAGGAATTAATAAGTTTTAGATTAAAATAATGTTATGGGAAATATAAATTGATGTCAATAATTGGGATGTGGACAAATAACGAGCTATGGAGCTCATCATCCACTTTTTTTAAAAATATCAGCTAAGTAGGTTTGTATTGAATTAGGTAATAGCTGAAAGAGCAATCCTTCGTATTTAATATCAAGTAAACCAGCAAACACAAAAAGGATCATAATAAAAATAATGATAGGTTTCTTATACTTTTTAGATAGCCGCTTCAAAAGGTTCCCCTCCACTGAAAAATACATTACCCTGTTCATTATACTGAATTTCATCTGCCACACCGATGACTTAGTAGTTGTTTTCTTTTTCTTTTCTTTTTGTCCCCGTATCGTTTACGTATCGTCAGATGATATTAGGTTATGTGCATAGGGCTGTAATTTACTCTTAAAATAAAGTATAGTTAATTATCTAATAAAACAAGCCTCTGATTAAGGATGTGTCAACATACATGCGTATTAATAAATTTATAAGCGATTCTGGAGTAGCATCTAGGCGGGGAGCAGATAAATTAATTGCTGATGGAAGAGTTATGATAAATGGCAAACGTGCAACAATAGGCAGCCAAGTGAATCCCGGGGATGACATTCTTGTAAATGGTAATCAAATCCGAGTAGCAAGGAACAATGTCTATATTGCCTTAAATAAACCTGTAGGGATTACGAGTACAACCGAAAAAGGCGTAAAGGGAAATATTGTTGATTTGGTCAACCATCCATTAAGAGTGTTTAATATTGGGCGCCTTGATAAAGATTCAGAGGGCCTAATACTTCTTACGAATGATGGCGACATTGTTAACGAAATTCTGCGTTCTGAAGGTAAGCATGAGAAGGAATATATTGTTTCTGTGGACAAGCCTATTACTCCCGAGTTCTTGAAGAAAATGTCAGAGGGAGTCAAAATATTAGGAACAAAAACACTACCTTGTACAGTCACCCAGTTATCTAAATTTGATTTTCAAATCATTTTAACACAGGGCCTTAATCGTCAAATTCGCCGCATGTGCGGTGAATTAGGGTATGAGGTTTACAGATTGCAAAGAATCCGAATCATGAATATTCATTTAGGCAATCTTCCCCCTGGACAATGGAGAGATTTATCTAAGAAAGAGCGAACTCAATTATTTAGAGAATTGAACTATGAACCGAGGGAATGGTGAAAACCCCCATGGGTTTCATCTCACTTCCATAAAAGGTTTTTTGCCTCAATTTAAGCAACAACCAATGTAAAATAAACGGAGTTTTTCCGGTTAAATCCAGAATGGAGCTTGTTTCGGGGTAAATAAGGGGAGTTTTTCCGACTAAGCAGGGGAAATCCCCCCATTTGCACGTTTTTTGAGTAAATAGCCGGAATCTCTCCGTCTATTTAAGCTATTTTTTACTTTATTTATGAATTAAGCGGAGTTTTTCCGACTATCTGATCGGGTGCTGAATCTGATCCCCTGCGAACCCTCTTGATCTGCAGCTTTTTATCGACTAGTTGAGAAAGTACTTTTTTTGACACTGATAATTGTACAAAAGAAAGCTAGACATGATGTAACATCATTTTTGTCTAGCTTTTTTAAAAAAACTGTCAGCTTTATAATTTAACGCCCCTGCCTTAAGGTGTTGCTGCTGAGGAAGCTGCGGCTTGGTCAGCCTTCACACAATCAATAGCGACAACGAGCGCAATAATGATGGCTTCCATCTCTTCATTCAATATTTGAACTTTATAGCTGTCGCCCCAAGTGAACCATTCCTTGTTCACTTTACTAATGATTTCACCATGCTGTAACACCTGGAAATCCATATCCAACCAATTGCCTTGTACTTCAATGCCTGCTGCATCAATCGTATAGCGTGCTTTAAAGAAAGAAAACTCCTTCTTAATCGTTAACACCTCTCGGCCATTCACCTCAACAAAGAACTTCGGCAAAAAGCTGAACACCTTTTTCGTAATTAGGGCAATTTCATCTCTTGTTGTATTCATAATGGAGAAAGTCTTTGGAATTTGCATGAAACTTCCCTCTACAAAATAAACATCCTTCTCCTGCTGGTCCTTTACTGTAAATTTGCCACCTAGACTGAATACCCTTTGTTTGATATAAAGTTGTTTCATACAATGCCCCCTTTGATATAGCATCAAGCGGGAAAACCTCATTCATTCTTCATAAAATTCTGCTTCTCCAAGTAATTTAGCACTGTCTGCGAAAATTCAATGTGGGATTCCTGCGTATATTTGGCAATGGTATAGACTTGGGCTAGATTCTTTAATCCCAGCCGTTCTGTCATTTCCTTCAGCCTCGGAATGTCCATATAGCGTTGCCATCCCTTTTCATTTCTTTCTTCGTAGATTTCTAGAATTTCCTCATCTGAATAATCACGATACTGGTCATAGTGAACAACTCCATGCCTTGGCAATCGATCACGCGGGGCAGGGCTTTCTGCGGGATATCCTAATGAATAACCAACGATGGGTACGACATTTGGCGGTAAGTTTAGCAGTTCCCCAATTTGATCACAATTTGCAAGGGTTGAGCCCATATAACAAATGCCCAGCCCAGCATTCTCTGCTGCCAAAGCACAGTTCTGTGCTGCCAAAGTTGCATCAATCGCCCCGATCATAAAGCTCATGAAATTATCAAAGTGGACTGGTGCATCATTGAGCGTAAGCCATTTTCTCATTCTATTAAAATCAGCACAAAAGGTTAATAGGATTGGTGCATCCACAACCATGGATTGTTCCATATGAGGGGAGTATAATTTTTGCTTAAGCTCCTTGTCTCTTGTGACAATAATGGAATAAGTTTGCATATTCCCACTTGAAGAGGCACGAATGCCTGCATCTAATATTTGCTCTAGCAATTCTTGACTTACTTCCCTATCTTCATATTCTCGTATGGACCTGTGTCCAAATATTACATCATTGAATTCCAAAACAATCACTCCTCATTTATCGATATGTAAAATTGTCAATTGGATAATACTGTCAGATAGACTTAGCCCAAAAGATGCTTGGCCCTCTAATTAATATTATAACATGGGTTCAAAATTATCTGATAAACGGGAGGAGGCAACGCTTTCCCTGTATTCGGCCCATTCCGTACATGATGAAACTAGCGGAGAAGAAGTTCCACACATACTTGGACCAGAGTTAAAACCTCGAAACTGGCAGTGATCATAGGCTAAATATAAACTGAATAAAAAGCAGGGCAGTCATGCTACGACTGCCCCTTTCTTTATGACATTTATTTTCCAAACCTTTTGCGATATCCGCATTTTCTGCATAGTTCCTCCACTGCCACTCTTCGTGAAAAACCATCTACAAGGTTCTTGGCTCGATCCATCTCGATAATATCTGAAAAAGAATGATCATTAATATTCCCAAGGTTGATCACTCCCTCACCATCCAGACAACAAGGAATAACCGTTCCGTTTGCTAAAATACCTGCTTGATTTCGCAGGCCATAGCAGAAGCCCTTCCCATCATCTTCCTCTTCATGCAACGCAGGCCACTGGAACTCGTAATCTTGATTGATGAAGATGCGGTCCGCAATTTTCACGCCGCTTCCTGGTTCGACCTTCTCTTCAATTTTGTAATCTAAATCAAACTCTTTCTCAATAATTTCTAGTAATTCTCTGTTTCGTTGTCTTTCCATATTCGTCGTATTGTCTTGTGTAAGGTTCCATAACCTTAGGGAAACGATCATTTCAGACTGACTCGTTGCTTCTTTGATAAAAGAAAGGATGCTTCTCACATACCCTTCCTTATCTTTAGAACCAATATGCCCATCAAAGCTATGGAGTGAAAAATTCATTTGTCTTAATGCAGGTTTATTTAATAACTTTTCCCTCTTTTTATTAATTAATGTTCCATTGGTGGTGATATTGACTTTAAATCCTTTTTCATGGCTTAAGTCTAACAATTCGTCTATTTTAGGATGGAGCAGAGGCTCACCCTTTACATGTAAATAAATATAATCTGTGTGCGGTTTAATTTGGTCTAATCTCTTAGAAAAATCCTCCACAGAAATGAATTGCTTCTGTCGTTCTGTCGGCGGGCAAAAGCTGCACGCAAGATTACATACACTTGTTATCTCCAAGTAAAACTTCTTAAATTTTTTCACCGTCAATTCCTCACTTCTTTACCTACTTAGAACAGGATGAACTATTATTCTATCATTATTACAGCAAATTTGTTCATAATGGTCATTGCTTATTTAAGGAAATTACTATTAAACTCTAGCAAAATAACGATTTTCACCAACTCAAAAACTATGCTAGAATCATTTTTATATTAAAAAGTTCTAGTTGATATATAATAATTTCTAATTAAATTACCCTATCATATTAGCATCTATAGAGGAGCGAAAGAGAGAAAATGAAGACAAACATAGGAGATTGGAAAAACGGGCTAAAGAACGGAATTCCCATTGCGATGGGCTATTTTGCGGTTTCGTTTACCTTTGGCATTCTTGCCAAGCAAGCCGGGCTAAATCCGTTTGAAGCAGTATTCATGTCCGTAACAAATTTAACATCGGCTGGACAGTTTGCTGGGCTTACTCTTATTGCCAGTGCCGCAGCCATCATTGAAATTGCTGTCACACAGCTGATTATTAACTCTAGGTATTTTCTAATGTCATTTGCTTTATCCCAAAAAATTGACCCGAAAACACCCCTTTTCCATCGATTAATCATGGCATATGGGATTACGGATGAGGTATTCGGAGTGTCCGTTGCGGTTCCCGGAAAGTTAAGCCCTTATTATGCCTATGGCGTGATGAGTGTTGCGGTGCCAGGATGGGCACTAGGTACACTGTTTGGGGTTATTTCCGGAAATATTCTGCCAGATAGATTGATGAGTGCATTAAGTATTGCATTGTTCGGAATGCTGCTTGCTGTCATTATCCCTCCAGCAAAAGGGAATAAAATCCTTTCCGGGCTAATCGTCACTTCTATGGTACTAAGCCTTGTATTTGCTGAGCTGCAAACCTTAGCATCCATCTCATCAGGTGTAAAAATTATCATCTTAACGATTTTGATTGCAGGTATCGCAGCGTTTGTCTTTCCGGTAAAGGAGCATCCAGTGAAGGAGCATACTCATGAATAATGCTATTTATTATATCTTGGTGATGGCAGTTGTGACCTATCTTATTAGAGTTCTGCCGCTTACACTCGTCAGAAAAGAAATCAAAAATGTCTATATCCGATCGTTTTTATACTATGTTCCATATGTAACATTGGCAGTGATGGTTTTTCCGGCAATTTTAGACGTAACGGCATCGCCATGGTCCGCACTAGTTGGCTTTATTGTGGCCATTCTTTTTGCCTACCGGGGGGCCAGCTTGGTGAGTGTTGCCTTATTGGCCTGTTTATCGGTTTTTGTCGTAGAATTGTTTATATATTAATCATTAAAAATCATTTGGGGAAGGAAATTAATCTCTACTTCCCCATCATGCTGTTATTTTGACTCTCCTTGATCCCCAACTTTTTTAATATCAACACCTTCCTCGATCCCGTCGGCCACCCTTAGCTTGGGTCCTTCAATGTCGTCAATGATGTTTTCGACTATGTTTAGGTCCTTCCCGGCATCGATTCTAATACCGTTGGCGGCCTGTCGAATGACATTGTACGCGATCGTGATGCCTGAGGGGATTCCTTTGCCCCGTCCGTCAGTACCGCGGTCCTCACTGAGCCGTATGGCCCAGAACCCGTCCGTCCCTCCTGTGATGAGATTACCGCGCAACTCCGTACCCGGCGCATTGCGGACTTCAATGCCGGTCTCCGAATTATCCCCGGCGTTGATCCAGTTGTCCTCAATGAGGGTGTCAGGAGTTCCCAGGATGACGAGGACTCCCTGACGGTTTCCAATCAGGTCGTTGGAATGCACCCAGTTTCCAGGTCCAGTAGCGTCGTGCTTGTTCTTAGAACCGCCGGGATTGCCCAGTGCGATGCCCGCCCGCTTCCCGCCGATGACCGTGTTGTTCCGGATCTCGTTCATGTATTCGCCCTCGCCATGCAGGTCGATTGCGTCAAGGAGGCTGCCTACGATGGTGTTCTCAGCCACGAGATTGTTATGCGTGGGGAACTGTAATAGAATCGCGTGCCGCAGATGCCTGCCATCAAAGGTATTGCGGGTGACGATGTTGTGCCGGGAATCATTGGCGGCATCCGGGTCGTGCTGGTCCGCTGAGCCCTCGATAGCGATACCGTACCCCTGTCCGCCGTGGCCAACGGCAGTGGCCCCACTAATGTAGTTTCCAGAGAGAGTCACTTCACGGCTGGCCTTGAGGGAGATACCATGGCGCTCGAACCTGCGTATTCCAAGGTTTTCCACTAGGACCTTGGAGCTTGCCTTCCCTTTGTGGGCACCGAGGTAGACCCCGTACATCGGGCCGCCACCCGCGTTGCCATTGTTGGGATCATCGCCGAATGGACCCTCATAGCGGGAGGTAATAGTGAAATCAGCGATGATGACGTCGTGGATTCCGGAGCCGCGGATCACCCGGCTTCCATGCTCGCCGTCGAAGGAGGTCAACAGCACCGTTCTCTCCCGGCCCTCGCCGCGCAGGTTCACGCCGCTGCGCAACACGATATTCGCCGACTTATCAGCTGGGTCAGTGGAGCGCAGGTCATACGTACCCGCTGGCAGCCAAACCTCATCACCCGGTTTGGCTTCATCAAGGGCCGCTCGAATGGCTGCTGCGTCGTCGTGTGAGTCCGGATTCGGATCTGCCCCAAAATCTGTGACGTCCAGGGTCCTGCCCGTGGCTGGACTCGGCTTCGGCACCTCAATCGGGGCGCCAGACTGGTCTACCAGGCCGGGGGTTTGCCAGTCTCCATGCCCGGATGGGGCTTTGCTCCCGACTGGCCCGTCGGATTTCTTGACGGAGCATGCACTCAAGATGATCACAAGGCTAAAGGCCACCAACCACGAATGTACCAGACCCCACCAGCTGTTCCAAACAAATTCCCTCATCAGACTGTTCACTTCCTTCCTTTATTTTTTTCTTCCCTCTGGTCATCTATGAAGGCTTTGAAAAAAGCAATGAGCCCGCAAGCCTCGGCTTAATTCACCAAGCTCACGGGCTCACTATTTTCAAGATGTCTGACAACCCCTATCGGATTCGCCGATGTCATCCCATAGTCAAAGGCTTATTGACGGAATTTTTTTGCCTTTACCTTCTACCTTGTCCCTGCTGAGTTTTAAAATTCAGCGGAACCTCTTTTTCTAACGGGGTGTTTGCCGAGGAACCACCGACATGTACGCGGTACTTTCCTTTAGCGGTAACCCACTTGCCGTCGGCCCAGTTCTTCAAATTATCCGGTTCTTTCGGAATGAAATAGGAGAACGGACGGTTGGAGTCGGTCTCGTTAATCCTAAGTGTCACTTGCTTGCTCTCACCGGGCTTGAGATAAACCTTCTCGAAGTTGACGAGTCGCTTGGACGGCTGCCCCGCCTCAGCCGGCAGGGTCAAATAGACCTGTGCCGCTTCTTTGCCGGCAACGTCACCGGTATTTGTAATCGTGAAGGAAAGGTCAATACCAGACAACGAGCCGTTGTTGCGGACCCTGTTCACCTTGAGTTTGTCATACTTAAAGGTTGTGTACGAAAGGCCGTACCCAAATGGGAATACAGGCTTCACCTTGTTGGCCCCGTACCAACGGTAACCCATTTCGAGACCCTCTTTGTATTGGGCAATTAGCTGCTCAGAGCCGTTACCGTACGGGCCAGGACCCCCAGGCTTGCCAGTGTCTTGACGGGTTCCAGGGAACTGCTCCTCAGTAGCGAAGGCGGCCTCACGCTCAGTCGCACCGAACGTCATAGGTAACTTGCCGGACGGATTGACCTTACCGTAGAGCAGATTCGCGACGGCATTGCCATCCTCCATTCCTGGATACCAAGCTTCAAGGACTGCTGGGACCTTATTAAGCCACGGCATGAGCACTGTTCCGGAAGTTTTCAGGACAACAACCGTTTTCTTTGCGTTTGCTTTCAGAACCGCGTCGATCAGTGGCTCCTGCTCCACCCAGTCCACTTGATCCGGGTTTTTGTTGAGATCAATAGCCGGGAAGCCAAGTGTCTCGCGGTCCTTAGTCTCATGCGGATTGTCGCCGATCATGAGAAGCACAACGTCGGACTCAGCAGCAAGCTTAGCAGCAGCCTTCGGGTCTCGGCCATCATTGTACGTCACTTTGGTGCTATAGCCTAACTCTTTGATAACATTCTCTAGACCCTGTTTTGGTGTGACCGTATAAGAAGTCACGACGTTCTCGTTGTCGTCCCGAACAGAGCGCGGGGACATCTTTGCTATACCGGCGAACCACTCGACTCCGATCAGCGCGATTGATTTCGGTTTACCGTCTAGCGGCAGGAAGCGGTTATCGTTCTTCAATAGCACGGCCCCTTCTTCTGCTATCTTCCGTGCGCTAGCGCCGTTAACCTTCAGATCGACAATCTCCGGCAGGAACTTGTTGAAAGGCTTGTCCATGTGGCCGTACTCAATCATTTTGATATACCGTGGACGAAGTAGATTGTCAATGTCTTGCTCTGTCATCTGACCCGAGTCAAGTGCCTTCTTAATTGTCTCTTGAGTGTAGTACTGTGGTGCCCAGTCAAGCTCGACATTTGTGCCCGCCTTGATGGCCGCGACCGTGTCGTGAATCGCGCGACGGTCACTCATTACGTAACCGCCGAAGCCCCAGTTGCGACGCAGGGCATCTTGCAGCAGTTCAGAACTATCACACGCATAGGTGCCGTTGACATCCGGAAACGAGCACATTACGGAAGCCGGGTTAGCATCCTTGACAGTCATCTCAAATGGAAGCATGTACAGTTCATTCATGGCCTTTGAGGGAACCCGGACACCCATCGTCCATCGCTCGGTTTCCTGCTCGTTGCCAGCTAAATGCTTGAGTTGAGCCTGGACTCCCTGTTTTTGGATGCCCTTGACCTGCTGGGTCGCCAGGGCACCAGTCAGGTACGGATCCTCACTGAAGTACTCATAGTTCCGGCCGCCGTATGGATGGCGTACGAGGTTCATGCCCGGCCCGAGCAACACATGATGCGCGAAGGCACGTGTCTCCTGGCCAAGGATTCGACCGACCTCATAGTTCAGCCCGCGGTCAAAGGTTGCAGCCATAGCCACAGTGGACGGCAGGCCCGTCGCCACTGGGTCATTGCTGCACGATCCGCCCTTTACACCCGTACCGCCGTTTGTCATGCGGACTGTCGGGATACCCAGTTCCTCAATTCCTCGGATTTGCCGGCCAGTATCCTGAAACTCACAGCCAGGCAGGGTACCTTGAGGCGGGAACACGCCGCTCTGATATTTATTAGTACCGCCCCTCTTAATGACAATCGGCTCACCTTTATCATTTTCATTGAAGCGCGAAATAGCAATTTGCTGGATCTTCTGTTCCAACGTCATCGCATTGAGTAGCAGCTTAGTGCGCTCCTCAGCAGATAGCTTCGTGTTCATCCAGGGCTTGGCCCCTTGCGTCCCACCGTTCGTCGCATAAGTAGGCATGACGAACGTAGACATGAAGAGAATTGCTGTCACTAAAATGGAAATCAGTTTTTTCATTTGATAACTCCCTTACATTTAATTGTCTATTCGTATTGAAATCATTATTTCCACCTTAATATCTCCCTTACATCTAGTTGTCTATTCGTATTGATATCATTCGTTTTTAAAAATCTCCATTACTATCTAGTAAGCCATCCTGGTTTACTGCCAATGTATGAAAATTATCTAAGATGGGTTAGTATCGCTTTGGACGAAACCGTTAAATAAAAAAGTGCTTCCCCTAAAATTTCTTAGGGAAAGCACATATTTAGCTTCCGAACATCAAAAGGTCCTGTTTATCGTTTCAGGACCTTTGATCAAACATGTATCATTTACAATTGTTTTAATTAATCAAGCGGTATTTCTCTTGTGTATTTCGGCATTTTTCTCTCTTTTTCTTTTTTTCGTTGCACACTTAATACTTCAGATTCTTTGCTGTAGTATCTCCCCTTCGTAAAGACTGCCACTGCAACGGTAAGGAGTGAAGCTAGTACCGCCGCAAAGAAAGTAGCTGTATTTTGCAGGAACGTTCCCATATACCCTAATGCTGCAATCGTTCCAAGGACACTTGAGATAATTAATGGTGCAACCCCAACGGGATTCCATTTATATAATTTTTCTTGTCTGGCTTCATATTTCTGCGGTCCAATTTTCAACAGCTTCTTCACGACTAATGCATCTGTAACTAAAATAGCAGCCCATGCCATTAAGAGAACCCCTTGGAATGTCATCGCACTACCTAAATAATCTAGAATACCGCCAAGCATTAGTACGATCGATACGATGCCTGAGACAACAACCCAGAAACGGCGATCAGGTTTGAAATGGAGCACATTCTCAAAGAAATTGGACAATGATAGGGAAGCACTGTATATATTTGTAACGTTAATACGCAGTTGAGTTAACATCGTAAAAATGACTCCGCCTAGTCCAAGAATTGTGACAATATAGATCCCAGGATTAGATTCAGCTAACTTGACACCAAACCAAATTCCAAGTAGTCCCATGACACCAAAACAAAAAATTTGCGGAATAAATCCGATCATAATGGATCCAAATGTAATATCTTTTGGTTTAAGGAAACGCGCATAATCCGATGCAATTAAGGCGGTTAGTCCCATAATTCCATGTTGCATTCCTATACATAACAATAAAGCTGTTCCACCTATCTGTACACCTTCAGGCATATAGCTCCAAAAGTGCCCGTCAAATTGAGAGGGTATATTGGCTGCGACAATGATAATGGCAATTAAAAAGATAAAGAAGATTGGTAATGACCATTTTTGTAATTTATCCAATTGTTTAATGCCAAACCAGTTTAGCGGGATGACAATGGATCCAAAAACGATAATTAATATCCATAGTGGAATTGTGGGGAAATATGCATGTACTGCGGAAACGAGTATCATCCCTTCAAAGGCGCAATACATGATGAAATTAGATGCGTAAATTAATGAAGTTAACGAAGCACCAATATATCCAAAACCCTGTCTAGACATAAGGTTTACGTTCATTCCTGATTTCGCGGATAAATAGGCAATCACTGTACCTAAGACTCCAGCAATCACGATGGCATAAATCGCTGATATAATCGCGTTCATAGCGCCATACTGAAGTGCCATTACACTACCAGTTTGAAAATAAAAAATCGCAGTAGCAATACCAAACGTAATGTTGGTTACACTAAACCATCCCATATTACGTTTTTCTTCTGGAACCTTATCAAATGAATAATCGTCTTTTTCTTCTTCTTGGAGACCTTTTGTAAGATCTGCACTCATGCAATCATCCTTTCATGGTGCTCTCCACATCCTGTCCCATCTTTCGCTTTCATTTTATTTTTACTTTCAAATCTCCCCCCTTTTAAGATTGAATGCTTGTTTTGGGTACAGCTTAATGTGTAAGTTAGAGCAAAGTTTTATTAAGAAAACGAAAACAATATATCTATTGTATACATAGTTAGTTTACATAATCAAGGGCCAGTGGTTAAGTAGCCATGAAAAAGCCTTAAAAAATAGGGGTTTTTCTTAATTGAAACACATCCACCTCATGCATCACCGCGTATAAATATACTAGAAGTACATGATGTGGGGTCAGTCCAGTTTACGCAAGCTGCGTATTAATGTATCATGAATGGAGTTGTCCAAATTATTCCAAAGGGGTTGTTGTATGATGTCAATCGGTTTAAACCCGTATTTGTTTTTTAATGGTAACACGGGAGAAGCGGTACAATTTTATGAGAAGGCTCTTGGCGGAAAAGTAATGGGTATCACGACGTTCGGAGATATGCCTGCCGACCCGAATTATCCGTTGAGCGATGACATGAAAAACCGCGTCATGCATGCACACTTGAAAGTCGGCGACGCGGATCTCATGTTCTCCGATACGTATGACGGCATGCCTTATCAGCCAGGCGAGACGGTTCAAATTGCCGTTCATCCAAAAGAAGAGGCAAGAGCGAGAGAAATCTTCGCCGCTTTGGAAGATGGCGGACAAGTCATTGTACCCCTTCATAAGACGGATTGGACCCCCTTGTATGGGATGGTAAAGGACAAGTTCGGGGTTAACTTCCATATAAATGTATCAGGGGAGCAGCAACAGTAATAACAAAACCTTCTGTTCACGAATGGACAGGAGGTTTTGTTTATTTTTAATAGAATCTTCTTGTCCTTAATTATGAATCTAGCCAAGGAAAAGTAAGCGGAGATTTTCCGGTTAATACAGAATGGGGCTTGTTTTCGGGGTTAATAAAGGGAGATTTTCCGGCTATGCAAAGTAAAATCCCCCAATTTTGTGTTTTTCGAGCCAATAGCCGGAATCTCTCCGTCTATTAGGGCTGTTTTCAATGATATTTATTAATTAAGCGGAATTTATACGACTATTTTTCTGATTACGTACTTAACGAAATCCCCCAACTATAGGGGAAGGGCATCCAGTTAAAAACTGCCTCTATTTAAAGAGCGGTTCTCCGTAGCCTGACCACATCCTTGGAACCGTCATCCTTTCTTCAATTGCCCCCGAATCAAACCAATAATGGCTGGCAGCACAGAAACGAAGATAATGGCTAAAAGAACCGTTGAAAAGTTGTCTTTGACAATTGGGATATTGCCGAAAAAGTAGCCTAAGATCGTACAAACTCCTACCCATACTGCGGCCCCAACCACATTATAAATCAAGAAATACCGGTAGTTCATCCTGCTCGCCCCTGCAATAAAAGGAATGAACGTGCGAATAAACGGCATAAAGCGGGCGATCACAATCGTTTTTCCTCCATGCTGATTAAAGAAATCCTCAGCTCTCATCATTTTATCTTGGTTAATCAATCTTCCCATTAAACTTCCTTGTGAAATGGTAGTCCCTACTTTACTGCCGATATGATAATTGACAGTATCCCCAATTACCGCCGCGAAAAAATAGACAATGAATAGTAAATAAATGTTAAATGCCCCCATCGCGGCAAGAGCACCACTAGCAAATAATAAGGAATCACCCGGTAAGAAAGGGAAAATCACAATTCCCGTTTCTACAAATACGATTAAAAATACGATTCCATATGACCATCCGCCAAAGTTTTTGATGATTTCAACTAGATGTTCATCAATATGTAGGATGAAATCAATGATGTTTTGAATTATTGTCAAATTTGTTCCCACTTTCATAGTTTTCTTATCAGGTAATCTGACTTCGTAATGTAGTCTTTTTCATTTTCACCTATATATGTTATCACAAAACACTTGAAATGCTCATCACTTTATAACCCTAGAAGTTGTTCGAAGTGGGAGAGGCTATATCAGGGCATTCCTGCTCTTTCGAAGATATTTGAATAAAATAAGTTTTTTATTTATACAATAAGATAGACTTATTATTTCTATCTTAATTAAGAAAGGCAGCGGAACATGGATACTGTTATCTATTCATTACTTACCATCTCATACCTAATTCTATTCATACTAGGTAGCCTGCTGACTAAAGGGCAAAGTTGGACTGACATTGGAAATGTACTAATGATGGTTATTCTGGCTTTACTCTATGATAATGGGATCCTAGCACTGGGGAAATACATGGGAGAGGGAGACTTACTGAGGGCATTAAACCTAGCCCGATACTATTTGCATGCCCTTATCACCCCCCTGCTTGTCCTCTTTGCCTGGCATACTCTAGTAAAGGCAAATCTTAAATGGGCAAAAAAAGGCATTGTCCCATGGCTTGCTGTCTTATTGACGATTTGTTTGATTATCGTCGAATTCGTTACAGTGGTCAGGGGAATTACCCTAGAACCTACTATGAAGTATGGTGTTTTAAGCTATAAAAATGTAGGAGCTGGAGACGGACCTCCTGTCATGATCATTGGTGTCTCCATTGTGTTAGTCGTTACATCAATTATGATCTGGATGAAGCAAAAATGGCCATGGTATTTTATCGGAACCTTAATTATGAGCTTCGCACCAATGATCCACTTTTTAAAAACTGCTGCCTTACATAATATAGCTGAATTCATATTAATACTGGCCCTGCTTGCTACAAAGGCTTATCAAGATAAAAAAATATACAGTTGAAGGGCTGGAAATGAAGAGTATCCTCATAAAAAAACAATAAAAACCCAACCTTTGTTTCAAGTTGGGAGAAGTTAAAACTCCATTTAAACTAACGGATTTTTAGCTCATATTTATTGTCTACTTGAAATCATTTATTGGCCCTTTAATCATTTTCTATTTCCTTCTTTAGTAATATCGAGACGGTGCTTTCGAAACCCGCGAACAATTACAATGAGAACCGGCCCTATTTCTCCCTTTCAAAAAATGCTTAAATCATAAGTCTGCGAAAGTTTTTCAATAAATTTCATGCCTGCAACGCTATTGCCTATATCATCGATTCCCGGGCTAAAAACACCGATGCCTAATTTCCCTTTAAGGTATTCAACTTTACCGTCCGCTACTGTACATAAAACGCCGCCTGATACACCACTTTTCATTGGAATTCCAATAGAAGCAGCATACTTTCCTGAGGCGTTATAAAGTCCACAAGTTGTCATCAAAGCTTTAGTTACTTTTGCTGTTTTAGGTGTTATAAACTTTTCGTTTGTTGATGGATGCACGCCATTTCCGGCAAGCATAAGCCCTATTTTTGCAAGATCCTTTGCGGAAACCTCGAGTGAGCATAAACGAATATAGGTCTCTACCGATTCCTCTACATCACAAAGCAAATAATCATTTGCCTTTAAATAATGAGCAATTGCCCGGTTCCTATGGGTTGTTTCAATTTCGGAACGATAAACCTCTTCGTTTACTTGATGGAGATGACCTGTAATACGATATAAAAAATCCGCAACATATGCTATTCGATCCTTCACAGTTTCTCCGGGTAGCATGGAGGCAACAGTAATTGCACCCGCATTTATCATCGGATTAAATGGTTTCCCCGGTGCCGTGCTTTCTAGACGAATAATTGAATTAAAAGCGTCACCTGTTGGTTCAACATCTACTTTATCAAGGACAAATTGTAATCCATGATATTCACAGGCCACAATAAAATTAATAACCTTTGAAATGCTTTGCAGAGTAAATTGTGCTTCTATATTACCAGCCTCAAAACAATTTCCACTTTGATCTATGATACATGCGGCAAATTGGTCTACAGATTGAAGCGCTAATACCGGAATATAAGATGCAGGTTTCCCTCTCATTGTATATGTTTTTGCTGTATTTGTAATTTGCTCTAGCATCCTGTTTACCTCTCTTTTATGACGAAAGAGATGCCCATTGATGGTAACATCTCTTTTTCAATTACTTTATGTTTCTGGAATGAGTGAAACGTACTCTTCATCCTTTAACCGAGTCTTTAACTCCTCTTTTGCTTCCTCAATAATTTTCGGATTTTCCATACAAGCAATCGCAGTGCGAGCCATAATATCCGCCGCATAAAGCATACCTTTATGTCCAATTGGCGTATTACCAACAGCTACTACTTGCCAAGTATGGAGTGGTGTCCCAAGTGCAAAACAAGAAGTTGTACATTGTACTGTTGGTGTTTTCCAGCTAACATCTCCAACATCAGTAGAGCCATACAGCATCATCTCTTGTGATAATGGGGATACATGCTCGCATAGACGCTTGTTGCCTATTAATTCCTTTTGCTCAGGAGACATATTCATATAAGCTAAAGCCTTGCTCTCATCATTCAATGTTTGATAAATTTGCTCAGCAAAAGCAAAGTCCTCTTCACTAAATTGAAGGGATGGGGCCTCATCAAACTGCTGCTGCATCACTTTTGCAAGTGTTGTATTTGGAATTAAATCCGATGCTGCCCCCTCAAAGTGTTCCTCAAATGTTGTTTCTGTCATTAAGGCCGCACCTTGAGCAATTTTTTGAACACGCTTATGGATATCCATTACTTGCTGTTTCTTTGGCGCACGAATTAAATAAGAAACCTCCGCATAGGGCTGAACTACATTTGGAGATGTACCACCACTATTGACCACAGCATAATGAATGCGCGCTTCTTGAATAACATGTTCACGCAGGTAGTTTACACCAACATTCATTAGCTCCACTGCATCTAAAGCACTGCGCCCAAGATGAGGAGCTGCAGCCGCATGAGCGCTCTTACCTGTAAATTTAAAAGTCGCAGCGTAGTTTGCTAGTGTTGTTATATTCCAAATTGCATTGTTTGTCATTGGATGCCACGAAATAGCCGTATCTACATCATTAAACACACCATGCTTTGCCATGTGGGCTTTACCTGATCCGTTTTCTTCAGCCGGACAACCGTAAAAGCGAATAGTGAACGGTGCATTTGTTTTTTCAACATATTCTTTCGCCGCTACTGCTGCTGCAAATGCACCTGTACCAAGTAAATTGTGTCCACAGCCGTGCCCATTGCCATTCTCTTCAACCGGAGAATATTCTGCTTTTCCACCTTCTTGACTTAATAATGGCAGGGCATCATATTCACCTAAAAATGCTATAACAGTCGGACCACTGCCAAAGCTGCCCATGATCGCAGTTCCAAGACTCGCTATATTTTTTTTAACTGTAAATCCTTCAGCTTTTAATGCTTCCTCCATTACTGAAGCCGCATATCTTTCTTTAAAATGCAATTCCGGTTTTGCCCAGATTTTATCACTGATTGTTGTAAACGTTTTCTTTTTCTCTTGAAGAAAATTGGTTACATGAAATAATGAATTATGCAATGTACTCATGCTCTGCCTCCTTATTACCTTGACCATTTGAAGAGATTGTTAAAATCGCACCTACACAAATAATCGAAATCACTACTAACAGCCACATTGCAGCATTATATGAACCATTAAATGAATCAACCATGAACCCTATTAAGGTAGGTGTAACAAATCCTGCCAGTTGTCCCCCGGTGTTTGCCATACCCATAGCTGTTCCCGCATAATCTGAAGGAATTCTCTTTAACACAAATGATGGTAATAGTAACATAACAAAAGTCAATAACAATGTTACGATACTTTGGTATGTGATAAATAACGCAATCAATTCTGCATTAAACATTAAATATAGGAATCCAGCTAAAACGAGTGCACATATAGCACCAATAAACTTATTTACTTTTAAATCTAATTTGTCGATTAAATAGCCAAATATCAACATGGCAATAATCTGAATAGCACCAGGTATCATTTGTAACCAGCCAATGGAAACTAAATCAAGCCCACGTACATCTGATAAATATTTCGGCATCCAAGAATTTAAACCCCAGTTCACCGCATAAATGGTAAAGTAAGCAATTACTAAACTCCACATTAATGGCCTTTTAAATAAAATGCCTAATATCGCTTTTACTTGAGGCCCTTTAACAGACTCTTTTGCTACTTCATCCTTAGGTACATATTTCCAATATAGGAATGCAATAATTGCCCCCAATGAACCAGCAATAACAAAGAATGTACGCCATCCAATAGTTACCAATAATGCAGCTGAAATAATGGGTACAAGCATCGCCATAATCCCACCAGATGTAAGCATGATAGACATTGCCTTACTTCGCTCATTCACAGGGAAAGACGTTGAAATAATCTTTGAAGCTGAAGGTTGGAAACCGCCCTCACCAATTCCGAATAAGAATCGAATGACCACCATCACACCTAATGTCAATGCAACTGCTGTTAAACCTGTAAAGATGGACCATACAATCACCGCTACTAATAAAACCCGTTTTGCCCCAAATTTATCAGCCAAAATCCCCCCGGGCAATTGCATTAACGCATATCCTAGAAAAAATGAGCTCAAGATTAAACCTGTCTCCGTTGCTGTTAGCGCAAGATCCTTACCAATATACACAACGGCATAATTCATTAAATAACGGTCTAGGTTCCCTAATGCCCAACCAATGAATAGTAGCATTACCAATGTTTTACGAAGTTTTTTCTCCAGAATATTTTCTTTCATAAATGCCCTCCTTTTTTATTTAGCGACATTTTCGTAAAATATACGTAAATTATATATCGAATTGTAAAAGCTTTCAATAAATTTTTTGGGGTTTCAAAATAACTGAAAATAGTTTTGGAATATGGTTTTGGATTAAAAGAAAAAAACACTTTCTATCTTAAAATAGAAAATGCTTTTTCCCATTACAATATTTCAATTAGTATTATGCACGTAAATTATATAACTTAGCAGGGCGCCCCCTTGAATTGCGACTTTCCTCCCCACAATATTCAATCAGTTCAACCTTCGCTAATTCTGAAATAATTCGCTGCGCATTCCGTTCAGTCATGTTCAACTCTTTTGCCAACATTTTTGCACTAAATGCCTCAACTTTTAACTCGTTCATAATGGCCTCGATTTTTGCAAACATTTTTCCACTGATAGACGTTTTATTCAGTCGTTCAATTAACTCCTTATCTTGAATACGACTTGCATACGAAATTTGCGATGACCCTTGGGCAATTTCTGTCATTGCCCCATCTTCCTGCATTACAACAATACCTTGGGTCCCCTTCTCCATTAAATGTTGTATGGCATGATGCGCATAATTTTCCGCATAGTAAACCGTAGAGGCATGTCCAATACCAACAACAACTTGCTGTTCTGTTTCAACTGACAAACGATCAATCATTTCAAATATTGCATTAATATTTCGTTCAACAATCCCACGCGAACTAAAAATGACAAAGCGGCCATTACTTTCCTCAATTAGGTATCCATCTATTTTTTCACAAATTTGCAGAATAATTTTTTTCATATTAAGCTGTAAAAAATGGATTCCATAGCCATTTTTATTCGCCATTTTTATTAAATCAAAATTTTTAATTTGTACAACTAAAGCAGTGGTTTGGGTTTCCTTATAATAAAATGTTTGGATTTTTTCGCTAAATAGTTGTAGCGTGTGATAAATAGCCTGGGTGTGTGGGCTAACCAAACAAACAGGAATCCCCATCTCCTTTAATTTTTCTTCGACTGTCGGGTAAACCGTAATGACACTATCTATTTTTTGTTCATTCCAGAGTGCTGCATGATGGACTATAATTTCAGCGATGGATGTGTTAGCCGTAAATCGTATGATATATACATGATTTAAAATTTTATCTAAATCTACTATTTCATCAAAAAAGCTTTCCTCAGGAACATCTAGTACGTCGATACTAACATTTTTCACTAACTTTCCAATTTCATGGCTTATTTCTAGCACACCGCGATAAAACATATCCCCTGTAATAAAAATATACTCCATTCTATCCTTTGAAAAATGCTTTGATTTTTGTGCGATCTTATAAGGAATATAGCCTGAAAATAGCCAAAAATCGACATTATTATGATGTTTTTCTAGTATATCCGTTGTTTCACTTACAATGTTATAGGAGTATCCGACAAATGTTAGGTTTGATTCAAATTCTTTTGCGTAGTGTAAAATTACCCCAACTGAACGTGCCGGTCCTACAATACCAACCTTATACATAGGTGATTCTCACTTCCCAATTTACTTATTCAAAATCCACCTGAATTCTCACAATTTCTGACCTCGTTCCAATCCGGATTGGCGGGCCCCAGAATCCAAAACCTTCTGTTACAACCGAATGCATGCTGCCCTTCTTAAAATACCCCCAAGAATTCTCATAAATCGAATCCGTAATTAAGTTCGCCGGGAAAACTTGGCCGTGGTGAGTGTGCCCCGACAACATCAAGTCTATACCCGCTTTTTGGGCAATATCCAAGTCATAGGGCTGATGGTCAAGGAGGATCACCGGTTTGGAGAGGTCAACCCCCTTCATGATCTGGTTCAATTCCGATCTATCGGGATCTCTGCGGTCTTTTCGCCCAATCAATGTAAGTTGGTCTTCGATTGTAACAGCTTCATCATAAAGTACGTTGATTCCACTTCGCTCTATTGTATCAATTAATTCCTGCATCGTACCGTTATGCCGGTCGTGGTTTCCCAAAGTGGCGTATACACCAAAGGGAGCGTGAAGCTTGGATAAAATCTCATCAATCCCCTGGTCCAAGAAAGGTTGTATATCATCGTCAATTAGATCTCCCGGCAGTAGGATGATATCCGGTTTCATCCCATTGATTTCTTTAACTAGACGCTTCGCATGATCTTTGCCAGACAACAACCCAAAATGTGTATCCGCGGCCATTGCAATGGTTAGTGAATCTAATGATGGGGTATTTTTTCCCATATGGATTGAATACGTACGAACGATTGGATTATATGCATTATAAGTACCATAAATAAGTAAGGAAATCGTTAGAACCAAAATCACTATTCCCGCCCACTTCTGCGTACCGGTGCGTGGCAATCGAGTTAAGCGCAGCACGATCACAGAAATATGGGCAACTGGCACCAACAGGAGAAACAGATAAAAAATGGCCATCCAGTATGCGCCGATTTTGCTGAGAAATGTAATCCCCGAAATTCGACCCATAATGAAGGAAGTAGCTGCTATGGCTACTACCATGGTGTAAAGTATTTTAAACCTTCGCGACGATTTTTCCGGACGCAGCCAACGATATCCACGCCAGCCGATATAATACACCAACCCGACGTAGATTAATAAGGCGATGATCCCTATCATGATAAACATTGTTCATTCTCCTAATCCTGAAGTAACCCTAGTAAACTAGTTCATTCATTAATAGTAACATGAATTAGGAAATGGATGAGCATTGGAAATCTCATAAATATTTTGGCAAGGGGAATTTCCTATTTTGCCGATTTTTGATACAGGTATGAGCATCCATAGGCGGAGAATTTCCGGCTAATGTCTTAAAGAAGGCTAAAGAAGCGGATATAAGCGGACATATTCCGACTAACTTCTCAAAATCGGGCAAAATACAAAGATTTGGATAATATAACCGGAATAAGCACCTTTATTTTCAGGGAAATATGAGCATTTCCCAAAATAGGCGGAATTCTTCCGTTTATTTTTCAAACAGTGAAATCAACCAGTCACCGGTAGTGGATACGACACCATTTAACAAGAAATGTCCCATTGTTTTCGTGACAGGCCGCTGTTTTCAATGATAAAATACAGGTGTGATTTGATTACAAGGGATGGTAGTTCTGATGGAGTTATTGGCAAAAAACGCTACGTGTGAAAATGATATAGAGCAACAATTTATCGAATGTAATGAAAACCTATTATTCGAGCGAATTAAGCACGTTTCCTATATGCTCATCTTCACCTATCCCTGTTATTTCATTGTGGACTTTATCCTTTTGGCTAAACTGAATAACCCAATTTATAAATTTAACCTTTCAGCCTTTCATATCATAGGGCTGATGATCTCCCTTATCTTTTTGATCGTCTATCGCCGTAGCAAGGACAACGCCAAAGGGCCAATTATTCTCACCTATGTATTTCTTTATTTGTTTATAGGCGCCGTTTCTTCTATCAACAGCCAGCTTAATAATGGGAATATCTATGCATATATTATTGTTCTTTTAGCGGCTGCTGTTGTCTTCCCGGTTCAGCCACGGCACCAAGCTGGCCTCATTACGGGAACTCATCTGTTTTTCATTACAGGATTGTTTTTGCTTGAAAAAAATCACTTTTCATTTTTATTTAAGATGGTGAATTCAACGGGTGCTGCTGTTATTTCATTTACGATTGCGTATGCCTTCTATACCTTCCGCAAAAATAATTTTACTAACGAATGGAAACTAATGAAGAATGAAGAGAGCTTTCGCAGATTATTTCACATGAATCCTAATCCGTTGGTCCTTTTCAACTTTACAACCGGCAACATTTTGCTCCTAAATCAGCAAGCCATCGAATACTTTCATTTGAAAAATAAAGATATGACAAAGCTTGATGGATGGTTCATGCTGACCACACCGGAGGAAAAACAAGCAATCGTAAAAAAACTCGAAGAACATCAATGCTTAAAAAATTATATGGTCAAACATAAACAGCAATGGTCGATGCTCAATTTTGAACTGGTCAATTACTTAGGTGAATCCTGTGTCCTAATTGGAAGCACGGACATTACAGATTTGAAGGCAACGGAAGAAGAGCTTTATCATCATGCATCGCTTGACCCGCTTACAGGAGTTCTCAACAGAAGGCGAGGAATGGAAATCCTTTCACAACACCTTATAGATGGATCATCAGAATTCATAGTCTGCTATATTGATATAAACAATTTAAAAGTGGTAAATGACATGTACGGACATTCTGCAGGCGATGACCTGATTACTACTTGCTGCGAAACCATCAAACTCCATACTAAAGAAAAAGACGTCCTTTTCCGCCTTGGCGGTGATGAATTTATCATTCTATTTTTCGAACGGCAAATGGACACCGCACAAGCAATCTGGTCCAACATTCAAAGTGAGCTTCAGAATATGGCTATAAGCGGACAAAGACCCTACCCAATCTCAGCCAGCCACGGTTTGTATCAATATAAACCCGGAACTAATTTTAACCCTGAAGAAATCCTGGAATTGGCGGACCAGGAAATGTATAAAGAAAAGTCTAAGCATAGAATAAAGCAAGTGGCGCTTAACTAGATAGGTGCCACGTGAAAAATCTCTCACTTGTGGTGAGGGGTTTTTTATTTGTAGGTTTTCACAGCAACTATTGAAAGTAAAATAAACGGAGGTTTTCCGGTTAAATGCGGAATGGTGCTCGTCTCGGGAAAAATAAGGGGAGGTTTTCCGACTATGCCAAGCAAAATCCCTTATTTTCACGTTTTTCGAGTCAATAGGCGGAATCTCTCCGTCTATTAAAGCTGTTTTTTGACTTTTTTACCAAATAGGTGGAGTTTCTCCGACTAATTATCTGATCGGGTGCTTAACCTGGTCGCCAAGCCGATATGTGCGAACCCTTTTTACCCCAGATGCGGGAATCAGCAGCTTTTTTTCGACTAGTTGCGAAAGTGCCTTTTTTACCGTCTTGTCACTTAGCTTCAAATACGTCCCGACTTCTTTAGGGGATATGGTTTCTCCTTTTCGAATCGCTAACCGAAGCACTTCCTTTTCGGCAAAGGACAAAGATGTCTCGTCTAGTTCATCGCCCAGCCATTGGCCAATCACTTGCTGAACAATCTGTTGGCATCTGCGTGGCTTCTCTTTCACTTGGTCAAAAGAAAAACGGATCACAGTCCATCCGTCAATCACCAACTGGTTTTGGCGTTCCAGGTTGTCGGAAAATTGCCATCTGCTTATATTCTTCAAGTGAGGGCCATACCCGTCGATCTCAAGGCAAAGCCGGATTCCGGGACGAATATAAGCAAAATCCAAATACCTTTGACCGTCCTTGAAATCATCGACTTCATATTCTGGATGAAGATACTTGAAATGGTAAAACAAAGGCCACCACACTTGCTTCAAAAACAGCATTTCAGCCTCATTGTGACCTTCTTGTAAGCGCCGAAGCCGTTCACCAGATCTTACCTGAAAGTGAGTATTCAAAAAGGCCAGGTATTCTTCTTCGAATCCCATAACATCCCTCCTGCTTTCCATATAATATATTTTGATCTATACCTTAACTAGATTTTTAAGTGTGAATGCGAGTAAAAAAAGGGTCTGTTGGAGAAAGTAAAAGGAAAAAAGACTTAAAAAGTTGTAATATAAAGAGGAATTTGAGGACAGAGCTATTTTTAGTTTAATAGAATTCTAAAATTTGTCAATTAACTTTTACAATATTGGCTACTTTCAAAAAATTAACTTTTAGCCTCCCCAGTTTTAAGGAGAGGCTTTGGCTACTAATAGTAAGGTTGATTTTCAGTTTGATATCAGAGGGACCCTATCTCCCAAGCTGCTGCCACCGCTACTTTCTTGCTTCATGTACTTTCAACAGCTTCCCTTTTATTGTTGTGTTCTTCATCTTTTTCAACACAATCGGACCTTTATCATTTAATATTTCAACATAAGAAACCGTATCTAATATTGTAATGATGCCAATGTCCTCCACTGATACGCCTTCAATTTTTGCAATCGTTCCAACAAAATCTACCGCTCTAAGCTTCTTTTTCTTCCCGCCATTAAAGTACAATTTCATGATTTGCTTGTTCAATTTTTCACTTTTTGCTTGTTTAATCGTTGGTTCAACATTCATTTTTGCATCAAAGGCAGGTTTCTTATTTGAAATATCATCTTTCGAAGGAGCGACAATTTTTGGAATTTCAAAACCAATGTACTCTTCAATTTCACTTAAAAACCGATCTTCAAATGGAGTAACAAAAGTAATGGCTTTTCCCTTTTGACCCGCCCGTCCTGTTCTTCCCGTCCGGTGGACATAGCTTTCTTTCTCTAACGGAAGGTCATAGTTGATAACATGTGTGATATTATCAATATCAATTCCTCTAGCGGCTACATCCGTAGCAATCAAATAGCGAAATTCCCCTCTTCTAAAGTCATTCATCACGTCAAGACGATCCTCTTGTATCATGCCGCCGTGGATTTTATCACAGCTATATCCTAAATCCCCTAACTGATCACTCACAGAATCTACTCGATCCTTTGTCCGGCAAAAGATGATGCAGCTATCTGGATTTTCAACAATCGTTACATCTGTAAGCATAGAAAATTTATCGTCTTCCGCCACTTTAAAAAGAGAATGTTCAATTTTATCCGTCGTAATTCCCGTCGCCTTAATTTCAATATCGATAGGTGTTTTCATATAGTTGAGCGAGAGGTTCTTAACCTCCTCCGGCAAAGTAGCTGAAAATAACATCGTCACTCGTTTTCGAGGCATCTCCTTGATAATGGCCTCTACTTGTTCAATAAATCCCATGTTTAACATTTCGTCCGCTTCATCTATAACAAGATAGTGAATCTGATCTAAGGCCAGAGTACCTCTTTCAATATGATCTAACACGCGGCCCGGAGTACCGACGACTACATGCGTTTTTTGCTTTAATTCTGTTTTTTGGATGGCAAAAGGCTGCTTTCCATAAACAGCTGTTGCTTTTATCCGTTTAAATCTGCCGATGTTTATGAAATCCTCCTTCACTTGAACAGCAAGTTCTCTCGTTGGCGTCAAAATTAACGCTTGAGGTTTATTTTCCTTCCAATCAATTAATTCACAAATCGGAATCCCGTACGAGGCAGTCTTTCCGCTGCCTGTCTGTGATTTCACAACAAGATCCATTTTCTCTAACACAAGGGGAATGACCTTACTTTGAACGGCTGTTGGATTTTTATATTCTAAGCGATCCAGCGCGTTTACAATTTCATTACTTAATTGATAATCTTTAAAACTTTCTTTGCCCATAACTAAGCCTCTTTTATTTTGGATTATTTACCTTATTATTTCCGTAAAGTTTGTTTCCTAATACGAACTACTATTATACGCGAAATTCGACTTGCAGATAAATTAGTGGACTTTTTATTAATATTTTCCATTGGGCATAGAAAAATGGGCCCTATTGATGGACCCATTAGGGATTTATTTAGATAAGCTGATTAAGCGTCATACCCCTCTTTACCTTCCGCCACCGCCATTTTAAACATTTCATTTCCATTATAAGTATAAGACGCACGATTAATTCTTTCTATAAAGTACGCTTCCAATTCTTTATCAGTACAATAAATAAAACAGCCCTTTTGCCCTCGTGTCATTAATGTACGGTATGTGTTTCTTATGATTTCATCGGCTAATTTCTCGGCTTTTTCCGAATCCGTTTTTAACATCGACTTTAAACCTCTTAAGGATTGGTCCGTTTTAGCTCTTTGTTTATGGTTTGTCTGGACCTGCCCGTCACGAAAAATAAGATCATCACCAATAATGACACCTACGTAATCAAATTCCAGCCCTTGGCACGTGTGAATGCAGCCTGCCTCTTTTACAGAGCCTTCATCAATTGCCCAAGTTGCAGTATTTCCAAGATTCCAGCTCATTCCAAAACTATATTCTGGAAGGACAATATCATGGTAATTGGGATCGTTCTTTCCTTCCTTTTTCCAATCCCAGCAATATCCCGCTACTATTCTGGATTTATTCTTCCTTTTGTTTAGCCTTTGGATTTCAGTCAGGAGTTCATTAGGGTCGGAGAAAACACGAAAATCATAGTTTAATCCCAAGTAATCGCTATTAGCTGTTTCTCGAATGTTAAGGACATCATCAAGCCAGGCCATATATCCATCCGAACCATCACAGCGAAATTGCGAGGATAATTCGGTCCTTGTAATAATGGCCCCCTGTTCTTTTGCAAACTTCTCAATCATCTCGATGCTGCCTATATCCTTCAAGGTCACACGCTGATTCTCATCTATAAAAAATATTGAAAAGAGGGAAGAATGGATAACCTCTTTTATTTGATTTTCACCCATATTTTGAAACATTCCAGATTTCTCATTTAACCTGTGTGCCTCTTCTACGATAAGCGCGTCAAATTCATTATTGGGGGTTTCTGTATAACTGCCAGAACCTTTGAACAAATTATCTATTCTATTTTTACGAAAATCACCTTTTAATTTGTTTGCGTAAATATTCCGAGGTGCTGAGTTTTTTGTCACGTATTGTGCAACAAGACCACGTCTAGTAAGCTCTACTAATAGATTAATAGCTAAAACTGACTTTCCAGTCCCTGGGCCTCCTTCAACTACTAATACTTGTTTTTGTTCTGTTTTCTGAGCTTTTATAGCGAGGGCAACAGCCGTTTCATAGACAACCTTTTGGTCATCAATCATGACAAACTCCCGATTTCCTTTTAACATGCTGCTTAAAGAATCTTGCAGGGATTTCGATGGACGGATTCTACCGTTCTCAATCTTGTATAAGTTCTCTTTATCATCGCCATATTTAATATATTTTTTAATAAAAGCTCTTAAATTAGGCGCCTCTCCTTTTGCAAAAATTGGCGCCTGGTCAATATAGTCTCTATAAACTGGAGCCGTAAGCGGATCATCCTGACCCGATTTTAAATAGTTATGTAAGTAAGCACATGGATATAAATCAATATGATCATCTTGTACATTTTCATTATAATCCTGTATTAATGCAGCATAAGACCAGGCTTGGTAAGAAGGATGAGCCGTTTCAATCATTCCTATATTTATGAATGTCTTGACAATGGCTTCTTTCCCTTCCACTTTCTCAACTGATTCCCAATGCTTAAGCTCAACAATCACCACAGAATCCTTGCTGTCATCACGACCTGATATTAAAAAATCGACCCGTTTAGATGTATATGGAATTTTAAACTCAATGGCAACTCCAGCGTTGTTGGGTATCTCCTCATCACATAACACCCGATACATGTATTGCATTGAATTATCCCAAGCCCTAACTTCACGTTCATTTATTTTGCCAATCTTCTCATTGTAATTGGCACATATATTATTCACCAAATGATCCTGAAACACATCATCCAGAAATTCAGTCTTTGTTGCTTCATAAACGATCAAATTAATGCTCCTCCTCATTTCGAACAGGATATTTCAATGCATTCTTTTGTAACTTAAGCAGAACCTCTTGTTCTAGATCAACATCAAGTTTATCTGCCAATTGTATTAAATAGATAAGAATATCGGCCATCTCTTCTTTTATATTTTGCCGCGATGAAGCTACAGCCTCTTCACTGCTTTTCCATTGAAAATTCTCAAGAAGCTCAGAAGCTTCTAAAACTATCGACAATGCTAAATCCTTTTCATTATGATAAGGCTTCCACTTCCGCTCATCTCGAAAACGAATGACCTCTTCGTATATATTATTCATTGTTAATCCTCCATAAAAAGTCCTGATTTAATGGTAACATGGATTGGGAAATGGGGGATATTGTAAATCATGATTTTTCTACAACTGAAACAAAGGAATATAAAAAAACTTAGCGAAAAAAAACAGAAAAAACAGTGCCTGTCCCCCAGTGTGATAAAGCGTTACTTTACTGATGGACAGGCACCGATTATTTGATAATCTGCCTTTCACGCTTTGGAGAAACGTTCAATCCCGAAATGGAAGGCCGGAGTTGATGTACTTTTTCTTTGAAGCAGGGGACGGTCCTTCTGTTTCAAATAGAAAATAAAAATAGAAGCAAAGGAGAATCAGCCCTTTGCTTCCATCGCATGAAGGTTTTAGTGCTCATGCTGGTAAATCGTGAGATCAATTTGATTATGCCCCAATATCATATACTTTTTTACTTTCAATTTCCCCAGTTTTCCATTGGAATTTGTTGGTGAATCCATATATAATAGCTATTATTGGAACAGTCCAGCAGAATATTGCATAGGGCGCATAAGCCATTGTAGACACTCCTAACGTACCTGCCATAAATACTCCGCATGTATTCCATGGAACCAATGGGGATGTTATTGTTCCCGAATCCTCTAATGTTCTGGATAAAGTCTGTGGAAGCATATTTTTCTTTTTATATCCTGTAATAAACATCCTTCCACCAATGACGATACTAGTATATTGGCTCGCTGTAATCATATTAAGACCAACTACACTTAATACGGTAGTACTGACTAGTCCGCCAACTGTTTTTGTAAGCCTAAACAATTTACTTAACAAGACTTCAAGAACTCCCGTTTTCTCCAATATTGTGCCCAATATAATCCCCAGCATAGCTAAACTGCTAGTCCAGTTCATACTTTGGAAACCACCTCTGCTTAGAAGTGAATCAACCTCTTTTATACCCGTATTTGCAACATACCCAGAATCCATAATTGTTGTTATCGTCATGATGCTTTGCCCCTGCATAAAAATTGCAATTAACGCAGCAACTATTGCTGAAGTTATTAGAGTAATTAAGGATGGTACTTTTTTAATAGCAAATAGTAATACAATTAGAGGTGGAATTAATGTAATAATACTCAAGTTAAATGTTTCATCGAGTGAACCCATGATATTATTAATAGAATCTAGCTTCACATTAGACGTTTGGTTAAAGCCTAAAATTAAGAATATAATTAATGTAATTAAGAAACCTGGTAATGCCGTAGTGACCATGGCCTTTATATGATCAAATAAATCTGCCTCCGCAACTGCGGGTGCCAAATTAGTAGTATCAGACATTGGCGACATCTTATCTCCAACGTAGGATCCCGAAATAATAGCTCCAGCAGTAATCGCAGGATTTAATCCTAAAACTCCGCCAACTCCCATTAGTGCAACCCCAATAGTTCCAGCAGTAGACCATGAACTTCCTGAAGCAACAGATACTATAGAAGTAACAAGAACTGCTGTCACCAAAAATATAGAAGGATGAATTAGCTCTAATCCCCAGTAAATAATCATAGGTACTGTACCACTGGCTATCCATGTACCGATTAATGCTCCTATTACATATAAAATTAGCAGAGGAGGTAATGCTAGTTTTCCAGCATCCTCAATTGCAGACATTATATCTTGCCATTTAATTCCTTCCAATAATAACAATAATACTGAAAATGTAATAACTAATAACAACGTAATATGGATTGGTATATCAAAAATAAATACCGAAACAGCCATTGTAACAATCATAAGACAAATAATGATGATAGATATTCTAAAGCTTGGCAGCTTCCTTTCCATTGTGATTCCCCCCATCGGAAATAATTGATTTTTGTACAGTTTTTCATAATAATCTGTACTCATAACAATTAGTTATTTATCAGTAACTAATTTACCCCTTTTATATAACTTTGATATTTCCTTTAAAATAACAAGATTATATAAACCTTTTTGATTCTATAATTTGAATTCCACGATCGCTTAATTCCTTAATGAATGTTTGATATGGAATGTCTGTTATAGGATTTAGCACACCAGTCTTTGTAATAACCTTATTGACAATCATCTGTGCGGCTATACTGGCAGTATATCCGACAGACATGTTCATAGCATAGAGTCCTATTTCCAGATTCCTTTCCATCGCCAATTCATAAATATACTCTACATTCTTGCCATCTTTTTTCCCGCGAATGATATTTTTCATTAGAACAAGGTCCTTTTCATCGTCCTTATACTGAAGGCGAGGACCTAAATGTGCGGCTAGAAATTCTGTAGGAGTGATAGCAGCAGGCAATCCTGGCACTGTTTTTTCTTCAAAAAAGCCAAGGTCAACCATATTACTCCAAAATTCCATGTGACCTGCCCAGCGTATTGCTCTGCGCTCGGTATTTCGAACAGTCTCTTCAATACCTAATAACTGAGCAAATCGAACAGCATCGCCATTTGGAAAAGCCTCTAAGCCATCAATTCCAGACAAAGATAAATCCAGTTTCCACTTTTCCCTGTTCTGATCTGCTGCAGGGATTTCAATTACCTTACCATCCTTCATGATTTTAGCAGGACGATAATAAGACAATAACGTATTATAGAAATTCCACGTTACTTTGTATTTTAGGGGATTTGCCGCTGCAATAGATTTTTCAGGCATTCCACCTGTAAACGAATAGAGATCGTAAACTTCATCTAACTGACTTACCGCATATCCACACAGAACCAAGTCTATACCAGGATCAAGACCGGCTTCAGGTAAAACCGTTACACCTGCATTTTCCGCCTTTCCATAAATATCCTCTGAAAGTGCCGATGCATAAGAACAGTTAACAATATTTACACCTGCTTCAACTGCTGCATCTGCCGCAATAGCATTAAATTGTTTAGGAAGTACGTCAATTACAACATCTACATTTTCTTTAAATAGTTCAGCGAGAGAATCCTTATTTGTAACATCAACCCTTTTTTTGCTTATTTTACTCATATCCAGATGCTGTTGAAACGAATCTACCCCCTTAAAATCTGCGTCTACACATACGATCTCCTTTACATCTTGAGAATTACTAAGATCGTATAAAACCGCTCTTCCCTGTAGTCCTGCTCCTCCTAATACAACTACTTTCATCTTTATAACCATTCCTTTCGCTTCACTCAAGGCACAAATCAGTAAGAAAACAAGCTTGACTTGAGCGTAATAATTAAAAGCAATCACACTAAATATACTTGCAATAAACATGCCAACTTTTCTGCCTCTTGAAAACGTTGAAAATAAGGCATTTTTGAATATTTTCCTTTGTGAATAGAAACTCTCCGACAAGTATTTGGCGATAGGAATGGAATGGATACAGAATTCGCCAGTAATCTAGCGATCTCAAAGAATTAACGCCAATTTTTTGGCAATAAAAAAACGCCAATCACATAGCGTTTTTTCTTCCATAACACTATTTTATTCTATTTATATCAATGTTCAGCTTATCTATTTTATACTTAAGAGTTTGTCTTGGTAATTGAAGCAATTCAGCAGAACGTGTAACATTGCCTTTAGTGAACTTCAAAGCCCGTATAATGTAGTCTGTTTCTGTATTATTTAACATTTCTTGAAGAGACAGTTTGAAACCTCTTGTACTTTCTTTATCTTCTCTATTTTCCGCCCTCCCTTTCTCGGTATGTATAACTTCTTTTAGATAAATTGGAAGATTATTAGTAGTTAATAGTTCATCATCCGAAACATTTACCATAGATTCTATTATATGTTTTAATTCTCTAACGTTCCCAGGCCAATCATAGTTAAGAAGGATATCCCTCAAATTCGTAGATATTTTAGAAACTTTCTTATTATACATTTTATTAAAATGATTAATAAAGTGATCAATATATAACGTGATATCCTCCTTACGTTCACGTAATGGTACAAGGTGTATAATATTGCTGCTTAATCGATAAAATAAGTCTTCTCTTAAAAGTTTTTCTTTAATTAATTTTGTTGGATTCTGGTTTATAGCTACAATAATCTTAACATTTACCTTTTTTTCCTTGGAACTTCCTATTGGTCTTATTTTCCCGTCTTGTAAAAATCTAAGCAACTTTGCCTGTAGATGGATTGGCATAGAATTGAGTTCATCAAGAAAAAAGACTCCCCCATCTGCCATTTCAAATAAACCGACCTTATCTTTTGCATCTGTGAAAGCACCTTTGGATGATCCAAACAATATGGATTCAAATAATGTTTCCGGAATGGCAGCACAATTTTGAATAATAAATTTCTCTTTTCGAAACTCATTACTTTTGACCATGGCCTCCACAAACATTTCTTTTCCAGTACCTGTTTCTCCATAAATTAATACGGGATTGTCATTTAGAGCAAATATCTTTGCCCGTCTAATATTTTCAATCATTTGATGATTAATTGTAAGTATACTTTCAAATGAAACATCACTATTCAATTTTTCTTTTTGCTTTTTTGCCTTTTTCTTTGTAAGGTCATTATTTAGTAACGGATCTAAATCTCCAATAGAGGTGATATCTTGTGATAATTCTATAGCTCCAACAATTTCACCATAACGAATAATTGGATAGGTAATATTCTTTGTATGATATATTCTACCGAGCAAGTCAGTGAATACTTGACTCTTATGAAACGTTATTTTACCAGTTTTCAAGCATTCAACCATCGTACTTTCTTTGGGGTCAAGATTTGGATATACTTCAAAAAATCGTTTGTGGTAATACTGGTTATATTCATTAACCATTTCATTATTACCGAATCTTGGATTAGCCCTACTTGTATGTATAATATTAAAATTCTTATCTACAACCATTATTGAATCGACATAATCTAAAACCGGTCTTAGCTTATTCATACATCTAGCTCCTTTTTTTCCATTTCAGTTAAAAAGTATAGGATTTAATAAAACTGGTTTCGATAAATTATTGATTAACATGCTTACTCTTTTAGTATAAAGGATCTGCATTATGAGCAATTCCAATAAATATCCTTTTTGGGGATATGATTCTCCCCAGTGGATTATCGCTTTACCATATTGTGAAATGTTCCTAATTAGATACCGGGTTCTCTAGGATTTTTTAAGATAACAAAAAAATGCTAAAAATCAAAGCACCAAAGCACCATCTCGTGATGGTTTCATCTCACTTCCTTTCGATAAGAATTCTTGTTTATATTTAAGGAACCAGCGAAAGTAAAATAAACGGAGGTTTTCCGGTTAGAGGCAAAATGGAGCTCATTTCGGGGTAAATAAGGGAAGGTTTTCCGCCTATGCAAAACAAAATCCCCAATTTTCACGTTTTTTGGGGCAATAGGCGGAATCTCTCCGTCTATTTAAGCTGTTTTTTATTTTTTTTACCAATTAAGCGGAATTTTTCCGACTATTTTATCTAATCGGGTATGCTCTAGCCTCCCCAACCTTGAGGAGAGGCTTTTGGCTAAAAACTCCACTTACTTATGATACGGCGCCCCCTTTATTATCCGAAACGCCCGATAAACCTGCTCCACCAACACCAACCTCATCAACTGATGCGGAAACGTCATTTTGGAAAAGCTCAATTTCTCATCCGCCCGCTTCAACACATCCTCACTCAACCCCAGCGATCCGCCAATGACAAATGCCACCTTGCTCTTTCCATATGTAGCAAGCTTGTCTAAAGTATCCGCCAGCTCCTCAGATGATTTCATTTTCCCTTCAATTGCAAGAGCAATCACATGGGCATCTGGATTAATCTTGGCCAATATCCGCTCGCCTTCTTTTTGCTTCACTTGCAGCATTTCGGTTTCGCTCAATTCTTCAGGCGCCTTTTCATCGGGAACTTCGATGATTTCCACTTTAGCGTAGGCTGATAATCGCTTTAAGTATTCATCAATTCCCTGCTTTAAATACTTCTCTTTTAATTTTCCGACGGTAATAATTGGGATATTCACAAGTAATCCTCACTTTACAAACAAGATATCCACATAACTTATCCACATATCCACATTTTCTATCCACATATTGTGTGAGATCATTCGTTCGCCACAAGATATATTGCCTGATTTCGACAATATTCACAGGGTGTTGATAACTTTTCCTCGTCTGAAAGTTTCGTTAACACTGGAAAGGTTTCACACTCATCAACGATTGTATCTATTGCTATATCAACGTGTTCATCACAGCTGCATATGATTTGTTTATTTTCTTTCATCCTTAATCCACCTAATTTCTAATATTATATTGTGGATAATTTAAAAATCCACATCATTTTTCAGTTATCCACATTTCATCTTAACAAAACAAAAACAAATGTGAAAGCACCCACATTTTTTATATAGCCAGACCGGCAAAAAGTTATTCACATTTTAAGTTTTTCCAACTCAAATTCAAAAAAACAGGAGAGCACTTTTCGCTCCCCTGTCCCCAATTTAATTAAAACGTTTCCCCGCTCAGTTTCACCGTTACTTCCTGAATCTTTCCATCGCGGTAGAATTTCACTTTCATTTGGTCGCCGACTTTCTTTTTATTGTAAAGGTGCTTTCGGAGATCAACCACATCTTTGATTTGTTCTCCATCCATTTCAACGATCACATCAAGCTCTTGTAATCCTGCTTGTGCGGCTGGCGAATTTGGCACAACCTGTCTTAAAGCGACTCCATAATTCACATCTCTTGGCAGCTTCAATGCTTCCTGCTGATAGTAGGATGGAATTTCGTTAACGGATTTTAAATCTACACCCATATATGGTCTTTTGACATCGCCGAATTTTTCAAGATCATTAATAATCGGAAGTGCGGAGTTGATTGGGATTGCTAAACCAATTCCTTCAACTGCATTCTGGGCAATTTTCATAGAGTTGATTCCAATGACCTGCCCTTTAATATTGACTAAGGCTCCGCCACTGTTACCAGGGTTAATCGCCGCATCTGTTTGCAGTACTTCGGCATTCCAGTCAATGACTCCATCGCGGTTAATATCTACTGGAATGGTCCGCTCTAATCCGGAAATTATCCCTTGTGTCACTGAACCTGAGAACGTCGGACCAAGTGGATTCCCGATAGCGATTACGGGTTCTCCCGCTTTTAATGTATCGGAATTTCCAAACTCAGCAATGGCTTTTACGTCCTTCGCATCAATTTCCAAAACAGCAAGATCCGTCCAAATGTCACTGCCACGAAGCTCGGCCGGAATCTTCGTCCCATCCGCTAAAGTAACCTCTAGCTTACTAGCATTCTCCACTACATGGTGATTCGTGACAACAAAAGCTTTATTTCCAGCCTTTTTATAAATGACTCCTGATCCTGTTCCAGCAGGCTCTTCTACGTTGCTGCCGTTGCTGCCTTCACCCCAGAAGCTTGTTGTTTGAATATTGGATACCCCAACAACCGCATCACCTGCTTTATCAACCGCTTTTGTTACGTCTGAAACCACGTTCAGAGAGACATTTTCAGTAGGAATATTTGCGTTATTATTAGTGGCCGCACTTTCTTCTAACTGGGCGTCTGGCTGAACAGAATAAGGCAATACATTCAACTCAGCAAATTTCGGGATGGCAATGATTACAAGAATGGCACCTAGAATTGCCCCGACAAGGCTTGCTAGAAAATAGCCGCCCCTGTTTCCCTTTTGCTTCTTATACTGGTTTCGATAATCTTGATCATAGTAACCCACTCTGGACCATTCCTTTCCCTTATTTCATTTAGAAACTTCGTACAAGCTCTATTGAAAAGGTGTTAAATATAAGTGCTACTTTCTATTCTTCCACCTTATTTATTATTATACTCGCCTCTTTTGAAGAATCTATTGAAATGCAGGTCAAATCAGCAATCTTACGAGTTTGTTCATAAGTTAGAACCATTTTTTTAACAATAAAAAAAGGAGTGAAAAGCCGTCAAAAGAGGCTCTTCACTCCTGCTAAAATCGCTATATTGCCGTCAGCGCAGTCGGTGTCTTTGGATCTGTATCATATAGCTCAAACTGCTCTCCCACAATAATGCCTCTGCTTTCAAGCGTTTGGGATACGGACATTCTTGCTAGTTCTTTAATATTATTGTCCTGGCTTAAGTGTGCCAGATAAAAGCGCTTTGTCCGTTCGCCGGCCACTTCGCTCATGGCAATCGCTGCATCCTCATTGGATACATGTCCGACATCGCTGAGGATTCGCCTTTTAATGCTCCATGGATAGCGGCCCATCCGCAGCATTTGGACATCATGGTTGCTTTCAAATACATAAGCGTCCGCATTGGATATGAGCCCCTTCATACGATCACTTACATACCCTGTATCCGTAATCAATACAAGCTTTTTCCCTGAATGGTGGAACACATAGAACATCGGATCGGCCGCATCATGTGAAACGCCAAAGGATTCAATATCTAATGATCCAAATGACTTAACCGTCTCCATGGAAAAAGTAAATTTCTGCTCCACAGGGACCTGTCCGATTAAACCGTCCATTGCATTCCATGTCTTTTCATTGGCATAGATGGGTAATTTATATTTTCTTGCGAGTATCCCGACACCTTTAATATGATCACTATGTTCATGGGTTACTAAGATGCCGGAGAGCTTCCCCATATCCCGGTCAATCTTTTGAAACAAGGCTTCCATTTGCTTTCCGCTCAAGCCCGCATCGACAAGAAACGAATGATCCTCAGTCTCGACAAAGATCGCATTCCCCGTACTACCACTCGCGAGTACGCTGAATCGCATATTCTCTCACTCCACTATATTTTTATCTTCGTTGTTTAATTCGATGATCTGCCCTTCAAAGGCATGAACAAATACATCTTCATTATCATTAATCACAAAACGCCATGCAGGAGTCAAAACCTGTGACGTGCTTAATTGCACAAAGGTGAAATAGCCCAGCTCCACCTTTGTTATCTTGCTCTTTGACTTTAAGGAGCCTTTTTCATAAAGCGTTTCGATTGCCTTCAAAGGCTGGATAAGCTTCTGTTCTTCTGATAGCTCTTCAATTTCCTCCAGCATGGATTGCTGGTAAGTCACAATATCATTCTCTTCATTTAAATAAATCGTTAGCTCGCCGCTCATATTATGATAGAAAACCTTATCATCGAATTGCTGGTAATACGTAATCGCATTCTCTTCTTTCTTCCAAAAACGATATTGATCCCCATTTAAAACATTATTTTTGACGAATGAATTGATTTCTGCCGTATCCAATTTATCACTAAGCTCATACGGCTTATCAAGAACAAATTTTAGCACTGTGCCTGTATTGACCTGCAGTCTCTGCCCCTTAAGCTTCGTGTTCTCTAATGATTCAATTTCATCATTATTAAAGCTTTTCGGCTTTGCGCTTAAATACGAATCTTTCGCATAATTTTTTGGAAGCTCTACATACTCAATTTCATCTGTCTTTAATCGCTTTTCAAAGGAAGTTTCTGTACTATACTCATACTGGCTCGAATCGTTTAGCTTAAAAAACTCATACATTAAATAGATATCCAGGACGAGGAAGGTTAAGATGAAAATGGTTTTGATTCTACTCCAATCCACGGTTAGCCCCTCCCATTGTCTCATCCACGGATAACTGATTCCAGGAACCATTATATTTATAGAACCAGCTAGGCTCTAAATACACGAGCCTTGAATCCTTTTCCATCGAATAGCCGAGCATCATATCCTGCAGATTGGCCAGTTCAAGTCCTTTCAATTCCAACAGCTCAATAGCCTTTTGTCCCGATGGAAGACTCACTTCAGTATCTTCCATTCGAAGCTCCATTAAGAAGTTACTCCTGAAATATTTATAGATTTCACTTTGGCCCCAAGTTTCGCGAATTTCTGAAATTCCGCTGCCCTCACTAAAAATAGGATATCCTTTGTGATCATAAATACGGAACAATACTTGGCGGCTCGTCTCATCCATTTCAACAAAACGGTAATTATCAGTCCAGCCCCCGTGATCATTGACAAAATCAATACTCCTTTTCAGAAGGCTTTTTGACGTCAATTGGCTTTCGCTGCCACCAACTGGATTCACATATGAAAGCGTATTTCGATCATTATTCACACGCATTAAGCTTGAACCATTTGTGTATTCCTCACCAGATTGCTGATAACTCTTCTTAACGACAGTAGGATCCCTGAACAAAGCATTCTTGAACTTTTCTGACTCTAAAGGTTTTGATAAGTACTGGTATTGAATCATTTTAGGTGCATCCTCTGGCATGTAAATAACCCGGTTGCTAGAACTCTTAAACGGAAAGTACTTAGCATAATGAAGGCTATATTCCGCATTATTAAAAAAGCCGTTATAAAAACTTTGCACGAATGATGCAGGGACTTGGCTTCGGAAAGCCTGGCCCTTTTCAGATGAAATGAAATAGACAAATCCCTGATCCTTTTGAATTCCCTCTGTATCAATAACAATTCGGTCAAAATAAAAATCTGGGATCTTTTTTTCCTTCATATCAATGATTGTTCGGTAAAAATCGATTGGTATCGAATCTGGAAAGAGAATAACTGCATTTCCGGAATTATGAATGAATGAAGGGTAGTTCTTAATTTCACTAGTGACATCTATAAAATCTGTAAAATTCCATCTGCTAATTTCAGAAATGATCTTATCAATCTCACCTGCATCTGTCGTTCCAAAATGCTTATCCTTTGAATAATGGTAGATCACTCTGTCTGGCTTAACAATCTTTTCTGCATCCTTTTTCTCACTGATCGCGACTTCTTGAACCGTTTTTGTTTTTTTCATCGTTTCTAAATTGGGCTGATATGTCCAGATGCTCCATGTTAAAAGCACACTAAAGCATACTAAAATGACTAAGATGAGTGATTTTATATTTTCATATGTCATTCCCAATCATCCTCTTCAGTACGATCATATGGCAGGCTGAACGAAATGGTTGTTCCTTTTCCTTCTTTACTTGTCGCCCATATTTTCCCTCCATGGGCTTCTACCATTTCTTTGGCGATTGCAAGCCCAAGTCCAGTGCCTCCAAGTTTTCTCGTTCTAGCCTTATCCACCCGGTAAAATCGTTCAAATATCTTATTGATATTTTCCTTCGGTATCCCTACTCCCTGATCAGAAACACTTATAACGACAAATTCATTCTGTTCCTCGAGCATGAAGGTGATTTTCCCACCCTCTGGGGAGTATTTAAGGGCATTCGAAATAATATTATCAATTACTTGTGTTAGCTTGTCTCCATCCAATTCAACAAACGCTGAATGGTCGGGGAGTTTCCTTTCGAAGGTAACATTCTGCTGCTTCGATAATTCAAAACGGTCAATGATTCGGTTATAGAATCGAATAACATCAATCCATTCCTTCTTCAGGCGGTAATCTCGGCTATCCATTTTTGAAAGCTGCAGAAGATCATTCACAAGGCGAATCATTCGCTCTGTCTCCGTCTGAGTTACGTCTAAGAATTTCGGAGCAATTTCTTCATCCTGCCAAGCCCCTTCTGCCAAGGCCTCTAAATAACTTCGCATTGTTGTGAGCGGCGTTCTCAGCTCATGCGAAACATTTGCAACAAATTCCCGGCGCTCCATATCAATCTTTTCCTGCTCCGTAATGTCATGAAGAACCGTAATAAGTCCATTAACAAATCCTGTTTCCTTCTGAATGACAGAAACATTGGCTCTCAGAATTAATGTATTTGAATGGTTGCTATAGTCCAAAATGATTGAATCCCGTTCAGATAGCAATTCTTCAAATGTATAATCTTCATCAAGGCCAAGAAGTGAAACAATCGGCATCGATAAAACTGTTTCACGTGAAACATTCAGCATGTCAGCAGCAGGTTCATTGATTAAAATAACTCTTCCTTTTCGATCTGTTGCTATCACCCCGTCAGTCATATGGGAGAGTACAGATGAGAGCTTTCGCCTTTCCCCTTCAGTTGTAGCCTGAGCTTCCTGCAATTTTTTCGTTAAATTGTTAAACGTCATAGCTAGCTGGCCAATTTCATCATTGCCATATATTTTAACTTTACGGGAGAAGTTTCCCTTCGCCATCGCAAGAGCCTGTCTTCTCATGTCTGACATCGGCCGTGTTATGGTTTGGGCTAGAAGGACACCCAGAATCGCTGTAATGGCAAGGGCAATGGCTGTACCGGAAATAAAGATGCTGTTAATTTGCCGCATCTGCTCGAATACATTTTCTATTTTTGCCACGAGGTAGATGGCTCCTCTTACCTCGCCATTATGCTTGATCGGTGTAACTAAAACCCAGATTCGATTGTCCGTTTGGGAATCAATAAGCTCGTCACTTGCCTGTTGAGAGGTAGCAAGCGTCATTTTTATTAATGCATCCGTATCTCTTTGTCCGACAACGCCTTGGTTATCAGGGTCAGAGGTTCCGAGAATCTTTAAAGTAGCCCCCTCAATCACCCTAACCTCAGTGATGTCTTCCGAATTATAATCTCTTAACAGCCGGTAAACATCTTCCTCAAGGGTAGGACCCTCCTCATCAGGCAATCGCTCCTTTGTCAGCTGCTCCTCCAGATAATAAGCAAGCAGATTCACACGGTCCTGAATGGTTGATTTAAAATTATCCTTAAGTGTAAATTCCAATTGTCTAACAAAGTAGACGCCAATAATTTGCATGGCAATCAATATGAGCAACACATAGATGATGACAAACTTAAGATGAATAGAACGAAAAAAGCCTACCTTTTTCATTGATTGTCCTTACTCCTGTTCAGGATTTCGTAAATAGTACCCAACTCCCCTTCTTGTCACAATCCAGGTTGGGTGGCTTGGGTTATCCTCAATTTTCTCTCGGAGTCTTCGAACGGTTACGTCAACTGTCCGAACATCTCCGTAATAATCATAGCCCCAAACGGTCTGAAGAAGGTGCTCACGGGTCATCACTTGTCCAATATGCTTTGCCAAGTAATGAAGAAGCTCAAACTCACGGTGAGTCAGTTCAATCGTTTCTCCTCTTTTTGACACAATATAAGCATCTGGATGAATGATTAAGGTTCCGACTGTAATTTCATTCGTCTCTTCCTCTTCATTCGCATTGGCAGCCATTTGCTGATGCCTTCTCAAATTCGCTTTAATACGGGCAATTAATTCTCTTGTGCTGAATGGCTTTGTCACATAGTCATCCGCCCCAAGTTCAAGGCCGATCACCTTATCAATTTCTGAATCCTTTGCTGTCAGCATAATGATGGGCATATCGTATTTTTTCCTTACTTCCCGGCAAACTTCAATTCCGTCTCTCTGAGGAAGCATAATATCAAGCAGAATAAGGTCTGGTTTAATTTCTTCCACTTTCTCGAGAGCGTCATTTCCATCATACGAACAATAGACTTCAAAGCCTTCTTTTTTTAAGTTAAATTGCAATATGTCAGCAATCGGTTTCTCGTCATCAACTACTAAAATTTTTCTTTCCATGTAATTCTCCTTTTCCTGAAGATTGATTTATGTTGATTGATAGATTTTGTTTATTATCATTCAATTTTACTTTAACATGTTATAAATGTGAATTCATCTAATAAGAAAAAACGTTGTATTTCCTAGGATGTCAGAGGCAGGGCTGGATAATTATTATATAGTTGCCATTACCTAGTTTATTGAAGTAGAAAAGCCTCTAGTATCGAAACTAGAGACTTTGATCATTAACGAATATAGTTTAATGGGTTTTGGAGTGCGCCATTTTTATAAAGTTCAAAATGTAAATGTACACCTGTTGAGTTTCCAGTAGACCCCATTACTCCTATCTTAGAGCCCTTTGAAACGACTTGTCCCGGCTTTACATTAATAGATGATAGATGAGCATAGATGGTACGGTAGCCATTCTGATGGTCAATCTCAATTTTGTTGCCAAAGCTGCCTTGGTAGCCTGCAGATACAACTACCCCATTATCAGCAGCTTTGATCGTACGGTTGCTCGGTCTAGCGATATCAATTCCTTTGTGCAATCTTCCCCAGCGATTGCCTACATGGCTTGAAACATATCCTCCAACCGCAGGCCAGACAAAGCTGCCTTCACCGCGGGATGGAATCACCTTAGTCCCTTTGACGACAATATGTTTAGCAGGCTGCTCGATGATTTCCTCTTTTACAATCTCCTTCTTCAACACTTGCCCATTTTGTACGGAGATATGATAGGTAGCAGCCCGTTTTCCATCTTTTCCTTCTTGCTTAACCTTTGTTTCCCCTTTGGGCATTTTTGCATCTTCCACTACTTCTTTTTCAAAAGGGATCACTTCATTTGTGAAGTATTCCTTCTCAATCATAACGTGAATATATGGTTTTAAAATGGTTACGTTCAATTCCTGGCCAATTTGCAGAAGGGAGTCTTCTGATAATCCAGGATTCAGGTCTAGCAATTGCTTGGATGTAAGGTTATGAGCTTGAGCAATTCCACCTAGCACATCCCCTTCTTTCACCGTATATTTGACTTCCTCTAAAGATCCCTTTTCAAGTAGCTTAACAGCATCCTCAACAGAAAGAATGTTTGCCGGCTCAATTTTTTCTGTTTTAACGGAAACTTCTTTTGATAGTTTAACGTCTAATATACGAGTTTCATTTTCTTTCAAAGGGGGTAATGTATTAGTAGCAGAAGCTTTCATTGCCTCAACTGCTTTTAATTCATCTTCTGATACATATTTTAACTTCAAGTTCTTAATGATTTCGTTTGCTTGTTCTTCGTTTTGGACGTAGGCAACTGGATTTCCATCAATGATTAGGGCAGAAGCTTCGGCCTGTACCTTAATTTCTTTCATAACTTCCTCTGCGACCTCTGTATGATTCGTTTCAGAGTTTGCATGGAAAACCTGCTCCGGTACATATGTAACTTCAGAGTTTAATGATAATTTCAGCTCTTCATTCAAAGACTGAGCCTCTTTAAGCTTCGTTTCAATTAGACCTTCTATAGCCGTTTTATCAGTAACAGTTCCAATATATTGTTTATCAACATAAACATAGTAAACTGTTGTCAGCTTTTCTGTGGCTTGTGCTGAACTTCCAGCTGCAAAAGAAATCGCACCGATTGCAAAGACTGTTAATGCGGTATTTTTGATAGCAGTTTTAAATTTATTATATGTATGTTTTTTGATCTTCGTGAATTTATTTGTCGAATCCTGCATTGGTATATCCTCCTAGACTACGGCAACAAACACACTTCCAATTAGTGCTATATAACTATTATTCTATTTACTGTAATTTTTTCACTTCTATACTTTACCATATAATCCACCTAATAGACTATTTGACTTCATAATGTAACACAATTGTATAAATGATGACAATTTACTGCCACAAGGGCCTAAAAATCCAATTGAATTTTGTCGAAATGAAGAGGAAAAATAGTAAATAAAGCTTATTATGACTAGGTTTTTCCTACTAGTTTTTATAAAGGAGGGTATTCGCGCGGTATTTTTACCTTTTCTCGTTAAAGGAAGTGAATTATTACAGTTATGTAACAAAAATAGAGTATGAACAGGTTCATACTCTATTTGGTGATGGCTCAGGACGGAATCGAACCGCCGACACAAGGATTTTCAGTCCTTTGCTCTACCGACTGAGCTACTGAGCCGTATTGTATGTATTAATGACACCCAGCAAGGTGGCCGGGCTTGCCTGCCGCTTGCTGGATGTCATTTGCCATGACCCATACGGGATTCGAACCCGTGTTACCGCCGTGAAAGGGCGGTGTCTTAACCGCTTGACCAATGGGCCTAAGAAATGGTGAGCCATGAAGGACTCGAACCTTCGACCCTCTGATTAAAAGTCAGATGCTCTACCGACTGAGCTAATGGCTCGGAATAATATGTTGTTTCCTAAATATTGATGGTAGTCGGACTGTGTTCCAAAGTCCTACGGTCTTTGTCACAGATTTTAAAAGTTTCCCATTCGGGGAAGATCTGCTTCGGAGTGCAATCTTTTAAAATCCTCTACCGACTGAGCTAATGGCTCGGTATATTATGTTGCTTCATCGTTTATGACGACGCTTTTTATAATAGCATAGAGAGATATTATTGCGCAATGTTTTTTCGAAAAAAATATTTCTTTGAATGGTAAGTTTAATTTCTTGATAAATAGGCAAATGCCCTATTCCTCTTTCAATATGGACTCATACACTACAATTGTAATGATTTGAGGAGGGATATTAGATATGGATAGACAATTTGGAGGCATGATTCCTGGTATGGGCATGGGGGGTTATCCCGGTTATGGTATGGGCATGGGCGGCGGCTACCCTGGGTATGGCATGGGTTATGGCGGCTACCCTGGACATGGGATGGGCTTTGGTGGCTATCCTGGCCATGGGATGGGCCATGGGGGATATCCTGGTCACGGCATGGGATACGGAGGCTATCCTGGGTATCACCAAGGTTTTGGCGGTTATCCTTATGGTCATGGTTTTGGTCATGACGGTTATCCGTACCATCAAGGATATGGGACCCATCGCGAAGGATACTAAATTACCTTCCTATTTATACATGCTACACTCTGGAGAAGATTATAAATTGAATAAAAAAGAAAATGGAGCAATTAGATTAATCCCTATTTGCTCCACTTTAATTTTGCGAAATTTTTTCTCTTTACTCTTTTTAGATTAGTTTTGCCGCCAAGGACTTCTCACTACATTCGTTTGCGTACGGTCAGGACCTACTGAGAAGATGGATAACGGAATTCCAGTTACTTGTGTAACGCGCTCAATATAATGCCGCGCATTGGCGGGCAACTCGTCTAATGTTCTGCAGCCGGTAATATCTTCTTTCCAGCCCGGAAGTTCCTCATAAACAGGTTCACATTCTGCCAGCACCTTTAAGCTTGCAGGGAATTCCTCGAGCACTTCCCCTTTATAGCGATAGGCTACGCAAATTTTTAAAGTTTCAATTCCAGTTAAGACATCTACAGAATTCAAGGACAGATCTGTCAGCCCGCTCACTCGGCGTGCATGGCGGACAACGACGCTATCAAACCAGCCGACACGGCGCGGACGTCCTGTTGTAGTTCCATATTCCCGGCCAACTTCCCGGATTTGATGGCCAACTTCATTATCAAGTTCGGTTGGAAATGGGCCATCCCCCACTCGGGTTGTATAAGCTTTACATACACCTACAACATGTTTAATCTTGGAAGGTCCTACACCTGAACCAATTGTTACTCCCCCGGCGACAGGGTTAGAAGAGGTAACAAATGGGTAGGTCCCCTGGTCGATATCGAGCATGACCCCTTGTGCTCCTTCAAAGAGAACTCTGCGCCCCTCATCAAGGGCATCATTCAGCACTACGGATGTATCACAAACATAATGTTGGATCTGCTGTCCATATTCATAATATTCATCTAAAATCTCTTCTATTGTAAAACCCTGTGTTTCATAAATACGTTCCAATAAACGGTTTTTTTCCTCCAGATTGCGTGCAAGCTTTTCTTCAAAAACTTCCTTATCCAATAAATCAGCAATACGGATGCCAATCCTCGCTGCTTTATCCATATAGGCGGGGCCAATTCCCTTCTTCGTTGTTCCAATTTTATTCGCCCCTTTTCTCTCTTCCTCCACTTCATCCAATTTAAGATGATAGGGCAGAATGACATGGGCACGGTTGCTGATACGGAGGTTATCAGTTGCTACTCCTTTTTCGCGCAGGTAGGCAAGCTCTTTAATAAGTGCTTTAGGGTCAACTACCATCCCATTGCCGATCACACTGATCTTTTCACGATAGAAAATCCCTGAGGGAATCAAATGCAGCTTATACGTTTCTCCGTTAAATTTAATTGTATGACCCGCATTGTTTCCCCCTTGATACCTGGCAATGACTTCAGCATTTTCAGACAAGAAATCGGTAATTTTTCCTTTCCCCTCATCTCCCCACTGTGTTCCAACAACGACAACTGATGACATTTTTACAGCACCTCCGGATTTATCAATCAAGATTGATTCCCCTTTAAACATCATCATCTTAGCAATCGTTTTATGAAAAAGTCAACAAGACACGAACTATTCCATAAAAATATCACATTTCGTTCGCATTTATATGAAAATAGCAAAATAAAAAAGAACCAGCTATTAAAACTGGCTCTTCCGCTATAAAAATATGAATATTAAGCACCAGGAGGATCATCGTATCTTCTCTCTAAGTTTACGAATTTATTATACTCCTTCACAAAGGCAAGCGACACAGTACCTGTTGGACCATTACGCTGCTTCGCTATGATGATTTCTATGATATTTTTATTCTCTGATTCTTTGTCATAATAATCATCACGGTAAAGGAATGCAACGATATCCGCATCCTGCTCAATACTCCCTGATTCACGGATATCAGACATCATTGGCCGCTTATCTTGACGCTGCTCCACTCCACGGGAAAGCTGAGATAGAGCAATAACAGGAACTTGTAATTCACGTGCTAATCCTTTTAATGACCGGGAAATTTCTGAAACTTCCTGCTGGCGGTTTTCCCCAGAGCGTCCGCTGCCGAGAATGAGCTGCAAGTAATCAATTAAGATCATCCCAAGGCCATGCTCCTGCTTCAGACGGCGGCATTTAGAACGAATATCTGTAATCCGCACACCAGGTGTATCATCGATAAATATCCCTGCATTCGACAAGCTTCCCATCGCCATCGTCAGCTTGCCCCAGTCTTCATCCGTCAAGGAACCTGTACGCAGTCTTTGTGCATCAATATTTCCCTCAGCACAGAGCATACGCATAGCGAGCTGTTCGGCACCCATCTCCAGGCTAAAAATCGCTATATTTTCCCCTGTTTTAGTTGCTACATTTTGCGCAACATTTAAGGCAAATGCAGTTTTCCCAACGGATGGACGTGCTCCAACAATAATCAAATCATTGCGCTGAAATCCAGCCGTCATTTTATCAAGCTCTGCAAAACCAGTCTCAAGCCCTGTAATGTCACCCTTCCGATTGTGCATGACTTCAATATTATCGTAAGTACGAACAAGGACATCCTTAATATTATGAAAGGCGCCTGCATTTTTCCGTTGGGCTACTTCTAGAATATTCTTTTCCGCTTCCCCTAATAGGACCTCAACCTCATCCTCACGGGTATAACCATCCTGAGCAATGCCTGTTGCTGTACGAATTAACCTGCGAAGAAGGGATTTCTCCTCCACAATCTTTGCGTAATACTCTATATTTGCTGCTGTCGGAACAGAACCTGCAAGTTCACTTAAATAGCTGACTCCGCCTGTATCCTCGATCAGTTTTGCTGCAGCAAGCTCTTCCGTCACGGTAATCAAGTCAACCGCTTTTCCCTGATCGCTTAGCTTTAACATCACGTTGAAAATCTTTTGATGGGCCGCACGGTAAAAGTCCTCAGGAATCAATATTTCAGAAGCTAAAGTGAGGGAAGATGGCTCGAGGAAAATAGCCCCTAGAACCGCCTGTTCCGCTTCTATATTTTGCGGTGGAAGACGATCTGCAACTAATTCATTCATCTATAAAAACCTCCTTAATTATTATCCAGAGGAATATGAAAGTTAAATAACGATTACAGTAATAAAATAATTAAAAATGGCTAAAAGCTTAGAAAAAATGTGACCAGCAGGAACCGATCACATTTTTTTCAACTCTTCTATTTTATCATGTTTATGAGCCAATGGAACTTCCAAATTTAGTTTGCTTCTTTTACATGGACATTCAATGTGGATGTCACTTCTGAATGAAGCTTGACAGGAACCTTCGTATAACCTAGTGAGCGAATGGCATCCGGTAGCTCAATTTTGCGCTTATCCACTTTAATACTGTGGGCCTTCTGTAATTCTTCTGCAATTTGCTTACTCGTAATGGAGCCGAATAGACGTCCGCCTTCGCCTGCTTTTGTTGAAAACTCCAATGTAATTTTATCCATTGTTTCCTTCAACTTTTTGGCTTCAGCCAGCTCTTCTGCAGCTAAATTCTCCTCTTTCTTCTTCTGTGCACTTAATGTGCTTATATTTGCTTGGTTTGCTTCAACAGCCAAGCCTTGTTTGATCAGGAAATTTTGTGCGTATCCGTCCGCAACATTTTTGACTTCCCCTTTTTTTCCTTTTCCTTTAACATCCTTTAAAAATATAACTTTCATTCCTTTTTTCTCCCTTCCATATATTCATCAATGGCGGCATGTAAACGTTCTTCTACTTCATCTAGAGAGTGATCTGTCAGCTGAGTGGCCGCATTTGTTAAGTGCCCTCCGCCATCTAGGCTTTCCATGATGACTTGAACATTGATATCTCCAAGAGATCTTGCACTTACTCCGACTGTATTTTCAGATCGCTTCGAAATAACAAAAGAAGCAAGAACGCCGTCCATTGTCAACAATGTATCTGCCGTCTGTGCAATTAACACCTGATGAATTTCCTCATCAGGCTGTCCCTTTGCAATCGCAATGCCTTCACGATAAAAATACACATTTTCGATTAATTTGGCCCGTTTAATATAAGTATTAACATCCTCTTTAAGGAATTTCTGCACGAGAACAGTGTCAGCTCCCTGAGAGCGCAAATAGGATGCTGCATCAAAGGTTCTTGAACCAGTTCTTAGACTAAAGCTCTTCGTATCAACCGTAATTCCAGCTAATAAGGCGGTTGCCTCAAGCATATCAATCTTTCCAAATTTCGGCTGGTATTCAAGAAGCTCGGTCACTAGCTCAGCAGTCGAAGAAGCATAAGGCTCCATATATACAAGCAGCGGATTATGAATGAACTCTTCTGCCCGGCGATGGTGATCAATCACAACCACATGATCTATTTTCTGGACAAGCTTTTCCTCAATAACCATAGAAGGCTTATGAGTATCGACAATCACTAAAAGAGTATTGTCAGTTGCCAATTCTAAAGCCTGTGCCGGAGTAATAAATTTCGAATACATGGATTCGCTTTTTTTGATTTCCGTCATAAGCCTTTGAATACCGGTGTCAATATCTTGCGGATTAATGACGATATACCCCTCACGCTGATTCATCTGGGCAATTTTTCGAATGCCAATGGCTGCTCCGATGGCGTCCATATCCGGATTCTTATGCCCCATAATAATCACCTTATCACTTTCGGTGATTAGCTCCTTCAGAGCATGGGCAATGACACGCGCACGGACCCTTGTTCGTTTTTCAACAGGATTCGTTTTCCCCCCGTAGAACTTAACTTTACCGTTTGTCTGCTTAATGGCCACTTGGTCTCCGCCGCGACCGAGAGCTAAGTCGAGACTGGATTGAGCAAGAACGCCCAATTCAGGCAAGGATGAGACACCCGTTCCCACTCCGATGCTTAATGTTAGTGGCAGGTTTCTCTTTGCCGTTATTTCTCTAATATCATCTAGAATTGAAAATTTCCCTTTTTCAAGGTACTGAAGTATTTGTTCATTAAAGACTGCAATAAATCGATCGGAGGATACCCTTTTTAAGAAAACACCATTATCTGTTGCCCATTTGTTCAGAATGGAGGTCACAATATTGTTAATGCTGCTTCTCGCCTGATCTTCCATCCCTTGGGTCAGTTCATCATAATTATCTAAAAAGATAATCGAAATAACGGTTCTTTCTTCTTGATACATTTTTTCAATTTCTGTTTGTTCTGTTACATCAAAAAAGTAAAGCAGGCGCTCTTCCAATTTCAGAATAACACGAAGCTTACGGTCTTGAAGCGAAATCACTTCTGTTTCCACTTCTTGCTTAATCAATGGGACCAGCAAATCTGCTACATCATAAAGCGATCTTCCTACTAACGTATCTTCATCAAAGCATGAGGCCAAAAAAGGATTGGTCCATTCAATGTAATAATCATCATTAATGAGCATAATCCCAATTGGCATTTCCATTAAGGCCTCTTCGCCAACCTTTTTTACCCGATAAGATAAGGTAGATATGTATTCTTCTGTTTCCTTCCTCTGCAAATAAATGATTTTAAATAGGTAATAGAAAGGAAGGACAACAATAAGAAGTCCGATTAGGCCAAAAATCCAGTTATAATACGCTAATATAATAAGAAGCACCACTGTTATGCCCATCAACCCAAAGATTGGATAGCGAATGGAGCGCTTTTCTAAATATGATGGCATGTTTTCAGCTCCTAAACAGCAGTGTTTAGAGCATGTCCTATTCAGGAGATGGATTCACCCAATTGGACATACATTTATTTACTCTTTTCAAATCTTTTTCTTAAATCAAACCCTAAGTCAATTATACCTAATATCCTTACAATAGAAAGGAAAATTGGAATGATGAATGTAAAGACCACCGCAAAAATAGGGACAGCCTTTGAAATGCCCTTCTTATGGCAAAAATACGCAATAAGTGATAATCCTTGAAGGACCATAAACATTTGAAGCAGAAATCCTATATTCATTAACGCCATATACCAATAGGTGCCTTGTTCAGGATTTAAGGCAAAGGAGGCCAACATCGTTAATAAATAATACCATAGAATACTTTTTGGTAAGACAATCTCTCTGAAGGGCTTCCAGCGTTCAATATTTACTCCAAAACGTTTTACGATTGGAAATGAGACTAACTCAACTAATATCACACCGAAAAGAGCCATTAATACTAATAAACTCGGAGCTAACGTCTCAAGTAATTGAAAAGATGCCTCCATTTGCTCCATTACTTTTTCAGCTTGTCCCTGGCTTAAAGCATCCACCATACCTCGTGATTCATCAAGTGATTCCTTCATTGCACGATTAAATTCTTTAATAAAATTCATTTTGAAAAAGACAACGGCAACCGCATATTGAACTAAAATGGTTGCTAGAAATACAAGGGTTGCTTTGATATAAGAACTGATTCTGCTTTTCCCCTCTTTAATTGATTGCCCAATCACGATCCCTGTCAATCCGTAAGTTAACGTCAGAGGAACCGCTAGCAGTGCACCAACAATTAAGGAGATTAGAATGGCTGCAACGATAAAAACCAGTGCATACATACGAGAATTCTTTGCACCAAACAGAATAAATGGCACAGCCAAAAACAAATTACTGACAACCCCTATTAGAGGGATATACATGGTTATTAAAATTAATACTGCAAACGTAGCTAACAAAACAGCCCCTTCAGTCAGCTTATGTACATTTTTCATTTTTACACCTCTTTTTAGCGGGACACCATAAATTCTATTTTAGCTAGTATTTTTGTCATATTCAACTAGGAAGGGCGATGTCCGGTACATCAGTGGCAGGTGCTTCTTTTAACTTCTACTTGTGTTGATTTTGCGGCTGAAGAGTTCCTTGTAGGGCTAACAGTTTATATTCCGCCTATCATTGTAATAAAAAAAGCACAACAGGTTGCCCCTTGTTGTGCTTTTGATCATCTATTATTCACCTGAAACGTATGGCAGTAATGCCATTTGGCGTGCACGCTTGATTGCAACTGTTAATTTACGTTGGTATTTAGCGTTTGTACCAGTTACACGACGAGGTAAAATTTTACCGCGCTCAGAAATGAACTTTTTAAGAAGATCTACATCTTTGTAATCGATGTGAGTGATGCCGTTTGCTGTAAAGAAGCAAACTTTACGACGTTTTGCACGTCCGCCTCTGCGTCCTCCCATTGCCATGGTCATTTCCCTCCTTTTGTTTGTTTATTATCGTTCAAAAAATAATCATGTTAGAATGGCAGATCGTCATCTGAAATGTCGATTTGTCCACCGTCATTTGCAAATGGATCGTTGTCTACCCTCGTATACCCTTGATTATTTCTGGTGTATTGCGGTTGTTGATTCTGATTGTTGTTATTTCCAAATGGGAAATCCTGTTCTCTAGGTGCGCCATAATTAGCATTTTCGCCTCTGGAGCTATTAGAGCTATTCCGAGGCTCAAGGAATTGAACACTTTCAGCCAATACCTCTGTAATATATACACGCTTTCCATCCTGACCATCAAAGCTGCGAGTTTGAATCCTTCCATCTACTCCAGCAAGACTGCCCTTTTTCAAGAAGTTCGCCACGTTTTCAGCAGCTTTTCTCCAAACAACACAGTTGATGAAGTCAGCTTCTCTTTCACCTTGTTGATTCGTAAACGTACGGTTTACAGCAAGAGTGAATGAAGCAACCGCTACACCATTTGGGGTGTATCGTAATTCAGGGTCCTTTGTCAAACGTCCAACAAGAACAACGCGGTTCATCATCAGAATCAACTCCTTTCTCCCAACAAATGTTTCACGTGAAACATTTTAGTTAAAAGTATTTATCTATTACTTCTCATTTTTAACAACGATATGACGGATAATGTCTTCGCTGATCTTCGCTAAACGAGAGAACTCGTCAACAGCTGGGGACTCAGCATTAACATGGATTAATTGGTAGAAACCATCGCGGAAATCATTGATTTCGTAAGCTAAACGGCGCTTACCCCAATCCTTTGCTTCAGTCAATTCCGCACCATTATCAGTTAAGATTCCGTTAAAACGCTCAACTAGAGCTTTTTTAGCCTCATCTTCAATATTTGGGCGGATGATGTACATAATTTCGTACTTTCTCATCACTATTACACCTCCTTTTGGTCTAAACGGCCCCATCATAAGGGCAAGGAGCAATTATTCATTACTCACAAGATGAAAGTATAGCACAAAATATCTGCTTTTGCAATGGACTAGACATCTACAAAGGAATATTTGCTTTATGTGCCTATACCATCATAGTTTGGATTTCTATCCCTTTGCAACTGCTTCATTATGTATCTCAGGGTGTTTTTTAATACTGAGGCTCTCCATATTCTATCCTACTGAATATGCCGATTAAAATGCTGCCTAATGCCTTCCCCCAAAATATTAAATGTCAGCGTGGAAATCACAATGGCCAGCATCGGAAAGAACGGAATCCAAAAAGCTCGTATAACATCCTTCCGTGCCTCCCGAATAAGAGTTGCCCAATCAATACTTGTATTGAACAGCTCACTATACCCATATGTAACTTGCACAATGTCCTGTGTAAGAAAAACATTGATAATGGCAAGTTGCCCAATGAGGATGGCCACCCTTCCTGCATCGATAAAAAAGTTAACGATCATGCTTGGGAAAAGGTTCGGAAAATAGTGTGAAACCAACATTTTTATCGGGTTGACACCGATCGTGATCCCTGCCTCAATAAATGGTTTTTGAGATAGACCATAGGCCTCCTGCTGAATAATAAAACTAACTCTTCCTACTTCAATTAAGGCAATGATGACAATTGTCCAATAGTATCTATGCTCATGAAAAAGAAGAAATGGCAATGTCAGAACTAAAGCGGCTGTAAAAAGGACTGGAAAGCTGGAAAACAGCTGATTCCACCATTTATTAAGCCATGAAATAACCCCTTTATTCCTCATTCCAAGAAGCCCTAACGGAATAGCCATCACATACCTAAGGATCACAATACTAAAAATGAGAATAAACGTATCTTTTGCCCCCATGATTAATAGACTTAATAAATCTCTCCCTTCCCGATCAGATCCAAGAGGGAACCGGTCAGAAGGAGGAAAAGGAGCTACAGAAATTTTTCCTGGACCTGGGAAGATCACTCTCTCCCCCTTTAAATCCGAATCTACAAACGAAAGAGAAGGGCCAAAAATGGTAAAAAAGGCCAATATACTAGCCATGATTAGTCCTATAATTAAATAATAGTTACGCAAATAAATCTCCCCTTTAAGGTATCCGTAAACTTCTCTTCATGATAAACCCAAGTACTTGTGCAATGATGACAAATAGCAGAAAACATAAACTGATTCCAATAATCATACCCGGCTCAAAGTTTCGAAAAGCTCCCATGTGAAAGCCTAAGCCGAAACCAAGGGCTGTAATTAATCGATAAGCCATCCCTTCATATCCAATTAAATATTCAACAATGATTAAACTGGACAATAAGTGAATCATGAGTGAGGTCATATGATTTATAACGGTTTTCATAGCATTGCGAAACATATGTTTATTAATAACCTTCGACATCGGAAATCCCTTTGACTGTGCCACTTGGATATAATACTGGCCTTCTTCATTAGCTAAAGCATCTGAAGTGATCCTAGCCATATACATCATTGGGTAAATGGAAATGAGAATAGCTGGAACAATAAAACCATACCAATTCGTCTGACTAAAAAGGCGCAATGTCGGAAAGGTAAATATAACGAGCCATTGAATACTTATGACAAGGAAGAAATCAGGTATCGATTGCAAAAGCCATGTGAACCCATGGCCAATGATTCTCTTCTTATTTGATCTATTGCGATAATCAAAGATTCCCTTCCCAATTCCTATCAATAGGCTAAGAGAAAAAGCAGGAAGAAGCAGCCTTAAACTATTGGGCACAAAACGCTTAAGCTCATCCTCAACTGTCAATCGTTCATGCTTCGTTCCCCCTAAGCTTTTTTTATCCCATATATGCTGTATGTATGTCGTAATATTTTCCTTATACTCCTGCCAAGAGAAATGATATTCCATCTGTACCGTTAAAGCCTTTCCACTAACAGAGAGTACCGGATTTCTTGGAAACAAGACAACGAGAAATAATCCCGCAATGATAACAGCATAAAGCAGTAAATTCTTTAAAATCACCCTTACTATATTCATGTAAAAGACTCCCCTTATGTTCGATCTCTTTTTGAAAGTATAGCAAAAAAAGGTAAAATTTTCTATAAATTCGGTATATTCATAACATTATCTCCTCATGAGGCTAAAAAATGGCGTTAAAAAACACTGCAGATTAGCGCTCTGCAGTGTTCCCTTTTAAACGTTAAAACGGAAGTGGATCACATCTCCGTCTTGAACAATGTATTCTTTTCCTTCTAAGCGAACCTTTCCGGCTTCACGTGCCGCAACCATATTTCCTCCTGCTAACAGATCATCATAGGAAACCGTTTCCGCACGGATAAAGCCTCTTTCAAAGTCAGAATGGATAACCCCGGCACATTGTGGAGCTTTCATGCCTTTTTTGAATGTCCAAGCACGCACTTCCTGAACACCAGCTGTGAAATAAGTAGCTAGTCCAAGAAGATGATAGGCAGAGCGAATTAATTGATCCAGTCCGGATTCCTCAATTCCAAGCTCTTGAAGAAACATTTCCTTTTCTTCTCCTTCTAGCTCAGCAATTTCTGATTCAATTTTGGCGCAAATGACAATAACTTCCGCATTATCATTTTTGGCAAATTCTTTTACCTGTTGAACATATTCATTAGAATCCGGGTCTGACACATCGTCTTCTCCTACGTTTGCTACATAAAGAACTGGCTTGATTGTTAAAAGATGCAGCCCTTTAGCAACCTTCATTTGCTCTTCAGTGAATTCTACAGTTCGTGCAGGCTTGTCCGCTTCGAAAGCCTCTTTTAATTTCTCAAGAATCTCCATTTCAAACATAGATTCTTTATCTTTTTGTTTCGCCATTTTTCCAACTCTGGCAATCCGCTTTTCAACAGATTCAAGGTCCGCCAAAATTAACTCCAGATTAATCGTTTCAATGTCAGAAAGCGGATCAACCTTGCCGGCAACGTGAGTAATATTATCATCCGCAAAGCAGCGGACTACCTGGCAAATGGCCTCTACTTCACGGATATGGGATAGGAATTTGTTTCCCAGCCCTTCACCTTTGCTCGCCCCTTTAACAATCCCAGCAATATCCGTAAATTCAAATGTTGTTGGAACGGTTTTCTTCGGTTGAACAAGCTCTGTTAATTTATTTAAGCGATAATCAGGAACCTCAACAATTCCTACATTCGGATCAATCGTACAAAACGGGTAGTTCGCCGATTCTGCTCCCGCTTGGGTAATCGCATTAAATAATGTCGACTTTCCGACATTCGGCAACCCTACAATACCAGCTGTTAAAGCCATCCAAGTCACTCCTCAACTAAATAAATATCTATGAAAATCATTTACAATCAGCATATGAAGTCCTTCACAATTATAGAGATTAACTAAGAAAAGCGCAAGCTGCCAGGCCAAACGGCCCTCACTTATTCCTCATGCCTCACAAGGATTTTCTTCATCTTTCTAGCAAATTCCCTTCTTGGGATTAATACACTATGTGAACAGCCTTCACATTTAATTCGGATGTCCGCTCCCATCCGGATAATTTTCCAGCGATTGGTTCCACAAGGATGCTGCTTTTTCATTTCAACGACATCATTTAAATTGAATTCCTTTTGTTCCACGGTTAGCCCCCCATTCCATCTTTTGTTTTCTTTAACTCCTCTTCATTTCGCGAATACATAACAAGGCGAGGGAACGGCACATCAATTCCATTCTCCTCTAGGCATTGCTTAATTTCTTTCCTTAATTGCCGTGCGATATAGAAATGCCTCATGGGCAATGTTTCAGACGTCACTCTGATTGTGAGATTGGATACATCTAACGTTTGCACACCAAGAATTTCAGGCGGCTTCACCATATCCTCATACTTTTCCGGCAGCTTCGCCAGCAGCTCCTGCAGAACCTTCTCTGCTTTATTGATATCACTTTCATACGCGATGTTAACATCCACAAAAGCCACACTATTATTGATTGAAAAGTTCGTTACCTGGTTAATGCTCCCGTTAGGCAGTATATGTATTTCACCGGTCCAACTCTTAATTTTCGTTGTCCTTAGTCCAATTTCCTCTACTGTCCCCATAAACTGATCCACCTGAATATAATCCCCTACCGAAAATTGATCCTCAAAAATAATAAAGAATCCCGTGATGATATCCCGGACAAGATTCTGTGCTCCAAACCCAATAGCCAATCCAACAATTCCCGCACCAGCTAATAAAGCCTTCACATCGATGGTCATCGTTTCCAAAATCATCATTAAGGCAAAGAAAAACGCCACATAGGTAAGAATATTGACTAATAGCTTTACTAGTGTAGCCTCACGCCGCTCTGAAATTCGGATAAGCGAACTGTGCGACCTAAGTTTAAATATTTTTAAAATGATGGCTTTTCCTATTTTAATAAAAAGACCCGTCAAAATAATAATAAATAAAATTTTAAGAGCCCCATTACCAATTGCCATCCATGTTTCTTCATTTGACAAAATTTCCATTTTTTTATTGATAATTGTCCTTATATGATCCAATCCTTCACCTTCTTTAAATAGATGTTAGATTTTTGCATCAAAAAATTTACTTTATTTAAGCTTATTGCATCTATTGAGGGCAAGCAATCATAGATTAGAATAATGCAGTAATCATGAAAGACAAAGCAAGTTTATTTTAACAATTTCTCTCTAAATTTTGTACCCCTCCACATGACAATTTAACCCCATGCGAAACACCATGTATAGATTGCTAATATTTTCCGTATACTATTACTACCTAAAATATGTGTGTGGAATGGCCGCTGAAAACTGTATACATAAATAGTTTCCCAGTTCCCTAACAAAAAGGAGTGGATCCAATGGATTTTAGACCCCAGCTATTTGAAAAAAAAGCAAATCCGGAAAGAATCGTGCATGATGAACCGAATGCTGCCCATCAGTTAGCTTTGCATATCAATCAATTATTGCCGACTAGTTTCATAAACCGGCCTATTGTTTTTGTCTGTATCGGTACTGACCGATCAACTGGAGACTCATTAGGTCCACTCATTGGAACACTTCTTGAAGAAAAAAGATTGCCCTCCTTTTTCGTGTACGGAACTTTAGAAAATCCCATTCATGCTGTAAATATGGCTGACAAACTGGCTGAAATCCAAAAAAGGCATTTTAATCCTTTTATCATTGGCATTGATGCATGCTTAGGGCGTTTAAAAAGTGTAGGTGTCATTCAGATTGGAGAGGGCCCTGTGAAGCCAGGTGCTGGTGTAAATAAAGAGCTTCCAGAGGTAGGGCATATGCATATTACAGGAATCGTCAATGTAAGCGGCTTTATGGAGTTCTTTGTCCTGCAGAATACAAGACTTCATCTTGTCATGAACATGGCCAAAACCATTGCGAACGGGATTTATTGTGCAAACTTACTTTACAAGCCAGAACAAACCATATCAAGGTTTGATGCGGAACAAGAACAAATAACATAAGGAGAGGACCATATTATATGGCTCCCCTCCTTTTCTTTTTTAGAAATATGATTGATAAAAATAAATAATCGTCACAATTAACCCCACTACAGCAATTCCCGGAAGTAAATTAGCCACGCGAATTTTGATAATGCCAGCCAGATTTAAACCAATAGCAAAAATCATGACTCCACCAGTAGCTGTCATTTCTTTAATAAAGCTATCCATCAGAACTGGCGGAACAAATTGATCGATCTGTGTAGCAAAAAGAGCAATAAGTCCTTGGTAAACCATAACAGGGATAGCCGAAAACAGGACGCCGATTCCAAGAGTAGTCGTTAAAATTAACGCAGTAAAACCATCGATAATCGACTTCGTGTAAAGCACATCATGATCGCCTCTAATCCCGCTGTCCAATGCGCCAATAATGGCCATAGCACCAATTACAAAAATAAGTGTAGCCGTGACAAATCCTTGAGAAATGCTCCCCTGACCATTTGAGCCGATTTTCCTTTCCAGCCAATCACCAAGTGCATTAAGCTTGTTCTCCAAAGCAAAATACTCACCTAGAACAGCCCCAAATACGAGGCTGATAATAACAGCTAGGAAATTCTCACCCTTTAAAGCCATTTGAAGGCCCAAAACCATGACAGCCAAACCAATGGCATGCATAACCGTCCCTTTCATATTTTCAGGGATTCTATTAAGCATTTTTCCTAAAAGGGTACCAACAATAATTAATATTCCATTTACGAGCGTACCAAGTAGAAACATTCTTTTCACCTTACTAGTTAAATTTCGACATGCGAATGAAGTTAAAGATACACTACCATGAACGAGAGATAGATGACAATCATTTTTTCAAAATTTCGTTAATAGATAGGTGGAATTCTCTTAACGCCAAAAAAATAAACCATCCTATGATGGCTTAAAAGAGATTATTTACTTGTTTCGAGCAGTTCTAAAATCCGATCCAAATCTTCCTTAGATAAGAACTCTATTTCAATTTTTCCTTTATTGTTTGTCTGTTTAATATTAACCGTTGTTCCGAATCTTTCGCGTAAGAAGGACTCCTGTTCTCTAATAAAAATATCCTTTTTAGGTACAGGCTTTTTTGTTTCACGTGAAACATTATTGAGCTGTTGAATTAACTGTTCTAACTGCCGAACATTTAAGTTATCTTTAATCGTTTTCTCAACTAACACCATAAGCTTCTCTTTACTTCTTAGCCCCAATAAAGCTCGTCCGTGGCCCATGGTGATTTTCCCTTCGGAGATCAGTCCTTGAATTTTTGGAGGCAAGGAGAGTAGGCGAATATGGTTTGCAATATGCGGCCGGCTTTTTCCAAGGCGCTTTGCTAATTCTTCTTGGGTAATCTTCAACTTTTCCATTAGAAGCTGGTAGGCAGCACCTTCTTCAATGGGTGTTAAATCCTCACGCTGCAGGTTTTCTAATACGGCTAATTCCATCATCTGCTGTTCATTTAACTCTCTAACGACTACCGGAACCGTTTCTAATTTCGCCGCTTTTGCCGCTCGATACCGTCTTTCCCCTACAACAATTTCATAGCCCTTTAAGCTTTTCCGTGCGATGATTGGCTGCAAAATACCATGCTCTAGAATCGACTGAGTTAATTCTTCAATTGCTTCCTTCTCAAATATTTTACGAGGTTGATAAGGATTAGGACGCAGCTCTTTTAATTTGATTTCCCTAACTGATTCCTCTTTGGTCTCCACGTTGGAAAAAAAAGCATTAAGCCCCTTCCCTAAACCTTTAGCCATTCGAAACCACTTCCTTTGCTAAATCTAAATACACCTCTGCCCCACGGGATTTAGGATCATAAGTAATAATAGGTTCGCCATGACTCGGCGCTTCACTAAGGCGGATATTTCTAGGAATAATCGTTTGATACACTTTATCCTGGAAATATTTCTTCACCTCTTCAATAACTTGAATGCCTAAATTTGTTCTCGCATCCAGCATAGTGAGTAACACGCCTTCAATTTTCAAATCATGATTTAAATGCTTCTGAACGAGGCGGACTGTGTTCAAAAGCTGGCTAAGCCCTTCCAGAGCGTAATATTCACATTGAACTGGAATAATGACAGCATCTGATGCTGTTAATGAATTTAAAGTTAATAAGCCAAGAGATGGCGGACAATCAATAATAATGTAATCGAAGTTAGCTTTAATTTCCTCCAAGGCGCGTTTTAAACGGACTTCCCTTGAAATCGTCGGCACTAATTCAATTTCTGCTCCAGCTAGTTGAATCGTTGCAGGAATAGCATACAAATTCTCAACTGTAGTTGGGCGAATAACCTTCGCAGCTTCTACATCATCGACTAACACATCATAAATACATTGATCGACATCTGCTTTCTCTATTCCTACCCCGCTTGTTGCATTCCCTTGAGGGTCAATATCTACAAGCAAAACCTTTTTTCCTATGTATGCTAAACAGGCTCCAAGGTTCACGGAAGTAGTGGTTTTCCCTACTCCACCTTTTTGGTTTGCAATTGCAAGCACTTTGCCCACGATATCACCTACTTTCATCTATAAATAAACTTCTATCGATATATTCAAGACTTCGAAATTACTTTCAAACTATTAAAAAGACAATCATGTATTCTATTTTAACATGAAAAAGACAAGAGAATAAATTTTAATTAAAAAATGCATCCTTCCAATTTGAAGATAATCTGAATGAGTGGAATAGCTAGTAATAGGTGGAGATTCAACTTGGAGGAAGTCGAAAAGCTTACGATCAAAAATGAGGATAAAATTGAGCGTTATGGATACTTCATAGTACATGTTTTCTACTGGACACTTGCAAAATGTGCGTTATAAACACTCCATAGTGCGTGTTTTCTACTGGACCCTTGCAAAACGTGCGTTATAAACACTTCATAGTGCGTGTTTTCTACTGGACACTTGCAGAACGAGTGTTATAGACACTTTATAGTACGTGTTTTCTAGTGTACTCTATTAACAATTAAAACTTAACACCTTATACACCAATACACATACAAAAAACATGAGAAATTAAACGATGGGCTGTTTAATTCCTCATGAGTATATAATATATTTATTATTTCTTTTTTGGAATTTTAATCGTAATTTGATAAAATTCATCAAATTCTTCCTCATGCGAGTCTAGGTTTATACCGCTCTCTGAAACCATAGATAAGGATTGCCGGATGGTATTAACGGCAATTCTCATATCCTTGCTAAACGCTTTTCTCTTCGGTTTGGGCTTCGGGTTATTTTGTTCTAAAAGACGAACAACCCGGTCTTCCGTTTGCTTCACATTTAGGTTTTTATCAATAATTTCCTCTAACAGCTTCACTTGCTTTTCAGGATCCTTTAGCGGAATAAGTGACCTGGCATGTCGCTCCGTTATCGCTTTACATAATAAAGCATCCTGAACTTCTTGTGGCAGCTTTAATAGCCGCAGCTTATTTGCAACGGTTGATTGCCCTTTTCCTAAGCGCTGAGCTAATGCTTCCTGGGTTAGATGATGCAACTCCAATAGCTTCCCATATGCGATCGCTTCTTCAATTGGAGATAATTCTTCCCTCTGCAGGTTTTCAATCAAGGCAACAGAAGCTGTTTCTGTATCATTTAGATTTTTGATGATGGCGGGAACTTCCTCCCAGCCAAGCTTCTTCATGGCACGCCATCTGCGCTCACCTGCAATAATTTCAAACTGCTCATTCTCAAATTCCCGAACAACAATCGGCTGAATGATGCCGTGAGTATGAATGGTTCGTGACAGTTCTTCAATTCTTTCCTCATCAAATACCGTTCTTGGCTGAAAACGGTTAGGAACAATATGATCGATGGGGATTTTCTTAATTTCCTCATATTCCCCAATCTTTTCAACATTTATTTCTTCTTGTTTTTCTATTTCAACTTGTTCTCCCTTTTCGCCTAGGCCAAAAAAGCGTGAAAAAGAATGCTTCATCACCCTGCACCACCTTTACGAAACTCCCTATTACATATTCTCTATAAACTTGACAAGTCCTGCTGAAAATCAGGATTTATTATTTTTCCAAATATCTTAAATGGGACATGAACCTGTACCCTTATCCCTACTAATTATGCCACAATTCTTTGAAAAGTGTAACCTATTCAATTGGGGTCTTATTCGGGGTACCAGGTTTTCTAGGATATTTTTTTGGTGTAGCCTTTTCTTTATGAATAATTAATAGATTGCGTTCACTATCTTCCTGTGGAAGTGTGAAAGAAAATGATTGATGAAGTTTTCCGCCTAGGATGGAAATGGCCTTTTTCCCCACTTCTAGTTCTTCTTCAGCACTCGCACCCTTCATCGCAATAAATGTACCGCCGACTTTTACTAATGGCATACATAGCTCGCTTAAAACAGAAAGCCTGGCAACTGCACGGGCTGTAACGACATCATATGATTCGCGGTGCTCCTTTTTCTGACCAAATGTTTCCGCTCGGTCATGAATTAATTGGACGTTCTCCAAGCCAAGTTCCTTCGTTAAATGCTCTAAAAAGCCAATCCGCTTATTAAGAGAGTCGACAATCGTAACCCGCAGCTCTGGGAAGGCGATTTTAATTGGAAGACTTGGAAAACCCGCTCCCGCTCCGACATCGCAAATATGTAATGGCTTTGTAAAATCAAAATAAAAAGCTGCTGAGATCGAATCATAGAAATGCTTTAAATAAACCTCTGGCTTATCTGTAATTGCCGTAAGATTCATTTTCTCGTTCCATTCCACTAATAAGGTGAAGTATTTCTCATATTGATCTAATTGCTGAGGCGAGAGGGAGATCCCCTTCGCCGCCAGCGCTTCAATAAATAGTTCTGTATTCATTCGCCAATCCTTTCTCAAGCTATGAAATGGCAAGCTTTATTCGTTTGTGACCTTTGCAATTCGGCCCTGTTCAATATAAATAAGCAAAATAGAAATATCAGCAGGATTGACTCCTGAAATTCTAGAAGCTTGTGCAATGGATAATGGCATGACTTCTTTTAAATTATGTTTCGCCTCTTTTGCCAGGCCATTAATCGCGTCATAATCAATATTCTCTGGGATCCTTTTGTCTTCCATTTTCTTTAATCGTTCTACCTGCTGCAGCGATTTATCAATATAACCTTCATATTTAATTTGAATCTCCACTTGTTCTGCCACTTCTTGACCCAGCTTTTCTTCCCCAGGAGCGAGCTGCCAAATATGCTCATAGGACATTTCTGGTCTTTTCAACAGGTCTGATGCCCGGATTCCGTCTTTTAATTCGCTGCCTCCGAGGCTCTTGATGATTTCTTGAACTTCTTTTGATGGCTTGAGAATAATCCCTTTTAACCGATCAATTTCGTTTTCAATTGCTTGCTTTTTTGAAACAAACTTTTGATAGCGTTCTTCACTGATAAGACCGACTGAATGTCCAATTTCCGTTAATCGCAGATCGGCATTATCATGGCGAAGCAGTAAGCGGTATTCCGCACGGGAAGTAAGCAATCGGTATGGCTCCTGCGTTCCTTTTGTAATCAGGTCATCAATCATAACCCCAATATAAGCATCCGAACGGCTTAAAATGATTTCTTCCTTGCCAAAAACGTTCATCGCTGCATTAATTCCAGCCATAAGGCCCTGTGCACCGGCTTCTTCATAGCCCGAGGTGCCATTAATTTGCCCAGCCGTATATAAATTCTTTACCCTTTTCGTCTCTAATGTTGGCCAAAGCTGAGTCGGTCTCACGGAATCATATTCAATCGCATAGCCAGCACGCATCATCTTGGCATTTTCCAAGCCTGGAACACTGCGGATTAGGTCATGCTGTACTTCCTCCGGCAAGCTTGTTGATAAACCTTGAACATAAACCTCTTGCGTATTTCGTCCTTCCGGCTCCAAGAAAATTTGGTGGCGCGGCTTATCGTTGAAGCGAACAATCTTATCTTCAATGGACGGGCAATAGCGCGGACCCTTCCCTTGGATCATTCCGGAATACATCGGAGAACGATGCAGGTTGGCCTCAATAATTTGGTGTGTGCGTTCACTTGTATAAGTTAGCCAGCATGGCAGCTGGTCTGTTATAAATTTTGTCGTCTCGTATGAAAATGCGAGCGGTAGATCATCACCAGGCTGAATTTCTGTTTTACTGTAATCAATCGTGTTGCTGTTTACACGTGGAGGTGTACCTGTTTTAAAGCGTTCTAATTCAAAGCCGATCTCCTCTAAATTCTCAGAAAGCTTGATAGAAGGCTGCTGATTGTTCGGGCCGCTTGAATACTTTAGTTCTCCTAGGATTATTTCTCCTCTTAAAAAGGTTCCTGTTGTAATAATTACAGCTTTCGCGTGATAAACAGCGCCTGTTTGAGTGATCACTCCTTTACATACTCCATCTTCAATGATTAGTTGTTCTACCATCCCTTGAATGAGGGTGATGTTAGGCTCACTTTCTAGTGTCTTCTTCATTTCATGCTGATAGGCGAACTTATCCGCTTGTGCGCGCAACGCACGGACAGCTGGCCCTTTTCCAGTATTAAGCATTCGCATTTGGATGTAGGTTTTATCCAGGTTCTTAGCCATTTCTCCGCCCAAAGCGTCTATCTCTCTAACAACGGTTCCTTTTGCCGGCCCCCCGATAGATGGATTACACGGCATAAAGGCTATCATATCTAAATTTATCGTCACAACTAACGTCTTTGCACCGATGCGGGCAGACGCAAGGCCAGCCTCACAGCCCGCATGACCAGCGCCGACGACAATGACATCATATGTTCCAGCTTCATATGGCATGATGCTGCCTCCTTTTACTCTCTTGAAGTTTCTGTTTTTGTAATCCCCTTTTGAGTGATACATTTTGCGGAATTACAGTTATTCTGTAGCAAATATATTTTTATAAATGTGTATAGTACTTGTTTTCTTATGAATCAACATCAAACGAGTCCTATAAACCCTTCATAGTGCGTATTTTCTTTAGTTTCCACTTCAAACGAGCGTTATGAACCCTTCATAGTGCGCGTTTTCTTTAGTTTCCACTTCAAACAAGCGTTATGAACCCTTCATAGTGCGCGTTTTCTTTAGTTTCCACCTCAAACGAGCGTTATGGACCCTTCATAATGCGCGTTTTCTTTAATTACCGCCTCAAATGAGCTCTATGAACCCTTCATAGTGCGCATTTTCTTAAATAACCGCTTCAAACGAGCCACTATAAACCCTCCATAAAGCACATTTTCATCTTTCTCCTATTTCCCTAAACAAAACTGAGAGAATAACTGATCGATTAGACTTTCATGGACACTATCCCCGATAATTTCACCGAGCAGCTCCCAAGTTCTAGTAAAATCAATCTGCACAATATCAATAGGCGTACCCATTTCTACTGCCATTAAAGCATCCTCCATAGCACTTAACGCCTGATTTAACAAAGCAATATGGCGGGAATTCGAAACATACGTCATATCCCTTGATTCGATCGAGCCTTCGAAAAAGAGAGATGCAATCGCTTCTTCCAGCTCATCCACTCCCCTATCTTCTAAAAGGGAAGTTGTTACGAGCTTATGGTTCCGAGAGAGGTTCTGAACCCGTTCCATATCAATCTTTTGAGGCAGATCAGTTTTATTCACAATGACGATCACGTCCATGCCTTCGACTGCCTTAAATAGATTTTCATCCTCTTCCGTAAAATCATCCGAATAATTAAGAACAAGCAAAATAAGGTCCGCTTCCTTTAACACCTGCCGGGACCTTTCAACGCCGATTCGTTCGACTATATCCTCAGTTTCTCTTATCCCTGCTGTATCCAATAAACGTAGCGGCACACCGCGAACATTCACATACTCTTCAATCACATCACGGGTCGTACCAGGAATATCTGTTACGATTGCCTTGTTTTCTTGAACAAGACTATTCAATAAAGAGGATTTTCCTACATTTGGACGCCCCACAATGACGGTCGATAAGCCCTCTCGTAAAATTTTCCCCTGATGAGAGGTTCGAAGCAGCTTTTCAATCTCCTCTTTAACATAGGAGCCTTTTTCTAAAAGGAGCTGATGGGTCATTTCCTCCACATCATCATATTCAGGATAATCAATGTTAACTTCAACATGGGCGAGCGTCTCTAATATTTCCTGACGGAGCTTCCGAATCAGCTTCGATAGTCTGCCTTCCATTTGTCCAAGAGCCACATTCATTGCCCGATCCGTTTTTGCCCGAATTAAGTCCATGACCGCTTCAGCCTGAGATAAATCAATCCGTCCATTCAAAAAGGCTCTCTTCGTAAACTCCCCAGGCTCCGCAAGTCTAGCCCCATAACTCAGAACTAGCTGAAGCACCCGATTGACAGAAGCAATTCCTCCATGGCAATTAATTTCAACGACATTCTCTTTCGTAAAGGTTTTTGGGCCCTTCATAACCGATACCATGACTTCTTCAGCGATTTCATTCGTCCTTGGATCGATCATATGCCCATAATGGATCGTATGAGAGGCAACCTCATTCAGTCTTTTACCACTAACACCTTTAAACATTTTATCCGCAATCGCAATTGCTTCATCCCCGCTTAACCGAACGATCGCAATCGCTCCCTCACCCATCGGCGTCGATATGGCTGCAATTGTATCTAATTCCATTACACTCCACCTCTTTTCATTCAAAGCTTTATTTATCTATAAACGTTACTTCCTGTGATTTCTACAAAATAATAGAATATCATATGCCTTTTTATTAGAAAACAAGTTTGTCTTCCTCTTCTTGCCTTAAATAAAACTTTTCCACAGCATTTTTATTTTCAAAAAATCTTTATTTATCCACAGTTTTCAAATTAGGTATACTATATTTTATCTTATCCACATGTGAATAACAATAAAGCAGCGGCCATCAGATGATTTTTACAAAAAAAAAGAACCCAATCACAAGATTGGGTCCCTCTTATTTAACCGGTGTAATGACAAGATGGCGATGCGGATCATTTCCGTTTGAATACGTTTTGATCCGTTTATTATCAGCGAGAGCGGTATGAATGACTTTTCTTTCATAAGAAGGCATCGGTTCTAAAGTAACAGTTTGGCCTGTCTTTATCGCCTTTTGCGCCAATCGTCCAGCTAACTGGATAAGCGTATCATTTCGCCTTTTTCGGTAATCCTCCGCATCCAGTAATACGTTAATGTATTGTTCCGAATAGCGATTCATAACTAATTGTGTTAAATACTGCAAAGAATTTAAAGTCTGACCCCTTTTTCCAATGAGCAGAGCAATTTTTTCACCTGTTAAAATGAATTCGATGTTTCTTCCGCTGCCAATTACCTCTATTTCAATCGCAGCGCCCATCTTTTCACTTACATCTAAAAGGAACTTCTTGCCTTCTTCAATTGGGTCGATTTTCAAAACAGCTTTCACAATTGCAGGTCGTGAACCAAAGATGCCAAAGATCCCTTTTTTGCCTTCATCGACGATTGTAATTTCTGTACGTTCTTCCGTTGTCTGCAACTGAGCTAGAGCCGACTTTACTGCTTCCTCGACGGTCTGTCCTGTAGCAGTTACTTGTTTCACTTTTTTGCTCCTCCTGCTTTACCGGTTGCTGCAGCTTTCAGCTCCGGACCTTTAATAAAATACGTCTGAACGATCATAAAGATATTACCGACTACCCAGTACAATGAAAGGGCAGCTGGGAAGTTAATAGCAAAAACAACGATCATGATCGGCATGAGCCAAAGCATCATCGCCATTTGCGGATTTTGATTAGCTGTGCCTGCCATCATCATTTTTTGCTGAATAAATGTTGTTACACCAGCAATTAGCGGCAATAGATAAATTGGATCTGGAGCACCTAGTTCAAACCATAAAAAGGAATGTAACTTAATCTCCTGAGTACGGGATATAGCATGGTAGAACCCAATCAGTACTGGCATTTGAATGATTAATGGGAAACACCCAGCTAAAGGATTAACCCCATGCTGCTGGAATAATGCCATTGTTTCCTGCTGCAGCTTTTGTTGGGTTTTTTGATCCTTTGAACTGTATTTTTCTTTCAGTTTTGCCATTTCTGGCTGCAATGCCTGCATCGCCTTTGAACTTTTCGTTTGTTTAATCATTAAAGGAAGCATAATCAAACGGATAATAATGGTGACAATGATAATCGATAAACCAAAGCTGCCACCCGCGAATTCAGCAACTTTTATGATGAAAAGTGAAAGCGGATAAACTATGTACTGATTCCAAAAGCCTTCACTTTCGGATGTAATCGGCGTATTAATATCCATACAGCCTGATAAAAGCGCTGTTAAGAAAACCAGACCGACTACTAGAAGTATTCTTTTCTTCAAACGATTTTTCCTCCTTACTGCTAAGAAAATTTATCTATTGTATGTTTATTCCCAAGTTTGCCACCTTCTAAATATATAAATGTAATTCAGAAGATTATGGAAAACAAAACTACATATATTTTAACATTATTAATAAGGCATGTCTTTATAGAAAACACTTCTTCTTAAGACTGTTTATCAGCCATTCCTGGCTTAGGCTTAACCATAACCTTCGACAGCTTTAATACATGAATTAAACTGTTCTTAATCTCATGAAAACCCATATCAGCAACAGGCTTTCTGGCAATAATAATATAGTCGAAAGGATGTTTTAATTCATTCTCCAGTTCGTGGAAAGCTTGACGAACATAGCGCTTGATCTGATTTCTTGTGACAGCGTTACCAATTTTCTTACTCACTGAAAGGCCAATTCGAAAGTGCTCCTGCCCTGGCTTATTAAGTGAGTAAACAACAAATTGCCGATTGGCGAATGACTTGCCTTTTTTAAAGGCGTCTTGAAATTCTTTATTCTTTTTCACTCTAAATTCTTTTTTCATCGTCTCTTACCTCTCTAAAAGCGGAAGACTCTGTTTTTAATTGATTATGGAAAAAAAGACCACTGACGTTTCAGTGGCCTAAGCAGATAATACTTTTCTTCCTTTACGACGGCGACGAGCTAAGACGTTACGTCCGTTTGGCGTGCTCATGCGGCTGCGGAATCCGTGAACTTTACTTCTTTTACGTGCTTTTGGTTGATAAGTTCTTTTCATTATATGACACCTCCCTGAGGAATAGCTGTTAAAGACAGTCCTACTAATTATAAAGATGCAACTAGAATGTTGTCAACTGGTAGAAATTCGTAAGCCTGCATTGCTTAATCTGATTCATTTCTTACAAAAAGATCCACCAAGAAATTTTACCCTCTTTTCGGATCGATGTCACTCTAAAATTTTGTTTTTAAGAAAAGTAAATTTCTCCACTTTTTAAATTCGACACCCGAAAAGCCTGTGATCCTTCTATTGTCTAGCTCCGAGCGCCATCGGCTCGAGGTCATAAGCCAATCCGTCTAGAAGGTAAAGAACAACCTTCCAGCCGGCTCGTCTTATGCTTGTCGCCGATAGGCGGGCGCTCTCCGCTTTTCGAGTTGTGGATAAACTTTCGACACGTTTTTTATTATCCACAGCACATATCGACAGCTTTTTCACACAAACACCCCTTGTGGACAATTTAAATCCACACACTCTTAGCCTTGTGGATAGATTATTAAAAACCATTGCACCTCTTAGGAATATCTGTTATCATAATTGTGTTTTCACTCTTAATAAATCATTGTGCATAACTTTCTTATCCACAGATTGTGGATAAGATGTGGATGAGTTATTCTTTCAGGTTGTAAAACCTTGTCCACAGCTAGTGGATATTGTCGAAATCCTTCTTCTCTTCCTTATTATATGTTTTTCCACATACATGAGTCTGTATATTTATGAATATCTAGGTTGTACTGCTTGTATAGCCTATATTTTTTTGGCGCCTATCATTCTTATAAAATAAAAAAAGTGATTATTGGCCTACGACGTTCTACCTGCTTAGGGAATTTCTTTAATAGTAACTGGCAAAGGAGGGCTATCTATTGGAGAACATTGCGGATCTTTGGAATAATGCACTGACCAGCATCGAAAAGAAAATAAGCAAACCTAGTTATGAAACATGGCTAAAGTCGACGAAAGCTCACTCTCTTCAAGGAGACACGTTAACGATTACTGCGCCGAATGAGTTTGCCCGTGATTGGCTGGAAGAGCGCTATTCCCAATTGATCTCTGGAATTCTCTATGACATAACTGGAGAAGAATTAGGAGTTAAATTTATCATTCCTCAAAATCAAAATGAAGAAGGGCTTAATTTTCCAAATCCGCCAAGAAAAGCGGATAAAGAGGATGAACATCCTGAACTGCCATTAAACATGCTGAATCCTAAATATACTTTTGATACGTTTGTTATTGGCTCAGGAAACCGATTTGCTCATGCTGCTTCATTAGCAGTGGCCGAAGCACCAGCCAAAGCATACAACCCTTTATTTATTTATGGGGGAGTCGGACTTGGAAAAACGCACCTTATGCACGCCATTGGCCATTATGTATTAGATCACAACCCGTCAGCTAAGGTTGTCTATTTATCATCAGAAAAATTTACGAATGAATTCATTAACTCGATTCGTGACAATAAGGCAGTCGATTTCCGCAATAAATATCGAAAAGTCGATGTATTGTTAATTGATGATATTCAGTTTTTAGCCGGAAAAGAATCAACTCAAGAGGAGTTTTTCCATACCTTTAATACATTACATGAGGAAAGCAAGCAAATTATTATTTCCAGCGACCGGCCGCCAAAGGAAATCCCGACCTTAGAAGATAGGCTTCGTTCCAGGTTTGAATGGGGGCTTATCACTGATATCACACCTCCAGATCTTGAAACAAGAATTGCTATTTTGCGTAAAAAGGCGAAGGCTGAAGGACTTGATATTCCAAATGAAGTGATGCTGTATATTGCCAACCAGATTGATTCAAATATTCGTGAATTAGAGGGCGCTCTTATTCGCGTTGTTGCGTACTCATCCTTAATTAATAAAGATATTAATGCCGACTTGGCTGCTGAAGCTCTTAAAGATATTATTCCAAGCTCAAAGCCTAAAGTGATTACGATACTTGATATTCAGCGCGTTGTCGGGGAACACTATAATGTGAAATTAGAAGACTTTAAAGCGAAGAAAAGGACAAAATCTGTTGCCTTTCCTAGGCAAATTGCCATGTATTTATCGCGGGAATTAACAGACTTCTCTCTGCCGAAAATTGGCGAAGAGTTTGGAGGACGAGATCATACAACCGTGATCCATGCTCATGAAAAAATCTCAAAACTCGTGCAAACAGATACTCAATTTCAAAAAGAAATAAAAGAGATTCATGAAATACTTAAAATATAGTGTGCATAACATGAACTAGCTTACACACAGTCTGTCCACATGTGGATAGGCTGTGTTTCCATTAAAAAAATATAGTTATCCACATGTTAACAGGCCCTACTAGTACTTCTAGTATTTTTAAAAAGAAAAATATATATAACTAAAAATATAAAAATAGTTTATACGGAGGATTAAGAAATGAGATTTATAATCCAACGGGATCGATTAGTTCAAGGTGTTCAGGATGTTATGAAGGCGGTAACGAGCCGAACTACTATTCCAATTTTAACGGGAATCAAAATTGTAGCGACATCTGAAGGAGTAACATTAACAGGCAGTGATTCAGATATATCGATTGAATCATTTATTCCTAAAGAAGAAGCTGGAGATGAGATTGCGGAGATCAAACAAACAGGCTCCATTGTGCTTCAGGCTAAGTTTTTTAGCGAAATTGTTAAGAAGCTGCCAACGGATACCGTTGAAATGCATGTGGAAAATCAGCTGCAAACAGTCATTCGCTCTGGAAAGTCTGAATTTAAATTAAATGGGTTAGATGCGGAGGAATATCCGTTATTGCCGCAAATCTCGGAAGAAAATGTGTTTAAAATTCCAACTGATCTTCTTAAAGCGATGATTCGCCAAACTGTGTTCTCAGTGTCCACCTCAGAAACACGCCCCATCTTGACAGGTGTAAACTGGCGAGTGGAAAATGGGGAATTAACCTGTATTGCAACAGATAGCCATCGATTAGCGCTCAGAAAAGCAAGAATCGAAACAGAAGCAGCAGAAAGTTACAATGTTGTTATTCCGGGGAAGAGCTTAAGTGAATTAAGCAAGATTTTGGATGATCATAATGATCCTGTTGAAATTGTTATTACAGAAAATCAAGTTTTATTTAAAGCGAAGCACCTATTATTTTTCTCAAGATTACTTGAAGGAAATTACCCAGATACATCCAGATTAATTCCGACAGAAAGCAAAACAGATATTGTCGTCAATACGAAGGAGTTTTTACATGCGATTGACCGTGCTTCTCTATTAGCGAGAGAGGGACGAAATAATGTCGTCAAATTCACAACGATTGACGGAGGGATTATTGAAATCTCTTCTAATACGCCTGAAATCGGACATGTTGTTGAAGAATTACAAAGCCAGTCTGTAGAAGGCGAGGATTTAAAAATCTCCTTCAGTGCCAAATTTATGATGGATGCACTGAAAACACTAGAGGGTTCTGAAATAACGATTAGCTTCACGGGAGCCATGAGACCATTTGTTATTCGACCAATTAATGACGATTCCATTCTCCAGCTCATTTTGCCGGTTAGAACGTATTAATAAACAAAAATGACGGGGAGCTGCCAGCATAAGAGCTGGTAGCTTTTTCTTTGTATAATCGCTAAATTTTTAGTAAAATAGAACTTTAGGGTACATTCTAGAAATTGTTTTGATTTTATGGAAAAAATATTTCTAACAATAAAAATCAAACAATCGAGGAAGTGAAAAAGATGACAGACATCAAAATTGATACGGAATATATTACACTGGGCCAATTTCTTAAAATAGCTGAGATTATTCAGTCTGGCGGAATGGCCAAGTGGTTTTTAAGTGAATATGAAGTATTCGTAAATGGAGAGCAGGACCAAAGAAGAGGAAGAAAGCTCCGTACGGGAGATCAAGTTCAAATCGAGGAATTTGGTTCATTTACGATTGTATAAAAAATAGGCCTTCTGTAGCAGAGAGCTATGCTAAAAGGATGTAGGTCCATGTATATCGAGCAATTGCAGTTGAAAAATTACCGGAACTATGAAGGATTAGAAGTCCAGTTTGAAAATAAAGTGAATGTCATATTGGGCGAAAATGCACAAGGGAAAACAAATGTCATGGAATCCATCTATGTGTTAGCCATGGCAAAATCGCATCGCACCTCAAATGATAAAGAACTTATTCGCTGGGACGAAGAGTATGCTAAAATAGAGGGTAGGGTCCAAAAAGATCGAGGCTCTTTACCGATGCAATTAGTCATCTCCAAAAAAGGAAAAAAGGCTAAATGCAACCATATTGAACAGCAAAAGTTAAGTCAATATGTTGGAAATATGAATGTCGTCATGTTTGCTCCCGAAGATCTCCATCTTGTTAAGGGGAGCCCACAAGTAAGACGGCGTTTTATTGACATGGAAATTGGGCAAGTTTCTCCCATCTATCTTCATGATGTTAGCCAGTATCAAAAAATACTGCAGCATAGAAATCACTATTTAAAGCAGCTCCAAATAAAAAAGCAAACGGATCAAACAATGCTGGACATCTTGACAGAGCAGTTTATTCAAACTGCCGTCAAAATCGTGAAAAAACGCTTCGAATTCCTTCAGCTGCTTGAAAATTGGGCAATGCCGATTCATGAGGGCATATCAAGAGGGCTTGAATCGTTGAAAATAGAGTACAAGCCATCGGCAGATGTATCAGATGAGCAAGATTTGTCGAAAATGATAAAAGTATACGAAGAGAAATTTGGAAAAATAAAAAATAGAGAAATTGAACGTGGTGTGACAATGTTTGGCCCTCATCGGGATGATCTGCTCTTTTTTGTTAATGGGCGCGATGTGCAAACCTTTGGCTCACAAGGGCAGCAGCGAACAACTGCTTTATCTCTTAAGCTTGCAGAAATTGAGCTAATTCATTCTGAGATTGGCGAATACCCCCTATTGCTTCTTGATGATGTACTTTCAGAACTTGATGATTATCGGCAATCACATTTGCTCAATACGATTCAAGGAAAAGTGCAAACCTTTGTCACAACGACAAGTGTTGATGGAATTGATCACAAGACTTTAAAAGAGGCTGCAGCTTTCAGGGTGGAAGCTGGAAGCATGAAAAAGATTCAATGAGGTGAGCATTTGTATATCCATGTCGGAGAAGATATATTAGTTCGTTCAAAGGATATTGTCGCTATTATTGATAAGCAAAGTGTACACTCTTCTAAAATGATAGAAGAGTTTTTAGAGCGCCAGAAGCACTCTGTCATAAACCTCTCCAAAGGTTCTTATAAATCGGTGGTCATCACCACAAAGGAAATCTTTTTTTCCCCACTGGCATCAGGTACATTAAAAAAGCGATCCGCGAAATCCGCAATTTAAACAGATAAAGATAATAGTTTGGCGAAATAGAATAAGGATTTGCCAGGCTTTTTAATAGATGAATTGATATTGGATAGTAATGCAAATGAAAGCGTAGGTGATCGATGTGTCAATGGAGCAAAAGGCAGTGCAGGAAGAGTCTTATGATGCCAATCAGATACAGGTTTTAGAAGGTCTTGAAGCGGTTCGTAAGCGTCCAGGGATGTATATTGGTTCTACAAGTGCTAAGGGCTTGCACCATCTTGTATGGGAAATTGTAGACAACAGTATTGACGAAGCATTAGCCGGATATTGTTCAGAGATTAATGTGTGCATCGAGAAAGATAATAGTATTACCGTTATCGATAACGGACGTGGGATCCCTGTCGATATTCAAGAAAAAATGGGACGTCCGGCCGTTGAAGTCATTATGACTGTCCTTCATGCCGGAGGGAAGTTTGGCGGAGGCGGATATAAGGTTTCCGGCGGGCTGCATGGTGTAGGTGCTTCTGTTGTTAATGCACTTTCCACTGAATTAGAAGTATTTGTTCATCGGGATGGACATATTCACTATATTAAATTTGAGCGTGGCGTGACGATTGGGGACCTGAAGATTATTGGCGAAACAGACCATACTGGGTCAACCATTCACTTTAAGCCAGATCCGGAGATCTTCACTGAAACACTTGAATACGACTTTGATACACTGGCAAACCGTATCCGGGAATTAGCCTTCTTAAATCGCGGATTGAAAATTACGATTGAGGACAAACGCGAAAATGGCAAGAAGCTAGAATATATGTATGAGGGCGGAATCAAGTCGTACGTTGAACATTTAAACCGTTCAAAGGAAGTCCTCCATGAGGAGCCGATTTATATTGAGGGCGAGCGTGACGGAATTAATGTGGAAGTATCGATCCAGTACAATGATGGGTATACAAGCAATATCTATTCCTTTGCCAATAATATTAATACGTATGAAGGCGGAACCCATGAGGTCGGCTTCAAAACAGCTTTAACGAGGGTTATTAATGACTATGCAAGAAGAAGCGGAATTTTCAAAGAAAATGATGCCAATCTTTCAGGGGAAGATGTCCGCGAAGGAATTACGGCTATTATTTCCATTAAGCATCCGGACCCTCAATTTGAAGGACAAACAAAAACAAAGCTAGGGAACTCCGAGGCTCGTGCGATTACAGATACTGTTTTCTCTGAGGCATTAGACAAATTCCTGCTGGAGAATCCGACGGTAGCGAAGAAAATTGTTGAAAAGGGATTAATGGCTGCCCGCGCAAGATTAGCTGCGAAAAAGGCACGTGAATTAACAAGAAGAAAAAGTGCATTAGAAGTATCAAGCTTGCCTGGTAAATTAGCGGATTGTTCTTCAAAGGATGCATCCATCTCTGAATTATATATTGTTGAGGGTGATTCAGCGGGCGGATCCGCCAAACAAGGACGTGATCGCCATTTCCAAGCCATTCTTCCGCTAAGAGGGAAAATCCTCAATGTTGAGAAGGCTAGACTGGATCGAATTCTTTCAAACAATGAAGTAAGAGCAATGATTACAGCAGCTGGAACAGGTATTGGCGATGACTTTGATATTTCGAAAGCGCGATACCACAAGATTGTTATCATGACTGATGCGGATGTTGATGGTGCTCACATTCGAACTTTACTATTAACCTTCTTCTATCGTTATATGAGACAAATCATTGAAGCGGGATATATTTATATTGCACAGCCGCCTTTATACAAAATCCAGCAAGGGAAACGGATTGAGTATGCCTACAATGAAAGTCAGCTGGAAGAAGTGATGGGAAGCTTGCCAAGTAATCCTAAGCCAAATGTACAGCGTTACAAAGGGTTAGGAGAAATGAATCCTGGGCAGCTTTGGGAAACAACGATGAATCCAGAAACAAGAACTTTATTGCAGGTAAATCTCGAAGATGCAATTGAAGCGGACGAAACCTTTGAAATCCTTATGGGTGATAAAGTGGAGCCTCGCCGTCAATTCATTGAAGAAAATGCGTTATATGTTAAGAACCTAGATATTTGATTAAACACCCAGGGTAGATGGCTATTATTCTATCCTGGTTTTATATACTTGAAATGCAAAGGCAGCTGCTTTTGATCATTAGGCTACCTTTTATCATTGAAACTATTCGTTGGGAATTTTTACCCATGGATAGATTGAGAAATAGTTGTTCACATAAAGGAGGTTCTTTACATGGCTGAAACTCCGAGGCCCCAAGTAAGAGAGATTAATATAAGCCAGGAAATGCGTTCGTCCTTTCTTGACTATGCGATGAGTGTTATTGTGTCACGTGCTTTACCAGATGTACGAGATGGATTAAAACCGGTTCACCGCCGGATTTTATACGCCATGCACGATCTTGGCATGCACTCAGATAAACCTTATAAAAAATCAGCTCGTATCGTTGGAGATGTTATTGGTAAATACCATCCCCACGGAGACTCTGCTGTATATGAAACAATGGTGCGGATGGCACAGGACTTCAACTACCGTTACATGCTTGTTGATGGACATGGAAACTTCGGTTCTGTCGATGGGGATTCTGCAGCAGCGATGCGTTATACGGAAGCCCGTATGTCCAAAATCTCGATGGAGCTTTTGAGAGATATTAATAAAGACACAATCGATTATCAAGACAACTATGATGGGGAAGAAAGAGAGCCTGTTGTTTTGCCGGCTAGATTCCCGAATTTATTAGTGAATGGTACATCAGGGATAGCTGTAGGAATGGCAACAAATATCCCTCCGCATCAGCTTGGCGAAGTAATTGATGGGGTATTGGCCATTAGCCAGGATCCAGATATAACCATTCCAGAGTTGATGGATATTATTCCCGGCCCGGATTTTCCAACTGCCGGAATGATTCTTGGCCGGAGCGGAATCCGCAAGGCTTATGAAACAGGCAGAGGCTCTATTACATTAAGAGCAAAAGTAGAAATCGAACAAAAGGCAAATGGCAGAGAAGTCATCATTGTCAATGAGATCCCTTATCAAGTGAATAAAGCGAAGCTGATAGAGAGAATCGCTGAACTTGTCAGAGATAAAAAGATTGATGGAATTACCGATCTGCGTGATGAATCCGACCGTAACGGGATGCGGATTGTCATTGAAGTTCGCAGAGATGCAAATGCAAGTGTATTATTGAACAATCTGTATAAGCAAACAGCGATGCAGACGAGTTTCGGAATTAACTTGCTTGCTTTAGTCGATGGCGAACCAAAGGTACTGAATTTAAAGCAGTGTTTAGAGTATTATTTAAATCACCAAAAAGTTGTAATCCGACGCAGAACTGAGTTTGAATTAAGAAAGGCGGAGGCGCGTGCTCATATTCTAGAAGGCTTAAGAATTGCCCTCGATCATTTGGATGAGGTCATTGCATTAATCCGCGGTTCTCAAACAACGGATATTGCCAGAGAAGGATTAATGACCAAATTCAATCTTTCTGAGAAGCAAGCTCAGGCTATTCTGGATATGCGTCTGCAACGTTTAACAGGCTTAGAGCGTGAAAAAATTGAAGATGAATATGCAAGCTTAGTTAAACTAATTGCTGAGTTGAAAGCAATATTGGCGGACGAGGAAAAGGTACTCGAAATTATCCGTGAAGAATTGCTTGAAATTAAAGAAAGATTTAATGATGAGCGACGCACGGAAATCGTTGCAGGGGGCATTGAGCAAATTGAAGATGAAGATTTGATCCCTCGCGAGAATATCGTCATCACTTTAACTCATAAAGGCTATGTGAAACGTCTGCCTGTTTCTACTTACCGTGCCCAAAAGCGTGGTGGCCGTGGAATTCAAGGTATGGGGACAAACGAAGATGATTTTGTTGAACATTTAATGACTACATCAACCCATGACACAATCTTGTTCTTCACGAATAAAGGGAAGGTATACCGTTCTAAAGGATATGAAATTCCTGAATTTAGCCGTACAGCTAAAGGGATTCCAATTGTTAACCTCTTAAGCGGGCTTGAGAAAGATGAATGGGTAAATGCCATTATTCCAATTGAGGAATTCGTAGATGATTGGTTCTTGTTCTTTACCACGAAGCAAGGGATTTCTAAGCGCTCCCCTCTTACTTCCTTTGCCAATATTAGAAACAATGGGTTAATTGCCATTAATTTAAGGGAAGATGATGAGCTAATTTCTGTACGCTTAACAGATGGACAGAAGGAAATTATTATTGGAACGAAAAATGGTTTACTCATTCGATTCCCTGAAGATGATGTCCGTTCAATGGGGCGTACCGCAACAGGGGTTAAGGGAATAAGCTTAAGCGGTGATGATGAAGTAGTGGGAATGGAAGTGTTGGAGGAGAATTCCCAAATACTAATTGTTACGAAAAACGGTTATGGTAAACGTACCCCTTCCGAAGAATATCGTATTCAAGGAAGAGGCGGAAAAGGAATTAAAACCTGTAATGTTACCGAGAAAAATGGAAATCTCGTTTCCATGAGAGCGGTCACTGGCGAAGAAGACTTAATGTTAATTACGACTGGCGGTGTCCTCATCCGCATGGCAGTAAGTGATATTTCGACAATGGGGCGTAACACTCAAGGTGTTAGACTCATTCGTTTAGACGAAAACATAGATGAATTTGTTGCTACTGTTGCCAAGGTTGAAAAGGAAGAGGATAAACCTGAAGAGGAATTAACAAAGCCATTAGAAAGTGCTGAATTTCTTCCTGATGAGGAATCCGCAGAAGATGATCAAGAATAATATATGAATGGGAGGAACACAAGTTTTGTGTTCCTCCTTTTGTGTTTAATGGGGTATAATGGTAAAAACGATTCATGACATTTGGGGTGGAAGACTGTGCGTGTGAACATAAAGGAACTGCGAGAGGGATGTATTATAGCTGAAGATATTTATAGTCTGACCAATCGTCCAATTGTTACTAAGAAAAGTATTCTTACAAAAGAATTAATACATATACTAAATGTTTTTCTTATTGAGGAAGTTGATGTAGAAAAGTTACTGGTGAATGGAACTGCTTTTATTCCAAATGAAGTCGTAAGTGATGACAGGAATACAAAGGAAGCACCTAGCGAGAACAATGAATGTCTGGAAGATCTGTTTCTTATTGCGGTACAAAATTACAAAAGAGAATTTAAGAACTGGCAATCAGGTTTGCCAATCGATATTTCAAAAATCAGAAGTATTATACTTCCTCTCGTTGAAAAATCAGAAGCTAATCCCTCTGATTTGTTCTCCCTGCATCATTTATCAACTAATGATGAATACCTATATCAGCACTCAGTTGCAGTCGGGCTATTAAGTGCTTTTATCGGAAAGAAGCTTAAATACAATAAAGGAGATGTTCTACAGCTTGCTCTTGGTGGCTGTCTTTCAGATGCTGGAATGGCAAAAATAAAGCCTTCCATTCTTTTTAAGAATTCAACGTTAACTCTTCAGGAATTTGAAGAGATTAAAAGACATTCAGTCTCTAGCTATAAGATGGTGCAAAATATTTCTCTTTTGAAAGAAACGACAAAGATAGGGATTTTTCAACATCATGAAAGATTAGATGGAAGCGGCTATCCTTTAGGGGAACAGAACAGTAAAATAAGCACATTTGCCAAAATCATTGCGGTGGCTGATACCTTTCATGCCATGACTAGTAATAGACTTTACCGAAAAAAGCAGTCACCATTTAAAGTTTTAGAAATGATGCTCCAGGATATGTTTGGGAAATATGATATTGCAGCGATGCACGCAATCGGATCAGGCTTTATGACTTTTTCAATTGGAAGCAGTGTTAAGCTTTCAAACGGCCATATAGCTGAAATTATGTTTTTAGAAGAAAAAACACCGACAAGGCCACTTGTGAAAATAAATCAAACTGGCGAAATCCTCCACTTAGAAAAACATCGGCAATTATATATAGAGGAAGTGCTTAAATAGACCACAAATGTTGGTCTATTTCTGTGTAAAAGGAAATTAACATATTTTACAATAATAAAAAGAACAATTTATACAAAAAAATACTTGCAATCATACTATGGGCTTGTTATACTAATTCAAGTCAGCAAGCGAGAGTAAATAACTTCTTAAAGAAAAGAAAAAAATGTTGACATTGTTATTTTGGAATGATATATTAATAAAGTCGCTTCTGAGCGATATGATAGTTCTTTGAAAACTGAACGAACAAAAACGTCAACGTTTTAGTCTTTTTATCAAAAAGACATTTATGAGCTAATCAACTCAACTTTATTGGAG
>NZ_LMAS01000005.1:9506-347732 GCF_001509555.1 Bacillus sp. FJAT-29937 | reverse complement strand
TATAATTATTTTGCCCGATATTATTTGGGCGATATTCTTACAACCCTGATAAAATTTGGATTAACAAATTCCGCCCAAGCTATTGACAGGATACAACTCTATACGGCCGCAGTTAAGCTGGGCATTGAATCTAGTCGTTAAGGCGCGCGTTGCATTAAGACCGATATACCAGTCAGCTTCTGAACGTGCGACAGCGGAAGCATATAAATTTTCATATGCTTTACCCGGCTTTAAATTAGCAAAGCCGTCTTTTATCGCTTTATCTGTAACGGATGAAATCCATAGCCGCTTAGTCGGTTTATTGATTTTCACCTTATCTATTATCCAGCGTGCGACTAATTCTCCTTCTCTTCCAGCGTCTGTAGCGATGATGATTTCATTGACTTCCTTTCTAGTCAGCTGACTTTTTACAGCTTGAAATTGCTTTCCAGTCTGCTTAATGACTGTCAATTTCATTCGCTCTGGCAGCATAGGCAGATCTTCTAAATTCCATGTTTTATATTTCACATCATAGCTTTCTGGGTCAGCAAGTGTAACAAGGTGGCCCAGCGCCCACGTAACAATATATTTATCGCCTTCCAAAAATCCATTTCCTTTTTTATTACACTTCAGCACACGTGCAATATCCCGCGCAACAGAAGGTTTCTCAGCAATTACAACACTTTTTGCCATTTTTAAAACATCCTTTCAAATTACGTATGTTAACTATAACATATAGGCTGTTTTTCTGAATAACTCATTGTGAGATACAGCTCTTTATGACAAAAATAGGGATCGTTCACTACTAAGATTAAAAATAGGGGGTTCATGGTGAGCATTTGTAGTGGATTTTTTCAAAACGCGCACTATGAACCATTCATAGTTGGCATTTATGGAGAATTTTTTCCAAAACACGCACTATGAACCTCTCATAGTTGCTTTTATGGGCGATTCTTTCTAAAACACGCACTATGAACCTCTCATAGTTGGCGTTTATGGGCGATTCTTTCTAAAACACGCACTATGAACCTCTCATAGTTGGCGTTTAGGGGGGATTCTTTCAAAAACACGCACCATGAACCTCTCATAGTTAGCGTTTACAAAGGATTCTTTCCAAAACACCCACTATGAACCTCTCATAGTTAGCGTTTAGGGGGGATTCTTTCAAAAACACCCACTATGAACCTCTCATAGTTAGCGTTTACAAAGGATTCTTTCTAAAACACCCACTATGAACCTCTCATAGTTGGCGTTTACAAAGGATTCTTTCCAAAACACGCACTATGAACCACTCTCACCACATCCCCCACAACAATAAAAAAAGAAGCCGCCCCTTAATCCCATATTCCGATTAATAGGCAGCTTCTCAATATTCATTATTTCAATACATCTTCTCTCAAAATAAACTGGGCCAATTCTTCCATTTGATCCGAAATAGCACGGTCGCTTTCTAACGGCGGGCAAATGGCTCTAACTTTTTCTAGGTATTCTCTAGTTGAAGGAGCAAGCTGGCTTTCTGCTTTTTCTAAATAGATGGCTTGGGAAGCACAGATCATTTCAATCGCTATAACTCTAGCAGAATTGTGAATGATTTCCCGCGCTTGGCGGGAACCGATTGTACCCATGCTCACATGGTCCTCTTGGTTAGCAGATGTTGGAATCGAATCGACACTTGCTGGATGAGCTAAAACCTTATTTTCAGATACTAAGGCTGCTGCAGCATATTGTGCTACCATCAGTCCACATTCTAGACCAGGATCTGGAGCTAAGAATGGAGATAAGCCGCTCAATTGCGGATTTACTAATCTTTCCGTTCTGCGTTCTGAAATATTTGCCCATTCTGCTGCAGCCACTTTCAAGAAGTCCATTGAAAGAGCAATTGGCTGTCCGTGGAAATGGCCTCCAGAAATAACTTCACCATTTTCTAGCACGATTGGATTATCCGTAGTGGAATTCATTTCAACCCTCAGGCGCTCATCCACATAGTTAAAAGCTTGCCATGATGCACCATGCACTTGCGGAATACAGCGAATGGAATAAGCATCCTGAATGCGGATTTCTCCTTGTCGCGTAATCCGTTCACTGCCTTCTAGCCATTTTCTCATCCGTGAAGCTACAAACTCAAGCTCAGGATGTGGACGTACAGCGAGTAATTCACTATCAAAAGCGGAAATGACACCATGAAGAGCTTCCATCGTTAAGCATGCTGCCATATCTGCTGCTAAACCGACTCTCTCAGCCTCATTAAGGGCAACAACTCCAACTCCGGACATACACTGTGTTCCATTGATTAATGCAAGTCCTTCCTTTGCTTGTAAGGTAACCGCTTCTAATCCAGCTCTTTTTAAAGCTTCGCCCCCAGGTAGAATCTCACCCTTGTATTCTGCTTTCCCTTCACCCACTAATACGATTGCAATATGAGAAAGTGGCGCTAAATCACCGCTGGCCCCAACAGAGCCTTTGCTCGGTACGACTGGATGCACCCCTTCATTGATCATATCAACAAGCAGTTGAACAGTTTCTTCTCTAATTCCAGAAAATCCGCGAACTAAAGCATTTGCACGCAATGTCATCATTGCTCTTACAACAGGAGTAGGAAGAGGTTCGCCCACACCTACAGCATCTGCTCTTAATAAATTTAATTGTAATTTCTCTATGTCATCAGGCTCAATTTCAATATCACTAAGCTTTCCAAATCCTGTATTTACACCGTAAAGAATTTTTCCGTCATTAAGCTGCTTTTCAATGCGGTTACGGCTGGCACGGACCTTTAGACGGTTTTCCTCTGGGATTGATACTTTTGCTGTACCTCTAACAATCCTTTCTACCTTATGACGATCTAATGTAACTCCATCAAGTTCTACTACATCTAATCCTGCAATTCCACTGTTGCTCATAAGTTGTCCACTCCTCAATTTTAAATAACTAAAAATTCAGTCTCCAAAAAGTATTATAAAACTAATGCGGCAATGACGCCAAATATAAATAATGGGATATTGTAATGAATAAACGTTGGTACACATGTGTCCCAAATATGATTATGCTTTCCATCTGCATTTAACCCAGATGTAGGACCAAGAGTACTGTCTGATGCTGGTGATCCTGCATCTCCAAGTGCTCCTGCTGTTCCAATTAAAGCAGCAGTTGCTAATGGGCTAAATCCAATGGAAATGCAAAGCGGGACAAACACTGCCGCTAATATAGGAACTGTTCCAAAGGATGTGCCAATTCCCATCGTTACCAACAAACCAATAAGCAGTAGTACAATAGCTGCAATAAACTTGCTGCCTCCTACCACAGTATCAACTGCCGTAACCAATTCAGTAACTGCACCAGTTTCCTTTAAAATAGCTGCATACCCTGATGCGATAAGCATAACGAAAGCAATCGCTCCCATTAATTTTACACCATCTTGGACAATCTGCTCCCCTTCACCTAGCGTTACAATTCTGCCAGCAAACATGATAATAATCCCAGCTAACGCTCCAAGAACTAGCGAGCCAAATTGTAATTGCACGATTAATGCCGCAACGACAGCCCCAATTGTAATAAAATCCTTTAGTTGCAGCTTACGGGAAGGCGTTTCTGTTGCCGCACTCACCTCAGCCAAAGCCATCGCTTGATCCTCACCATAATCTCTTGGCTTTCGGTAGGAAATAAAGATGGCAATAAATAGACCAACAAACATACCTATCGCTGGAATGATCATCGCAAGCGGAATTTGTGATTGAGCAATATCAAGTCCACTCGCCTTCATTTCAGAAACTATAATCCCATGAAAAATAATTCCGTATCCTGCAGGAATGACAATGTACGGCATTTTCAGCCCAAAAGTGAGTGCACAAGCCACCGCCCTGCGATCCATTTTTAAATAATTTAAAAATAGTAATAACGGAGGAATTAAGATTGGGATAAACGCAATGTGAACCGGAATTAGCGTTCCTGATAAACAAGCAATCACCGCAAACATCAACAATAGTAAGATTTTGCTTTTCTTCTTCATGGCAAGCAGCTTATTAATAAGAATGGCTGTAATTCCAGAATAAGCTATCATCGCTGCAAATATCCCGAGAAGGATATAGCTTAAAGCCGTTGAAGACTGCCCACCCATTCCATTTATTAATGAATTGATTGTATCTGTTAAAGATAAATTTGCAGTTAATCCTGCAACAATGGCGGAAATTAATAGGGCAAAAATAACATGTACTCTTGCTAGACTTAGAACAGATAAAACGATAACAGATATTAGTACAGGATTACTTAGCATAAAAATCCACCTCTGTTTCTAAAAAATCTATAACTTCATAATCGAATGAATTTCATAGTGCATTAGATGTTGAATACAATATGAAATTTACTCAATTATTAACCTTTACCGCTATTCTTGACTTAACAAGAAACAAGATATAGCGGTAATATATTTTTCGATTATGTTACTTCAAGGCGCAGTCTTTCTATGGATCTATGACCCAAAGTCTCTTAACCTATTTATCTTTATGATTGATATACCATTGTTCGATTAAAGCGGCTGTAAGTCTGCCAGTGTTGACTAGGTTTTCAATACTAATGCATTCTCTGAAAGAATGGATATTTTGGAAGCCCAATCCAAGCGTTAAGCATGTTAGACCGTTTTCATTCAGAACATTTGTGTCTGCCCCGCCGAGTGTTTCTGTTAAATATGGCTTTACATGAATATTTCTTGCTGCTCGTTCTGCATTTTTTACGAGAATATCGTTTTCTGGGATATCAAATCCACTGTATTTCTTTTCAATTTTCACATTTACTTTTCCGCCTTTTTTCTCAGCGGCTTGTTTCATTGCTTCAGCCATAGATCTTAGCTGCTGATCCAGCTTTTCCTTTGAAAAGCTACGAACCTCCCCTGCAACCGTCACACTTCCAGGAATGATTGAAGTCAGTTCTCCACCTTTAATTATTCCAATATTGGCTAGTGTCTCCTCATCAATCGTCCCTAGCTTCATATTTGTTAATCCTTCTGCCGCTATTAAAAAAGCACTATTTCCTTCTTCTGCATTAAGAGCTATATGTGCTGCATTTCCTTCAACTTCCATCCAGATCCGGGAGCTGTATGGACCTTTTAGAATAATTTGTCCTACATCCCCGCTGCTGTCGAAAATATAGCCGGTTTTACTCTTTGCTTTCGAGTAATCCATATATCTGGCACCAACTAAGCCTGGCTGTTCATTTACAGTTAAGATGAACTCTATTGGACCGTGTGGAATCCCGCCTTCAATAATGGCTCTCATTGCTTCCAAATAGGCTGCTAGAGCTGCACGATCGTCAGCGCCTAAAATGGTTGTTCCATCAGAATGGATTACCCCATCTTTTATTACCGGCTTAAGTCCCTCAGTCGGGAGAACGGTATCCATATGTGTTGAGAAAAATAATGGGGGAATGGATGGGTCAGTGCCTTCATGCCAGGCAACTAAGTTTCCAACTTCCCCATCAAAGTTTTTGTGTGCCTCATCAAACTCTACTGTAAAACCAAGCTCCGGCAATGCCTTCACTAAATAATTAGCTACAAGCTGTTCCTTCGTGCTTGGTGCATTTATTTTTGCTAACTCAAGAAATAGTTCCTGTAATCGTTCGGCATTTACAAATTCTGCTGCACTAGAAGCGTGTTTCGTTGTCATTTATGAACCCTCCCATTGTATGAATCTATTGACTAGCGGCTAATGACGACTTTTCCCTTTTTAATGACCGTTTCAACGATATTTGTTCCTAGCTCATAAGCGATATGCTTGTAGGTTGGAACATCCCAAATTTGCAAGTCTGCTAGTTTTCCTTCTTGAATCACTCCACGGTCATCTAAATCAAGTGCCCTCGCTCCGCCATATGTAGCAGCTTTAATCGCCTCTTCAACTGAGAATTTATATAAGCGGCATGCCAAATTAATAACAAACTGCATCGATTCTGTATAACAAGCTGGGCAAAGGTCTGTGGCAAGCGCGATTTCCATTCCTTTGTCTAGCATTTGGCGTGCATCGAAAGGCCGCTTATGGCCAACAGCAAAATCTAAAGCCGGCATTAACACCCCTGTCACTTTTGCTTCAGCTAGCTTTTCCATGACTTCTTCAGGTGTATAATTCAAATGGTCAATCGAAACCATTTTCATTTCCGCTGCTAAATCAGAACCGCCGATATAAGAGTAGGCATCGGCATGAATCTTAGGCTTCATTCCATATTTTAAGCCTGCCTTCAGGACTATCTCAGATTCCTCAGCCGTAAAATAGCCTTCATCACACCAAACATCACAGAATTCTGCTAGTCCTTGCTCTCCAACTTTCGGGATCATATCATTGACGATGACATCCAAATACTCACTTTTCGTCAGATCCTCCGGAAATCCATGTGCACCTAAAAATGTATTTAACACATCTAGCGGAGTTTCATTGTCCAGCCTTCTGCCTACCTCTAAAATTTTAATCTCACTATCTGTCGTTAATCCGTATCCGCTTTTGCTTTCAATAGTTGTGATACCGTGCTCAAGCATGGTCATGACGCGTTTTTTGGACTGCTGGAATAATTCTTCTTCTGGTTCATTGCGTGTAAGCTCCACCGTTCGGCTCGGGCCTGTTGTAATTTTTAGCTGCTGCAGTTTTTCTGGTTTCCCAGTCAGTTTAGCCGCATATTCCTCTACCCGTGTTCCGTAGAAAACTAAATGGGTATGTGAATCAACAAAGCCCGGAGCGACCACTTTACCTTTTGCATCGATAAAGGAAGACTCTTCTAAATCAAAATTACTTTTTACCTCTGCCTCTGTTCCAACCCCAACAATTTTTTCATCCTTAATCGCAATCCATGTATTAGTCAGGACACCAATTTCCTCCATCCCCTCACCGATACATGTAATGACCTCAGACGCATTGCTGATCACAATGTCCACTTTTAACTTGACCTTCGTTTCAGACACTTCGCAAAACCCTCCTTTTAGTTAAACAAGCTGTACTTTATCTAAAAAGAATGAGGGCTCAAAAGGGTTTGACCCTATGAGCCACCTGTTTATATTGAGAAAATGATTAAGCTTTCACATCTTCTTTTTCTAAATCCTTAGGACCAAATGTTGCTTTTGGAGACCACCATAATGGGATTTTGATGCTTTCCTTCGTTAATTTTCCTTTTCCGTTCGCAACATCTTGTGCGATTTCATAGCCAGCCTGTGCATGGCGGACAACCCCAATACCAGAGTCTACAGTCATTGCTACTTCAAGTCTCATATCAGACTCATCTGTTCCATCTGCGATCATTGTTACACCAGTGTGGACTGCTTCACCCATTGAGTAGTTCGCTTGAAGTGCGATTAAGTCGCACATACCAACTGCGTTCAATAGGCCATTCAATACCGGCCAGTCAGAGATTAGGTCAGAGCCATCCTTCATGTTTTCAGATTCAAATGTTGGGTTCACAATGGACCCTGAGTCTAAGTTGTCACGAGAGAATGCAACTGGTCCGGAAAGCTCGCCGCGGCGGATCATATCGTTTACTTCTAGTGCAAATGCTTTACGCTGTCCGAAGCCCATGTAACAAATACGAGCTGGAAGGGCTTCAATCGGAATATGTTTCATCGCTAACTTAATCCAGCGAGTTACTAGGTAGTCATCTGCAAATTTTTCTAAAATCATTTCATCAATTTTTCTTAAATCTTCTGGGTCCCCGGATAAGCATACCCAGCGGAAAGGTCCGCGGCCTTCGCAGAACAATGGACGAATGTATTCTGCTACGAAACCTGGAAGACGTTTTGCTTCCTTAGGATCAAAACCGGCATCAACACATTCTTTACGGTGACTTGTGCCGTATTCAAAGGAGTGAACACCTAAATCCATAAATTTGATTAGCGCTTTCAATTCACGGATCATTGTTTCGCGTGCTTTTTCTAAGTAAAGAGTACGATCTGTGTCACGAAGCTTTTCTGCTTCTTCCACCGTGTAGCCTGCTGGTAAGTAAGAAATTGGATCATGGCCTGGTGTCATGGAAGTTGAGATGTCTGGCAGCCAGCCTTTTTCAAGAACTTCTTCGAAAATATCTGCCGCGTTTCCAACTACCGCAATACCTAGTGGCTTACCTTCTGCAGCCGCTTGTTTCGCCATGGCAATCGCATCATCCAATGAATCTGCTAAAACATCAATAAATTTCTTTTCAATACGGCGCTTAATGATTTCAACGTTTGAGTCACATAGAATCGCTACTCCGCCATGCATCGTCATTGCTCTCGTTTGGTTTCCGCCCATTCCGCCAGCACCAGCTGTTAAAAGGATTTTTCCAACAAGAGAATCATTGTAATGAAGGCGTGCGATTGCTGATAACGTTTCAAATGTACCTTGGATAACTCCTTGTGTACCGATATACTCCCATGGAGCTGCTGTGTAGTTCGCATACATCGTTAAGTTTTTATCTTGTAATTCGTAGAATGTTGGCCAGTCAGCCTTCATGATATTGGTTGTCGCCATAACAACTGTCGGCGCATATTTATGAGTTTTGAATACCGCAACCGGCATACCAGATTGAACAACTAAAGTTTCATTATCTTCAAGTTCTTTTAAGGATTTTACAATCGCATGGTAAGATTCCCAGTTACGGGCGGCTTTTCCAATCCCACCATAGATGACAAGTTCTTCTGGCTTTTCAGCGTTTTCCATATTATTTTCAAGCATCCGCAGAATGGATTCCTGTCTCCATCCTTTACAACGAAGCTCTGGTCCTCTTTGTGCTTTAACGGAATATAAGATTTCTGGTTTCGACATGTGTATTTCCTCCCTGAATGTTTAATTTAAATTTCTTATTCAATACTGTTGCAAGTACCGTGCCAAAAAGGTTAGATAGGATGGAATATTCAATAAAATCAAGACAAGGAAAGTTATTTGACCTGTTTCACACGATAAACTTATTAATAATACTCCTTTTTCTTCCAGTTATAATTAAATTCAAGCAATCTATCGCAGATGAATTTTGCAGATATTTGTGTAAACTTGTAATGTTATCGGTAAAACCCTTGAAAACGATTTCATTTATTCCGTGCAGATGGATTTTGCATGGAGCAGATATCTTATCCATTTCTGCAAATAAAAACATCAGCTTTGCTCAGCCGATGTTTTTAGTCTTATAAAACTTTGCTTAAAAAGGCTTTCGTTCTTTCATGCTGCGGATTTTCAAAGATTTCTTTCGGGGCATTTTCTTCTACAATGACACCTCCATCCATAAATAAAACGCGATCTCCCACCTCTCGGGCAAATCCCATTTCATGCGTTACAACAACCATTGTCATTCCTTCTTTAGCCAATTGTTTCATTACTTCAAGCACTTCTCCAACCATTTCCGGATCTAGCGCTGATGTCGGCTCATCGAAAAGCATGATTTTTGGCTTCATCGCTAGCGCCCTTGCAATCGCAACCCGCTGCTTTTGCCCGCCTGATAATGAATCTGGATAGACATCTGCTTTTTCCTCAAGTCCGACTTTTTTCAGTAGCTCAAGGCCTGTTTTCCTAGCTTCCTCTGCAGATATTTTTCTCACTTGCATTGGAGCAAGCATGATATTTTGAATGACCGTTTTATGAGGAAATAAATTAAATTGCTGAAAAACCATTCCGACTTCAGTTCTTACTTTATTAATATCTGTTTTTTTATCGGTTATATCAATTCCCTCAATCGTAATATGACCACCCGTTATCGATTCAAGCAAATTAATGCATCTTAAGAATGTCGATTTTCCTGATCCTGATGGACCAATAACAACGACAACTTCCTGTGGTTGGATTGAAGCATTTATATCTTTTAAAACTTCATTTTGTCCGAATGTTTTTTTTAAGTTCTTCACTTGAATCATTCTGTCGTCAACCTTCTTTCAAGTCTATTCAATAAGAAGCCTAATGTTGTTGTTAACACAAGGTAAATGAGCGCAGCTGTAAGATATGGCTCCCACACACGGAAAGTTTGACTTGCTAATGCTCGTCCATAGTACATAAGTTCAGGTGTCGCCACGATTGCTGCGAGGGAGGACTCTTTAATAAGGACAATGAACTCATTCCCAAGAGGAGGGATCATTCGTTTGAAGGCTTGAGGTAATATGACATGTTTCATTGCTTGAACATGTGACATGCCGAGAGAACGGGCTGCTTCCATCTGTCCTTTATCAATGGACTGAATACCAGCACGAAAAATTTCTGCAATATAAGCTCCTGCAATTAAGGAGAGCGCAATAATACTAGCCACAATCCCATTCGTATGCCCAATAAATAATGGCACTACCCCGAAATGAATTAATAATATTTGAACAAATAAAGGCGTCCCGCGGAAAAATATAATATAGCAATTAAAAATAAAGGCAAGTGGCTTATTTTTCACCATTTTCCCTAAGCCGATAAATAATCCGAGAATGGTTCCAAAAATAATACCTATAATTGACAAACCAATCGTTAATAATGTCCCCTTTACAAAGAAAGGTATATATTCTACTATGATGTCTATCTTGAAATCCATTGCCCTTCCCCCTATGTAAATCAAAATTGCGTAACCTTTCTTTCTGCGTTACGCAATTCTGATTTAATTATTTATTTTTGCTGAGCTAAAATGGTCTCTACATCTGGTTCTACTCCGAACCATTTCTTATAAATCTCAGTGTAAGTTCCATTTTTCAAGATCTCAGTAACAGCCACATCGAAGTCTGCTTTTAATTCACTGCCTTTTGGAAACATAAGGCCGTAAAATTCATTTTCAAAGCCTTCCTTGTCGCTAATAACATTTAGCTTGTCGTTTGGATTATTTTGGGCATAAGCCTGAACTACTGCATTATCGGCAACGACTGCATCAGCACCGCCACTCGTTAATTCCAATATCGCTAAATTATTATTATCAAATTTCTTGATGTTTTTATTGTTTAAGCCTAGTATTTTCTCAACTGCAGCTTCTCCAGTTGTTCCTCCAAGAACTGCCACTACCTTGTCTTTCTTTAAGTCAGCCGCACCCTTAATATCACTGCCCTCTGGAACTAGAATCTCATTCGTTGACAAATAGTATGGTACTGAAAAATCATATGTTTCTTTTCGCACATCATTAATTGTAATCGCACAAATCCCCATATCAGAAAGCTTGTCTTTTACCTCGACAAATAGAGGATCCCAGCCGACATTGACCATTTCAAACTCATATCCAGCTTCCTTTGCAACAGCATTCATGAAGTCAACGTCAAACCCTTTCATTTCACCTTTATCTAAAAATACAAATGGTGCATAGTTTGCCTCTGTTGCGATTTTAAGTTTTTTCTTGCCTTCACCTGAAGCTGTACTATCACTGCTGCCCTCTGAAGTCTTTTGACTCGTACCGCAAGCTGATAGAATAAGAGAGAAAATCATTACAATAGCAAAAATTGTAAACCTTTTCATTTCATTGCCCCCTTTGGATTTAATATTTTGTCTCACAAAAACTTTCCGTAAAATCTAGTCAGCTATTTACTGCTATCTTTTCAAACAGGAGATTAATCCTTTGAAAGATGCCTCTCTCCTCTCCTAAATGATTTTTTCTAATCAATTAATACCTTTTGCAAGGATTGTGCCAAAATGACTAACCTAATATAATTTCGCATTACAAGGGCTTCTTAAGCCTCATTTTTACTAAATATTCCCTTTATTCAATAAATTCAACGAATAATACTGCAGATGTTTTTTGCTGTTTTATTATTTGCAAGAAGCTTTTTCGTCAAATTCTCTTATTTAGCTATTCTTTAATCATGCAGGTAACTTTTGCATCAGAAGAATAAAATAGCGAGCACTTTAATGAATTTTTGTAGATTATCCGAGAAAATTGATGAAAAGTGTGAATTGGCTTCATATTTGACAAAAGAGCAAAATGTGCAGATGTTTTCTGCATTCTTAACATCTTCCTATAAAAAACAGCCCACTCCTCCATCCAAGGGAAAAGCAGGCTATTTAACTAATTAGACAAATGTAGGTAGGGGAACCTAATTAGAATTATGATTATGCCTTTACTTCTTCTTTTTCTAAATCTTTTGGTCCAAATGTTGCCTTTGGTGACCACCATAATGGGATTTGAATGCTTTCTTCCGTTAGTTTACCTTTTCCGTTCGCAACGTCTTGAGCGATTTCATATCCAGCTTGTGCGTGGCGGACAACTCCGATTCCAGAGTCAACCGTCATCGCTACTTCAAGTCTCATATCAGATTCAGCTGTTCCGTCTGCAATCATTGTTACTCCTGTGTGAACAGCTTCACCCATAGAATAGTTAGCTTGTAGTGCGATAAGGTCACACATTCCAACTGCGTTCAATAGACCGTTCAATACAGGCCAGTCAGAAATTAAGTCAGACCCATCCTTCATGTTTTCAGATTCAAATGTAGGGTTCACGATTGAACCAGAGTCTAAGTTGTCACGAGAGAACGCAACTGGACCTGCAAGTTCACCTTTGCGAATCATGTCATTTACTTTTAACGCAAACTTTTTACGCTGACCGAAACCCATATAACAAATACGTGCTGGCAATGCTTCGATTGGAATATGCTTCATCGCTAACTTGATCCAGCGAGTAACTAAATAATCATCAGCGAACTCTTCTAGAATCATTTCATCAATTTTGCGTAAGTCATCTGCTTCACCTGATAGACAGATCCAGCGGAAAGGTCCACGGCCTTCGCAGAATAACGGACGTAAATATTCAGCTACGAAACCAGGAAGACGCTTTGCTTCCTTTTCATCAAATCCCGCATCGATACACTCTTTGCGATGAGAAGTTCCGTATTCAAATGAATGAACTCCTAGATCCATAAATTTGATTAGCGCTTTCAATTCACGGATCATCGTTTCACGTGCTTTTTCTAAGTAAAGCGTCCGGTCCGTATCACGAAGCTTTTCCGCTTCTTCAACTGTATAGCCAGCTGGTAAGTATGAGATTGGGTCATGGCCAGGTGTCATAGAAGTTGAAATATCTGGCAGCCAGCCTTTTTCTAGAACTTCTTCAAAGATATCGGCAGCGTTTCCAACTACTGCAATACCAAGTGGTTTGCCCTCTGCAGCAGCTTGCTTCGCCATCTCAATCGCTTCATCCAATGAATCTGCTAAAACATCGATAAATTTCTTTTCAATACGGCGATTAATAATCTCAACATTCGAGTCACATAGAATCGCTACTCCGCCATGCATCGTCATCGCTCTCGTTTGGTTACCACCCATTCCGCCAGCACCAGCTGTTAATAGGATTTTCCCAACAAGTGAGTCATTGTAGTGAAGACGAGCAATCGCTGATAATGTTTCGAAAGTTCCTTGGATAACACCCTGTGTCCCTATGTATTCCCAAGGTGCAGCTGTATAGTTTGCATACATCGTTAAGTTTTTATCTTGTAAATCGTAGAATGTTGGCCAGTCAGCCTTCATGATGTTAGTCGTTGCCATTACTACTGTTGGCGCATATTTATGTGTTTTAAATACCGCAACAGGCATACCTGATTGAACAACTAGAGTTTCATCATCTTCAAGCTCTTTTAAGGATTTCACAATAGCATGGTAGGATTCCCAGTTACGAGCAGCTTTACCAATTCCGCCATAGATTACTAGCTCTTCTGGCTTTTCAGCATTTTCCATATTATTTTCTAGCATTCTTAGAATTGATTCTTGTCTCCAGCCTTTACAGCGAAGCTCTGGACCTCTTTGTGCTTTAACGGAATATAAGATTTCTGGTTTCGACATGTATAATTCCTCCTAGATTGAATAATTTCTGACACTCATTATTAGATAATGCAAGGAGCGTGCCAAATAAAAAACGAGTTATGGGGTTTTCCTAATTTTTCATTAAAAAAGCCGACTCTATCAAGTTTTTTTACAGATTAAAACCCTTTTTTGCTAATTGGAATGTGGAGCTTTACAAATAACTTTCCGTAAGGCTCCGCAGATAGATCTTGCACCTTTTTACTAAGACCTTGATTTACACACAATCAAGTGCAATCTAGTTTAATTTAAAAGGATGCAGATAAATATTGCATGCAGACTATTTTAAAAATTGAAAATTAATGTTATATTCAAAAATAGCTATTGAAAGTTTAATGAGTCAGGAGGAGAAGATTTGATTGCAGCATCACTTGGTTCACTAATGAAAGGTCAGGCGGATGGCGTAGTAATTTTAAATGAAAATTACGAAATACTTTGGCAAGACCTAAGCGCAATTAGCTCGTTTGAATTTACTGAAGGCGGGCATATTTCTAATTTTATCCCCTGTGAGCATGTACGATTTATGGATAATGAATCTTTTTCAGTTACACTCAATCAGAGAAAATTTTCTGTTGAGGTTAAGGTGTTTTCTGCCGATCACCCTTATATCATTCTTTGCTTTGAGGATATTTCTGACTTATTAAAGAATCCGAAAATGAGATTATATTGCTTGGAAAAAATTATCGAAACATTAGGTGAAGGGATTATGATGAGCAATCAAAAGGGCGAAATTGTTTTATACAATCTTGCTCAGGAAAAAATGGAAGGGCTGAATAGGAATGAAATTATCGGAAAGCATTTGTGGTCTGTTTATAATTACAATCCGCAAAATTCCGAGCATAAACACACCTTCAAAACTGGGAAGCCTATTTTTTCAAGATATAGAGCTCATTCGACTATTAACGGAGTGCCAAAATATGTGAATTACAGCACATTTCCTATCCAAAAGGATGGAGAAACAATAGCCGTTTATTCCGTTAGTACAAATGAAACTAGACTCAAAGATATGCTCTATCAAACGATTGAGCAGAAGCGAAAAATTACTAATTCTGAAAAAAGCGGATCGGATTCAAAAAATGGCACTACATATACGTTTGAAAATATTAAAGGAAACAGCCTCTCATTAAAAAATTTAATCAAAGAGGCACAAAACATTGCGATTCATAACACCGATGTGTTAATTGTCGGAGAAACAGGAACAGGCAAGGAGCTGTTTGCACAAAGCATTCATAATCATAGTCCAAGAGCAAACAGCCCATTTATCGCGATTAATTGTGCAGCCATACCAGAAAACCTTTTAGAAAGCACCCTTTTTGGTACAGTGAAAGGAGCATTTACTGGTGCGACCAATCAAATTGGTCTCTTCGAACATGCAAAGGATGGCACTTTATTTCTAGATGAAATCAACTCTATGCCCATGACACTGCAATCTAAGCTTATGCGTGTTTTACAGGAACGGTTAGTCAGACGAGTAGGATCAAATGAGGTAACACCCGTGAAATGTACTGTGATTAGTGCTTCGAACGAAGATCCGGAAAGACTTATTTCTGAAGGTAAAATGCGTCTTGATTTATTTTATCGAATTGCACGCACGAGTCTTTTCATTCCTCCTTTAAGAGAGAGGACAGAAGATATTCATTTCTTTATAGAGTATTTCTTAGAATCGTATCAAGACAAGTTTAATAAAGAAGTGCCCAATCTGTCTAAATCATTGCAAACTACTCTACTCCAATACCACTGGCCAGGAAATACGAGGGAGCTTGAGCATTTAATTGAGAACATCATTATTAGAGTGAACGAAACAGATCAATCCATCGAAGTGGATCACCTGCCAACCTATATTAGAAGAAAAATATTTTCCCAAACAAAAAATAAATCGAGTGAAATGAAAGAATTAGAGAAAAAGCCAATAAAGTCTATTTTTGCCAATTCAAAAGAACATTTTATTCTAACAACACTAGAGCAAACGGATTGGAATATCTCAAAGGCAGCCAGAAAACTTGGGATTACCCGTCAAAGTCTTCAATATCACATTAAAAAATACGGGATTGAAAAGCCTAGCTAAGGGTAAAGAATCTTGCTATTCTAGAAGCATTGCAGCAATTGTCTTCTCTTTATCTTTTAAAACTTGTATCTCCTTCAATAAAATGGTAATATTATTTAGTTATTTTGAAGGGAAAATGAGGATACAACATGAGAATAAGAGATTGGGATTCAAATTTAAAGGTACGGTTATTTGGGGAAGCAGCAATCAACATCACCTTTTGGATGTTCTTCCCTTTTTTGACGATTTACTTTGCGGGAGAATTCGGGAAGGATAAAGCGGGATTGCTGCTAATTTTTTCTCAAGTTTTTTCAGTTCTCGCCAATTTAATGGGCGGCTATTGTGCGGATCGGTTTGGGCGGAAGACGATGATGGTTTTATCAGCCTTCGGGCAGGGTCTTAGCTTTCTAGTCTTTGCGCTTGCTGATTCTCCATGGCTGAATTCACCGTGGCTTGGATTTATTTGTTTTGCCTTTGTTGGCATATTCAGTTCTTTTTACTGGCCAGCCAGTCAGGCAATGGTTGCAGATGTTGTCGAGGAAAAGCATCGCAGTCATGTGTTTGCGGTCTTCTATACATCGATTAATATCGCGGTTGTCATCGGGCCAGTATTGGGCGCCATTTTTTACACTAAATACCGCTTCGAGCTTCTGTTAATTGCGGGTATTATCTGTATTATTTTAGCAGTGATTTTAGCAAAAATGACGAGAGAAACTGTGCCCCATCAATCCCATCTAGTTAATGAAAATGATAAATGGTACTCCTTTTTAACGAAGCAAGTGAAGGATTACGGGATTATTTTTAAGGATAAAGTTTTCCTTCTATTTATCATTGCAGGGGTACTGGCGGCACAAACATTTATGCAGCTGGATTTATTAATTCCGATTTATACGAGCGAATTTATTAACAATCAAACACTATTGAAATTCGGTGATTGGGCCTTTACGGTCAGCGGTGAACAAGCTTTTGGCATTCTTCTATCTGAAAATGGCTTTCTTGTCGCCCTATTCACAGTAGCTGTCACGAAAATTATGATTAAATATAAGGAAAGAAATGTTTTTGTGATTTCCTCCCTTACGTATGCGGCTGCCATTTTCATGTTTGGACAAACGACTTGGATTTGGGGTTTAATCATTGCAATGGCACTCTTTACGTTTGGTGAGCTTATGACAGTAGGCATTCAGCAAAGCTTTGTTTCAAAAATCGCCCCTGAGCATATGCGTGGGCAATATTTTGCGGCGGCAAGCCTGCGGTTTACTTTCGGCAAAACGATTGCCCCCATCTCCATTCCTTTGACTGTATGGATCGGGTATGACTGGACGTTTTTAATTTTAGCCGGACTTGCGGTTTTAAGTGCAGTGCTTTACTGGCTCATGTTTTCCATTTCGGAAAAACCAAATACAGTAGTTGCCAAAAAGGGATCTGTCTAGGATTCCTTTTTGTTTATTATTTCTTCAAAGTTTCTTTTTCCAAATAAAAAAGTTACAATTAAAAAGAAGATTTTGGTAAAGGAGACTACATAATGAGTGATTTTCAAACGAATTTAGAGAAATATGCAGAGCTAGCTGTAAAGGTTGGCGTTAATATTCAACAAGGCCAGACTCTTGTGGTCAACACAGCCCTCGATTCGGCTGATTTAGTTCGTCTTATTGTAAAGAAGGCGTATGAGGCTGGTGCTTATAATGTTGTAGTGAATTGGAACGATGATATTGTTTCCCGTACGAAATATGAACTCGCACCTGATGAGGCATTCAATGAATATCCGGAATGGCGTGCAAAGGAATCTGAAGAATTGGCCAAAAACGGTGCTGCCTTCATGTCCATCGTTTCGGCAAGCCCGGACTTACTAAAGGGTGTTAAATCCGAGAGAATCGGTAACTTTCAAAAAGCTGCGGGAAAAGCACTTTCTAATTACAGAAAAATGATGATGGCAGACAAAGTTAGCTGGACAGTAATTGCCGCTCCATCCCCTGCTTGGGCCGATATGGTATTCCCTGATGCACCCGCAGAAAGAAGAGTGCAATTATTATGGGATGCGATTTTTAAAGCCACACGTACAGATGTAGAAAATCCGGTGGAAGCTTGGAAGAAGCATGATGAAACGCTGCATGAGAAAGTAGATTATTTGAACAGCAAACGCTATAAAAAGCTGCACTATAAAGCACCTGGAACTGATTTAACGATCGAGCTTCCTGAGAAGCACCTTTGGGTTGGTGCCGGCAGCATCAATGAAAAAGGGCATGAATTCATGGCCAATATGCCTACCGAAGAGGTGTTCACTGTCCCTCATAGAACTGGTGTTAATGGAACGGTATCCAGCACAAAGCCATTAAGCTACGGCGGAAATATTATCGATCAATTTTCATTAACATTTGAAAATGGCCGTATTGTTGATGTTAAGGCAGAGACAGGGGAAGAAATTCTTAAACAGCTTGTCGAAACAGATGATGGCTCACATTATCTTGGTGAAGTGGCGCTCGTTCCATTCAATTCGCCAATTTCCCAATCGAATCTGCTTTTCTACAATACTTTGTTCGATGAAAACGCATCAAACCATCTGGCAATCGGAAGTGCCTATGCATTCTGTTTAGACGGCGGAAAGCAAATGTCGAGTGATGAGTTAAAGGAGCATGGCCTCAATGAAAGTCTTACACATGTGGACTTCATGATTGGTTCAGCCGAAATGGACATTGACGGCATTACAGCTGATGGAAACACAGAGCCTGTCTTCCGCAATGGGGATTGGGCATTCTAAAAAGAAATGCGGAAGCGCCTTGCCCACCCCCGACAAGCACAAGACGAGCCTCCCGGAAAGGTGTGCTCTTTACCTTTCTGGGAGGATTGGCTTGTGACCTCGAGGGGGTAGGCGCTGAAGCTAGACAATAACAAATGGTGAGAGGCTGTCGACTTTGTCGGCAGCCTTTGTTATGTTTATTTTTTTGATAAATAAATATTTTTCACCTTACCATTCTCATCAGACGAAACTTCTACAACGTATTTATCTGCATTGTAGACAACGCGAATCTCCTTATCCTCATTGATCCCCTCTTGCTTTGGATCTCCAAGTAATTTCTTAATCTCTTCTAAAGTTGTTTTCACCCGCTCGCCGGGAATGGAGACAGCTGTCACCGACCCAGTTGAACTTTCATAATAATAGGTAATTTCCGGGTACATCAAATAAGAGGTACCTTCTCTTATCCCTTCTTCCATAAAATTAGGCTCGGATTTCTTGATGTTAGCAATATTCGTTCCGATTGGATACGGACTTCCTAAAGGGATTCCTTGCTTCGCCTTTTCAACCATATCATGGCTAAGATCTATATTATGGAAAGGGTAGTATAACTCTTTCTTTTCACTCCATCGTTTATGCCATTGTTCACTTAACTTTTCATTTAAAGCAGATTCATCTTTTTTGCTGATTTCCAAAGTTTCATCATTAAATTCCCATGTGACAAACTTCCAAACGTTATTTTCCTGTAAATGGGCGGTTTGCAAATATTTTTGATTAATCGTCTTTATTTCTGTACCCGTCATTTCATCAATTCCGTCTTCTGGTGATACCTTCACAATCTCTCCATCTTTTATGGCATACAAATATGGTTGAAAAGTACCTTGTCCCCTTGGATCAAGTGCAACAAAAACTGAAGTTTTCCCTAATTTTACTGAATAGGCTTGGTTTAAAGTTGGATTAAAATTGAAAGGGCCCCCATTGCCTAGGGCTGCATGTTTATAGGCTATTGATGAATCCTTGTCTGCTAAATAAAAGAAATACATTCCGGTGAATAATTGATTTTTCCCGCCAGAACCGTTCTCCTCTTTTACTGCATTGTGCTCATCCTCCGCATAAAGAAACACCGAATAATCGTTTGAGCCTTCTGACGCTTCAAACTGGTAAAGGGCTTTTTCCTTTAGCCAAGCTGTATCCTTTGTCCCCATCTTATCAACAGATGTTTGTAATGCAGAAGCTTTAATTTGTGTATTCCCTGTAGTATTTAAGGCATTTGTTTCATTTGAGCAGGCTGCTAATATTCCTGATAACATCATGAAAGTAAGTATATATAGATAATTTTTCATTAAAATCTCCCTGTAAATAAAAGCAAAATTTGTATAAACAAGTATTATATTTTCATTACAAAAATGACAAACTCTTTTTGTATGTTAAAAGTGTAACAAATCGCTCGCCATTCTACAAATCTCCCAATATACCCATTTTTCGAAAAACTCTCCTCCACTTATCGGATTATCTTCTGCTTTAAAATAAAAATAATACGCTCATAACTGGCGATTTGCCTAAATAACATAGTATAATTAACGTTAATTTTGTAAGAGAAAGGTGATTTTTCAATCTATGCTAAATGAATTTAAGAAATTCGCATTAAAAGGAAATGTGTTAGACCTTGCAATCGGGGTCATTATCGGAGCTGCCTTCGGAAAAATTGTTTCCTCCCTCGTGGAAGATATTATTATGCCGCTAGTAGGGCTGCTTGTTGGCGGAATTGATTTAACAAAACAGCTTGTTATAACAGTCGGAACGGCTGAAGTAAGGGTAGGGGCTTTTGCTCAGACTATTTTAGATTTTCTTATCGTTGCATTTTCAATTTTTATTTTCGTCAGAATGATCAACAAACGCTTTAAAAAGCAGGAGGAAGCGAAGCCGGCAGTCGATAAGAAGGAAGTTCTTCTTTCGGAAATTAGGGATTTATTAAAAGAAAAATAATTTTTTTTGAAACTCTTTTAATGGACAAACGTATAATTAGTAAGAAAAAATTTATGAGGTGAAGCATAATGTATATGCACCAAACAGCAAACCACAGTTATCTTCCTGCTGTTTTAAGAACATTTGCGATTTCATTAGGAATTGCTTTTATTGGCACAATGGCGGGTGTTTTTGTTCCACCAGCTATGTTTTTGCCGCTCATTATTCTTGAAATTGGAATGCTTCTATTTGCATTTATCATACGAAGAAGAAAGGCTATGTCGTATTCGTTCCTTTTCGCCTTTACATTTATTTCAGGAATGACGACATACCCGATTATTTCTCACTATCTTGCGACAATTGGTCCTAATCCTGTGTTGCTTGCATTAGCCACAACGACTACCGTATTTACAGGCTTAGCGATTTATGCTTCAACAACAAAGCGTGACCTGACTTTCCTAGGCGGCATGCTAATGGCTGCTTTGTTTGCACTGATCGCCATTTCGATCTTTAATATTTTCTGGCCGCTTAGCTCGACTGGAATGCTTGCTTTCTCCTTTATTGGAGTACTTGTATTTAGCGGATATGTTCTGTTTGACTTTAACCGAATGAAGAAGTACGGTGTATCGGCTGAAGAAGTGCCGTTAATGGCTCTAAACTTATATCTTGATTTCATTAACTTATTCATTAATATTCTGCGTATTTTCGGCATCCTTGGAAGCAGAGACTAGGCAGAACAAATCCCCCATCTACGTGCCTGATGGGGGATTTTACCATTTATCCTATATGCTCCTCTTTTAAAATACTATAATAAGTTATATCTATAGGCTTCCCGTCTTTAACAACATGATTCCGGAAAACTCCCTCGTGCTTCATCCCGCATTTTTCCATGATTCTCCACGAACCAGAATTGCTTGTAAAAGCCGCCGCATAAATCCGATTCAGGTTTAATATTTCAAAACCGTATTTAATAACCATTGTCGCTGCTTCCGTTCCATACCCTTTTCCCCAAAATGGCTTGCCAACCCAATAGCCAAGCTCTCCGCGGCGATGTTCCATGACTGGTCCTATACTAATTAACCCTATTAACCCATAATCCTCCTTGCTGACAATGGCAAAAGTGATGGCTTTCCCATTTTGTTCTGCCTCCAGAACCTTGGCAACAAAATCCCTTGCAGAACCTTTCGGATACGGATGAGGAATATATAGAGTTGTTTTCGCTATCTCGTAATCACTCGCATATTCTTCAATCTTTTCCGCATCTTCCAGTGTCAAAGAGCGTAAGATGATTCGTTTTCCGTCTAAAAGCTCCATACTCGTACACACCTTTATTCAAGAGTTACTTAATGCCTCTTATTCTACTGTTACAGCCAGTTCCTTAATTAATAGAGATGGCGACCCAATATAACCTGGAGCGACAAAAGAGAACGAAAAGTCAAGATCAGATCCAATTTGCTCAATGCTATTTAATAGCTCATAGAAATTCCCGGCGATTGTCATCTGTTTGACAGCGAACTGAATTTCTCCATCCTTTACATAATACCCTTTGGCCGCTAAAGAAAAATCACCGGAAACCGAGTCTGCCCCAGAATGCAGCCCTTCCAAATCCGTTATGATGATCCCTTCCTTTAATGATGAAGTTAGCTCATCTAAACTTTTAGTGCCAGGGGTAATATAGAAATTCGTTGGGGAAACAGCTAGAGATCCTTTATAGGAAGATTTATAGGCATTCCCGGTTGACTCGACATTTGCTTTCTCTGCGGTTTTCCGATTGTGAAGAAGAGTAACAAGTTTCCCATCTTTGACAATTTCCTTTTTAGCTGTTGCCACTCCTTCACTGTCAAAGGTTTTGCTGAATAGCCCATTTTCCAGAAACGGGTCATCTACAATTTGTAATGCCGGAACCGCAATGGCTTCTCCTACCTTTTCTTTTAAAAGGGACTGGCCCTTTTGTGCGTTTTCGGCAGAGAAAATCGGCGAAAAGGTTTGCAGGAGACTTCCAGCTGCGGTATTTCGTAATATTACCGGATAGCGTTTACTAGCTGCTGTCTTCGCATTTAACTGAGAAAGAGCCTCTTCAACCGCATATTTGGCAATCTCTTCTGGAACTAAAGAGGAGAAATCTCTTGTCACGTTTATATATAAACCGGTTTTAATTTCATCCCCCTGCTTCACAACAACCGAAATAAACAGACCGATATGGTTAAGCCTTTCCTTAAGTGAGAGACCCTTGCTATTTATGATTGTTCGCTCTGAATCTGAGCTTTCCAGCATAAAGTAATTCGTCCCGGTCACTCTTTCATCATAATCATAAATATGCTTTTCGATAGTCTTTAGCAGTTCTACTTTTTCCGGAATCGTTACTTTCTCCAGTTCATTTGAATAAAAACTTCCTTCATAATAGGAGTCGCTTCCAGCAAACATCTCTTCCTTTATGTCTTCCTCAGAAATTAGGGCATTTTCCTTTGCATTTTCTATTAAAAATAATATGGATTCTTCATCTAACTTCTCTGTAAACGCGCTGCCTGCCTTACCATTAAATAGGCCCCGAAAAGAAACTCCAGCGATTTCAGAGCTTTCATAGGAATCAAGCTCTCCTTTAAACAAGCTGCAGCCAAATTTCTCTTCCTTCTCATAATAAAGCTCCATGTCGGAAAAACCATGCTGCTCACCAAGTGAAAAAAGCTTTTGCTTAAAATCCTGGATCATCATCCTTACTCCGCCTCCTTACTGCCGCCAACCGTCATTTCACTTACACGAACCATTGGCTGGCCAACATTCACTGGGATGCTTCCGCTTAAAGAGCCGCACATTCCCGCACCGTGAGCTAAATTATTGCCGACCAGATCGACAAGCTTTAATGTCTCGGCACCGTTTCCAATTAATGTAGCCCCTTTTAGCGGTCTGCCTAGCTTCCCATCTTTCACTGTATAGGCTTCCATTACAGCAAAGTTATAATCACCAGTTGCTGGATTAACGGAACCCCCGCCCATATATTTAGCATAAATTCCATGCTCTGTATTGGCGATAATTTCTTCTGGAGTAGATTTTCCTTCTGCAATATACGTATTCGTCATTCTGGAAGTTGGAGCAAAGCGGTAGGATTGCCTTCTGCCAGAACCTGTTGATGGCATGCCCATTCTTCGGCTGTTAAATTTATCAATCAAGTAACCTTTTAATATCCCATTTTCAATGAGAACATTTTTTCGTACTTTTTCACCTTCATCATCGATTGTAATCGATCCCCACTCGTTTCCTAGTGTGCCGTCATCAATATATGTAACGGCATCTGAAGCAACCTTTTCACCTATCCTATTCGCAAATACAGAGTTATTCTTCGCAACCGATGTAGCCTCAAGTCCATGACCACAAGCCTCGTGAAAAATAACCCCGCCAAATTCATTATCAATAATGACCGGGAACTTTCCGCTTGGACATGGTTCGGCACTTAGCATTGTCACAGCAATCCGAGAGGCTTCCCTCGCATAATGCTCAAGATTTAGATTTTCAAAAAATTCAAATCCCTTGTGGGCACCCGGACCGTAGAAGCCAGGCTGAATTTGGCTGCCTTCAGAGGCAATGGATTGGATGGCCAATCTGCTCCTCACTCTCTTATCCTCTACAAATTTCCCGTCACTATTGGCAATCAGTACATTTTGCTCTTCATCTATATAACGAATCAGAACCTGCTGAATACTTGAGTGATAGTTTTTTGCTATCTCATAAGCTTTTTTCATCACGTCCATTTTGCGGAATTTTTCGGTATCTTTCGGATTGATCTCGATTGGATGGGCACACTTAATAATCTCTTTATCGAGAGGCTGCGGCTGGACCATCTTATCTCCAGTAATGGCGTGGGCTGCATTTCTTGCTGCTTTTAACAATCCTTCTTGTGAAGCATCGGTTGTATACGTATATACACTTTGTAATCCTTTAAATACCCGGATTCCAATTCCAAAATCTCTGCCTGACAAACTATTTTCCATTTTGCCGCTCTGAAGTGTTAGATTGTTTGTATACCGGTCTTCAACAAATACTTCAGAAAAATCACCGCCGGTTGCAAGCGCAGCGGCAAGCACATCCTCAATGACAGCCGTTGAAAGCATGATACTCCCCCTCTTTAATCAGATTACTCTAAACAATCAAACAATTAAATTATACTAGTTTTTTCCTGTTTTTACTACTATTGTAGTTATCGATATCATAGTGGTTTGCTTATTTTTCCTAAAAAAAAGACTGCCCAGCAAGCAGGAATAATCGACTTACTGGACAGCCTCCCTTATAAAACCCCTGAGAACAGCCTTGCAAAAGACTCTTTCGATCTTTCAACAAAGCCTCTTTTGAAATATTGAACTGGACTGATTTTTTCGCTATATTCCATATCTTCTTCGTAATGGGCAACGAGGTCGCGGATGGAACTCGTCCCATACAGGAATACATTGACTTCAAAATTCAAGTGGAAACTGCGCATGTCCATATTCGCCGTTCCAAGCGATGCAAGATTGCCATCAATAATAATAATTTTCTGATGCAAAAATCCTTTCCTATATGAATAAATTTCTGCCCCATAACGAAGCAGTTCAGGGAAATAGGATCTGCTTGCATATTGGGTAAGGAAACCATCATTTATTTCAGGAACCATGATTCGAACCTCTATTCCTTTTCCAGCAGCAACTCTTAATGCAGTCCGAATGGCTTCATCAGGTACAAAATAAGGACTCGCAATCCAGATTGATTTAGTAGCAGAGGAAATCATGGAAAAATAAAAATCACTCATAAGTCCCTGCTGAGTATCTGGACCACTAGCAACAATTTGTACTGCACCGTCCAGGACATCCTCTTCTATTTTTGATTGAAATGACGTATATTTTCCAAGAAGCTTTTCCCTGCTGACATATTCCCAATCAAGTAAAAAGACGGTATGAAGGGAATACACAGCCTCCCCCTTAAGCAGCATATGAGTATCACGCCAAAATCCGATCGATCTATCCTCACCAAGATATTCTACCCCTACATTCAGTCCACCTACAAAGCCAACCTTTCCATCGATCACAATAATTTTACGATGATTGCGAAAATTAATCTTTTGATTGAAAAAACCGTACTTTAATGGGGAAAATGACTTTACTTTTATCCCAGCCTTCTGCATAGCCTGTAAATCCCCTGCATCCATTTTTCTGCTCCCGACTGCATCGACCATAAACAAAACCTCTACATTGTTTCGCGCCTTTTCAATAAGAATTTGAATAATTTCCTTACCAAGACGGTCGGAACGGTATATATAGTACTCCATATGAATAAAAACTTCCGCTTCACTCAGTCTTTTCTTAATTTCGGAAAAAGTTTCTTCTCCATCTTTTAAGATTATTGCCCGTGAGGCTGTACTTATCGGAGTAGGAGATGCATTGCTTGCATACTTTAAAAAAGAATGCTGGGTGTCTTGCAAAAATGAAAAATCAGGGGAAGATTCCTGCTGCAAAAGCTTCTTCCATTCATCCCGATCCCTTTTTCGTTTGCTTTTAAAAAGATACCCTTTTAAATAAAGCTGTCCGGAAAATAAATAAAATAAATATCCAAACACCGGAAAAAACACGAGAACATATACCCATAGAAGAGTATGCTGGGGAGAACGATTCTCGAGCATTAAAGAAAATACACTAATCGCGAGCGCAGAAAAATATAACAGTGAAATCGCGGCTTTAACTTCCAAACCGTAATGGCCGAAAAGGATCATATATAGGGAAAGTATTAAAACAAAAGCAATTAAAAACTCAAGCCGGCGCTTTCTCATCTCATCGCTCTCCATGACTCAGAAATAGTTAAAACCGTATGCCTATTATTTCCTATATACCCAAAATTAAATATGAAAAAACTTGGGATTAATGTACACTAAATAGAATTAGAGTTCGCGAGGTGAAGTTATGAATATTAGGCTTTTAAATCCAAATGATGCTGTGGCTTATCGTGATTTAAGATTAATTGCATTAAAAAATCATCCAGCCGCTTTTGCTTCCAGCTATGAAGAAGAGAAAGACCGTCCTGCAGAAGTATATGGAGAAAGATTTCAATCGGGGGATTCCTTTACTTTCGGTGCATTTGAGAATGAAGCTTTAATCGGTTCAGTAACATTGTTTAAAGAATCGAAGTTGAAGCTTAAACATCGGGCAAATATTTTCGCCATGTACGTTTCACCTGAAAAGCGTAAAATGGGAATTGGAAAGCATTTAATGGCTTCAGCATTAAAAAAGGCTAGGGAGTTAAACGAAATCGAACAAATTTATTTAACGGTTGAGGCAACAAATGAACCTGCAAAAAAACTATACCAATCCTTTGGTTTCGAAACATTTGGAAGAGATCCAAAAGCGTTAAAAATCGAGGATGTGTATTTTGATGAGGAGCATATGGTGTTGTATTTGTAATCGACTAGTTGTCCATTACAATTTGATCAAATCGTTATAATAATGGCGGACTTTGCACAGCTGACCTATTCGGTCTAAGGAAAAAAATCGTTCAAATATTTTTTCCATCGAACAAACTTTACAATGAAAATAATGAGAAGCAAAACCGTGCATACTTATATTTGATACAAATTGTATTAACATTTTTTAAAAATAAACTTAAAACAGTATTAAAATTTTGTTGTTATGATTAATCTTGTATATATCAGATCAGATTTATAGGAGGGCAATATGGAAGAGTCAAAAAAATGCAAGGATTCATTTGTAGTCAAAACTAGTATCGTTTTGCCGCCAGATACAAATGCTTACGGGACGTTGTTTGGCGGAAAATTAATGGCGTACATAGACGATGCAGCCGCGATTTCGGGCATGCGGCATGCAAGGAAAAATGTTGTAACAGCTTCAACGGATTCGGTTGATTTCCTCCATCCCATTCATCAAGGTGATGCAGTTTGCCTAGAAGCCTTTGTCACATATACAGGAAGATCCTCTATGGAAGTATTTGTAAAGGTTATAGCAGAAGATTTATTAACAGGGGAAAGCAATGTTTGTGCCATGTCTTTCCTAACAATGGTGGCGGTTGATAAAAACGGAAAGCCTACACCGGTTCCAGCAGTTATCCCCGAAACAGATGAGGAAAAAAGCTTATATGATTCAGCAAAAGAGCGTGCGGAAATTCGAAAGAAGCGGAAACAAGCTAGTATGGAGAGGATAAATTCATACAAACTTGACTTTCCATAAGAGTGAGCAGCCATATACAACTTGGCTGCTCCTCCTTTTTCATCTAAAGCGGACTGGAGAAAGCAATATACTAACACCAATTTTCTTACAAATGGTCAGGTAATGCATAAGAAATAAGAGTACAGCCCCTGCATTCATTCCAATAATAATGCCATCCATCTGGAAGCTATGCATGGAACCGAGTACGTACATGACAGAAAAGGATACAATCGTCGACCAAACAAAATGGTAAAAAGCCTCTTTCATAAGTCCCAAACCAATTAGGAAGGCCTGCATAGGGATAATGAAATAATGCAGCAAGAAAAACGGCCATAGCATTTGCAAATAAATAGCAGCATCAGAAGAATGGAAAAAGTTTAGTGTAATCGGTTCAGCGAAAAAGTAGAAGAAAGTGACAGCTGGGATTCCGTATAGAAATGTGATCATACTTACTTGCTTCAGAAGGCTTTGGAGCTTGTCAATATTTTTTTCGGAATAAGCTTCAGAAACGGTTGGAATGAGCATGATTAAGAAGGAATGAGCAATAAATGCCGGAAAAAAACCTACCGTCATCGCGATTCCAGCCAGCATACCAAAATGCTCAGTTGCTACAATCCCGCTCACTCCAGCATGTAATAAAGCTGCCTTAATGAGAAAGGGCTCCACCGCATGTGTCAAGGCATGGAAAACTCTCAATGCCGTTGTCGGAATAGAAACGGCCATCAAGCTTCTCCATACTGTCCCTCCGCTCATTCTTTCGCGCGGTTCTCTTTTTACTTGCTGAAATTGCAAGATAAACATATGAAGCAAGTAAAAGAAAACAACAATCTCGCTCCCTATGAAGGTACAAAAGGCAATTAAAACAGCCGTCTCTGTATCGAATTGAAATATTTGATATAGGAAAACTAGTAATAAAAGCTGTACAAGCTTTTTCATAAAATTATAAGTGGCGATTTTCCCCATCTGTTGCTTTCCCATAAAAAACCCTCTTGTAATCGAGGAGAAAGATACAATCGGGATAAAGGCGATAACAACCCATCTAAGATAAGGATGATACTGATCAAAAACAGAGATAAACGGGATAATCACAATGGCCAATGGCAGTAAAATGGCTGTGAAGATAATGGTTAATTTAATGACATGATTAAGCATGCTAAAATGATATTTCTTGTCTTTTTCGGCAATAAACTTTGAAATAGAGATAGGCAGTTCAAAGCTCGCCAGCAAGACAATCAAAAAAATCGTTGGAAGAATGGACATATATAGGCCGAGTCCTCTCTCTCCAAGCTCACGCGCCAATACCATATTCACAACAAATTCGATGCATTCTCCCGCAAACGCGGCAACAGCTAACAATAATGTTCCTTTAAAAAATTTATTCATTTAGCCTCTCCTTATACATCTGCCAAGTATCACTGGCTGGATTGCCAGAATCCTATTGTATAAGATATGAGACAAGTCTTTGGAATATTATTTTGTTGGAAAAGATTTTAGCGACCAGAGAATCCGCATTTCTATAAAACTCGTTAACCCTGGCCACGCTTCTCCTATTTCTCCAGCATCAATTTCAAAATAAGCTCATCTGTTTGACGGGTGCCTTCATTTCCGAGCTTGCAAAAGCTTTCGATGCTTTTCTCAACGTCATCGTGGATAAATCCGTCAGTAGATTGAATTTCTTGGTGATTGAGTGCTAATAATGCGGATTGGACAGCTACGTTCGAACAGGTAGATACCTTCATTGCACACCCCGCCTTTGCCCCATCGCATATCATCCCAGATACATTTCCGATTGTATTTTGTACCGCAGCTTTAATTTGCTGAAGATTTCCGTCCAGCAAGTAAACAATGGCGGAGCTTGCCCCCATTCCCGCAGCTGTTACTCCACATAAGGCGGACAGCCGGCCAAATTTTGATTTAATATGGATTGTGATCAGGTGACTTAATGCAACAGCCCGTATCATTTTATCCTCAGACACGTTCAGTTTTTCAGCTACAGCCACGACAGGAAGAGTCACCGCAATCCCTTGGTTCCCGCTGCCCGTGTTTGCCATAACTGGAAGTGTCGAACCTGCCATGCGCGCATCAGAGCCAGCAGCGGCAAGGGACATCGCAGCAGTTGCCAAATCATCGGAAAGCAACCCTTTTTTCACATTCTCTTTAATCGTTCTTCCAACATTTAAACCGTAATTACCGGACAAGCCCTCCATCCCGATAACCCGGTTTAACTCTATACTCCTTTTCACCAGTGATAAATCCTTTACATCAGCCTGAAGAACCCAATGATAAATTTCATCAATGGTTAAACTTTCTAATTCCTCTTCATCCGTTTGAATCCCAATATTCTCGCAGCCTCCAAGGAACACAGCCTTGCCATCTACTTCAATTAACGTAATATTGCTATGATTATCCGAAATCACTACTTTAGAAGTCTGCTTATCTGTTTGAATCGTTACTTCGATATATAGTCTTTTTGGTGAATCAGCCTGCCCCGCTTTCACTTTCCCCTCATCAATAAGCTTGAAGGCCAAAAGCTCATCTTCCTCCGTTAATCCCTCTAACAATTCCAATTTCTTCTCATGGTTTCCCGCAACCGCTCCGAGCGCTGCAGAGAAGTCCAGCCCTTTCCCGGACATCCCAGGTATGCCAACGGACTTTGCATTTTTGATAATATTCCCGCTTGCCTTCACGCAAATTTCTTGGATTGTTCCTTCAACATAGCTTTTTGCCGTTGCTGCAGCCAATGCAATGGCTACTGGTTCTGTACATCCTAATGCAACGAAAAGTTCTTTTTCTAAAATTGTTAATATTTTATGATTGTCCATATTTTCGCCACCTGTCTAAATACTTACTTAATTTTAACATAACATTTATTTTTATGTTCCACATGTTAATAACACTATCTGGAAAATAAAAATGTACACCAATTGCACTCATAACTTCTTCATTTTGGAAAAATAATAGTACTAGCATGAATCTAATTCACTTTTAATGAGGGACATTGTAATGAGCCTGTTACATTTAACGGTTGACCTTGTTGTTGGTTTCTTTTTTTTGTTTATTATCGTCAAAATTGTCGGGAGAAAGATTATTAAACAAATCTCTCCCTTTACATTTATTTCCTCGATTGTTTTAAGCGAAATGCTTGGAAATGCAATGTATGAGGAGAAGGTTGGCGTTCTTTACATCATATACTCGATGAGCCTATGGGGGGCATTATTATTTACAGTAGAACTCCTTGATCGAAAATTCCTCTTTTTCCGCGGAATTTTCCAAGGAAAACCGATTGCCCTCATTAAAAACGGCGTAGTCGACAGGGATGCCCTGAAGAAATGCAGGTTGAATCTTAACCAGCTTCAAAGCCTGCTCCGTCAAAGCGAAACCTTTTCTATTCGCGAGGTAGCATTCTGTTACTTAGAAAGCAGCGGATCCATTAGTATATTAAAAAAGTCTCGCTATCAAAAAACGACACAAGAGGATTTCAATTTTCCGGGAAAATCCATCTACGTCCCTATAACACTCATACGTGACGGGACCGTGTTGTGGGAAGAACTTGAAGACATTGGCTTTAAGGAGGAATGGTTGAAAACACAGCTATCCTCTCAAGGGATTACAGAATATAAAGATGTTTTTCTAGCTGAATGGCTTGAAGGCGACGGACTTTTCGTACAATCCATCCATCCGCCAAAACAGCCACACCATTAAAAAAGACCTTCTCTAAAAAATTGAGTTGGTCTTTTCATCGCTATTCTGTAAGTGAATGCTTAAAGGCATAGATTACAGCCTGAGTCCGGTCCTGAACGTGGAGCTTGCTGAGAATGTTGCTGACATGCGTCTTTACAGTTTTTAAAGCGATAAATAGTTCATCAGCGATTTCCTGATTGGTCTTTCCTTCCGTCATGAGCAAGAGTATTTCCATTTCTCTGCCGGTCAATTCTTCATGAGGAAGCTGTTGGTTCCTCTGCCTCATTTTCACCATCATTTTTCCCGTTACTTCCGGTTCTAAGACAGATTGCCCCTGATAAGTGGATCGGACAGCATCAGCAATTTCACTCGCTTTTGAAGTTTTCAGCATATAGCTTGTTGCCCCCGCTTCAAGAGCAGGATAAACTTTTTCATCGTCTAGGAAGCTTGTTACAATAATAATTTTCGCATCTGGCCATTGTTCAATAATATTTCTCGTTGCTTCAATTCCGTCCATTTCCTTCATGACCAAATCCATTAATATGATATCCGGACGTAAATCTAATGCCATATCAATGGCTGTTCTCCCATTGTCCGCTTCCCCAACTACTTCAATATCGGGCTGTGCAGACAAATAGGAGGAAACCCCGATTCTCACCATTTCATGATCATCAACAAATAAAACTCTAATCATTGGCCTCACCCTCTTGCTTCATAATAGGAATTTTCACTTCAAGCCGTGTACCGCTATTTTTCAAACTAATGATTTTGAGCGTTCCCCCAACTTCCACCGCACGTTCATGCATATTCTGCAGACCATAGGAACCAGCTTTTGCTTCTTCAACGTCAAAGCCAATCCCATCATCCACCACTCTTAAAATAACAAACTCATCCCTTTGAATTAGCAATACTTCGAGCTTCGATGATTTTGAATGACGGAGGGTGTTAGAAACCGATTCCTGAAGAATGCGAAATAAATGATCCTCTATTCCTTTATCAAGAGGGAAGTCCTCGACTTTCCATTTAATATCCATCGTTACTTTTTGTGATAATTCGACAAGTAATTCCTTTATTCCTTCTTGAAGGGACTTTCCTTTTAGAGCAGCAGGTCTTAAATGAAGCAGAAGGGCTCTCATCTCGAGTTGAGACTGATGAATCATTTCCTCCACCATTTTCAATTGCTTCGTTTCCCTTTCATTTGTCTGAGGCTTTGCTTCATTGATTGCTGACATTAACATTGAAGCCGCGAACAACTGCTGACTGACAGAATCATGAAGCTCCCTTGCCAAACGATTTCTTTCCTGCGAAATTACTTCCTGCACACGGCTCTCCATATCCTCCGCCTTTTCTGTTGCCAGCTTTTGTGACAGCTTTGCCTGTTCGGCAATTTGCTTCTGAATTTTGCCTACTCTGTTTACAATCGAGTGCAATTCGGGAGGGGCATTCAATTCCTTCGTTTCTATTTGACGCCCTTCTTCAATATGATAGAGCCAGTTATCTACTGTTTGAATTTGCTTCTTCCAATTAAATCCCGAGATTAAACCAAATAAAATCCCAATAAAAATACTGACACTCGGAACAAAAATAACATAGGGAATATCCATGACATTTGTATCCCAAAGTTCTTTCCAATCAATCAGCGGAAAACGAAATAGAAAAGAAATAATAAAGAAGCTGCAGATGAGAATAGATGCAGCTACTCCGATAACGACTTGACGCTGAACAATACTCATACGCGCTTCACCTCTAAATCACCTACAGGGATCGAGGTGAAAATTTTGACACGTTGTTCAGCTTGATCAAATCCTGGAGTTTGGACTTTCAATGTCTGATTAAAAACCTTTGGTTCCTGAGTTCCAAAGATTTCTATTGAACCAGCTAATACAGAGTGATTGACACTTATTTCTATATCATAAGGAACGAGGACTTGAATGTTTCCAATTAGATTTCTTATATAAATAACCGTTTCCCCTTTTGGGAGAACCGTGTAACTTAAATCAATAACGGTATCCCCGATCCCTGTCTGAATATTAATATCGCTCCACTCATAGACATGATCGGGAGTCTTCTGTTGTCCGAATAGTTGATTGCCGAATAAAGGCTTATGTCGAATGACCTTTTCCTTCTCCAGATTCAAACTTGGTTCCTTCAATTCAGGCTTGATATGTGCTGGATTTTTCTTAGCCTGAACGAATTGGATTAAGAAATGGATGAGAATGGCCAACAGAAAAAATTTAAATGTAATCATACTAAAAATACTAATAATTAAAAAGATAATTCCAAGCCAAAACAGGAGTTTTCCGGATTTACGAGGCATCCATTTTCTCCCTAGATAAATCATGCCCACTTCCACAAGGAGGGAGAAGATCAATCCCCGATTAAAAAACGTAAATTCCAAAAAGAGAACAACTGCCCCTAATAACAGTATCCAACTTATATATTCACTCTTCACTCTATTTATCATGGGTCCCCCCACCCTCCCTCCTTATAAAAAAAACACAAGCGCAATGATAATGGATGGATGTAAAATATTCGCTATGAAATTTCCAAAAAAGGCGCAGTTTTCCACGCCTTTTTAGAATACCATGTTTCCATTAAGAAATAGAATGGGTTTGTTCTTTTTTCAAATCTTTTTCTATTTGTGCAATGCGTGCGTCAATCGTACTGCGATAATAGGAACTGTTTACTTGATTTTCTAAACGGTCTAAATACGATTCAATTTCTTGGAAACGGGAAGCTGACTTATTAGATGAGATGTCTTGATCAAGCACCTGATTCATTTTCACTTGAGCTCTCGTCATATTTTCACGGCCCATTAGTTCCATGCGGCGAATATGCATATCTTTCAGCTTATGCTTCATTTCTTCATATTTTCTTTCTAATTCAGCAAGCTGCTGGTTGGACTGGTTCAGCGCATCCTTTAGGCGTGCCGTACGTTCCTCATATTGTGCATGCTCCGCAGAAGCAAATAAGTAAAGTTCATTTTCTCCAGCCTGTGAAGCAATTTCAGCCTGACGTTTTCTTTTTGTTGCTAATTCCTCCGCTTGGCGATATTCCCTGCTGAATTCTTCCTTCAATGCATATTGGCGTTCCAGCAGTTTGCGAACCTTTTCTGTTTCCTTTTCACTATCACGTAAATATTGATTTAAGAGCGTAATTGGATTTTTCTTTTCCTTTTGATCTAATGCCTCATTGATATCTGCTAAAACAGTGTTTTTAATACGAGTAAATAGATTTGTCATTTTTCTCTCTCCTTTAGGTTGTTAGTTTTTCTTTATTTCAGCCCATTGTTTCTCAAAACTTGTGAATGGGTCACCGTTTTCTTCTACAATCACTGACTTTTTTTCATTCCATTTTTTATAAACTAGGTACAAAACATATGCAGCGGCAATACCGAGGATTGCTGGTATATTGGAGGCAGTGGCCATTAGTGCAATAAAACCAATGATCCCCCAGCCAATTTTCATTAATGTTGAATCTGTTTTTAGAAATTGTTTAAACACGTAGTACAGAATGACGATGCTGATTCCAAGCGCCACCAATGGTCCCAGATTTGACAATAATACAAATGCAGCAATTCCTCCTGCTAATAGTAAACCGAATTTTTTCATTTTCGTTTCCTCCTTTCTTGATATCATCTTACCTTGATTTCATTCTTCTCATAACGAGCCTGAGCTTTATTTTCTACTAGGTCCAGAGACCGAGCGTATGAACGGACTGAAGGTAGAGTACCTGAAAAATTAACAGAAACAGACGTCCAATTTTACCTAGCGGAACTATAAATAAAACATGAGAATCTTACATTGAATTCTCTGCTCTAAACCATACTAGATTTAGGAGGTGTGCCAACATGTACCTTGCTTGGCTATACGGAATTTTACTATTCATCCAGCCTGCTCAACCGCCTGAAGACTTAACATTTGAAAGCAAGGGAGAATTAGTCCTTACGGTTAATCGAATAGATTACACAACCCCTTTTCCGGATATTCCTTTAATCGATATAGAAAAACTAAAGAATCTTCTTGAAGAGGTAGATAAACAAACATATGAAGCACCGAAAAATGCTTATATTAGCCAATCAGGAAAAGTAATAGCTGAGGAAATCGGCAGGAGATTACACCAAAGGGCCTTTATCGACCAGTTTTATACATATTTTTACAACAAGAATGCTTCCAAAATGGAAGTGCCCATACTTCCGATTCACCCACGAGTGGATCGGGATTTATTGCTGCATATTCATGTCAAACGGATTGGAAGGTATGTGACTTTTTTTAATCAAGGCAATAAAGCGCGCTCTCATAATATTACCCTTGCAGCTGAAGCCATTAATAATCAAGTTGTTTTTCCGGGTGAAACTTTTTCCTTTAATCGTGTAGTGGGAAAGAGAACAAAGAGTAGAGGCTATTTGCGGGCGCCTGTTATTGTTCGAGGGGAGTTAGCTGAGGATATTGGCGGGGGAATCTGCCAAGTCTCATCTACCTTATTTAACTCAGCCGACCGAGCTGGTTTGAAAATTATCGAACGCTATTCCCATTCCAAAAGCGTTCCTTATGTACCAAATGGAAGGGATGCTGCGGTCAGCTGGTATGGACCCGACTTCTGCTTTAAAAACGAATATAGCTTTCCATTATTAATACGGGCACGAGCATCAGGTGGACAAATTGCCATCCACATTTATTCGTCTGATGAAATCGAATATGAGCCCCGGATCGTTCCTGGTGCTTCGAAAACTCTACCTGAGGAAATCCCGAGCAACGGAGGAGAAAGCTGACTATTATGGTCAAAAACCAAAGAGGCCACCTAGGGCCTCTTTATTTTTTAGATCAGTTCTTTAGAGCTCAATACGATTCCGTCTTCATCCGCATAGATGTAATCGCCAGGATTCCAATCAATCCCTCCAAATGTAACAATAATATCGATTTCTCCCTTCCCATCCTTTTTGCTCCTCAATGGGTTACTTCCGAGTGCCAGAATTCCTATATCCATTTTGGCCAGCTCTGCTGTATCCCTAACACATCCATTAATAATGATACCTGCAAGCTTCCGAGTGACAGCAATTTCAGCCAACATATCCCCAACCAACGCGCATCTTTTCGAACCGCCACCGTCCACAATAAGGACATTTCCTTCTGGTATTCTTTCTAATGATTGTCTCACTAACACATTATCTTCAAATACTCTTACTGTTGAGATTGGGCCATAGAACTGCTTCCTTTTTCCGTACGAGCGGAATTCTTGCTGGCACACTTCCAATTCTTTTCCATATTTATCACAAAGATCGGCTGTTTTATTCATTGTCCTTCAACCTCCTAAGCTATTTTGTTTCTCATCTTCTATTAATTTCATTATTAATAACGATAATCCCTTTATTATCGGAAAAATATGTGTTTACCGAGCATATATCTTAAATGAGTCACCTTTTTTAGTAATCGAGATTAACCGATTTAGGCTTACAAGGATCGCAAAAAAAGGAGGCATTATGATGATATTAATGATTGTGACAACACTCGGTTTTGTCATTTCTTTAGGTATTGTTGGACTCATTCTGCATTATTTTACGAATAAAGCACTCAATCATGATGACGCAAAGACGATTGATCCTTTACCAAACGATGAAGCGACTGAAAGCAGTGAATAAAAAAGTGATGAACATTAATTTGTTCGAATGGATGAGCTGGCTATTTTATCATAGCCGGCTTTTATTCAAATAAATAATATCTTATCGTTATTCCTCCTACTACTTGTATACAAATGTCACCTATTGGAAAAATTATGGATGAAGAAACCTATAGGAGGAAAGGTATGTCATCTAATAATAAAATGCCCCAATTTCCTGAGTCTTATTGGAGAGAAGCTCCCCTTCCGTCATTCGGAAAGCTCACTGAACATACTTCTGTTGATATCGCCATTGTCGGAGGCGGGATTACCGGAATTACAGCAGGTTCCCTTCTGGTGAAAGAGGGGTTAAAAGTAGCTATCCTGGAGGCTGGAAACATTCTAACGGGAACAACTGGCCATACTACGGCAAAGCTAACCGCCCAGCATGGATTGATTTACGATGAATTTATTAATCACTTTGGTCTGGAAAGGGCAAAGCTTTATTACGAGGCGGAAATGGGTGCGATCGATTTTGTTCGCAGCCAAGTACAGGATAAACAGATTGATTGCGACTTTAGTGACCAGCGTGCCATCATGTATGCAACTTCAGATCAGTATGCCAAAAAACTTGAAACGGAAATGGATGCATACGAAAAGCTCGGGATTAACGGCAATCTAGAGAATAGCATCCCTTTTAATATTAATATTAAATCGGCCCTTGCGATGAATAACCAGGCTCAATTCCACCCAGTGAAATATTTAAATACATTGCTGCAGGATTTTGTCGATGCTGGCGGCATTGTATATGAAAATACAACTGCGGTTGATATCGGGGAAAATGACCATCCTGTCGTGATTACAAGGGATGGACACCGAGTAAAATGTAAACAAGTCATTGTTGCGTCTCATTACCCATTTATAGACATAATGGGATTTTATTTTGCAAGAATATACGCCAATCGCTCTTATGTACTCGGGATCAAAACAAACACAGATTTCCCTGAGGGTATGTATATCAGTGCTGATGAACCAACTCGCTCTCTCAGATATACACCATTTAATGGCGATAAATTAATTCTTGTTGGAGGCGAAAGCCATAAAACAGGACAAGGTATTAATACAATGAAACATTATGAAGCGCTTGAAAGCTTTGCCGAAGAGGTTTTTGGAATTACGGAATTCGCATACCGCTGGTCAGCGCAAGATTTGATTACATTGGACAAACTCCCTTATATAGGCAGAATTAAGGCCAATAAACCTAATATTCTCGTTGCTACCGGTTTCCGAAAATGGGGAATGACGAATGGAACTGCGGCAGCTATGCTTCTAAAGGATATTATTATCGGAAAGGAAAATCCTTATGAAGAGTTGTTCTCTCCTTCTCGATTCCAGGCAGATCCAAGTCTTAAGAAGGTTATTTCTATTAATGCTGATGTGGCTGGTCACCTCATTAAAGGAAAGCTCGCCGTTGATGCCAAAGAGCTGGATGAGATCGAGAATGATGAAGGCGCTGTAGTGATGATAAATGGAGAAAGAGCCGGTGCGTATCGCGACAAAGAAGGAAACATTCATCTCGTTAATACATCTTGCACACATATGGGCTGTGAAACAGAGTGGAATGATGGAGATCGAACATGGGACTGTCCTTGCCATGGGTCAAGGTATAATTATGATGGAGAAGTACTAAACGGACCAACGAAATTGCCGCTTAAGAAAATCGATTTACAGTAAAAAAAGAAAAAATCCTCTACATAAAGAGGATTTTTTCTTTTTTCTTAAAAATCATTTACTCTTGGCGGCGGTTTTTCTGCGGATTATCGTGGCCTGTTGTAAACTCGACTAACTCTGAGCTCGTCCGATTGCCTTTTTTCGCATTCTTATTGCGTTCCGCATTTGCATTCCCTTGTTTTTTTCTGCCCATAGCTTCCTCGACTCCTTTTTACTATTTCAAAAAGTAGTATGGGCGAATATTTAAACTTTATTCTACTGATTATTTTCGCTGGTCCGGATCGACTATTTTACCAGCACGCATGACTTTCTTTGAAGCTTGGATACCAAGCTCCTTCGTAAATTTCCTAAGTTCTCGTTCCTCTCTCTCTGTAACTAAGGAAATAACCGTTCCGCTCGCACCGAATCTTCCAGTTCTTCCTGAACGATGAACATATTGCTTCAAATCCTTTGGGAAATCGAAATGAACGACATGGGTGACATCTTTAATATCCAACCCTCTTGCCGCTACATCTGTCGCAAGCAGCATATTAGTCTTTCCTGTTCGAAAATCCTTTAAGGCATTTTGCCGATCGATTTTATTTAAGTCACTGTGAAGGGAGCTTGTTAAAATGTTCTTATAAGCTAACTTCTCTGACATGACTGTTAAATTTCCTATATCTTTTACAAAAACAAGTGCTTTAATCTCATCCAACCTTGAAATTTTTTCGAGCATCATGATTTTGTCTCTTTGCTCCGTCATAAAGTAAATATGATCAACATTTGCAGCGTTGATTGTTTCATCTTTTTCAACTCTGATCATTTCAGGTTCGGCTGCTAATTCGCGTGCCAACTTTTCTATGCCTTGTGGCAATGTAGCAGAGAATAATATTGTTTGACGATCACTTAAAGCGGATTTTACGATAGTTCTGACTGTTTCCAAATGCTCAGGAACAAGCAGCTGATCTCCCTCATCAAGCACGATTGTCTTAACTTCATGCATCTTTAGCTTTTTCTGTTTGATTAACTCAAGCATTCTTCCTGGCGTTCCTAAAGCTATATGGGGATGCTTTTTCAATTTTTCCAGCTGCCTCTTCACATTGGCGCCTCCAATAAAGGAAGCCGCCCGAATTCCGCTGCCCTCAGACCACTTTTGAATTTCTTCAAAAATTTGCATGACAAGTTCTTGGGAAGGGGCAAGAATCACTGCCTGTACGCTCTTTTGATCGCTTTCAATTTTCTCTAAAATCGGTAATAAATAAGCTAGCGTCTTCCCTGTTCCTGTCGGTGATTCAGCAATAAGATCCTTACCTTCAAGCGCAGCAGGAATTGCCTTCGACTGAATCGTTGTAGGCAGCTGAAAATTCGACTTTTTCCATACGTCTTGGATAAATGGCTTTAGTTCGCTAATTAAAGTTTGTGTCATAAAGGACTCCTTATATGTAAACATTCATTTTTTGAAAAGTATTTTCGCTACTGATACTAGCGTATCAAGCATAAGATGTCTAGTCTTTGTCAGCTTTTATGAAGAATAGTGAGACACCTGTCCGGTCATATTATTAATGAGGAGGTGAATCCTTTGCACCGTATAGTTTTCAGCTTGTTATTTATAGGATTACTTGTTTATACTTCACCTATTCATGCCAGGGAACAGAGTGAGAAGATTGAAGTGTATCATATAGATGAAGCAAAGGTTATAGAAGAAATCACTCCTACTGAAGGCGTACGTTTGGAAGCAGAAAAATATTTATCCAATATATCTGGTGTTTATAAAAAAATAAATCCCATTCCGAAAAAAGGGTTTATTGTTAGGATTCCTCTTCATCCTCCCCTTAAAGTTCAAAATCAATGGATTCATACACTCGCAGATGAAGTGAATATTTTTTATCCTGCTGGTGAAGACCCTTACATCATGATGTATGATGATGAAAATAATGTTTACTTTTTTACGCTTAATCGAAACAAATTGGAATTTACCAAAATGGCTAAGTACTTAGGAATAACACCATAAAAAAAGGTGAGACCTAATGTTAATAGGTTTCACCTTCTTTAACTTTATATTGCTAGAGCATAGATATATTCTGCTGTATTAGCTTTTAGCGCCTTCTCTTGTGCTCTGATTTGTTTGAAAGCTTTAGTTTCAGCTAGATATATTAAGATACCTTTTCTTTTTCCTCTTGGTAGCCGTTCTCCCAATACTCAGCATTTTTGATGCCAAGTTTTGTTGAGTTAAATGTAGGATCGAGTCCTTGTTTCTTTTGTTGTTCGTAATCCTTTAAGGCAATTATTGCTGGTTTTGCCAGAATGCAGATTGCAATCATATTCAGCCACACCATTATCCCTAATCCTGCATCCCCAAATGCCCAAGCAAGATCTGCTGTTCTAATTGCACCGTAGAAAGTTGAAACTAACAGGACTATTTTCAAGATAAACGTTGGCCATTTTGCATTTTTAAACAAGTAAGTAACGTTCGTCTCTGACATATAATAATATGCCATGATTGTAGTAAAGGCGAAAAAGAATAGTGAAATCGCAACGAATCCAGCTCCAAATCCTGGGAAAGCGGTTTCAACAGCAGCCTGAGTATAACCCGGACCCGCTTCAACACCAGGGATATTGTTAACAATCATCGTTTCTCCATCTGGACCAACTGTATTGAACGTTCCTGTAAATAAAATCATAAATGCAGTAGCTGAACAAACTAATAATGTATCAATATACACTGAAAACGCTTGCACTAAACCTTGTTTAGCCGGGTGAGATACTTCAGCAGCTGCCGCAGCATGCGGACCTGTACCTTGACCAGCTTCATTCGAATAAATACCACGTTTTACTCCCCAAGCTATTGCACTACCAACGAGTCCGCCAAACATTTCTTCAGCACCAAATGCACTTTTGAAAATTAATGCAAAAACATTTCCTACTTCCCCAATATTCATAACCATAATAATAAGTGCAACAAGAATATATCCAAGAGCCATGAATGGAACTACTAATTGTGCAACATTGGCAATACGTCTTACTCCACCAAAAATAATAAATCCTAATAAAGCGATGATAACTAAACCAGTGATCCAAGTTGGAATTTTAAAAGCATTCTCCATACCTGCAGCAATTGAATTAGATTGAATACCTGGCATTAATAAAGATAATGCTAGAACGGCAGAAATAGCGAATAGAACGGCAAACCATTTGACACCCATACCTTTTTCAATATAGAAGGCTGGACCCCCGCGATATTGGCCATCTTTTTTCACTTTGTAAATTTGAGCTAAAGTTGACTCTATATATGCTGTAGCAGCACCGATGAATGCCATAGCCCACATCCAGAATACTGCCCCTGGTCCTCCCATTGCGATCGCAGTCGCAGTACCAGCAATGTTACCAGTTCCAACGCGGCCAGAAAGAGCAATAGATAAGGCCTGAAAAGATGAAACGCCCGCTTCGGAACTTTTTCCTTGAAACATGAGTACGATCATTTCTTTAATATGTCTCACTTGTAGGAATCTAGTAAAAATCGAAAATAGTAAACCTACGCCTAGACAAATGTAAATAACAGGTGTACTCCATAAAATATTATTCAAACCATTAACAAAAGCTTCCAAATAAAATCCCCCTTTGTAATTGTATTCTGAATCTTTTTCCTATTACGAATTATAAAACAAGCATTTAAAGAAAACAATCATTATTTTTAAAAAATCTTTACACTTGTCATTAAATCTATTATACTGAATTTTTAGCTAGCAATATCCGATATATCACATTTCGGTTACTAGATTTAAAGCGTAATTTTTGGCATCCTCACTTTACACTAGACAGCTCTATCCCCGAAACAATGCCCACTTTGCATATTCCTTCATATTTTCGTAATCTGATGTATACTATATTTAGGGAAACGAAATAAAAAAAGGAAAGAAGTGTTTGAAAGGAATGAATCCTGATTCAAAACGGAATTTATTCATAATGTGGTTCGCCAATTTCTTCGTGGCTGGCAGCATGACAATGGTTTTGCCATTTATCTCTCTGTACATTGAGACGTTTGGGAACTTTTCTCCGACTTATGTACAGCATTGGTCTGGATGGACATTTGCCATTACATTTGTTGCAGCTTTTCTCTTCTCGCCGATTTGGGGAAGAATTGGTGATTTATACGGGAGAAAGAAAATTCTCATTGTTTCAGGCTTAGGAATGGGCTTATCCATTTTCCTCATGGGATATGTCACTTCTGTCTGGCAGCTTTTCATGCTCCGGCTTTTTATGGGGATCTTTACAGGCTTTATTCCAATGTCTCAAGCATTTATTTCAACGCAAACCCCAAAGAAAATAGCTGGAAAAATAATGGGGACTTTACAGACCGGCAGTATTACAGGGTCGTTAATGGGTCCTATGCTAGGCGGGGCTTTAGCGGATGTATTTGGCTATGCTGATACATTTAAGTGGACTTCGATTTTCATATTTATTTCTGCACTGCTCGTCATATTAACTAAAGAAATGACCCTACAAAATAAGGAAGATAAGCAGACAACTTATTCTAGTAAGGAAGTCATTCTCCATATTATTCGCCACCCTGTTCTGCTAACCGTTTTGCTCATCTCAGCTCTTATTCAAATGGCTCATTTTAGCATCCAGCCCATTCTATCTTTATATGTAAGTGAGCTTCATGGTACGGAAAACCTTGCATTTTTTGCCGGAATCGCTTTTTCAGCAGGCGGGCTTGGAAACTTGATGATGGCTAGAAAATGGGGGAAAATTGCGGACCGCTACGGCTATATCAAAATCCTAGTTATTTTGTTATTTCTAGCTGGCCTTTTCTATCTGCCAGGAGGATTTGTCACGAATTATTGGCAGCTAGTGCTCATTCGATTTACTCTTGGTGTAACAATAGGGGGGATCATTCCCGTTCGGATTGCTTATATCAGGCAAGAAGCTCCTATCTCCATGCAGGGTGAAGTTCTTGGGTACAACACAAGCCTTCGCTTTTTCGGAAATATTATTGGTCCCGTGATGGGCGGACTTATTTCAGGATATTTTGGCTTTTCAGCAGTATTTATTATAACAAGCCTGCTCCTGATCTTGAGTGGTTTTATTTTGTTAGTCGCTATGAACCGCAATTCGGAAGTGGCTGGGTTAAGCTTGAGTAAAAAAAGAATGCCCTCATAATTTCGGGGCATTTTTTGCTTTTTATTTTTCCTTTGGATAGAGAATGAAGGTTTCCTTTTTCCCATCCCATTCCACTGTCACTTTTACCGTTTCATCCTCTTGCATCATTGCTGCTCCACGATTAGGCCCGGAATGATTTGAAAAAGACTTCATATCCATTTCTTCTAATGATCTGCCTCCTGAACCTGAGTTTGTTTCAAAGCTATATGACAAGGGTTTTCCCTTTATATCCGCAAAGTCACCCTTATACTCCATATTAAAAAATTCTTCCGATTCACTTTCATAACCAGTAACTCCATTTTCCTTTTTGAAAAATACCCCTTTTCCATTGAACTTATGTGTGGCTCTCCAATGTTCGCTTTCCCCGGAATATAGGTAATCGTGAATAATGATATTCTCTTTTTTCTCAGCAGCATTTTCATTGGACAGGAGTGTTTTATCATTTGTTAAAAAATATATCGCTCCGACAGTAAGGAATATACAAATAGCCCCGCTTAATAAATATTTTATTGGCAGAGTGAAGGTTTGCCTCTTTTTTGGCAGATTCGAAAGGGTATGATGGACTCTATTTTTTACTGCAGGATGTGTTTCAAGCTTCTCTTCTTTTATGATTTTTTTGATATCTGCATCAAATTTTGAGTGGTCCATTTTCATCTCTCCCTTCTTCATTCACCTTGTTAAGATCGTTTGCGAGCAGCGCCCGTGCACGGTTTAATCTTGATTTCACTGTGCCTTCCCTAATATTAAGAACAAGTGCAATATCCTTTATGGAACAATCTTCAAAATAAAATAACACGACAACCGTTCGGTATTTTTCACTTAACTTTGATATAGCTGCTCTTAATTCATCAAATTCATTTTCAGCTTTTTGAGGATTAGCCAAGTTGTCTATATGATTCAACGAGAGGATTTTTTTCTTTTTCTTTAACATATCGTTGCATTCATTTATTAAAATTCGAATTAGCCATGTTTTGAAATAGGCTGGATTTTTCAGCTTAGAAATTGAATGATAGCTTTTCAAAATCGTTTCCTGTATTGCATCTGCACAATCCAATTCTTCTTTCAGAATCCCCTTTGCCACCCGATAAAGGGAAGACTCGCAATTTCTTATTAATCGTATAAAAGCCTCCTCGTTCCCTCTCTGGGCAAGAAGAACATCATTTTCCGAAAGCACCATCATCCCCCCTTGTGCTCATTAGACCTCAATTGGTGCGAAAAGGTTCCAAAAACTTTGTTGAGTTTCAATTAAAATCGTGGATTTTTTGTGTGATGGGTATGAGCGTGGTTATTTGCGGACAGACGATCCTTTATTTCAATAAAAGTCGCATTTTTGTCAATGAGTAGGACACAGCATCCGTTATTTATAAAAAAAAGTGGAAAATAGCTTTAATTTCATGCGATAGCGGAACGAGAGTCCGAAACGTCTTGAAAAACACTCATTCCAGAGAATTAACGGAACCAGGGTCCTCTTCCGAGTAAAACCAACAAAAAAATAATCAGGAAAGGGGGTATATCCCTTCCCTGATTTACTTGAATACGAAAGTTACCTCGTAATGATGATCGGCTCGCCTTTTGTAACGACAATCGTATGCTCACATTGCGCCACCAAGCTCTTGTCAGGGGTTACGAATGTCCAGCCGTCACTAAGCTCCATTACCTCTTCCGCTCCCATTGAAATAAATGGTTCGAATGCGATGACCATTCCGTCTTTCAGCAATTGGGAATCCCAAGGCTCAAAATAGTTTAAAATATGGTCGGGCTTCTCATGAAGAGATTTTCCAATTCCATGGCCAGTTAGATTTTTTATAACCGTATACCCATTCTCATTGGCTACTCGGTTAACCGTTTTTCCGATCATGCTTAGCTTGGAGCCTGCTTTTATCTTTTTCAATCCTTCTTCAAATGCTTTCTGTGCGGTTTCACATAGGTGGAGCAGCTTTTCATTTGAATTTCCAACCACAATCGATAATCCAGTATCGGCGAAAAATCCGTTTTTGGATCCAGAAACATCTATATTGACTAGATCCCCATCATTAATGATTCGATTCCCCGGGATGCCATGCGCCACTTCCTCGTTTACACTGATACAAGTAAAACCCGGAAAGTCATATTCCCCTTTCGGACCTGATATCGCACCATGTTTTTCAAAAAGCTCTCCTGCATAATCATCCAGTTCTTTCGTCGTTACGCCAGGCTTCGTACGTGCAATCAGTTCATCGCGGATGACCGCAACGATTTTTCCAATTTCTTTTAATGCCGCTAATTCTTCATCATTTTTGACAATCATATGATTCCTATCCCTTCAATAATTGGTTTCTTCTATATATTATATTCTATTTTTCGAATAACGTAAAAACACCTCAAAAAGATCGAGGTGTTTTAAAAGCCTTAACTTATTTTAAACCCAATTTTACCAAATTGATTGGCTTGTTCCATTCTGTTAAATGCTTGTTCAAATTGATCAAGGGTAAAAACTTGATCCATCACTGGCCGAATTTGGTGGCTCTCGACAAATTGCAGCATTTCTTTATACTCTTCTGCACTTCCTAATGTAGATCCAAGAAGATTTTGCTGAGCATAGAAAAAGGTGCGAAGATTTATTTTGACTTCATCTCCCGCAGACGCTCCGAATGTTACAATTGTTCCGCCTGTACGGAGTATCTCTAGCGACTTATTAAAAGTAGCGGCCCCGACAGATTCAATCACAAGGTCCATCTCCAGTCCTTCAAGTGCCGTATTCCAATCTTCATGACTATCAATGGCTCTGTAGGCTCCAATTTCTAACGCCCTCTCACATTTCTCCTTCGAACGCGAGCTCACATATACTTCAGCTCCGGCGGCTTTCGCGAATTGCACCAAAAATGTAGCGACCCCGCTCCCGACTCCCGGAATAAATACTTTCATTCCCGGCTGTACTTTTCCTCTTGTGAACAAAGCCCGATATGCAGTCAGACCTGCCAATGACAGGACACCCGCTTCTTCCCAAGTTAAATATTCCGGTTTTCGCTCCACATTTTCCTCTGGCAAAATAATATACTCGCCAAAGGTTCCATGGAAAGGAAGACCGACAATCTCAAATCCTGCAGGCGGTGCATCACTCTTTTCCTTCCAGCCAAGCCCAGGATTGATCATGACCTCATCCCCAACTTGTACAAGGGTCACACCTTCCCCGACTGCCTCTACGATTCCCGCCCCATCAGAACCAATGACTAAAGGGGGCTCAGTAGACTTGTGGCGCTCAAGAACAAAGAGGTCCCGATGGTTTAATCCTGCTGTTTTAAGCTTAACCTTAATTTCTCCATCCTTTGGCGCAATGGATGCTATTTCGCCATATGTAAGTCCCTCTAAACCAGTCTTTTCCGTATGAATAACTGCCTTCATCATGATCACTCCTAATTATTTATGTAATTATATGATACTTGTAAATCTACTGAATTTGAAATATTTCAACTCTTTAAGTTATTTTTTTGATGGCCAATTGGTTTAGTTACCCAACTTTGTTAAACTTATTTTATTAATGATTCTACGGAGGTTATCAAATGGGATGGGCTGAATTTGAACAAGTCAAAAGGGAATATACCGATTATTACAAAAAAATGGACGAAGAAATCATTAGATTATTATGTGAAAGAAAAGCTGCTGCAAAAGGAAAGCGTTATTCTCCCCCTGCTGAACTATTGAAGGAATGGTCACAGAAATATCAGATGAAGGTTTCAGAGATTGGCTGGCTCGTGCACCAATTAAATGATGGAAGCGGCCCATTTTACATGCCTGATGGACCCGGTGAGCTGCTATGTGTTATCCAAATTATGCAAAAATCAACGGTCGGAGATTTTGAATATATATTAACTCACGCGATGCAACATGAACACGGGAGCATCGTGACGCTAGAAATCAATTACAAATATAAAGAAAACGAAAACATAGGACATATTATTCCGCATTTAATGCTTGAGGTAACAGGAACTACCGATTATAAAGTAGCAAAAAATGGTTCGCGCGGCGGCGGCGGGAATACTCAAATGAGCTTTCTCATCTCCCCTCCTCTGCCATCGGATCTTAATGAGATTCATTTTGCATTAAGTCCCTTTGCGCCGCCTATGGAATTCCCTCCAAAAGAAGTGGTGCTGGATCAGGGAGTTATTTTCCGAAAAAGCTGACCAAATTAGATGATTCTACAAAACCCTTTCAAATCAGACAAATTGAGCATGTTTATTTTCTTGTTATGGTCATATATTTGTACAAAGCCCGAATCAATTTTTTCGTGGAACTTAAATGAGGCTAACAAGAACAGCTCGGTTGGGAGGGTTTTGAGTGCTTGTAAAAAGAAGAAGGAGATGGAATGTCAAAAAGGGGCCGCTCCCCTTTAAATATGTTTTTCTGATTACATTTGTTATTTTTATCCTAATGACCATTTTCAGTGTGATTATCATAAACAGAAATCTTGAACCGGCATTAATGGGGATTGCCGAAACGAGAGCCCGCCAATTCGCAGTTCAGGCAATCAATGATGCGATTGCCAAAAAAGCTACGGAAAGCATTGATATTAATGAGTTAATCATGAAGCATGAAAATGCCGGTGATGCCAGTTACAGTTTCAACCCTCAGTATAATAAAGTCATTTCGGAATTGACGATTAGGGTACAGGAATATTTAGATTTGGTCGAAGCCGGAGATTTAGAGCAGCTGGAAAACTTTAAGAATAATATTAATATTGATAAAGAAAAAACGAAAAGCTCGAAAGGTATTGTTTATCACATCCCATTAGGAATAGCTACGAAAATGACGTTGCTTTCCAATCTTGGGCCTGAAATCCCCGTCAGGTTGGAAATCCTTGGAGACGTCACTTCAGATTTAGAAACAAAGATTGTAGAAACAGGCATTAATAATACGTATCTCGAAGTCTATATAAATGTAAGAGTGCATATGAACGTCATTATCCCTTTAGTTGAAGAACCGATAGAAGTGACTAACCAGATCAAAATCGGCGACTGGTTCCATCCTGGTGAAGTGCCTCAATATTATAATGGAGGTGGAACTGGCAGTCCCAATCCAGTCATCATACCGCCGGCAAATAATTAATGGGACTTTTCATTTCATGGAAACTTCAAAATGAATTATTATAATATTAAGACAAACTAGAAGTTGCAGAAGGATATCTACTTAGGGGGTATTAATAAATATGAAAATATTAGTCGTAGGAGCAGGAGCAGTTGGCGGTTATTTCGGCGGACGCCTAGTTGAAAAAGGGGAAGATGTTACCTTTCTCGTTCGAGAGAAAAGGAAGCAGCAGCTTGACCGTGATGGATTGATCATTGATAGTATTCATGGTTACTTATGCCTAAAGCCTAAAACACTTTTATCAGGAGAAAAGGCTGACCCGTTCGATGTTATTATTCTTTCAACGAAGGCTTATCATTTGGATGGGGGCATAGAAAGTATTCAGCCTTATGCCGGAGATGAAACAATGATCCTCCCACTACTTAATGGGATTGCCCATATTGAAAAGCTTGTTGAGGTGTTCGGAGAGGAACGGGTTATTGGAGGATTATGCTTCATTGAATCTACTCTTGATGGCTCCGGAAAAGTTTTGCAAAAAAGTAAGGCGCATGACCTTGTATTCGGAGAAAGAAATGGCGAGAAAACCGAACGTATTTTAAAATTGCGGGATGCCCTATCCGGAACTAAAGCAAACTTTCGTTTATCTGAAAATATCATGCAGGAAATGTGGCATAAATATTTATTTATCACAACTGCATCAGGGGTTACTTCCCTATTCCGTTCGCCAAGCGGCCCCATTTGCGAACAGGAGCTTGGCCTTCAAACGATCGAAAGAGTTCTTAAGGAGACAGTCAGCATCATGAGAGCCATCGAAGCACCTGTTGCTGAGAAAATTGAAGAAGTTCAATTATCACAAATGCAGAAACTCGGCTATGAATTTAAATCATCCTTACAAAGAGATATGGAAAAAGGGCTGCCGATTGAAGCAGATCATTTTTTCGGTTACTTATTAAAACAAGCACAAGCCGCAAATATTCAAGCACCAACATTAGAAATCATTTATGCAAATCAGAAAATCTATGAATCTAGCATTTAATAAAGTGATGCCGCCCTATGAAGGGTGGCATCTTTTTCGTTTATATCATTACTGCATGGACTTTTCGATGGCCTCTTTCACCCAAAATGTCCATCCAGCTACTGTGCTTGGACTTTTCAACAGCCTCCACCACCCTAATTGTCCATCCAGTGAATATATAGAAGGGAGCCTGCTATTTTTCCAATATTAGTTTATAATTATTAGTGAATTCAAAAGGGGGCCTCTTTTATGTGGGGACTTATTGTTTCACAACTCATCATTATAATCATTTTCAGCTTAATAGGCTGGGCCATTCGTTACAAGAAAGCTTATAATCTTATTTCTGGATTCTCCTCTCGCCCGGAAGTAGAGAAGCAGCAGCTAATTGCAAATGGTTTCCCACAGAAAACTGGGAGCCTATTAATAATTACTGCTGTTGTCATGGTTCTTCTGCTTCCACTTTCCTTTACTTCCTTTACATATTCAATGGAAGTTCAATTTGGAGCTATGATGGTTTTATTAATGGGCGGATTCATTTATTTATCTAAATTTGATATTCCTAGTAAAAGAAAGCGAAGCTACACGATCAGCACGATCCTTTTTATCGCCGTTATTGGGTCGATTACAGCAATATCTGCATTTAGCTATCAGGGATATGAGCTAAGAGTTAAGGAAAATAGTTTTGAGATTACCGGGATGTACGGGGATGAATGGGACACTGGTGGCATTAAACACGTTGAATTAATGGAAGAGATGCCCTATATTATCGTTAGAACGAACGGGGTTGGACTGCCAACGCTGTCAAAAGGCCATTTTAAGGTTAAAGATTATGGAAACAGCCTGCTATTTATTCAAAAAGGCTCCTCCCCCTATGTTTATATCGAACTAGAAAAAAGAAAAATCTTTATCAATGATAAAGACCCGAACAAGACCGTATTATGGTATGAGCAATTGAAGGAAAAGGCTCACTCGACTAAATGAATGGTTGTTGACCCTGTACGAAAATCTAAAAAAACCTGATTCCCATAAAACTACGGGATCAGGTTTTTCCAATTAATTTTTTCCTTGATTTGATTGATAGTAAAATTTAGCCGTAATGGATCCATCTTTATTTTCAACAATATCTGTTACATAGATGCCAGAATCACCTGGTGTCGAGTTATGACCCTTCCAGAAGTAGTAGGAACCTGTATGAACTTTACCTGATACAGGTGTTAGCTTACTTCCCGTTTTGAAGAAGTCGCCCGCATCTCCACGGTTTACATTTTTCTCTAAATCGTATTTTCCGTCTGCTTGAACGACAGAAAGACCATAATGAGTCACAACCGTTCCATCACTTGCCGTTTCAGATTGGTTGTACTGGAAGCGCTTGTTCATCCAGTTTTCCACATTGTTCGGACGGAAGCCTGCCGTTTGATAAAGGTTAATAATATTTTCATCCACATGCCACGCAACTAACCCGTGAGCATTTTCGCCTTGGCGAATTAACCCTTTATTAAACCCGTCCTGCTGGACATTTTCAAATAAAAAGTATTCAGTCCCATTCGATCCTGGCACTTCCATTTTTACAATTCCGTTGTCATCTTTAGCTTTATTAATTGCCGGGAGGGTGATTTCCTGTACGCCATCTTCAGGTTTGACTTCGATTGGATTTGCCCAGCCTAGGAAAATCTTTGAGAATGGGTCAAAATGCGTTGGAGAATTCCCAGAATACGCGGCATTGTCTGGATAGCGCATCCATGAGCCGCCTGCCATCATGGAATAATTCCCTACTCCCTCAGATGAATAAGCCGTATCATAGAAATCTGGCAATCCTAATGCATGGCCAAATTCATGTGCATATACCCCTGTTTGTGCTGGGAATGGGCCAGTTTTCATAGAATCATCATATTTGCCAGTAGCTGTATCAAATCCAGCAACATTTCCGCCAATCGCCGGCTGAATATTGTAGTTGTTTACGATAACGCCATCATAAGTCAAGTCTTCAGCAACTGTTTTGTTAACCCAAGCCCCTTGGTTCATGCCTGCGTGGACATCTGCAGGTTTACCAGTTTCATAGTATTTTCCGTAATATAAGGCACTCAGAATGTTCCATTTATGAGACCAAATTTGTGCTGGATCTCTGCTGAATTCTGCACCTGTTCCTTCATGTACGATGAACACAGTCGGAACTTCCCCGTTTTCAGCATACTGGGAAAAATCCACTTGCTCATCTGCTGCCTTCAATAAATCACGGACAAATTCACCGATATGGGCATCGCCATTTTCATTGCCAAGGACATATTGGCCATTTTCCGCATGCTTGCCCTCTTGATCTAAATAGTAGGAAGCTCCCTTCGGCATTTCAACCCACACAAATTCAGTATTTTCCTTCCTAACTAGATTTACTTTTCCATTACTAGATTCCTTATAAACATTTTGCATCGTTCGATTTGTCGGGGCCTTCTTTCCATTAAACTCAGCATACTGTTTAAACTGTTCTAGCTCATATGGATTATATTCCTCTCCAAAAATCAAATCCTCATAGTAATGGGCGGGAACTTGTCCAGGCATATCCCCTATCGGCTCGTCGCCATCTTTATATTTTGCTAGAATGACTAGAACCGGAACATCCCCTTTTGCCGTTCTATAGGCAACATGATTATTTCCCGCTTGCTGAAATTTCGTTCCATGCTTGGCCGCTTTTTCAGCTGGATCCACTTTTGATAAGTCAACTCCAAGTCTTTTTGCCTGCTCGGCAAGCTCTGGAGAAGCTCCGACATAATGCGCTAAATTCAGATGATATGTACTCTTCTCTTTCGCTGATACGTCTGCACTGCCTCCCCCTGCAAAAAGCGTACTTCCCACTAATGATAATGCTAATGCAGAACTTGATAGAACCTTTAACAAATACACCACTCCCTCAAAATATATCTACTCTCTAAATAAATGATACGAAATAGTCTATATTTTCTGAATAAGTAATTAGTACCTTTTGTATGGAAAATAGGCATGTCTTATTGCTTATTTCATTTGACTTAAAACTATTTGTGAAAAAAAAATAGAAAGCCATTCAATAGGTTGAACGGCTTTCCATGACTACATTATTGATTTAGCATATGCAAACAAAAATCCAAGTCTGCCTGCAAATGTTCCTTCATGATTCTCTCAGCTTCTTCTCCATTATGAGATTGAATGGCATCAAAAATTTGTTGATGCTCATCAATTAAAAATGGACGTTTATGATAAACAACTGTTTTTCTGAACAAATAAATAATCGATTGCATTCGGTCAATAATATCAATCATCATCGGGTTATTCGTTGTTTGTACAATGATATTATGGAATTCTTCATTTGCTTTCATAATTTCATCCGTTGTTCCGGAGCGTCCAATTTCTATGCATTGCTTTAACTTTTCCAACGCAGCTTCGCTCATATAAGTTGCTGAATAACGCGCTGCAAATCCTTCTAGCAGAATCCTTACTTGAAAAATATTTCGTAAATCCATATCTGTTGGATTAACAACCCTCTTTTGTTTAACTAGTCCCTCCTGTTCGAGCTTTCTGATCGATTCCCGTACTGGTGTCCGGCTAATCCCCAATTCTTCTGCCAGCCTTTCTTCCACCAGCTTCGTTCCCCTTGGAAGCTCACCATTTAAAATTTTATCTCTTATATATTCATATGATTGCAAATACGCTAATCCTGTTTGCTTAACCAATAACGATCGACTCCTAAAAAAAATATTCCCCTACAATAAGAGTACAAAATATGAGTATTTTCCTCTAAAAGGAAATAATACATATTGTCAGCATGCACACTTATATCCTTACGTAAAAGTATAGTTTGAATCATCACTTTTTTAAAGGAATAACCTAAATGTACACATTCATCAATATTTTGTATACTTTTTATAATTTTTTGTATACATTTTTAAATAATTTGTGTACAATTAATGTCGTATTTGAAAGCGTTTTATTAAGAGGAGGATTTGACATGAAACTAGGTTTCATCGGACTCGGAATCATGGGAAAACCCATGGCACGCAATCTTATAAATAAAGGCTATGAAGTGACTGTATTTGATATAAATGAGGCTGCCGTTCAGCAATTAAAGCAGGATGGGGCAGGTGAAGCCCATTCTCCAAAGGAAGTCGCTCAAGGCAGTGAGGTTATTTTTACAATGCTTCCAAAAACGGAGCACGTAAAAAGTGTTATTTATGGTAAAAACGGAATTATGGAAGGTGCACAGGAAGGTTCTATTATTGTCGATATGAGCTCCATCACTCCTGTTGCTTCTAAAGAAATTGCAGCCGCTCTTGCTGAAAAAGGATTGCATATGCTTGATGCTCCAGTTAGCGGCGGAGAACCAAAAGCGATCGATGGGACACTTGCCTTTATGGTCGGTGGAAAAGAAGAAATTTTTGAAAAAGTAAAACCGGTATTAGAATGCATGGGAACGGCTATTACCCTTGTTGGGGATCATGGCTGCGGAACAACAGCTAAGCTTGCCAATCAAATTATGGTTAATGTAAATATTGCTGCGATGTCAGAAGCGCTTGTTCTAGCAGCAAAGGCGGGCATCGACATTAAGAAAATGTATGAAGCGATCCGTGGAGGACTAGCTGGAAGTGCCGTCCTTGATGCGAAAGTACCATTAATCCTTGAAAGAAATTTTGTTGCTGGCGGAAGAATTGATATCAATCTTAAAGATTTAACGAATGTCATGGATACAGCCCATTCAATTGGCGTCCCTATCCCGCTCACATCACAAGTATTGGAAATGTTCCATGCGTTAAAGGTGGAAGGCAAAGAAGCAGATGATCATGGCGGCTTAGTTCAATATTATGAAAAGCTTGCTAATTTTGAAGTGAAAGGTGCCGGTAATTAATGGAATGGCAGAAAGCAGATGAAGTAATTGCATCCTATCCACCCATTGATAAAGAAGCTGTAAAGAATTTGTGGACAGCCATTCGGCCTGCCTTTCATCATAAAATTATTGTGCTTGATGATGATCCGACTGGTGTGCAAACCGTTCATAATGTTTCTGTTTATACAGATTGGTCAGAAGATACGATTGAACAAGGCTTCAAAGACGAATCTCAGATGTTTTTTATTCTGACAAATTCCAGAGCTTTCACCGCGAAAGAAACGGAGCAGGTCCATCGTGATATTGCGGAATGTATTGAGAAAATCTCTAAGAAATATGAGCGCCCCTTTATTCTGATTAGCCGTGGTGATTCTACTTTAAGAGGACACTACCCGTTGGAAACTGACGTGATGCGCCATGCGATTGAAGAAAATAGCAGTGTTCCAATAGATGGAGAGGTACTCATCCCCTTCTTTAAAGAAGGTGGGCGCCTTACTATTTCTAACATCCATTATGTACAGCAAGGGAATGAGTTAGTACCAGCTGGTGAAACAGAATTCGCCAAGGACAGAACATTTGGCTATCGTTCAAGCCACTTAGGAGAGTGGATTGAAGAAAAAACTGGCGGTCAGTTTTCTAAAGAAAATGTCACCTATATATCAATACAATCCTTGCGCCAGTTAGATGTTGAAGAAATTACAGAGCAGCTTATGAAGGTTTCTGATTTTGGAAAAGTGGTTGTCAATGCGATTGAGGAAGAGGATTTAATCGTTTTCTCTTGTGCATTAATAAAAGCGATTCAAAAAGGAAAACAATTCTTATATCGCACAGCAGCAGCGTTCACAAAAATCATTGGGGATATTTCCACTCGTCCTTTATTAACGAGGGAAGAATTAATTACCGATGAACAAACAAACGGCGGACTTGTTATTGTCGGATCCCATGTGCAAAAAACGACCGAACAGCTGCAAGCTTTAAAATCTTTAACCTCTCTTCACTTTATTGAATTAAATGTTCATCTAGTTCTAGACAAACCGGCTTTTATGAAGGAAGTAGCGCGTGTCAAGCTTGAAGCAGAGCAAAAGGTTGCTGAAGGAATGACGACCGTTATTTACACAAAACGGGAGCGGCTTGACCTTGGTGAAGGCATGGAGGAAGAGGAGTTAAAGTTATCTGTTGAAATTTCCGATGCTGTAACAAGTATTGTTCGCGATTTTTCTGTAAGGCCTAATTACTTAATCGGAAAAGGCGGTATTACATCAAGCGATATTGGAACGAAAGGGCTAAATGTAAAACGTGCTTTAGTTGCTGGCCAAATTGCTCCAGGAGTTCCTGTTTGGAAAACAGGAGAAGAAAGCACATTCCCTTATATTCCTTATATCATCTTCCCGGGAAATGTTGGGACGGCTACAACTTTACAAGAAGTAGTCCTTTGTTTAGAAGGAGAAAGCAACTTTAAAAAATGAGCTATCATTTATCCATAGACCTGCTGACCTAGCTGTTTAAAGCATTGTGATAGCTGGTCTATCGGCTAATTTTAATAGATTTCAGCTTAAATTATTATAAAATTTAAACTTTTAAAAAGGGGAGAAACTAAAATGGTCACTGGAAATATGCTAATAGTCATTTTTCTTTTATCATTAGCGGCATTATTTTTTCTAATTTTAAAATTAAAGCTTGAGCCTTTTCTTTCATTAATTGGGGTTGCTTTGGCAACAGCCATTGTTATTGGTATTCCGATTAATGAAGTACCAGGTATTGTAGCAGGAGGATTTGGGGCTACGTTAACAGGGGTAGGGATATTAATTGGTCTTGGTGTTATTTTTGGCCAGTTCCTGGGTGCTTCTGGTGCGGTGGAAAAAATTGCCCAAGCTGTTCTTAAGGTATTTGGAACGAAGAGATCTGCTGCAGGACTTGGGTTAACAGGGACTGCTGTTTCGATTCCAGTATTCTTTGATGCTGCCTTCGTAATCCTAAGTGGTTTAATTAAAAGCTTGTCGAAGAAAACAGGACTTTCTGTTGTTACATTTGTTACTGCGCTTGGTGTAGGTTTAATCGTATCTCATAATATGATTGCACCAACTCCAGGACCACTAGTTGTTGCTGAAAACACGAAATCTGATCTCGGATTATTTATTTTATATGGCATTATTTGTTCTATTCCAGCCACATTAATTGGTGGATATTTATATGGTTTATTTATTGGAAAACGTGTACAGCATTCTGGTGAGATGGAAGAAAGCGCTGGCGTGCCGGATGCTCCAAAAAAGGAAATTAGCACTGGCCTATCCTTCTTTATGCTTGCTTTGCCAATCGTTCTAATTTTAGCTAATACCGTTTCACAAATTTTAGTTCCAGACACGATCATTTCTTCTGCGCTAGGTTTTATTGGGGAAAAGAATGTAGCACTCTTTATTAGTGTGATCGTTGCTATCGTTGTACTTGGTCCTTATATTTCAACACCTAAAGAAACATTATATGCAGAAGCTATTAACTCTGCCGGAATCATCATTCTTATTACTGGTGCGGGCGGTGCATTTGGTGCCGTTATTAATAAGAGCGGAATTGGTGACCATCTGATTGCTACACTGCAAGATTTAAGCATCCCAGTTTTATTGCTGGCTTTCATCTTCTCTCAGATTTTACGTGCATCACTAGGTTCTGCTACAGTTGCTCTTGTAACAACTTCCAGCATCATGGGACCACTTGCTGTAGACCTTGGCGTTTCTCCAATTTTATTAGGACTTGCTATTTGTTCTGGTGGAATTGGATTATCCCTTCCAAACGACTCTGGTTTCTGGGTTGTCAGCAAATTTGGAAAACTGACGATCCCGCAAACATTAAAAGCTTGGACAGTCGGTGGTTTCTTAGCTGGTTTATCGGCACTGGCCATGGTATATGTATTAAGCTTATTTTCTGGAATTCTTCCAGGGATTTAATACGGGAAAAGGTCACCGTTCAATTATATGGACGGTGACCTTTTCATTTTTTATTTTATTAAAATATTTGTTCCGGCTAAATCGGATTCACCTCGGTATGTTGCATAAGCGTAAATATTATAGTATCCAGCTGGAATCTTTTTGCCATCTATTTTTCCATCCCATTGGAAGGTCGTATAGCCTGACTTAACATTATTATAAACGGCAATATCGCCTATAAAATCTAATGGCTGGCCTGCTTCGTTTGATTGATAGACAAATAACTCAACTTCCTCTGCTCCACCTGGGAAATAGCTTTCAATTTCAATTTGCCCATTTTCAAGCTGACCCGCTCCTAGGTATTGGACACGTGGATAATCTGGCTCTTTTACGAAAAGAATTGTAGGTAAATCGAGCGTTTCTGATCCATCACTAATCGTGATTGTGCCTTCATAATAGCCTTGTGCAAGCTTTCCTGCATCTACCTGTACATTTAAATTAACATTTTGGGATTGACCAGGATTCACTTTTAAGTTATTGCTCGTTGAAACTTTAATTGCATCATTATTCATTTTCACATCGAAGCTATAAGTCTTTCGTTCTGATGATAAATTTTTGATTGTAAAATGCTGCCTTTCTACTTGCTTCCCTTTGTCTTTATAGAACGTTCCGAAAGAATGGCTTCCAGGAGTAACAAGTGTTTTTGTTTGAATCGCCTCTACAACCTTGATGCTTCCTGCCCCTTGCGTATTATGCGGGTAAGCTTGTCCTGTAGCTGGATTAATTACATTTTCAGCCGTATTCATTAGAGCTGCCTTCACATCAGCAACACTCCAATTAGGATTAGCTTGCAGAATTAGAGCAGCAGCACCCGCAACATGTGGAGATGCCATGCTTGTTCCTTGCTTTGCTCCATAGCCATGTGGATTAGATGGATCATGGGTTGGAACTGTACTTACGATATTTACGCCAGGTGCAGAAACATCCGGCTTAATCATCCATGTGGAAATGACTGGGCCACGAGATGAAAAGTCTGCTACTGTTTCTCCAACTTTACTGGCAAATTGAATGCTAAATGTCACTTCATTATTGCCTTTTGCTAATTCGGCTAATAATTTATTACCGTCTTCTAAAGTTGTTCTAATAGTAGGGACATCAGTGCCAGGCACTTGTACAATTTCTCCATCAACATTATTATAAATAATCGCTGCCACTGCACCAGCTTCTTTCGCAGCAGTTGCTTTATCAACAAATGCAATTCCATTACCACGGCTAATTAACGCTACTTTTCCTTTAAAGTCTTGTCCTGCAAATTCTTCAGGAGAACCAAATCTTGCATGAACAAACTCTAAAGTTTGACCATTAAGATCTGTAAGAGCTTTGTCATTTGGAAAGCCCATTACTTTTGCCGAAGGATAATCTACACCCTCCGATGTGGAAATCGTAGAATTATAAACATTATACGGAAGCTGAGTTGCCCCTACGGAGATTGCATCACGAGCAGTACCCGGTGATCCAACTGTCCAGTTTTTCGGACCGCTGTTTCCGTTGGATGTAACAGCAACAACGCCTTCAGCCATTGCCCAGTCTAATGCAATGCTTGTTGCATAATCAGGATCATTAAGAGAGTTTCCTAGTGATAGATTCATAACATCTGCCCCGTCTTGAACGGCTTTTTCAATTCCTGCGATCACATCAGCCGTTGTCCCGCGCCCGCCAGGACCTAATACACGGTAAGCAAGTAAAGTGGCTTCCGGAGCTACCCCTTTTATAAGGCCATTAGCCGCGACTGTTCCTGCAACATGTGAGCCATGAGTTGTTTCAGCCCCTCTAGGATCGCCTTTCGGTGTTTCTTGCGGGTCATTATCATTATCGACTAAATCCCAGCCTTTATAGCTGCCAAACGCTTTTTCTAAATCCGGATGCGTATAATCAACCCCTGTATCAATAACCGCAACCGTTACACCTTTCCCTGTATATCCTGATTCCCAAGCCTCATTGGCGCCAATATATGGTGCACTATTAAGCATATTTGGGCTGTACTCCTCAGAGGAAATCATCTCCCCTTCTCCTAAGCTAGTTGCCTGATATTCAACATCAGGGTAAACTGCTTTTACTCCAGGCACAGATAATAAAGCGGGAATATCATTTTCAGCCAGTTCGACAGAAAAACCGGAAAAAACATAGTCATATTCGCGAATGACTTGAGAGCTTTTTGCTGCATTGCTAACATCTGATTTTACTTGATTACGAGTTTTTGCAAGATTTGCCTTAGATTGGCTCTTACCTTTATGCTTTGCTTCCACTAAAGATGGTTCTGTTAATTCGACAATAACACTTGTTCTGTTTGATGAGGAAAAGTTAAACTCTCCGACTAATTGTGCCAGTTGAGCAGCTGATTTGCTTTGGCCTTTACTAGCAGCACCTGCACCCATTGGTGAAAATGCTAATAATAATACTAGTGCCAATAGAAAAGCTTTCATATTCTTCTTTAACATGAATCCTTTCAACTCCTTTGTTGTTAGTTAGAATGCCAATTAACCAAACACACCTCCAGCGTTTACCCACAGCATCCTAATATGTATAACATTGGAAATATTCTGTATCCCTTTACGATAACCCTTGAGTCCTTCATCCTAACTTTAATAGGCCATTAGAATTATTTTGCAATTGGTGCCTTATATGGCGCCATGCACCATTGGTGGATAGTGTCTTTTTGGGGTGCCTGGCACTCCTCATGGCACCTCTGAAGGAATACCTTCTGTACAGTTTGAATACATATCCATGTAGGGCATCGATGAATAATTTTTAAAGGGGCGGAAGTACATGCCAGTTTATAGTCATCAAGTTGAAGTAAATGCACCGATTGAGACCGTATGGGATTTTGTGAGTCATATTCATAACTGGGCTCCACTTGTACCGGGGTATATTGAACATCAGATTCTTAGTGATAAAGAGTCAACATGGTGCTTTAAAAGTGATATCGGGATTATGAAGAAGAAAATTGAATTAAAGGTTGATATTACAGGCTGGGAAGAGCCTTCAAAAGTGACATTTAATTTAATTGGGCTAAATGAAAAATTTACGGGCCACGGCTATTTTTTAGCCGAGCAAAGGGGAAACGCTAAAGTGCTTATGACAGGCTGCCTTGATATTACAGCCGAAGGAATGCTGGCAAAGGTCGCAAACTCGATATTAACAACCTCTCTTCCCGAAACGACTTCAGAACTCACTGAAGCAGTAGCTGCCAAAATCGAGGAAGTTGCATACAATTAAAAAACAGGGGCACTCTCACTCAAGAGAATGCCCCTGCTTTTTATTTTTCCAATACTTTATTTTTTTCTAAGAACTCAATGATATGCTCCACTAGTCCGTCAGATAACGGCAAATCAGGATTTGTATAGGTTGCGTTATTTCCTTCTGGATCCTGAGGGGCATCCTTTAAGACATGATTCATCCCTTCAATAATATATAGCTCGGAATTAGGTTGGGCCTTATGCAAAAATTCGGCTTCCTTCACAGGAACCTGCAGGTCGTTGGTCCCGTTTATGATGAAAACAGGAACATCTAATTTTTTCAATTGTTCCTGAGGATTGTACTTCAGCCATGAGATCAGGTATGGCTGAATAGATGGACGGAATAAGAATTGCAAATCTGAACTGACGGATTTAACCTGTTCGCCATGCTTTAATTTATCCAAAATGTCCTCTGATTCCTGCAGCTGGCTGGCTGGCAGCTGGGCTAGCTGTTCACGTAAAACCTCATCCATCGGTCTGCCTGCACCGGAAATTGAAATATATGTATCCACATCTGTCTTGTCAGCTGCTATCATCCCTATTAAAGAGCCTTCACTATGTCCGATGATTCCAACCCTTGAAAATCGGCTATCCTCTTTAACGAACTGGACCCAAGATTCTACATCATGAATAAAATGTTCAAAACGCAAATCCACTTCCTTTACCCCTATATCCAGGTTTTGGCCAAGTCCTCTCTTATCATAGCGAATACTCGCCACTCCATTAGCCGCCAAGTCTTCAGCCAACATTTTCAAGCCATTATTCTTTCCTGGTAATATTGTTGTGTTTCCATCCCTATCCGTCGGACCTGAGCCGGCAATAATAATCATAATAGGAAATGGTCCCTCGCCTTGAGGAGTGGTCAATAATCCCTTCATCGTTCCACCCTCTACTTCCATCTGTACAGGGTCGCCAACCTCTTTAGATGCTTCTGCCGTTCCCTTCTTTAGTTCAAAAGGAAAGGACTGGCCCTGTTGCTTAAATGTACCTGAAATTTTCTCATTATCCACTTTGCCATCAAATGTAATATGCTGGCCTTGAAGCTCCGTAGCCAATGACAAGTTAGAATCTGATAATTTCGCCTTGGCAAATGGGTGTTGATTCAGCCCTTGAACTGGAATACTTAAGGTACCGCCATCTTTTGAAAATTGAATATGTATCGGCAGCGGCTGATTCGGAATTTGTATAACACCTTCCCATACTCCCTCAATGCTTTCCAATGAACTTCCCCCTTTTTCACTTTCGTCTTCTTTTTTATTCCCCTTGCTGCATCCAAGTAATAATAAGGAAATACTTGTCACCACTAATAGAAGATATAAAAATTTCTTCATCCATTAATCCTCCAGAATATTAATTTTTTAAAACGAAATAAGATGATTAAGCAAAAAAATTAAGACTCTTCATTTAAATTTGGCATGTCTCATTATCTCTATAAAAATCTAGCGAAAAAGCAATACTTTATACTTAAAATATAGCAATTTTGTTATATATTGTATATAAAAAAATAAAACCCCATTTCTGGAGTTTTACAAATTAAGTTAGGATTATTTTGTATAACGATTGGCATAACTAGAAGCTACAAAAGCGTCAGGCTTTATTTTTGGTTCTACTCCCATTGACTCCATTCTGGAAACCATCTCTTTTACAAATTCCCGTGTTTTATTTCTTTGTCCAATCCCAATGTCAAGATGGCCCTCCATCGTAAATGTTGCTCCATGGTAGAGATAAGGAAGGATTAGATCAATGATTTCGTTTTTTTTCTCATGTGTAAAAAGGGCTACAATCTGTTCGGTTAGTGAGGTTTCGTATGAGATTCTCTCATGTAAATGAAGCATTTTCCTAGGGATAATATGTTTCCTAATACAGGCCCAAGCCCCTTTTCCTTCGTTTTGGATCACAATTCCCGTAATAAAAATGGTCCGATCACAATGAACCTGGGAATCCGTCCCGACCATTAATCGATAATGACCACATGGGCTCCTTTTGATGAATTTAAGAATTCTTGTGAAAACCATATCAAACGTTAAATTTCGTTCTTGTAAATTTTGAAACGTGAAGTTTACATCTTGATCATATATCACCTATTATCACCACATTATGTTTGGAGTGAAGTAAGAATATCTTTGTCCCTTTTCCCAAAACTGCTTATATTATCAGTATATTAAATCATTTATTCAGGTTTCCCATTATTTAAGTTTTTCCACAATAATTTCAAGATAAACATAGTGTATTTTGATTCATGAGCATCTTATGATTGGTTTCTTTTATGAGTATGCTAATATGAGGGAAAATATAATTGAGGTGTTCATTTATGAAAATTCAAGTATGGTCGGATTTTGTTTGTCCGTTTTGCTATGTTGGGAAACGCAGATTAGAACAGGCACTTGACCAATTTCCCCATAAAGACCAAGTTGAGGTAGAATTCAAAAGCTTTGAGTTAGACCCAAACTCTCCTAAATATGACGGCAAAAGCATTCACGAAATCCTTGCTGGGAAATATGGAATGAGTATTGAACAAGCTAAACAATCAAGTGAAGGAGTCGGACAACAAGCAGCGAGCGTAGGCTTAGATTTTCGTTTTGATGAAATGAAGCCTGGCAATACGTTTGATGCCCATCGTTTGGCAAAGTTTGCTAAGGAAAACGGTAAAGAGGCCGTACTTACTGAGAAGTTGCTTCACGCTTATTTCACAGAATCAAAAGACATAGGTGATGAAGAAGTACTGGCTGAAATTGCGGAATCAGCCGGACTCGATCGTGATCAAGCTTTGAAAATTGTTCAGGATAAAAATGCTTTTGCAAATGATGTACGGATTGATGAGGCAATTGCCCAGCAGTATGGCATTAAAGGAGTTCCTTATTTTATCATTAATAATAAATATGCGATTTCAGGCGCACAAGCCCCTGAAACATTTGCAGGTGCCCTTCAAAAGGTTTGGGAAGAAGAATCTGCCGCTCCTGCATTTCAAGACCTTTCTGCAGAAGGCTCAGAAGATGCAAGCTGCACGGACGAGAGCTGTGGAATTCCGGATAAAAAGGAATAATACTGGATAAAAATATCAGGCACCCCCCAAGGTAGTGCCTGATTTCTTTATGCTGGATGGACTTTTTAAGGTGGATAAGGACAGAAAAGGTAAAAGCACACAGTGATCTGATTCCTTATCTTACATGTTAAATGTTATATTTTACATATAGTGGTGATAACGGCTAGTTTAGGAGTGGAAAATGTACATAGAAAAAATCCTCAAGTCAAAAGAAAGGAATCGTATATTAGTAGTAGGAATTGATGGTTTAGGCGGATCAGGGAAAACAACCTTTACAAGTTCGCTAGTTAGAGACCTGCAGAACAATGGTATGAAAAATTCGGTATTGCACATAGATGATTTTATTCACCCCCAATCCGTTCGCTACAATGATTCATTTAGTGACTGGGTATGCTATTACCATTTACAGTGGAGATATGATTACCTTATTGGCGAGATTTTGTCCCCCATTCAAATGGGGCATCCGATAAATAAACAAATTGAGCTATATGACAAAGAAAAGGATGAATATTTGCACCAACATATCAAATTGGATTTGGACACCCTTTTGATCATTGAAGGGGTTTTTTTACAGCGAGAAGAAATAAGGCCTTTTCTGGATTATGTAATATTTATCGATGTTCCTAAGGAGGAAAGATTAAAAAGGGTTCTTAGAAGGGATCTCTATATCGGAGATGAGGCCGCTATCTTAACAAAATATGAAAAACGCTATTTTCCTGCAGAGGATCAATATGTTTCAGAGTGCGACCCGGCAAAAAATGCTGATTGGACTATCAATCCTTAAGAGCTATTTCCAAAAATAAGAGACCAATTTTCAAAAAAGAATTGGTCTCTAAGTACTTATTTCATTGTTCATCGTCATGAAGATAAGTAAATTCATATATTAAGTTTTTATCTTTTAAAGTGATTGATACATTCTCCATTCCATTGCCTGAAACAAATGTCGTTGTTGCCCCCTTTGTCGATTCCCTTTTCCAATACCCTTCAGAAATTTTATCTAAATATTGATAATACGAGGTAAAGGAAGCTTCTTCCCAATGATATTTTTCTTCGCCTGGTGAAAGGGAAATGGGTTCTAGCCCGACCGGAAATATCATTGCTCCATAGCCATGTTTCACATATATTGGCTCTTTAGACTGTTTGGGGGATATTCCTTCAATTTTCAAAGTGGCCATCGCTTGGAAAATCTCAGCGTGTTCAAGCTTAGGATAATCAAAACTAAAATGAGCAAATTTCTCATTTTCAATTGGAATAAAGAAGTGATATCTAATCGCTGTATCCATCATCTTCACATGCTCTATATTCATAGTGGTTGGGTATGGGAAATTTTCTAGCTCTTCTTCAACGAACATAGCTAATCCTGTAGTTATCCCCTTCATTTCCCCTTCTGTTACAACCTCAATGATTCCGACTATATTTGATGAATCCTGTGAATAAATTTCCCAGCCTTTTGATGACTTTTCAATATGAACATCCTTAGCCTTCCAGCTAAATTTATTGTCCATCGAAACATGTTCCTCAGCATTTCTTGGTTTAGCTGTATGAGGCCCTGTACCATCTGAAATTACTTTCCAAATAAATCCGCTGCAAATTAGAACGAAAAGGCATGATGATAATAGTGCTTTCCATTGGAAACTTCTTTTTGGAGAACGATTTATAGATTGATTCTTTAGGGAATGCCACAGCCTTGCTCTTAAAGCATCCTTCTCCTTTTGGGTTGGTTTGAGATGTTTTAATTGCTTCCATTGGTCGTCAAATTGATTGTTCAACACGTTCACCACCTTCTTTTTCACTCATTTCTTTTAATGACTGCAATGCCCTTGATAGTGTTTTTCGAACCTTAGCCTCAGACCAATTAAGTATTTCTGCCGTTTCAATTGTTGAAAAACCTTCTATCTTTCTTAAAATAATAACAAGTCGATAATTTGACTTTAAACGATATATTGCCTTCATCAGGGATAGAACCATTTCTTTGTTTTCTACATATTGCTCAACATTAAAGGTAGATGGCACTTCTCTATCTTGAGAATTGGAATTAAAAAGCCTCCATCGTTGCCGTTTGCGAATTTCATCGATGACAATATGCTTGGCAATACTAAACAGCCATGTTCTAATGCTCGAACGGTTGTCAAAACGTTCAAAAGCCGTATACGCTCGAACGAATGTATCATGAACAAGATCCTCACAGCTTTGTTTATCCTGGATCATAAACAGGATAAATCGGTAAACATCTTCATAATATTGTTCATACCACTCTATTACGAGCTCATCCCGATTCTTATTCAATTTCTTCCTCACCCGCCTTTTCCCCCTGTTTATTTATCAGTCGTTCTAATAAGAAAAACGTGACAGTGTTCTTTTATTTCGTTAACTTCGGGAAACACTAAACATGAACTTTATGGCATTTATTTTTAATTGAGATCCTTGAAAATGAGTTCCGTGGAGCGGTCATGGTGACCGTTTTTAATGGGTGCCTTGAAAAGCGACTACTATGAAGCGTTCATAGTTATCCTTTTTGACGGTGATCTTGAAAAACGCGTGCCATAAGGCGTTCATGGTTACTTTTTTTGACGACGTCCTTGGAAAACGCGTGCCATGGGGTGTTCATGGTTACCCTTTTGGACGACGTCCTTGAAAAACGCGCTCCATGAAGTGGTCATGGTTGCCCTTTTGGACGACGTCCTTGGAAAACGCGTGCCATGGGGTGTTCATAGTTACCCTTTTGGACGACGTCCTTGAAAAACGCGCTCCATGAAGTGGTCATGGTTGCCCTTTTTGGCCCAGACCTTGGAAATCGCATTCCATGGAACACTATTGGTGACCGCGAATGTGTTTTAGCAATCCAAATTGAAACTTTTCCATCTTACCATTCGTAAATACACTTAATAACTCCTTTGAAAGAAGTGATTATATGAGCAATATTATTCTATTTACACTTATTGCGGGATTAGCGTCTGCGCTGGTGCTCATCCCTTTCTCAAAAAACAAATCAAAAGAGGGTAAAAAGTCCAAATCTGCATCACTTATTGCAGCCATTATTCTTATCATTTTAATTGTCTTTTCCTTCTATTATTTTACCAATCTTGATCGCAACCTGACGTCTTTATGGTTTTTTGCTATGATCATTACCCTTGGTGGAGCATTGTTTGCTTCTGGCAATGAAAGAATGGTCAAAGGGCTACTATTCCTAGTTAGTCTGATCGTTGGAGGATTTTTCTTAACTGCCTTTCTCTTCAATGCCGATGATAAATACGAAATTGCCAAAATGAAAGAGAAAATGGAGATTGAGACGTTCGATGAAAAAGAGACTCCTGCAAGTGTTCCGCCTCAATTTGCACGCAATAAAATGAAAAAGGCATTCGGACAAGTGCCTAATACGAGCTATTATGAGCTTGGAAACTTGCAAATTCAAAAGGTGAATGGGAATTATGTGTATATTGCTCCGGTTGAATTTTCGGGATTGTTCAAATGGATCAATGGTAAACAAACTCCAGGTTATTTTACCATTAGTGCCACTGACTCTTCCGCAAATCCTAAATTTATTCAGGCTGAAATGATTTACACCCCTTCTTCATATTTTAATAAAAATCTAGAACGCCATATTCGAATGCAATACCCTAAACATATTTTTTATGGCGATGTTCAATTAGAGATCGATGACGATGGCAAGCCGCATTATATCCGTACATTTGGCAAATTTGTTTCGGCCCGGAATGGTTTCGATGTAAAAGGAATCATCATTGTGGATCCCAAAAATGGAGAAACGAAGGAATATCGTTTAGCGAATGTGCCTGCATTTATTGATGGTGCAGTTTCTCCAGAAGCAGTCAGTTTACAAAACAGCTATTTCGGAAAGTATGTACACGGATTTTGGAACAGCGCATTTGGCAAAAAGGACGTAAAGCTCCCTTCTGACGAGGGGACAGAGGCGAATGTCAGTCCTATTTTTGATGAAAATGGCGACATGTATTATTTTACTGATTTTACGAGCCCGAAAGAAGGCGTGGATTCGATGCTTGGGTATTCCCTGACCAACTCAAGAACCGGTGAAGCGACTTATTATACTGGTAATCTTGAAGAATCCTACATGGACTCCCAAGGTGCCTTACAAATTATCGAGAAGAAATTTATAGAAAAGAAATGGGAAGGTGAAATGCCTGTCCTGTATAACTTCTATGGAGAAGCAAGCTGGCTAACGCCTGTTCTCGATTCTAACGGATTTTTACAAAATTACTTTATTGTATCAGCAGCTAATCCGGAAATATCCGTATATGGAAATACGCCGAACGAAGCCTTGAAGCTATACAAAACAGCTCTCCAAAGAGGCGGGGGCACAGTGGACGGAAGCTCTAAGGCTGAGGAAAAACAAGTTAGCGGCACCGTCGTTCGAGTTTATAAAGAGAAGGTTGGAGATTTCACTGTAGTGTCATTCCTCCTAGATAACAGAAAAAACTATGTCATTTCTTCAGAAAACAGCCCCATGGCGATTTATTTGCAGGAAGGCGATCAAGTAAAGGTTACCTATTTGGATACCGGTGAAGCATTTATGCCTGTGAAAAATATTATGATTGAAGGATTAGAATAAAAAAAATCACGGTGAAGCTCTTTTTACAGGACTTCATCGTGATTTTTTATTTAAAAGGTTCTATCTAGCTGGATAGTCGGATGAATTGAAATAGCGCTCCAGTAGGATTTGGCGATGATGAAGCTCATGTCCCGCTATAATACTTGCAATCGCACGGACTGTAATCTCAAAGCCGTTAGCATTTCCTTTCCTCAGCCATGCAGCTGAATCTAAGCTTTTCAGCAAAACGATTGTGGATTGGCGTACAGTTGAAAAATTTTCTAAAAGTTCTTGCATGGACAATTGATTAAACGAGCCGTTTTGAACATAAAGATTATCGTCAAATCCCGGAAGCGGAGCTGTTTCACCCCTTGCAATGCAAAGAATCCGATAACCCATAATACGTTCTGTGTCTGCCATATGTCCAATCACTTCTTTTACCGTCCATTTATTAGGAGCATATCGAAATTGGCTCTGTCTTTCTGTCACATCATTAACTGCATTCACCGTTGCTTTCAGCTGCTCATTCAATAGCTCAAGCAATTCCCCATCTGGCACTAAATGAACATAAGCCGAAAAATAGGCCGGATATTCATTTGCTTGTGGTTTTTGATACATTTACCTTTACCCCTTATTCGTTTATTTTTGAAAACTGCCCAGCATGTTGAAAAATTCATTCAGAAACTCATGGAAAAGCTTTGCAGTTGGAAGCATTTCACGATCGGTCGGAATGATCACACCAACCGTCCTTGTGACTTGAGGTTCGATTTGGGTTTTTACTGTTTGACGGGGCAAACTGTCTATCAATGTGATTTCGGGAATTAAAGTTACACCGAGACCGGCTGAAACTAAGCCTTTTATCGCGTCTATATCCTCACCCTCAAATGTCACATTTGGTTGAAACCCTTGCTGCTGACAGGCATTAACAGTAATTTCACGCAAAATATAGCCGTTCGGAAACAAGACGAAGGAATCATCCCGTAATTGGCTTAATTTGATTGACTTCCGATCTGCTAGAGCATGCCTTACTGGCAATAAAGCGACTATTTTTTCTGTGAATAAAATATTCCCCAGCACTTTCTTATCATCTTTCGGAACCGGACCAAGAAGCGCCATATCAATATCTCCCTTTTTAACTCCATCTATTAAACTTTGATAAGAGCCTTGGCGAAGCTGATATTTTACATCTGGATGCTTTCGGCTAAAGGCAGAAATGGCTGTGGGGAGAGTGTAAGCGGCTAAGCTGCTCGGGAAACCAACGCGAATCGTTCCCTTTTCAGGGTCTAAATACTCGTCTACCTCCCTTTTGGCACTTTCAATTACCTTCATTGCTTCCTCCATGTGCTCGAGAAATATCTTTCCTATTGGCGTTAATCGAACATTTCTGCCCTCGCGAATAAATAAATCAACTCCAAGCTCTGCTTCTAAATTAAAAATCTGCCTGCTGACTGCTGATTGAGCGACATGGAGCGCATCTGCCGCCTCCGTTACATGCTCCCTTTTTGCAACCTCCATAAAATACTGTATTTGTCTTAACTCCATATATGCCCATCTCCCCCGATTCATCTCACATCGGCATTGTTCTTATCTAAAATTCATATTGTTTAGATTATTTTTTCATTATAAAATTTCTTTAACAGAAAATCCATTTATTTGGCTAAAAGTTCTAAATGTATCCAACTATCGCCAACTAATTGAAACTTAATTTATACAGAGGGGAATTGATCATTATGCAAACAATAGAGGAAGTGAAAAATAACGAATCTAAAGTAGCCGTTAATTATGTAAATGAAGTTTTTGAAAAGGTAAAAACAAGGAATCCGTTTGAATCAGAATTTCATCAGGCTGTTGAAGAAATTTTTGATTCACTTTTACCTGTATTTTCTAAACACCCTAAATATATGGATCAAAATATCCTAGAAAGAATTGTTGAACCTGAAAGGGTCATTACCTTCCGTGTTCCATGGACTGATGATAAAGGAAAGGTACAGGTAAATCGCGGATTTCGCGTCCAGTACAGCAGTACCCTCGGCCCCTATAAAGGCGGCATTCGTTTTCATCCTACCGTAAATTCCAGCATCATTAAATTCCTCGGTTTTGAACAAATCTTCAAAAATTCCTTAACTGGTCTCCCAATTGGAGGGGCAAAAGGCGGGGCAGATTTTGATCCGAAGGAAAAATCAGATGGTGAAATCATGCGTTTTACTCAAAGCTTTATGACTGAACTATATAAGCATATTGGTCCTGATACTGATGTCCCAGCAGGTGATATTGGAGTTGGCGCAAGGGAAATCGGCTATATGTTCGGGCAATATAAGCGACTTCGAGGCGCTTATGAAGCTGGCGTGTTAACTGGCAAAGGGCTTGAATATGGAGGAAGTTTGGCACGAAAAGAAGCAACCGGATATGGCCTTGTATATTTCGTTGAAGAAATGTTAAGAGATAAAGGCCATAGCTTTAACGAAAGCACCGTGATTGTCTCTGGATCAGGGAATGTTTCCATTTATGCCATCGAAAAAGCCATGCAATTAGGCGCGAAAGTAGTGGCTTGCAGTGATTCCAATGGGTATATTTATGATGAAAATGGGTTAAATCTTGAAACCGTTAAACACTTGAAAGAAGTTGAGGGCAAGCGAATCTATGAATATGTTTATGAACACCCTCACGCACAATATGTTGAAGGCTGTTCCGGCATCTGGTCAATCCCATGTGATATCGCTCTTCCATGTGCGACTCAAAATGAAATAAATGAATGCTCTGCAAAAATCCTTGTAGCGAATGGGGTCAAGGCTGTTGGAGAAGGCGCTAATATGCCGTCCAACCTAGAAGCGATCGATGTATTTCTAAAGAATGATATCCTCTTTGCACCTGGAAAAGCAGCAAATGCAGGTGGAGTATCAGTTTCTGCACTGGAAATGTCTCAGAATAGTGCAAGAATTGCATGGACGTTTGAAGAAGTAGATGAGAAGCTTCATCAAATCATGAAAAATATTTACCGCAATACTGTTAACGCTGCTGAAGAATATGGGTATCCAGGCAATTTAGTAATCGGTTCAAACATTGCAGGCTTTATTCGTGTAGCAAATGCTATGATTGTACAGGGTGTTGTTTAAGAGAAAAAAGGTGGATGCATTAGGAAATTTCTAATGCACCCACCTTTTTTCTTTGTGAATTCCTTTTAATTTATGATTAGATTATAATAAAATGAAACTTTAATCAGTTGGGGCACAAATCCCTATTAGGAGAATACAATGCTTTCCACATATATATTTAGTAGAAATATTATCAGAATTAAATGGGTTCCATTATTTCTCACCGCCATCTTAACTGCTTTCTTAAGTGAGGTCAAAGTGATCCCTTTCTATGGAGAGGATTTTCGATTCGGATTAGGCAGTATTACTTTTTTTTTGCTGATTCTCATTTTTCCTCCTGTATCTTTAATTCGTACAGGGTTCATCACAGGATTGACTGTTGTATGTTTGCGTATTTGTGAGGATTTGGTGTTCAGTGATATTTCATTTTTGCTTAGCATTGAAAATCATTTCCCGGCTTTTCTCTATTATTTCTTGTTTGCTTTAGGATTTAGCGTTATTAACATAAATACATACAAAGCCTCCCCTCTTCTCCTTGGAGCTTTCGCTGCGTGTTTCGAATTTATTGGAAACAGTGCTGAGCATCTTATGCGTTATTTGCTTACCTATCATTCGAACATTAATCTGCAAGAATGGTTAATGCTTAGCGGCGTAGCCTTACTCCGAAGCTATTTTGTAGTAGGAATCTATAGCTCCATTACGATTTCCGAGCAAAAAAAACGCATGGAAGAAATGCTGGAGGTTGGATCAGAATTATATGCCGAAACTCTTTATTTACAAAAGTCAATCGATCATATTGAACAGATTACAGGATCAAGCCATGATTTATATCGAAAATTAAAAAAGCATAATCTTTCCGAGTTAGGCAGGCAAGCATTGCTCATCGCCCAAGAAATACATGAAGTGAAAAAAGATTCGCAGCGGATTCTTTCTGGACTAGCAAAAATTTCATCGCAAAAGAAGTCAGATTCCGTCTATCTTTCTGATGTTCTCGGAATCGTCGCAGCATCTAATGAAAAATATAGTGAGCTGTTAGGGAAAAAAATCATCTTTCATTTAAAGACATCAACTGATTTTGAGACAGCACAGCAAATTCCTCTCCTGGCGATATTAAATAATCTCACTGCAAATGCTGTCGAAGCCATCGAGGGTATAGGGGCAATTGATATTCAGGCTATGAATAAGTCAGCCAATACTGTAATTATTGTAAAAGATACAGGCAAAGGAATTGCAAAAGAAGATCTGCCAATTATTTTTGAACCAGGATATACGACTAAGTATAATGATCACGGAGTGGCAGCAACGGGCATTGGTCTTTCCCATGTACAAGACATTGTACATTCGCTGGATGGCCAAATTAATATAAAATCCTCTGCAAATGGAACTATTTTCAATATACATATTCCAACTAGAAACATAAGAAAGCGAGTTGAATCAAACTGAGATATTTTATTATAGATGATGACATGGCAAGCCGTAGTATGCTTAAAAAAATCATTGCCGATGGAGAACTTGGCCATGTCATTGGTGAGGCTGAAAGCGGACATGAATCGCTTCAGCTCATCCTTTCAACTCGTCCTGATTTTGTCTTAATTGACTTTTTGATGCCTGAGCTGGATGGGATTGAAACCATCGAACAATTAAGAAAGCAAGGGTTTCAAGGTCAGTTTATTATGATTTCCCAAATAGTAAATAAAGAAATGGTCGGAGAAGCATATGAAAAAGGGGTTGAATTCTTCATCCACAAACCAATCAATCGGGTTGAAGTCCAAAGCATCCTAAAGAGAACAGCTGAACAATTTCACCTCAAACAATCCCTATTAACGATCCGAGAATCACTGGCTCATATTGGATCAACTAATCATGCGAAAAAACAACAAAGCGTAAAAGAAATAGCCTTATCGATATTGAATGATTTAGGGATTATCGGTGAAGCAGGAAGCGAAGATATGGTGTTGATGATGGAATATTTAATAAATCAAAAGAATGGAAGCACCCTACTGCCTCCTTTGAAAGAATTATACGAGGCAGTCACCATTTCGAATGATACGGACTCTCCCCAAATAAAAAAAGAAATTAAATCCATAGAACAGCGAATCCGCAGAGCCATTATGGCAGCACTTAATAATTTAGCTTCATTAGGAACTTTCGATTACACGAATCCTACATTTGAATATTATGCCCCTCGCTATTTTGATTTTCATGAAATCAGGATGCGAATGAAAGAAATGGATACAGTCACTAATGAAACAATGAAAGTAAAAATTAATATAAAAAAGTTCCTGCAGGTTTTGTATATGGATACAATGGAAAAATTCAATCAAGGCTCATAGTCTGGATATTCATCAAGTGACATAATAAAAATTGAAAGCCCATCACTTAAATGATTTTAAGTGGGGTTTTTTTATTTTTCAATAAAACTTTTTAAAGCATTGTCGGATTTTGTAGGATTCAGTAACTTCTCCATATAATTAATTTATTATTTTCCTATCACATAGTAAGCGTTTTCATTATATAAGGAGAGGTGATTTGATGAAAAAGAAAAAGTTCAAATTTAGCTTAGCTTATCAAATTCTTGTCGGATTAACTCTAGGGATTATTGTCGGAGCGATATTTTACGGAAACCCTAACGTGGCAACTTATCTACAGCCAATCGGGGATATCTTTATTCGACTAATTAAAATGATTGTTGTCCCAATTGTTATTTCTACATTAATTCTCGGCGTTGCTGGAACTGGCGACATGAAGAAATTAGGAAGACTTGGCGGAAAAACGATTCTTTATTTTGAAATTGTAACAACGATTGCCATTATCGTTGGATTACTTGCAGCTAATATTGTTAAGCCTGGTGTAGGGCTTGATATTTCCAAGCTGGCTAAAGGGGATATCCAACAATATGTGAACACAACTGAAGAAGTACAGAGTCACAGCTTTGCCGATACTTTTGTCAATATTGTTCCATCTAACATCATTCAATCTTTGGCAAATGGAGATATGCTTGCTATTATTTTCTTTGCGGTTATGTTTGGGTTAGGGATTGCTGCTATCGGTGAAAGAGGAAAACCAGTTCTTGCTTTCTTCCAAGGTACTGCAGACGCGATGTTCTGGGTAACAAATCAAATTATGAAGTTCGCTCCATTTGGTGTTTTTGCCCTAATTGGAGTTACCGTTTCAAAATTTGGGGTTAATTCATTAATACCCCTTGGAAAATTACTCATCTTAGTGTATGTAACTATGGCTTTATTCGTAGTTGTTGTTTTAGGTGGAATTGCGAAGATTTGTGGAATAAGTGTCTTTAATCTCATGAAAATCTTAAAAGACGAACTCATCTTAGCCTATTCAACATCAAGTTCAGAAACGGTATTGCCTAAAGTAATGGAAAAAATGGAGAAATACGGCTGTCCGAAAGATGTTGTTTCCTTTGTTATTCCAACCGGTTATTCATTTAACTTAGACGGCTCTACCCTTTATCAAGCACTTGCGGCCATCTTTATTGCCCAAATGTATGGAATCGATTTGAGCATTACGCAACAAATTACACTAATGTTAGTACTGATGGTTACATCAAAAGGAATTGCCGGTGTCCCTGGAGTATCCTTTGTCGTTCTATTAGCAACATTAGGCTCTGTCGGAATTCCACTTGAAGGTCTTGCCTTTATTGCGGGAATCGACCGTATTCTAGATATGGCCCGTACTGTTGTTAACGTAATTGGCAACTCACTAGCGGCAGTTGTTATGTCTAAGTGGGAAGGCCGTTTTGACAACAAAAAAGGAAAAGAATACATCACTGCTATTCAAAAATCAGCATAATAAATAAAATAAGGCTGTCCTTAAGGTGTAAGCACCCTAGAGGACAGCCTCTTTTTTTAGGTCAACTTTTTAATAATCGCTACTTTAAGATAGTTGCCTTCTTTAAATTCCTTCAGAGTTTTAAAATCCTCTGGGAGGCTAAATTCCTCAAGAATTGTATATTTACTTTCTGTTTGCTTAAATGCCTTTTCAATAAATCCCTTGAATTTTTTCATATCAAACGTACTGCAATTCGTTGAGGCAACGATCATTCCATTATTTTCAGTGATTTGAATCGCTTGCTCGAGTAAAGCCGGATAATCCTTCCCTGCACTAAAGATATGTTTTTTAGAACGTGCGAAGCTTGGTGGATCAAGAATGACCATCTCGAATTTTAATTGCTTTCTTACAGCATATTTAAAATAATGAAATACATCTTCTACAATAATATCGTGAGCTTCATATTTTATTTCGTTCACACTGAACTGTTCAATTGTCTTACCCTTACTTCGGTTAGCAAGGTCCACACTTGTAGTTTTCAAAGCCCCGCCTAAAGCAGCTGCTACAGAAAATGCTCCTGTATAGGAAAATGTATTTAATACGTTTTTTCCTTTTGCGTACTTTTCCCGTATTGCCTTGCGGACATTCCTTTGGTCCAAGAAAACACCCACCATGGCCCCGTCATTCAGATATATCGCGAAGTTGATGCCATTTTCTTTTACTATAAGTGGAAAGACGGCACGCTCCCCTGCAACAAAATCATCATCCTCTATGTAAGTTCCCTTTAAGTCAAACCGTTTCTTTTCGTAAACCCCTTTCACATCTGCTACCTGGAATAAAGCTTGTAAAATATCATTTTTAAACTGATAGATCCCCTCACTATACCAAGTAGCTAAATAATATCCAGCAAAGTAGTCGATCGTCAGTCCGCCGATTCCGTCACCTTCCCCGTTGAAAACACGAAAGGCCGTTGTTTCCTGGTCATCAAAAAAAGCTTTTCTATTATCCAAAGCTTTTTTAAGCCTTTTTTCAAAAAAGTCCTGATTAATCAATTCCTGCTGATTTCTCGTTAAAATCCAGCCCCTGCCCTTATTTTGCTTGCCATAATAACCTGTTGCTAAATACCGATTTTTCTCATCAAACAAGTTAATAATCGTTCCTTCTTCAATACCAACCGGCATTTTGATAATTGAATCCTCAGAAATAAGCGGATAGCCGCTTTGAAAATTCTTCACAAATGCAGATTTTACTTTTAAAGATTCTTCTTTTCTCATTTGTTCACCCAATCATTTATTTACTCATGTATAGATATTACCACTTGTGAGATTATACACCAAATGGATCTATTTCACAGCTTCTCAGATGCGAATATTTTATGGCTTCTTAGTGGAAAGTAATGATATTTTAGAATATTTTTACTTTTATTTTCAAATAATTTCACATCGCATTTTATGTCGAATAATGTTAGAATACGAATAGTCTTTTTTCTTTGTTTTATAAATTTTTTCAAAAAAATTGGAGGGATGTAAAATGTCAGATATAGGTCTTCAGCTTGTTTCCATCGGTATTTATATGGTAGCTATGCTCATAATTGGCTGGTATTCGTATCGAAAAACTAGTGATCTGACGGATTATATGCTTGGCGGTCGTTCTCTTGGTCCTGCAGTTACAGCTCTTAGTGCTGGTGCCGCAGATATGAGCGGCTGGCTGTTAATGGGATTGCCTGGCGGAATTTATGTAAGCGGTTTAGCAGATGCTTGGATTGCTATTGGATTAACGATTGGCGCCTATTTGAACTGGTTGTTAGTTGCACCTAGATTACGTACCTACACACAAGTAGCGAATGATTCAATCACAATTCCCGGCTATCTTGAAAATCGCTTTAAAGACACAACTAAATTATTAAGAATTGTTTCTGGAATTGTTATTCTTATTTTCTTTACATTCTATGTGTCTTCCGGAATGGTAGCAGGGGCAGTATTTTTCAAGAGCTCATTTGGAACGAGCTATCATACTGGACTCTTAATTGTTGGCGGTGTTACGGTAGCCTATACATTATTTGGCGGCTTCCTGGCAGTTAGCTACACTGACTTTATTCAGGGTCTAATGATGTTGGTTGCATTACTTCTTGTTCCAATTTTGGCTTTATCACATACAGGCGGATTAGGCGAAACTTTTGCGACTGTTAGAGAAATTGATCCAACATTACTCGATTTCTTTAAAGGAACAACAACAATTGGAATTATCTCAGCAATGGCATGGGGATTAGGCTATTTTGGTCAGCCTCATATTATCGTTCGTTTTATGGCGATTACTTCTGTTAAAGAAACAAAGAGTGCTCGTCGCATCGGGATTGGCTGGATGATTTTCTCCTTATTAGGAACTATTTTTACAGCTTTGATTGGACTTGCCTTTTTCCATCAAAACACTCAATATACGTTAGATAATCCTGAAGCAATATTCCTAACTTTAGGACAGATTGTCTTCCATCCTTTATTTGCAGGCTTCCTGTTAGCAGCCGTTCTAGCAGCAATTATGAGCACAATTTCTTCCCAATTAATTGTTACTTCAAGTGCACTGACAGAGGATCTGTATAAAGTATTATTGAGAAGAAATGGAACTGATAAAGAATATGTATTCTTTGGACGTATGGCAGTATTAGCTGTTTCCCTTATTGCAGCAGTTCTTGCTTTCGAGCAAAATGATACGATTTTAGGTCTAGTTGCTTATGCTTGGGCTGGCTTTGGTGCAGCATTTGGTCCAACTATTATTTTAAGCTTATACTGGAAGAAGATGACGAACTGGGGAGCGATTGTTGGTATGATCGCTGGTGCTTTGACGGTTATCATTTGGAAAAATGCCGGTCTTGGAGACACTCTCTACGAAATCGTACCAGGTTTCGCTATCAACTTAATCCTTACCCTTATTGTCAGCTTAATGACCTATAAACGCAACGAGGAAATTGAGAAAGAGTTTGATGAAAGCGTTAGATTACTGAAGAGTGAATGATAGAAAAGTCCTCCTTTTTTAAGGGAGGATTTTTTTCTTGTCATTGTTCACCAGTTTTTTACATAAAACGGACATTTTCCTGGGAAATATCTCGAAACTTGTCAGATGCTCGTCGCAGAAGGAACTGACTTTTAATATCGCAAATTTGGAAAAGAAAAAATTCTGCCTCCTTCTTATAATCAATTGGAGGAGGTAACAAAATGAATTTATTCAACATAAAAAGTCCATATCACGTTTACATTTATACATGTTTCTTTTCGCAGTTTTTCTTCACTTTTATTTTTACGGTAAATTTGTTATACCATGTGCAAATCGTCAAGCTTAATCCGCTTGAGCTTGTTTTAGTGGGTACGGTTTTAGAATTGACTGTTTTCTTATTTGAAATCCCAACCGGAGTTTTATCAGATGTGAAAAGCCGAAAGCTTTCCATCGTGATTGGATACTGTTTAATTGGAATTGGCTTTCTCGTGGAGGGGTTATTTCCACTTTTTACAACAGTGATTATCGCTCAAATCCTTTGGGGCATTGGGTACACCTTTACTAGCGGATCCCTTCAGGCATGGATTGCCGATGAAATTGGGGAAGAACGTGCTTCTTCTGCATTTATAACAGGTGCGCAGGCTGGTAATCTTGGGAAGATGATTGCGATTCCTTTAAGTATAATTACTGGATATTTTATGATCAATCTTCCTATTATCATTGGCGGTCTATGCATGGTTGGACTTGGCATCTACTTAATCCTTTTTATGAAAGAGGAAAACTTTCAGCCATTAGATAAAGTGAATCGAACATCAACATGGGCAAACATGAAAGGAAATTTGGAGATAATTATTGTTTATTCAAGAGCTAACTATTTGATGAGATTGCTCTTCCTTATTGCTTTGTTTGTTGGATTTTACAGTGAAGGATTTGATCGATTATGGATTTCTCATTTCTTTGAAGCAGCTAATCTAGCAGCTTTTACTAATCAAAGTTTTGTTATTTTATTAGGCGGGGTCCAATTTGTGGTCGTTCTTCTATCGTCTGTAGTTCTCCACAATTTAAATCGAAGTCCCTTCTATCAGCAGCTGAACAAGATTTATGTCGCACTCTTTGTCGGGAGCTTCCTAATTATATGTTCTTTATTAGGCTTTGCTTTTTCAACTAGCTTTATCAGTCTGCTTACCTTTTATATTCTCATTCAAGTGGCAAGACAAGCTATGTATCCTTTGGAGGATATTTGGCTCAATAAGATTATCCCCGACTCTTCTATACGAGCAACATTCTTTTCTGTAAAAGGCCAAGTAGACGCAATTGGACAAATCGGAGGAGGTCCCATCATTGGATTTATTGCTTCAGGTTTTACGATTAAAGCAGCAATCATAGCTAGTGCTCTTTTATTAACACCTGTTTTATTTTTATATAGGACCGTACTAAAAAAATCTAGAGGATAAATATTCTTATCCTCTAGATTTTTCTTTTATCGGCAAATGAATTTCCATATAGATTCTCTCATAATCCCAATAATGGCAATGTTCATCATAGTATTCAAAGTCATAGCCTCTTTCATCGACTTCATATGAAGAGCATGGGAACCAACCCTCTAAAATATATCGCCAAGTTCCTTTAATGGCTGAAGCGAATTGTTCTTTTTCAACGAGCGGTGTTTTAAAAATGGCATAAACAGTCTCCGGAATTTTAAACTTCATAAAGCCAGCCGGGAGTTCTTCCTGATGATTTAACTCAACCGCAAATAAATACGTAAAATAATCTTGATGGATAGCGTTAGTTAAATTAATACAATATTCCCCATGATTTTTTGGAGACAATGTTTCATATAGTGCCCTTTCAACGGAACCATCATTTAGGCCATCCTGATCCCAAAAGGCTGGAGCATCTCTTGTGTAATTAACATTTGGCACATAACTTTCAATCTTTTTTCCAGCAACCCAGAACGACTCCCTTGTGATAATCTTCGGCTGCAAAACAATACCGCCAAGATTTTTTTCAAACAAATCTTTTAAATTTAATTTATGAGGAGGTGAAATTGGACAATGAAGCTTATATAAACTGGGTGGGCTGCCAAAGCATTTTTTAAAGGCCTTCGTAAATCCAGCATGTGTTTCAAATCCATAATCTAAAGCAATTTGAAGGACTTTTTTCCCGCTGGCTAATTCATATAAGGCATGCTGCAGCTTTCTTTTTACAACATAGTCCATTATTGTGTAACCAAGAACTTTGCGAAAAATTCGGTAAAAATGAAACGGTGAATATCCGGCTATTTTAGCTAATTCCTCAGCATTTATTTCTTCTTTTATATGTTCATCAATATAATCAATCGTTCTCTGCAATAATTCCAACTGCTGAATCTCCATCGCCATCCCCTATAGATATGTATTAATGTTATTTTAATTAAACTGATTAGCAGGAGCTATTGTCAATTGATATGAACGAAAATCTTTCATGAGTGTCTACTCCCAATCAAGTATGTAAATGTCGTTGGCTTCATTTCTCTGCGCTGGTGATTACTTCATACATCAAGGCTTGTTCAATAAATCCAAAGACAATTTAATTTTCAAAAAAAAGAAGAACTCTTTAAAGTTCTCCATAAATTAGGCATCCATCGAATTACTCCCCAAGTACTGATGCTGAAACATACACATTCTAATGGCATTATGATACTCGCCATCCACAAAAAACTCGTCAATCAATTCACCTTCAAAATGAAATCCCAGTTTTTTATAAATATGAATCGCTTTTTCATTATTTTTGTCTACAATTAAATAGAGTTTATAGAGGTTTAATACCGAAAAAGCATAATCCATAGCACGGTGCGTTGCTTCCTTTGCATAACCGTGTCCCTGATGATTGGGATCAATAATGATTTGGAACTCTGCTCTCCGGTGGATATAATCAATTTCTACTAATTCTACAAGGCCGACCATCTCGCCGCTTTTTTCCACAATAAATCGACGTTCACCTTGATCGTGAATATGTTTATCATACAGATCCTGTAATTCAACGAAAGCCTCATATGGTTCTTCAAACCAATAGGACATCACGTTGGCATTGATGTTTAATTTATGGACAAATCCTAAGTCCACTCTTTCCAGCGGCCTTAATCTAACCCCATCACTCATACTTCCATCCTCCGCATTCATCTTCTTTGCCTTATTTATATTTTATGACCAAATACTGAGAATTATCATAAATGAATGTTAATATAATTATGGACACACGAAGAAAAAAGTGTAAATCTACATTCAATTGTGAATCGGCACTTATAAAAATACTCTTGATCTTTATTCTTCATTTAGCATTGGCAATAAAACTGCGAAGTATTTCATTTAATAACCTGCTTTCTATATTTTTTACTTGTGATGCAATGTGTACATCTCAGGAGACGAGTTTTCTTTGGCTCTCAATAAAAATGAGTGCCATGAAAGCTTCATAGTGCGTGTTTTCTTCGGTTCCCGACAAAAACGAGTGCTATGAAAGCTTCATAGTGCGTGTTTTCTTCGGTTCCCAACAAGAACGAGTGCTATGAAAGCTTCATAGTGCGTGTTTTCATTGGCTCTCAACAAAAACGGGTGCTATGAAGGCTTCATAGTGCGTGTTCTCTTCGGTTCTCAACAAAAACGAGTGCTATGAAAGCTTCATAGTGCGTGTTTTCATTGGCTCTCAACAAAAACGAGCGCTATGAAAGCTTCATAGTGCTTGTTTTCATTGGCTCTCAACAAAAACGAGCGCTATGAAAGCTTCATAGTGCTTGTTTTCTTCGGTTCCCAACAAAAACGAGTGCTATGAAGCCTTTTCCGGATTTCTTTCTTTTATTGCATTGAAGATTTGTCTATGCCTCGTAAAAGAAAAAATAGGTACTACTTCCAACTAAGGATTTGTACCTACTCTCTCTATTCCTACTTTTCTTACCTTTTTTTCTTTTTCGAATTATCTACTACAGGTGTATTCTTTTTAACCGCTTCTAATGCTATTTGTACATTAATATGTTTTTCATCAACATTTTTCACACTGACAATTTTTCCTTTACGGCCTTTAATCGTTAATTCCTCACCTACTGTCGGTACACGTGTAAGCAACTGGCATAATAACTGATTTTTGTTTTCAAAAAAATGAACAGCAAACATTATTGCATCACCTATTTTCATATAGTATTCGTTACACATCTTGTAACCTCTATATAAAATATTAGATTGCTGCTAGATTTAGACCAAAAACTATAAAAAAACTCTAGGCAAAAATCCGCCTAGAGTTCGCATCTCTTATTTGCTTTCTACTAATGCCTTCAGCATCGTTCCATTCTTCGCAAAATCTGTGTGCCAAGAAAGAGCTTTTTCTAATACATTTGGAGTGTGGCCGCCCCTTGTTAAGGCTTCTTGATAGTATTCCCGAAGCTGCTCGCGATACATTGGATGTGCGCAGTTTTCAATAATTAATTCGACACGCTGTCTAGGAGCTAGTCCGCGGAGGTCTGCATAGCCTTGCTCTGTCACAATCACGTCAACATCATGCTCTGTATGATCGACATGGGATGCGAAAGGAACGATGCTTGAGATTTTGCCATCTTTCGCAATGGACTTTGTCACAAAAATAGCAAGTCGGGCATTTCTAGCAAAGTCGCCAGAACCTCCAATTCCATTCATCATTTTCGTTCCTAAGACATGTGTGGAGTTTACATTTCCGTATATATCTAATTCCAATGCAGTGTTAATTGAAATCAAACCGAGCCTGCGGATAATTTCCGGATGATTCGATATTTCTTGCGGTCTCATCAAGATTCGATCACGATACTGATCAAAATTTGAGAATACTTGCTTCATTTTTGATTCGGATAATGTGATGGAACAGCAGGAGGCAAAGCGGACCTTTCCTGCATCCATTAGATCAAAGACGGCGTCCTGCAATACTTCTGAATACACTTCCAAGTCCTCAAACTCTGAATCTAGCATTCCATGAAGAACCGCATTGGCGACCGAGCCTATTCCAGACTGCAATGGAGCAAGCTTTTCAGTTAATCTCCCCGCAGCTATTTCTGTACGGAGAAATTCCAGCAAGTGCCCGGCCATTACTTTTGTTTCCTCATCTGGCCGAACAATTGTTGAAGGAGAATCATCCTGATTAGTAAAGACGATGCCTTTAATTTTCTCGGTATCTACTATTATGCCTGTCGACCCAATACGGTCATCCGCCTTTGTTAGAGGAATAGGCTCTCTTTCCCCCTGCTTTCCTGGTGCAAATAAATCGTGCAAGCCTTCTAATTCTGGTGTTTGCGCAAGATTAATTTCTACAATAATGGATTTGGCATGCTGCGCAAACGTTAACGAATTTCCGATTGATGTGGTCGGAATAATTTGTCCATCCTCCGTAATCGAAACCGCTTCCAAAATAGCAAAATCAATAGGATCCATTACATTTGCGCGAATTAACTCTGCAGTGTGTGATAAATGCTGGTCAACGAATAAGAAGTCCCCCTGATTAATTCCTCTTCTCATCGTTGGGTCAGCTTGGAAAGGCAAGCGTTTATTAATGATCCCAGCCTCTGCAAACAATTTATCAACATCAGAACCTAAAGAAGCCCCTGTATATACATTGACTTTGAAGTTTTCAGTTTTTGTTCTTTCTATTAAAGCAAATGGTACCGCTTTCACGTCCCCCGCACGTGTAAAGCCGCTTAATCCAAGAGTCATGCCATCTTGAATCCACGATGCCGCTTCCTCAGGAGTGACAACACGATCTTGTAAACTAGTGTTTTTTATACGTTCATACCCCTTATCCATTCTCCCAACCCTCTCCCACTATATATATAATCATTTTACCTATTAAAAACAGGAGAAAGGAGTTTTCGGACTAAATAGAAGAAAATTAGGATAAAACAGATAAAAATTAAGATAAAGCAGAATATTTATAATCTGCTTGGACTTTTGAACGGGGACTTCACCTGAAATGTCCGTCCACCAACGCTGCTTGGACTTTTTGAACGACTTCTTCCCTTAAAATGTCCGTCCAGCAACGCCGCTTGGACTTTTTAATCGATTCTTCACCTTGAAATGTCCGTCCAGCATTTTAAAACCCTAATAATTTTCGAAAATAGCTGGAATACGACTGGCTGACTGTTAGGCGGTCCCCATTATTCATCGCTAGAATAAATGTTGAATGTGTATCGGGATAAATTTCCTTAATATGATTGACATTGACAATATAAGACCGGTGACAACGGATAAAATAATCTTTAGGCAATAAATATTCAAATTCCTGAAGGGCATATTTATGTGTGCCTGAATATTCTTCTGTATGGACGAACGTTTTCTTATCCTTTGCTTCAATATAAACTACTTTAGAAAAGGGTGTCGGTTTCCAGCCGTCATGGCTCCTTACAGTTACAACCGCTTTCCCATCAGTTAAAGCTGGATAAATAGCAGTGACACAGCCCTCTAGAACTCCATCATGATGAAAGGGAACGGCCATTCCGTGGTATGGCACTCCAAATACATCCCGATTGATAAATTCTGAAGCCTTATTCCCTGTGGCAATGGCCTTATAGGCGATGGTTCCTTCCTTAACAGGGTCCCCCGGCTTGATTTTTAAATCTACACGTTTACTCGGGCGATAATAAATATATTCCTTCGTGTTAGAAACCGCAATTGAAATTTCATCTGAAAACAGTTCACCAATTACATCAAGTAGTGACCTTACTGAAATACTCTTCATTTCTTGACTTCCTTCCAAACAGAACTAAATAAATTAGTTTAATATTACAAGGTTTTCAAGCAAGATTCTATTCTATTCAGTTAAACGATCTGATTCGTACAAAAAAAAAGCCCCTAAAGGCTTCCTATCTAACATTTCCATCTGTATTTTTAACATATATTGCCTGGCTTGTATTGATGATTTTACAGCCTGCTAAATCCTCATCCTTTAGCAGCCCTAAATTTATGGCAGATTTTATTTTTGACTCATCTGGCTTTTTCTGGATAAGGTCCATTAGGTTCAATTCTTCTAAGCGATGAACTGTCGCTTCCTGCTCGTATTTCTCTGTTATTCTAATTTGTCTTTGCAGCTTAAAATCATTTATGGCTAGTTCCCCTTTTACGTTTTTTCCGAAAGCCATGTCAAAATATTGATTAAAAGCCTTTTTTAATTCATCCAGCTGAATTTCAATTTCTTTTTTCCGGCGGTTTAATTCATCGTAATTGGCAAGCATTTCTCTTGTAATGAAAGTGTTCTGATTTCCCACCCTTATCCCCTCATTCCACATATACTACTTCATCTTATTGTGAAATGCGAAAGGATATTCTCATTTTTTCATTACTTGTCCAGTTATTTCTCTATTGTTCTTGCCAGAACAGCCCCAAAGACAAGACCCCATACTGGTGCACTAATATGCAAGAAGGATACACCTGATAGCGTTACAATAAAAGCGGCTATTGCACTTAATCGATAACGATTCTCGGAAAATCCAACTTGAATGCTTGAATGCAGAACACCTATGAGAGCAAACCCTGCCAATAATGAAACAAAAGCTTGTGGCAAAGATTGAATGAACGGGACAATTTTCCAAGCGAAGATTCCGAAAAGGATAATGACAATGCCTGATACGACAGCAGCCATATACCTTTTTGAGCGGGGACCTGAATCTGGCCCTGCACTTATCACTGTCATCATTCCCGCAATATTGGCACTTTGTCCTCCAAAAAAACTGGCGATCATCGAAAATAACCCGCTTAACGAAATAATCTTTCGGATGGGCGGCTGATAATCGGAGCTTTCTAGAGCGCCTACTCCCGGTGCCGCATCATTACTCAGAATCAGCATGGCAAGAGGCAGCGCCACGGTCAGCATCCCTAACCAAGTAAACTCCGGCATTTGTAAAGATGGCAAGAAAAAGGCAATTTCCTTAGAAGGCTCAAGGCTCTCCGTAACTAGCAACACAATAAAAGCAACAACGATAGCGACCAACACGGGCGGAAACCGTTTCAAATATCTTGAACAAAGAAAGAAACTGATGACAGCGGCTCCGCCAACTGCGGGCATTGCCTTTACAGCAGGAACCAATTGCACAACATAACCGGCAACGAGCCCTCCAAGCATCGCAGCAATAACCTCTTTTGGTACCCATTTAATAATTTTTGTAAAAAGGCCCGATATTCCGATTAATAGGATAAGCAATCCCGAAAGAACATAACTGCCTATTAACTGTGGATAGGTAAATTGTGCTGTGACAGTGGCTAGAAAAGCAACACCTGTTATAGAATGCCCCCCAGTAATGGGAATCCTGTATCGCATTGCCATCATTATTCCAAATAATCCGCCAAAAAAATAGACTGCAAACATCCAGGCAATAGTCTGCTGATCTGTAAATCCTCCAGCGGCCGCAGCCTGCAAGATAATTATGGCTGGGCCTGTCATAACCAATGTACTGGAGATTAAGCCAGATGCGATGTTCTCTCCTGTTACATCCTTGAGAAGTTTGCGTTGCCGAGATCCTCCCCCCGGAACTAAGTCATTTTCTTTTACTTCTGGCAATCCCATTTAATCCACTCCCAAACAATCTATTACTACTTATCATTAGGGGAGGATGGATGAATTGTCAAATAATTCAATTCCTTTTGGCATAAATTTTTTTACATTAATGAAATTTTAAAACCTAAGCGGACATTGAATCCGTTATTCTTAGAAAATGACCATAATTTTTGGCTATGCGGTCACTGAGTACTCTATATACAAAAAAGGCAGGGAAATCACTGATTTTATATAGATTAGCAGATCCTATGTCCGCAAGCATAAGGAATTACCCCATTTTGGTTCAAATAAATGATCTGATGTCCGCTAAGATCAGGCAGACTAGATGACCATCGTTATTGCCACATGGTTATTTCAAATTACATATAGTCTTCTACTTCTCTATTAAAAATCTCATGTAAGACTAAATGGTCCTTCCTATTTACCACTGCTCTTTCTCTTGCCTGAAGGGATCCATTTGGAAGGGAAAACATATAATCAATCTGTTTCGGTAATGTTCGATGAGGAACAGGAATTTTTCGTATTTTGGTAGAAAATGGTTTTTTGGCACCTATATGAAAGCCCCAATCTCCAAAGGAAGGGACAACCGTATGATAAGGTTCCGTATGAAAACCTGCTGCTTCCATTGTCCGGCCAATACTCCAAAAGACAATAGGCGTTTCATCAATTGCGTTAGACTGACAAACTATTTTGCCGTTCATAGCTAATCTATTATGGATCTGATGAAATAATTCTACAGTATATAAATTAGCCAATAATGGAACGGTTGGATCAGGGAAGTCTATTATGATGAGGTTGTATCGACTTCTATTTTCCTCTATAAATTTAATTGCATCTTGAGCGTAAACATGTACCCTTTTATCAAAAAAAGCTCTGTCGTTCATGGCTGCCATCTTCGGTATATTTCGTGCAGCATCCAAAACCTTTTCATCCAAATCCACCAAATCAACATGTCTGACGTCTGAATACTTTAATACTTCACGAAGTGCTAAACCATCGCCACCGCCAAGTATTAAAATTCTGTCCCGTGAACGGACTAAAGCCATTGGAATATGCACAAATGCCTCATGATATATCCGTTCATCTAAAGAACTAAATTGTAATTGTTCATTTAAATACATTCTAATATCTGTTGCTTCTACAATTTTTATATCTTGAAATTTACTTTTTCCAGCGTAGAGCTTTCTATGTTTGCCTGCTAATAACTCCTTAAGTCCAATTTGATCCCACTTGTCACCTCGGGAACTTCCTTCAATTTGTTTGACCTCATTTATTTGGTCTGGTTGCCCCTTTAATGAATTGGAGTTGCTGCCAGTTTTTATTTGTTCGGATAACCATGGAATTCTTTGATTATCGGACACTTTTATCCCCCCTTAGATTCATATGAAATAAAGAGATTCCTGCTAACTCAATTATTCCAGCGGTCAATGATAAAATATCTTATTACCATGAATGATAAAAAGTTTGGACATTTACCCAGATCCGTGTAACTACCCCAAGTAAACTACCTTGCCTTTACACCCATCTTGCAAAAAAGGATATATCAAGATAATTAAATAGTGGATTTTTGCGAGTACACATTGGCTTGTCCATACAGTTTTTGAATACTTTCGTAATATATAGGAAATGGAGTAAAGGATGTGAATAAGTCAATGCATCTAACATTTGGCAGGCATGTAATTGCAGATGCGTGGGGAATTGAATTTGATAAAATCAATGATATTGATTTTTTGAAATATCATTTAGAAGAAGCCGCCAAAATTTGCGGTGCTCATTTATTATCTGTGGATGGATGGGCATTTCAGCCATATGGAGCTACCGTTGTCGCAGTACTTGCTGAAAGTCATCTATCCATTCATACGTATCCTGAAAAAGGCTTTGCGGCCATTGATGGGTATACATGTGGGGATAAAATTGATTCAGAAAAGGCTATCAATTATTTATTGGATATTCTAAAGCCACAAAAAGTGTACACGCACAAGATTATCCGCGGGGCAGGAGATTTTGTCCACATTACCAAATAGTATTGGATCCACAAAAAAAGAAGACCTCACTCTTAAAAAGGCGAGTGAGGTCCCATCCGTATGATATGCTAATCATTGTTCGCTTTTCCTGTTTTAAATAAAAAGAATGATATTAATCCTGAAAAAAGGGCAGCACCCGCAGAAATAATCACTCTTGTTTGATAATCAAGAACCGAATAATCTCTATGAAGCATCCACATGGCTGCAGCACCAACTATAAGCATAATTGGAATGACCAGGGCTAATTGTCTCATCTTTACATCCTCCTACATAAGGCAAGCCAAGAAACTAAATTAGGATTTGTGCGCCAATATAGAGCGCCATTCCCCATATGATTATAGCAGATATTTGGTTCATCTTCTTTAAAAAGCGCCCGCTCGTGTCGAACTCTCCTACTTTCCTGCCAACGAGTGCTAAACTGAAAAACCATATCCACGAAATACCAATACATGCTAGAGAAAACGCCCATTTTTCTAAGCTTTCATAGGCTAAAGAGCTTGTGCCAATGACGCCTATTGTATCCATAATAGCATGCGGATTCAGTAGAGAAACCGATGCAGCAAACGTGATCTGACGCTTCGTTGAAAAGGAAAGCCCCTGCTTATCATTCTTTACTTCAGGTTCGCTTTTCCATACGGACCAGCCCATATAGGCTAAAAAAAAGAAGCCGACAAGAAAGAGCACGTTTTTGATCCATACAAATCTAAACACAATGATCGATACACCCATTACAGCCAAAAGAATTAAGATCGTATCACAAATTCCTGCAGTAATCACTGCTGGCAATGCTCTTGTAAATCGCTTTTGTGTCGCCCCTTGGTTAAAAACAAATACATTTTGCACACCTAATGGCAGGATGAGTCCGAAAGCAAGAATGGCTCCATGAAGAAATGCTTCTATCATAAGGTCCTCCGTAATTTTTCTTATGTAATTTTAATCAATTAAACTATCACCGTACCAAATTCATTATAATGTAGTATATCATAAATTGGAATTTACAGGCATTCTTCGTATTAAAAACAGCCGGAGATTCCCGGCTGTTTTTTAATTGGCTTCATTCTGTAAATAAGCTTTCCGGCCGCCCTTGGCCATTGAGAAAAAGGCAGTCGCAAACGCAAATAAAACGAATATTCCACCAGCTATTGGATTTAGATCTACAGACGATGTCTGCTCAATCACAAGTCCCCCTATTAATGAACCTAATGCAATTCCAATATGGACAGCAGAATTATTTAAGGTTTGCTGAATATCCGAAGCACCAGCGGAAATTTCAATTAAATAACTTTGCATGGGAGGTGTGATCGCCCAGCTAAGCAAACTATACACACCGAGGATAATTAGAAAAATCGGCAGTGAAAATGTTGTAAATGGAATGATAAACATCGATACGGCAAAAAGGGCCGTAACTGATAGAATGGTAGTCTTAGTGCCAAATCGATCAGAAAGCAAGCCTCCGATTCCACCTCCCACTACCGCTGCGATACCAAAAACTAAATAGACAATACTAACCAATTGACCATCCAAACCCATTTTCATTTTTAGAAAAGGAGTCAAGTAACCGTAAAATGTTAAATGTCCCGCCAGAAAAATAATGGACGTTAATTGCGCAAGTAAAATTCTTCGATTCTTCAAAGTCTTTAGCTGAACTCCAACAGGAACAGCTGGCTTAGGCGGGACTTTTCCTAAAAAGAAATACACACCAGCCATCGAAACGAGGGTAAGGATTGATATCAGGATAAAAGGCGCGCGCCAGCCAAATGAATTTCCAAGCATTAATCCAATTGGTACGCCCAATACAAGAGAGCCGCTCACTCCCATAAATACAACCGAAATGGCACGAGCACGGTATTTTTCATCGACAATGGCTGGAACCATCGTTAAGCATAAGGCAATGAGCAACGAGCCGCTAGCTGCTGATGTGATACGCCCCACTAGTAAAATACTATAATTCGGGCTGAATACAGCAATCACATTCCCAAGCAAAAAAACAGCTAAAGACATCATTGTAAGCTGCTTACGATCTACTCTCTGGGTCACCGCTAACAAAATGGGGGCGGCAATCGCAAATGAAAGCGAAAAGGCTGTCATAAGAAAACCTGCCTGCCCTAAACTGACATCTAAATCATTTGCTACTAAATCAAGTAAACCACCTATAATTAACTCCACCATCCCAACAACGAATGAGACAATGGCTAATAAATACACACGTTTATTCATCAAGCAAGACCTCCTACAGTACCTTACTCATGGTAACGATTTATTCACCTTTTAACAAGTGGTAATTCCATCAACTTTTAAATATGGAATTTTTCGTAAACGGCAATTACACGATAAAAAAGCCTCGATTAGCGGATTCATCCGAAATGGAGGCTTTCAATATTCTATTGAGTGTGTTTTTGTAACCATTCACGGCCAAAATCAATAAGCAGACGCTGCTTCATGAGCTTGCACGTGGATAAACCAATTTGGGAAGAGTGAATTGGATGATTCTCTTCAAACTCTTTCCCTAATGCATCGAAGGAATCTGAATCATAAACGATTTCTTCGTATGTTTTCCATACTCGTTCGTTATTTTCAACTAAAGCAGCCCCTTTTAGGACCTTCTTCCTATTAGCGATTGCATGTTCAGCAAAATGCAATGAAGTATTGCTATCATGCTGCACCCCCAGCAATAGTACATAACCATCCAATTCATAGATTTTGGCTAAAGGGGACTGATGACCAAATCCTTCTTCTAAAGGCTGTTCAGATACTATATACTCCGCATGCTTACCCCAGGCTGCAAATGAATAAGTTGGGTGCAAGCTCCTTTTAACCTCCGGGAAGGTTCTAAAAGCTTCAACAATTTTCCCCATTCCCCTTGTTGGTGTGAATTGTGGATCATATGCGGGTGTTTCCTCACGAATAATCGGCCACCATTCCTCTGGTACAGGAGGGTTTTGCCATTCTGACGGGTCTGAATTATCCCCTGTTTGCGTTGGCATAATAATTGTCCCCTCTTCTCCAACGGCATCCATCAGGGCTTGGACAACGGCTATCGGCCCTCCACAAACCCACCCAAGGGAACTTAAGGACGAATGGACAATAACTGCCATTCCTTTTTCTATGCCGAGATTTTGCAAATCCTTGTGCAGGCTTGATCTTGTATGTGGTTTTTTCATTTTATTAATAACATTTACTTCACTCATATTGTCTTACGACCCCACTCTTCTTCTAAAATGGCATAATAATATTCATCCCACCAGTCATTCCCCTGTGGAATGCATTTCTTAAAAAACCCTTCTCTTCTCATGCCGACTTTCTCCATAACGCGGAAAGATGGAGGATTCTCAGGCTGGCATGTAGCTATTATTCTATGTAACTTCATGCCTTCAAAACCATATTTCAATAAAGCTTCTGCTGCCTCTGTGGCATATCCCTTATTCTGAAACTCCGGATTAAACACCCAGCCAATCTCATAAGTATGCTCACCAAAATATTTTTCAAAAGCCATGTGGCCAATTAGAATATTATTATTCTTTAATAATACAGGAAATTTTCCCGCGTGATCAGCAGAATTTTTGATGACAAACTCCTTTGCATCCTCTTCTGTAAAAACCCCTTCTGGTATATATTTCATAACAATAGGGTCAGAGGTGTACTTGTAGACTGCTTGCCAATCATCGAAAATGAATTTCCTGATGATTAATCTTTCAGTTTGTATGAACATTCCTTTTACACGCCTTTCCTATTATCCTAATCATTTGCATTTACCTATTTCGACAAAAAAACCTTTACCTCCTGCTTAAATTCAAATAGCCATAGAAGTGTGCTCCGTTGCCAACTATTGAACCTTCTTAATAAATAACTTATTATTAGAATAATTATAAATGGTTTACCTGCTCATTCTCCATAGAAAAGTTATTTTGAGGATCTAAACTTCGCAAAAAAAGATTGCGATAGTAAAGGGGAAGAACTGTTCATGCCTACTCGAAACACGAAAATAAAGTTAAAAATATTCCTCATTTATTGTATCTTCACAATCGTGCCTTCGTTATTAATCAGCTGTTTATTGACGGTACAAAAAATGGAGTTTTATGAAAATGAGTATAAAGAGAAAGCACACAGAAGTGCTGGCCTTCATTCAAAAAGCATCGACAACTTTATTGGTGAAACGTCTGGCCGCCTTGAAATGCTTTCTACGTTAATCAAGGTACAGCAATTTAGCTTTAATCATATAGATGAGGTATTGAGGGAAACGCATAAACAGGATGATCGGTTTTCCGGCTTTTATTGGGCGAATCCGAAGGGAGATATTCTAATAAGTTCAAACTCTCCTTTTTCTCCTGTAAATGTAAGTGATCGCGAATATTTCCAGAAAGCGGTTGGAACCGGGCAAACGAGTATATCTGAAGCACATCTTGGCCGGGTTACAGGTAATTATATTATCACATTAGCTACTCCTATTACCGAGAATCATAAGGTCATGGGTGTATTGCTTGCTAGTTTAAACATAAAGACATTAGAGGCTAATTTATCTACCCTTTTGACTGATGAAGAAATCATCGTAACTGATGAAAAGGGAATACCCATCATACAAGCAGGGGCGTTACATACAAATGAAAAATATAGCATGAGTGAATTAAACTTAGACCGGCTGCCGTGGACGTTAACAGCAAGGATCAGCTATGATGATGAGCATTTACGGTTAAAAGCCTTTATTAATTACTTTTTTATAACCTTTATTTTTACAAATATCCTTTTGCTCTTAATCTACATTTTCCGCTTAAAATGGAGAGCAAAATTAGAGAAAGAACAGTATGAGTTTCAGAAGATGGAGCTGATTGGTAATCTGGCGGCCAGCACAGCCCATGAAATTAGAAACCCTCTTACTGGGATTAGCGGTTTGATCAAATTATTAAGCGAAGAATATCATGATAAAAAAGCCCAGAATTACTTCGAGGTTATCCAAATTGAAATTGATCGAATCAATTCAATCGTCAGTGAGCTTCTATTTCTGGGACGCCCTACAGCCTATACATATAAAACGTACAATATAAACGAAATATTGAAAGAGATCGAACCTATTTTACAATCTGAAGCTAATTATATGAATGTGCAGTTATCAATCTCCTACTCTAATAATGATCCGCATATATCCTGTGTGAAGGATCATTTAAAACAAGTCATTCTAAATCTTAGCAAGAATTCCTTACAAGCAATGCCTAACGGCGGAAAACTTACTATTTCGATAGAAAGTGATTCAGCAAGCTGCATGATTGATGTAAAAGATACCGGTATAGGGATTCCAATGGAAGAGCTCGAGAAAATATTCCACCCCTTTTTCACAAAGAAAAAAGATGGCTCTGGCATTGGATTAACCGTCTGCAAACGAATACTTGATTCCTATAATGGAAGCATTTCGATTGAAAGCACAGTAAATGTGGGAACTGAGGTAAAAATGATGATTCCTATAGTAAAAGAAGATTCTCTTAAGGATGGATGAACTTTGAAAAATTTATCATTACTCTTACTTTCCTCAACAAGAGTTCTCATGTTTTTACTATTGAGCAGCTATTATTTTCAATTTACCGATTCTAGGGATGGCTGGAAGCTCTGCTTTATTATTGGGGCAATGATTCTTTTTGTTGGAAATCATTTTCTGCAAATCTTCACTGAAAGGATAAGAATAAGAGTATTCTGCACAGCTGTTGATATGCTGCTGAGCTATGGGTTTGGGGCTATATTTCCGTCTAGTGGCAATTTATACTTAATATTCTTTGGAGTGATATCCACAACCGTCTTTTTATTTTTTTCTAATCGCAGCATTTTAAAATGGTTTTCGATCGCCTTTTTCATTATGTGGGTATTGATTACCGCTGAAAAATATTATTTATTCGGGTCATCTGCATTTTCCGATAATATCTTAAATTTGATGTTCATCGTATATGGGGCGATAGTAGGGAGCCTGATCCGCAACTTACAGAGGGCACGAGAAACGATTAGCAGCCAGTTCCAGCAGCTTAATGACTCCCACGGTGCTCTGCAGAATGCACACGGGCAGTTAAGTGAGTATTCCAATCAAGTGGAACAATTAACAGTCATACGAGAACGAAATGAAATTGCACGTGAAATACATGATACAGTCGGCCATAAAATGACAGCCTTGCTCGTACAGCTGCAATTAGCAAATGAAATGATATCGATGGATGTAGATAAAAGCAAAGCCATATTACACACATGTGAGCAATTGACTCGCGACTCTCTCCATGAAATTCGCTTATCTGTTCGAACATTAAAGGATGAAGATCACTTGAAAGTTTCATTTCTGCATATTTTGCGGGAGATGATGGATGAATTTGCGAATCTGACTGGAATGCAAACACGACTGGAAGTAGATGGTGACCCAACGTCTATTCCTCTCTCCATTCAACCAACCATAAAAAGAATCGTCCAGGAAGCTTTAACAAATGCACAAAGGCACGGTTCAGCCAATTTATGTAAGGTGTCGATTCAGATTAATAATGAAGCTGTTCATATTGAGTTGGAGGATAACGGAAAGGGAACTGAGAATGTAGTCCCAAGCTTCGGTCTTATAAATATGAAAGAACGTATTTTAGAACACGGTGGAACGATACAATTTAAAAGTGCGGAAGGTCTAGGTTTTTCAATTTCTATTAAACTTCCAAATAAGTTTGTGCAATGGAGCTCAGTAGGGGTGATGAAATGATTAAGGTTTTGATTGTGGATGATCAGCCATTAATAAGGGAAGGTCTAGGCTCTCTGCTAAATCTCCGTAAAGAAATTGAAGTGATTGGAACAGCCGGTGATGGAGCTGAAGCATTAGAAAAGGCTTTAAGTCTCACCCCTGATATCGTTTTAATGGATATCCGGATGCCAAATGTCAATGGGGTTGAAGGAACAAAGCTATTAAAGGAAAATATCCCCCAAGTGAAGGTGCTAATGCTGACTACCTTTAGTGATAGTGAATACATTTTTGATGCGTTAGAAGAAGGGGCAAGCGGATATTTATTAAAGGATATGTCGACTGACACAATCGTTCAGGCGATTTTAACCGTTTTCCACGGAGGCGTAGTCCTCCCTAAGGATTTCACTTCCAATGTGCTAACAGAAATGCGGTTGAAAAATAGTAAGGAAGAAAGCAGCTCAGAAGCCCCTATCCCCTTTTCCCTAAATGAATTAACAAGCCGTGAGCGGGAAGTATTGAGCCATCTTGGCAAAGGGTTAAATAATAAAGAAATTGCCGATGCCTTATTTATTACAGAGGGGACGGTCAAGAATCATGTTTCGAACATTATACAAAAGCTCGAGCTTCGGGATCGCACCCAGGCAGCCATTTTTGCGGTACGCTACGGCATCACTACCTTTTAAACATCTCATGACTTCTGGCATATGGCAGGATGAACTACGACACATAGGTGTCGTTTTTTTTATGCTTGAAAATCTATCGCCAGCTAGATGGAGTGGCCCCTGCTTTCAAATAAAATGAAGGTAGTTAATAAGGAGGCGGTTGAAGATGCTTGCACTAAACAATATTAAAAAAAGCTTTGGCCAACATGAAGTCGTTAAAGGAATTACCTTAAATATTGAAAAAGGAGAAGCGTTTGGTTTACTTGGACCAAATGGAGCTGGGAAATCAACGACCATCTCCATGATTTGCGGGTTAGTTCCGTATGAGGATGGAGATATCCTCGTGGATGGGGTTTCAGTGAAAAAAGACCCGGCATTTATCAAGAAGAAAATTGGCGTTGTGCCACAGGATATTGCTCTTTATCCGACAATGTCTGCAATCGATAATTTAGTTTTTTGGGGACAGATGTACGGTTTAAAAAGGAAAGAGGCTAAAAACCGGGCGAAGGAAGTGCTCGAAATCGTTGGTCTTTCCGACCGGGCAAAGGATAAAATCGAGACTTTTTCAGGCGGGATGAAGCGGCGGATTAATATTGGAGCGGCCTTAATGCATAAACCGGAGTTGCTGATCATGGATGAGCCGACTGTTGGCATTGATCCGCAATCGCGAAATCATATTTTAGAAACGGTTAAATCGTTAAATGAGCAAGGAATGACCATTATTTACACTAGTCATTATATGGAAGAGGTTGAATTCCTTTGCAAACGAATTGCGATTATCGATCACGGCCAATTAATCGCAAGCGGGTCAAAAAAAGAGCTCACAAACAGGCTTTCCGGCGGCAAAGTGCTTCATCTTGTTATAGATCAAGTGAAGCCTGATTTTCTCATGGAGTTGAACTCCATGGATGGGGTTGAAAATGTTACGGTTCAGCAAGAAACGGAAATTAATATCTTCGTGCAAAATCATAAAGAGCTGCTAGCTGATATCGTTGTGCTTGCCAATCAAACAGGTGTTATACTGCAGCAAATTCAGCTTCAGGAGCCAAATTTAGAGACATTGTTTTTACAATTAACCGGACGTTCATTGCGGGATTAAGAGGTGAGTGAAATGAAAATGTTTATTATAGCCGCGAAGGATCTAAAGCTTCGATTGAAGGATAGAAAAGCCATCATCTTGATGGTCCTTATGCCCATCCTTTTGACCGCGATTTTAGGATCTGCCTTGAAAGGGGCCATGGGTGATAGTCAGCTGCCTAAAACAACAATAGGTATTTACACTGTGAATGCTGATGCTCTTGCTGAGACATTCATTAATGACGTTTTACTCGATGAAATGAAAGATTCAGTATCTGTTAAGCAAACCAATTCTAGTGAAGAACTGCAGAATTGGGTTAAGGACTCCCAGGTGGATGTTGGCCTAGTTTTCCCTAGCCACTGGGAAGAAGACTTAGAAAATCAGCAGGAAAACCCTGTATACATTTATCCTGCAGCAGGTAAGGATTTTGAAGCAGCTTTTATCCAACAAATCACTGATTCCTTCACAATGACTACACAAACAATGGCTGTTTCGACGAAGGAAGTGTTGTCTGATATTGCTGTGACAGCAGCAGCCAATGGAAGCACCTTTCAGCCAGAAGCAATCCAAATGGAACTTTTGCAAAACATGGAAAATGCAATGAAGCTTCAGCAGGATATCATATCGGATCAGCCAGTTGGCGAACAAAGTGTATCATCCATGCAATACTACGCCGCAGCGATGGCGGCTATGTTCCTATTATTTAATGCGATGAATGGCGGGAAAGCTTTTCATCAAGAACGCAGCACGGAGACATTAACCAGATTAATGACGACACAAGCGAGTAACAGCTCCATTTTATTAGGGAAATTTCTAGGGACGCTGTTCTTTGCCTTTATCCAATTTCTGATTTTTATGGCTGCGACCCATTTTGTTTTAAACGTAGGCTGGGGAAACAATATTCTCCAAACCATCTTCATTGCTTTCATTTACAGCTTTGCCGTGTCAGGACTATCGATGATAGTGGCTGCCTTTACTTCGAGTGAAAAAATGGCAGACACACTAGGCGGAATTGGTGTACAGCTCCTTGCCCTTTTAGGGGGTTCCATGCTGCCCGTTTCAGCATTTCCAAGCCTTATGCGGCACATTTCAATGATTACACCAAATTCATGGGCTTTAACAAGCTTTACAAATATAATGTCTGGAACTACATGGGGCTCATTAATAGCGCCAACGATCATATTAACTTTGATTGGTATTGTATCGATCATCATTGGAACGATGCGCTTACATCATAAGGCTCTCTAGGAGGATTGGGAATAATGATGAAAATATGGGCAATTTGCCAGTTTGAACTTAAACGTACATTCAAAAAGCCGTCTGCATATCTGCTAATGTTCGCCATGCCACTTCTGTTTACCTTCCTATTCGGGAGCCTTTTCGGTGGAAGCTCGGACCAAACGATCCATATAGGCATTGTCGATAAAGATCAAACAGAATTATCAACTGGGCTCATTACACAGCTGAAATCGAGTGAGCTTGTTACGTTTCATGATGTCGAAGCTGCAGAGGCAAAGAATTTGCTAGTGCAACAAGAGATTCAAGGAGTTTTTACCATAAAAAAAGGATTAGCCACTCAGCTTTTTCAACAGGAAAAGCCTGAGATTACCTTTCAACATTTGCCTAGCAGCACAACTGCACCTGTTGTGAAGCAAATAATGAATGGGGCTGTACGAACGATGGGTATGCAAGTCTCGGCAGCAAAAACGGTAAGCCAATTTAACGGGGAGGATTGGGATGCCATCTACAATAGACTTGCAAACGGCCAAGAAAAACAGCTTGCGTTAACAAAAGTTATGAATGGTGACGGCTCAAATGGGAATGTTCTGAACAGAATGTCCTACAGCTCTGCGGGATTTTCTATCATGTTTGTGATGATGATGATGCTGTCGGCCACTGGGGCTCTCATTGAAGCAAGAAATATGGGCATTTGGTCAAGATTGTTTTCCACTCCAACTTCTAAATTTCAAGTGATGTTTGGGTACTTCCTATCATTTTTCGCGGTTGGCTGGATTCAATTCTTCTTATTGATCGTCATGTCCTCAGTCATTTTTGATGTAAAGTGGGGAGATCCTGTTGGGTTGTTTGTTCTGATCTCTTCATTGCTATTAGCTGTAGTCGGATTAGGTCTCGCGATTGCCGCCTTTGCCAAAACAGCCGAGCAGCAAAACGCAATTGGCACGCTCATCATTGTTTCTACCTGCATGCTTGGCGGTGTTTATTGGCCAACAAGCATTACACCAGGAATCATGCAGACAATGGCCCAATTCGTTCCCCAATCTTGGGCGATCAAAGGATTTACCGAATTAAACGTTGGGGGCGCAGCTGTTGGAGATATCCTGACACCCATTTTCATCTTGCTTGCCTTTGCTGCGGTGTTTTTTACAATCGGATTGTCTAAAGTTCGATATGAATAAGGAAACAGGAGAGTCTCATTGGGCTCTCCTGTTTCTTATAATTATTGTGAGCTTGATTTACTCACTTTCTAGTTCTATCCCAAAAATGTTTCGGGAATTAGCGTAAATCCTTCAACCATCGTATCTTCGTCCACTTCTATCAGTAAACAGCGCTTGCCGTTAAAATTAACCTGTCTAACATATTTTAAATCCTGTGGACTAATAGAGATATTTGCTACCTTCGTGTTAATTTTAATAGATTTCGTATTATAATTCGGTACAACACTGCTTGCTTTCAGTTCGTATGTTTGATCATCAATGATTTTCTGGAACGCCATTTCAACCTTTTCAGTATTAACATCCTCTACACCACTTACCTTTAATACACGTTCTACATCCTTGTAATCCAATTTAGGAGTGTCTTCCTCTTCTTCTTCAACCATGATTCGATTGATTTCTTCATATACATTGGAAAGGGTTGTTGCATCAACCTGTTCTCCAACGACTTCTTTGACGATTTCCTCGAATACGGCTTTATCATCTTGAGCAGTCATAATCTCTTCGCCATTCAATACTTCTTCGATAAAATGATAATCGGGCTGATTTGGTTTCCCGGATGAGTAGAGAACGCGGTTTACATCTGATGAATTCTCAGTAAAGCTAGGATATAAAAAACCTGCAACAGGAGATGTAAGATTAATGATGGAATCAACGACAACACTAGACTTAAATTCCTTTTCAATATAATCAAACAACAAAGATCTTTTTGGCTGTATCGTTTGATTAATGCTGCACAGGATAAAAGGATGATTATACACCTCATCCCTACCGCTAACTTCTGCTTCTTCATTACTCCTTTTCGTTGGCTTAAAATATTGCCCCCGAATAAAAGTCACAACCATGTCCTGTTCATATTGAACATCTTTAAACATTTTCTCAACCAATAGAAGCATTTGTTCCTTCCAATCTTCTACATCATCAGACTGCAGCCCATCATGGAGAATGAATTGGCTATGATTTTCTGCTTCTCGTTTGAACTTTACCTCAAATAACTTCACATCCATTTGACCTGTAAGTACTTTCTTAAAGTTAGTCATGAATAACTCTTGCTGTTCCTGGTCTAACATCGGAAATGGATGACTTTCTTCATGATAAATTTCACTGCTTTCCTTCCTTATATAAACATTGAAGATATCTGCGATTTTCAATAAATCATTATCAAGCTTGAATTGTTTACGTATGTTTGCTATATCCTTCTTATTCATATTAAAAGTCCAACTCCTAAGCTGATTAGTGTATTCGTGAACCTCTCGTCATTCAAATGACGAGCATCTGATAAGCAGATACATCTTTCGATGTTTCTCGTTTCATTGAGCCAAGCATCCTTGCGCTCTCCCCGAAGGCATGTTCCACACCTGTTGTTTTGGTTAGGTTGTTTGTTTCTGTTGTAAACCAAGTTGTAAAATATTCTTTGCTGCATTCACATCACGATGAATTTCGTAACCACATAAACACTTATGCAGTCTTTCGGCCAATGTTTTCTTTACGATATGCCTGCAACTCGAACAAATTTGACTTGTATTGTACGGATTGACACAAACCACTTCTTTACCAGCGTTTTCAGCTTTGTATTGAGTAAACTGTATCAATTTCCGCCATGCACTATCAGTAATGCTTTTTGATAAATGACGATTTTTGACCATATCCTGAATGTTTAAATCTTCAAACACTATTAAGTCATAGTTGCTCACTAATTGACGGGATACCTTATGGGCAGTATCTCGTCTTTTGTTGGCGATATGTTCATGCCATTTGGCAAGTAAACGGACTGCTTTTTGTCGTCTGTTTGAGCCCTTTTTCTTCTTAGATACCGCACGTTGGAGCTGTTTTAAACGCCTTTCTGCTTTTTGTAAATGTTTTGGGTTATCGAAAAACTGTCCGTCTGACGTAATAGCTAAATGAGTGACACCAAGATCAACACCAACCGATTGATTCGTTTTCAGTTCACTGACCGCTTCTGTCATTTCGCAAGCAAAACAAACATAGAATCGACTGTTTTTATGAACAATTGTACACGTTTTGATTTTCCCTTGTATTTGCCGATGGCATTTGATACGTAAATCACCAATTTTGGATAGCGAAAGAAATTTCCCATTCAGTTTGAATCCGCTTTGGCTGTAAGTGAACGAATGGAAGCGATTCTTTCCTTGAAAGCGAGGAAATCCTGCTTTTTCACCTTTACTTAATCGCTTGAAGAATGCTTGATAAGCTTTATCTAAGCGCTCCAATACATCCTGTAGTACTTGTGAATGAACGGTTTTAAAAATCGGCAACTCCTTCTTTAAAATAGGTAATTCTTTCTTCTGCGCGTAGAACGAAATCGACTTTTTGTGTGTCTTATACTCGTAAATACGCTGTTCCAAACAAGTATTATAAAGCCAACGACACAACGATAGTGTTTCAATTATTTTCTTTTGTTGCTCGGCTGTTGGTACTAGTTTGAATTTATAAGTGCGTTTCGTCATGTTCTGTCTCCTTTCTTCTGGTTTTTGGATATACTTCTTAATTATTTCTTCTGAGATTGAATCAACGGTTTCAATATAGAAACTGCTGTTCCATTATCGTCCTTTCCATAGTTTTTGTTTGATTTCAGGGAACCTCAAAAAAGCTTTCTGACCGAAATGCCTTTCAGCATTTTAACAATATAAGAAGAGGCGACTTTTAGATGGGCCGATGCAAATACATGAATATGATCTTTTTCACCCACTTCTATCATGACTACTTCAAATTCCTTTTCCTTTGCAATTTCTCGGAAAAGGTCTTTTAAGTACTTCTCATTTTCTTTTGTTAACACTTTCCTTCGATATTTACTGACTATACTAATGTGGGAATTGCCGTTATAGACGCACGTTCTAGCATGTCTTAAATATGATCTATTTTTCCATACATATAGTATATAATAAACGCCATGTACCATAAATAAATTTAAGGTCTATCATTAAACATATAGTCCGTAGATTCTACAAAAGAAAGCGGTCAGAATTCTCCCTATTGAAATATGGAGAATTCTGACCGCTTTAACCTAAATTATAAGCAATCTGTTTGCTTAAGGAATGATTAAGTTCGTCAGCGTTACTAGTATCCTTCAGCTAGAAGAAGACGATCAAGCAGATGTTCATATTTTTTCTATAAGTAACATTAATGGCTTTATTGACCTATGCCAGCCTTTTTAATTCATGTCTTGCTTCAATTCGTTTCTCAATTTTCTCTATAGCCTTTTTGTCATTTAATAATTCTTGTTTGTTTTCTTCAATAAGCTCTTTCATTGTTTTTCGCATGATCAATGCACCCTTTATTTTATATTTAGTCTGAATATTCTATACTTATATGTTACACCTATTTACATGATTTAAAACTTAACTATTTGAACATTTTGTGAACATTTGAACTTATTTGCTGATCTCAAGACAGTGGTGGATTATTTATCGAAACAAAAGAAGCAAACAATAAAATCCATCGTAGATCCGCATTTTCGGGACTGTCCTCCTGCCATTTTACAAAAAAGAACAATTTCTTAGGCTCTTCTTCCTGAAATTAACAATAAAAAAGGGAAACTATTGAATTCGCAGAATATCTAACTTATAACTACTAATTTTAGGAGGAGTAATATGAAGAATATTTTTTTGAACGGGAAAAGGGCCTTTTCTATTGTTTTATTAGCAACCACTTTAACATTCACTTTTTCTACTTCTGCATTAGGTGAATCCGGAACTACTCAATCAATTAAAATGAACAATGTTCTTGAGAGGGTGGTGACGGTTGAAACAAAGGGTGATTTTGATCAGGAAGAAACCTTAAAGATGGTTGACCGACTTTGGAGCATTCCCACAAATATTTTGAATGTAATGCATAGGCAAGGAGTTCACGTTAAATTAATTAATTTCCCTCTTACTGAATTGCCTGAATACGAACATTTAAAGGGAGCCGTACCTAGAGGGTGGGAACATACTCCATATACTTGGGATGATGTTCCGGGAGCGGGAGGGCAGACGGTTGTTGCACGAATTGGCTATAGCTATAAAAAAATGCATAGTTCTGAAAACCTCGAGCTTCATGAAGTAGCTCATGCTATTGATCGTTATGTATTTGATAATATTAGCTACTCCGATGAGTTTACTAATATTCATGCTTTAGAGAAAAAAGATTTTCTTGATACTGCCTATTTTGAATACAAGGAAGAATATTTCGCTGAATCCTTTGCTTATTTTTATGCTGGTCCAGAAACGAAGGCTGAGTTAAAAGAAAAAGCTCCATTAACTTATAAATTTATTAATGAGCTCCAAAGTAATATCCCTTCAGAAAAGCATTCAAATCAGTAGAATGATAGAAAGGCTATTGCCATCGGAATGGACCCGAAGAAAATAGGATTGGTTTTCTCCTATTTTTGGAGAGCCCAATGAAAAGAGAGAAGTGCTGAACACACTTCTCTCTTATTTCTATTAATTATTTCCAGGCGTTTTCTTCCTCACAACATCGAAAAGTCCTGATCCAATAATGTCTAAGGCAGACTGCATTCTCTCTGCAGAGATATTATCCTCAATCGTATCTTGAGGTGTGTGGTATACCTTTTCGATATGGTAGACTAGCGGATCCCAGCTATCAATGCCCATCCAGATGAACAGGGCTGCAGGAATACCAGCTTGGTGGAACGGCACATGGTCACTAGATCCGAACGTACCTGGGAGAATATCTGAATTTCCTAATCTAGCACCTGCTTGACCGGTAGAATCTGTAACGATATTCGTGCTTCCATCAGGAGTCATGGCATAAAGATTACTTGCTTTATCATAATTGGTTGCCACCATATCAGGGACAAAAACAGCTTCAATTTGGTCCCTTTGCTCCTGTGTTAATTGATTTACATAATATCTTGAACCTAGCAAGCCTCTTTCCTCTGAACCAAAGGCAATAAATTTCAATGTTTTATCCGTATTATACCCTTTATAAACGCGAGCAAGTTCAAGCATCAAGCCAACGCCTGACGCATTGTCATTTGCACCTGGCGCTCCAACAACGCTGTCATGATGCGCACCGAGAATGACCTCTTTCACATCCTTATCCTTTGACTTCGCTTCTTTTGTCGCAATAACATTTACTGATTGGAGATTTGTATAATGTGTAGCCGTTAAACTAATCTCAACTGGCTCTTTTGCGATTTGTTCCTTCAGCCATTCCCCTTGGATAAATGCAGCCCCAAATACTGGCACATTATATTTAGTTGTCAAACTTGGGTTAAACGTCTGACCGTAATTTCCTCGGCTTCCTACTAAACTCTGAAGAATAACACCAGCAGCGCCAGCTTTAACCGCATTGTCTACTTGTGCACGGTAATCAGCAGTAGAAGTTGCTCTTGCCATCAATACGACTTTCCCCCTAACATCGGAAAAATCATTGGCACTTGTTCCGCCTTCAACATATACAACTTCAGCTTTGACAGCTGTATCACTAAGAGCTCCATTTGGTGCCGCAGCCATTTCCCATGACGTACCATCAGAAAATCCGACATTGGCTATGTATTGGTCCGCAACTGGAAAATATTGATATTCTACATCATATCCATAGCTTTTTAACGTTTTTGCGATGTAGTCAGCTGATTTTTTCTCAGCTTCCAGTCCTCCTGGTCTTGTACCAATTTCTTTTGATAAGTATTTGATGTGTTCAATAGCACGCTCCGCATCCACTCTTGCCACAATTTTTTGATCTTGAGAATACGTGGATTTTCCGTTTTCTCCTCCAGCTGGTGCAGCATACCCAACAGAACCGAAAGCAAGTGAAGCAGCTAAAACCGATGCTAAAACTTTTGGCATTTTACTATTTCTCATTTTTTCAAACCTCCTATTTATATTGATTAATACTAGTAAATTTAGTATAGTTGGAAGTTCACTTGGAAATAAGAGGACTAATTCCCAATATTCCGATAATTATTTTCGTCTTTTAGGAAGAAAGAATTGCTCCTTAATACCTTTATTTAAGGCTTTCAAAAAAATAACCAGCTAAGCTATTTGCTCAACTGGTTATTTTTTACACGTATTCATTTTTTAATAGATTATTAAAGTCATAAATCTTGATTATAAATTTGAAGAACCATCATAACAATTGTTCAATAGACATTGATAAAATTGAAAAACTGTGATAAATTAGTTTAGAAACGCAAAAAAGGAAAGTGCGCAATCACACTATCCCAATTATAATTTTACAACATACTCCCCTGTTTGTCAACTCTAATTCCATTTTTCTAAAGGAGTGCTTGGAATGAACAATGAACTACGTCAGGAGCAGGAACGATTAGATAACGTAATCGAAACAATCACGGACCAAATCGGCAAGCTGGAAGATGAAACTGGCCGGCGCCGAAAAGAGGTAGTCAATATTCGGAAGCACTTTTGGGATGATGTCAAAGTAAATATAGATACATTTGACGATTATCTTGAGACGATTATTGGCTTAAGACAACAGGCACAAGACTTGGCAGTAAACCAAAGTACCCACAGACATGCCTACAATCGGCTGTCTGTCCTTCGCCGTATGGAGGGTGTCCCTTATTTCGGCCGGATCAACATAACTGAAGAAGGAACTTCAACAGCAGAAAAAATTTATATCGGCATCACAACACTTACTGATACAAGCGGTGAGAACTTTCTAATATACGACTGGAGGGCACCCGTTTCAAGTGTTTACTACGATTACCCGCCAGGTCCGGCTGAATACGACACACCAGGAGGAGTAATCCGCGGCGTCCTGGATCAAAAGTGGCAATATATCATTCGGAATGGTGTTATCGAATCGATGTTCGATACTAGCCTTACTATTGGAGACGAGATTTTGCAGCAGGTACTCGGCAAAAGCACTGACAAACATATGCACAGTATCGTAGCCACTATTCAACAAGAGCAAAATCGAATTATCAGACACGACCATGGGCGGCTGCTCATTGTTCAAGGGGCCGCTGGCAGTGGGAAGACATCAGCCGCCCTGCAGCGAATCGCATACTTGCTCTACAAGTATCGAGAGTGGCTTAAAGCTGATCAAATCATTTTATTTTCGCCAAATGCAATGTTTAACCATTACGTTTCCAGAGTGTTGCCAGAGCTTGGTGAAGAAAATATGCAGCAGGTTACGTTTCAGGAGTATTTGGACCATCGGCTGGGCAACGATTTTCAAGTGGAGGGTCCTTACGAGCAATTAGAATATGTGTTGACTGCGGCGGATGATCCTTCATATCGAATCAGGACCTCGAGTATTCGATTTAAGGCGTCTACCCGTTTTTTTGAGACCATCAAAACATTCAGACAGTCGCTGGAGTTATCTGGAATGGTCTTCAAAGGGATTAAATTTAGAGGAAAGCCGCTCATCTCCTCCAAACAAATCTTAGAAAGATTTTATGGCAGCAGCACCTCTCTTCGCTTTCATAACAGAATTGGAAAATTGACAGAGTGGCTATTAGAGCAAATAGATGAAACGGAAAAGCTCGAAATGACAAAGCAATGGGTACAGGATGAAATTGAGTTACTTAGCAAAGAAGATTACCAAAAGGCCTATTCACACTTACAAAAAAAGCACGGGTTTAGTGAAAACTCTTTTGATGATTATGATAGAGAGCAGGAATTACTTGGGCGTATGATTGTTCGCAAGAAGTTGAAGCGGATTCGCAAATGGATTCGATCGCTTCAATTTATCAATATAACAGGAATATATAAGCAGCTTTTCACTGATCCAGCTCGGATTAATATGTGGATTGAGGGCAAAACACCTGATGATTGGGAGGAAATTTGCTTATCTACCGTGAATATGTTAGATAAAGGCAAACTGTTTTACGAAGATGCTACTCCGTTTTTACTTTTGAAGGAGCTCATTCAAGGCTTTCAGACGAATAACTCTATCAAACACGTACTTGTCGACGAAGCGCAAGACTATTCTCCGTTCCAATTTGAGTTTTTGAAACGTTTATTTCCTGCGGCAAGGATGACTGTGCTCGGTGATTTTAACCAAGCAATCTTCGCCCATGCCAGTGAAATGGTCGATTTCGATACGCTTACTGGCTTATATGGACCAGATGAAACGGAAGCAATTAACTTGTCCCTAAGTTACAGATCCACAAAACCAATCGTTGAATTTACCCGCAGACTGGTGCCCGGAGGCGAACGAATTACTGCTTTTGATCGTGACGGTGAGAAGCCTGTACTGACTCAAGTGTCCAATCATGCTGAACTGCACCGCTACATCGCTTCCAAAGTTGCAGATTTGCGGGCGCAGCGGTATCATACGATCGCGATTATATGCAAATCCGCTGAAGAAAGCACAGCCGCATATGATGCTCTGAGCAGCATCGAAGAAATCAAGCTCGTGAAAAGCGGCTCGATTGAATATGAACAAGGCGTTGTTGTCATACCGGCGTATTTAGCCAAAGGCATCGAATTTGATGCTGTTATCATTTATGATGCTTCGGCGCAAGTATACGGGGATGAAAGTTTGCGCCGATTGTTTTATACGGCCTGCACAAGAGCTATGCATTATTTGCAGTTATACAGTGTTGGGGAACCTAGCCACTTTTTGCGAAATGATACTTTGGAGAGTTAAAAACGAATATTCAGGTTCTAATGAGAAAGATTTAAGGAGGACTTCTATGGGATTATTCTTTTGGCCTTTTATGATTGCTTCAATCGTATTATCAATTATTGGTTTACGCTTAAAGAAGCCAATATTGCTTGTGATTTCCTGCCTGCTGATAACACCATTATCACTTTACTTAGCAGCAACACCACGTTTTGAATGGTGGGGTTTGATATTTCCATTCTTTTACCTTGGAGCAGCCTTATCCCTAAAAAGAAACTTCAGGTGGCTATCAGCATTGTTGATTTCCCCAAATATTTTACTTATTGGATGGATGGGATTCGCTGTAGTGACTCAATAGGAAATTCATTTTTTCAAAAAAAGCAATAACTTTTCAAAATTAAAGGAGAATCCATTTTGAACATAATCAAATCAAATCCTAATAATGTTGCTCCCCCCATCGCCCAATATCATCATGTAACCGTTGTGCCGAGGGATGCTGAAATAATTGTGTTATCTGGTCAACTCGGAAATGAAAAGGACGGGATCCTTCCAACTGATATAGAAACGCAGTTTGCCAATGCTTTAGAAAATATTAAATCCATTTTAAAAAGTGAAGGTGTAGACGTAAACAATGTTTTCAAAGTGAATTTTTGGTTCACTGAAAATATTAATAGAGAAATCTTTTTGGAAAAATGGAGCGAATTTCATAATCAATCCCCTCCTGCTACAACATTGGCGTATGTTTCAGCTTTAGCACGGCCAGAAATCAAGGTGGAGATTGAGGCTTGGGCTGCAAGATAATAAATATTAGTTAAATAAGGGGGCCTTTTTTTGCCCCTTATTTTATTTCTTGGCTAAGTACATAAACACGCTTGAGATAGTGTTCTCTTTTTCTAGAGTCAGGAATAAATGAAATAAACAAATTAACTCCGCTCATATTTTTGTCCATCATATTTTCTTCTGATCTCCATGGAATTCTGACAGCAAGTCTTCCGAGATTTCTTTCTTCCACAAGAAAAACTGCGTTTACAACCCCGCTGGCAAAAAAGGTAATTTCATTCACTGCCCAATCCAATTTATTGCTCAACACATGATTAATGCCAGCTCTTAGCTCTTCTATTTTATAGTTTGTTAAGGTCATAGTTTATTTCCTCATTGTTTTTTTGTGTGCTCCTTTTACAAGTTAGCGTTTAGGATATTCTCTAGCCAAAATGCACACTTTGATGGGTTCATAGTTAGCGTTTTTGGGATTCTTCTGCTAAAATACGCACTATGAATCGTTCATACTTTGCGTTTTTGGGATTCTTCTGCTAAAACACGCACTATGAATCGTTCATACTTTGCGTTTTCGGGATTCTTCTGCTAAAACACGCACGATGAATCGTTCATACTTTGCGTTTTCGGGATACTTCTGCTAAAATACGCACTATGAATCGTTCATACTTTGCGTTTGCGAGGTTCTTCTGCTAAAACACGCCATCAAAACCTTCAATATCCCCAATAAATTTTACCATATGCTTTTTCAAAAACTGATAGCGAAATAAGGCTAAAAGAACGGCCTTATTTCGCCAAGGTAATCAATATGTTCCACTATTATAAACTGCGCTCTTTTATTTGCTTTACAATTTTCTCTTTAAAATCCGCAAATGGTACACTTTCGGATTGCTGTTCCCCATATCTCCTAACATTTACATCAGCATTGTTAGCTTCCTGATCCCCCAGCACCAGCATATACGGTACCTTTTGCATCTGGGCTTCCCTTATTTTGTACCCAAGCTTTTCATCACGATTATTAATCTCCACTCTAACTCCTAAGTTCCGCAGTTCCGCCTGGATTTTTAAACAATAGTCTAAATGAACATGTGAAACAGGAATAATTTGAACTTGTGTCGGTGCAAGCCAAACTGGGAAAGCGCCCGCAAAATGTTCAATTAATATCCCAAAGAACCGATCGATGGAGCCATAAATAGCACGATGAATCACAACTGGACGAACCTTTTCATTTTTTTCATTAATATAACTCAAATCAAATTTCTCCGGCATTTGAAAATCAAGCTGAATTGTTGCACATTGATGGCTTCGTTTTAAGGCATCTTTTATGTGAAAATCAATTTTTGGGCCATAAAAGGCACCATCGCCTTCGTTTAAATGATAGTGGATGCCTAAATCCTCAAGTACATTTTTCAGTGCCCCTTCAGAAATTTCCCAAAGGCTGTCATCACCCATTGAATTTTCAGGGCGAGTCGAAAGTTCTACGGAATATTCGAATCCAAAAGTTCTATACATTTCATCCACTAGATGAATAACTTCCTTAATCTCACTTTCAATCTGATCCTCACGAACAAAGATATGGGCATCATCCTGACAGAAAGTGCGCACCCGAAGCATCCCATTTAAAGCCCCGCTATACTCATGACGATGAACTTGCCCAAACTCCGCCAATCGAATCGGCAAATCTCGATACGAGTAGAGACTGTTTTTAAAAATGAGCATATGCCCCGGACAGTTCATCGGCTTCATTGCAAACTTAGTTTCATCAACTTCGGAAAAATACATATTCTCATGATAATGATCCCAATGACCCGACTTCTCCCAAAGCTGCTGATTCATCATAAAAGGAGTACGAACCTCATCATAATATGCCTTGCTTTGAAGCTCACGAGAAAAGTTCTCCAATTCATTTCTAATGATCTGCCCTTTTGGCAAGTAGAAAGGCATTCCTGGCGCTTCCTCTGAAAACATGAACAGCTCCAATTGTTTTCCTAGTTTACGATGATCACGCTTTGCCGCTTCTTCTAAGAAATGCAAATACTCGTTCAAGTCCTTTTGCTTTTTAAAAGCTACCCCATAAACCCGCTGAAGAACTTCGTTTTGGCTGGCCCCTCGCCAATAAGCGCCTGATACGCGAGTTAATTTAAATGCCTTTATAAAACCAGTAGATGGAAGATGAGGCCCTCTGCATAAATCAATAAACTCTCCTTGCTGGTATAAAGAGATCTTTTCCCCTTTTGGGAGGTCCTTTAATATTTCTAACTTAAATGGCTCCTCTTTTTCCTTAAATAACTGTTCAGCCTCTTCATAGGAAACCTCCATGCGTTTAATTTCTAAATTTTCGTTGATGATTTTTTCCATCTCTTTTTCAATGCCCAGTAAATCTTCTGAAGTCAAGCTTTGTTCTAACTTCATATCGTAGTAAAATCCATCTTCAATCACAGGTCCAATCCCTAATTTTACATTTCCGTAGATTCTTTGAACGGCTTGAGCCAGCACATGTGCTAAGGAATGCCTTAATATTTGCAATCCTTCTTCTGAATCGATAGTTAAAACGGATAATTCAGCATCCTGTTCTAACTTGTAGCTTAAATCCACCAGCTGCTCGTCTACCCTCCCAGCAACCGCATTTTTTCTCAAACTTTTACTAATGAACTCGGCAACCTCTCCCACTGTGATGCCCTTTGAAAATTCCTTTATTTGTCCATCTTGAAATTGAACTTTAATACTCATTTTGAATACTCTCCTTTTTTTAAAATAAAAAAACGCACTCATCCCTATGCAAGGGACGAGTGCGTTATATACCCGTGGTTCCACCCAATTTCCCATAAGAAAAAACACTTATGGCTCTGGTGCTTTAACGCAGCATGGACGATATCAGATACTTAAGTTCCCTGATATAGCTCGTAGGCGGTAAATTATTTTCCTAAGCCAGGAAGTTCGCAGCTATCCTTCCCTCTCTGAAAGCCGTAAAAAAATTCATGTCCTTCTCATCGCAATAACTATTTTTTTGTAAAATAAAAAACGCACCCATCCCTATAGCAAGGGACGAGTGCGTTATACCCGTGGTTCCACCCAATTTCCCATAAGAAAAAACACTTATGGCTCTGGTGCAGTAACGTTGCATAGACGGCATTGGATACTTAGTTTCCCCAATACAGCTCAAAGGCGGTAAGATACTTTCTTGTGTTAGGAAGATTTCAGCAAGCCTTCCCTCTCTGGAAACCGTAAAAGTAGCTCATGTCCTTATCAGTGCTTAAATGGATTTTTTATACATATTATTATAGATTACAAAAAATAGCAACGGGTTTTTAAAAAATTTCTTATAGCAATTTTCCTAACTCAGCTTTATGGAACAATTGCCAAGAACTTGTTCCCCCCATAGCAGTTCAAGTTGATCTCCATTCGATATAGGTCCAACCCCTTCAGGAGTGCCGGTAAAAAGAATATCGCCTTTATCAAGGCCAAAATTTAAGGCGGTATAGTCAATTAGTTCTTGCATATCAAATATCATATCCTTAATATTACCGATCTGAACCGTTTCTCCATTCTTCACTAAAGAAAACTCTGTCCTTTTACATTCATTCACACCCGGGAATTTAATAAATTCACTTAATATAGCAGAGTTAGGGAAGCTCTTTGCTAATAGCCATGGATGTCCTTTTTTCTTTAATTCGCTTTGGACATCACGTAAAGTAAAGTCAATCCCGACGGCCATGCGATCTACAAGGTCATCGACTGTTGCCCCTTTTTCGTAGGGTTTGCCGATTCGAATGACTAATTCCACTTCAAAATGAATGGAGCCACGGTTTGCTGGCAGCACGATTTCCTGACCATTGGCGTAAGCTACAGCATGTGTAGTTTTTCCAAATAGAAAAGGAAATTTAGGAATTTCATTATTCAATTCTTTTGCATGCAGAGCATAATTTCTTCCTACACAATAGACATTTTTAATTGTTTGCATTGGAAAATCTCCATTCATTTAAACATATTATTTTTAAAAAGGAAAATCTACAAACTGACTGTTCCATTGCTTATTCATTTACATATTTAATAACAGCCATTTCTTTACCGAACCGATCACCATGATCCACAAATCCCAAACTTGCATACAATCGATGTGCACCAATATTATCTGGATGATATCCTACAACTATTTTTTTCGCATTTGGCAATTTTGCCATCTCTGAAATCATTAACTCAGTTGCAGCTTTCGCAATCCCCTTGCCTTGGGAATCTTTGTCTACCATAATTCTGTATATCCAATAACCATCGAGTTCTTCTTGAATAGAGTTATACATGAGAAACCCCACTACTTTTTCATCTAAATAAATGGCATATGGTTTTAAAGTAGGTTCAAACTTCGACTGGGCTATCGAAACTGAATTTGGTTCAATATATTCAATTTGTTCTTTAAATACCTCTAATTTGCAGCATTCATACCAGTTTTCCGTATTTAATTCTACAATTTTCACTTTACTTGTTTTCATTACTTTTCCCCTTCCAAATTTAGAGGAAACCCTAAGCAATTTTTTAATTAGGCGTTATCCCCCTATAGTGATTTATGTTCAAATATTTCTTAATTGTCATAATGAACGCCCCCTTAACAAAATTTACCTAAAATGCACCTTTTTAATTATACTATATTTTCCTTTTAAGTTTCTGCCTAAATAGGGTGATTTTTCTACTATAATAATTCTATAAAAAGAAGCCCAATATAATACTAATTGAGGCTCCACTTTACAATTATTCATTTTCCAAATTAACTTTAATCATCTTGCTATCTATATAAGGTGTTTTGACTACTTCAGTGATTAAAGAAATAGGACCTGTCGTTTTGTCAAACACCCTTTTAAAGAATAATTGGTCCGTACTTGTTCGTTCTGTATTCATATCACCAACTATTGTTTCTCCATTTTTATCTTCAAGCACCATAAAGGCATTTTGTAAGCCGAGATTTCCTTCAATATCATAATAGATAATCGTTTTATCTGCTAGTTGCTCATAGTTTGTGATCATTAACTTACTATCATTAGGAAAAGTAATGGTATATGGGAATGTTGTTTCAGCTAAAGGTATTTTCACCATTTCAGTATTGGAAGGATCGTACATTTTCCCATGATTATTAAATACTTCGATATTTAATCCCTTTGGAGCAATTTCACGCCCAGGGAGTAAAAGCGTGTCTTTAAAGTTAACAAAGCCATTTCCTTTGTCAATAATGGAACTGCCAGAACCTCCTGCAAAACCGAGAGAAGTGCCGTTTTCATCATAAATGGCAAAAGAATAATTATCTTTATCATCTTTTGGAAGTGTTCGATCAATAATGATTTGTGATCCAGCTGGCGTAAATTCAGCCTTTTCTACAACAAAAGTTGCTTTGTCCCATGTAGTTGATACCATTGGATTAAAGGATGCAGTTGCAGCCAAAGTCTCCTTATTACTAACCGGAACAGTAAAATTCCAAGAGCCTTTAATTCCGCTTATTTCGGTTACGTTTAATTGAAGAGTTGGCTCCTCTGATAGTTCAGATTCTATACCGACACCCATATCAATGATTCCAAATGCCGCTCCATCCTTTACACTTTGTTCAAAGTCGGACATATAGGTGAATCTTTCACCATCCAACAAGGCTTTGAAGGATAAAGGTATTCCTTGATACTTTTCAAATGACTCTAATTTAACCTTGTCAGTATCGATTTTATAGCCAATGGCTAAGCGCCCGCCTCCGAAGTAAGCCTCAGTAATTGTAAGGGATACTCCGTTGTCAGTAATGGTCTCATTTAATTTAGTAGCAAGCCCCTTTTCATCCACTTTTTGCAAAGAAGAATCGGATGAATCGGCAAAGATTGAGCCTACAATCGGAACTTCACTTAATACCTTTGCCATTGTTGGAGAGACGAATCCAGAACCAATTACACCAAATGTGAGTACGGCAGCAGAGACGGCAATTGCTTTCACGGTCATCCTATTCCTTCTTTGCTTCGGTTGCACCGTAGGATTATGTAAAGAAGGCAGATTATTTAGTGCCTCATCAATCCCTTTTGAAAAAAATGCAGGAACCTTTTCCTCTTCTTTTCCCCAAGCATGAAGCTGCTCCTCTATTTTTCTATTCATGAAGCATTCTCCCCTCAATTTTATTCACGTGCAATAGGTTAAATAATTTAGTCCTTGCCCTATTTAAACGAGACTTTACTGTTCCACTTGCTATGTCTAAAATAGTACCAATTTCCTTTATGGATAAATCTTCGTAATAATACAGGGTTATAACAGTTCTAAGGTCAGGTTCTAATGAATGAATAGCTGTTTGCAAATCAATAATAGCATCACGCTGTTCCGTGATAGAAGGCTCCAACATTCCATCCATCTTCACAATTTTTGTTTGTCTTTTCCGGATATTATTACATTCATTAATAAGAATTCTAGTGATCCACGTCTTAAAAAATTTTGGTTCGCGTATTTGATGTAAAGTAGTGTAAGCAATCAAAATGGTCTCTTGAACAGCATCCAAGCATTCCGAATCGGATAAAAGTATAGCTCTAGAAATTTTATAAAGTGAATGTTCCATCTCTTTAATTAATTGTACAAATGCTTCCTTGTTGCCTTGTTGTGCACGTATGACTAATGTTTCGGCATTCAAGCTATGTCCCTCCTTTTGTTTTTCCATATATTAGAGGGGAATTATGATCATTTGGTTCACAGAAATAAAAACTTTTATTAAAAAACGAGAAAAAGCAACGATTTTCCCCGTTGCTTTTCGCCCTTTTCCTGATATTCACCGTACCTTCAATCTACTTCTAAAGCAAATGCATAAAAAGCATCTCCATGTGATAAATGCTCAACCTTTTCGTCCATCCACCAAACTCCATACGAATAGTAATAAACTCCTTTTTGTGCAGGTGCTGAAAAACTATTATCTTTAACCTCAATTGCATGTTCTTCGTTATCATGGATCTGGAGCACATAGAATTCGTTTGGCTTTGGATTATAATCCATCACGAATGTAATATTTTCACCAGGCTTTACCTTAATTGGCTGCTTGCCTTCTAAAAGTTCCACTGGCCCAGCCGTATCAACACAAGTACTTACACCTTCCCCATTCCAGCAATAAGTGCCTAATGTCGTTTCATACGTCTCATTATTAATTTTTAATAATGCATTTGGCGGCTTCTCTTCTAATGTAACTCCTTTAGAACAGCCCAGTAGAATCGTACCCATAAGCAGGAATAACAGCGGTAATTTCCTAGTCATTTCCATCCCTCCATCATATTGGACGGAAAATTCCGAAGTTTGTTACCCGCTAAAATCTTTTTCCACAAAATAAGCAGAGCTTCTGATTATTTTTCTATGCTAAACTAATGGAAGGTATGTCCATATGAATATTGGAGGTATTATGAAGAAGTTAAAACGATTCGCCAAAAGGTTTTCTATATTTATATTGGTTTTAGCAGCTTTCATGTTTTTTAATAATAGCTCTCTATTTACGAAGGCCACTGATGAGCCTCCATTATTATTAGCACACAGAGGGATGGCTCAAACGTTCCCGATGGAAGGAATCACGGGTGAAACGTGTACGGCTGAAAGGATTTATGAGCCTGAACATCCATTTTTGGAGAATACAATTCCCTCAATGGAAGCAGCCTTTAAGGCAGGTGCTGACATCGTTGAATTTGATGTTCAGCTAACCAAAGATGGCAAATTTGCTGTTTTCCATGATTGGACACTTGAATGCCGGACGAATGGGGAAGGTTTAGCAAGGGAACACACGATGGAAGAATTAAAACAATTGGATATAGGATATGGATACACGGCTGATAATGGGAAAACGTATCCTTTTCGTGGCAAAGGCGTTGGGCTAATGCCAACACTTGATGAGGTGCTGGAATTTTTTCCAAATCAGTCATTTCTCATTCATATAAAAAGTAATGACCCTGAAGAAGGAATGCAGCTTGCAAAATATCTCTCTGAACTGCCAAAGGAACGCTTAAGTCAATTAACGGTTTATGGCGGCGACCAGCCAATCGAAGCTTTAAAAAATCAGCTTCCACATCTTCGTGTCATGTCAATGGCTACCCTAAAAAGCTGTATGCTGCCTTATATCGCCATTGGTTGGACAGGCTATGTCCCCTCTTCCTGCCATCATACACAAATACATCTACCAGAGAAATACGCTCCTTGGATTTGGGGATGGTCAAATAAGTTTATAAATCGGATGGATAAGGTGGATTCCAGAGTCATCATTGTAGCAGGAGATGGCGGATGGTCGGAAGGTTTTGATAAAGAACAAGATTTAGAGCGTCTTCCGAAAAATTATAGTGGGGGCATCTGGACTAACAGTATTGAAAAAATAGCTCCTATTATTCAAACAAAATAATCAAATCACCTTGTTTAATTACCTATAATAACTTTTTGAAGGAGTGTTCTAATTTGTTTATTAAGCTCACAAAAGATCAACAACAATTAATGATTGCAGACATTCAACATTTCTTTTTGCAGGAGCGGGACGAGGAAATATCAGAATTTGCTGCAGAAAGTGTATTAGAATTCGTTAAGGAATCACTTGCCCCCCATTTTTATAATGCTGCCGTTACAGATGTTAAACATTTAGTCTCACAGCAATTATCTTCACTGGAAGATGAAATTTTAACTCTCGAACGTCCAATTAGAAAATAATAATTTTTCTTAGAGTCTTTACTATGAAGTAAGTAACATTAAAATAGGGCATTATCATTTTAAAAGAAAATGCCCCTGCTTTTTCCCTATTGTATACCTTACGTTATCCTTTGATTTGAAGCTGCTCTAAAAAAACCTTAACAACACCAGCCGATTCAATTGGATGCTGCATCCAAACATAAGCATGTATAGAGCCTTCAATTTGATAAACTTCATATTCATCTAGTAAACTCACAAAATAATTAAGACTATGCCTTATTTTTGGGTTTTTCGATTCTTCTTCACTAGGAAGAAATAAAACAGGACATGTGATTTGCTGATAATATTCTTCAAAGCGGATATCCCAATATTTCTGTATATATTCAGTTCTTACATGATTCTTATAGAAATGCTCAATGCCTCCATCTGCCAGTACCTCTGCACAGCTTTCAAGGTATTCCCTGAAATGATCATTCCAAAGTCCTTGTCTCATTAATGGTGCCTTAAGGTCGTTAACGAACTCAACTTTAGTTCGATATTTGGAGAGTTTCCTCTCATTTATCCGCTAAAAAAAGCCTTTCTGAAAAGGATAACAGGTTTTTCCTTCATTTCTATTGAATATTGAATGTTAAGGCACAAGTTGTTTTCTAGTTGAATTCTTTTTTCGATCATCTTTCAAGCCAACTCCTTTCCATCTTACCCACTTTTTCTCCATTTTCCTTCTTAAAAAAACTACCACAAAAATCCAACGTCCTAGTTTGTTAACCTATTTCAATCATGATATTCTGTAATAATGAGGAGGTAGAAACATGACTCGAATACAAAAATTAAACATATTAAATGGACAAGAAATGTACAAATATTTTAAGAAAACACAATATCTTCAACAAGAGACAATGGTTCCGTTTAACGAAGCGATGTGTTATGGAAACACATCCGCCAATCTTTTTTCAGACGAATTTGCCGCCATTCGTGCAAAGGTTCATCACGTTACTTCCGACCAATATCATGAAATCACCCTTATGCCTTTGCAGCCTCTTTTGAGTAAAGACTATACACACCTAGCATTATGGTTTGGGCCTGATATGTTCTGTCAGATCAATGTCCTTACGATTCTCGCATGGCTCAACGAAACACAATACTTACAGCCAATTGACCTTCATCTAATAAATGACCATTATGAGCACTTGGAAACATTCACACTTGAAGTTAATGGATATCAAACCTTATACAAACAGGTTTTGATCGATAAAACGATGCCTGCCGCTATTTACCCTGAACCATTAAAAAAGGGGATTGAACTTTATTTGAGTTATCAAAATGAAGATAGTGACCTCATGCTGTATATTAAAAGTTATCCAAATGTATCTGAAAATGAGCTTATGTATGATCTGATGAGGAAATTCCCCGATTATGGGCTAGGTGATATACAATATTTAGAGCTTATAAGAAAGAGTCGGGATTCTATCTAATTGGTCTAAATATAACTTTTTCTCATGAATTCATAGCTTATAAGATACATAAAACTTGTAATTCCAAATAGAAGAAATATACCAGGTGTCATTAGCATGTATAAACATAGAGGCAATGACCAAATGAACGCAATGAACACGAAAAGTTTTTTTGATTTATAAAAGGAATATATCGCTAAACAAGCAGGAAGAACCAGCATCAGGAAAGTGGTCAACATAGTTTCATAGCTAATCTGATTTGTATATGGATTAAAGAAGTTAAAAACAAGCCAGAGAATTATTGAAGCCATCCCTGCAACAAACCCGATTAAAGCGGACTTTTTTTGCATTTAAGCGCGTCTCCTTTCTAACTTCCTAGAAGTTTTTGTATTTCTTTCGATCGATTGCTTGGATGGGATTCGAAATTTACAATCCCCTACCTGCTATCTTATCACCAATAGCCAATTCATTTTTCCTGAAGAGAAAAAGGGAATTTATCATTTATTTTTTGAATCTTATAACTATTTAATGAAAATCTAATGTTTTTTATTAAAATAATAGGATAAAATGATTATTGGGTGAAATTCACGGTATTAGTGGACGAGCCCTACAAAATATGATCTTAATCTAGGGAGTTGAGTAGCCATGTCATTTAAATTCATTCCGTATTTAATGATGGATGGAAACGCAAGAGATGCAATTGGATTTTATGAAAAGGTTTTTAACGCTGAAGTTATGGGGATTCTTACATTTGGACAAATGCCTCCTAACCCGGAGTTCCCGTTACCAGAAGAAGCAAAAGATCTTGTCTCACATGCAACGATAAGAGTTGGAGAGTCGGAGCTTATGTTTTCCGATATTTTCCCTGGTCAGCCACATCAAATCGGAAGTCAAGTAACCATTTGCATTACTCTTAACAATGCAGATCAAGCACACCAAGTTTTTGAATCGTTACAAGACGGTGGACAAGTAAGCATGCCTCTACAAAAAACAGATTTTAGTCCAGCTTACGGAGTCGTAACTGATAAGTTCGGTGTTACGTTCCAGGTTTACACAGGAAACGAGCAATAATTTTTTTTTATAAATCTCATCTCCTAAGATTTACATAATATTAGCTATTCTAGTTTAACCATTCAAATTGCTTTTATATTAGGGATTTCGTATATATAGGAATATAATAAAAAGGAGAAGTGCGCAAACACTTCTCCCTGCAACCTCTACCATCAGGGTGGTTGTTGTCAACCAATAATTTAATTCTTATCTAGAGAACCACCCTTTTGCTTGCGACGGCGCGGGGTGGTTTTCTTTTGTTCTAGTATGTTTTTCTAAATGAAATTTAATAATTAAAAAAATACTGTTAATTACTTTAAAGAACGAATTCCAATTAAAGATTCTGCACGTTTTATACTTTCAATTAAATACTTTGGTGATTGGGCATGGCTAAATATTTCTTCGGCAGATAACCATAGTACCTGTTCCACCTCATTAGGGCTTTTAGGGAATGCTTCGCCCGATTCATGTTCGCAAAGAAAAACAATATTCACAACATTTTCACCAGCATCCGTGACAAAGGATGTACTATGTACGAAACCTAACCTGTCTTGTACCCTTACACCGACTTCTTCAAAAATCTCGCGCTTTAACGTCCTTTCTAATATGTCAGCGGAATTCCCTTCTATTTCCACCTTTCCTCCGACGAGAGAGAGCAAACCACCAGCATGTTCCTCTTTTTTGCTTCTTTCAATGATTAGCCACTTGCCATTTTTCCACATAGCAGCCTCAACATTTACAATAAACATTTTCGGTACCTCCTAGTTTTCCGTCTTCTATGAAAAAGACAGCACGCAGTATTAAACAATCCTTTCAATCTGCTCAAAATGATGTATATCATGCTTAGCCATTCCTGAAAAATAACTATACAAGGAAAGTTTTGAATCACCTATAGTAAATTCCTGTTCCCATAAGCTATCCTCGAAATTCTTTAATGCACCTATAAGGTCTTCCCTAACGGAAATAAATTTATTAATTGTTTCTTCCTTTGACCTTTCCCGACTTTTGGCAGCTGCCTGATTATTAACTATTTCGGCATCCGGACCTTTAGGCAATTGATTATCTTGGAAAAAATAAGGAATACGCTGCTTTAAAATGAATTCATCCCAAGGAATTAAATGGCCAATTACTTCAGCAATTGTCCATTTTCCCTCTTCTATTGGCATTCGCCATTTATCCTCTGATAAACTATAATATTTTTTTACCCGATCAATCGTAGTTTCATAATGACTACAGATTTGTCTCTTTTTTTCATTCATTATTATCCACCCTATCTGAAATAATATCCGATAAATTATTCTACTATTTATTTGACTAAAACTCCCTTAAACTGCAATTTTAGTTTGTACGAATAAATTTAGGCTTTTCTACACTTTTTTCTTTTTTAGGAGAATAACTAATCCCTGCAAAAACTAGCAATATTCCAAGAAGCTGATAGACGTCAGGACGATAGCTCAAGATCGTTACATCAAGCAAGATGGCGACAACCGGATCCACAAAGACTAAAATGGCAATGGTTTGAGCCTTTAATTCACGTAAACTATCGAAAAATAAGTAATAGACAAATCCAGTATGAATAAATCCTGTTACTAGAATATAGAACCAGTTTTCCATAGTAAGCTGAGTAAAATATGACCAATCCACAAGCGGTAGCAATAATAAAATACCTAGACTCGTTTGAATAACAGTCGTTAACAAAGGATTGAGCAATTTGATGCCCTTTCCCGTGATCGAAGTAAGAGCATAGAAGAGGGCAGCAGCAAATGCCCATAAAACACCCGTTGATAAAAATCCAGCAATACTTGTATGTTGATGGATGCCCCCAACTAAAAATGTACCTATGAGGCAAATTAAGAAAAAGACTAGTCCCATCCCTGTTAATTTTTCTTTATAGAGGAAAGAGCCTAAAAGGAGCACAATTACTGGCGCTAAATGATAAATTGACACAGCTACTGTAATAGACATCACTTCTAAAGAACGAAAGAAAAAGACCCAATTGACAACTAGGAAAAACCCACATAATAAGGCAAGGTAATATTCCCCGCGAGGAATAGGTTCCCTCTTTTTATTTGTTTTTAGTCTACTAAACCCCCATATAGCCCCCAAAAGAATACTTGCACTAACACAACGGATAAAAACTAATTCAATCGAATGCAAACCTGTTTTTTCCGAGAACAAGCCGATTGAACCGAATATGGCCATGGAGATGGCCATTTTTATTTTTGCATTCATCTAATCCATCTCCTATGTCGTTTTAATAAGTCTATTATATTTGCAATAAAAAAACAGCTTGTATACTCAGCTGTTTTTTCCCATCACTATAATGATAGACCCACTACCTCATTCTACCTAAATATTCGCTCTATTTACAACATGTGTTTCTACATAATATTGAATAGCATAAATTAAGCGATCTGTTTCTATTTGTGTATTATAAGGAGCAAAGCCTGCACGGATCCATCCGCCAGTTTCATTGATTCCTAATTTATCGGCAAGAGTAGATGCGTAAAAATCTCCACTTGCAAGGAAGATGGCATGTTCTTCTGCAAGCCATTTACAGAATTCAACAGGATCGACTTCCTTAATCGTAAAGGCGACTGTTGGTGTTTTGGCAACGGAATCTGGTGCCTGGTATAAAGTGACTTCAGGAATACTTGTAAGTTCATGACGAAGTCTGCGGGCCAATTGATTTTCGTATTCTTCTATTGATAAAAAGGCATTTAAAATTCTTTCCCTGCGATTTGAACCTGTTCCTAAACTTGCAATAAAATTAACCAAAGCTTCAATGGATACAATGGCTTCATGGTTTTGGGTACCTGTTTCTAATTTATCGGGAAAATAGGTCGGTGCTGGTTGCAGTTTGTATACTGAGAGACACTCAAACACTTCTTCTTTAATCACAGCCATTCCAATGTGAGGGCCAAAAAATTTATAAGCAGAACATAATAAAATATCAGCGCCTAATTGATCACGGTCAATCGAAAAGTGAGGAACAGCGTGTACAGCATCCACAGCTACAAGAGCACCAACTTCATGAGCACGCTCAGCAATGTTTGTTAAATCTGTTATAGTTCCGATCACATTTGATGCTAGTGAAACGGCTACAAGCTTTGTATTCTCATCGATAAGCTCATGTAATCGAGATAGATCAAGCGTTAATGTCTCTGTATTTACTGGAATAAAGCGGATTTCTGTGTTGGAGTCTTTTGCTGCTGTTGCCCATGAGTCTACATTTGACCGGTGATCAATTTCAGTAACTACGATATTATCTTGGCTAGTCCATGTTTTAGACAAAGCCCGCGAAATGGAGAACATTAGAGAAGTAGAGTTTTGACCGAATGCCACTTCATTTGGTTTGGCACCAACAAGATCTGCAATTGCTTTTCTGGCATTTTCAATGTGATGCTCTGTTTCTTTGCTTGTAGGGAATTCTCCATGTAGGTTAGCCCCGCCTTTCGACATATACGAAACCATCGCATCAATCACACTCTCAACCACTTGTGAGCCTCCAGGTCCATCGAAATAGGCAACCTGCTTACCATTATAATAACGGTTTAATGCTGGGAATTGCTGACGGACTTCTTCAATTGGAAACATACGATCTACTCCTTTTATATAATAATTTTCAGATTTATATGCTAATTCAACAAAAGGCGACTGAAAACCTCTTAGTATGGCCTCAAAAAGTTTCCGCCTTCCATTTTTCCATTTAATTAACTATATCCTCTATCAATCAAGCCTCCTATCAACTTTGCAAAGTTTCCACTGTCTCCTAATAGTAAGAGCCCTAGTTTAATAGACTAGAGCTCTTGGGTACTATTTATTATCCCTTATACAATTTTAGTTTGACTTATTAATAGACGATTTCATAATAGAAGTGCCTTTATTCCACGGTGTACCTAAATAAGGAAGCGCCCACCTATCTAACCCGTACCAACCAGCGACTTTCCATGCCATTACTAACCAAGTAGCCAAAATAAATAAAAGTGGATTTGTGCTAAGTGTTCCTGCAAACAGGAAGCTGACATTCATCAACGAACCGAAAAAAGCGGCAATACCAGTTAATAGGCCAAAAATTAATCCTAAACCTACTAGCACTTCACCGTAGGCCACGAGATAACCGAATGTAGAAGCGTTTGGAAGGACAATATTTTCTAAAAACATGGCATACCAGCCTGTAACATCTTTTCCTTCCGCAGCCTTCGCTAATGCTCCTTTAACAAAACCTTGAATGGCACCACCTGCATTTTCACCTGTCCAATTATCGTCAGTAATTTTATGCCACCCTGCATTTATCCACGCATAACCGACATACAAACGAATGACAAGCCAAATAAAAGCAGACTGCGTATTATTGAATAAAAACATGGATACTGGGTTTTCTGGAATAGAGATTGGGCGTTTATCCATCTTCATTACCTCCTAAAAATTAGAATATCATTTCCAACAATCCCATTATATGCAAATTACCCCAAAATTCAACAGTACTTACGTAATATTCACATTATCGAAACAAATCTTAATGTTTCAGCATAATTTTCCTCTATAGGATTGAAAGGAGATACTGACTTTCACAAAAAAACACTTGGGTTATTTCAAATGAACCATTATAGCCATTTTAAATGTTCTTTCCCATATGAAACGAATCCTTCAGAAAAGGACTCGTTTCAACTCTGGAGCTAAAGCTGATTTATTGGAAGAACTCGAAAAAAAGAGCGTCTGCTTAGGTAATAGCAGATGCTCTTTCAACTACCCTTTTATAATTAATACCCTTACTAAGTTTCGAGTGGCAATGACGGATCTTTTGCCCATTCTGTCAAAGAGCCATCGTAGATAGCTACATTTTCTTGCCCAAGTTTATTTAATATTAGAGCATTCCAAGTAGCTGCAATCGCACTGCCGCAATAAGTAAATAGTTTCTAATGTATAACAAATACTCACAACGCAGCAATGCACTGTGAGTATTTTCCTTTAAGCGATTCATAATAATAAACAGGGTTCCTGCTTCTTTCTGATCCAATATTAATATTTATAAGATTGTCCGCCATCAATCGGAATAACAGTTGCGTTGATGAAGTTGGCTTGATTGGATAGCAGGAATGCCACTAAATAACCAACTTCCTCCGGTTTACCAAAACGTTTCATTGGATTCGGCTCAACAAATTGTTTTCCTACTTCTTCCCAGTTGTCTGGATCCATTTGTTTTAATGAACCTTCCACCATCGGGGTCATGATAGCTCCCGGTGCAATGGCTTTGATGCTGATTCCGTATTGACCGTATTCAATTCCAGAGTTTCTAGTTAGTCCTACCACGCCGTGTTTACTAGCTGCATAACCTGATTGGTTTCCTACCCCACGAATTCCACCAACAGAAGCCGTATTAACGATCGAGCCAAAACCTTGTTCTCTCATGACTTTCAATACATGCTTCATTCCGTAAAAAACACCATTTAAGTTAATATTCACTACCTTTTGGAACTCCTCCATGCCAAAATCCTCTGTGAGGTTTTGTTTTCCCTCGATCCCTGCGTTATTGAAGAAGCCATCGATTTGCCCAAATTTCTCAACTGTTTCTTTTACATAGTTTTCAACTGCATTTTCATCTGCCACATTTGCTGTGATAAGCAACACTTCTGCGTTTGGCGCAACTTCTAACACTTTCCCTTTTGTTTCTTCTAATGAAGCAGCGTTTAAATCAACGAGTGAAAGTTTTGCTCCCTCTTTAGCTACTTGTAAAGCGGAAGCTTGTCCCAAACCAGATCCTGCACCTGTAATTAATACCACTTTTCCATCAAAACGATTACTCATTGAAAATTTCCCCCTTTGTTTGGATATCCTTTTGGATTGTCTCGGTTTAAATCATCTTCAATTAAGTGTATATAGCAGAATAACGTCATTTTTTCTGCCTAGTTTCAGATGGTACAAGTAATTTTCCCAAAGCTAAAATATTTCAAACTTGAAGCAAATTAATTATTGAGCCGTATACCCACCGTCTACGATTAAACTATTTCCAGTCATGAATGATGAGTCATCTGAAGCCATGAATAATACTGCTTTTGCCATTTCTTCTGCTTGACCAAGACGTTTCATCGGTGTGGCTGCAGATAAAGCTTGCTTGCTTTCTTCAGGAATAATAGGTGTATCAATAAAACCAGGACATAATGCGTTAACACGAATATTTTGTTCTGCATATTCAAGGGCCAGAGAACGAGTTAAGTTAACAACGCCACCTTTTGCTGCGTTATAGGCTGCTGAACCAGGTGACCCCACCCAACCGTACATCGATGCCGTATTAACAATCGTACCGCCGCCTGTTTTTAACATTTCACGGATGGATTCACGTGCTACTAAGAACACACCATCTAAATCTACATTTACAGTATTTCGCCATTCTGAGTACTCTAATTCATGTGAAGGATGCACACGTCCAATTCCCGCGTTGTTGAAAACAACATCCACTTTGCCGAACGTTTCAACAGTTTGTTTAAACACATTTGCAACATCTTCTTCACTCGTAATATTTGCTTTAATAAAAAGGGCTTCAGCGTTAAGCGCTTTCAATTCCGCTTCAAAAGCTTTCCCTTTTTCCTCATTTAAATCAACAAGAACCACTTTTGCCCCTTCAGAAATGAATAACCGTGCTGTCGCTGCTCCGATACCAGATGCTCCACCAGTAATAACAGCTACTTTATTTTGTAATTTCCCCATCTTAAAATCCCTCCAAGTATTAAAATTCCCCATAACATATTTTCGTGAAAAATACTAGCAGATTAACATCTGTGCTATTTTGTTCACAATTTAATTTTACTACTTTGTTCACTTTTAACAATCATTAAGATATCATTAAGTGTCGACTAATTAGACACTTATGGTGAATTTGTCTATTTGAAGGAGAATTTTTTATGAATAACGAACATAAGACGACATCCAAGCGACAAAATCGGACAAAAGAACATTTAAAACAAGCATTGATTGAACTTATCAAAGAGAAGGGGTATCATTCCGTTACTGTAAAAGACATTGTGGATCATGCCGCTTATAATCGCAGTACCTTCTATATTCATTACCTGGATAAAATTGAATTAGCTGAAGATTTACTAGCTAGCATGCTTCAAGGGTTAGAAGCTTCAGTTGGCGAGCCGCATGTGCCTGGTCATAAAGTATATACGGCCACGCTAAATGCGCCGTCTTTTAATATCGTTGCTTATATATATAAAAATCGGGATTTTTTTGAACTGATTAATTTTGATGACACATTACCAGGATTACATACACGGTTCCCTCAAACGATCTTAAAAATCTACAAGGAACAGTTTATTTTCGAAACCATCAACATGATCCCAGTCAATATGGATTATTTTAAACATTATACAGCCTATGGTTTTTACGGACTTCTTCATCATTGGATTCAAAATGGATTCAAAGAAACACAAGAGGATTTTATTGAAGAAGTTATTGATCTTACGAAGACACATATTTACTCGTTTAAGTATATTGGAAAAGGGGAATGAGGGCTGAGGATTCCTTATGGATTTTATGGCAAATGCTTTTTAAGTATTAGTATTCGTGAGATCTAGACAATGTTTAAACAAATGTTGAAAATTTCAGATCAGGAACTTAATGAAAAAATCCCTTAATATCAGAACGCTAAAATAAGCCAATATTAAGGGATTAAATAATTATTAAACTAATGAAAGCCTTTTTGTCTTTTAATTGTTATGGTCCTCTAACATTCTAAAATGTTGGATATACGTTCTTACTCCTTAACAAGGTAGTCCTTGAGAATTTATGATATTTCACTTCCATTTACTAATCAACAATAAAAACTTTAGCTCCAGATACTGTAGATAACCTATGAGCTTCAGCACCATCTGCAACCTGAAAACTCATACCTGTATTTAACTGAAAAGTACGACCATCAGCTAGTTCAATTTCCAAATCTCCTTCAAGTACTAAAACTACATGGCCCCGACTACACCAATGATCGGCAAGGTATCTAGGTGGGTACTCTATCATTCTTATACGTAAATTGCCAATTTCGAATGTTTTCGATGAAGCCTTTCCAGTCTCCCCATCGTCCCACTTAGGTTCAATGGAATTCCAAGCAATAGTACTAAATGGTACGTCAATTATCTCCATTTTTCTCCTCTCATTCCTTAATTCATATAAAATATTCCAATAGTATAATTTTTTTACCAAGCAATGCAATTTCAAACTTCCCAAACAATTAGAACCACTAATCATTGTTAATATGTTACATCAACCCCATTACCTGGTTTCCTCGATTTATAATTAGGAAGATATTGATAACCAGCCCAGTAAAGAAATGCACTTATTGGCATGCTGACCATCCAAGAAATCTGTAAAAAGATAACACCAATAATTCCACCAATGGCAAGCGAGCCAAGCCCTAACCAATTATATTTAATTGTATTTTCATAAAGTGCATCAACGTTAAACTTTTGTTTATGAATAAAATAGTAATCCGCAATAAGGATTCCTAATAATGGGCCAAGGAATGCTGAATAGAAAGAGATGAAAGTGTTAAAGACAGAGCTTGAAATTAATAGCCACGGAAAAGTGACAATACTTAAAATTCCCACAATAATAACTGACAATCCCCAGGTAATATTGAATGTTTCCATTAAAACTAGTGCGGGAGGCTTAATATTAATGGTTAAATTAGTTGTAATTTGAGCAACAATAATAAAAATCATCATGGCAACTGCAACAATAGGGTTGGGGATAACAGAAACTAGAGCTTGAACCGGATCCCATATCCCGGTAGCTGCTGCGGATAATACACCTATTCCAAGTATTAGGATATACATTGGTACTATTCCAACAAAGTGCCCAATTGCATTATAACCTGGCTTATTTTCAAGGAATCTACTTAAGTCTCCGTTATTGATTGCAGCCGTAATTAAGATACCCACAGATGCTGTAATCGCCGCAAAAAATGGCATCCCCCAGCTGCCACTTGTGTTCCACGTATTTGCTATTTTTAGTCCACCTACATTAATAAGCTGAATTGTAATATAAATTAAGAAGCCAAGTACAACAACGGATAGTATGGAGTCAAACCATTTTATTGTATTCATCCCAAAATAAGCAATATACGTTTGGACAACTTGGAAGAAAATAAAATACACCCAAATATTGCCCCATCCCCAAATCGTTTGTGTAACAAATTCCATCGCTGAGGCACCAATCCAAGATCCAATTCCATACCAAAATACAGCAGGTAAAACCCTTATTAATGAAGCAATCCTCGCCCCGTTATATCCGAATGAAGATCGTGCTTGAACTATGAACGGAATCCCATATTTAATTCCAGGCCTTGAATTAATCACAAACAAAAAACCTAAAAACAAAGCAGAAATAACTGTAACAAGCCCTGCTTGAAAAATATTCAAATTCCCTGCAGGTGGCAGAAACGACTGACCAACCATAAAAATTTGGATAACAACCATAGACGAAATCCAAAGTGTTATATAGGTTGTTAATCCAAATAATCTATTCTCATTTGATACTGGACTTAGAGATTCTCTTTTTGAACCTTTTGTAATATCCGTAGCATTCTGTCCCATAGCTCTCAACCTCTCATTTTTAATTTTTTTATTCTTTCCAAAAGATTTAATAAGTACGCCAACATGAGAATTAGACCAAGGTTATCTAAATCTATCATTGCATGCATAACAAATAATCGGCTGTTCTATAAAAAAGTTAGGCAAATTTATGATAGTTAAAAATTTGCCCAACTTTATGGAGAATCTAACATGAAATTTCTCTAAACTTATTAGATTTTGCTAATTACTTATAACCACTACTTAATTTTAGACTGACTCTTTCCGAACTTCTCCAACGCACCAACAAAAGATTTTTTCTCTGGATATTTATAGGTTTTTAACTTACTAGTTTTCTTTCCTAAATCGACAATAGATTCCGCAAATTTAACTGCTGCTACTACCCCATCAATAACTGGGACTCCCAATTCCTTTTCAAGATTATTAGCAAATTCAGCCATACCTGCGCAGCCAAGCAAAATAGCCTCTGCTTGATCTTCTTCAACCGCTTTTTTCCCCTCTTGTCTTAACATTTCCATCCCCGCTTCAGGATCCCTTTCAAAATCTAAAACGCACATCGGAGTCGTCCTAATGTTTAGGACTCGCTTACTTACCCCATAGGAATCAACAAGGTCTTCTAACATCGTTTTAATTCTTGGTAACACTGTTACAACGGAAAATCTAGCAGCTAGCATTGACGCTAAATAAACTGAAGCTTCGGCGATACCTACCACGGGTTTATCTGTAACTTCCCTTGCAGCTTGTAAACCGGGGTCACCCCAGCAAGCTATTACAAACGCATCTACTCCTTCTTCTTCTCCCTTTTTAATTTCTTCAAGCACCCCAGGAATACATAAATACTCATCATAATAAGATTCAATGGAGGCTGGACCCATTTGAGGACTCACTGCTATTATTTGTGTATCTTGCCTAGCAACAGACTTGGCAGCATTTTCAATACCTTTCGTCATTTCCCACGTTGTATTTGGATTAATCACTTTAATTTTCATATTTTTATTCCTCCATAAAAGTGTTTTTTAATTATCATAGTTATTACAGAGTTCTCTCTTCTCTTAATGACTAACGCTTTATGCTTCCTTCTTAACCTCTTGATGATCCAATTTAAAGTTTTCATTCGTAATTTCTGGCTGGTCGTATACTTTGCAAATCCAATATTTCATTAATGTATAGTACAATACGGCTGCAATTAATAGGGCAGAAACGAAGCCGTAATCAGGAAATAGGAGAACAGATAGACCAGCCGGAATATAAGCAATAATTGCTGCAGGATTCACATTGTACCAATATTTATATTGTCCACCAGCTTTATAAAGTTCATGGATATTGACCCTACGTTTTCTAAGAAAGTAATAGTCTGTGAACATAATTCCAACGATAGGGGCTAAAGTTGCGGTAATTATCATTAGTATTTGGGGAACATAGTCGGCATAATTCCAAGGTTGAAGAAGCAATCCTAAAACACCCGCAATAATCGAACCAGTTACAAATGTTATTTTACGCGGGAAAAAGTTAACAATAATATATCCTGGCGGCAATAAATTGGCACTAATATTAGTAGACCACTGTGCTAGGATTACAAAAGCTAAACACACGATTAACAACCATGGATTATCCTGCCCCATCGTCTGAACCATTACATCAATTGGATTCCAGTTTCCAGTTGCAACACCACTGGTTAAACCGATAACCGTAAACAATAACATTGATCCAACAAGACCGAATGTATGCCCAATAAAGCTTCCCTTATTCTCTTTCCACCAACTTGGTTTATTCTTATCTATGTTTGTTTTTAAAAAGCGCGTGAAATCCGGGGCATTTAGTGCCATCGTAATATAAGTACCCATCATGACTACAATAGCAAATCCCATGGATACGCCACCTTCACCACTTTTGGAAAAAATTTCACTGAACGTTAAATCATGTTGATTCATGATGAAAATCTGTAAAAGAACACCGATTATTAAAATACTAGGGGATGCTAACCATTCAAATTTTGTTATTGCCTCTATCCCCATGGCAGTATTAATAATTTGTACGGCTCCAAACACAATAATTAACATCATCAAGTTTGAATACCCAGTTAACATTTCCATAATGACATTGAGTGCATATGCACCCATCCAAGTTTGGAATCCAAACCAGAAAATAGCGGGAATTGCACGAACCACTGCAGGTATGTGCGCTCCAAGGTAACCGAAACAGGCTCTGATATAAACCGCATACGGTATACCATATTTAATACCTATATCTCCAAGTAATGTTAAAAGAAGAGCAACAACTAGATTACCAAGTAAGCAGGCAACAATAATTTGTGTCGGTGATAAGGCAGGGTATAGCTGTGCTGCTGCAATGAAAGTGACAAGTTGTACAGCAATCCCAATCCATAAAACTAGGAAGCCCAATGTAGAAATATTTCTTTGATTGTCTGTAGTAGGCATGATATCCTTACCAGTTAAACTAATTCCCTTTTCTGAATCATGATTCATAGGTCATATCTCCTTTTCATTTCATTTTTTAACTTAGAAGAAAGTTTTCAGTATCATCTGGTAAGTATTATTAGGAGGGATTTTCCAATAACTTCTCCACAGTTTTATACGCCTAGTTTTTACTGAAAATATAGAATTTTCAGAATATAGGAACCAAAATGACCTTTTTGTATGGCAGCCATTTCTGACCGCCATACATTTCTAAACAAACTTTAACACAGCCTCCAACAACAACTCTGTCCCCAGTGTAATATCTTTTTGTTCAGCCTTTTCGTTCGGTTGGTGGCTAATACCTTTCTCACATCTTACAAAAATCATTCCGATGTCCGTAATTTCTGACATTAACATTGCATCATGACCTGCACCACTAATCATAATCGGAGCAGCAATCCCTTTTTCCCTACTAATCTCACGTAATGAGTAGACTACATTTTCCGAACACGCTATCGGATCCACATCTAAGTGTTTTTCGATTCTGTATGTCAATCCTCTTTTTTCACATATATTTTGTACTTTGTTTACTATTTTCCCATATACATTTTTTCGTCGTTGTAAGTCGATATCTCTTAAATCAAGTGAGAATTCAACAGAGCTTGGTATAACATTACTTCCACCTGGAAATGCCTGAATGATTCCAACAGTCCCCACCGTCTTTTTTTCGGGTTCTTGTTTGCATAGCCTTTCTATTTCAGATATTATTTCTGCTGCTCCCGCTAAAGGATCATGCCGTAAATTCATCGGTACAGTTCCAGCATGACCTGCCTCACCAGAAAGAAAAATGCTGTACCAGGAAGGACCTGCAATTCCTTCTACAATACCTATCGCATGGCCATTTGTTTCTAAGATTGGTCCTTGTTCAATATGCATCTCCAAAAATAATTTGATATCTTTATCTGTTCGAATGGACTCTTTGATTTGATCTGGATCTACTCCAAAACCAAATGATTTTAATGCCTCGTATCGACTAATCCCATTTTCATCTTTTTTTAACAGGTCACTTTCATTTATTTTGCCAACCATTCCTCTGCTCCCAAAAAGTCCATCGTTAAAGCGGGAGCCTTCCTCTTCACAGAAGGCAACTACTTCAAGAGGATGTTGATGAACTATTTGAGCAGATGTAATAGCCTGCACAACTTCAATCCCTGCAATGACACCTATAATGCCATCAAAGCGTCCCCCATTTCGCACGGAATCTATATGAGAACCAATCATCACTGCAGGTAAATCAGGATTCTCTCCTTCTTTTCTGCCTATTAAATTACCGAAATGATCATGTGAAACACTTAGCCCTGCTTCTTCCATCCACTGTGAGACTAATAAATGAGCTTCTTTATCTTCTTTACTTAAAGCTAATCGATGTACACCATTTTGATCATTTTTCCCAATTTCCCCTAGGCGTAGAATACGAGAATAAATTCTATCGCCATTAATCTTGCAAATTGTTTGCATGTCATCCTCCTTTAGTAAACAACACTTGGAAGTACGAAAACTCGTTACTTACTTTTTCTTCTTTCATAAGTTTGCTCGTAATCGACCTCACCTGTATCTGTAATAACAACCCCATAATCCTTTAAAGCATTTTCTTTTAAAATAAATCCATCTAAATAGTCGCCTAGCACTTTCTCAGGGTCTCTTTCAAAAGGATTTCCATATCCACCGCCACCTGGTCCAGCCAATTGAATGGTATCTCCCGTTTTCACGGCTCTGTTTGGAAGTTTGGATGGAAGTTGAACTAATTCACCCGTTCCTTTTTCGCGAATACGAAGGCTTCCTGTTGAACCAGAATATCCCCCATCAAAGCCCCAAGGTGCATATTTATGCCCATCTGCTTCCACTGAAAAACTTCCTTCATTTAAAAACGTAATTTCTTTAACAGAACCAATTCCCCCACGCCACTTACCTGGCGCACATTCATGATCTTTTAACTCATATCGGTTTACTCTTAATGGATAATGAGATTCTATGTCCTCGATTGGATTATTCCTTGTGTTTGCGTACAACGTATCCACAGCATCCATACCATCTTTTCCATAACGCCCTCCGTAACTCCCTTCCATAATGTCCATATATACCCAATAGTTATCATCCTTTTTACCACTAAAAGCAACCACTTGCAGATTTCCAACACCTGCACTAATTTGATGAGGAACTACTTGTGCCAAAGCTTTCATTAGAGTATCCGCCACAATATTCCCAGAGCAGAAACGAGCAATCGAAGGTGCCGGGAAGATCGGATTACACAATGTGCCCTTAGGTGCTACGATTTTGATTGGACGAATCAACCCGGAGTTTTGCGGGAAATTTCCATAAATAGTTGAATCTAATAAAATTGAACGTAACGTTAAATAAATCGCAATATCTACTGTTCCGAGTAAAGGCATATTTATTGGCCTATCACTCACTTGAGGGGAAGTTCCCGTTAAATCGACAGTAATATCACTTCCACTTACTTTAACTGTTACTCGAATTTTCAAATCTTTCTTTGCTGGATCATTACTATCTAAGTAACCATCTAAATTACCTTCTGCTGTGTACTCTCCATCTGGAAGCTTTTTTATCGCGTCCCGTATCATTTTTTCCGAGTAATTCATTAGTTCTTCACTGGCTGCTTCAACAGTTTCTAATCCAAACTTTTCAATTATCTCGACATATCTTTGAACACCGATTTTAGCAGCTGCAATTTGTGCTTCCATGTCACCTACAACCAATTTAGGTGCACGAATATTATCTTTTAATAAATCCCATATATAACGATTTTTAACTCCTTTTTCATATACTTTTATCGCTTTAAATTGCAGACCTTCTGCATAAGCATCAACAGCATCAACAATTCCACAGCTTCCTGGAGTAGAAGAGCCAATATCTAAATGGTGGGCAGTTGTAACTGAAAATCCTATCAGCTCATCATGATAAAATACAGGGATACAAAAACCTACATCCGGTCCATGGGACGCACCATGATAAGGAGAATTATGCATTATCACATCTCCAGGATTAAATGTATCACCGCGTTCTTCCATGATTTGACGTATTCCTTGGACGTATCCTGGAATTGGGCCGGATTGTAGCGGAGTACTATGCGAAGACTCACATAACTGTTGGCCTTTCAGATCAACAAGTGCACAGCCAAAATCTTCTGATTCTCTGATTATGCTTGAATATGCCATTCTCGCAAGCTTATGCCCCATTTCAACTGCAACATTTTCTAATGCACCAAGAACTACTTGAACAGTAATAGGATCGATTTTTTTATTTTTGATTTGTGTCATAAACTATACACCTACCTTGATAATCATATTTCCGTTTTCCTCGATATAAGCTGAACAGTTCGGCGGAATGACAGTGGTTGTATCTTTTTGAAGCACAATACAAGGACCTTGGAAGTCTACACCTACTGGAATTCTTTCCCTTTGGTAAAACTTCGTCTCCACTTTTTCAAGATTACCGTCAACGTTAAAAATTGTTTCACCAATTTTTAGCATTGCATCTTTAAGTTTATGGTCATGATGGATAGCCTGCTTTTCAATTTTTGGCATATACCCAGTACCTGTTACACGAATATTTACAATTTCAATTGGGCTATCAAGGAAGTTATGACCATATTCAGATTTATGACTTTCATGGAAATTATTAAATGCTTCTATAATCGTTACTTCATCGAGCACACCATCTGGCAAATCAACCCGTAACTCATACCCTTGACCAGCGTATCGACAATCAGCGCTGCGGATCACTTGAATATCATTCTCATCAATGCCATCCGCTTTTAATTGTGTAACCAATTGCGTTTCTAAACCACCAAAATCTTCGTTCAAACAAAAGAAATTCATATTCGTACTAAACATAAATTCTGTTTTAATAACGTCGTATTTTAAATCAGTAGTCAATAATCCTGTCGCTGAGTTAATTCCTGGATATAGTGGGATTATGACCTCTGGAATATTTAAGATCTTAGCAACTTCTACTGCATGGAGGGGACCTGCTCCTCCAAATGCAACTAATGAGAATTCTCTAGGGTCTTCTCCTTTTTGAATGGTTTTTTCTCGAATTGCATTCGCCATATTGTTATTCATAATTTGCAAGATTCCTTCTGCTGTTTTTTCTCTACTTAAATCCAGATTTCCGGCTAGCTCATTAATTACTTTATAGGCCTCATTCGAATAAATTTTCATTTCTCCACCAAGGAAGTTATGCTCATCTATTCTTCCAAGTACAACGTTTGCATCGCTTACTGTAGGCTTTAACCCTCCGTGTCCATAGCAAGCCGGTCCTGGATGTGATCCTGCACTTCTTGGCCCTACCTTAAATGCACCGCCTTCATCGATATGAGCAATGCTGCCACCACCTGCTCCAATTGTATGAATATCAATCATTGGAACCATAACAGGATAACCTGCAATCCATGTGTCACGTGCAGTGGATTCACTATAGCCGTTATCAGTGATAATACCAATGTCAGCACTAGTGCCACCGACATCAAAAGTGATTAGTTTTTGACGATTTGTTAACTCTCCTGCCCAGGCGCCTCCAAGAATACCCGCAGCTGGACCCGATAATAATGTATTAACCGGTTTTTCGGAAACTGTTTTAGGAGTTGCCACTCCACCGTTTGAACACATAATATGAAGCTCTGCAGAGACACCTGATTCCTTTAACCGCTCCTCTAAATTTTGAATATAGTTTTTTACTTTCGGTCCAACAAATCCATTAATAGATGCTGTTGTGAAACGCTCAAATTCTCTAAATTGCGGGGAAACCTCAGAAGAGACCGTGATAAAAGCCTCCGGGTATTCTTCCTGAATGATCTCTTTGACTCTTTGTTCATGCCCTGGATTAATATAGGAAAATAAGAAATTAACAATAATAGATTCAACGCCCTTTTCTTTAAGCGTCAAAACAGCCTGACGTACTTGATCTTCTTGTAAAGGCAGAATAACTTGGTCTTTAACTGGTCCCATTCTTTCTGCCACGGCAATACGATCTTTACGCTGAACTAAAGGTTTATCTTGCCAAGGGATATCTTGCATAATAGAGTAGTTCTGCGGACGTTGATGTCTTCCAATATGGATAATATCTCTATATCCTTCTGTTGTTAACATCCCGGTTTTTGCACCTTTATACTCTAGAATTGCATTCGTTGCAATCGTTGTTCCATGAAAAACATGATCAATTTGTGATTTGTCAATACTTTGACGCTCACATAGCTCTACTATTCCTTGTACAACTCCCGTAGAAGGATCATCCATCGTAGTGGGAACTTTATGAATGGCTGTAATCCTTTGTTCCGTATCGTTAAATATTACGTCAGTAAAAGTTCCACCAACGTCTACTCCAAATAATTTCATAGTGCAGTGCCTCCCTTAATGTAATACTTTTTATTAATGCAAGTACCATGCCAAATCCAAACATGAAAAACTCATTTTAGGAAAACTTTCACTTTATACAATACATACTAAAATAAAAAACGCTGATAATATCACCCTGTCAGCCCATTTGATAAATAAAAAAGTTAAATTAAGTCAGACCCATTCCATATTAATCTTTTTTTTATTTTGCTTTATTTCTTTCATTTTTCGTATGGGATTTTATTCAGTGCTTTAAACCAAATTGCAGATATGCAATTTATAAATGGTCATATATTCGGAGAATTCAGTAATATTGCACAAAAAAAGAAAGTTGCGAAGTTACATAATGAATTGCAACTTTGCAACATTAATTTTGTATTTCCGGACTTTTCTGCTAATTGTCGATGCATCCACACCTAACTTTTTACTTGCTTCCCTCATCGTTGATGAAGTTTCAAGTGCACGAATAATGAGTTGTTTCTCAAATTCTTCTACTTCTTGTTTTAAATCTACATTTTCCAACACTTCTCTAACTTGTCTGGAAGGAGACAAAAGGAACTTTTCCGGTAGATGCTGTAGTTCAATATGTTGAGCAGAAACAGTGAGGACAAGTCTTTCTACCGTATTTTGTAATTCTCTCACATTCCCTTTCCATTCATAATCCGTAAAAAATTCGATTACTTCTTTATCAATGGTTTTATATTGCTTATATTTTTGACTATTAATCTCTAAGAAATGACTTACTAAAAAAGGGATGTCTTCTTTTCTTTGTGATAGAGGAGGGATGGTAATCGGTACGACAAATAAACGATAATACAAATCTTCACGAAATGTTCCTTCCCGTACCATTTCCTCTAAATTACGATTTGTTGCCGCAATAAATCGTACATCTACCTCGATAAGCTTTGTTTCACCAAGTGGGGTAAACCGTTTTTCTTGTAAGAGTTGAAGTAATTTAGCTTGAACCTGAAGTGGTAACTCACCAATTTCATCTAAAAATAAAGTGCCCTCATGCGCAGCAAGAGCTAATCCTTTTTTTCCATCTTTATTGGCTCCAGTGAATGTACCTTTGGCATATCCAAAGAGCTCAGATTCAATAATGCTATCTGGTATAGCTGCACAATTAATTTTTACAAAAGGAGCATTTTTTCTAATACTTAAATTATGGACGGTTCTTGCTAATACTTCTTTTCCCACCCCTGTTTCACCATGAATAAAAATAGTCGCATCCACATCAGCAACCCTGCATGCTAGTTCGTATACTCCTTCCATTGCTTTCGATTTATAAATCATTTCTTGATCTTTTTTCTTCAAAATACGAAGTTCTTGCTGATAATAATCCAACACACTTTTCGTTTCTTCTAATTTCTTTTGTAAATTCTCAATTTCCGTTACATCCTTTGATATGTTAATTACTTTATGTAAAGATCCGTCCTCCTTAAAAATAGGATGTGCATGAACAATTAAACGACGTCCAGACTTTGTAACTTGATTCATCGTAATTTTGCGTTTGTTCTCAATTACATATTTAGTAGACGATGGTCTAATCACACCGCTTTTCTCCATAATTGGCGCAGATTTTCCTATAAAGTCTTGTTCCTTTACACCTAGAATCTGCTCGCAAGCGTTACTAACTCGTAAAACAATACCGTTCGCATCTGTAATTGTTACTAATTCACCATTTAAATTCATAATCGCTTCTAGTTCTTGTTTTAAATCTATTACCCTCGGAGATTTACTTAATAGTTCATGATAAATATCATTAGGAAAAAAAAGTATCATACCTAGCTTCCCAGCACTGATCGGGATATTCAATAATGCCGTTTCATTATAAGCGCTTATCTCAAATTGTCCTTCTTTAATCACTTTAATAATAATGTTCCCTGGTAAAATCTCTTGAATAAATTTCTTGTTTGTATTTTCTGTGTTTAAAATATGCAGACAAGTTTCATTTTGATAATGTATCTCTCCATTAATATCAACAACTAAAACACCAAAAGGAACACACTTCCCAACTTCAGACAAATCATACAACCCTGAGTCCCCCTTTAATAATAAAGTTATTAATTCTTAATACTATAAAAGAACTATCTTTATTCTATTGTATTATTATAACAGTCTATTTTGTAATATTATGAATTTTTGAAATGAATGATAATCAATTGATAAACAGAGTATTATTTTCTTACGAAGGGTATTGTTAAATACTTCCCAAGAACACCAATAGCCAGCATCCCCATTAATAGATGCTGGCCAAAAAACTACTTCTTCGATCTCTCATGATGCCCGTACAAAACCTATGGCAGTACAAAGTCGAAACTAGCCATCCATTATAAATATTCTTTGCAAAATCGATTTCTCTAAGTTTTAATTGTAATCGTAATAATAGTCATTTATCCTTTAATTAAATAGTTATTTGTAAAGAGGCAGTTCCTATAAATGGACGGTCTAAGGAGGAATTCTTTTGAGCATATCCAAAATTAAAACTGTCAACCGGAAACCATTAAATATGGTTGTATATGATAATATTAAATCAGCTATTGTTAATGGAGAAATAGAACCGGGCACGCGTCTAACTGAAACTGCCGTGAGTGAACAAATGAATGTAAGCTCAACTCCAGTTCGTGAAGCTTTTAGACGGTTGGCTTCTGAAGGTCTTGTCAAAATTATTCCTTGGCGTGGGGTAGTGGTTCAAGAATTCTCATTTCAGAAACTCGTTGAAGTATACCAGTGCCGAGAAGCTTTGGAAGTAAAGGCAATTCAGTTAGCAGCAGATCAAATTGATGAACCAGGAATAGAAAAATTAAAAATGCTTCTGGAGAAATCAAAAGTAACTAACGATTATACTGAATACACAGCAATCAATACTACAATACATGAAACCTTATTTGAGTATGCGAATAATAATACACTTACCAATTTAATTGGCCAAATTAATGATGTAATCATGCATGATCGGAACGTTTCGTCTTTCAGCGAAAGCCGGAAAGACGAAATTTATGAAGAACATAAAAGAATAATTCATGCATTAGAGAATAGAAATAAAGATGAAGCCGCTATTGCCATGAAAAAGCATGTAGAAAATGGATTTAAATATATTAAAAATCGATTGGATGAGAAGAAATAATTTTGTATGAGAGCACCTACTCAAAAGGAGAGCGCTTCTTTTTTGTAACTTTAACGAGGAATATTATTAGGTGTTAATAAATAAACTTTAATTCCTAATATCCACGTTCTATACAAAAAGCCTTGCACGATAAACGATCATCCTGCAAGGCTTTCTATTTGTCATCCTTAATAAAAACAACTGTAAATATGGTCGTTAGCCTTCTTCACATAGTCAGGATAGAATTCACGACATTTACTTGTAGCTTTGAAACACCTATCTGCAAAATAACATCCGGGCCCTGGATTTATAGGTGTAGGAGGCTCTCCATCTATTCGAATTGGTTCCTCATTTTCATTAAAATCGATCGAAGCACAATTTGAAATCAAAGCCTGTGTATAAGGGTGCTGAGGGTTATGGATTACATCTTCTGTGTCTCCCATTTCAACGATTCTTCCTAAATACATGACTGCGATTTTATCCGAAATATACCTAGCTGCAGCGATATCATGGCTAATGAAGACCATAGCGGTATCATTTTCCTTTGTCAGCTTGATCAACATGTTGATAATGTCTGCTCTAACTGATAAATCCAGCATCGATACAGGCTCATCCGCTACCAAAAAAGTCGGATTCAATAACATCGCTCTCAAAATGGAGATTCTTTGTAATTGCCCTCCTGACAATTCATGTGGATACCTGGACATAAATTCCTCTCCAGGTTTCAATCCGGCATTTTCAAGGGTTGTCTTACAAAGGTCAAAACGCTCCTTTTGTGAAGAGCCAATTTTGTGGATTTCCAACGGCCTCATCATTAATCTGCCTATCGAATGCCCCGGAGGAAAGGTGTCAAAGGGATTCTGGAAAATCATTTGTAAATTACGTTTGAATGATTTCTTATCTTTTTTAATCAGTTCGGCTGAAGAGGACCCATTAATCAGAATGTCTCCGTGCGTCGGTGTTTCCAAATGAATAAGAACCTTCCCCAATGTCGATTTTCCGCAGCCACTCTCTCCGATTACCCCTAATACTTCACCTTTAGCCAGTTTAAAACTGACTTTATCGACAGACTTTACCCAATTTTTCGGTCGCAAAAAAGAAGATCTTTGCTCGAACCATTTGCTTATATTATTTACTTCTAAAACATTTTGTTCTGCACTTTTTTTGTTATCTGTTATCGGTTTAGTTAGCTCTTCTGTTTTCATAATATTCACTCCCATGCATATGACAGGCAGACCGTTGGCTCGAACCGACTTCATAGTTCTTCGGAGTAACATTTCGACAAATATCCTTTGCGAAATCACATCTTGGTGCAAAAATACAACCATTTTGCTTTTCAGATAAATCCGGCAGAAATCCTCTTATTCCGGCCAGTTGCTTTTTTTCACCTTTTAACGAAGGAAAAGAATTCAGTAAACCTTGTGTATACGGATGTGATGGTTTTGTTAATACATCCTTAACATTGCCGACTTCCATCACCTTTCCCGCATACATAACGACCACTTTATCGCAAGACGTGGCAACAACGGAAATGTCATGTGTAATCATCATTCTTGTCATCTTAATTTCCGTTTCAAGCTTTTTAATTTCTCTCAAAATCTGCCCTTGGGTGACAACGTCCAATGCCGTTGTTGCTTCATCCAATACAATGAATGACGGATTATGAATAAGACTTAAAGCTATTGAAACCCTCTGAAGCATTCCCCCGGATAATTCATGCGGATAAAGGTTGTATACTCGTTCAGATAAATTTACCATCGTAAAGAGTTTTAGAATTTTCTCTTTGATTACTTTTTTATTTTCATTCGGTTCATGGACTCGATAAATATCCTCAAGTTGACCGCCGATTTTGTGAATCGGGCTAAGGGCATTCATTGACTTTTGGAACACAACCGATATTTCTTTCCACCTAATCTGCTTGTAATCTTTTAAACTCATGCCTAAGATGTCTTTGCCTTGGAAATTAATCGTGCCTGATACTTCTGCTTTTTTCTCAGACAAAAGCCTAAGAACCGCCATTGCAAGCGTTGATTTTCCAGATCCACTTTCACCGACAATCCCTACGGATTCGCCTTCTGCGATTGACAAGGAGACGTCGTTAACTGCATAGACCTTTTCCTTCCTGCCTGTATATACAACATTCAAGTTTTCTATTTCTAAAATATTCACAACGAAGTTCCTCCTAACTATTCACCTTTACGTTTAGGATTCAGCAAAGTATTCAGACCATCACCAATCAGGTAAAAGCTAACAACTAGAATAACTGTCGCAAGACCGGAGAAGGTAGATATCCACCATGCTGATGTCATATAAGCTTTTCCATCAAAAATCATTTGACCCCAGCTGATTAAATTCGGATCTCCTAATCCTAAGAAGCTCAAACCTGCTTCTGTCAATATTGCCCCAGCCACACTAAGTGTCGTATTGGCAATAACGGGAAAAATACCATTTGGAATGATATATTTAAAAAGAATGGAAGCATGATTTTCTCCGATTGTATCTACACTTTGGATAAACACTCGCTCTTTAAGACTGATCGCTTGGACCCTCATAAGGCGGGCATTGCTCGGCCAAGAAGTTAAACCAATAACGATCATCACATTTAGCAAGTTACTGCCGAATAACGCAACAACGATTAAAATTAAGAAGAAAGATGGAATCATTAAAAAGACATTGATGATTTCCGAAATAATTCTGTCCGTTTTACCGCCGAAGTAACCGGCCGCAGCACCGACCAACGTACCAATAACACCAGAGATGAGCGCTGAAACCAATCCAATCAAAAGCGAGGTTCTCGCCCCATAAAGAATCATGCTGTAAATATCTCTTCCCAAGCCGTCCGTTCCAAGCCAGTGTTCCTTGCCAGGGGGTTCCAATAAATTATCACCTAATACATATGGATCATGAGTTGCAAGCAAGGGAGCAAATGCAACAACTAGTAAAATGATGAATAAGATAAAAATTCCTGATCTAAGAAGTGAATTTTTTTGGACCGCTGAGAATGACTTTTTAAAGATGGCATCATTTCTTTTTACAAGTTCCATAAGTCTTTTACTCCTTCCTGAACTACTTTACATCTGTAAAATCGTATCGGCCCAATTACTTATACCGAATTCTTGGATCGATAAAGGCGTAAACGACATCAGTTACAACCATCATGACAGCAATCGAGACAGACATAATTAAATAGATTCCCATAAGAAGCGGGTAATCTCTGCGCATAATGGCGTCTAACATAAGCCTTCCTGTACCGGGCCATGAAAAGACAATTTCAATTAAGGCCGATCCGGAAACAATATAAGCGAGAGTAAGACCGAATACAGTAACTGTTGGAAGCAATACATTTTTCAATACGTATTTATTGAAGATTTTTCTTTCGCTCATACCAGTTGCCATAAAAGTTGTGACAAAATCCTCTGACTTTACTTGCAATACGGTTGTCTGTGCAATTTTAAAATAGGTTGGAATTTGAATCAGCGACAGCGTAGCAACAGGTAACACCAAATGCTTCAATATATCCGTATAATAAGGCAAGCCCGTATAATTCCTTCGTAAATCCATCATTCCGGAGGTTGGAAGGATATTTAGCCATGATGCAAAAATCATGATAAACATAATAGCCAACCAGAACGAAGGCATAGAATTAAAAATATACGCCCATCCGGTGATGACCTTATCCCTTTTAGAACCGTAATGCTGACCGGCATAGAGTCCGAGTGCCGTTCCAATAATTAGAGCTATAACAGCTCCAGTAAGTGCCAGGAGCAAAGATGGACCCATTGTAGCCACAATAAGCTTCATTACCGGTTCATTGTAAAGAATGGATTCTCCAAAATCTCCCTTGATCACGTTTTTTAAATAAGAAAGTAATTGAACATGGACAGGCTGATCCAAGCCATATTTTTTCTGCAGTTCGCTAATCATTTCTTCAGATGGGTTATCTCTTCCAGCCAAAATTCGAATCGGGTCACCCGGTGCTGCATGCATAATAAAGAAACTGATGACCATGACTGCTATAACTGCCAAAAACCCAGTGGATAAGCGTTTAATAATAAACTGTTTCAATCGTCATACCCTCTTTCTGTATGAACATCAATGGCAATGTACATAGACATTGCCATTGGTAGATTAATAGAATACTTACTTGGCCGTATCTAAGATGGAATACTCTGCTCCCCCCACTTTACCGATTCCATCATCAATCGGGTGACCTGAAATATAATCTTTCATAACAAAGATATACATCCATTCCGTAAGTGGAATAACAGGGAATTCTTCAGACATGATTGTTTGGATCTTTTTATAAATAACCGCACGTTCATCTTGATCTGTCACGCGCAAACCTTCTGCTAAAAGGCTATCTATTTCTGGATTGCTATAATTCATCAAGTTCATCGATCCCCCAGTACCTACACGAACAAATAATCCTTCAGGATCGACACCATGGTTGCCGCCTAGGATGGTAATTTCATAGTCACCACTCCGGACTTTTTCATCCCATGCAGAATACTCAAGAGAAGAAATTTTTGATTCAATTCCAATTTCCTTTAAATTCGCTTGTACAACTTTAGCCATATCTGCAAAAACAGGGAATTGGAAGATCAGGATTTCCAGGTCTTTAATTCGAACGCCGTTGCTATCAGCAGTTAACCCTGCTTCATCTAGTAACTGTTTCGCTTTATCAATATCTCTTTCCGGCATAAGATCCTTATCGTTAAAAGCCCACTCTACCGCTGGAGTATAAAAGCCTTCTGCCCTCCAGCCATATCCTTTATGCGCTTTCGCCACCAATTCATCCCGATCGATTGCAAGGGCTAAAGCTTGACGAACCCGAACATCATCCCATGGCTTTTTCGCTGTATTGGCAATCATATATTGTCTTGAATTGGAAAGAGTTTTAACGATTTTCACATCATCTCTTTTCTCCAATCCTGGTACAGCTGCTGGTGTAATCGCTGAACTGTAATCAATGACATCAACTTCACCGTTTAAGAAAGACTGTACAACTGTATTTTCGTCAGGAATAACAGAGAAAATTAGCTTATCAAGTTTTGGTGCTCCGCGGAAATAATCTTTATTCGCTTCTAATACCACACTTACACCACGATTATGTTCTTTCAATTTAAAAGCACCTGTCCCAACCGGATTTTTATTAGTCGGATTCGTTACCCAGTCTGTTCCATCATACAAGTGGGAAGGCATGATCAATGCACCCGATAATATACTTAATATTGCTGCATTAGGCTCGTTAAGGTTGAACACTACAGTGTCATTATCTGGCGTTTCGATACTTTCAATTGATCCTAACTGATTGACAATAAATCCTTTTTCTTTAATGATCGTATCAAATGTCCACTTTACATCCTTGGATATAAATGGCTCGCCATTGTGCCATTTGACTCCTTTAAACAAATGGAAAGTATATTTTTTCCCATCTTCCGAAATATCCCAAGTCTCAGCAAGATCCGGTAAGATATTATAACCGTCATCAATTTTTACTAAAGAATTCATGATATTGGCTGTAATGTAGCCGGATCCGCCATCGCCAACATTCGGGTTAAAGTGAACCGGGTCAGACCCTAATGCGATAACAACGGACTTTTCACCTTTTTCAGCCTCGCTGCTTGCTGGTTTATCAGATTCTACTAACGGATTGGATTTACTGCAGCCGGCAAAGACTAGCATGATTGCAAGTATTGGAAAAACCAAAATTTTCTTCACGTTCAACTCTCCTTAAAAACGATATTTAGTTCTTTAAATAAAAAGGTGTACAAATCGACTTCTTCTTCAATTACCTTGGATAAGGGCTTTCCTTGTCCGTGCCCGGCATTTTTCTCGACTCTTAGAATGATAGGGTTATTTCCACTTTGTGCTTCCTGTAAAGTAGCAGCAAATTTCTTTGCATGCATCGGCACTACCCGATCATCAGTATCAGCAGTAGAAATAAGGGTTGGCGGATACTCTGTTCCCTTTTTGACATTATGTAAGGGTGAGTAGCTGTACAAGAACTTAAAATCATGCTCGCTTTTTTCCGCATTGCCAAACTCGGTTGTCCAAAAGCGGCCAACTGTGAAACGCTGGAAACGCAACATATCTGTCACAGGAACTAAGCATAGTGCCGCACCGAATAGTTCTGGGCGTTGTGTTATACATGCTCCAACTAGAAGCCCTCCATTACTTGCACCCATAATGGCCAGTTTATTCGAATTGGTATAGTTTTCTTGAATGAGCCATTCTGAAGCAGCAATAAAATCATCGAAGCTATTTTGACGTTTCTCAAAAAGTGCTGCCTGATGCCATTCTTGACCGTATTCCCCGCCCCCACGGATATTTGCAACTGCGTAGATGCCGCCTTGCTCCATCCACATCTTTTGCGATGGAGAATAGGATGGGGTCATACATGCGGTATAGCCGCCATATCCGTAAAGTAGTACCGGATTATCTCCGTTCAATTCCAGCCCTTTTTTATAGGTAAGGAACATTGGAACAACCGTTCCATCTTTTGAAGGGTAAAATACTTGCTTTGTTTCGAATCGTTCAGCTGATTCGCTGCCTTGCTTGTCGAAAACATTCATCAACTTTCCAGTGTCAAAGTCATATTTTATTACCTTCAACGGATGGAGGAAGGATGTATAGCTGATAAACATTTCAGGTGTAGTGCTTGTCCCTTTTACATCATTGATTGAAATAAAGTCTGGAAGTGGCAACTCGGTCGGCAAAATTCCATTTTTCTCATAAATGGTCATTTTATAGTGCGCATCATGCATAGTACAAACGATGAACTTGCCGTTCACCATTTTACTGAAGGCAATTGGATCTTCTTTCTCAGAGACTAGCTCTTTCCAATTGTCCTGTGCAGGATTCTCTAAATCTACAGAGATCAATTTCCCTTTTGGTGCCCTATCATTTGTTTCGAAATAAAATGTTGATCCATCATTGCCTAAAAAACTGAAGTATGCAGGGACCTTTTCAATTACTGGCTTAAAGCCATCGGAATCATTCAGTTGTTTATAATAGATTTCATTAATTGGTTCCGTCCCGTGAGTTACATGCAAGATAAGATATTGATGGTCTTCGGTAATCGACGGATAAAATATACGTTCTTTACGATCTGGCTCTTCATAGATCAATTTATCTTCTGTCTGTGATGTGTTCACTTGGTGAAAATAAACTCGATTATAATAACTGTCCTCTCCAGGATTCACTGTCGAGGGATCAGGATACCGATTATAGAAAAAGCCTGATGAATCCCCACTCCAAGCAAAGCTAGAAAATTTACACCATTTTAATGTTTCAGGGTAGTCACCACCCGTTTTGAGATCTTTAATTTTTACATCTTCCCAATCGCTTCCGTTATACGCGACAGCATAAGCCATCAACGTTCCATCATGATTGAATGAAATGTTCATTATTGCAGCAGTACCTTCATGACTTAGCTGATTAGGATCCAATACTACTTCAAATACATCATCTTCCAATGACAAAGTACGATAGTAGACCGGTTGATTTTGGAGACCGTCATTCTTAAAAAAGTAATAATAATCTCCTTTTTTCTCCGGTGTTGAATATTTCTCATAATCAGAGAGCTCTTTGATCCTCTTATGGATACTTTCCTTTTGAACCTGACCATCTAATAATGCTCGAGTAAGCTCGTTTTGCATCTCTGTCCACTTTTTGGTATCTGGAAGAGTTTCATCTTCCAACCAACGATAAGGATCTGCTACTTCGACACCGAAAAAGTTTTCAATAACATGATCTTTTCTAATCGTTTCTTTCAATTGAAATCCCCCTCTCAATTTGTTAAACTCTTATTCCAGCTAGTTGGAATCTTCCAAAGAACAACATGCAGTTATTCTTTATTTGACGTTTCTTCGATAGGATTTAATTTCTAGTAGATATGCTGATTATCCAAAATTTTTATGACTTTACATTCCCCCTCTCAGTTAGCTATGCGTTACAGATGTTTTTGATCACACTCATCACAAACACTGCATTCTATAGAATTAGAATACTCAAAAAATTACAGTTACTTATTTAAATAACTGCAACAAAGGATCCTTTAAATAGAGTTAAACGGATTTGCCGATCTAATATAATGACGTTTAATTGAATTTTTTATTTCTTCTTTATCTCCCGTTTTAATCGTATTCAAAATTCTTTCATGCGCGGGACGCTGATCTTTAGATTCTGCTAACTTCAAATTATATGTTGAGGTAAAAATGACAACATTTGCACTCCAGAATGTTGACCATACATCGTAAAGCCTTTCATTTCCTGATTCCTTAATTATTTTTGTATGGAAAAGCTCGTCCAATTCAACTAGACGAAAAATATCCCTTTCTTTTGAGGACGATTCCATTTCTTCGAGTAAGCTGTCCATTTCTTGTATCGTTTCCTTTTTATATTCACCATCACAAATATCCACTGCCAGCATCTCTAAATGTGCCCTAATTAAATAAATATCTTCTACCTCTTTGGCATCAATAGTCCGGACAGTACATCCTTTATTGGATTTGTATTCTATCAAACCCTCGTGCTCAATTTGACGTAGTGCCTCTCTAATCGGGCCCCTGCTAATTTCCAAATCCTTTGCAATTTCTGATTCGATGATTCTACTTCCAGGCAATAATTCACCTTTTATAATTTTATTTCTAATGATGGTTACAACATTATCCTTTAAAGTTGGGTACACAATTTTATTGTTCATACCAATCTATCCATCCTTTAGTCATTTACAGTAGACAATCGTAAAAATTGTAGATTGTCAACAATCTACAATTTTTGTAATTAAAAGCATTATATAACAGAAAAAATGACAAAACAATACATAATAATTGAATTGTTTTAAAAAATGAAATATTCTGTAGATAAAACTTTTTTACAATAAGTTTAATATTTTATAAGAAGTAGGTATATAAACAAATTCTATTGAACTTAGTAGAACTATTAGAAATGCGATAGTATTAAAATTAATAAAAAAGATCACGATTCTTATAAGAGAACGCAATCATTTTTATGTTCAACGAATCTTTTTGCCATCCATCGTTCTAATATTTTCGCAATATCTACAGCTATTATTCTGATTCAGGCAGCTAAACAAAAGTCCTTTTTAAGTTATTCATTTTTTAAGTTCTAAATTTAAAACAGGTCGGTTAAATTGTTATGTTCTTCTTTTATTTTAATTTTGCTAATATACTAATTTTAGATTAAGTTTTATAAATTCACGCAACCATATGCCTAGTTGTAATCGAACATACTTTTCACTTTGGCTTTGCGTCTTTTTCATTTTTCAAAAGAAATGCATAAGGATTGCTGAAATTTTTCCAATCTCTTAAACCAGATATCTAAAGGATTCTTATTGCGATTCGGCGGATGAATCTGATGTTTTGCTGTGGTTTTAAATCCATAAATAAAAGGATCAGGCACGGTTCCAGATCCTTTTTGTAGATTAGTATTTAGGTATCTTTCATAACGATAAATAAAATACATTATATCGATCTAATCATCCCACCATCAACTAAAATTGAACTCCCAGTTACATAGGTACTTGCATCGGAAACTAAGAATGTTACGACGTTAGCAAATTCCTCTGGAGTTCCATATCGTTTTAAAGGAATATTATTTTGGGCTCTTTCTTTAACTTGCTCTTTCGTAACGCCTAATCTCTCTGCATTTACTTGATCAAGGTGTGCCACACGATCTGTTGCAATTCGTCCAGGGCTAACTGTATTCACAAATATGTTATACGGGGCCAGTTCTTCTGCCAATGTTTTAGCTAGTCCCACAATACCTGTTCGAAATGTATTCGAAAGAATAAGTCCAGGAATAGGCTGTTTAACAGAAGAAGAAGCAATATTCACAATTCTTCCTCCTGCTTCTTTTAGATCGGGAAGAACTTCACGGATGATTCTTATATAACTCAACAAATTCAGTTCAAATGCATCTTGCCAGTCTTTATCGGAGAATGATTCAAATGATCCAGCGGGAGGTCCGCCAGCATTATTAATTAAAATATCAATTTTACCGAACACTTCATTCGTTTTGCCAACTAACGTTTTAATGTCTTCTACTTTTGTAATATCAGCTGGGCAATAGGAAACTTTCCCTTTATTTAATGCCTCTAATTCATTTTTTACATTAGCTAACTTTTCAGCATCTCGGCTAGTTAGCATAACATTTGCTCCTTCTTTTACTAGTTGCGTGGCTATCGCTTTCCCTAGACCTTGACTAGAGGCTATAACTAGAGCAACTTTATTATGTAGATTCAGGTCCAAATCTAAACACCCCTTTTTGTATGATCTTAAGATATTAAACTAGTTTAGCTTCTTTTAAGTTTAGCTGTTCTGGTATTCTATTAACTACTTCTTTTCCAATTTCAATAGAAGCTGTTGCAGCTGGTGATGGGGCATTACATACATGAACGGTTCGTTTTCCCACAATAATATGAAAATCATCGACCATGCTTCCATCGCTTCTTAATGCTTGGGCACGAACACCAGCAGGTGCAGGTATTAAGTCATCTTCTTGGATTTCAGGAATTAATTCCTGCAGGCTTTTTGTAAATTGTTTTTTGCTAAATGAACGGACGTATTCATCAAATCCTTCTTTTGCAAATTTACCCGCCATTTTCCACAAACCAGGGAAACAGAGTGATTCCATTAAATCTTTTGCATTAAAATCTGTCTTTTTATAGCCTTCACGTTTAAAGCTAAGCACGGCATTCGGCCCTGCATCGATTTCGCCACTGATCATTCGCGTAAAATGCACCCCTAAAAATGGAAACTTTGGATTGGGGACTGGATAAATTAAATGTTTAACAAGATAGCGTTTTTCAGGTTTCAATTTAAAATACTCGCCCCTGAAAGGCAAAATTTTCATATCCGTTTTATATCCTGCTGCTGCAGCTACACGGTCACTATGAAGTCCTGCACAGTTAATCACTATACTCGCTCTATATGTACCTCGATTTGTCTCGATGACCACTTGGTCTGATTCTTCGTGCATTTTCTCTACTTTTGTATTAAGGTGGATCTCTCCACCGTGCTTCTGAATAATTTCAGCAAATTTTTCACTTACTTGTCTGTAATTAACGATACCAGCCTGCGGGACACGTATTGCCGCTAGACCGTTAACATGCGGCTCGATTTCCTTTAATTCATCTACACCAATTTTTTGAATAGCTAATTCATTTTGCAGTCCACGTTTATATAAGTTTTCAAGAAGTGGTAACTCCTCCTGTTTTGTGGCAACAATTACTTTTCCACAAATATCATGGTCTATTCCGTGGGTTTGGCAGAATTCAGTCATGGATTTACTTCCTTGACGGGCAAAGCGTGCTTTGAAACTATTAGGCTTGTAATATATTCCTGAATGAATAACACCACTATTGTGCCCTGTTTGATGTTCTGCGACAACGGACTCTTTTTCCAAAATGGCTACTTTCGCATGAGGAAAACGTTTATAAAGTGCCATTCCCGTTGATAAACCGACAATCCCTCCACCTACAACGGCAAAATCATACACCATTTACCACCTCCATTCTTCCAGATTCATCACATATTTCTATATTCAAGAGATTCTTTGAGCTGCTTCTTGCAATCGCAAGATAAGATGTTTGATATCATACTCATCGTAACGAATGTAAGGAAATGTAATAGACAACGCACCTAGTAATACTTGCTGTTTAGCAATAATTGGAACGCTAATGGAGGTAGCACCTTTGACACGTTCCCCTTTTGTTATCGCATAGCCTTGATTTCGTATTTCATGAAGTTGTTGAATCAATTCTTCTTTTGATTCAACAGTAATTTCTGTAATCTTTGTTAATTTAATTTTTTCTATATAACTCTTAATAAACTCTTCGCTCTGAAAAGCAAGCAGAGTTTTGGCAGAAGCACCAGCATATAACGGGGACGTATGACCGACAAATGTTAAGGCAGCCAATTCATGGCGACTCGGTAAATTATAGATGCAACGACGCTCGTCACGTTCAATAATGTTTATTGAAATATTTTCTTTCGTTTCTTGATTCAGTTCTTCCATGATTGGAATCGCTTTTGAAAGCAATGCATCGTTTTTTTCAACAAGCTGACCTAAAAACATAAGCTCTAAACCAAGACTATATATTTTTGTTTTTTCGTCTTTAACTAAAAAACCTTCGTATACTAACGTGCTAACAATACGTTGTAAGCTAGAAATCGAAATGCCGGTTCTTTTCGAAATCTCTGTTAACGATAATTTAGGATAATCCACAGAAAATGCTCGCAGCACTTGGATCACCCTGTGGATCGATGACATCGAATAATTACTTTTAAATCTTTCATTCTCCATTGAGAGCACCTCTTTCAGATCAACTCTCTTCATATTACATTGTTTTTAGACAAAACTGAAAGTTCTTCTGCCTCTATTCCAAGAAGTTCTTCAAATACTTCCTTATTGTGCTGGCCTAACACGGGCGGGCCAAATTTCGTCTGGATATTTAACCCACTGTGCCGGAGAGGACTAGCCAGCAGCTTTACCTCACCCGTAGCATGAGGAACTGTTTCGATTCCTCCTCTTGCCATTACTTGATCTTGCTCCAATGCCTGTTGAATATTATTAACACGTCCTACAGGAACCATAGCTTCTGCAAGAATTTCGACCCATTCACTTGACGTCCTGGTCGCTAGTACTTCCTCAATCAGCTGAACTAATTCATCTTCGTTTTGTTTTCGATCATTATTTGTTAAAAAGCGTTCATCACTACCCCACTCTGGATGATCCAATGCATGAGATAGCTTTCGGAATAAGTGGTCGTTCCCTGCACAAATCATAATTGGGAAGTCTGCGGTTTGAAATACTTGATATGGCGCAACATTATTATGCTGATTGCCTTTCCGCACAGAAATCATTCCTGTATTTAAATAAGCACTAGCCACATTGGCCATACTTGAAACTTGAACATCCAGCAAAGACATATCGATATATTGGCCTTCTCCAGTTAGATCTCTTTGCCGTATTGCTGCGACTATACCTAATGCAACATAAACCGAAGTTATGATATCGGCAATCGGAATCCCTACTTTTGTGGCTTCACCATTCGGGTCACCTGTTACATCCATCAATCCGCTCATTGCTTGTATGACTGGATCAAAGCCAGGCAGTAAACCCAAGGGCCCATCTTGCCCAAATCCGGTTACCGAGCAAACAATGATACCTGGATTCCGTTCCTTTAAAACTTCATAATTCAGCCCGAGTTTATTCAAAGTTCCAGACTTAAAGTTTTCAATGACAACGTCTGATTTTTCTACTAAATCCAGGAAAAGTTTCTTCCCTTCCTCCGTTTTTAAATTGAGGGTGATTGACCTTTTATTACGATTAGCACTTAAATAGTAAGTACTCTCTCCATTTATAAAAGGGCCCCACTCCCTCATACTATCCGAACCACCTGGTGGCTCTACGCGTATGACGTCTGCACCCATATCTCCGAGTGTCATGGCTCCAGCTGGGGCAGCATAAACTCTAGACAAATCCAGCACACGTATATCATGCAGGGGTTGTACCAATCCAACTCACCTCCGTTACTTTATGGCAGCTCTATTTTTTCCGAAATTCGGTTTTCTTTTTTCTGTGACAGCTCGCACACCTTCTTGATGATCTTCCTCTTCCATAACGAGCGCCATTTTCGATGAAATATAGTCAAGCGAGGAACGTAATGACATTTCGCTATTTTGATAGACAGCACGCTTGATGAGCTGCGTTGCCAGTTGAGGACCACTTGCTAAGTTGTGAGCGTAGTCTGCAACTGCTTGATCAAGCTCCTCATCTGGCACAACAAATGTAACGAGTCCGCGTTCTTTTGCCGCTTCTGCTGTCAGCACTTCTCCCGTCCACAACATATGCAATGCCATATCTCGGCCAACAAGTCGCGGCAAGAAGTACGCCCCACCGTCTCCAGGTACAATACCTACTTTGATATAACTTTCGGACAAACGAGCTGATTCTGAAACAAAACGAATATCACACATAAGAGCCATATCAAGTCCTGCCCCAAATGCCACTCCATGTACTTTCGCAATCACTGGTTTGTCGATTTCTTCTAATAAGAGAGGGATCCGCTGAACTTTTTTCCACAAAGAATTCTTTCGATTTATTCCTTTTGAAACAATATCTTGATCCGACTTGTAGAATCCGTTACCAGCGATCATCTCCTTAATATCTCCACCAGAGCAGAAACCTTTTCCTGCTCCTTGGACTATTAAAACAGAGATCTCATCTAAATCCCTCACTTTCTCAAGCGAGTCAATCCATAAATCTAGCATTTCGCCACTAAATGCATTTAGTGCTTCTGGACGATTTAATGTGATTGTTGCGATATTATTATTTACTTCAAACAGTAGATCCGGCATGTGCTCCCTCTCCTTTTACATGAGTAATCGATTCCCAAATCGTTTCTTCTCGAGCCTGATACAAACTGGCTAACTGATCTGCCCAATATGTCTCATTTCCTGCTTCTTCACGCCACGACCACAAACGACGAGTAAAATGATGAAGTTCATGTTCATATGTCATCCCAATTCCAGCATGAAGCTGGTGTGCTGCTTTTGCGACCACATTCGCGTTAGCGGATAGCTCTAATTTAGCCATTGCAATTTGCTCTTTCCCTAGATCTGATGGATAAGATGCACTCGCCACAGAAAGTGTTGAATAGGCTGCAGCCACCTCGCCAGCCATTGCAGTCAGGTGATGCTGGATAGCTTGGAACTTGTGCAGAGGGCGACCAAACTGCTGACGCTCTTTTGCATAAAAGGTAGATAAAGCGAGCACACTTTCCATCGCACCTGTCATCATCGCTACACGGCTAAGCGCTAAGAATTGTGTGTAATCTTCTAAAGCCTCTTTAAAACTTAGATCTAACTTCTTTGTTTCTCCTAGATTTACAAAGGTTAAGCTATCACGAGGCTCTGCGGCGAGATTGTCATTCTTCTCAATCTCACATGCTCGTGTATTGACTATTGAATAAGAAGCTTGTTCCCCCTCCTGCCGGATCACAACAACTTCATCAACATATCTTCCGTATGGAACATGTATCAGCTTATACGGAGATTGAATCGACGAGCTTTCTTCTGCGATATGAACGACTCTTAATTTATCCTCCACCTCACCTTCATGGGCGGCAAGAAATTGATTAGCGTATATAACCTCAGCTAAAGGAATTGGAGCAGCGTACTTTCCAACGACGCGCAAGATAGCAAAAACGTCGTCATAATCTCCGCCGACTCCACCTTTCTCTTCTTCAATTCCAAGTAATGTTAGTCCGGATTCTTGAATCGCTTTCCAAAGTGTACTCGCCCACTCACCTTCTTCAAAACGTTCACGTTGTTCTTTCGTCGATAAGTCTTTTAATATTTTCCCAGCAGTGTCTTCAATAAATGATTTCATCTCACTCATGCAGATATCACTCCTTTTCCTACGATTCCTCTGAGGATTTCAGTTGTCCCTCCACGAATGGTAAACCCTGGGCCGTGTAAAATGGATTCCGCTAACAGCCTGGCATACTCATCTTCCGCATGCTTGCTTGGCATCGCTGGTAAAAGAAGCCGAATGACTTCAGCTACATGTTGCTCAAAGCTATTGCCAAGATCTTTCACAAGAGCAGCTGCTAAGTTCACATCTTTTTTCTCTTCAAGCAGAGCTGCAATCCCTATCGACATATTACGGAGTGACCACATTCTGCTTACTAGTTTCGCAGCCTCCATCAAACCTCTATGATCCTCTTTTTCTTTCAATAAACGAATCCCCTCTTCGAGCAGTGGAAATGTGCTTAAAATTCGTTCAGGGCCACTTCGTTCGAATGCTAGTTCAGTTAATCCTTGTGCCCAGCCATTTCCAACTTCCCCAACTACTCTGTTATCTGGAACAAAAACGTTTTCAAGAAAGATTTCGTTAAAATGATGTTCACCCGTTAAGAATTGAATTGGCCGAATGGTTACGCCATCGGATTTTAGATCAATAATTAGCTGACTCATACCCCCATGACGATTTTTTGGATCCTGTGGAGAAGTACGGCAAAGGGTGATCATGTAGTGCGAATGATGAGCACCAGAGGTCCATGTCTTCATTCCATTAACGATCCAGCCACCATCCACTTTTTCAGCGGTTGTTTTTAGTGATGCTAGATCAGATCCTGAGTTCGGTTCAGAAAGTCCAATCGAAAAATAACATTCACCTTTCACGATTTCCGGAATGAAAAATTCCTTCTGTTCTTCTGTCCCAAACTTTAAAAGTAACGGCCCAGATTGACGATCTGCAAACCAGTGTGATGCAACGGGAGCTCCGAAAGCCAAAAGCTCTTCTGTAATAATGTAACGGTCAATCGAGGAGCGTGCTTGCCCTCCGTATTTTTTCGGGAATGTAATCCCGATCCAGCCTTTTGCCCCAATCTTTTTCGAAAATTCCTCACTATACGCGCTCAGCCAAGAATCAGCATGTGTGTCAAATGTTCCTTTTTGTTTCTCAGCTTGTAAGAAAGAACGGACTTCTTTCCGAAACTCTTTTTGTTCTTCCGTAAATTCAAATGCCGGAAGTTGTAATTGTCTCATTACCTCTCACTCCTTTTACCGATATGGCGTAATCGTTATGCAGATGGTATATATAAATTTATATTAATCCACCTTCACTTTATTTGTCAATTTAGAATTAACAGAAAATTAAACTAGTATTTATTCGTTGATTAGGAATTAATGTATCTCACAGGCTTCGGCTAGCAGTTCAACAATATGAACAACTTTTATTTTTTCTGTTTTCCCTTCGCGCTTTACACCTAATTTCATCTGTAAATGGCAGCCTGGATTACTTGTAACGATGATATCTGGCTCCACTTTTTCAATATGATTCATCTTTTGATCCAACACTTCCATCGCTTCATTGTAGTGGACAACATTGTAAATTCCTGCAGATCCGCAGCACATGTCCTGTTTTTCAAAAGTGCGATAATCAATCCCCGGAATTTTCATTATTAATTGATGAGGTTCATTAACGACTTTTTGAACATGCCGTAAATGACACGAAGGTTGGTATGCGACAACTTTTCGAATCTCTTTAGTAAATGGCAATGAACTCTCCGCTAATAAAACGCTAATATCCTTACACCGCGCGGCAAATTTTGCTGCACGAGCATGCCATTCTGAATGTTCGTCAAACAATTCAGGATACTCCACCAGCATCGCACCACAGCCACCGATACTATTGACAATAAAATCAAAATCATATTTTTCAAATACTTCAATATTCTTTTGAGCTAGTGAAATGGTCTCTATTTTTTTCCCACTATGATGCAATAGGGCCCCACAGCATGTTTGTTCTTCGATCAAGGTGACTTCACAGCCTGCTAGCTGAAGCAATTTCATACTGTCTTCATTGATTTTTGAGAACATCATATCCATAATACAGCCAACAAAAAATCCAACCGTATAAGTCTTCTTCCCAATTGGAGGTAATACTTTGTATTCTCTTTCCTTCTTTTTCGGCATCTTAATCTCGGGTGTGATGGATTCCATTGCCTGAATGCTTTCTGGGAACACCCTCATGATGCCGGCTTTTCTCGCTAATGATACCATTCCTGTTTTTTGTGCAAGTTCCAACCCTCTTCCAGCAGCTTTTTGCCACTTTTTATTCGGTAATCCTTTTTCCAGGAGTAACGATTCCATCCTAGAAGCAGGCATTTCTTTCGCGATTAATTCCTTAGCAGATTGTAAAATGGTCCCGTATTGAACATTGGTCGGACAGGCTGTTTCACAGGCTCTGCAGCCTAAACATAATTCAATGGAAGAAGCTGCAGACTCGATCGAAATTTTTTCCTCTGCTAATAACTTCACTAAATTAATTCGCCCCCTTGGTGACTGGGTTTCCACACCTGTCGTCTCGTAGGTTGGACATTTGGGCAAACAATAGCCGCATTGGACACATGCAAACGTTTCTTCATACGCTAATTGATGGCCTCTACTCATTAGTTAACACAAACCTTTGTCCAGGCTCAGGAAACATTTTTCCCGGATTTAAGAGGTTATGAGGATCCCAGGCTTCTTTAATCCGTTTCATCATGGATAATCCGGCTGCACCAAGCTCCATCTCCATAAAAGGGGCCTTCATCGTACCAATCCCATGTTCACCTGATAGCGTCCCACCCATTTCTACTGCGGCTTTAAATATCTCCTCAACTGCTTTTTCAACTCGCTTCATTTCTTCGATATCACGTTTATCTGCTATTATATTGGGATGTAAATTCCCATCTCCGGCATGGCCAAATACAACTAAATCAATGTTATACGTATCTCTTATTTCCTTTAATCGTTGAAACATGTCAGGAATCCTGCTGCGCGGTACAGTAGCATCTTCTGAAATTTTCGTTGGCTTTTTTCGGACTATCGCTGGAGAAACTAGTTTTCGTGCCTTCCAAAGCTCGGCTTCTTCTTCCTTTGTTTCTGCTATTTTCACTTCAATAGCACCAATTTCCAAGCAAATTTCCTTTACCCTTTTGGCTTCTGCCTCTATGGCAGCAGGGTGCCCATCCAATTCTATTAATAAAAGTGCTTCTATATCGGTGGGTAACCCTGATGGATCAAATTGCTCTACAGCAACAACAGATGCTTGATCCATAATTTCTAATTTTGATGGTAGAATGCCACCTGTCAGAATGCTAGAAATGGCTTTTCCAGCAATGACAAGGTCATCAAAAAGGACCATTAAAGTTCCTGTAGACTGTGGTTTAGGGATTAGCTGCAAAATTGCTTTAGTTATAATCCCCAAAGTACCTTCAGATCCAACAATTAATTTCGTTAAGTCATATCCCGTTACATTTTTTACGGTTCTTCCCCCCGTTTGGATTACTTCACCGTCAGCTGTAACCACTTCAAGGCCGAGCACATAATCTTTCGTAACCCCATATTTCAGTCCACGCGGGCCTCCAGCGTTTTCCGCTAAATTCCCCCCAATCGTTGACACATGAGAGCTGCTCGGATCAGGAGGATACATAAGACCATATTGATTGGCCATTTTATTTATATCCGCCGTTATGACACCTGGGGAAACAATGGCGGTTAAATCATCTGGCTCGATAATTAAAGTATCTGTCCATTTAGAAAAATCAAGAACCATTCCTCCATGAACAGGTAATGGTCCCCCGCTCAAGCTAGTTCCCCTTCCCCTTGGATAAATTGGGGTTTTATATTTATTGGCCACTTTTACAATGCCAACCACTTCATCCGTAGAAGTTGGCTGTATCACAATATCCGGAGGAAAAACGCCGAAAGAAGCATCATATGAATAACTGGCAAGGTCTGCTTCATTTGTAAGTACTCGACGTTTATCATTGACGACTTGACGTATTTCTTTTTCTATTTCTGCATGTATCAAAACACAAGCCTCCTTTGAAATTACTAAAATGTATGTGGTCATAATATTCAAAATATTTTATTTATTCCATTTAAAAATTATAGAATAATAGTTATAATGAACAAAATGAGAATGAAAGAGGATGACAAATTTGAAAGTAGCCTTGATCCATGCAACGACCACAGCCTTAAAGCCTATTGAAAAAGCCTTTCAGGAAGCAGCCCCTGAAATTGAACTGCTGCACTTAATGGATACTCATTTGCTTTCCATGATAGAACAGTCCGGTGGCTTAACTCCGGAGATTATTCGCAGATTCTCAGAATTGATAAAGCTCGCTGCTGATTCTGGTTCAAATTGCATTCAATTGACTTGTTCAGCCTTTAATAACATCACATCGATTCTGCAGCCCATGCATGCTGTTAAACTTTTTCGATCAGATGAAGCCATGTTAGATGAAGCACTTGCCTACGAACGAATTGGCCTCATTTCCACTGTTAAAGAAACACCTGTTGCCTTAATGAGTTATTTAAGAGAAAAAAAGCCGGATTGTATCATTGAATCTCTAGTGGATCCCGGAATTATCCACCTTCTTTTTCAAGGAAGAGTCGATGAACACGATGAAAAAGTACGAAACATGATACAGCAAATGGACGGAAAAATAGATGTCATTGTTCTTTCTCAATACAGCATGGACCATATTGCCAATCAGATTCAGACGTCTGTTCCTATCCTTACTGCTCCACAAGCAACTGTAAACAGATGTATAGACTATTTAAAAAATCATTCTTCTTGAACTGAAACAGCCAGCCGTTTATTAGCAAAACGGCCGGCTATGTTTTTTTACCTCATTATTTTTTAATGCTGGGTACCACCGAATACCTTTCCAACCCCATGAATTTTTTCAAGTGCGACTATTAATATGACAGAAATGAAAATAACCACACTTGAAACGGAAGCTACTATTGGATTATAAGCATCCTGCATCGTTGAGAAAATCTCGATTGGAAGGGTTCGCATATTAGGAGAAATCATAAACAATGAAACTGTGACATTATCAAATGATGTCAAGAATGCAAATAAACCCCCAGATATCATGGCCGGTCTGATAAGCGGCAGTGTTACCTTCCAAAAAACGATGAATGGGTTTGCTCCCAGAATAGCTGCTGCCTTCTCCAAATTGTAATCAAATCCGCTTAACCCTGTTAGTACCAAGCGAATAACATACGGAATACAAATGATCGTGTGTGCAATCAAAAATCCTGTTGATGTACCTGCAAGCATCATCGGTGTGAAATAAATAAGTAGGGCAATCCCCAATACTAGTTGTGGAACACTTAACGGCGCTGTCAAAATGGATGTAATATAATGTTTTCCTGGAATATCATATTTCGCAATCGCGAGTGCACCTAGTGTCCCGAATAAAACAGCAAAAAATGCGGCTAAGAAGGCAAATTGCAAACTATTAAAGAAGGCTTCGACGAACTCTTGGCGTTCTAAAATCTTTGTATACCATTGCAGAGAAAAACCTTTTGGAGGAAAACTTGGATAATTTGCACTTGTAAAAGATGCCGGAACAACAGCAATTAATGGAATTAATATATAGATAATCCCTAATACTGCAAGGATGAGTCGGAGTTTCCCAAGTGCTTTCATTATCTAAACACCTCCCTAAACTTACTTTTTTCAAATGCCCGTGTAAAGAAGAAAACGGATACAAGAGTAATTCCTAAGAGTACATAAGACAGCGCAGAGCCAAACGTCCATTTCAGCAGAGTGTTAATTTGGTCGTAGATTACAACTGGCATCATCGGAACATTCGCTCCTCCCATTAAAGAAGGGGTGACATAGGCACTCATGGATAAACTAAAGACGAGCACACATCCTGATATGATCCCAGGCAAACTAAGTGGAAGGGTTATCTTTAAGAAACTGCTCATCGGGCTTGCACCAAGAATGGCTCCCGCTTTCTCTAATGAAGGGTCAATATTATACAAGCTCGTTGCAATGGCTAAAACCATGAAAGGTAAATAGGCGTTTGAAAGCCCAATTACGACACCAAGTTCAGAAAATAATAGATTAAGCGGCTTTTTAATTAGTCCAATATTCATTAAAAATTGATTGATTGTACCATTTGGCAATAATAATAAGTACCATCCAAAATTACGTACGACGATGCTGACCAAAAGAGGCGATGCAATTAATAACGTTATATATCCCCTAACTTTTGGTGAGCTTTTGGCCATCGTTAAAGCGATTGGATATCCGAGAATAAGAGAAACAAGTACAGAATATAAACTGATTTTTACCGTCAGCCACATTGAAGATAAGTAATAGCTATCGGTAAATAAATTGATATAGTTTTGTAAGCTATAAACTGCATCCGCACCATTCAAATTATCAGTAGAAATAAAACTTAAATACAAAATATACAGCATAGGAACAATAAAAAATCCAAAGACGAATAAAAGGATTGGGATTAAAAGAAGAAGCCCAGCGATCCAACTTCTTCTTTTTCTCACTTTCGTCTTTCTTTGCGGTTCTCCCTTTACCTCTACTTGTTCACTTACTTCTTTACCAGCATAATTTCTGAGGGGTTCCATCCAACATACACCTCACTTCCATATAGCCAAGATGAGTCATATGAATTGGTTAATAATTGAATCGTTCTCCCTTGTAACGAAACATCAACTTCCCATGAAGTGCCAAGGTAATTAAGCTGAATAATTTTAGCAGGCTGAAGTTCCAATGTTGCAGATGATGTTTCTCTGGTAGAGGAAATGTAAACATTCTCAGGGCGAATATAAAGCTTCACCTCATCCCCAGCTATCAATGAACGATTCTCCCCTATAATATTAGCCGAATCGACATGAATAATTTCCTTACCTACCTTCACCGAAATTTTCCTGCCATCCGTATCCATAACCTCTCCTACAAAAGAATTCGATTTACCTATGAATTGAAAGACAAATTCTGTTTCGGGATGATTGTAGATAACAGTCGGTGTGCTTATTTGTTCAATTCTCCCTTCATTCATAACAACTACCCGGTCAGACATTGATAGAGCTTCCTCTTGATCATGTGTTACAAAAATCGTTGTTACACCAATTTCCTTTTGTAAACGTTTAATTTCTGCGCGCAGTTCATGTCGTAATTTTGCATCTAGATTGGATAGGGGCTCATCAAGCAGCAGTAATTCCGGCTCAACTACAAGCGCCCTTGCGATAGCAACACGCTGCCTTTGACCACCCGATAATTCCCTTGGGTAACGGTGCTCAAGCCCAGACATCTTAACTAGTTCAAGAACTCGATCAATTTTCTTTTTTTGTTCTGCTTTAGCCACTTTTCGTAATTTCAGACCAAAACTAAGATTTTCAAGCACTGTCATATGTGGAAACAAGGAATAGGTTTGAAATACCATACCTAAGTCGCGCTTATAGGGAGGGACTTTCGTTACTTTTTTCCCTTTAATATAAACCTCTCCCTGATCTGCTTCAAGAAAGCCTGCAATTAAATTCAATGTCGTTGATTTCCCGCAGCCTGAGGGTCCAAGGAGTGTTAACAACTCACCCTGTTTTACTTCTAAGTCAATATCATTCAATACGACATTGGAACCAAATTGCTTTCTTGCTCCCTTTATCTCTACATCGAATGTAATTGCATTCATGGGTATTTCCTCCATTCTTATTTCAGTAATTTACCGATTTCTGGAACTACTTCTTTCGTCCAACGATCAGACCATTCAGCACGAATTTCCGCAAATGCAGCAAAATCAGGTTTGTATGTTTTGTCTGTATCCTTTAGCCCAATTGATTCTTTGAATTTCTCTGGAAGCTCTAGTCCTTCAACAACTGGATAAAATCCCTGTTCTGAAATCAATTCTTGTGATTCTTTGCTAACTAAGTAGTTAATGAATTCAAGTGCCTCCTTCTCGTTAGGGGCATTTTTCACAAGGGCTCCACTAAAGGATTGAATAGGAACTCCTTCTTTCGGTACAACCATTTTAATTGGAACACCAGATAACGCTAAGTCACCAATAACATAGCTTCCCATTACAGTTACATCTGCAGAACCTTGCTGAATCGCTGGCATTACTTGTGTTGAATTTTTATAAAAAGTCGGTGAGTAACCGGCAAGTTCTTTTGCTTTTTCAATCCCTGGCTCCACATTATCTGTACCGCCGCCATTTGTCATTGCCAGTGCATATAATGTGTTAAAGCCCCAGTCATTTGTAATATCCACAAACGCTGTTCTTCCTTCATATTGACCTGATGGCAAGTCGTTCCATGATTCTATCGGTTTCAAACCTTTCTTTTCAAATGCTTCTGTATTATAAGCAGGGGAAATGACCAATCCAAATACTGGAGCGCCTCCACCCTCAACTGCAATAAATTTCGGATCCACATTATTCATATTAGGAACATTCGATCCATCAACTTTTTCTGTAAGCCCCTTGTCATTCGCGCGATATACATCTGTTGGAACAAAGATGGCTATATCAATTTGCGGAGCACTTTTTTGTAATTCTACTTTAGATAAAATCTCTCCAGAAAGTCCTGGAACATAGTTAACAGTGATCCCTGTTTCCTCTTTAAACTTTGGAGCAATGACGTCACGAATGGTTTTTTCAATAACCCCGCCATTTCCTGCAATGGTAATGGATTTTTCTCCACTCTTACTCTCATTCTTACTCTCATTCGTACTGGCTGTCTCTCCGGCCTTTTGTGGAGTAGGGGCGCCACACGCTGATAAAACAATTAGAAAAGCGATTGAAATTAATGTAATGATCTTTTTCATATTTACTTGCCTCCTATTTGTAAATTTTGTTATTTATACATTTCCTCAAAAAATAGTTTTGCTCCAGGATGAAAATCTATTGGAATCCCTCTAGTTGCTTCTGCTAATTTGATTTCCTTTGCTTCTGGGTGGGCGTTTTGCAATTCTGGTAAATGTTCATATAACGTTTTTACCATTTGATAAGCTTCTTGTTTTGGCAAATCTGGGTATGTAAGAAGGACATTTTTGACTGTTAATGTAGGTGTACTCTCTATGCCTTCGTAAGTTTGACCGCTTATTTCATTGAGTGTGTAAAATTCAAACTCTTCATGAAGTCTGTCAGCAATTTGTTTTGAAATTGGAACAAGTGAAATTTCCATCTCTGAAGCAAGGTCTGCAATCACTGGATTCGGTAAACCAGAAGAGAAGAAAGCAACATCAATCGTTCCATTTCTTAAAGCATCCGCCGATTGTGTGAATGAAAGAGCAGATAAATCCATATCATAGCTTGATAGATTAGCAGCCTTCAGGATCCTCTCAGACATCAGCTTTGTTCCGCTCCCGACTGATCCTACACTTACTCTTTTCCCTCTTAAATCGTCTAATGTTTTAATATCACTATTGGTCGTGACAATTTGGATGAAATTAGAGTAAATTCCAGTAAGAGCGAGAATTTCGTTTTTATTTATTTCTGGTAATGCAAGCACATCGACTGTACTGAATCCTAACTCGGCCTGTTTCTGACTTACTAGTTTTGTATTCTGAATCGAAGCGTTCGTCACTTGTGTTCCAGATGCTTTTCCATCATACTTTCGAAATAAGTCTGCCATAGCCTGCCCCAAAGGAAAATACACACCTGACATATCACCAGTAGCAATAACTAATGTAGTTTGATTTCCTGTAACTTTCTCTGATAGCAGAGGCACTGTTTGAACCTCAGTTGAAAATAATTCCTGTTTGATCTTTATACACCCAATCAAAAGAAATATTAAAAGGAACAAGATTTTAATAAGCGTCCCTATTTTCAATGACTGTCCTCCCTTCATACAAATAACACTTGCAATTACCGTGCCAATATTCTGATTATTGAATTTGTATGCGTTTTCATAAATTGGTCACTTTCTCAGTAAATAAAACCGGCAATTTCTGCCGCTATTTTCAGCAAAATTTGCCGGTTTACCAAGTTTATTTATTAAGCTATTTTTCAATATCATATAGTTTAATTTTATCCCTGAGACTTCTTTCAGAAATTTGTAATGTCTGGGCCGTCCTTTGACGGTGTTTTCCGGAATGTTTTAGCGTTTCGGAAATCACCTTTTTTTCAATTTCCTTCATTGTTAGACCGATAGGAATGACGATATTTTTTTCGCTATCATTAGAAATACCTCCATCCCCTTTCTTTTGCTCAAGAATGGAATGAGGCAAATCCCCCTCATCAATGACAGTATTCAAAGAGAGCGCTACTGAGTATTCAATGATATTACCAAGCTCCCGCACATTTCCCGGATAGTGATAGTCTAGTAAAAGTCTGCGGGCAGCTGCAGAAAAAGATCTCTTTTCTCTGTTCATTTCCTTACAATACTTTTGCAAAAAATAATCAATTAGCAGCGGCAAATCCTCTTTTCTTTCTCTTAACGGCGGTGTTTTGATAGGAATAACGTTCAATCTGAAATACAAATCCTCTCGGAAATTCCCTTCTTTGACCATTTGTTCAAGATTTTTATTAGCAGCACATAAAATACGAACATCTAATGGGATCTTCTTATTAGAACCTAGAGGTGTCACTTCACGCTCTTGAATGACCCGCAATAATTTAGCTTGAAGCGGTAGGGGCATCTCACTAATTTCATCAAGAAATAGAGTTCCTCCATTTGCTGCGACCCATTTTCCTTCCTTTTGCTGTGTTGCCCCTGTAAATGCTCCCTTTTCATAACCGAACAATTCAGATTCAAGCAAGCTTTCCGGAATGGCTGCACAATTCAAAATTTCTAATGGTCCATCCTTACGCTTCCCTAAATAATGAATCCTTTTTGCTACAAGTTCTTTCCCCGTTCCACTTTCTCCCGTAATCAAGACGCAAGAGTCGATATCTTTAATGCGTTCGATCATCGAAAATACATATTTCATAGCCATACTATTTCCTAAGAAGTCTTTAAGGCCCTTCTTTTCTTCCTGATCTTCATGAAGTGTTTCTAGTTTAGTAGAAATTTGTTTAAACTCAGTGGCCCTTAATAATAGCGATAATAGGTTTTCGATGTTAATTGGTTTTTCAATATAATAATAGGCACCCATTTTAATGGCTTCAATGGATGTTTCAATTGAAGCATAAGCGGTCATCATGATGACCGTTACTTTTGGGGCTTTTTGTTTAATCTTTTGCAAAACGTCCATCCCATTGTAACGCCCAATTCGCAGATCTAGCAGTATTATATCCACTGGTTCTTTTTCCGCTATGAGTATGCCTTTCTCCGGATCCGTTGTGGTCATAACGGAATAATCATCTTCAAGAGCAAAGCTAAGTGAAGTACAAATGGCTTGTTCATCGTCAATTATCAGTACTCTGGGCTTCATTCTGAATCTCCTCCTTTTGATATAAAGGCAATACAACCGTGAATGTCGTTCCTCTATTAGGAATACTGTTGACTTGAATATCTCCATTATTCTCTTTTATTAAATTGTAGGATAAGGTTAAACCCAATCCGACACCATTTCCCTTTGTAGTAAAAAATGGTTCAAAAATATGGTTTAGGTCCTCTTGCTCCATTCCTTTACCAGTATCTCTAATGATGATTCTCCCTTTCTCGGCATCCTTTTTCTCCATTATGATTTTTATTTTCTTCACTTCCGTTTCTTCCACTGCATGAATGGCATTTAATAATAGATTAAGGAGGACTTGGCGAATTTGCTGAGGATCAATGTTAAAAACAAGGTCGGGTTCCATGTATTGTTCAAATTCAATCTGATTTTCATTCATGGTTACTTGTAATATAGCTAGTAAGGATGTCAGCTCGAAGGCAGTGCAGGGTTGAATATTAGGTAAACTAGGACGGGCATAATCAATTAAGTCTGTCACAATCCTATCTAGTCTGTTCACTTCCTCAGGTAAATGCTCCATAAGTACCTTTTGAAATTTCGGTTGATCGTATTTCCTTGGGATCAGATCTATGAAAGTTTTAATGGACGTTAACGGGTTGCGAATTTCATGAGCTACACCAGCTACTAACTGGCCAAGCGCGTGGAGCTTCTCCTGTGTAATTAGCTTTTGTTCGAGTTTCTTTTTTTCGGTTTCATCGTTCATTGAGAGCAAATAGCCTGCCTGGTTTTCAAGTGAGTTAAACATCTTATTTAGAGTATAGTAGATTACCTTGCGCTCTCCATTATCATTGATTTCAATAAAGCGATCAGCGCTTTCTTGTTGTAGAGCTTGTCCAAAACGATAATGCTCAAATAGCTTCAAAAAAATGGGAGAATGCTGAAGGTTGAACTTTGTATTAGCGGGAAGCTCGAGAATTTCTAATGCCCGCTTATTACAGCTCGTTATCTTAAAGTCAATATCGAAAGCAACGATGCCCGTGTCTATTTTATTTAAAATTTGTTCTTTAAACGCATAGCTATCAGCAGTTCGTTGCCTTTGTTTTTGTAAGTCTTCATTTAATAGCTGGAGATCTTTTGTTTGAATATTCACTGCTTCTTTTAACCGTTGATTCCAAATATAGATGGCAATGAGGATGAGTGCACCAATCAAAAGAAATATAGATAATAAGAAGATAAAATGTTCCAAACGAGCAATTTTTGCTCCGGTTTCCGGTCTAACCCATTCATCAATTAATTCACTTACTTCTCCCTTAGCCTTTAATTTTGTAAGCGTCTGATTAATGATTATTAGCAGATCCTCATTCCCTTCCTTCACAGCTATCGCATAATCTGCCGGATTAATGACTTCATCAAGAATAAGGTAATTTTCCTCTTGATCAAGCTCTTTTAAAAAGAAGGAAGCCGTAAATTTATTCCCAATAAAAACTTCAGCTCGGTCATTTAGAAGCATCAAAAGACCCGAGTAGTGATTTGTCACCAACGTAAGATTCGTATTCCGTAAATTTAATATCGTGTTGAGAACAGGAGGATTATCTTGCAGAACAATATGCAAGTCCCTAATATCCTCGATACTTTTAACTTTATTCCAACTTTTCATAGGGATAATTAAAGAATCTGACATCGTAAAGAAGGGTTGAGTAAAGTCGAATACTTTATCCTTTTCGGTGCTATATGTTAGCCCTGCAATCGCGTCAACTTCACCATCTATTAATGCCTGTTCCGCTTCATGAATCTCCATTGGTATGTATTCAAAAGTAATCCCATTTTCCTCTGCGATTTTTTCCGCTAATTCAATATTTATTCCAGTCAATGCCCCTTGTTGATCTATATAAGAAAAAGGCGGAATAGCCCATTCCCCGGCGATTTTATATATTTTATCTTCTGCAACTACTAATCGTTGTGATATTGACATAAATAAAAGGAGGCTAATTATAAAATAAAAAAACCAGACTTGTTTTTGGATAACGACACCTCCTACTAGGTAATGTTTGAAAAATTTGAATATTAATATAATAATATGGAAATCTGTGTATGATAGCAAGCTTCTCTTACTTATATAGAATTTTTTCCAACCAAATGGGAACACTTCCATTCTCAAAGATAGTAGAAAAAACACAAAACACGCCATTTACGAATGACGTGTTTTTGGGTTTATATATTATCCATTTCCTTGAGGCTCTCATTAAATTAATATAAAATCTAACCCTATTTTATTTGATTAATTTATCACAACATCCCTTACTTAAGAATAATACCCCAAAATCAAAATACACTCCTCTTGTTTACTCCCATACCCGCTCAAAAGTTACTTCGTTATTTTCATTTCTCAAGAGAAATACATCAGGATTGCTAAGACTTTTCCAATCATCGAAGCCGAAATCATTCTTATAATACTTTAAAAGCAAAGACATTAAATTCCCATGTGTCACAATGATGGTGTTTTCTTTTTCACCGTTAAAAATTTCTTCTGCCACTTCAACGATTCGTTCCGTTGCAGCTTGACTAGACTCGCCGCCTTCAAATTTCAGTTCCATATCATCAAAGGTTGCTCTTAATTTTTCTAGCCAGTCAGGTAGATTTTCGGTACTTAGTATACGTTCTGTCAATTTTCTATTAAGCTCAATTTCTATATTTAATTGCTTGGCAAGTGGTTCTATAGTGTCAATCGCACGTTTATATGGGCTTGATAGAATTCGATCAATTTTCATTTCGGAAAAAAACTCAGATAAATCTAACGCTTGTTTCAAGCCATTATTTGTTAGTTTTGATTCAGGCGGCTGCCCTTCTGCTTCACAATGCCTAATAATATAAGTTTTCTTCAATTTAACCATCTCCCCGCTTCATTCTTTATCCTTACAGTACAAAAAATTGGAATAAAAATGAAGTCATCTCCTTTAAATAAATTTAGATTGTATTCAATTTGGTAAATGAACAGGCCAGGCTTTGACCTTAGATGCTCTTTTTTGACATTTGCAGTAAATGAACAGCACCGGCTTTACCCGTTGAAGCCCATTTTTGACTTTTACGGTAAATGAACAGCACTGGCTTTGCCCGTCGAAGCTCATTTTTGACTTGTGCGGTAAATAAACAGCACTGGCTTTGCCCGTCGAAGCTCATTTTTCACTTATAAGGTAAATGAACAGCCCACTCTTTACCCGCAAAAGCTCTTTTTTGACTTGTGCGGTAAATGAACAACCAGCGCTTTCCCCTTAAGACCTTATTTTTGACTTTTAAGGTAAAAGAATTTTTACTACTGAATACCGATTAAGAAACTCCATTCTTTTCTCCACAAAAATTTGTTCTTCAGCCTATTTCTTCGCAGCACGACTTAGGTTGAGCCTTCTTCTTAACCTTAATCCCCTCCCCAATTATCCAATGTCTTTTAAAAAATAGTTAAAAAAGGGTGTTGAATTTTCTAAATTTATCCATTACAATACAACTAAACTTTACTAACCCGATAAACATTATCGGATTAAATTAGTAACTTATTAATTTATTAAAGGAGAGTATGAGAATGAACACCAGAAGGAAAAACTTCAAGCTATTAGCAATTATTTTCGGATTATTGCTTATGTTGACCGCTTGTGAATCAGCATCAAGTACTGAGACAGCAACAGGAGAAAACAAAGAAACAAACAGCGAGAAAACAGGAAAAGTCATTCGACTTGGATATCAAAAGGGAAACACTTTAAATATTTTAAAAGAAAGTCGATTTTTAGAGAAAAAGCTTCAAGAAGATGGTTATGAAATTGAGTGGAAAGAATTTAACGGAGGCGGGCCCTTATTAGAAGCTCTTTTTACAGGAAACATCGATTTCGGCCATGCATCAGATGGGGCTACCATTTTTGCACAGGCGGGAAATAAGCCCTTTGTTTATGTAGGAGCAGACTTGCCCAATCCTGAAGGAGTCGGAGTCCTTGTCCACAAAGATTCAGACATCAAGTCAATCGCTGATTTAAAAGGGAAAAGGATTGGTGTAAGTAAAGGCGGTAATCATCATTACTTAACCATTTTAGCATTAAAGGAAGCAGGGATTAGCCTTGATGATGTCGAGTGGGTGTATTTATCTGATGCAGCCCAAGGGCGTACTGCATTTGAAACAAAAAAATTGGATGCATTCGCAACCTATGATCCGTTCTTGGCTGGAACAGAAATTCAGCTAGATACAATCAACCTAACAGAAGGAATAGATTATGGCTATCCGAACAGAACCTTTTACGTGGCAAACATTAAATTTAATGAGGCAAATCCTGAATTAGTCAATAAAATTATCGAAGCCATAGATGAATCGGATGAGTGGGCCAATAAAAATAAGCCTGAGGTAGTTAAATTAGTTTCTGCCATGTTAGGAATTGAGGAAAAAATCATTGATCGAGCTACCGCTCGCAGAGATTATAATGCCGAAAAAATGAGCCAAGAAATCATTGATGCACAGCAAAAGCAAGCAGATGTTTATCATGAAATTGGGTTAATACCGGAAAAAATTGATGTATCCCAAAATGTAGGTAAGTAGAGTTCTGCTCGGGCTCTTTTGCGGAAAGGAAAATGTCATGAAGGCAAAGTTATCAAAAAGTCTATTGCCGTGGTTTATCCCGATTTTGGTTTTGGTTGGATGGCATTTTTTCTCAAAGACTGGGATTGTTTCTACCCAGCTGGTGCCTTCCCCACTTACAGTTCTAACTAGCGCCTATAACTTAATTATTTCTGGAGAACTCTTCTACCATATGCAGGTCAGTTTAACACGTGCCCTAATTGGTTTGTTGATTGGGGGAGGAATCGGTTTTATTTTAGGAATTTCAAATGGATTATCTAATCTCACCTTTCAGTTAACTGATACTTCCTTGCAAATGATCCGTAATATTCCTAATCTTGCCTTGGTCCCGCTTGTCATTCTTTGGTTTGGGATTGACGAAGGTGCAAAAATATTTCTTGTATCCATCGGGGTCATGTTTCCAGTCTATATTAATACTCTTCATGGAATCAGAAATCTTGATGCAGGATTGATTGAAATGGGAAGAATGTATGGATTAAAAGGATGGGATTTATTTAAAAACGTATTGTTTCCGGGTGCCCTTTCATCCATTTTTGTAGGCTTGCGATACTCCCTCGGTGTTATGTGGCTAACATTAATCATTGCTGAAACGATTGCTACTACAAGAGGTGTTGGATATTTGGCCATGACGGCCCAACAATTTATGCAATCAGATATTATCATCATTACGATTATTTTATATGCATTATTTGGAAAATTGGCGGATATGCTCGCTCGCTGGGGAGAAAGGAAAGCACTCCGCTGGCACCAAAGCTATGTTCGTTAATTGGTTGGAGGGATTAAACGATGGCTATGCGTGAGCCAGTCATAAGTGAAACTGTACAAAAGAACAATCATGCCGTTCATATAAGCTTGAAAAATATCGAAAAAAGTTTTGGCGAAAAAACAGTATTAAACAATGTGTCACTTGAAATAGAAGCAGGACAATTTGTTGCCATTGTCGGTAAGAGCGGCAGCGGTAAAAGTACGCTTCTGCGACTGATTGCCGGGTTAGAGGAGCCTACATCAGGTCAAATATTTTTTAACGATACGCCAGTTAAAGAATCAAAGTCTAGTGCCACCATGATGTATCAAGATTCTCGCCTTTTGCCATGGAAAAGTGTATTAAAAAATGTCGGTCTTGGGTTAAATGGAAACTGGAAAGAAAAAGCAGAACAGACTTTAGAGGCCGTCAGATTATTATCTTTCAAAGATGAATGGCCATCCACACTTTCCGGCGGTCAAAAACAGCGGGTTGCACTTGCAAGAGCCTTGGTGCATAAGCCCTCCCTCTTATTATTAGACGAACCTTTAAGTGCATTGGATGCCTTAACAAGAATGGAAATGCAAAATTTAATTGAAGACCTTTGGCTGAATCAAGGGTTTACCGCCTTACTCGTGACCCATGATGTTCGGGAAGCTGTAAAAATCGCTGATCGAATCCTCCTCATTGAAGATGGAGATATCACATTAGATATTAAAAATAACGCCGCGCGGCCAAGGGAATTTTCGGTGCCATCCTTAGCGTTATTGGAGAAGAAAATTATTGACCAGATCTTAAAATCGGAGAAATAAAAGCAGGAATTGCTCTGAAAGCTTATTGTTACAACCATCGCCGTTTTTGGTTGGTTAACCCAAAGACGGCAATGGTGTTTTTTTGTTCAATTAAGAAGGGATCCTTCGAAGTTACGGACTTGGGTTCCTTTATTTTTGTATATTAGCATGATTTTAGAAGCTTACTGACACTAGTTCCGCAATTGTGCTAATTGAGCGTTACTTTTGTATGTTTTAGGGTATTTAGTGGATCCTTTGTCCTAATGCAACGTGAATTAAGGTGTTTTTTGGGATATAACGGCTTCTCTGTCCGCTCATAGAGAAGGATTCCTCTTCTCCATTATGATTCCGATAATTTCTTGATTTCCTCAACAGGTAGATCAGTGGGTTCTGAAATTTCATATGTGGTTCCATTGATACCTATTCGGCCTTCTAATCCATCTTTCATTTTCCTTTTAATACTAGCAGGATTACTGGAACAGTTAGAGAACTAATTAATTATTCCTTTAAAAAGATCGGAGGATAAAAATGTTAGAGGTTAGAAAAATCACGCCAGAAATGACTTATAGTCTTAGACATACTGTTCTGCGTCCACACCAAACGATTGAGGACTGTAAATATGATACAGACCATGAACCAGGTGCGCTTCATGTTGGAGCATTTTCTCAAGGCAGGTTAATCAGTATTGCGTCCTTTTGTATCGAAAGGAATCCTGACTTTTCTACTGAAATGCAATATCGCTTACGGGGAATGGCGACTTTAGAAGAGTTTAGAAAGCTAGGAGCTGGGAGATTAATTGTTGCATATGCTGAAAATTTATTAAAAGCTGAAGCGTTTGACCTTATATGGTGCAATGCCCGAACCACTGTAGAGGGGTATTATAATAGATTAGGCTTTAACATACATGGTGAAGTTTTTGATTATCCTCCTATTGGTTCGCATATCGTGATGTATAAAAAACTTACCTAAACAGCCACGGAGTTTTCCACAAAATCTTTACGATGCGGACTGTGGTTCCGTTATATTAGTAAAAATGCATAGTTTTGAGAAATTACGGACACTGGTTCCGCAATTGTGCCAATTGAGCGTTATTTTTGTATGTTTTAGGGCATTTAGCGGATCCTCTGTCCTTGATCAACCTGAATTAAGGTGTTTTTTGTAATATAGCGGATTCTCTGTCCGTTCAAACAATTTTCCCCATCCTCACATGCTGCATTAGCAAAAAAGCACATATTATTTCAAATAATGAAAATATTACATAAGAGGTGATATGATGCTCGTCCCCAAAATAATGATTTCATTGACACTCCTTAGTAGTTTAGGAAGCATCCCTTTTAACAACCAAAATTCAGTGCCTGCACCTAAAGTCATAAAGAGTATTTATACAAATATTCCTGAAAAGAATAATTGGGTTATTGTACCAAAGGGAACGAAAGAAATAACCATTTCTGTAGAAGCTGAAAATACAGAAACTGTTCTTTTTTGGCTGATCCCCACCGGAACACAGACTTGGCACGAAAGAAGACTGCTTGGTTATTCTATAAACAAAGATGTGAAAAATCAATTTAATAAGAATCATGTGTTTTCATTGACATGGAAAATAGATGAGCCTTCTCTTCTTGACCATTTGGTGGTGGAACTGATAGGGATGGAGGAAGTTACGAATGGTGGTAGCATTAATATTAGCATGGAATGATTACTGTTCCCTTTTTTCTTAAGTCTACATTTTTAGGCAGAAAATTAAAAAAGCGTCCCTACTTTAGTAGAAACGCACTGCTTTAATACTTTATTTCGGTATGCCTATTGCCTTAAACGGATAAAATCGAAACTTCACTTCTCCAATGACAGATTCGTATGGGATGAAGCCTATATGCCTGCTGTCCTTACTATTCAAACGGTTATCACCCATAACAAATAAAGAACCTTTAGGCACTTCTTGCAATTCAAAGTCTCCGGTCAGCTTGTTAAATGGATTATCCGCTTTATTTTCCTTTAAATATGATTCTTCAAATGCTTCGCCATTAATGTAAAGGATATCGTCTTTCATCCCTATCCGGTCTCCTGGAAGTCCTATTACTCTCTTTATATATTTTTTGTCTTCCACATCAGGGGCATTGAATACGATCACATCAAACCTTTGAATGCCAGCCGTTTTACTAATTACAACCTTTTCTTGATCTAGAAAAGTAGGTGACATGGACTCTCCAAAAACAGTTGTAGGCGAGAATAGGAATTCCCTGCATATAAAAGCAATTATGAATGCAAATGCCAGTGATTTCATCCAAGAAAAGATTTCTTTTTTTGTACTTTCTTTCATCGTTTCGCTCCTTACATTAAACCTAGTTTTGTTTTTTAATTAGACTACCTATTTATAGACTCCTTTGTAATAATTCGTTAAAATGCATTAAATTCCTTCCATACCATTCAATTCAGATAGCCGTACAGGCTCACTTAACCACGAATTCAGGTATTCAATAAACTTTTTTGTGGCTGGGGCAAGGGTTTTAAAAGATGTAGCAGCAATACCAATTGTCCGATAATGTTCTCCTGCTAATTGAAGAATCCGCACATTAGCCGGGACACGGTGTAATACCATTTGAGGAAGTATACTGATTCCCATTCCATTTCCAACCATTGAAATAATGGCTTGGTCATCTGTAAGTTCAAATTTAATATTAGGCGTAATATTATTTTCTTTTAACATTCGGGTTAAATCGTTATCGCTCCCTTTTTTCGATTTGATTAGAGGATCATCCTTGATCATGTCAAAACAAATCTCATTTTGGTCAGCGAGAGGATGTTCATCTGAGACGATGCATAGCATTCTATCATTTTTTAAGGGAATCATTTCAAATTGTTGCACAGTGGGTAAGGACACAAATCCAAAGTCAACCATACCTGTTGATATCCAATGCTCTATATCATCATAATCCCCTTCCAACAGCTTAATTTCGATAGAAGGATGTCGATCATTAAACACTTTCATGATTTCAGGCAGCCAGTGAATGGACACACTTGAAAAAGTGCCAATCCGAACTGTACCAATTTCTAGTCCATTGATATTAGCTATTTCTTGAATCATTTCTTCGTTCCATTTTAAAATTTCACGGATATATGTTAAAATGCGCTCTCCGTTGCTCGTCAAATGGATTCCTGAGCGTCCGCGATTAAGAATGGAAAATCCCCATTCTGTTTCTAGACTAGAAATGGCATGACTAACAGCAGATTGCGTTAAACCGAGTGCTTCCCCCGCTTTCGTGAGGCTCCCCAATTCTACAACGCTACTAAAAGTCTCAAACTTTGCAAGAGACAAATTGAACACTCCCTTTCCATGAATTTTATTCATGTATAACTTTAAAAACATTCATTTTCTTAATTTAAATTCTACCTATATAATGTAAAATAATCAATTCAAGACAGGATAGGTGATGATGAAAAATGAATGGGAGTACAGCTGTTGCTAAAGTAAAAAGAATGGGGATGAATACTCAATTAAAGGCAGATTTCACCATGCTTGTGGTCACTTTATTTTGGGGATCCTCTTATTTATTCATGAAGATGGGTCTTGAATCTATTCAAGGTTTTAACTTGATCGCCTTACGCTTCGGTATAGCTTTTGTTTTAGCAGGGCTCGTATTCTACAAACGCTTCATGCATATTGATTTTCAGACGATTAAATATGGGTTTTTATTAGGGACCATCTTGTTCTCGGCCATTTCTGTTGTCACAATTGGGGTAAAATCCACGTCCGTCTCAAATGCCGGATTTTTATTTAGTCTCGCTGTTGTATTTGTTCCATTGTTATTAGCCATCTTTTTTAGACAAAAAACTAAAAAACGGGTGGTAATCGGTGTTGTCTTCGCAATAGTAGGTATCGCCCTTTTAACATTAAATGATGGATTAAGCATTAGCGCTGGAGATTTTCTCATCATTTTAGGAGCTTTGTTTTATGCCATTTACATCATTGTGACGGATAAATTGACGAAAAATGTAGATTCTATTTCTCTTGGAATATTACAACTTGGTTTTACCGGGGCTTGGGGGTTGCTGCTATCTTTATTTTTCGAAAATCCGCATCTTCCTAACACGACAGAATCATGGGTATCTATTTTGGCATTAAGTATATTTTGCAGTGCGATTGGATTTATCGGCCAAACCGCAGCCCAACAATATACGACTCCCACACATACAGGTCTCATATTTTCATTGGAACCCGTATTCGCAGCTTTATTTGCTTTTATTTTCGCCGGTGAAGTTCTTTCGGAAAAAGGATACATAGGTGCCTTTCTAGTCTTAATCGGAATCTTAACAACGAAGATAGATTTTAAAAAGTTCATGATGAAAAAAGATTACAGCAGAACAATTGGAAGGTCTGAAACGTAGTTTAATATCCAGTGATGATTAGAAAGGTTTTCTTTATTCCTTATAAACCATTCAACTAATCATTTTCATTAAAGAACCGTTCGTGAAACAAAAAGTTTCCCATTAAATTAGGTTTGATATGTTATGATAATTGATATGAGTTAACCAATAATTAATTTGGTTGACATTTCAATTTGCCGAACCTGTATATAGGGGGAGAATTATGTATAAACTGCGAGGCCACCACCTTTTTTGCCTTCTTGGCTATCGGGGTATGGGCTATTCCGAAGAATACGTGGAAAATATGACGCATTTGCATCAAACGTTGAGAAATGACCCCAAGACGTTCATTCAGCTAATAAAGGGACCTGATCAGCTGTGTGAAAAATACCCAAACTCCGGGAAATACCACTGCCAAGACGAGCATATTTATGAAAGAGATGCCGCTATTCTAGAGAAAATGGGGCTTAAAATTGGGCATATTTTGACTTGGGAGGAGATTGAGTCGTGCATTCAAAAGTATGTCATCCCCTCCGATATTCAAATCGTGTGCGAAACTTGTTCCTGGCGTTCATATGGAGTTTGTGAAGAAGGTATTCAAGAGATTCATGAAGGGAAGGGCTTACGGGAAGTAAAATGAGCCCTCTTTTTTTATTTGTTGGTACGGTTTATTTTACTATTGCTTATGAATCCGTAAATGAAGCAAAAAAAGTAGCTTTATGAACTACTTTTTTTGGATATATCTAAATCTATTGTTTTAAGGAAAATGAAGTGAGCCTTCTTTTTCACCCAGTTCAATCTCATGTTTTCATTCTTTAGTGTCTTCATAACTTTGGTATTCTAAAATATCCCCAGGCTGACAGTCTAAAGCCTTACAAATCGCCTCTAAAGTTGAAAATCGAATCGCTTTTGCCTTTCCATTTTTCAAGATAGAAAGGTTAGCCATGGTAATTCCAACGCGCTCCGAAAGTTCGGTTACGCTCATTTTCCTTTTAGCCAGCATCACATCAATATTGATTATAATCGCCATTGTTTTCACCTCAAACCGTTAAATCATTTTCTGATTTGATATCGATTGCATTTTTTAATAGCTTTTGAAGAACAGCGGCAAAGACGGCAATCACCATGGAAGCAAAAGGAACTACCAATCCGACAAAGATGACACCTGGGGCATCATCTACTTCCGCAAAGAGATAGAAGAGCGGCAAGACTAGCAGATGCAAGATACTGATTGTGATGGCACAGCGATTGATTTTCTTTAAAGCATTAACAGATAATTCGGAGAAAGCCTCACTTTTATCGATATAGCGCAAAAGTTTGAAAGCCTGATACAAAGCAAAGTAAAAAGGGATCGCTGATGCATAAAAAACGATGGAAACGAGATATTTAATAAAAGCAAACTCTGGAAGCAATTTTGCTGTAACATCCCCTATCTCAGGAACCAAAAAGATGCACAATGCAAGAACGGGAATTCCCATAAGAACAACAACGAACTTTAAAAAGAGTGTTTCTCTATTCATATAAAGCACCTCATTTATTTATTATTAATTTGATTCTAATACAATATTTATCGTTTTACAATAAATTATTATCATTTTTCATAATATTTTTATTGTTAAAAACCAACCACTATCCATGCTCGATTTCCCCTTAACCCGCTTTAAAGTGGCTACTATAAGAAAGCTCACTATCACCAATAAGAGCCATGAACTAACCTTTCCTAGATGAACGAGACTCCAAGTGTCTGCTTGATTCGGATATTCCCAAGCCCCAAAGAACGTTGCGATATTTTCTGCGACCCATATGAAAAATCCGATGAGTACAAAAGAAAGGGCGAGTGGCATACGGTAACGAGTCCAACCAACCTCGTATGTGACCCATGATTGCCAAAAGACGATCATGACAAGTCCAGATAACCACCAGCGGACGTCAATCCAATAATGGTGGGTGAAAAAGTTCAAATAAATTGCAGCTGCAAGAAGTACAACTACCGAAAACGGTGGCCATTTAACAAGTTCAACCTTCAGCCTCCTCCACGCCTGGCAAAGATAACTCGCTACACTTGCGTACATGAATCCGCTATACAAAGGCACTCCGAAAATTTTCGCATATCCTTCCTCAGGATAAGACCAGGACCCCATATGTGTTTTGAAAATTTCAAGAGCAAGCCCAATAAGGTGGAACAAAGTAATAACCTTTAGTTCATCTCTTGTTTCAAGTCCAGAACGCACCATCCACCACTGCATCAGAAGGCAGATGATGAGCAGCCAGTCATACCGTGGCAAAAAGGGAAGTGGCATGATTTTTGTAATAGCCAAAGAAGCAAAAATAACAACAGGGAACAAACATGATAGGGCCTGCTCCCAACCGAAGCGAACTAGTTGTTTTAATACACTCATGATTTGTCCCTCCAAAAGTTTTTTCTAAATGTACATAGTTCTGCCTAATGCTATAGCTAAATAGATTTATATTTTTGTACATAGGTTGACCGCCGAACATCTTTCTTTCGCTTTATTGATCTTTGGTGTCTTCATCACTTCGATATTCAAAAGCTTTGTTATTGCAAATTTGACTTTAACACAGAATTTATCGTTTTACAATAAATAAATATTGATTTTTATTACAATATTATTGTTTTATTTAACTTTAGACAAAACAAAAAGCATTCCCTAATACAAGGAAATGCTTTATAAATTGGGCTATTTTCATCTTCTACTAACCTGTCCTTTGAACAAACTTTCTATTGGCGTGGTGCAAATAACATGATCGAAACACCTATTAAACATATCCCAGCACCTAGCCAATCATATAAATCGGGTGTTTTTTTATCAATGCCCCATCCCCACAGAACAGATAGTACAATAAATACCCCACCGTAAGCAGCATACACTCTACCGAATGAAGGAAAGGATTGAAATGTAGCGATTACACCGTATAAAGCTAATGCAATTCCACCACCAATTCCCCAGTAAAAAGGTTTTCCTTCTCTTAACCATAACCAAATTAAATAGCCCCCACCAATTTCAGCTATTCCTGCAACGATAAACAAAACGATTGCACCAAAAATTTAAACCACTTCCTAAACCTTTATGTATATGTAGATTATAGTTTTGTTTGAGATCTAATTCCAGATAATGGCCCTTCAATAGAATAACTGAATGTTGATTTTGCCGTGTTTGAAAAATAAACGGAAAAATTCCGTTTATTTTTGGAAATACTCATATTTCCCTAAAAATAAGAGGAGGTTTTCCGTTTATCTTACCCAAATCCTTGGATTTTGTCTTATTTAGAGCAGTTAATCGGAATTTCTCCGCTTATATCTACATCTTATGCCTCCCTTATATACATTAACCGGAATTTCTCCGCCTATGAATATCTCATATCTACTCGAAAATCATGAGTTTTTTTCAAGAACCTAACCTCCACTTGCTAGGTTGAATCGTGTTTCTCGTGTTCATTGCATTTTGTATATATTAAAAAGATCAGTGTATTACTTCCGTTCCCGCTATCCAATCATAAACATTTTCCCTCCTTTTATTGGTAAGTGGAATGATTAAATATAATAGTATTACAATATTGACAACATTGAGAATCACATAAATAGTAATTTCTGAGAAATCACATGGAAGCATTAATCGCCATATCCCAAAATGTGCAACCTCCCAAGGAAGTAACTTGATAGCTGTTCGCAAAGCTGAGCGACCGATTCCAATTCGCTTACCGACACCGTCAACAACACGGATGCCCATTTTCCTCTTCCCCCATGTTCCCTGCCATTTAGAACAGTCACTCAAAATAAAATAAAGCGAAACTGGCAGCGTCATCATAAAAAAGCCTGTCAGTTCGGCTGTTACTGGGGAACTTGAAAATAAGGGGTTTACAACTGATTGAAATACAAAAGAAATAGTACTTACAACAAAAATGCCGTATATAACGATTAGGAGATAATCTAATAAGAAAGCGTAAATGCGGATTTTAAACGACGCATAAGACATAGAGATAAGCCCTCCATTTCCGTTTCATGATCACCTAAAAAGTAACTTCTTACTTTATATTCCGCAAAACCCAAAATATTTCGCTATGAAAGGGGCATGGTGAGTGTTTGGGTGGAAGAACTTGAAAAACACGTACTATGAAGAGGTCATAGTGAGCGTTTCAGCGGAGATACTTGAAAAACACGTACTATGAAGGGATCATAGTGCGTGTTTTGGTGGAAGAACTTGAAAAACACGTACTATGAAGAGGTCATAGTGAGCGTTTCAGCGGAGATACTTGAAAAACACGTACTATGAAGGGGGCATAGTGCGTGTTTTGGAGGAAGAACTTGAAATACACGTACTATGAAGGGGGCATAGTGCGTGTTTTGGTGGAAGAACTTGAAAAACACGTACTATGAAGAGGGCATAGTGCGCGTTTCAGCGGAGGTTCTTGAAAAACACGTACTATGAAGGGGGCATAGTGCGCGTTTTGGTGGAGGTACTTAGAAAACACGTACTATGAAAGCATCATAGTTAGCGTTTTGGATGGTGAACTTGGAATACCCATGCTATGAACGTTCCTGTCCGTAAAATCAATAATAACGGACAATTTTTTTATGGTTTGATAAAAGAGGCTATCTTTCTGATAATTAGTTCCGATAACGTGGGGAAAAAGCAAAAAACAAACCAATTATCAGCCGAACTCGCACACTAAATACCAATGTAATCAGTCAGAAAAAGGTCGACTTAATAAGCCGGCCTTTAGTACATCAAAATAATGAAACATTAAACTAATTCACTCATTAGCAACAAAATTCACTAGTTTCTTTTCCCGCTTGTTCCCAATATAACTTCCTTCTTGTACATCACCAACAAAGATATATCCAAGTCTTTCATAATACTCGTTAAGCTTGATGTTTGAAGCCTGACAGTCTAATCTAACCGCATCGACACTGTTAACGAGTGCCATCTGTTCACATAAGTTGATCATTTTTATCCCAACACCTGGAACCTCTGTATCGCTGACAAGGTTGTGAATATAGTAATTTTTTGACCCATCGTTAGTCCATCGCTTATCATCTTCGAGTAATACGACCGCTCCAACTACCTTACCCGTCAGTTTATCTTCCATAACGTAAAGTTGTTCAGTTTCTACTTTGTTTTCAAAATAGTCCCTTGGATACGATTCTAGATAATTTGTTCTATTCCACTGATTTAAATTGTTTTTTTCCATCCATATAATCCGCTTTTCTATAAGTTGATATATTTCATCCACATCTCTTGTTACTGCTTTCCTGAAAGCATAGTTTTCCATACTTGACCAAGTACCATCCTTTTCCATATTGTTCTAACCTACAATTTACCAAATTTTACAATCACCTTCTATGTTTTATCATAAAAGGTATTAATTCTCTGTTTTCCAAAATAGACCCCGATTGACATTTTACGTCAAGCTAACTCAGCATAATAACGCAATAGTTCAGCTACTTGTTTATTCCCCTGTTCTACCGCTATTTCCAATGCAGTTTTTCCACCATCAACCTTTGCCTGAACAGAAGCACCATGTTTTAAAAGTAGTATAATTAGATCCAAGTTATTATCATGAAATGCAGCAGTATGTAAAGCTGTATGCCCATTGCTATCAAAAATATTGGCTTTCGCATGATTCTTTAAAAGGAGTTCAATGACCTCTAAATTTCGTTCTCCTGCGATTGCAGCATGAAGAGCCGTATTTGACGGAATAAACTCTATCTTAGAATGAGAAACGCCATTAACATCTGCATTATAATTTAATAAAATCTGTACAGCATCTTTATTTCCAAAATGCGATGCAATTCCTAGTGGTGTTAATCCTTGCTCATTTTCTAAATTTGATAAAGATGGGTTAGAAATAAGAGCCTTTTCTAAAGCAGCAAGATCATTGGATTCAATAGCTTGAAATACATCATTCACTTTAATATTCACAATAATCCCCCCATTGTCTTTTAATTGATGAAATTTACTTTACTTCAATTTGTATTAAATTAGTATCCATTTTCAATCGGTCTCTTAATTCTTCTGTCATATTAAAAGAGAACTTTTGACCAGCTTTTCCATCAGCTAGCTGAAAACCTTGTGCTGTATTAACAGTGCCATCCATTCCCATTGGCAGCCAATTTGAAGTATCGATATTTAACAAATGGTCAATATAATTTCCACTAACTTTTCCTTTCTCTAACCATTCATCTGGTAAAAAATCATGCCCCAATACCTTTTCAGATAATAAAACTTCAACTTCCCCCGCTGAAATAGTTACTTGCCCGTTTTTAGGAATAGATTCCCCATTAACCTGTAACTCATATATAACCTGATTTTGTGCGAATTCCAACATTTCTTTATCCGATAAATTCTCGATCAGCTCCTTAATGGTCGTCACTAAATACTGATTACGTTCATTTAGAAAATCATTTTGCATTTGCACCGATTCTATTTCATATGTATCCTCGACAACATCATCAACCAAACTTTGGACTTGACCTTGTTTTTCGTTTTGCCCATTACTACAACCAACTAGCGAGAATAGACTCAATAAAAATCCAGTTAATATTAATTTTATTATCATGTTTTAGCCCCATTCCTATATACATTTCCAGATAATAATAAAGCTGATCAATTTTTGGTGATTTTCAAGCAACATTTATACTCTTGATTGACGTTATGTTTTATTAATTTCGCACAACTCTCCTGCTTCGTTATTTGAATAATTTCAACAAAAAGAGCGTTAATCCTTCTTAACGTTAATTATAATAATAAAAAAACGTGTTATCCCATGTGTGCCAAGGGTTTAGACATTTTTTATATAAAAGGTTTCAAGCGGAAAAATGATCTCCAAGGTTCTTTGTCCGAGGAATCCAGACCATTTTGGAATGGTAATTAAAACTAGGGGGAAGAGGGAGTTTTTATGATTGAGATTACTAATGTATATTTTTCTGATTCAAAGGACCCCAAATTTGGTCAGGAAATAGAAAGTGAAGTAATATTAATTGATAACAAATTTGTCATTGATATTGACCCTGCTGTGAGTGCATTTTACACCCTAACTGGTGAGTTTAATGGAATCCCGGTTGTAGACTTAGCCATTTGTAAACGTTTTTTTCTGGACAATGATATCAGTAAGAATGGAGTTGATTTGTGGGAACCAATGCAAATGCCATTGATAAATGTTATTGAAAAACTAGCGAAATAAAAGATAGGAATCTTCTTAGCCACAAATAACTCTCAATTAAGAAAGGGCTAAGAAGATTGGGGGAGCATAGTAATATTGCCGCGACTACAAAGTAATTGAAAGATTCATATTGTGATTTGGAAGATTATGCAAATGCATTACCTGAGTTGAGAAGAAGTAGACATTTTTTCGAGTGTTTAAAATACCTACTTCTTATTTATAAAATATTTCTTTTGTCTAATCTTGCAATTACCTCGATTTCGACTAAGGCGCCCCTAGGAAGCGCGGAAACTTCAACACAACTTCGTGCTGGTTTATGTACTGTAAAATAAGATCCATATACTTCATTTACAGCTTGAAAACTGTCCATCGAATCTAAAAAAATTGTTGCTTTTACAATTTCATTTAATCCAACATTCAACTCGGATAATAATGAAACAATGTTATCCATAATCTGCTTTGTTTGCTCTGCTGCTGTTTCACCTACAATTTTTCCATCTTTAATATCTAATGGCAACATTCCTGATAAAAAAGCAAAACCATTGGCTATAACCGCCTGTGAGTAGGGGCCAACTGCTACAGGTGCTTTATTCGTATTAATTTGTTCAACCATGATTTTTACCTCCATTTTCGTGATATATCTATTGTTTTTATCCGTCTCATACTTTTCATTTCGAATGTCAACCGAACCTTTCTATAGAGTAACGATCAATTGGAATGGATGTTTCTCCATCAAGAATTAACTCGGTTATTAATGTTCCTATTAAGGGCGATAATGTGACACCACTATGTGTTGCAGCTACATAAAGATTTTCCTTATCTGGCACCCATCCTAAAATAGGCAATCCATCTTCAGGCATTGCCCTAATCCCGGAAAAAGCGCGGACTATTTTTGCCTTTCCTATTGAAGGTACATAATGTTTTGCTAGATTGGCGGTTTCTTGTATGACATCAAGTGTAGTAGAACGGTCGAAACCAACCTTTTCCATGGAATAGCCAATTAATACCTCTCCATTATTGGCTTGCCTCATTCCACTAATTGTATAATTTAAAAAAGGCTGAAGGGGTTCTGTGACTAAAATTTGCCCTCTTAGTTGATTGACAGGAATATTAATTCCTAACATTTTACCAATCTCTCGTGACCATGTTCCAGAAGCTAGAATAAGATTTTTACAACGATAGTTTCCTTTTTTACTCTCGAGTAAGTAATATCCATTACTTTTTTGGACGTTAGTTACCGTATTATAGTAAGAGTATTCTACACCATTTTTCTTAGCTGCCCTCATTAACATATCAACCAGGCGAAACGGATTTACATTTCCATCAATTTTACTAAAAGTTGCTCCGGCCACTGAGGGGTTTAAATAAGGCTCTTTTTCAAGTACTTCATCCCTTGTTAATACTTTAATTTTAATACCTATCCTCCTGTACTCTTCTGCAAGGCGTTTTGCTTTTTCACGGTCTTTCTCGTTAAAAAAAGGGGATAGTCCACCTGTTCGTTTATATTCCACATCTCCAATTTTTCTAGATAAATAGGGATAGAGCTCACTACTATACATGCTGAATTCTGCATACCACGATGGAGATTTATTATGGACCCAAACCCAAGCCTGAGTGGACCCCGAAGTTCCAGAAAGAGGAAATTTTTTATCAAGAACTAATATCTCTTCTTTACTTCTTTCAGAAAGATGATAAGCAATACTATTTCCAATCACACCCGCGCCAAGGATAATCGTTTGGTAATATTTGGTCATTTACCTTCCCCCTATAAATCTAGTTCATCTAAAACAGATTTAACTGTTGAGAACGCTGTACTATTTGTTGCTAATGTTTCAATTTTAATTGGATAAATAGGCATACGCATTCGAGGGAGTGTGATTTCTGGAAGAGGCTGGTCAGTAAGTTCATGAATGATTTGATTAACAAGAATTGCACAAATTTTTGATTGACAGGCCCCCATTCCACACCTTGTAATCCGTTTAATATCATCAAAGGACTTGGCGCCATAATTAATGACTTCTTCTATTTCTTCATAGCTTATCTCTTCACATCGACAAATAATTGTTGCTTTATCCATTGAAACACCCACTTTTATCATTCTTTATTCACGAGATGAATTGATCTTTTATCATTGGTTGCGAGAAATGGTTAATGTGCAATTTCCTTTCTTCCCAAACCATTGGGCTTCCCTTTGATTCTAAAACCTCTACTTCCTTCCACAATGAATTTCTAATAAACTGTGCTTCTTCCTGTTCAATCATTTTTAGCTCTTCACCAACACTAATTCCAGCAATCATTCCTGTTAACAGCACAACACCATGATTGCTAATTCCTGATGCACTTCCTGCTATATATATATTTTCTTCGCTAGTTCTAAAATTTGCGTCATATTGAGGCAGCCACCCGCCTAATGCTTCCCGATATCCAAAGGAACAATTTAGTTGATAAAACACATCTAATACCGGGGCTCTCCCTCCGTCTAAACATACAAAATCAACTTGAAAATTCATAAGCTTTTCGTCGTGCTTAATCATAAGCTCTTCCACTTGTCCGTTTCCTTTTGCCTCTATTACAATAGCATTTTGATATACTGTAACACCAGATGCCACTACTCTGCTTAATTGTTCACAGTTAAACGGAGATTTAGTTTCCTTCGGCACAACTATTCCTTTCACGGTAATCCCTACATCTTGTAATTGAGAAACCACATCGAGGGTGAAGTCGCTTATCCCTATAATGACCGTTTCTCTGCCTGGAAGAACTAATTCTCTATTAATTAATGTTTGCGCAGCTCCAATCGTCATAATTCCAGGTAAGGTCCATTTTAAAAAAGGAATTGCTTTCTCATATGCACCCGTTGCTACAATAATTTTCTTCGCTTTAACGGCAAAAATCTTCTGCCCATCCGAAATACCAACACTTCCATCTTTATATAAGCCAATAACTCTATGATTTAAAAATTTCCGAAGGGATGATGATTGTTGATTTACCTTTTTAACTAAACTTTCCGCTAATTCAAATCCTCGCATATTTTGATACTGTGTGGGTAAATATTCCAATGGCTGTGTTTGTTGCCTAAGCTGCCCACCTAATTCATATGATTCATCTACTATTGTTACATCCAAATTTCTTTCTCCTAGTTCAGTGGCAGCTGCTAATCCCGACGGTCCCCCACCAATAATTAATACATCGGTGTTCATAAAGCTTCACTTCCAATCTTCGGATCTGCATTATTCGGAAGAATCTTCATTCCTTCTTCTACCCTTTTCATACAGGTCTGAATATGATCCTCTCCATCCACCGTCATATAGCAACTGCAACATCTTCCTCTAGAGCAAAAAAGTCCCCTAGCTTGCACATTCTTTCGTGTGACTCCTAATTTTTTTATTCCATTTGCCATCAATGCAGAAGCAATAGTTTGATGTTTGTATGCCCTTAAAGGTTTTCCTTCATAATAAATTGTTACCGGGTCAATTAACTTTTCTCCGAAATATGGATGATTTTTGATATGCATCCTTACACACCTTCTTCAACTTTTTAGAATGAATGTTCAAACCTCCTGTGGCTTCCTTAATGGATTATATGGCCCTAAATCAATATCAATTGAATTTTCAAGAGCTAACTTAGCTGCTAACACTCCAACATAAGGGCCCATAGTGATCCCCGAAGCACCCAATCCTGTCGAAATAATCAATCCCTCCAAACCAGAAATTACCCCAATCAGCGGAAGGATATCTGGCCCCAATGGTCTAAATCCTATTCTAACTTCCTTCAATGAACTATCTGAAAGCCCTGGAGCAATCTCTAAACCAGCTTCTAAAACACTTTTGACTCCAGAAGCTGTTAATCGATAATCAAATCCTGTTCCACTTTCTCTCGTAGCTCCAACCACAACCCTTGAATCATCAAAAGCCACCATATAATAACTAGTTTGAGGTAGAATAACCGGCCATTGCTTGGTATCCTCGTTTGGTAAAACTAAATGAGCGATTTGACCACGTTGAGGTTCAATCGCAACCTCTAATCCTAGCGGAGATAATAACTCTTTTGTCCACGCGCCAGCAGCCACTATCACCTTATCTGCATAAATGGGGATACCGTTTATCTCTACTCCGATAACTTTATTATTATTAACGATTAACTTTCCTTCACCTGTGTGATGAATAACCCCATGTTTCTTTGCTCCTCTCTGCATAGCATCTCTTAATAATTTCCCATCCACTCTTGCCCCACCTGTAACATGAACGGCCTTAAGATCTTTTTGTAATGGAGGAAAAAGTCTTTGTGCTTCCTGAGCAGACAAACGCGTTACTTCTCCAACCTCTGGTGTATCCACCTTGCGTTGATGTATCCTTTTTTCAATACTGTCTAACTCTTCATCATTACTACTTACAGCCATTGCACCTACCATTTTATATCCAAGATTAACTTCCCCATCTTCTTTTAGTGCCGATACAAGTTTCGGATAATGAAGGGCACCTTCTCTAGCAATCTGATACCAATTCTCATCTTCCACACTTGTAATCCATGGACAAACGATTCCGGCCCCTGCAGCGGTAGCCTGTCCCTGATGTTCCTTGTCAATCACTACAACCTCTATCCCCTTTCTTGCGAGATAGTAGGCTGTGCTTGATCCAACAATTCCAGATCCTATAACAATTACTTTCATTATTCGTTTCCTCCTTTTAGACAAGTACTTTTTTATCTAGTGGGTAATGACACGAAACATAATGCCCTTCCCGATATTCTTTTAGATTGGGGCGCTCCTCCTTACATTTATCCATTCTGAACGGACATCTTGAATAAAATCTGCATCCGACAGAATCATCTATATGCGTTGGAATATCATCTTCCAGTATTATTCTATTTTCGCGTTCCCTTAACATAGGGTCTGGTACTGGTACAGCTGAAATTAATCCAGATGTATAAGGGTGAAGAGTGTGACTAAATAACTCTTCCTTTGAAGCAATCTCGACCACCTCTCCCATATACATAACAGCAATCCGGTCACTAATATATTTTACTGCAGGTATTCCATGCGCAATGAATATATAAGTTAAGTCAAACTTTTTTTGTAATTCGATTAGTAAATTCAATATTTGGGCTTGAATTGAAACATCTAGCGCTGAAACGGGTTCGTCACAAACAATTAATTTTGGCTTTAATGCCAGTGCCCTTGCAATTCCAATCCTTTGTCTCTGACCTCCACTAAATTCATGCGGAAATCTACTAGCAAATGAACGGTCTAAACCTACAGTTTCTAATAACTCATAAACTTCATTCTCAAGTTGCTTGCCTTTTGAAATTTTATGTGTCCGGAGCGGTTCGGCTATAATGTCAAATACTCTCATCCTAGGGTTCAAAGATGAAAAGGGGTCTTGAAATACCATTTGTATATCTCTGCGAACTTTCTTCATTTCACCTTCAGATAGAGCGGTGAGATCCTTATTTTCAAAAATAATTTTGCCCCCAGTAGGTTCAAGCAATCGAAGTATAAGATTGCCGGTTGTTGATTTCCCACAACCCGACTCCCCAACAATACCTAATGTTTCCCCCTTTTTCACAGTAAGATCAATACCATCAACAGCCTTAACCTGATATATAGACTTCCTAAATAAACCCGTGGAACTTGAAAAATACTTTTTTAAACCCTCTACTCTGAGCAAATACTCTTCATTTGCTTTATTTAGCTTCTCAGCCGTCGCCATTTTTATCACCTCATTTCCTCATGCAGCCAGCATCTCACTTCTGTAAGTTGTGCTAATTGAAATAAAGGAGGTTCCTGCTGTCTGCATTTATCCATTGCAAAAGGACATCTTGGATGAAATTTACAACCATGCGGTAATTCATTTGGAGTAGGAACATTTCCTTTAATTGATTCAAGTTTATCTTTAAGATCGTGAATTTTAGGTGTACTATTTAATAAGCCTTGTGTGTACGGATGCCTTGGGTTCTTAAATAAATCAAATACATTGTTTTGCTCTACAATCTGACCTGCATACATCACAATGACACGATCAACCATCTCAGCAACAACACCTAAATCATGGGTGATTATTATAATTGAAGTTTTAAATTCTCTACTTAAATCCTTCATAAGATTGAGTATCTGAGCTTGAATAGTGACATCTAATGCTGTTGTCGGTTCATCGGCGATTAATAATTCAGGATTGCATGATAAAGCCATTGCTATCATGACCCGTTGCCGCATTCCACCACTAAGTTGGTGTGGGAATGAGGAGTAGACTTTTTCTGCTTTTGGAATGCCGACTTTTTTTAGCATGCTAATCGCTAATTCTTTCGCATTTTTTTTATCAACATTTTGATGAAGTCGAAATGATTCCGATATTTGGCTACCAATTGTGAATACAGGATTAAGAGAGGTGAGTGGTTCTTGAAATATCATTGAAATTTTATTTCCGCGAATTTTCCGCATCCTTTTATTAGAATATTTCGTTAAGTCCTGGCCATTAAATGTTACTTCTCCGCTAACAATCTTTCCTGGTTCATTCACTAATTGAAGGATAGATAAGGAGGTGACACTTTTACCACATCCCGATTCACCAACAATCCCAACAGTCTCACCTTTATTAATCGCAAAAGAAACACCGTCTACAGACGGAACAACACCATATTCTGTAAAAAAGTATGTTTTTAATTCTTTAACTTCTAAAAGTGTTTCACTGTTACTCATAATCATTATTCCCTCCTATTTTCTTATCTGTGTTCTTGGATCTAGTACATCTCGAAGCCAATCACCTAAGAAAATAATTCCAAGGACGGTAACTGTTATCGCAATACCAGGAAAGGTCGCTAGCCACCAATTTGTAGCTAAATAATTTCTTCCATCTGTTAACATTCCACCCCACGATACCTCCGGGGGTTGAATACCTAACCCTAAAAAACTCAAAGAGGCCTCAAGGACAATCGTCGTCGCTACACTTAAAGTTGAAATGACAATAAAAGAGGATAGAATGTTTGGAAGAATATGTTTGATCATGATTGTAATACTGCTTGTACCAATAGATTTTGAAGCTTTAACAAATTCCCTTTCTTTAATACTTAAAACTTCGCCTCTCACAACTCGTGCATATGTAACCCAATTAGTAAAACCAATAACGATAATAAGGACCAATAAACTTGGTCTAAAAACTGAAAGAACAACGAGAATAAAGAGTATACTTGGAATTGCTATAAAAGAATCCACGATTCTCATCAATACGTTATCTACGATTCCACCATAATAACCTGCAAAGAGCCCCACAACTATCCCAATAATTCCAGCTAATATTACCGAAAAAACACCAACTAATAATGAAACACGGGTTCCAAAGATGATCCTACTAAGGATATCCCGCCCTAAATTATCAGTACCAAGTAAATATGCAGGTGATCCACCATCTGACCAAGCAGGAGGTTTTAACATATCGCTTAAATTATTTTTGGCTGGATCATAAGGGGCTAAAATATCAGCAAATATAGCAACAAATACGACCAAAAATACGATAAAGAAACCGACAGTTCCTGTTTTACTTTGAAATAATAACTTCGCCCATCTTTTTATTGGACTAACTTTCCCTATGGGAGAAGCAGCTTTTCCTTTATTGATACTTACATTTGCCTCCAAGTCGAACACCCCCTATGAATAATTAATTCTTGGGTCTAACAATCGATAAAGTAAGTCAGTAATGAGATTAATAACAATAACTAGTATAGCGATTACAAAAACCGCAGCCTGAACGATTGCCATATCTCTCCCATTAACCGCCTGAACAAGCAACAATCCCAAACCTGGCCATGAAAATACTGTTTCAGTAATGAGGGCCCCACTTACAAGTGATGAAATTTGAAGACCCATAATGGTTACAACTGGGATTAGTGAGTTCCTAAAAGCATGTTTAAAGATAATACTAGGATCACTTACCCCCTTACTTTTTGCGGTCCGGATATAATCTTGATTTAAAATCTCTAACATACTCGAACGAATTAATCTTGTCATTTCCGCAGCAATCCCTGTCCCTAGCGTAATAGCAGGTAAGATTAAATGAGCTAATGTTCCCCGTCCTGAGACCGGAAAAAAGTGATAGTTGACAGCTAGAAAAAGGATTAACATAATTCCTAACCAAAAGTTTGGCATCGCTTTTCCTAACACCGAACCTCCGGTAATAAACAAATCTACGAAGCTATTTCTTTTTCTTGCTGAATAAATGCCAAGTGGAATTGCAATAACAATTGCTACTACCATAGAAGCTGTTGCAAGTTCAAAGGTTGCTGGGAGTCGTTCCAATACAAGTGGTAACGCTTCCTGATTATAACGAAAAGAAGTTCCGAAATTACCCGTAGCTAGATTACTTAAAAAATTGAAGTATTGAATAATGAAGGGATCCTTAAGTCCTAACGCCTCTCTCAGTGCCTCTCGATCCGCATCAGAAGCATCTTCTGGCAACATTAAGGAAACGGGATCTCCTGCCATATAGACTAATACAAAAACGACAAAAGTAATGATAAACAAGGTGGGAATAATTTGTATTAATCTTCTTGAAAGATACCTCTTTTTCAACTTTTCCAACCCCCTTAAAAATTAAGCGGGACTAAATGAGAAATCATTTCAAGCCCCGCTAATAATTTTTATTACTTTAAAGTAATATCTGAGAAATTAATAACCTCGTCGAGTCTTGGAGCAAAATTCACATTGTCATTTACCCCATAGTTAGCACCTTGTTGAAACAAGAAAATATGGGGTCTTTCTTCAGCTACAATTTCTTGAATTTTTTGGTATTGTTGTATTCTTTCCTCTTCATTTAAATTTCTTCCAGCTGCATTAAATAGATTCTCAACTTCTTCATTAAAATAATCCGTTTGTCCTGCTGCGCGATCCTTAGTGTAATGAACTAAAGAATACGATGCATCTAGCAATCCATCAGCTAAAGCTATCATTATTAGTTCTTTGTTAGATTTAGAGTTATATTTATCTAGAAAAGCACTTGATTCTAACAATTCCAAATTCACTTTAATTCCTACCTCACCCAACATACCAGCAATTAATTGAGCAACTTCTCCGTCAAGCGGATATCTTCCTTTAGGAGCAGTAAATGTTAACTCAAGGCCATCTGCATATCCAGCTTCAGCCAATAATGACTTTGCTTTTTCTACATCATAAACATACGCATCATATAAATCTGGATTTGATCCAAGCACCCCTTTTGGTACACGAGAACGCACTGGAACTGCCGTACCTTTCAACACAGAGTCAACAATAGCCTTTTCGTTAATGGCCAAATCGATTGCTTCCCTTACTCTTGGGTCAGCAGTTACATACCCGTCAGTATGGCGAAGCATTAGCAACATAACACGTGTTGTATCCCCATTAATTAGGGAAGTTCCATTTTCCCCCTTAACACGATCCCATTCATTTGGAGGAATATCAGTAGCTATATCTACTCCACCTGTCAGCAATTCTCCGACACGGGTAGAACTTTCGGGAATTGCACGTACAATAACTTCCTTCCACTTAGGGGCATCGCCAAAATAACCATCAAATGCTTCTAGTACAACTTTGTCATCACGCTTCCATTCAACGTATTTATAAGGTCCCGATCCAACAGGATTCTTCTGAAATTCCTCAAGACCTACTTTTTCAAAATAATTTTTTGGTACTACATCTGCACCACTCTTAGCTAGTAATCTTAGTAAAGTTGGCATTGGACCATCTGTTTTGATTTCAACTGTTAATTCATCAATAACATTTACCTCTTTAAGTTGGGTAAAATAAGGATATTCCTTTAAAGATTCATCAGTCATGACACGTTCAAGACTAAACTTTACATCTTCAGCCGTTAAAGAATCTCCGTTATGGAATTTTACACCTTCAAATAATTTAAATTGCCATGTCTCCTCATCGATGTTTTCATAAGTATCCACAAGCTCTGGTTTGATTTCCATGTCATTATCACGGTAGAATAAACGGCTAAACATATTCCTGAAAACCCTATCCCCATTCGTACTCAAAGAATTTTGAGGATCCATAGTAGTTAAATCAGCACTCTGTGCTATGATTAAAGCGTTCTTTTCCGCACTAACTTTTGTCCCATTTTCTGATGTTTTTTCAGAAGTTTTTTCAGATGCGTTTTCATTGGATGATGAAGGACTATTGCTGCAACCTATTACAAAGATGACTGTCGCAAACAATATTGCTAAAAATGTCAAATACCTTTTTTTCATTTCCCTGCCCCCTTAGATTTTTAAAAAAATTTATTAATAAAAATATTCGGACTATTTTAATTGCAGTTGTCCTAAATTTTTTATTACAGCAACCGTAGCTTTAATTCCTTGAATATAATCATCAACAAATATATTTTCGTTTGGTGCGTGGAAGCTAGATTGTGTATTTGCTACACCAATCTGTACAGCAGGAATATTTGTGTTATTTAACAACTTATACATAGGGCTAGACCCAGCTAAATTCCGTAATATGATTGGTTCTTCTTCATAAACCTCGTCTATGCTATCTAAAATAACATCTACAAATGGATCGTGAGGATTTGTGTTAAAAGGCAGCATTCCATGTGATTGCTTAATCTCTATATCTTCAAAACTGTTGCGATCTAAATGTTTACGAAGTAACTGAACAATGTTTTCAGGTGACTGATTTGGAACTAGCCTAAAATCCAACTTTACTTTTGCTATTGAAGGAAGTACTGTTTTCGATCCTTCCCCGGTATAACCGGAATCAATTCCACAAATGGTACAGGTCGGTTGGGCAGTTAATACTTCTTTCAATTTATCCCCCGTAACATTATTAAGAAAGTCTTTAATACCATACAAATCCTTTGTTCTTTCTTCATCAAAATGCATGGATTGGATAAATCCTATATCCCTTTCAGTTAAAGGAATAATATCATCGTAGAAACCCTCAATTAGTATGTTTTCTTCTTGATCTTTTAAAGTGTTCAATGCCCAAATTAATCTCCAAGCTGGATTTTCAATAATGGCTGCCTCAGAGGAATGTAAATCCGTTTTTGCTCCTTTACAAACTAATTCAAGATAGCAGATTCCTTTTACTCCTAAGCCAACATGAGGGCGTTTATCTTCTACTCCCCTTGATCCCCCCTCCCAGATTATCCCGTCGGTTTTTAGTTTTTCGGGAAAGTTATTCGCAAAAAACTCTAAATGCGGACTTCCGACTTCCTCTTCTCCTTCAAATATAAATTTTATGTTTACCGGTAACTCACCATAGACTTCTTTATAGGCATGGATTGCACAGATACGGGCAATTAAATTCCCTTTATTATCTGCTACCCCACGCGCAAATATTTTTCCATCTCTAATACTTGTTTCAAAAGGATTACTTACCCACTGATCAATTGGATCCTCGGGTTGTACATCATAGTGATTATAAAAAGTCAGCGTTTTTTCCTTACCAGTGTCTAATTCCCCATAAATAATTGGGTACCCAGCTGTTTCTATTTCTTCAATTTCAACATCTATTTTTTTTAAAAAGCTTTTAACTAACTCTTTCATTTTCACCATTCCACGATCCTGGGCTGAGACACTAGGTTGATTACATGATTCAATTAACCAGTTTATATACTCCTCTGCATTTCCTTCTATGTATTGATAGACCTTTTCCATCTTTTATATCCCTTCCTTCTTTTCTAAAGGTTATGTAAGGAAATTTTCATTAGATTATAAAGATATAAAGTTATAACATTATATCTTTATAATCATTTAATACATGCAAACAGTGCATTACAGATTTATTTCTATAAAGTACCTAGACTTATCATGCCTAATAATAAATTTAGAGTATTCAACTGCCTTTTGGTCATTTGTATAAGTATATCGTTCTAATACAAATAGCTGCTCTCCCATAGGAATCTTCATTAACTTTGATTCATATTCGGAAGAAATGATTGTTGAAAAGAATATTTTAGCTTTTCCTAATAGCATTCCATATTTATTAATAAACACATTGTAAATTAAATCATTATCAATAGACAATTGAGTTAATCCAGGAAATAACATTGACGGTATATATGTGTATTCAATCCCTATTACGTCTTTTTCTTCTAGCTTTAATCTGTGAATTTTATATACCTTCTCTTCGGGACTTAAATTTAAAGCTTTACTAACTTTTTCACTCGCTTTTTCTTCTCTAAAACTTAACGTTTTGTGGGGATGTGATGTTGAATCATTATTCTCATTCCTTAATGTCACTAACTGAAAAATATCTTTATCATCTTTTTTTCTTACAAATGTCCCCCTTCCTCTTTGACGATATAAAATACCTTTGCTAACCAAATCATGAATTGCTCTTTTAACAGTGATTGTACTAACATTAAATTGGATGGCGAGTTCCTTTTCTGATGGAAGTTGATATCCTGGTTCCCAATCACCATTTACTATTTTTTCATTTAAATAATCTTTAACCTGATGATATAGCGGTGTTGGTAAATTTTTATTTAATTTCATGGAGTGCTCCTAAAGTTTATAATATTATAATAACTGCGCTCATCTTTCTTTTACCTATGAAGATAGTATTAATAAACTCTTTTTAACAGATTAACAACATTATTGGATAATTTCAACATTTATTTGAAAATTTTATATTTTTATTTTATTTAGTTTATTCTGCCCCCCACTATCTTGTTTGCTACAAGTTATTGAACTTATCATTTTAATAGGTTTTTATTTTATTTCCCCCTATGTCTTTTAAGCCAAAGATCATCGAAGTTCACAGTCCCCGGGATCCAGACAATGATTGAAGAATATAGTTTGCCGAAGAAAAGATTAACGCCTGTTCTGGCATACGTTTTGTAAGTGGATGTTAAAAGCAACGAATAATGATATTGAAAAAGTGCGGAGACTCGCAGGTCACTGCAATAACGCGACAACCAGCATATACTTAAAGGATTCATATAGTGATTTGGCGGATGCTGTTGATGTTTTGCCGAAATTCTAGTAAAGAATCAAGCACTGTTAAAGATTATTTTTATAAAATTGCTTTGAATTGGAACTAAAAAACTAGGGGAAAGAGGAATTTTAATGATTGAAATTACTAATGTATATTTTAAAAATACGGAGGATCCAGACTTTCGACCAGAAATAGAAAGTGGAGCAATGTATTTGATAAAAGATTTGTCCTTGATATTTACGATGATGAGTGTATATTTCGCACCGTAACTGGTGAATTAAATGGTATCCCTGTTGTAGACTTATCCCAATCTAAACATCTTAGAATAATAGAAACTGGAATAGATAAAAATGAAGTGAATTGGGCAGAATTAATGCAAATGCCATTTGTGGAGGTTATTGGAAAACTAGCTAAGTAAAATAGGTATTTAAAAGATTCAATTAGTGATCAGATAGATTTGTAGTGGCTGCTTTGCCGAAAAATAGACGAAAAATATTTATAAAATTATTGACCCGAACATGTTTGCACCCCACATGAGGATCTGTTTCCCGAATACAAAAACAAAGGAATATTAAGAAGAAACGTTCTTTTCCTTTTATACCCCTAGTATATTCTTACATTTTTTCAAGGGACGCTACTTTATTCTCCTCTAGCACGCTTTTGTTTAAATCTTACAATTTCATAAACGCCATTGGTAACGGAAGAATATTCCCTTGATATTTCAGCGATTTTCTTTATTAATTCCTATTCGCTCATCATTATTGAATACCCATTTTCTTTTTCATTTGCTGTAGGTCTTCAACTAAAGCTTCCCATTCCAAATAATCACTGATATTATCGACTTCATCCCAATGAATCTCTCCATTTAGAATATCCTTGAATACTACTTCAAATGGCTGATTATCATACATTTTCTCAAATTCTTTTAGTTTCCCACTAATCTCTTCAAATTGTGCTGGCAAAATATCGTAAAAATAAGACTATTCTTGTTCAAAACTTAGGGGTTAATTTTATCATGGCTGTTTATCACCCACCATGCTAAAATCAAAAAGAAAAGAGACTAATGTATTATTTTTCTAGTTTAATAATTTGGTTGATTAGTTCATTGTAAAATGGTTTAATTATAGTAAGGTTTATTGGTTGGGTCACCCAATCAATACACCGACAAATAAAATGAGACAATAAGCCAAACTCAATTGATGGCGCTTTCAACTTATCCAATAGGATAAAATGTTCTTTCTTCAATGATATTACTTCATTAATAACAAAACACGATGATAGGAGGTTGAGGGTCAGATGCAAATTAATCGGAAAGGGATTTCTGAACAAGTCGCCGACAGTATAAAGAGAAGAATTCAAAATGGGGAATACAAGGTTGGAGATAAAATTCCAGGTGAAAGGGAAATGGGGACTGAGCTTTCCGTAAGCAGAAATACAGTCAGGGAAGCTTATAAAATACTTGAAGCGTATGGATACCTCACTGTTAAACATGGAATAGGGGTATTTGTTGCTTCACCTGAACATCTAATTCAAAAGATGACCGAGGCCTTTTTTGTAACATCTGATCAAATCAAAGACTTTTTTGCTGTTCGAAAGATTCTTGAGGAATGGACTGTCAAATGGGCTATTGAAAATTCTTGTGATGATCAATTTAATGAATTAGAACAAATTGTGAACGAAGCGAAAGACATATTAGCTGGCGAAATTGATTATAATCGCCTGGCCGAGTTGGATCATAAATTTCATATCACATTAGCTAACAATTCCAAAAATGAAGTACTTGTTAGAATCATGAATTTCTTAATTGATTTACTATCAGAGTCTCGCAATAAATCCATTCAAATCCCTGGCCGCGTCAAACAATCAGTTCAGGAACATGCAAAAATATTACAAGCCATAAAACAAAAGAATATTACGGTCGCCCAACAATTAATGAAAGACCATCTAGACAGTGTTGAACATTCCCTCAGCAACGCTTCAAATGTCAAATAAATAAAAACATTCATGAACGTCTGCTCTCAATCTAGAATGTAAATGTCGTTGGCTTTATTTCTCTGCGCTGATGATTACTTCGTACATCAAGGCTTGTTCAATAAATCCAACGACAATTTAATTTTACACAGAAAAAAGGGCTGTTCAGATTGAATGACTAATCTCACAGCCTTCCTATATTTATAATGTTTTTTCTAGGGACTTAGGTGTTGGAAATTTTACGTTATACTTGATGCCTAATTCAATTAATTCCTCTTCTACACTTGGTGATAATTGTATCCCCTCCGAAAGCCGCAGCTCCCTTTCCCTGTTTCTTCTTTCCCCTGGGTACCTAATTTCATTCGTTCCAGGAACTTTAGGCAAGTCTTTCATTTCTTCAAGAAGGTTTTGAATGGACTCGAAAAAAATGTTTATATTCATGAATTTTTCAATATCCATCAAAATGAAAAAGTGACCAACATTGGCCTGGCCAGTTTCATTTTCATCATACAAATTTTTAACATGAGGACCAAACGCAGCACCGGAAAGAATACCTGTTAAAATTTCTACTGCTAATGCTAAAGCAGAGCCTTTCGCTCCGCCAAGCGGCAATACAGCTCCTCTTAATGCTTCCTCAGGATCATTGGTAGGATGACCCTTTTCATCGATCGCCCACCCATCTGGAATATCTTTTCCTTGTTTGGCAGCCAAAATTATTTTCCCTCTTGCTACAATACTAGTAGATAAATCAATAATAACCGGTTGATCATTTCCAGTTGGAAATCCAAATGCGATAGGGTTAGTACCAAAAAAGGCACTCTTACCTCCCCAAGGGGCAATTCCGGATGGCGAGTTAGTAAATCCGATACAGGCAAGGTTTTGTTCACATGCTAATTGGCAGTAGTATGAAGCCGTCCCAAAATGATTACTATTTTTAATGGCAATTGCGGAAATTCCACTTTGTTTCGCCATATCCATTCCTTTTAAAATAGAATGATAGGTAACCACGTGTCCGAGTCCATTATCTCCATCAACTAATAGAACAGAAGGAGTGCTTTCCTCCATTGAGATATCAGGATTTAAATTAATCCTTTTATCAGTAAAACGCTTTGAATAAATAGGAAGCCTGCTAATACCATGACTGTCAACGCCTTCTAAATTAGCTCGTATTAAAGAATCCGCAACTATGTCAGAATTCTCTTTATTCATTCCCATACCTTCTAAAACCCTATTACAAAACAATTTGAGATCAGATTCATTGAAAGTATTCATTATTAACTCCCCAAAGTTTAATATTTTAATCTATGAATAAAGAACTTCTCCCTATACAAAATGTATAGGGAGAATCATTATCAAGCACTGCGATATAACTTTGTCATGACAAACTCTTTATGTCCTAATGCTTCAGCACTTGTAAGTCGGCCATTTACAGTACGGGCAATCATTTCCATTAACTGATCCCCAGCTTCTTCTATTGAAATCTGACGAGATAGTAATCCCTGTACGTCAACATCAATATGTTCGCTCATAGTCCCTGCCGTAATAGGGTTTGCCGTAATTTTAACGACAGGTTCAATCGGATTACCGATAATATTTCCTTGTCCTGTAGGGAATAAATGCAGCACCGCTCCCCCTGCAGCCATCAATGTAATACATTCAGCCGCGGCGGAAGAAGTATCCATAAAATATAAACCCTCTCCATTTGTAGGTTTTTCAGCAGGTTCTAATACACCAATGACTTGCTTCGTTCCTGTTTTTGCAATATTACCAAGAGCTTTTTCTTCAATTGTTGAAAGGCCGCCGGCGATATTTCCTTGTGTCGGTTGTGATCCTAATAAATCAACGCCTTTTGATTCAATTTCTCCTACATAATCGTTATAGATGGCCATGAATTTATCTTCCATCTCTGGAGTAGCCATTCGATTCTTAATCAAATGTTCTCCTCCTGTCAGCTCTGATGTTTCTCCAAAAAATACAGTCGCGCCTGCGTCAACTAAACGGTCAACTGCTTGAGATACTGTTGGGCATGAACCTAGTCCAGTAGTTGTGTCAGACTCTCCACATTTAATACTTACTATCAGATCCTTTAATTCAATTGGCTCCCTTTGTAGTTCTGTCGCCCATTGAACATACTCTTTCGCTTTCCAAGATGCTGCACGAATCGTTTCCAAATCCCCATTTCCTTCAATAGAGAAGTAGGATACTGGTTTACCAGTTTCAGCAATCCCGTCAGCAATCTTCTTAGACCAATTTTCCTCGATTCCAATGACGATGACAGCAGCTACGTTCGGGTTGGAACCAGTTCCAATCATTGTTCTAAAATGCAAGTCTAAATCTGGTCCATACTGAAGTCTGCCATATGCATGAGGAAGAGCCATTGTTCCTTGAACCTGTTTCGCAACGGCTTCACAAGCCGCATTTGAAATGTCGTCAACTGGCAAAATAATTACATGATTGCGAATTCCAACTCTACCATTTTCTCTACGATATCCAAAAAGTTGTTGTCCCATTCTTACCACCTCGCCGTTTTAATATTTTGTGTGTGAACATAATCGCCAATAGTCCATTCTTCAGTCGTGATACCGATTTGAACGCCATATTTTATGACTGGTTCTCCTTGGTTTAGATTAACTAAAGAAATTTTATGCCCTAAAGGAATATCCCCTTTAGCTGTTACGACCACATCTGAATTATCATCCATATAAATGCCGACTACCTTTTCTCCCTCTTTAATCGGGCTAGTAGCAACACCTACATGATCCCCTCTATGGTGAATGAGGAACTTATGAGTGCTTACAGCCTTTGATTCCTGCTTTTCAGTAAGAATGCTTGATTGACTATTATTTCCCATGATAAAGCCTCCTTAATGGTTTGGTGACCCAACCAATTTATTTATGACTTTATTAAAACACCAAATTAATTAATAGTCAACACTAATTATTAAATTTTCTAAATATTTTAAATTAAATTTTTCAATGCTGCAAAATGAGGACTCTTTTTTTACATCTTATATACTTCCCTCAGCCATTAATTAAAAGGTTCCTATAATTAAAGATTTACAATCCTTCTTATTCTTTATCAAAAATTAAATTAGTCAAAATATTTTAAAAATATTGAATTACACTCCAAATAGTGATTTAATAAATTTATATTGGTTGGGTCACTATGCCATAATTCCAGAGGCTAGGGAGAATTTTATTAGTTCTATCTATAATCAAAATTCAAAAGGAGGATAGAAGAAGTAAGGTCTTAATTAGCCACACAAATTGGGGGTACTGATTATGAAGGATGTTGAAGTAACAGTCATGCGGTTTGATCCACAAATTGATGATGAGCCTAAGTATGAATCATTTCAAATTGAAGCCAAAAAAAATATGACGGTATTGGATAGCTTGTTTCTAATCGTTGAGGATCAGGATCCAAGTTTATCTTTTCGGTGTGCATGCAGACTGGGTATGTGCGGTTCCTGCGGGATGGTCATTAATGGGCGCGGCCGTTTAGCATGCCGAACAAAAATTGAACATTTAGGGGATAAAATATTAGTTCAGCCTATGAGGAACATGGACGTAATAAAGGATTTAGCCGTCAATATGGATTCATTCTTTCAAAATTGGGAGAAGGTAAAACCTTATTTTGTTCCGAAAGAAGATACGGATGAGTTTGCTATCATTCCTCCATCATCAGGAAGACGAGAAATCATAGATGAAAACCAAGATTGTATTACTTGCGGATTGTGTTTTCAATCCTGTAATACCGTTTCACTTAGAGGGGTGGATGAGTTTATCGGTCCAGCTGCCTTAAACCGAGCTTACAATTTGATTGCAGATGAAAGAGATGGAGCTAGAGATGAAAGGCTCGACATGGTGGTAGAAACAGATGGGGCATTTGGCTGCCGTTCTTTCAGTGCTTGTGTAGAAGTTTGTCCAAAAGGAATTAAACCAATGGCAACAATCCAGAAAATCAAAATGAAGCAGCTGAAAAGAGCAATAGGTATGAAGTGGTAATTCGACTAAACGATAGGAGATGGTTGGGGAATGGCTTCAACTAGTTTGCAAACAAGTAAAAATGTTCAGGAAGTAAAAGTAAAACAACGTCCTTTTGTTGGCTATATTGCATGGATTGTTCAAAGAGTTACAGCATTAATCCTTCTATTTTGCTTACCATTAAAAATCTATAGTGGTTATGCAATGGTCGGAAAACTTCCAGGCATCGGTATTTTCTCTTCTTTACATTTAAACGCTTTTTTAGATGCTCTCTTAATATTTGCTTTAATTTTCCATGCCTTATATGGCTTTAGGGTAATCCTAATTGATTTCGGTATTGTAAAAGATAATCGAAGTGTGTTTACTATTTTTACCGTTATTGGTGCGGTTTTATGTGCTGTCATGTTTTATGTCATTGTGTCCTAGTAACATATTAAAAAGAGTAGGTGAACTCATTGGAACGCGTAGAGACAGACATTCTAATCTTGGGGAGTGGCGGTGCTGGTTTATTTGCAGCTCATCATGCTGCTGATCAGAACCCTAATTTAAAAATTATCGTTTCAGCAAAAGGGTTAATTGGAAAAAGCGGATGTACCCGTATGGTCCAAGGCGGTTATAATGTTGTACTCCATCCAGATGATTCATTTGAAAAGCATTTTAAGGATACGATTAAAGGCGGAGGCGGAATCAATGATCAGGAGTTGGCATGGACGCTAGTAAATGATGCGCCAAAAAGAATAAGAGAGTTAGAAACAAAAATGGGCGTCTTTTTTGATAGAAATGAAGATGGAACGATTCACCAGAAGCCCTTTGCTGGTCAAACATTCGACAGGACTGTTCACAAGGGAGACTTAACAGGAATTGAAATTATTTCTCGGATGCGTGACCAGCTTTATGCGAAACCAAACGTCACCGCGTGGGATGAAGTAAGGGCTATCGATATATTATTTGATGAAGAAAAACACAGAGTCGCTGGGTGTTTAATGCTCAATATGAGAACCGGCGAATTTATTGTCGTTCATTGTAAAGCTGTTATTGTCGGGACAGGCGGTGCCGCCACCATGTACAAGATTGCAACCCCTAGCCTTGAGAAATCGGGGGATGGAATGGCTATGTGTTACCGGGCAGGTACAGAGTTTTTGGATATGGAAATGATGCAATTCCATCCAACAGGACTGCTTGCCGAGAATTCACGGTTAAATGGGGGTGTTCTTGAAGAAGGCCTTCGCGGAGCTGGCGGCTACTTAATCAATTCTCTTGGCGAAAGATTTATGAAAAATTATGATCCAGAACGTATGGAGCGCTCTACAAGAGACCGGGTTTCAAGAGCAGCCTATATGGAAATTATGGAAGGCCGCGGAACTCCGTTAGGTGGAGTATACGTGGATGTATCCCATCTTGGGAAAGAAAATGTACGGCGAATGTTCCCTGGCATGGTCGAACGCTGCCGGGATGTTGGTAAGGATTTAAGCGTGGAGCCAGTAGAGATCTCCCCAGCAGCCCACTTTCATATGGGTGGAGTAAGGATATCGAACAACTGTGAATCAAATATTCCCGGGTTATTTGTGGCCGGTGAGGATGCTGGTGGCGTTCACGGAGCAAACCGCCTTGGCGGAAATGGCGTTTGTGACTCAACTGTATTTGGTGCCAGAGCTGGCGATGCGGCTGTTTCCTATATTAATTCCGTCGGCACTAGCGGAAAAATATCAGATGCCCAAGTTCAGTCCTTTATTGATGATATTGTAAAGCCTTTTCATAATGATGAAGGCGAAAATCCCTTTTATATTCGCAATGATTTGAAAAACCTAATGTGGGAAAAAGTTGGTCTCGTCCGAAATGGGAAGGATCTAGAGATTGCTTTAGATGAACTTCGAATATTAGAAGAGCGAATTGAGCGTGTATCTGTGAAAGGTTCACGACACTATAATCTAACATGGCAAGAATTCTTAAATGTTCGTAATCTCGTAACGATAGCCAAGATGGTTACGGCTAGTGCCTTAATGCGTACTGAAAGCAGAGGCTCTCACTACAGAGAGGATTATCGGGAAAGAAATGATGAACAATGGTTAAGCAATATATATGTGAATAAGGGTGAAGCCGGAGAACCCCGCTATCATGTAGAAAAAACGAAACAAACCCGTATCGATGTGGCAACAATGGAAGGATTTAAGATCGAAGTAGCTTCCAAATAACAAAAGAGGAGTGGTCTCTATGACAGTTGCTGATTATGCTGCAGATTACAAGCATGTTTGGGGAGTAGAACAAGATTTTTATAAAAGTGTCGAGGAATCCTGCAAAACTCTTTATATTGAATCTCTTAAGGACCTACCGCCTGATGTTAGAACTGCCTTAGAAAGAGCTTACGAAAATGAAGAGTTAGAAAGTGGAAAAGAGATTCTAGCAACACTTATCAAGACTGTTTCCACTGCGGATGATCAAAAATTATTAATCTGCCAAGACACAGGGATTCCTGTATACTTTGTAAAGGTAGGAAATCAAGTGCGTTTTGATGGTCTAAGACTAGAGCAGGCCATTAGAAAAGGAACGGAACGGGCTACGCTTGAACATCCATTAAGAAGCAGTATTGTAAACACATTAACAAGAAAAAACCATGGCACTTCTACCGGAAACCAAGTCCCTATTATTCACTATGAATTTGTGGGAGGCGATCAAATAGAAATTCTAATTGTTCCGAAGGGATCGGGTTCTGAAAACATGAGTTATTTGAAGATGTTAACGCCTGCCGCCGGTATTGAAGGGATTAAAAAATACGTCTTAGAATGTGTATTTGAATCTGGCGCCAATCCATGTCCCCCTACAATCGTGGGAATCGGAATCGGCGGAACGGCAGACAAATGTGCAGCACTTGCGAAAAAAGCCGCGGCACGTGAAGTTGGTTCTCCTAATCCGGATCCAAATGTACGGGAACTTGAGGAGGAACTATTTACTTTAATCAATAAATTGGGATTAGGTGCCCAAGGCTTAGGAGGAAGTACGACAGCCTTAGCAGTCCATATTGAAGCAGCAGATACGCATATGACATGTAACCCTGTAGCTGTCAATATGATGTGTTGGCCTGCGCGAAGAATGAGAGCGACCTTCAGTCAAGGGGAAGATCCTAGAATTTCATTTTAGAAGTTGTATTATAATTAAACCTAATGGGTCATATGATTTTGAAAAAGGTCACCTATTTAAGCTCAATTTCATCCCCCCATTAGGGAGATGAAATTGAGTAAAGAAAACCTTATTCCTTTCAACCATAGATATTACAGATCGTCACAATTTAAGCTGGAGGTTTTCACATGAGCAGCGAACTTCAATTAGAGAAATCTGCCGTCCCCAATTCGAAAATACCATTTATAAAGTCACAAAATCTTCCGGGGATTGGTTTAACAGTTGTTATAGGGCTTATCGCCCATTCTTTGGGAAAGGATTTCCCCCTGATCGGCGGGGCTGTCATTGCCATTGTTATCGGAGTCCTTATGAGACAGTTTCTTGTTGTTCCCGAAGTGTTTTTTCCTGGAATCGGCTATACTCTTAAAAAGTTATTAAAACTGGCCATTATTCTTCTTGGCTTTAGCTTTAGTTTTTCTGAAATCTTTCAGCTGGGAATAAATACACTCATTATCGTATTAGTTGCTGTCATTCTTGGTATTGGCCTCACCTATTTCATCGGAAGGTTATTTAAACTCAAAGGGAATATTCCCCTGCTCATTAGTTTAGGGACTGGAATATGCGGGGCCACAGCAATTGCCACGACAGGGCCAATCCTTAAAGCAAAAGATGAGGACATCGTCTATGCAGTTAACACCATTTTTGCGTTTAATGTATTAGCTGTCTTAGTCTATCCTCTTATTGGCCATTTACTTTCTATGCCTGATAGTATGTTCGGGGCATGGGCAGGTACAGCCATCCATGACACCTCTTCTGTTGTTGCAGCTGGCTACAGCTACAGTACAGAAGCTGGGGATGCATCCGTCGTTATTAAATTGATGAGAACCTTAATGCTCGTGCCAGTTGCAGTCCTATTATCAATTTTTATTTCTATTAAGAATAAAACGGCGAATGCCGATCAGAAAAAAGTAAAAATGAGTAAGGTCTTTCCGTTCTTTATCTTATTTTTTGCTGGGGCTGCCGCGATCAATACGATTTTCCCTTTGCCTTCCAGCTTTATTGAACCCACCACGTTTATTGCTAAATTTGTCATTTTAATGGTCATGGCCAGTGTTGGTCTGGGAACTGATTTAAAGAAGATTAAATCTGTTGGGATACGTCCCTTAATGGTTGGTTTAATTTCTTCCATTATCATGGGAGCTATCAGCTTACTCTTAATTACTGTCCTTTTTTAGCAAATTTAATAGAATAATTGTTTAGTTGCCTTTAGGATGACAAGGTTTAATAAATCCACTAGGAGGGGTACTATGGCACATTATAGATTAAAAGCTCCGTTGACAGATGAAGATATTAAGAAATTATATGCTGGGGATACAGTCACTTTAGATGGAATCATTTTCGGAATCCGTGATGCCAATCTTATTCGCCTTTTTGATAAGAAGGTGGATCTGCCGGCTGACCTTGTTCCCCAATTACAAGGATCAATCGGTCTCCATACCGCTCCGGGAGTCAGAAAGTTAGAGGACGGTACATATGAAAAGGTTAGCATTGGCACGACAACAAGCTATCGTATGGACCGTTTTACTAGGGGATTAATGCAAGATTATGGCATGAAAGTCATTATTGGAAAAGGAGGACTCCTAGAGGATGGGAGTCAGGCATGTGTTGATTTTAATGGCTGTTATTTCTCTATCCTCGGAGGATCGGCAGCATTGGAGACGACACAAGTTGAAGCCATTGAAGATGTATGGTGGGAAGATCTGATGCCTGAAGCCATATGGAAATTCAGGGTAAAGGATTTTGGGCCTTTAATTGTCTCTATTGATTCCCATGGGAACAATAAATACAAGGATATTAAGAAAATCGCAAAAGCAAATCTAGATGATATATTAAATCAAATTTAGACTGGAGAAATGAACGGATAAAGGCAGAAGTCCTATTTTTAATAGGGTTCTTGCCTTTTATCTTATCTTGTTTACAGTTTGATCATTAAGGAGGGCATTGTATGGAGGAAGTTTGGATCTTCCTATTCCTGATTGTCCTAATATCTTCTTTTCTTCAAACAAGTACGGGCTACGGATTTTCAGTTGTGAGTACACCGTTTTTATTTTTGATCTATCCCGTGCAAACGGCGATTCAAATTAGTATTATTCTTTCCCTTTGTCTTTCCATTTTTATGATTTTCAAAATAGGAAAAGAAATCGATAAAGCCCTGTTAGTACGTTTAATAAAAGGAAGTAGTGTAGGAACTCTCTTAGGCATTCCGATTTATCTTTATTTGGATGTCACCATGCTAAAGATCATCGTGGGGATACTGATTCTGGCTTTCACGGTTCTTCTTATTTTAAAGTTAACTATCCGCCAAACTAAGAAAAGGGACATCTTGACTGGTGGGATTTCTGGCCTTCTAACGACAAGCATGGGAATACCCGGCCCTCCTCTGTTACTTTATTTTTCTGGGAGTGCAATGGATAAAGAAAGCTTTCGTAATATTCCATTAGTCTACAATCTCTTTGTCTATTTCATTAGCTTACTTTTACAAATCATCTTTAGCGGTACAAGTTCAGTTGTTTGGACTTCTTCCCTTATTTCCATTCCTGCGCTTTTTTTAGGCATATTGCTGGGACAATTCTTTTTTAAGAAGATTAGCCAGAGTACATTTCGATTGATTTCCTATCTGATTCTACTCTTTACAGGCGGTTATTTGATTATCATGAACTTCTTTTACGTTACTTAAGGAAAATGATCCATACTTGAATACAGAACAAAAAACGTACAGCTTGAACTGTACGTTTTTTATTTCCCTTCTCTATTAATCCCCTGGAATACGAAACAATCCGGTTACTATTTGCTAGATAAACTATATTCACCTCTTTGTTTAAATTGATACTTTATGCTCAAAAGTTAACTAATATATTGATTTATTTGAAAATTGTAAATATAATCAATATATCAGTTGTGGTTACGTGCCCCAACCACCAAATAAGGCAGTTAAATTTGAAAAACCATTAAAAAACGGGGTAATCAGACATAGTTTATAACCTTCTTTATCCTCGTAAAGGAGAAGTTTCTATGACGGGAAAAAAGAAAAAGAATGATCAAAACTTTTTTAAAAGGGTTCCTTATCCGTTTTGGGTTTTCAGTACTCTAGCAATTGGATTTTCACTTGGTTTATTTGTACCTGACAATCCCGTGGTGCATGGCCTTGCTCTAAGCGGGCAGTATTTTCCAAAAGGCATCGTCACATTTGCTACAGCTATCATCTTTTTCTTACTAGCCGGAGCAGCAGTAAAGTTGATTTTGGTACATAAAGATAAGGCTGGCCAATTGTTTGGGAGAATCTTTGCATCCTACCTTGTTTTGGGACTAGTGGCCGTAGGATATGCTGCACTTTTTATTTTTTTAGTGGCAGGTCTGGATTTTACGACAGAAGGTGCGGAAGTAGCAGGATTCTCTACCTTCATAATGAGTATATTAGGTACATTTAAAACAATTATCACCCAGCAGCCATTATTGCAGATTTTAATTGCCTCCGTCGTAATTGGCTGGATCGTTGCGACTAACAAAAAATTTGAGCCCATTGCAAGAAATATTATGATTATTAGCGACTATATTTTAAAAGCATTTAAGTGGCTACTTTGGTATTATCCAATCATGATTGGTTGTTTAGCTATAAACATTCCGTTAAAGTTTGGGACTGAAGGGGTTGCCTATTATGGGAAAACCGTCCTTTGGGTATTTATTCTAGCTACAACATGGACACTCCTAATCATTGTATTAACAAAGATGATCTCCAAAAGAACATGGTCGCAAATATGGAAATATTACTTTACCGTATATTCAACAGGTTTTGGGACCGGTGGGTCTTATGATACACTGGCGGTTAACATTATTTCAGCTGAAAGAGATTTAAAATTAAAACCAGAATTCGCTGAGACATCCGTTGTGTTTGGCACAGTATTAAATAAAAGCACCTCTACAATGGCTGTATTAATTGTGACTGTAACGACCTGTGCCATGATGGATATTCCTCTTTCCTTATCTGAAATTTTATTATTAGTGTTGCCTATGTGGATTTTGGGCTTGGAATCACCAGGCGTTCCCGGCGGTGCGGGATTCTTTATGTCCCCTGTTATAGCTACCATTCTGCAAGTACCCGATCCAACGTTATTTATCACAACCTTTATTACCATGTACTCTGGCTTTATCCCTATGATTTGTACAGCAGTCAATACGACAGATGATGGTCTAATTGGTGCCATGGTACAAGATCGATTTGCACCTATGAAAACAGTGCCTGCTCCAGCTATTAATCAAATTAGAAAGTCATCCTAATTTCAAAGGGGGAATAATGAAATGAAGGTTTTAGGTTATATTCTTTTTGCAATCGGAATTTGGATGATGGTCTCCCCTCAAGCAACACTTGGATTAAAAGAGCTTAAATGGATGGCAGATTATGCATTTCCAGGGGAAGCGCTTATAGGGAGCGTAGTAGTTGCGGGCTCTTTAATGTTCTTTGGGAACCCTAAATCTAAAAAGGTTAAACATAATTAAGAGATTAATAGATGACAATATTAAAAAAGCCCAATTAAGTTGGGCTTTTCACTATTACTACATACTTTTGTCTATGATTTCTTCTCTTGCTTTCTTTGGTTTATTCATCATGTAAACCCCAACAAAGAAAATAGAAAAGGTAATAGTCATCACCACGAATACAATCGATAAAGGGATATCTAGCGTATGGTATAAGTATTCGAAGACCAATTGAATGGAAATCCCCGAAATGACAGTAACCATAATAATTTTCAACCATTTTTCTTCTATAAAGGAAGCTATCTTTCCTCCGATGATCACACCGACCATTCCCCCTATTATTAAAGGGACAGTGAGGTCAAGCCGGAAATATCCACCGCCTAACTTTCCAATAATTGTTCCAGTCGCAAGCAATGCCCCAACAACCAGTCCTGTACCAACTGCTTTTTTAATAGGCAGCTTAAATATATTTATGAAGATAGGGATATATAAAAATCCTGCCGCGACACCAATCATTCCACCTACAGCTCCAACTCCAGCACTTAAAAAGATAGCGAGAATGGGAGAGAATCTTTCCTCTTTGACTTCAACCGGATCTTTTTTTGGTAATAATATAGAAATGGCGGCAATGATAGAGAATAAGGTAAAAATCCCTTTTAATAAATCATCACTGAGCGTGTTGGCAATTCGCGAAGATAGCAAACTACTTAGTAAAGCAGGAACACCAAAATATAAGATAACATTTAATTTTACAAGTTTTTGTAAGTAATAATAAACCGATCCTGAAATAGTAGTAAAAATCGTATTAAAAGATGTCATCATTGCTATTTCTTTCATATTTAATCCTAATTTCAACCAATGTGTAAACAGGATGAGCAAACTTGTAACAATAACACCGCCGCCCACGGATATCATACCCGTCAGCACACCAGTCAGCAGGCCGATGATGAATGCGATCACCGACATCCGTGACACCTCTTTTCATTAAATTAATGCTGCGCGTTTCATCCTTAAATCGTACTATTAGGACTCCGTGAATAATTGATCTTGAAGCCCTGGTTAAATTTCTTGCCCCCTTAATTTCTGTGACATTATTTGTCGGGTTTATCAAGGTGGAGTGACCCTACCACTTCGCTATTATTAAAACATTTTCTGAGTATCAAGTCAATATAATTTTCTAAATTTTCAAAATGTGATAAATAGTAGATAATATAATTTTTACGAAAAAGTTCGATCGAACAACTAGCTGATTATCTACTTTATGGGTGTTAAACCCTCCTCTATTCAATTTTCACGTGTTGATGTGATGGCTGCTTCTTGTTTAAGCAGCGATGAAATAATCGTTCTAGACGTATGCCATACACCTGCGATTTGTGTATAAGTTGGTCCATGATGGTGTGAAGATAGTGGACCGACAAAATAGAGACCTTCTACACTTGATTCAAAATTTACTACGGGAAACCCGTTTTCTTCCTTCAAGATATTAGGCAATATAGACTTAAGAAACATAATCTTATCAACTGACGGACAGTATCCTGTGGCAGCAAAAAGATGATCTACCTCTACCCTTTCCTCATTTCGAAAAACAACCTCAAATTTTCCGGTTTCCTGTACATGCTTAGCACATATGATATCTGAATAAGGACGTAGCCGTACCTTTCCCTCGACTAGTGGGAGAAGAAATTCAGTTACTGTAGCTTTAAGTAGTTCTTTTCGCAGATAGTCCTTCTCTTTTTCCGGAAGAAAGAAAAACTTGTCGGCAATGTCTCGCTGACGTTCATTGATGTTTTCCAAAGGAGGTTCATATCCTGATCCATGGAAAGCTAACTCCACATTCGCCCCAGCTTGATGCAACAGCGCTGCCGCCTCCCACCCGCTTTGTCCCCCTCCCAATACGACAACCCTTTTTCCGGCAAAGCTTTCATAAGAGGTATATCCGGAAGAATGCGATATGAGTTCAGCTGGCAAATGCTGAAAGTTGGAAGGGAAAAATTCTACGTTGCCCAGTCCAACAGCCACGATAATATGGCGAGTATTTCTCTTACAGCCAGAGATCAACGAAGTTCACGGTCCGAGGGATCCAGACGATGCTTGAAGGATATAGTCTGCCAAAGAAAAGATTAACGCACGCCTCATATGTTCCGGCATGCATATTGTAAATGGATGTTTAAAGTGACAATTAATGATATTGAAAAGGTAAGAAGATTGGCGGGGCATAGTAATATTGCAACGACAAGCAAATATTGGAGGGATTCTTATGTTGATTTGGTTGATTCAGTGTTAAAAAGTGAAGCATCTGCGAAGAAACAAGGATGTTACTGAGATATTTGATACAAGAAGAAATACGAAGTAATTGTTTAAGAGGAGGGGTGTCTGCCCCTCCTGCTCGACTTGCTATTTTGGAACTGCTCCTGCCTCTACTAGCAAATCAACAAGATGGATGGCTCTGACTGTTTTCTTCATCCCTTCCCTTTGAATACCTAGCTTCATTTGCAATAGGCAGCCCGGATTTGTAGTTACAATAATTGTAGCGATTGTTTCTTTTGCATTTTTCATTTTAATATCTAATATGTCCATGGATTCTTCATAGTTTACAAGATTATAAATGCCTGCTGATCCACAACAACGGTCGAAATTCTTCATTTCTCTGTATCCAGCATTTGGAACTTGCTTTAGTAATGCTAAAGGTTCTTCAGTTACTTTTTGCACATTTTTCATATGACAAGAAGATTGGTAGGTAATTGTCTCATTAATATTGTTTGTAAAACGCAGGCCATCAAGTTCATTTAAAACTTGGGAGATATCTCTAGTTTTTTTTGCGAATTTTCTTGCCCGTTCTTCCCATTCTTCATCTCCAATGAATAGATGTTCGTATTCCACAAGAGTCGCGCCGCATCCACCGGCGTTATTTACGATATATGTTACGTTTTCCTTTTCGAAAGCCTCTATATTTTTTTTGGCAAGCTCTTTGGCAGAGTTTGTTTTTCCTGAATGGGCGTGCAGTGCCCCACAACAAGTCTGGTTTTCAGGAATAATCACCTCGGCTCCAGACATTGTTAATAATTTTATGGTGTTACGATTTGTTTCGTGAAAAATTGAGTCCATGACGCATCCAGTAATAAAACCAACAACCATTTTTTTAGGGCCAATGGCTTTATTGTCACGCACCATTTGTTTACGGATCTGCGGAGAAGTTTGGTTAGGTAATACCGCTTCGAATTCTCCAAGATGAAGAGGTGCTCTTTTAGTTACGCCCGTTTTTCGAGCTACTTTTTGCAACCTTGTTTTTTGATAGAACCATGAAGCATTTCCTATAAAGTTCATCCACTTTTTAGAAGGGATCATCTGATCAAAGAGAATAGATTCAACTTTTCTTTGTATTTTCGTTTTCTTTGCATTATCCTCTAAAACTTCCTTAGCTCCCTCCAATATTTTTCCGTATTGGACATTGGTTGGGCATACGGGTTCACATGCCCGGCAACCAAGACAATTTTCAATTGGTTCTCTTAAATCTTCAACACTAATTTTTTCCTCAGCAAGCATCCTAACTAGATTGATTCTTCCCCTAGGGGTATGCGCTTCTGTTTTCATTGTTTCATATGTTGGACACGCCGGTAAGCAATAACCACATTGGACGCAATTAAATGTTTCATTGTAATTTAACTTTTCTTTTAAACTAGTCCTGCTCATCCCCGTAACACCAGCTTTTGCCCTTTTTCAGGGAAAATTTTCCCAGGATTTAATATATTATTTGGATCCCATGCTTGCTTAATTTTTTTCATCATATCAAGCCCAATTTCACCTAATTCCATTTCCATAAATGGAGACTTCAGTGTTCCGATTCCATGCTCACCTGAAAGGGTTCCGCCTAATTGGACAGCTGCCTCGAAAATCTCAGCAACAGCCTTCTCCACCCGAATCATCTCATCTTCATCACGTTTATCACAGATAATATTTGGATGTAGATTACCATCGCCGGCATGGCCAAACACAACAAGATGAATATTGTATTTTTCACGGATTTCCTTTAATCGCTGAAACATTTCAGGAATCTTACTTCGAGGAACCGTTGCATCTTCAGAGACTTTTGTTGGTTTAATTTTTACTATAGCTGGAGAAACTAGTTTTCTCGCTTTCCAGTAGCTCGCAGCTTCTGCTTCATCCTTAGCAATTTTCACTTTTACAGATCCAATTTCCGTAAAAATGGATTCAATTTTTTTCATTTCGTCTTCAATAGCCAATGGATGGCCATCTAATTCGATTAGAATAATCGCCTCACAATCAGTTGGCAGACCAATAGGCTGATAGTTTTCTACTGCAATGATTGAAAACTGATCCATGATTTCCATTTTGGAAGGAAGGATTCCATTTGTTAATACTTTTGATATGGCTTTTCCTGACAGAACAAGATCATCAAAAACAGCCATCATTGTTAAGGTTGCTGGTGGCTTAGGCACCAATTTTAAAGTAGCTTCGGTAATAACACCTAAAGTGCCTTCAGACCCAACAATTATTTTCGTTAAATCATAGCCCGTGACATTTTTAATCGTTTTCCCGCCTGTTTTAATAATTTCGCCTTCAGGGGTTACAACTTCTAAGCCAATTACATAATCCTTCGTCACTCCGTACTTTAGGCCTCGAGGTCCGCCGGAATTTTCCGCTAAATTACCTCCAATGGTGGAAACATGCGCACTGCTTGGGTCAGGCGGATACATCAAACCATATTTACCAGCAGTTTCATTAATTGTTGCGGTGAGAACTCCCGGTGAAACGACTGCCACGAGATCATCGGGATATATTTGTAGATAACTATCCCATTGAGACATATCTAAAACAATGCCGTTTTTTACAGGAAGGGGACCTCCACTAAGAGATGTCCCTTGTCCTCTGGGCGTTACTGGAATTTTATATTTGTTTGCTAGTTTTAAAATTGATGATACTTCTTCTTTATTCTTTACCTGCACAACGAAATCAGGCAGGTAGGTTCCGAATGAAGCATCATAGCTATAACTGTACCTGCTTGCCAAACTCGTTAAAATTTGATTTGAAGGTAGAAATTCTTCAAACTCTTTAATGATTACATCCATTCGAACTTCTCCTCTTAACCAATATTCAGAGAAACAAACTTTTCTTCAAGATATTCGCTTAATCCGTATTTTCCTCCTTCTCTACCAATTCCACTTTCTTTTAATCCACCGAATGGCGCTTGGGCTGTCGTTGGCATTGCATCATTAATTCCAATAATTCCATACTCTAATGATTCCATGACACGAAACGCACGACCTAAATCATTCGTATAACAATAAGATGCAAGCCCGTAGAATGGATGATTTGCTTTTTCAATCGCCTCTTCTTCCGTTTTAAAGGTAAAGATCGGAACAACAGGACCAAAGGTTTCTTCTACTGCGATTTTCATAGATTCATTGGCGTTATTAATAACTGTCGGCTGATAGAATGCACCTTTTTGATTCAAAATTTCACGTTCACCACCGCATAGTATGTTTCCGCCTTTTGTTATTGCATCTTCTACATGTTCCATTACCTTTGCGAGACTTTCCTCATTAATTAAAGGTCCAATCTCTGTTCCTTCTTCCAGCCCATTTCCTATTTTTAATTGCTTAACTTTTTCTGTGAGAATCTGCGAAAAATCCTTAGCAACCTCTTCTTGAACATAGATTCTATTTGTACATACACATGTTTGCCCTGCATTTCTAAATTTACTAGCAATTGCAGCATCAGCGGCAACCTCTAGATCAGCATCCTCAAATACGATAAATGGAGCATGGCCGCCTAATTCCATTGAGACCTTCTTAACCGTATTTGCGGCTTCTCTCATTAATTTCTTGCCTACTTCCGTTGAACCTGTAAAGGTGATTTTTTGGACATGTGTGCTATCTAATAAAGATTGAGCAACCTCGTTGGATGGACCGTGTACTAAATTGGCTACTCCTTTCGGTAAACCTGCTTTATCTATTGCTTCAAAAATTTTGACCGCTGTTAGAGGGGTCACTGAAGCTGGTTTTAAAATAACCGGGCAGCCGGCGGCAATGGCTGGAGCAAGTTTACGTGTAACCATAGCAGCTGGGAAATTCCAAGGTGTGATGGCACCTGTAACGCCAATCGGATCTCGAAGCACTAAAATTCTTTTGTTTTGGGCTGAAGCTGGTATCGTTTCTCCGTAAATACGTTTTGCCTCTTCGGCATACCAATCAACATAAGAAATAGCTAGCCTTACTTCCCCAAGGGCCTCTTTTAATGGTTTCCCCATTTCTAATGTAATCGTCGTTGCTAGCTCTTCCTCAATATCCCTTAAATTGATTGCAATTTCTTTTAGGTAGCGAGATTTTTCATCAGCTGTAACTTTCTTCCAAGTTTTAAACGCCTCTGAAGCCGCATAGATGGCTTCTTCTACATCTTCTTTGCCTCCAAAAGCAACTTCTCCGACCTTTTCTAATGTGGCAGGGTTATAAACAGTTAAGTATTCACCCTGTCTTGATGATTTCCATTCGCCGTTAATATATAGCATGGCTGTTCTCCTTATTACTTAATTTCTGTAATCCATCTTTTAGGATAAGTATTGATTGATCAAGTTCATTTTGATGGACTGTTGTTGGCGGAATAAATCGTAAGACATTTTTTTCAGTTCCGCATGTTAATAGAATGAGTCCGTTTTCTAAAGCGTGATTTTTAAGCCAATTGACCGTTTTTGCATCTGGTTTACCTTCTTCATTAACAAACTCTATCCCTATCATTAATCCTAAGCCTCTAACATCGCCGATGCCTTTAAACTCCTTTTGTAAATCAAGCAATTGCTTCTTTAAATAATCTCCCATCTTTCTGGCGTTTTCGATTCCTTCGCGTCTTAATATTTGGATGGAGGCCAATGCTGCAGTACATGAAACGGGATTTCCACCATATGTACCGCCATGTGTTCCGGATTCCCATTTTTCCATGATATCCCTTTTGGCGATAACTGCACTTAAGGGAAAACCGGATGCAATCCCTTTACCTAAGGTGATAATATCTGGCTCTACTTCAAAATGCTCATAAGCAAACATTTTACCTGTTCTTCCAAACCCTGTTTGGACCTCATCGAACACAAGTAGAATACCGTGTTTATCACAAAGAGCTCTTATCTTTTTAATAAATTCCTTCGGTGGAACAATATATCCACCTTCTCCTTGTACAGGTTCAAGTATGATGGCTGCCACTTGAGAAGGATCCACTTGATACGTAAACACTTCTTCTATATTTTGAATACATCTTTCGGTCTCCTCCTCATTACTTAAACCTGATCGGAAGGAATAAGGATATTCACAAGAATAAATGCTTGGAAATAATCCTTCATAATCCTTACGGTAGGAAGAGTTGGAAAATGTAATCGATGTAGTTGCTAGTGTTCGGCCGTGAAATCCCCTTTTAAAAGAAATAATGGCCGGTCGTTTAGTGGCTTTTTTCGCTAGTTTAATAGCACCTTCATTCGCTTCGGCTCCACTATTTGAAAAATAAACCATTTTGTTAGATCCAGTTAGATAGTTTAATTCCTCAGCAAGTTTAATATATGATGGATAGTAGGCGACATTGTGGCCAATATGAATCATGGAATCTAATTGTTCTTTAACTGCTTCAATAATTTCTGGGTGGCAATGTCCTACATTATTAACACCCACTCCGCTGGCAAAGTCTAAATATGATTTGCCCTTTTCATCCACGACAGTCGAACCAATAGCCTTTACAATTCCAAGATTTGTTGCTCTTCCCGCTACTGGAGGAAGTACTTGATTACCTCTTTCAAATAAACTCATATTCTCCTGATTCATCAGTATTCGGCCTCACTCTCTTGTTTATAATTATTTTTCCAAAGCTCAATATACTCTTTTGCATTAGCAATAAGGCCTTGTTTTTCCTTATCATGTAGTTCTCGGATGACCTTTGCAGGGATACCAACGGCTAATGTCCCTTCAGGGATTACTTTTCCTGGTGGAACGACTGCTCCGGCAGCTACTTGGGCTCCTTTTTTAATGATTGCTCCATCTAAGACGATAGCACCAATTCCAATTAATGCACCATCTTCAATTGTACAAGCATGTAAGGTTGCCCTATGTCCAACTGTAACCATTTTTCCAATAACAAGTGGAGATTCCGGTGTAACATGACAGATGGTGCCATCTTGAATATTACTTCCTTCCCCAATTTCTATATAATTATGATCATCACCCCTGAGCACAGATTGTGGCCAGATACTGACATCTTTTGCAATCCTCACGTCCCCAATAATTTGTGCAGATTCATGAATAAATGTCTCCGAATGAACGGAAGGCACCCGTCCCCTCAAGTATTGAATCATATGAACATCCTACTCCTTAAAAAGTAATATCTTAATGTAGTAAAATAAGATTAACTGCTTGAGACAAGGCCTAATTCTTTTAGTATTTCCTCATTATGTTCTCCTAAAGTAGGTGCTGAATTTTTAATTTCTCCCGGTGTTTTTGATAATTTGACGGGAATACCTAGCGCTTTTACTTTTCCAGCAACCGAATGCTCGACCTCTTCGACCATTTTTCGGGAAAACGTGTGCTGGTCCGTTAATGATTCCGGGTATGTGTTAATTGGGCCGGCTGGAATCCCTGCCTCATCAAATTTATCGAACCAATATTTTCTTGGTTTTAAACGAGTTTTTTCTTCTATTAATCTAACAAATTCATCTAAATGCTGAATACGTGAAGCATCATCTACAAATCTATTGTCATTTAGGAATTCAGGTCTTCCTATAATTTCGCAGAATACTGGCCAATGATGCGATGTATCTGCCCCTACAGTAAAATATCCATCGCTTGCTTCAAATGCTTGATACGGTGCAGATAATCGATGTCCGCTTCCAGTTGGGGTAGGCGTTTCGCCAGATACCCAAAACTGGATGCTCTCCCAGACAGATAACGCAATGCCCGTATCGTATAGGGAGGCATCAATAAATTGCCCTTCATTTGTATTTACTCTGGCATATAAAGCTGATAAAATCCCGTATGCAGAGAATAATCCTGCACCCAAATCAATAACCGGTATTCCGCATTTTACTGGCTTCCCGCCTCTTTCACCTGTCACACTCATAATCCCTGTCATCCCTTGAGCAATTAAGTCATATCCTCCGCGGGAAGAATATGGTCCATATTGGCCAAATCCAGAAATAGAGCAATAAATGAGCCGTGGGTTTATTTTAATAAGAGTGTCATAGTCGATACCCAATCTTTTAACAACACCAGGGCGATAGTTCTCAATTAAGATGTCGGCTGTTTCAATTAATTTATAAAAAGTATTCCTGTCCTCCTCTGTTTTTAAGTTAAGGGTCATACCGCGCTTGTTTCTATTGATTGCCATATAAGCATAGCTTTCACCGTTTATTCCTGGTGACCACGTTCTAGTGTTTTCGCCATTCGGTGGTTCAACTTTAATGACATCAGCTCCCATATCTGCCAACAGCATTCCGCAATAAGGTCCCGCCATGACCTGACTTAAGTCAACAACACGTATTCCTTTTAAAGCACCCATTTTATCCATCTCCTTACGCTTATTCTTCGAATTAAGATTTTCCAATTAAATTTTCATTATTTAAAAATAGCTCTTTATTTTTTAAAATGACATTTCCATCAATTTCAACTGTAGGAGCATTGACAACCATATCGTAGTGGCCCTTTGCTTTAATGTTCCCTCCGATATAAGCATTCGTTCCTAAAGCGATGTGAATCGTTCCAAACACGCCTTCATCACTTAACATACTGTTTTCTAATTGACACTCCGGATTCATGCCAATTCCGAATTCACCAGCAAAGTAGATATTTCCGTTTTCATCATTTCTTTCTTCTAACACTTTTTTAAACAGATCAGCTTCTTTTCCGCCTGTGATCGAAATGGCTTTCCCTTCCTTAAATTCCACTACTACGGGAGTATCAATCAGGCCAACACCTGGAATACTTCCATCAACGACCAGTATACCTTCAGCTGTTCCTTCAACTGGGGCAATGCTAGATTCAATACAGTGCGCCGCAGATACATCCTTTGTATTAGCAAATCCAGTTAATGCCCTTCCTTCCCTACCTTTAATGGAAAAGCGTAAATCGGAGCCCTTCGGTGTTGTAATTCGAACGAATTCCCCGTTTGTCAAAATATTAGCAAGCCTTTCCACTTGAGGCCTTATTGCAACAAAGTCAGCACGCAATCCACTACTTAAAAGAATGTTTTCATGTGATTCAGGCAAAATTAAAATCCTTGTTCCAGCCATCTGTGCGTCATGGCGTGCTTTTGTATGAGCAATGTTATATGTCGTTGGAGCGATAACCACATCTACTTCTTTCATCGCAGCAGCTATAGCTTCTGGCAAGGCATCCCCGTGTCCATTTCTTGGTAACATTGATATGGTGATTGGTTCTGCACCTAATGCAGCAGTGGCAGACGCAAGTACTTTTGATATTCCTTCCGTTAGAAAATCAGTTAAAATTAATACCTTTTCTCCTTCAACAACTCCAGCCAATACTTTTACTAATGCGTTGGCTGCAGGGTACATTAGCACATCTTTCATAAAGTAAATCTCCTCCAGTTCCTCAATGTTTAATATTAAACTCCCTCAAAGGAAGGGGTTTGCTTATTGAAAAATGACTCAATCGCGTGTTTGTGATCCCTTGTTTCTTGGCATCTAATAAAAGCATCTAATTCCATTGTCATTGCATCTTGCCAATTGAATTCCATTGTTTTCTGAATGACATCTTTTGCATGCCTTACTGCAATGGGGGCACGTGAAGCAATCATCTTTGCCCACTCTAGTGCTTCTTCCATTAATTTTTCATGAGGAACAACAGTACTTGCCAAACCTCTTTGAAGAGACTCTTCTGCAGTAATCGTTCTTCCTGTTAGAATTACTTCCTTGGCATACGCTTCCCCCAATAGCCGGACGAGACGGGTAGGTCCAACAACTAATCCAACCTTCACACCAGCAGCGCAAAGCTTTGCACGTTCTGACATGATGCGAAGATCACAGGCTAAAGCAAGCTCAAACCCTCCGCCAAAGGCATAGCCATTAACAGCTGCAATCACTGGTTGAGGCATTTCATTGACAATGTCATAAATTCGGCAATCCTCTTCTAGAAATAGCCGTACAGTTTCTGGTGTTAATTCCCCTTCTTCGTTTAAATCTGCTCCGGCACAAAACGCACGATCCCCCTCGCCAGTTAAAATGATGACACGAACATCTGGTCTCCCTTTTAATTCTTCCATAAAGGGTACAAATTCTTCGCGAAATTCCTTTGAAAGTATATTCATTGGCGGATTATTGATTGTAATTGTACAAATATGGTCAGCAAAATTAACCTTAATCATTTCCATACCTTTCATCTCCTATCTTCAAGCATTCTGTTTCATTTCTGGTTGAACTATTATTTTTTTAGAAATGTCTTCTATTGTTCCATCAATCCCCTTGCTTCTTTGATACTTATCCCAAAGGATGACTGCTATTGGACATAAAATGGACGTAGTAATTGTAGATATCGAAATTTGTATGGTTGCCAGATTCGCAATATCTTGGAAAGCCTTTGCCTCTTCCAATGTCATGAGTCCTGCCCCAGCTGAGACTGCTGCGGCTGCAGCGATGGCTGCAGGGGTCCCAACCGCATTCCCTGCCGTTGATGCTTCAGCAACTGGACCAATTGTGCTTCTCTCACCGAATAAACGGTAGACTAGGATCCCTGTAATAGCTGATAAAATAACTGTTGCAAAGCCCAAAGCTAACCCTCCCCAGACTGCCTCTGGATTAAAGAAGCTCATAAAGTTCATTCCTGCTCCAAGACAGAATGCAAAGAATGGGACAAGTAATGTTTCTCCAGGCTTTAGGAATTCTCGAATATCCTCATCTAAGTTTCCAAGCAGCATTCCAAGAGCTATTGGCAGCAATACCGCAATAAATGCGATTAGTGGAAAATGTGACCCAACCATTCCTAATGCAAGCATTGTAAAGAATGGGCCGTCATTTAAAGTTAAAACAGAGATTGCACCAACATCTGAACGGTTTCCATATTGACCTGTAAGAACTGCATACATTCCTTCATTTCCATTGGTCATAGCTGCAATAATCGCCACTGTCGATAAACCAAGAAGACCGTTCATTGGATCAAAAAATATTCCAAACAAAATTCCAATGAGAATTCCGGTTAAGCACTTACTTGAGGTAAGCAAAATACCTTTCTTTAAAGCCTTTCCACCTACTCTCAAATTCATTTGACTACCTGCACAGAATAGAAATAAACCAATAAGCGTTAAGGTTCCATTTTTAAAAAGAGCCTCCGAAAAGCCGCCAATTCTCATAAACTCATAAATACCTTCTTGGGCAGGTGATACCCCTAAGGATTTAAGGATGTTCATAATAAAAGGAATGTGAAGCTGGTCAATCGTATTTAATAGTGCCCCTAACATAAGAGGGATAACCATTAGACCGCCAGGAACTCTTTCAATGCTTTTTTTGATTTTCATTATTATCACCAACCCAGATTATTTATTGGATAACAATCCTACAACTTTTTGCTTTTAAGGTAGTCGAATATTCATTAGTTGTTCAAAAACTAAGTAAACGAAACCTATCATTCCGATAGATATCAATGATGCTGTGTACCAACGAATTTCTTTATAAAACAATATCCCAATAAATAGAAACAACAATGTAGAAATCATAAAGCCTATCATAGGAATAAGCACAAAAATATACCCAACCGTAAGAAGAATAAAGACGACTCCCCTTTTAATTTCAAGACGTGAAAAGGATTCTTTTGTTTTTTCTTTTTTCTCACGAAAGGTTTTAATAAATTGCCAGATTGCTAGCGCCGTAAAACCATAGCCTAATAACATTGGAAACGAACGCGAAGAATTTAAAAGATGTTTCCCTTCTGGGAATGTAAAACTCTCTATTACTAAAAAGAGACCAAAGGTTAGTACCATACCTGAAAGAATAAAATCCTTATTAATTCTCATCCTCTTCTCCCTTCAATTACTCTTGCGGCTTACTAATCCCTACTTCTTCAGGTGATCGTTTCCCAACACCTATATCCCATAGTAACCAACTTGTTTTCTCTGTGATTTCTTTTGTATATTGTTGGCTATCTTCAATATCTGTTAAGACAATTGCCCGTTTCTTCGCAAACTCTTTAAACTTTTCACTTTTAATTGCTTTGTTATAAGCTTGTCTTAATTGATCCACGATTTCCTTTGGTGTTCCGCTTTTTACTGCTGGTCCCCACCATGTTCCTTCAGGTACATACTTATCCATGCCTGCAACAAAATCAGTCACCGGAGGGATAGATCCGAAACCATCCACTTCAAATGCTTTATTATCCATCACAGCTAAGGAACGTAAATCACCTGAACGCAGTAAATCTACAACTTCGTTAACCCCGCTAATGGAGAAATCTACTTCCCCTTTCATAGCGGCCATTGCAGCGTTTGACCCTGAATCGTAGGTTATAATTTCAGCATCTCCGCCGACAACATTATTAACAATTTCCAAGGTAAGATGCCACGGATCTCCAATAGCAGCTACTCCAACTTTGGCATTTCCTTCTTTTAGAAGTTTTACCACATCATCGAATGATTTCAGATTAGACTTTTCATTAACAATAAAGTTTGCAATCCCCATAGCCCCGATCCCAATTTGTTCGAAATCTTTATAGGTTAAATCAGTCATTCCCATCGTTGGGAATACCCGTACAAGGTCTGTTTGGAATAAGATTGTATAGCCATCGGCTTCTTGCTCATTCACATATTCCAAGGCTAGTGCACTCGAAGCCCCAGGCATATTTCTTACAGCAATTGGTTGCCCTAATTCTTCTTGAAGCATTGGATGGAGGGTTCTTGCCATCGTATCCGTTCCCCCACCTTCACCAAACCCAACAATGATTTCAATTGGCTGTGCGGGGTATTTGTCTTCTTTTATTGTATCTTCCTCTGAATTTGCATTATTGGATTGATTACTAGAACAGGCACCTAGTAATAAAATGAATGACATAGATAATAGAAACATCATTTTAAGTTTCATAATTTTGCCTCCTCATCAGTTCTTATTTTCTTCCATACTTTTTTAAACTTTTTTGATAAAAATTGATTTTGGTTCAATAGCAAAAACACAATACATACAAGTAAGAATAGACTTATAGGACGTGTTATAAATGGCAGAAACGAATAATCAGCACTAACCATGGCTCTTCGAAAATTTTGTTCAGCCATTAAGCCTAGAATTAATCCGAGTACTAGGGGAGGAGCAGCAAGGCCAACCCTTCGCATTAAAAAGCCAATAATCCCAAAAGCAAACATGACTGCGATATCAAATGGACGGCTATTAACGGCAAACGTTCCGATAACACTAAATACAGTAACCGTCATTAAAACAACGCTTCTTGGAACAGACAAAACTTTTTGAAATAGAAACGAAAAGAGTAACCCAAATATCAGCATAAATACTGCGGAAACAACTAAAATGATAAAAAACTGTTGTAAAATATTTGGGTTCTGAGTAAGTAATAATGGACCAGGTTGCAATCCATGTAACAAGAGTCCCCCTATAATGACGGCTGTCACGGCATCCCCTGGTATTCCCAGTGTGAGCATAGGGATATAGGATCCGGGTACGCAAGCGTTATTCGCGGTTTCTGCAGCGACGATTCCTTCTGGATTTCCTTTTCCAAAACTTTCAGGATTCTTACTGCTTCGGCGGGCAGCATCATAAGAAACCCATGCGGCTACATCCGCTCCAACTCCAGGGATTGCTCCTATTAAAGCCCCAATTACGGAGGATTTTCCTCCAGTAGGTAGAAACTTCACCAACATCCGCCACGGTGGAAAAATAGATTTAAATTTTTCAGCTTTTAATGGAGGTTTGAGCTGGATTAAGGATTCAATCACTTCCGCGATACCAAAGATTCCTATTAAAACAGCAATGAGGCTGAACCCATCCATTAAAGCGCTTTCACCAAAAGTAAACCGTTGTACTCCCGTAATTTTATCCATTCCTACTGTCGCTAAAGCCAATCCTAAAAATCCTGAGATTAATCCTTTTACCAGTGACTCTGCAGTCAAATTAGCACTAAGTATAATTCCGAACATGGCCAGTAAGAAATATTCCCATGACCCAAAGCTCATACTAAAGTTTAAAAGTAAGGGGGCACCAATTAAGAACAGAACGGCTGCAAAGATGGTTCCAAGAAAGGATTGAAAAGTCGCAAGCCCACGAGCCAAGCCCCCTTCCCCTCTTTGCGCCATAGGATATCCGTCCATGGAAGTGGCCGCAGATGCTGGGGTGCCCGGTATATTCAAAAATATGGCAGGTGTGGATCCCCCGTATGTACCTGCAATATGAACAGAAATAATTAACACCATTGCCTCGATCCATTCCATACCCCATGTAAATGAAATTAATATGGATACTCCCATAGTGGTAGTAAGTCCGGGAAGTGCTCCTACAACCATGCCTGCAATTGTCCCAAATAAAAACAAAAGCAAGACTTTAACAGATAAGATACTAGCAATCGATTCTCCTATTAAACTTAAATCCAATCAAAAGCCCTCCCCCCTCAATCTAAAAAGAGTTGTCTATCCTTCATAAGAATTTTGCCATCCACTTTAATGACAGGATCACGCATGACAAGATCGCAATGGCCCGGTGCCCTTATACTGCTTCCGAAGGTGATTCCATTTCCAATTCCAATATGCATCGTACCAAATTCCGCCTCGTCCTCTAGTTGTCCTCCCCTGCCAATCTTTGCATTTGGGTTCATACCCATTCCCATTTCTACCGCGCAATAGACATTCGGATGATTGTAGCTTTCTAAAGTTTGTCTTAACATTTCTGCATCTTCTTTTCCTTCAATCGAAACAATTCTTCCTTCTTTAAAGGTAATTTTTACTGGCTCTTGACATGCTCTTCCAGGTACTATTGCCCCATCCACGTACATAACTCCTTCTGTTGTGCCTTCAATTGGCGATATTGCAGTTTCAATGCATGGTGGCGGTGAAATCATACCAGGTTCGTGGCAAATTCCTGTTTGAGGTACTGCATGTCGACCTGAAATTTTCATGTGCAGTTCCGTTCCTAATTTTGAAGTAATGCTTAATTCTTCGCCTGCCTCTAATATGGCTGATACCTTATCGATCACTTCCTTTTGGGCCATAAAATCAATATCTAAAGATCCATCCAAGAAAACTTCTTCGTTCGCATCAGGCATAAAAATGAGTCTTGCACCAGCGTTACTTGCTTCTTTTCTGGCAGTTGAATGATTAATAGAGAATGTTGTCGGAGCAACGATTGCATCGGCTGCTTTCATGGCTTCAGCGATAATTCTTGGCGGTTCATCACCATGTCTTGTCGTTGGATGCATGACTGTCAGAACAACCTCTGCGCCCATCCCATGTCCTACAATTGCAAACATCTCCCCTATTTCAGTCGTGTTGGTATCTGTTAGGATGAGTAGGTTTTCTCCTGGTTTTACATTTAAACAAGTCTTAAGAATCGTTTGAACAGACTTCATCATGAACATTTTTCGAATAGTATTCATATCTTCCTTCCTCCATTTTTTCTTTGATATATTTAATAATGCAATATCTGTGCCAAATTGAAATAAAGTTTGAAATCGCATTAATATATGGATTTCCTCATAATAAAACTTTTAAGTTTATTCGCAAAATGCAAATAAAAATGGCAGGTAAGCCTTTCAATTCAACATTAAAAGACTTTACCTGCCTTGATTTCCTCTTATTTGCAAAATGCGAATCAAATTTGCACTTTGCGAATGTTTTGATATTTTCCGATTTTCCTATATAAAGTGGCTAGGTTTATCCCAAGCTCCTTCGCCGCTTGTTTCTTTCCATTTAAGCTATCTCCGTATTTATTAATCGCCTCCCTTATCATATTTTCTTCCATCTCAGCTAAAGTAATATTTTTATTGAAAACCATTGGGTGGCCCAAATCCCTTATTCTTGGCGGGAGATTATCAATTGTTATCCAATGGTCAGTAGCCATATTTATGGCATATTCCACAGTATTTTGTAATTCTCGGATATTTCCAGGCCAACTATAACCGCAAAGCATTTCCTCTGCCTCAGGTGTGAATCCTCTAACTTTCTTTCCTGTTATATTGTCATAATGTTTAACAAAATGACGAAGCAGTACGGAAACATCTCCGTCTCTTTCGCGTAATGGGGGTATTTTGAGTGGGATCACATTCAATCGATAAAATAAATCTTCTCGAAATTCGCCATCTTTCACCATTTGTTCAAGGTTTTTATTTGTAGCCGCAATAACCCGGATATTAATTTCTATCGAATCATTTGAACCAACTCGTTCAACCCTTCTTTCTTCTAATACACGAAGTATTTTGACTTGTAGGTGAAGAGGCATATCACCTATTTCGTCTAGGAATAACGTTCCTCCATCAGCCATCTCAAATTTTCCAGGCTTCCCCTTTTTTCTTGCACCCGTAAATGCCCCTTCACTGTAGCCAAATAGTTCGCTTTCCAACAATTGTTCGGGAATTGCCGCACAGTTAATTGCTCGAAATGGCTTATTTACTCTTTTACTTTCTTTATGGATAGCTCTTGCGAATAGCTCCTTTCCTGTTCCACTTTCACCCAAAATAATGACTGTAGAATCAGTTGTCGCCACTTTTTTTGCAATGGATTTTACCTGTAGAATGCTTAAGCTTTTTCCAACTAAGGTATCAAAGGTTGAATCATCAGCCTCTGTGGTGATAGAATAGGCAATTTTCCGAAATTCATCTAAATCTTTAAAAGATATAGCGACCCCGATAATATGACTATCGTGAACTAACGGGGTTGCACTGCTTATAATCTGAATATTCATACCATTTATTTGTAGGGCAAATTCCAGATTAGAAAATCCCTTTCCTGTTGATAATACACTCATAATTGGTAAATCTGGCATCACATCTATTATGTTTTGTTTTAAGACTTCTTCTCTATATATCTTTAAAATCTTCTCAGCTGAACGATTCAATTCTAATATATAGCCGTTCCGATCTACGGAAATGATCCCTTCATTCATAGATTGAATGGTCACTTGGAGCATTCGGGAGGTAGATAGATACTTTTTCAAAAGGGATTTACCATTTATTTTACTGCTGATTAAATCAGCCATCTTCCCAAGATAATTTGATAAAATTAAATGCTTTTCTTTAAATTCCAGTTTTTGTTCCTCTGAAAAGGCTGTTAAACTGATAACGCCAACATTTTCACCCTCGTGTTTTAACGGATATGAAACATCCGCTTTTTCTGGACAAGATTCATAGAGGATACAACTTTTACAGATTTCATGAAATCCTGGTTCTAAATTGTATACAGGTTTATTTGTTTTTAATACCTCACTGATTATATGTCCCCTTACAGGTTCACCTATAACAGCATGCTGACCACCACCTGTAGCTGCTACGACTACTTTATTTAAATCATATATAATAACTTCCAACGACAAAACCGATTTAATAGCTTCTGCAACTAAAATAACCTCGTCTTGTATCTCAAAAAGTATGGAACTCATTTTTCATCCACTCCTTTTATTATAAAAAATGGGACAAGTTGCTTTTATTCTTATATACTTTTCGATCAGATGGAGAAAAAACCTCTAAATATATCATTAATTATTTGAGTATTCATTCAACAGATAAAACTTGATACCAATTTTTATCGTGAAATAATATTTTTTTGTCTTATTACATTTATAAAATATAGTATTACCTTTTAAATACTATATGGAATTTAAACTATTTGGCTGGAGAAATAACAAAACACAAGCAACATGTTGTAGGCTCCCCTATGTCTTTTACAGCCAAAGATCAACGAAGTTCACGGTCCGATGGATCCAGACGTTAATTGAAGGTTATAGTCTGCCAAAGAAAAAATTAACACCTCATATGTTCCTGCATACTTTTTGTAAGTGGATGTTAACAGCGACAAATAATGATAAAGAAAAGGTAAGAATATTGGCGGGGTATGATAATATCGCTACTACCAGCAGATATTTGAAGGATTCATATAGTGACTTGGCGGATGCGGTGGATGCATTGCCGAAGTTTTGATTTAATATAAATCCCTAAATTGCAGCAGATGCAATTTAAAAACATCAAGCCATTAAGAAAATGATGTTAACTAAAGCAAGTACAAGATATCGATTATCAGATACACCTGCCACAAGTTGAGGAAGAAATTTCGGAATTTGTTCAGCCGTAATAAGCTAGCCGAATAGATTTGCGGTAGCTGCGGCACCAGCTTCAGTAGGCGTAAATATCCCTCCCCAAATCCCAAATATAATAATCAAAGGCAAAATTAACGCTAATATTCCTTCAAAGAAGGTTTTCCTTCAATGTGGCTTAATATGCCCATCATTTACGGAGTGGTAATCGATCGATACTTTCTTATGATATTTTAGCTATTAATATTTATCTTATTTAAAACTCATTCGAGTACTCTATTAACAATTCATTCTACACAATAGTAAATTCCCCCTTCATTAATAAATTGTGATTATGAACATCAAAACTAGTTCTCTTTCTTTAAAACCCCATGCTCCGAAATTGAAGAAGCACCACAAAAATAAGCGTTAATTAGATATAATAAAAAACGTCTTATCCCATATTCACCAAGGGATAAGACGTTTTTTACTCAAATCATTTAAGCGTTAAATTGACTGAGCTGCCAAGTAGTAGTTAGCTATGGCTAACTGCACCGTCTTCGCCAATTATGCGTAAACGTTCTAAAACCTGCTCCTCCGTCATGCCATGTTCTTCAACATACCTATTCCTTGGATGAACGCGGCATTCATGGCTGCAGCTACGCAAGTATTTGTGCTCATTTTCCTCCGAGGTCAAAATCTGCTTGTTACACTCCGGATTTGCGCAATTAACATAACGTTCGCAAGGTTCGCCTGTAAAGTAATCCTTTCCGACAACAACATGTTCTACATGGTTGATTGGCACGGAAATCCGCTCGTCGAAAACATACATCATGCCGTCCCAAAGCTGCCCCTTTACTTCCGGGTCTTTACCGTAAGTGGCAATCCCCCCGTGAAGCTGGCCGACATCCTTGAAGCCTTCTTTCACAAGCCAGCCGGAGAATTTTTCGCAGCGGATGCCGCCTGTGCAATAGGTAAGCACCCTCTTGCCTTCCAACATATCCTTGTTCTCCCTTACCCAGTCCGGAAGCTCGCGAAATGCTTTAATATCCGGACGGATGGCACCGCGGAAATGGCCAAGGTCATATTCGTAATCGTTGCGGGCATCGATTACGATAGTATCGGAATCTTGCATCGCCTCAAAGAAATCCTTCGGCTCCAGATACTCACCTGTTACTTCATTCGGATTGATATCATCCTCAAGCCTTAAAGTGACAAGCTCCTTCCTCGGACGGACATGCATTTTTTTAAACGCTTGGTCTTCTGCTTCATCGACCTTGAAGATCATATCAGAAAAATGCGGGTCCTCGTGCATCCCCCTCATATATTCATCAGTCTGATCAACTGTCCCTGAAACCGTCCCATTGATTCCTTCCTCCGCCACTAGGATGCGGCCCCGAAGACCAAGTTCCTTGCAGAACTGCAGATGCTGCGCAGCAAATTCCTCAGGATTCGCGATATGGACATATTTATAAAAAAGCAACACTCTATATGAATGGTTCATTATTTTTTCTCCTATCTTCTTATATGATTTAATTTCAATGTCACTGAAATTACAACAATTCCTTATCTAATATTAACAAAAACCTTAACATAGGTAAAAATAAAGATACCTTCCTATTATAGGGAAGGTATCGACTAATTGTAACTAATTTTACTTGGAATAAAACTCCCGAGGGATTTTTCCAATCGTACGCTTATGATAGAGCAGTGGTTCTTTATTATTGCTTTCTATATCAACGACTTTTCCGATCAGGATTGTATGGTCGCCAGCATCGACCGCTTTAAAGGTCTCGCACTGGAATACTCCAGAAGTACCGCTAAGAATTGGCAGTCCATACTCTGATTGGTTCCATTCACAATTCGCAAAGCGGTCAACCCCCCTCGTAGCAAACAGGTTGCACACATCGCCTTGCTCTGCCGCAAGAACATTAACCGCAAATTTATCCGTTTTTGTGAAAAGTTCATGCGAGGAAACTCGCTTGTCAATCGACCATAGAACCAAAAGCGGGTCAAGTGAAACCGATGCAAACGAATTGACCGTCAGTCCAACTGGCGTTTGATTTTCATCAACCGTGGTTACAACCGTCACCCCTGTCGGATAATTTCCCATGACTTCTTTAAATTTAGATACATTATCCATACTCACACACCCCTTTTAAGTTCTTTTTCGTTCATTATTTCCCAAAGTTAAATTTCCCCTAAAGAAAACACTATATTTTCCCTTGCCGAATCCATTTAGTTGCTACCCATTTCTCTCCCATTAAGACAGGAGAACTGCTATGCAGCGACCTATGGTCCACTTGGCCTTTACTATTACCATATTCAATTGATTCTGGATTCACACCGCTTTTTAATGTATTGCTTATCCAATCCTTAAGATCATTTGAAATGTGTTTAATTTTATCCATTGTATTCTTCTCCCTCAAAACTTATATCTGCCGTCAATTGGATTTAGGAAAATTTAAATAGAAAACTGTTCATTTGGTTGTGCCCAATACTAGCTTGTTTTACAAGTATCTTAGTTATTAACAATGAAAATATTAATTTATAATACTTTTTATAATAAATTGTATATATAATATTTTATTTTATACATTAATTAGAAGCATTTTAACTGTCCGATTCTAGCAGTGGCGCAGGAATTAAAACAGCTTCAATTGTGAAACACAACTGTTTAAAAATGTTCCTGAAACAGACTAGGTAAATCGAATTGGCTGCAAAACAGATGGCGATGACCATTGCAAATTTTTGTTTAGATTTTGATTAGTGAATCCTTATCGCATTTTGGGGTCCGTATGAATTGGATTGCTAAAATAGATGTAAATTACTATGTTAAATATAATAACTGAATGTTGATTTTACTCTGTTTGAAAAATAAACGGAATAATTCCGTTTAAATTGGGAATTACCCATATTTCCTTAAAAATAAAGGAAATTTTTCCGCTAATCTTATCCAAATCTTTGGATTTTCCCTTATTTAGAACAGTTAATCGGAATTTGTCCGCTTATATTTGCCTCTTAAGCCTCCACTATATAAATAGACGGAAATTCTCCGCTTATGATTTTATACCTACAAAAAAATATAAGACGCATCGCGGAATCCTTTACAAATTACCATGCTTTTTCGGAGTACATATTGGAAATTTGTGTTTATTTTTTCTAATTTAAGGTAACATAATCTTGACTTGATGTATAGTTTATATTACATTATGTTTAATAAACTTAACAGAATGTAAAAATATCCATACTAGGAGGTAACTATGACGTACCAAGAAAAGAAAAGTATCTTATCGTTGATTAGTACAATTCTAATTTTTGGATTTTATTGTTTGTACATGTACCCGCAGTATCCCGGCGGGGAGATGGAGTCGGCTGAGTCTTTTCGTTATTGGGGTTCCTTCGTCCTAATCTTGACTTTGGTTTCAATCGTTGCACACATAATGATTAGCATTATATTTAACATTGTCTTTAGAATTACAACCAGAGAAAAAGAACCAAATTTTGCGGATGAACTGGATAAATTAATTGACTTGAAAGCGTTCCGGAATGGCTTTTTTGTATTTATCATCGGGTTTCTTATTGCAATGGGGTCACTAATCATCTATCAGCCTATACAGGTAATGTTTATGATTCTGATCATTTCAGGATTCATTTCTGATCTAACCGGATCCGCTACGAGACTTTATCATTATCGGAGAGGAGTCTAATATGAGTAAGAAGAATCTTGTCGGCAATCACATTCGAAAATTACGCTTCAATCATGGTGAAATGACACAGCTGCAATTGGCAGACAAGGTTGGTGTTACAAGACAGACAATCGTGGCTCTCGAAAAGGGAAACTACTCCCCATCTTTAGAATTGGCTTTTCGTATTGCTCATGCCTTTAACTTACCGTTGGAAGAGGTTTTCTTTTATGAGGACGACTCAAAGCTGTAAGAATGATTATTGTTTTTGCTTAACTGTTTGTAAATTTATTAAAAAAAGGGGATAAATAAATGAATTCAAACAAAAAAGCAGCCAAAATTGTGGGGATACTGTTTATTCTTGCAGCCGTTTCGGCGGTTGCAGGTCTCTTATTATACGACCCTATCCTAAACGGACCTAATTACTTAATGAATGGTTCTGAACATGCCAATCAAGTAGTACTGGGAGCACTTATGGAACTCATTCTTGTCGTCTCAGCGGTTGGTACTGCAACAATCATGTTTCCGATTTTAAGAAAATATAATGATACGATTGCACTATGGCATGTTTGTTTCAGATTTCTAGAAGCGATTATAATTACAATTGGTGTAATCAGTGTACTGTCCCTTTTGACATTAAGCCAGGAATTTATCGCATTAGGATCCCCAGATACCACATCTTTTCAAACCTCCGGAATCGTATTACATGCAATCCATGACTGGACATTTCTGCTTGGCCCCAATTTCATGCTAGGAATTAATACATTTATGTACAGTTATATATTTTATAAAACCAAGCTCGTACCAAGATTTATACCCATTTTAGGTATGACAGGGGCAACTCTAATTTTTATTTGTGCCTTGTTCGTCATGTTCGGGGTATTTCCTCAACTTTCAGTTTGGGGTGCTATTTTGGCCATACCGGTAGCAGCGAATGAAATGATTTTAGCTGTTTGGCTCATGGTTAAGGGATTCAATCAAACTGCACTTGCCTTATTGTTTGCAAAAAAGTAAAACGATTTGCAGGAAAGCTTGTCTTTAAGCATTAAGTTGAGCTTTACATGGAGAACAAGGAGAGCTAGGAGCTGAATTACAGCTCCTTTTTATTTATCCTTTTTAACCAGTCAATAAGAACCTAAAAATTCTGTTTCAAGTTCGGTCTCTTCAACTTCTTGATGGTAATCGACTTTATATGCCTTGGCATTAGGCCTAGAACTTACAATTCTACTTATATTTTGTTCTATATAGTGAATAGCAACACCATCATCAGTTGCAATTCCAGGTATTATTTTTTTAGAAGCTATTAATTCATGATAGGAAGGTCTTCTGTCTGATTCTCCATCATAATGCGGGCAATTACTCCCTTTTAAAAAACCTAAGCACTTTAGTGGTTCAAGCCTATCACCATAAGAATCTGTCACTCCTTCTTCAAACCAGCAAATGGAACCGGCACTTATTCCAGCTAATATTATTCCTTGTTCCCAAGCCTTTTTCAAAACAATATCCATTCCCCATTCCTTCCATAAGACTAATAGGTTCTTGGTATTTCCACCGCCAACATAAAGAATATCTTTTTCTAATAAAAAGCTCTCAATATCCCTAGTGGATGGTTTAAATAATGATAGGTGCGAAGGTTGACAATGTTGTTTTTCGAAGAATTGATAAAATCTAGAGATGTAGGTGTCTGAGTCCCCACTTGCTGTAGGAATAAAGCAAATTTTTGGATTCGCTCTATTAGACTGGTTAAGTATGTATCTATCTAATAATGGATTATCTGGTTCCATAGAAAACCCGCCGCCGCCTAACGCAATGATTTGCTTCATTGTCTTTCATCCTTTCGAATTTAATTTAATAGCTATTCTCAATAGCTAACTTCTTACCTATTTAACCAACTTAAACATTAAAACATCGTCTGCATATTCATCATCGCTAAACTTAAATTCTTTTACTTTGCGCCCTTCCTCGACAAACCCTAGCTTTTTATATAGCTCTATAGCTCTTGAATTCGTGGAGAACGTCCCTAATGAAACTTTTTCGATCACTGGATGCTGCGCTGCCCATGAAAGGATCTCATTGATCAAAAGCTTGCCAATCCCCTTATTTCGATAGTCTTTCTGAAGCATGATGGCGATGGATCCTGTGTGATGCATCCTTTGTCTCTCTTGTGACAGGAACACGATCCAACCTACTACTCTTCCATTCATTTCTGCAACAAACATCGTTTCTCTTTCATGCATAAGGATCTTTGTTATCCATTCTTTTTGCTCTTCCACCGTTTTATTGAACTCATCAGACAACGCTATAAAATAATCCTTTTCTTTAATGACCTCACGGTGAATATCAAGTATGGCTTCAGCATCTTCTATTCGTACCGTCCGAATCCAAGATTTGTAGTCTTGTTTTGGTGACATGCTTTTCCCCCTCAATCTGTATGTAAAAAAGAGCCGTCCTCTTTACTTTAAATGCTCCCTTTATTTTAACATAAAAATCCAATTCCCTTAGGAAAGAAATCGCTATCGGGTAATGAAAATTGCTTATTGGGGAGGCCGCTCCTTGACTTTTGGTCCCCGCTCATGGTGCGCAACTATTTATGCGGACATGAAATCCGTTATTTTCAATAATTGACCTTGATTTATAGGCTAAGCGGACACTGCGTACGTTATTTAAGAAAAACAGATGAAAATGACTGCTTTTTTACAAAATAGAGGAATCTCTGTCCGCAAACACAGGAATTCCTCTATTTTCGTGCAAATAAGGGAATTGGTGTCCGCCAAGTTTTAACGAGGGGGGCCACATTGATGCAGCACAAAGAACTTGCCCTAGCAAGCCTCTTTCTATCGTGCCAAATTCAGTGTGCCACAATAATCATCGTGTCTGGATCAACTTCATGTGCTGATGCATCCAATATTTTTTCAAGGGTGAAGCTTGTTTTTTGAAGACCTTCTGCATCCTTTACAACAAACACGGGTGCTCCGCCGGCTTGAACATTTTCGGTTTTAGTCGTAATAATGGCGATAATTTTTGTTGGTTGTTCCATTTCCTATGTAACCTCCATTATTGTTTTCCTTTATCGGATTGATGCGGGAGGCGGATAGCACTATCAAGAACCGGCACATGTTTTAGTACTTCTTTTATTTGAGCAAAGTCCTTTTCTTTTGGCAAAAAAAATAAAGCAATCCGCCCGTCTTCCATATCCCTTTTAGAAAGTGGAATTAATGCCGGCTCTCCGGAATCCAGATAAGAACCGAGTACATTCGCAATATGATGCAGCATGGCTTGTCTTTGTCCCATATGGGATAAGGTGACAATACTGTCTTCATTTTTCGGTGTAATAATGGCCCCAACAGCTTTCTCCAGAATGAGCTTTCGACTTTCCGCTAATCCAACGTTCTTAATATGTATATCCCCTACATAAAGGTTTGGCCCATATCCATACCGCCCTTTTTTTAAAAAAACGTATAAAGCTAGTTTTTGTTTTGAATACTTTTTATATCCAGTATTTAGTATTTTATTTAACCTTTATTATCCTGAAAAAAGAAATATTATTGTAAAGGCTTTGTACAATTTATTTCACACATCACTGCTTGTCGGTTCAGAGGTCTTAATAGCGAAGTATACGAAACTAATTCGATATAAAAAATGGGCTTGGTATTGGAGTTTCTTGACAATTTGGCTTTCTAACTACCTATCACATGCTTACTATAAATGGTTCTTTAAAGATGATTCATTAAATTGATAACCCTAAAAGGGTAGCATCTAGAAACACGGTTTCCTGACGCTACCCCTTTATTAAACTGTTCAAAGTCTAGAAAAACAATGCTCCACAATAAATCTTCATTTTTATTTGCCACATTAGTCTACTCCAAATGCCATAAGCCCATTACACTACCTAGGATTGATGGCCGCTTGTAAGATGAGAATCAAACATATCAATTATTTCAAGGAATCTATCAGCTTCACGGAAAACATGATCGGCTAAAAGCGGATGAATAATACTTTTTATTTTACATTGTTCTATTAAATCACGCGCAGTTTTCTTAAAGTCACGAAGAGATGCGACTGATACACGATTTTGATCTAGAAATTGATCTAAAAGCGGAACGGTTTGAGATTGTGGCTTCATAGATTCTAAATCTATTGCTTGATACATTAATTGATCGAAATCATTACTGAAATTCCGAGCCATATCTACGAGCTTTCTTTCCGATGGATCAAGAAGATGACCAATAAATTTAGCATGATCTGCCATAATCCTTAAGAAGAAGACATTTTCTTTAATAATGGCATCAGGAAGAGCTTTCAATTTACCTTCATTTAATTCGATTAAACGTTTTCTAAAATAATTCGCTTCCCTGCTTGTATGATCAACTAACAATGGAAAATTATTGGCCCCTGGTAATTTACATGTAAGAATTAACCCTAATACTTTTCGTTTAAAGGCAAATATGTTAGTGGCAGCTTGTTGTACTTCCGTATTAAATCCTCTTATTTGATTGGGATCTGTTTGATTGGAAAGGGAATGTGCCGTTTGTTCAATGTGTTCAAATAATCGGTAAAATTGATTGGCTTCTTGGATTAATTGAGTGTCCTCCGCTCTAAACCCTAATCGGAGAAATAAAGAATGTTCTTTCATGATTCTAGACCAAAAACGAATTTCATTTAACGATCGCTCGACAAACATTCCTGATGTGACGCCAGTATCAGCATGCAAATGCTCATTTCCATTCATCCAAATCCCCCCAATAGTTTCAAGCATTCACTGTATTCATATTAATTAAGAAACATCAATATGCCACAATAAATATTTAGGATAACCTTTATTTTTACAAGCTTGAGCTGGTGCGAAAGAATTAGGAGGCCGATCATATTAGCCTTTAGAAAGCATAGCATTTAGGGTTTTGGTATAATGCTTCTTTTCACTGGATATATGGTCCTTCAGTGGAACAATGATTTTTTAAGACATTTACTTTTTTTCATAATACTACCCTTTGTCTGAATAAGTTGATAATGGTCGATCATTTATTGATTTATTTCCTATTCAGTAATGGAGGGAGATTATGTTAAATTACGTATTTCCTCAGATACCAGAAGAAAAAATGATTTCAATTATTAGAAATGGCCTTGAAAAATCGAAAGAGCCTAAGAAAATAATTATTTTAGGTGCAGGTATGGCAGGGCTTGTAGCTGCATCATTACTGAAGACAGCTGGACATGATATAACAATTCTTGAAGCAACTGATAGGGTGGGAGGCCAGGTCTACACATTAAGAGGTGATTTCAAGGATGGACAATATCTTGAGGCTGGTGCAATGCGTATTCCTCATACTCATTCGTTGACGTTAGAATATATAAAAAAGTTCAAACTGCCAACGAATGAATTTATTAATAGTGATCCTAATAATATCATCTACATTAAAGGGAAAAAAGTTTATAGGAAAACTTATGAACGGAATCCTGATATTCTTAACTTCCCAGTGTATCCTCATGAACGAGGGAAAACCGCTTCCGAATTACTTCAATTAGCGATCAAGCCAATAACAGATATTATTAATCAAAATCCAAGCAACTGGTCTTGGGTCATCAGAGAATTCGATAAATATTCCATGGATAATTATTTGAGATATAATCCGTTTGGGCAATCGTTATCACCAGGTGCAATCGAGATGATTAAAGTAATGCTTACACTTGAGGGATTAATGGAATTGTCTTTCTTAGAACTATTACGTGAGCTTTTAGTCCTATTTACCCCTGATATCAAGTTTTATGAGATCAATGAAGGTAACGACAAACTTCCTAATGCATTTACTGAACAATTGCAGGATAACATCCATTATGGCCAATATGTGAAGAAAATTGTACAACACGACAATCAGGTAACGGTTCAAGCTGTACATAAAATTTTGGAGCCAACGAGGATTACTGGTGTTCTTGCCATTGTGACCATCCCATTTACCGTTTTACAATTTGTAGAAATTGAACCTCGCGACTCATTTTCAGAAAAAAAATGGATGGCGATTCGGGAAACAAACTATGCTGGCTCTACAAAGACGGGCATTCAGTTCAAAAGCAGGTTCTGGGAAAAGGGAGGGGTATATGGTGGGCAGACTATTACGGATCTCCCGATTAAATATGTTCAATATCCCAGCCATAATCTCGGCTCAGATGGACCTGGGGTCATTTTAGGCAGCTATACTTGGGAGGATGATGCGATTCCTTGGGATAGCCTGGCTGAGGATAACCGCCTCGAATATGTATTAAAAAATTTAGCGACCATCCACGGTCCTCAAGTATATCGTGATTTTCAAGGGGGAGCGAGTCATAGTTGGATAAGGTATCCATATTCTGCTGGAGCTTTTACTATGTTTAAGCCCGGACAAGTAACGGAATTAACACCTTATATTGCCTCACCGGAAGGAAGGGTTCATTTTGCCGGGGAACATACCTCATCTGCTCACGCATGGATTCAAGGTGCAATCGAATCTGGAATCCGAGTTGCATCTGAAGTTAATAACTTACCAAGGACATACTTTGATTATGACTCTGGCGCCGGTCTCCCATTCAAATAAAACTTTTTATAGTGTTAAAGTATAAAAGAGTTGATTATGCGTGTTTTAAGAGCGACCGAGCTAGCTTTGATAGGATATATAGGATGTTTTTGCAGAATAAATAAGGCTTTCTACTTTGTTTATATGAACATTAAGTAGAAAGCCAATTTAGCTTATATTGTTCGACAATCGCACCCTATTCTGGAATAGATTAACCTACATTGTGGTTTACTTCCTTCCCAAAAAAGCCAAATCAAAAAAAACGACCCCTAGTGATGTACCAAAAGTAATTGGAAAAATCCTATAATAATCTATTTCCGTGGGTTCTAAAAAGTAATAACAAATGATACTTGTTCCACTAAGGAAAACAAAGGAAGTAATAAATCTATATATTCTTTTTCTAATATCAAACCATTTTAACTTTCCCATATTGATTGCAGTTGTAATAATAAAATAAATAAAATACAGAATAAGAAAAACCACATAGCTAATTACAAATTTAGAAGAAAATAGATTGTCAATATCCCTATATACAATAAATAATGTAATTATTGTGCTTACTACAAATGTTGTGTAAAGCAAGACAGATATTAACCTTGAAGAGGATTTATCCATTTTATCACCACAGTATCTTTAAATATTTTATCCCTTGATTATCTCAAAATATTTCCATCCTGTTTATAGGTAATTTCCCCCTCACTTGCCAAACCTGAATTTATCAAGCGTGGAAAACTTCTCCTCATTTGAAAACAGGTAACCCCCTGCCCCGTCATGGAAAATAGTTAAAAGTAGTCTCTTTTTCTACTTTGAAAATTGGAATTGTCCTTTTTTCTTTTTTCCCCACTCGGTAACCTCGCGTGATTCGAAAATCAAATTGCTATTGTTGATTTTCGTGTAGGTATGAGAATTCAATAAGCGGAGAATTTCCGACTAATGTATATTTGGATGCTTAATAAGTAAATATAGACGGAGATATTCCGATTAACTGCTCAAAATAGGACAAAATCCAAAGATTTGGATAAGATAACCGGAAAACGTCCTCTTATTTTTAGGGAAATATGGGTATTTCCAATAATAAACGGAATCTGTCCGGTTATTTTCAAACAAGGTAAAGTCAACATTCAGTTATAACATAGCCAAATAAAAATAGTCGCGTTCCTAAATAAACGCGCCTGATTGTTTATCAGTGCAGATTCAGCACTTTTTCTATTGAAGCTGTCAGTTTTTCCGGTTCTATCTGTGGAGCAAAACGCTTTACCACTTTCCCTTTTCGGTCCACTAAAAATTTCGTAAAATTCCATTTGACTGCCTGTGACCCTAATGCGCCTTTGGCCTCTTTTTTTATGTATTGATAAAGTGGAGCCGCATTCGCACCATTTACGTCTACCTTTGCAAACATTTGAAAACTCACATTATAATTCAAATCGCAAAACTGCTGAATTTCCTCATTCGTACCTGGTTCCTGTTGACCGAATTGATTACAAGGAAATCCTAGAATCTCCAATCCTAAATCACGGTACTTATCATACAACACTTGCAATCCCTTATACTGTGGCGTAAAGCCACACTTGCTCGCCGTATTGACGATAAGAACGACTTTTCCTTCATAACGCGACAACGACTCTGTCTGACCATCGATTTTCTTTACTGTAAAGTCATACACGCTCATTTTTGTTCACATCCTGTATTTAATATGTTTTTCTTAATATCCTCCAGTATGTTTCCTTATACATGTACATAGAGGGTTTAATAGATATATACAGAAAGGTTACTGTTTAATTCGCTTTTATTGTACCAAATAAGTTTATAATAGCTGCTATATTTTTTTCTCTATGGTAATCAAGGCGAATAAACTTTGCAAAAAAAGAACATTGAATTTTCAAAGGAAATTCAATGTTCGCAGCCTTGATTTATTATTCCTTTTTTAACATTTCCCTTTGATTCTTTATAAAATGATATCGATCCGTTTTAATAAAGTTGCACTCCGGAACGATTGGATTCTTTCTAAGAAGAATCGCGAACTTATTTAGTAATTTAGCTAGATTGGAGCGCTCCGTTTCTTCTACCAAAAATTCCAGTCCATACTGGAAAATACCAGGCTTTGCTTCGTGCATCCATACGACGGAACCATACATGTTAATCGTCTCACCTAAGATTTCCGTTTCAAATTCCAAAATAATATCCCGGTGAACAGTTAACCTAATATCCGATAAAAACCTGAGACCCCCTAATCCAATGTCTTCAATCAAAACATTCGTGTTCCCTAGTTCTACTTTTCTTCCGTGAATTCGAATAAGGGTCATAGAGGCAAGTAAAGGAAAATCAAGTTTTACCCTAAAATACTCCCGTTTATCTTCAAACTTATCCATTTCGCTATCATAGCTTCCTGACACTTCTAATTTACCTTTTTCTAAAAGGGAAGCAAAATCATTTGCCTTGACAGGCTTAGAGAATAAATAGCCTTGGATGGTTTCACATTTGTAATTCTTCAATATTTGGAGCTGCTCAAGATTTTCCACTCCTTCTGCAACAACCTCCATATTGAGATGCTGGGCTAACTCAATAATGGTCTTCGTAATAAAATTAGAGTTATCAGGATCTTTCTCACTTAAATCCGTTATAAAAGATCGGTCAATTTTTAGTGAATCCATTCTTCCTTTAAACCGATTTAGGTAAGAGAGTGATGAATACCCTGTCCCGAAATCATCTAAGGCGATTCTAACTCCAATGCTCCTTAATTCATCTATCGTAGCCAAAACTACCTTTTCATTTTCTAATAGGGAAGTCTCTGTGATTTCAATTTGCAAATAATCAGGTGAAAGCTTGGTTTCTTCTAGTGTTCTGACGATATTTTCGACTAAGTCTTTTTCTAAAAATCGACTGGCAGATATGTTAATAGAAATAGGAATAGCCGGTAATCCTGCCTCTTGCCATGCTTTATTTTGGGCACATGCTTTATATTTGACCCATTTCCCAATTTCGGTAATTAATCCTGTTTCTTCTGCCAACGGAATGAATTCATCAGGCGATAACAGTCCCCATTCCGGATGATTCCAGCGAATCAGAGCTTCCACTCCGACAATTTGATTGGTACGTGCACAAACCTTTGGCTGGTAATAAAATTCAAGTTGATTTAGCTCGATTGCATTCCGAAGACCCGACTCGAGATTGAATGTTTTAAAGGTTTGTATATTCATAGAAGAGGTATAGATGTGGTAAGTATTCTTCCCTCTTTCTTTCGATTTATAAAGAGCAGAATGGGCGTATTTCATTAAGGACTCCGTATCTTCTCCATCAGCAGGATAAATACTAATCCCGATGCTGGTCGTAATAAAAAGCTCATACCCCTCAATAAAAAATGGTTCCTCTAATGATTTAATAATCGTTTCTGATTGCTTGATGACCTGATCTGTATTTCCAATATTAGGAAGCACAGCAGAAAATTCATCTCCACCCAGTCTTGCTAGGAAATTATTCTCCCCTAGACAGATTTTTAACCTTTTTGAGATGAGTTTCAACAGCTCATCTCCCACAAAATGCCCTAGAGTGTCGTTGATATATTTAAACCGGTCCAAATCGAGAAACATGACTGCCATTTTTTGTTGCAGCGTTTTACTAATAATCAATTCTTTTTCCAACTTTTCTTGAAAGAATCTTCTGTTTGGCAGTTCGGTTAAAAAATCATGATAAGCTAAATATTTGTTTAATTCCTCTGACTTTTTACGCTCAGTAATATCTTGAAGTGTTCCAATAATAGTAGTTTGATCATGATAATAAATACGTTTTGAATGGGCTTCAATATCAATAATAGAACCATCTTTACTTACGATTCTAAAGGTATGGCCAATGCCTTTTTTCCCATCAATTAATTGATTAAAAACAGATTTCATTTCAGCATGATCTTCTGGATGAATATAATCCAAAACATCTAGTGCACTTGATGAAATCTTTGTTCCTAAAAGGTGATATAGCCGAGGATTTCCATATATTAATTTTTCATTTTGTATGATATAGACGCCAACTAGAGCTTCCTCAACTAGGCTTCGGAATTTTAATTCCGATTCGATTAATTCAATGGCGGTTTCCTTTTCCTCTGTAATATCTTTTGCTATCCCACTAACCCCAACCACTTCTCCATTAAATTTTGCAGGGATTAAAGTGAGATTAATTTGAACTTTTCTTCCATCTTTATGTATAAAAACAGTATCAATATGCTGCACTTCGCCAGAAAGAACCTTACTAAAGCATTTTTTATATGTTGGGATTTCATTTATATAGAGAAATTGCTTGATCGAATGAAATATTATTTCGTCTTTTGTATAACCCAGATATTCGGAAAACCCTTCATTTGGCTTCGCAATCATACCTTCCTTATCTAGGAAGAAAACGGTGTCAGGGTTATGTTCAAATATTGAACGAAAAAAAATATCAGAAACTTCTATATGACTTGTTGAGTGATCCAATGTTTTATTTGTCGAATCCACATCCTATTCTCCTTTCCTTAAAATCAGAAAATTTCTTCTACAAACTGATAACTGTTTTTTCCGTTATTCTTAGCTTGATACATAGCTTCATCGGCCTTTTTTATTAATGTTGTCGCATCCTCTCCGTTTTGTGGATATAAAGAAATGCCAATACTAGGTGTGACGTGAATTTCTTTCCCCATAATGTAGAGAGGTGGATCTAAGCTGCTGATAATTCTCTTCGCTATTAAGCTGCAATCTTGTTTAGTAGATTCGGGTAAAAGTATCGTAAATTCGTCTCCTGCTAATCTAGCAACGATGTCATGCTCTCTGACACAACTCTCTAAAAGCGCACTTACCCTCTTTAAGAGCTCATCGCCGGTATCGTGGCCCAGGGAATCGTTTACCTTTTTAAACCCATCCAAATCAATAAAAAAAACAGCAAAATTATAATTGTTCTTTTTCGAATCCTTTATAAGCTGCTCAAGATTATCCAAAAAAGCCCTTCGATTGGGCAATCCCGTCAATGTATCTTGATAGGCTAATTTTTTTATCATACTTTCTTGTTTTTTTCTGAAGGTAATATCTCTGGCGATAAATTCCCTTGCTGGCAATCCATCGTATTCAATATTTGTTGAAGTGACTTCTAAATCAATGAATTGACCATCTAATCTTTCAACTCTAATTTGAAAGGTTACTATTTCCCTATTATAATGTTTTACTTTTTCCCTTAGGTGATACAAATCACTGGAACTGGATTGTATGTAGTTTTTCCAGTTGTGATGAAGTAAATCATCCACACTATTTGCTCCCAGCAATGTAACACCAGCTTTGTTTGTAAAGATGATATTCCCATTCCTATGGACAAATATGGCCTCTGGAGATAAATCAATCAAATTACGATAATGCTTTTCTTTTTCTTTGTAGTTAAGGATGATTTTTTTGCCTAGTAAAAAAGCCCATAGAACCGATGTAAGTACCACAAAAGAACTTCCGGTATCTAAAAGAACTTCCCATAAACCGTCCCCTTTTAAATGAAAGAACAGTAGTATCTTTTCATCAAAAATATTTATTAGGGACATACATGTAATAAGAATGAAAATTAGCTTCATTCTTATTTTGAATTTTTTCATTTTGTAAATTATAGTCTCCTTTCGGCAGCCCAGCCACCATAGCAAATGCCTTAGGTCTGAGGCTTTGCGTCATCGCTTTTCAACGAATTTGCCATTTTCGCGGTTCCAAGATAATACATATTTCGACATTTTTACCTATTCAATTTAGTATTATAGCACTTTTCTACTATATTCATAGTGTCAAACACCATATTCCACCTATTTCCAGAGTGGTGAATTAACTGTTAACATTCAATTCTATTGAAATTTAAGAAATCAAGGTAAAATAATTGAGGTTTCCTTTGTAGGGAATGTAACAAAACCAGAAGACCAAGAAGGATTAGTTAAACACGATGCAGATACATTTGGTAGTGTTGATGTATTCATATTAGCTTGTATTGATAATTTTAATTTTTATTACGCAGAAAAAATAAATCCTCGATCAAAAAATTAAATTTTCTTTCTCAATTTAAAAACTTAAAATCAGCACTTCTAAAATCTCCTTCAAATAAAAGATATTAACTGTCAATCCGCTTTTCTCCATCCCCTTTATCATCGAATACAATTTCTATTGCAGCCATTAGCAAAGCAACTATGATCTCTGTTTTCATGGAAAGGGTAATGCTTTTCATAAACTCATCCATTATAAAGAGACATAGCCAGTTAGATGCGGCTTCAATACTGATCCGGACAAAAAGCACCTTTAATTTTCCTGTCATTTTTTGTTTAAGCAGCACAAAAACCGCTCCGGAAAACAATTCTACTATAATGCCCAAAACAAAGAAACTGACAACAAAAACAATCACTGACCAGACAGATTCATACCGAACACCGAGCAGTTCAAAAACCCCAGCCAGCCCAAAAAAATATATACCGAGCACAAAACTAGGTGCCAGAATAACGAGAAGCGTTATTCCGGCAACTGTGGCTATTTTTCCTTTTATATTCAGATTGCCAAATGAAGCATCATCATCATGTTTGGGCATATTGGTGCTCCTCTCCTTTATATGCAGCCCCAGCATAAGAGAATATGATTATTCAACCCTTAAAGTAATATAATGTTAGTTTTACAAGCAAATATATCAACGAATTCTAGCCTTACGAAACCCATCGATTATATTTATTACGGCAAAAATAACAAATGTGATAATCACACTGCTAATTACCCACGTTTCAAATTGCTTGGCTGTTGTAGTAAATAATTCAGACATATACGTAATAAATTCTTGGCTCAATAAATTCGGATTGCTTAAAATAACAATGAATACAATGGTTGCGAACAGCTCGACCACTGTGTTGAAGATGGCTGTTTTCTTATTCCATTGCCCTTTGATTAATTTATAGAATGCTAGTGTAATCTCAAGGGCGATGACAATAAGAACAACTGGCCAATATTGAAATAAAACCTCCTGATTGAAAGCCGGAATTTTGAATTCAAGTTGATTTCCGCCTCCTCTATAAATACCTACAAGGTGATCCGCATAAAAATAAATGGTGGCCCAAATCGCTGTCCACATTAAACTTCCAAATACTTCGCACTTTTTAATCGCTTTTTTCTTAGGAATGTAGGAGATGTTTTTCAAATCATCAGGTGTCCATTTTTTTAGACTTGCGGATAACGGCTGTTGATCTTTTCCTTTATCCATTCTTTCTATAAGAGCGAAAACGAGCGTTAGCCAGAAAAAGGTTTGGATGCCCACTTCAATGATTTTCCCTATCCCTTCACCCATAATAGTAAGAACAACATTTACAATTGCCTCGTCTCCACTATACCCGATCAAATATTTTGCAATCATAGAAATCAGTGAGACTACAGCTGCAATTGGTAAAATCATTTTTAATAATGACACATATACATCAAAATAGCGTGGACCTATTAGATGCATAGGCTGGTCTCGGTAACCGCTGGCTAATGCTGCCGGATTCCCTAATTTTTTAAGGACTGCCTTAACATCTTCCCCGCTGTAATCATCAGGCAGCATATCCTCAATGGTTGAACGCAGTTCGAGTGCAATATCCGCACGGCCTTTCTCAGGCAGCCTGCGAGTGACTTCTTGAATATAAACCTCAATTAAATTCATCTTCCTCACCCCCTTTCAATAAACCATAAAGTTCTTTAGAGTTCTTAATCCATTCCTTTTTTAACTGTAAAAAGATTTCCAGACCATATTCACTTAAAACATAATACTTACGCGGTCTGCTCTCAGATGTATCCCAGGTGCTTGTGACTAATTCCTGTTTTTCTAAACGGCGAAGCAATGGATATAAAGTACTTTGATCAATGCTAATGCCTGATTCCTCCAATAACTGAACAAGTGAATATCCATACTGGGGTGTTCGCAATTGACTTAAAACGGCTAATGTCAATGTTCCTCTCCTAAGCTCTGCCGATAATGAATTCAATAAAGCACTCATTCACCCACCTCATTTATCATTGCTATATGTTATTACTATATGTCATACAGTATTTGTTCCATACTATGTGCCGTACACTATTATCGTTACAACATCATTTGAAATGAAAGCCCTTTTTAAAAAACATGGGGAATAATGGATAATGTATAAATAAAAAAACAACGTTGAAATTCATACGTTGTTCATTGATTTGGTTTACTTTATCCAAAGGCTATATTTCTTTAATTATTTTCTTCCTTCAATGAAAATTGATAATAATTTTTTGCAATCTATTTGCAACCCATTCAATGTCATAACCTATTTCGTTAAGAATAACTGTATTATAAATTTCCTCCAGGCCAATACGAAGCATATAGCAGTAAATTTTTTCCTTAGATTGAGGAGAACTCATATACCTATTTGTAATCCTTTGTATGAGTGGCTGGAGCTTATCCTCATTCCAAAAAAGAATATTTGCTTTGTCATATAAATGATCTCCATACATAGAAAGGCTCCAATCAATCATTCCGGTAACCCGCCCATCTTTTGCCAATAAATTAAATGATCCTAAATCTCCGTGAACTAAATATTTTTTACTTAATGAAACACTATTAATATGGGCTTTTAGCTCTTTAATAGCATTTTCAACTACATCCGAATCTAATCCATTCCGTTCCAGGGCTGACCAATCATAAATATTCTCATTGTAAACTGCCTTTATATAGTCCTCCCAGGTCGGATAACCCGCCTGCCCAGTTTGATCAAATCGGCCATATCCATTCTGTCCGGTCATTTCAATTGCTTCCAATATCTCAAGGGCTTTTTCTACAGCTGGACAAACATCAAGTATTTCCTGACTATTTAAATCAAATAATTTAGTTCCTTCGATAAATTTAGAAATGGAGTAAGCGACATCATTTTCTGTTACCTGTATAGCCAACACCTCCCTTAAAGGAAGAAGATGATGAAAGCGATGGTAAACCCATCTCTCCTTTTCATACACTTCGAATTGATTTCCCACTTGAAAAACAAAGCAATCATTATTTGAATTAAAGGAGTACGTTTGAGAGACAAGACCACCGTTAAGCTCTTTTATATTATTAGCAGAAGGATAATGCATTTTAATCAAACTTTGAATCTCCAATTCTGGTAACTTCTTTACCATTGCCATCGCTCCTTTGAAAAATATTTTACCTAATAAAAATTCATCTAAGGAGAGTTGGTATATATGGCTTAGCTTAATAATGGAGTCAATATCGGGAAAGTTTTTCCCGACTTCCCAATTCGAAAGGGTTTGCCTCGTTATATTCATTCTTTCCGCCACTTGTTCCTGAGTAAACCCTGCTTTTTTTCTTCTTAACTTTAGCTTTTCACCAATGTTCATTTCCTTCCCTCCTTATTTAAATTTTCGCACAATTAATGAAGAAAGCTAGCAAGGATTCCTTGCTTTTTTACGTCTACAATCGTTGGTCAAAAAATAAGATTGCTTTATTGAGAGTAATTTTAGGTGGGACTTACACTTAATTTTCATTTGTTCTTTTCGCTGGAGTGGAATCGAATTTGCATTCAGAGGATAAAGAGTAATTTCATACTTGAAAGGGCGTTTATGAAATACTAAAAATTTCACTTAAAAACAAGTTTTAGTAAATTCATAACGCCCGATTTTTGAAGATCAATGAATTCAATTTTTCAAATCTTCCTCTTTTTAAATTTCAATAAGGATAGGAACAATCATTGGATTTTTTTTAGTTTGTGAATATACGTATTCTCGTATTGACTTTTTTATTTGTTTTTTCATTACATTTCTTGAGTTTCGATTTGCTTCTTGGAGCTCGTCAACAATGTTTACAGTGAGTTCATTTACATTTTTGCGAAGCTCCGAGAAATCTCGATGATCTGTAAATCCGCGGGAAAACGTTTCGGGTTCCGTCATCAACTTTCTATCGGCTTTGCTTATCGTTACAATAATCATGAACATTCCGTCCTCAGACAGCTGTTTTCTGTCCCGTAATACATAATCCCCAATATTTCCGACATCTCCGCCTTCTACGTATGTATTTCCGACGGGTACGGTCCTAGTTTGGCGTGCGATGCCATTTTCAATTTCCACTACATCGCCATTATTGATGATAAACGTGTTTCCTTTTTCTACTCCAACGGATTCAGCTAACAAACGGTGATGATGCAGCATTCTAAATTCACCGTGAATGGGAATAAAATATGTCGGTTTCATTAATGTAAGCATAAGTTTTAAATCTTCCTGATAACCGTGGCCGGAAACATGCATGCCGGATGTACTTCCAGTTCCATATATCACTTTAGCTCCAAGTGCAAATAAGTTGTCTACGATACTTGTGACATTACGTTCATTCCCAGGTATTGGACCTGCTGCAAGGATAACCGTATCTTCAGGCAAAATGTCGACTCCCCGAAAGTTTCCAGTGGAGAGGCGGGCAAGAGCAGCCAATGGTTCTCCTTGACTTCCCGTACATAAAATAGCTACCTTCTCAGGCGGCATTTCATTAATTTCTTGTGGGGCGATTAACATTCCATCAGGAACGGTTAAATATCCACGATCCATCGCCACCTCTACAACATTCACCATACTTCGCCCAAGTAACGCCAGCTTTCGATTTGTTTTATGCGCTGCAAGGACGACTTGCTGAACACGGCTAATATTCGAAGCAAAGGTAGAAACAATCACTTTGCGTTTAGCTTTCATGAAAGCTGCTTCCACATGGTCACCTACCATTTGTTCCGATGGGCTTAAACCGGGACGCTCTGCATTCGTACTTTCAGACAATAGAAGTAAGACGCCTTCTTGGCCGATTTCAGCCATTTTATGAATATCGGCATGCTCCTTATTCGCAGGGGTTAAATCGAATTTGAAATCCCCCGTATGCACAATATTTCCTGCTGGTGTGCGGAAGACCATGCCTAAGCAATCAGGAATACTATGGATCACTTTGAAAAAACTCACACTCATTTCACCGAATTTTAGTATTGAGTTTGAGTTGATTTCAACCAGTTTACTTTCTCTTAGAAGCTTGTGTTCTTTTAATTTGATTTCAATTAATCCAAGTGTAAAACGTGTGGCATAAACGGGAATATTCAATTTTTTTAAGAAAAATGGGATCCCCCCGATATGATCTTCATGCCCATGTGTGACAATCAAAGCCTTGACTTTATCCTTATTTTCTACTAAGTAAGTGATATCAGGAATTATCAAATCAATTCCTAATAAACTTTCATCTGGAAACTTATTTCCACAATCGATAATAACAATATCATTTGAATATTCGATTGCATACATATTTTTCCCAATTTCATTCAAGCCGCCTAAAGCGAAGATAGATAACGCATTCTCTTTTGTACTCAATTGTATTTCCTCCCACTTTAAATATAATCTTAATATGCCCTTTGCGTTTCCCTTTATCAGTGGGAGATATTCGAGCTTCCTATATAAAATTATTTTGCCGAGTGTAATACAATAATGAGAAATAAGTCGATTGGAGGTATATTTTGATAAACATACATAATCAGTCGGACACAGCGATCATTGTCGTTCATGAGATTTATGGGATTAACCGTCATATAAAAGATTTTTGTCAATCTTTATCAGAAAAAGGCTTTGATGTTATTTGTCCAAATTTATTAAAGCAAGATGGGCCTTTTAATTATTCTCAAGAAAAAGACGCTTATCGACATTTTATGGATAACATCGGTTTCGATTATGCTTCTAAAATAGTTAAAAGAGTATTATTGGAGATAAAAGACAAATATAAAAAAGTATTTATTATTGGATTCAGCGTTGGGGCATCTGTTGCTTGGTTATGTTGTGAGGATGAAGGTCTTGATGGAATTGTCGGATATTATGGATCGCGAATTAGAGATTTTATAGAAAAAAGGCCATTATGCCCGACATTGTTGTTCTTTGCAGAAGAGCCATCATTTAATGTTGAAGATCTTATTTTACGCTTAGAAGAAAAGAAGATTGATATATATAAATTTAATGGACAACATGGATTTAGTGATCCGTACTCCCCAAAATACAATGAAAAATCAGCACATGCAGCATTTAGCAAAACGATAGATTTTTTTACTACTTTTGCTTAGTTCATCACGGCAGATTTTATTATTTTTACATTAGCCTTTGCACATAGTTATTTGACCATCCAGAAAAAGCCAATATGCATACCCTATCCTTAACATGGGGTTTTTAAGATGAGGAGAGTATGCAAATGGACCATTATAGGTATACGATTTTAAGGAGACAAAGCCAGCCTTATCATAATCAATTTTCTGCACCACCATTACACTTACAGACCCTTAACCAAGAGAATGATTTTGAAAGTCCGGCAGGCTGGAGTGGTCAAGTTTATAAAGCAGGTTGGTTGAGTCCTGGAAGTCTAGCGGGCTTCGGCGGTCCGGGACATCCAGTTAATTGGGCCACAAATGGAAATCAAGCGAGTTTTAGTGCGCAAGGACATTCGGGGCCAGTAAATCAATCAGGTATGTATACCCAAGGGCATATGGGTGGTTGGGGAGTATATGGAAATCCAGTCAGCTGGAATCAGGGAGTTCCGATGGGCTGGGGGAATTTCATGGGGCAAGGCCGACCGGGGATGTTTGGAGGTTTACTCAAGGTGGGAAAAGGAGCATTAGGCGGGCTGGGGCTTCTTAATAATCTCATCAGTGTCGGAAGGATTTTCTTTTAGAATGTGAATAACCAAGGGTCTTCAATGTGGGAGACCCTTGGTTTTGCAGCCTAACTATTTTTATTTTTATTTTTTGCCAGTTTTGTTTTATCCAATGTTCCCGGAGGCTGTTCTAACCAGGCGTTTTGAATCATAATATCAGCACCATCTTTGGCAAATTGTCCAATTTCAAGTGACAGACGTTCGTAATTCATGACAAGATCACTTCGTTGGCTAACAGCTGCTGCTGTGGCATAATTCCCTATTCCTGCTGAAGTTAGTAATATCATATGGAACATCGTAAGCTTGTCTGAAAATGGCTGAATGATCGAATCAGTAATAAAATTATCTGATGAAATTGGCGGTTGCAAATCATTATCGATCAAAACCTGTGTGAATACACCAAGATGTTTTTGTGCTATATCTTTCCCTCGCAGCATCCATTTTTGAACATCTTTTCTTGGGGATATTTGGGCAAAACTTAAAGCAAGTTTCGTTCCAATTTGATTCGTTAACGTATTCATAAATACACTGGCGATTTCAATCGCATTTAACGGTCTCTTATCACTGAACGGATTTAAACCACTTAAATACTTTTTGCTATCTACAAAATCCGTTTCAGTTGGATAGGATATAAAAGGAGCCCGAACAAATACACCTTTTGAAAGGGCTACATCTGTACTCTTGTCATAAAGGTTTGCTGTCGCCGCAAGTGCTTCCATGAAATAGGCTCTCGTATCCTTTCTAGAACTCATCGCAACAAAGCCGCTATAGCCAAGCATTCCTGCCTTTGCCATATGATTTGCATACATAAGCATAAATACGTCGGTATATAAACGCGGTGCATTCACATTCACATCTTCGCTTGTAAATCCTGTAGGGAGTGGCAGCTGCTCCTTTTGAAAAAGATGAGTGAGCTTTTCAATATGGGTAGCCGCAATATCATAAGCCATTTGCAGAATTGGACGGATTTCCTCATCCTCAACAACCTTTAAGAAATAACCAACAACGCATTTTGCCATACTATCGTTCATATAGTCAGTCCAAATTGAAGCTATTTCAGCAGAAGTTAAATTTATATGGTTTTCGGCCATAATTAGTTACCCCCAAAGATTAAATACACCCCTTATTATACTTTGTAAATAACTGTATATTATACAGGAGCTAAGCTCAAAGAGAGTTATTTTTTATCATTTTCTTCAATTGTAGTAACTTCACTTATTCTTTACTAATTCGTCATTGTCATCTGATTGTGGAGGCTCCTCCATCCAACCGTGTTTAATCATGATTTTAGCTCCATCTTCGGCATACAGTGAGATTTCCGGAATTAACGACGCATATTTTAACCCTAAATCTCTTCTTGAACTTGCTGCTAGTGCCATGCCAAAGTTTCCAATTCCCGCGGCAATCATGGCTGTAATATGATACATCATTAATTTATCCGAAAATACATTTGCTGTTGAATCTGAAACAGCCGAATCCCAACCCATAGGAGCAGGAAGATCTTCCTTTATTAAAATATTGCTAAATGTCTCTACAAATTTTTGAGAAAGATCTTTCCCCTTTAAAAAATACTTTTTTACTTCTTCATTTTGAGCAGTCTGAGCAAATCCTGTTATTAAAGCTTTTCCAATGGAATTTGTTTGAGTATTTAAAAATAAATGAGTGATCTCCACTGAGGTAATTGAACGTTTTTTTCCAAAAAAACCAGCTAAGAAATGTTGCTTTTCCACGAAATCGATCCTTTCAGGAGTCGAGATATAAGGGGGTCTTATATAAGTCCCTTGCTTTAACATTAAATCGCGTGTTCTATCCTGCAATTCAACCGCCTTCTTTAGTACGCGTTTATGAAAATCAACCACATCCGGCCGTGCAGCTAATCCAAGTGCGGAGCTATTAGTCACCATTGCGAGAATAGACAATTGACGTAAATACATTAAGAAAAATGTATCGGAAAAAAGCCTTGGAGCTTGCGGGTTTACATCTTGTTCCGTGAATCCAACAGGTATGGGAAAATCCTCTTTTTTAAATAATTTTTGTGCGATAGAAATATTTTCTTTAGCTGTATCCAGCGTCCATTCAACAATAGGACGTACTTCCTCATCTTCAACTTTTTCTAAAAAATATCTGTTCACACAAACTGCCAATGTATCGTCAATGTACTGCAGCCATAAACTAGACATTTCCGCAGCAGTTAATGGGATATTTGTTTTATCCTCCATTAAGAAAACCTCCTATGTCATACATTATGGAATAATATTTCCCTAAATGGAGAAAAGTATAAATGAACAAAATGTAACTTTTTTATAGGAAAGTGCCCGAAACGGTAATCATGAGCCTTTCATGGAACGTGTTTTCATAGGAGAATGCCGAAAACAGTTGTCATGGACACTTCATGGAGCGTGTTTTCCTGGAAGAGTACTCGAAATGGTTGTTATGAAGCCTTCATGGAGCGTGTTTCCTTAGGAGAGTACAAGAAACGGTCATCATAAACCTTTCATAGAACGCGTTTCTTGGGAAAGTGCAAGAAACGGTTGTCATGAACCTTTCATGGAACGCGTTTTCTTGAAAAGTGCAAGAAACGGTTGTCATGAACGCTTTATGAATCGCATTTTCTTAGAAATGGGTAATAAGCTGCTGTATTACTTTGCACTGCCTGTAGAGGATATATTTATAGGCTTTATCAAGCGCCCGATAGTTGAATACTAAAGAGAAACAGGAACTATCTCCATGACAGTTCCTGTTGTTGTTTAGATATTTATCCGTCTTACCCTATTTATCTTGATGTTTTTCAAGCATTTCCTTTAAGTATTCTTCCGATTTTCCTTTTGGAATGCTTAGACTTTTCCAGTTGTTGTCCTTTAATTGTTTGCCAATATAAACAATTTGCCCGACATGATATGCGTAATGTGCCATTTGCCTTTCAATTGCCTCTATGACCATATGATTTTCTCCACGAATGGAAATATTTTTTAATAAATCTTGCTCACTTAAACCAGTTAATGTTGCAATCAGGACTTTCCAGCCTTTTTCCCAAACCATCATTAATTCAGATTTCGAAGATAAATCGTCTACAAATTCTTCCTCTCGATTTCTTTATTCTTTTTCCCCATCTGATGTTAAAAAGTCAGTCCACCTTGAAACCATATTTCCGCTTAAATGCTTTACTATTATGGCAACACTATTAGACTCGTTATTATAAGTCCAATGTAATTCCTTTTCCGATAACTGATTGATTGCCTTATCTCCAAGGCTTTTAACACTATTAAATCTTTCAATTATATTTCTTAAATATTCGTTTCCGATGTTCATAATAATCCCCTCCAAAAAATGAAAATACCCTTTTAGATTCCTGCCATCCAAGCTGCATTGTTAGCACAATAAGCGACTGTTTTTATTGAACAACCGGACCCTGTTAGCTAAATTAGGTGTGTATTAATATGGCAATTCATTAAATTTTATTGGAGTTATTACTTCATTTTCCCAGTCACTTCTAATCATTGCAAAACAAATAGAGTCTGAAACACTACCATCTTTATTCTCCCATGCATGTCTTAAATATCCTTCTTTAACAAACCCACAGTTATAAAGTGTTTTTCTCATAGCTAAATTATCACTTCGAGTATGTGCCTCAATTCGTATTTTTTTATCTGGTAAATTAAAAATATAATCCGTAATCCATTTGACAGCTTTTGTACCAAAACCTTTCTCTCTAACATTATCTGCTATACGAATGTCAAATAAGGGGATTGTGTCATTGATATCATGAATAATAATTAATCCCATTTTTTCATTTATATTTTCTATCCAAAAAGTCTCCCTATCTTCCTGGTACCAACCTTTATGGTATGCCTTAACAATTTGTTCTTCCGTAGGTTTTGGGTCTGAGTGATAATCCCATGAATTATTTGTCATAAATGAAACTAATTCAGATATTTCACTTTCAAATTTTCTGAATCTAAGTTCGTTCATATTTCCACCTTCTCCCCCTATATTAAGAAAAATTGTTCTATAAACTGCACCGTTCGCTTAATAAAAATGATCGATGCTGAGATCCAAGTCTTAAACTTTTGCATCTGTTTGTTCAATAATTCATCTCTCACTTTTCATCGGGCTTTGCCCTTCCAATGATTCTCCAACTCTTCAAAAATAATTTCTATGGCTTTCAGTTTAAAATTCATCCGAATAACCTAACACTTTCCCTTGTATCCTTTCCATCGGCAGCAAACCGAAATCTTTGCTATCTGTCCCCCGCCACCAGTGGTCAACCAAAACAAAGACCGTTTCTTCATCAACTTTTATAGGTTCCAAATTGAAATTAAAGTAACTCTTAACCCAAGCTAAATCATTAACATGACTCAAATCAGCTTGATCTAAATACTCCTCTTCTTCCATTCCCCTTATAGTAGCCACTCCATAAAATGTATCCAATTTCTTATGATCAATATAAACGTGACCATCCTTGATTTCAATTGTCTCACCGGGTAAACCTACAACTCTTCCTAAATAATTTTTTGGAATCTCTGGGTTCTTTTTAATTGCCGTTTCGAACATCTTATAATAAACAACATCTCCTCGTTCAAGTGGAGCAGATTTTGGATCTATTACCAATTCGCCATGAGTCCCGGTATCAAAATCATGGTTCCCTCTATCCATTGCGTCAGAAAGCCATTCAACTAAGAAGTGATGGTCCATTGGTGTTACCTTTCTCATTTCAGGGGAAGTAATGTCATCAGTTATTGTACTAACCTCCTTGTCACAGCCCACTAACAAAAGACCGAACAGAATAACGATTAGCTTCCTCAAATCATCATCTCCTTTTTACACATTATACCAGCATTCACTTTCATTACTTTACAAAAAAACCCATTTCCTTGACTTAAAAAGAAAAAGCATTATCGCTGTTTCAGCTAACAGGTTCTCTTTTGAAGTGCCAAGAGTGAAAAAATTGATTAAATAAATTTTTACATAGCTTGGTAATTCGCCATGTATTTTACTGACGGTATTGGAAGGAAAAATGGAATAGGTGTGAATTTTAATAGGCGGAGAATTTCCGGCTAATGTATATTTTTTGACTTAAAAGACAGATATAAGCGGAGGAATTCCGGTTAACAAGTCAAATTAAGTCAAAATCCAACGATTTGGAACAAATAAACGGAAAAGCTCCCCCTATTTTTAGAGAAATATGTGTATTTCCCAACTTTAGCGGAATTATTCCGTCTATTTTTCACAAGGGGAATGATAATTTCCGTTTATGTCAGAAAGAGGATATCTATTCGCAAGGATATTTACTATATAATTTATCAAAACACTGATTCAACAAAAAAGGGTGAAAATTAAATGTGATTTCGCACCCTTTTGCAATGGAATTTACTGCTTTGCACCTATATTGTGAACCCGTTACGTTTCAGTAATACCCCCTTTGTTCTATGCTTCTATTTACATGTATTAATTTTGCCTGATAATATACTTGGCCCCAGCTTTTTGGTAGTTGAATTAGAAAGTCTTATCTGTACTTCGACATTTTCCACTTTTGCTGTAATGTCATCAATTCTTCCAGCCCAAGTTGGACCATCTATTTCTGGAGTGGGGTAAAGCCTGAAACGCCAGCTGATTTCATTAGGGATAAAGGCAAATCCTTCATAACTATCGTAATTGCCATAGGTGGCTGGTTTCGGAAGGTGCACTCCGAGAATACTTATATTCGTTCGTGCAAAACTTTGAGGGATCAACTGGACTTTATAAATCAACGCTGATCCCTTTGCATTGGTAAGTTTTTTATCAACGGGCTCCAATACCATGCTGCAAGGCATTGTTGTTGCCTTTGACTGTGAAGGATAAATAACCAAAATCGAGATCATACATATGGCCAAAACAAACTGTTTCATTACGCACCTCTTAGAATCGTTTTGGTTAATTTACCCTTATGATGGTTGAATTATAGGTTGAATTAATTCCAATTAGGTTGTTTACGCATCAAACTCCATTTTCTTTTTCTGCCTAATAAAACCAAGATATCTTGTACCCTGAAAGGCAAGCTCTCCGGTATCACCTTCAACAAGCATCCCATATTCGGAGCCCTCAACTTCTAACTCAAACCGATCTCCGCTTTCAACCTCAAAAGTAACAAAATAATCATTATGAGCTCTATTCTCTCCTCCGCCACGAATCGCCGTCCTTTTTGTCACCACTTTCGCGTTGACGTTGAGCTTTGGGGAGTTATTATTTTTATTCCATTGAGAAAATCCTTTAAATATTGTAAATAGGATTGTAGCGATGACGATGACAAAGATAATTCCAATAAATATAGGAGCGAAAGTAAACATGAAATCCCCACCGTGAAGCATCTAATCCCTCCTATACCAGTTAATTAGTTTTTTTCTTTAAATAGACAATTCAAAAAGATCCTTATATATAAAAGACGAAAATTGATATTATATTGTTTCGCGTTTTAAATTCTTTATCATGTGAAGATGCCTTTTTACTTTTTGGGTAATTGAACAGGCTTCACTTTATTTTTCGATATGAACTATTGAGCAACTATTTATATCGATACTCCTTATCATTTCCAGTTTTCCCTTCTGTAATATCGTCAAATGGAGTATAGTTATTGCTTGGTAATTTCCGTTTTCTAATGATTTTAATAATCATTAAGACAACAGCAACCACGATGATTGCCGAAAAAATATAAGCCATGCAGCATACTCCTCTCCATAAATAGAATCTATTTATTTCGTCTATTCGTAAGCCTTTATCCCTTAAAAAATCGTCCCCTTAAATTTCTCTGGCTTTTTCACATAGCTTTCTATAATGAATCCACAGTCCGTACAAAGAATGTATTCAATATTCGAGCCTAGGCTCATCTTATTTTCAGGTTGCATAACCGCATAGCCAGAGTGTTTACCTTTTCCCAATTCTTTTCCGCCACATTTTGGACATTCCTTTGCTCTCACAGAATAATTCATTTGAAATCCTCCCCTTTTTTTAACCATTTAAACCATCTGCCATGACCATCTGTTTTGGCGATTGTTTCATTACTTTCCATACCATTCTCAAAAAAATCCAGATGTAAATATTGGTCTTGAATATTATTATAGATATGAAATACATCTCGTTCCCTGCCAATGGCTTCAATTGTTTTAAGAAGGTATTTTCTTGCTTCAATTGGCATTTGGAAATTAAGAAGGAAAGTATTCCATAGGCTCTTTGCAATGGCTATAACCATTTTTCCTATAATAATTTATGCTGTCATCACTCGGCCAAACAATGATAAACTCATACTGCTCTTTATTGGCCCATTCATTTATAGCAGTTAGCAGATGACTGCCGATCCCCTTGTTTCTATAATCACTAACTGTATACATATTAGTCATAAAGGCAAAAGGTCTTGTAATCCTCCCAGGACGGGGCACTTTTTGTATTAATTCAATATAGATGTGAGAAACAAATCTGCCTTCTTCCTCTGCGACCCAAATAAACCACTGCTCACTATTAATCGCATTTTCCAAAAAATCCCAGAACTCAATTTCGAACTTTTGTACTTGTTCTCTCCACATCCAGCCGCTCACGCCGCCGCATGTAAAAAAAGCATCAGTGGGGCCTTTTTATCACCATATTCTTGATAAAATAAAGTCATCCTTATCACCCAATTGTTTAGGAATCTTTAACATCTGTGAAAATTTTAAAAGCCCCAATTGCCAATACTAAAGGCATTATTACCATTGAAAGTTTGAGAAAGGGAATATCTAAGATGAAGCTTAATAGAATGATAGGCAGTCCAATCATAACAGTCATTGATGCGAATTTAGTATATCGGATAGCTTCTTCAGATATCTCTGGTTCTTCTTTATACATCCACCTTTTCCCGAATAACATACTTTCCTCTGGATCCAAATAGGACCAAATTAACAAGCCATAAAAGGGAATCATACAAATAATTAATAATATTATTTCAGCCATAAAGTCTCCCATTCACAATTATTCATGAGTTTTCCTGAGCACTTAAAAAATTGCGCCTACAGCTTTTCTAATCATTTTTTCCTCATCTCTTTCTAACTCTTCTACAAAATTCTCTCTTCTCTTTTCCCAAGTAATATAGAGAGCACGAGAAAAATATATGAAAAGGACAACAGAATCAATTCCAAGAAACCTAAACCAAACAGCAATGAATGATTCTCATCCGCTTCGATTCCAGAATCAAACATATATTTTCCAATTAACAAATAGCTGCCGACAGACATTAAGAGAAACAGCATCCCGACCCAATTAAATTTAAATTTTACGATAGTATGAATTAGGACGAAGAAATAAACCGAACCGACAATCAATAAAAATATAAAAATATATAGTGGTTCATAAACTGACACGTGTTCAACTCCCTCGTTGACTTTTCATTTAATGAAGTGGAAATTCTGTATTTCTTATTTTTTCCTCAGTTTACTAATTTGATATACCAAGTAAATGTTAAAGAAGAATGAAGCTATGAGAAATGCAACCAATGCATATTCACTTGCATCTGCAGCAATAAATAATAACGGGACAAGCGCGACAATCAGGGCATACATAATACCATTGAACAATACATATCTTCCTTTCACACCATATTGGCGGCTGCTTTGCAATTTCCTCATCTGCACTAAAAAAAGCAAAGCTCCTCACATCTCCATCAAAAAGTCCCCTACCCCTATTTTATCCTAAACTGGATAATACAAGGAACTGTTTTACATACAACTTCATACTGGACCAAATCCTAAGTAAACAAATCACATTATTGTTTACCTTATAACAAACAACAATTTAATGCGGCCGTTTAATTTCCATTGACGTTAATTAAACTTTACATTACTATGTTTGTTATGGGACAAACAATATTATAAATCGTTTAACAAAACCACTATCTGGATGTGATTTTTAAATGGAACTATCTGATTTCTTTTGGAATGCCTCTTTAGATGAGCTTAAACGAGGATATATTGAAGAAAAGGATTTCTTTACATGCTTGCTTTGCGGGGAAAAGATTGAAAAAGGAATAGTTTATTCTCATGATGATACGCTTTACGAAGCGGAAAGATTCATGAGAGTTCATATTAAGCTTACCCACCAATCTGTATTTGACTATTTAATCGGAATGGATAAGAAGCTTACCGGTCTCACTGATCATCAGAATGAGCTCCTTCAACTTTTTCATCAGGGAAAAAGCGATAAAGAGGTTCAGCAAGAAATGGGCATTGGCAGCACCTCAACCATTAGGCACCACCGGTTTGCATTAAAGGAAAAGGAGCGGCAAGCGAAGGTATTTTTGACAATGATGGAACTGTTAAAAGACAAGGATCAGCATGCTCCAGCCTTTATTGCCCCTCATAAAACTGCGAAAATGGTGGATGAACGATATGCCATCACGAAAGAGGAACGGGAAAAAGTCATTTTGAAGTACTTTACAGAAGAACCAAATAGAAGCTTAAAGAAATTCCCGCCAAAGGAAAAGCAGCGTCTAATTGTCCTTAGGGAAATTGCAGCGCTGATCGAGGGCGAGCGAATTTATGATGAAAAGGAATTAAATCAAATGTTGAACGCTATTTATGAGGATCATGTCATGATCAGAAGATATTTAATAGAATATGGATTTTTAGACAGAAAGCCAGATGGAAGTCAATATTGGCTAAAAAAATAATAATGAAAGTGAGATAAAAACATGGACAGAAAAAAAGAATTAAAACAGCAATATAAAGAAATCCCCATTGAAGCGGGTGTCTATCAAATTAAAAACATCAAGAATCAAAAGATGCTTGTCAGTAGTACAAGAAATTTTAAAACGTTAAATGGGGAAAAATTCATGCTTGAATCAGGGAACCACACGAACAAAGCACTTCAGGAAGAATGGAACCAACTTGGAAAAGAGGCATTTATTATTGAAACATTGGAGGTTCTTAAAAAGAAAAACACCCCTTATTTCAATGAAAAAGAGGCATTAGCTGAACTTGAGGAAAAATGGTAGATAAACTTCAGCCCTATGGGGAACGGGGATATAATTTTAAAAAATAAAATGGAATTTTTTGTGAAGTTAATAAAATTTTAGTTAAAAATTAACTTGTTGGACAGGTTTTGATGAAATACAGGGAACCTGTCCAGTAAACTCACTTTATTGGACAAGTTCTATCAAAATACAGAAAACCTGTCCAGTAAACTCGCTATATTGGACAGCTTCCATCAAAATACTGAAAACCTGTCCACTATGTTCAACTAACCAACAACAAAAAAAAAGCCCCACAAGATGACTCACTCATCTTGCAGTGCTCCCCATTAATTCTCTTCAATTTCCTTACGGTTTTTCCTAAAAATCTTAGATAACACTTCGTATACGATTGGAACAACAATTAAGGTTAATAGCGTGGAGCTGATTAAACCGCCGATTACCGTTATGGCAAGGCCTTTCGAAATCAAGCCGCCTCCGCCTGCACCGAATGCTAATGGCACCATGGCACCAATCGTTGCGATGGCTGTCATAAGAATCGGACGCAGACGTGTGGCACCAGCCTCTAGCACCGCATCACGCATAACCATCCCCGTGCGCTCCATCCGAATGATTCGGTCTACGAGTACGATTGCGTTCGTTACAACAATACCAATTAGCATTAACAGCCCCATCATGACGGATACAGAAATGGTTTCACCTGCAATCAATAATCCCACAAATGAGCCGATAACTGTAAATGGCAATGAGAAAAGAATCGCAAAAGGCGCAAGTCCTTCACCGAATGTTACGACTAGAACAAAGTACACAATGGCAATCGCCGCAAGCATGGCTATACCAAGCTGTGTAAATGTTTCCTGCATATCTGCAGCAACCCCTGCAACGTCAACAGTTACTCCTTTAGGCAGATCTAATTTATCAATCGTCTTATCAGCTCCCGCTGTTGCTTTGGAAATATCTTCACCGATGATGGTACCTGACACACTCGCATGGTATTCACCCTTACTGCGCGCAAGCGTATTTAATGTTGTGCCTTTCTCAACAGTCACCAGTTCAGAAAGCGGCATGGTCGTACCGAATGGTGTCGGTACTTCTTTTTCCAAAATATCATCAATTGATTTTGGCTGTGCTGATTGTTCCTGCTGAACAATTACATTTAGGTCGTTTCCTTCTTTTTCAATCGTTGTTAACACATTCTTCGTTTTTTCTGGACTTAACATCATAACAATTTGCCCTGTTGTTAATCCATACGTTAATAATTCATCCTGTGCCACTTTGAAGGTGTATTCAACGTACGCATCCTCTGTACTAGAGGAAACATCCTTTAACCCTCTATTTTCCTTTAATGCATCTTCAACTATTTTCACAGATTTATTGAGTTTATCTAAATCTTCACTGTAAAATGTATAGCTCACTTCATTTGAAGCCATGGACATTGAAGAGAAGTTCTGGCTCTTCCATTCGCCTGATTGTCCAATGTCCTTTACATACTTTTCTATTTCTTCGCGTGCTTCAGGGAAGTTTTTCATTTCCGGATCAAAGATTAAGTACATTAACCCGCCATTTCCTCCGCCACCCATCATGGCAGCTTGCCGGTCGCCGCTTTCTGTAACGGAAACTTGAACGATATCAATATCATCATGTTCAAGCATTTTTTCTTCTACTACCTTAATATTTTCTAAAGTATCCTCAGGCAGCTCTCCAGCTTTAGGCGTGTATGTTAAGTACATTACCTTATCCTCTTCACTGCCCATAAAACTAAAGCCAATCAATGGTGTCAACGCCAGACTGCCTGCTAATAAAACAACGGCAAGAATGGAAGTAATCACCTTATGATTAAGTGTTTTTTCAAGGAATCCTTTGTACCATTTAGATAATCTGCCAGCTTCTTTATGTCTGCTTTCCGTCTTTTCACTATATAACTTCTTCTTGAATAAAGAATGAGATAGTGAAGGAACGATTGTAATCGCAACTATTAATGAGGCTGCGAGAGCAAATGACATGGTTAATGCAAATGGCATGAACAGCTCGCCCACCATCCCGCCAACGAAAATAAGCGGCGCAAATACTGCAACGGTTACGATCGTTGAAGACATAATAGGTCTGAACATTTCAATGGTTGATTCACGAATGAGTGCACGCCCTGTTAGTTGTTCACCTTTTAAATGCAGGCGGCGATATATATTTTCAACGACAACGATGGAGTCATCGATTACACGGCCAATCGCAACAGTAATCGCCCCAAGCGTCATAATATTTAACGTAATATCCATCCAATTTAAGATTAACATAGCCATTAAAATCGAAACCGGAATAGATATAATCGAAATAATGGTCGATTTGAAATCTCTTAAGAAAAGGAGAATAATTAATACCGCAATCAAACCGCCAAATAACGCTTTTTCAATCATTGTAGCGACAGAATCTTCAATTGGCTTTCCTTGGTCAAGCGTCACATTGATAACGATTCCATCAATTCTCTTCTTTTCATCTTCAATTAATTTCTTCACACTGTTAACAACATCTACTGTGTTAGCCTGTTGGCTTTTGACAATTTGAATAGCAATCGCATCTTTTCCATTTGTGCGGGAAACGGATTGAACCTTTCCTACTACTTGAATGGTTGCGATATCGCTAAGCTTTACGAATGGTAAAGGCTGTGCAGCCGATGGCGTGACAGGAATGAGCATTTCCTTTAATTCGTCAACAGTCGTGAACTTGCCGTCTATTGCTACTGCCTGCTCGCCTTCTTCAAATTCATAAAGTCCTAAAGAAACGCCAAGATTGCTTGCCTGAATCATTTGCTTGACGGAATCTTCCGTTAATCCGAGCTCAGTCATTTTCGCCTTGTCATAAGTAAGGTCAACTTCTTCTATATGCTGCCCTGTAATTGTGGCAGAGGCAACACCATCGATTTTATCGATTTTTGGGAGTAAAACTTCCTCCACAGTTGACGTTAATTCAACAATGTCCTCTTTCGTGCTGCTTACACTTAATGCTACAACAGGCATCATGTTCATACTAATTGCCGTAATCGTTGGCTTCTGGGCGCCTTCAGGCAATTTGACTGCATCAATCGCAGAATCCAATGCCCGCTTCGCTTCATCCATATCAATGCCATATTCATATTCCACTTGAATATTAGCTACATTCGAATACGAATTAGAATTAACGGATTTCACGTGTTCCAAGCCCTCAACCGCTTTTTCTAGAGGGATCGACACATCGTTCATTACTTGCTCGGGAGTTGCCCCAGGATATACGTCCATCACCATTAGAAATGGAATGGAAATATCCGGAATCATCTCCATTTTCATACGTGTTCCTGAATAAATTCCGGAAACGGTTATAATAATGGTCAGCAGCCAAACTGCTAGTTTATTCTTCAAAACAAAGTTTACTAAGCCTTTCACATCTCCACCTGCCCTTAATTGACTAATCAGTCTCATTTCCTTATAATAATGACCGATAAGTCATTTGTCAACGAAAGTCCTAGGAGTGGATGTTAAGAAATGATGAAGAAACAGTTAATTATGGAGAAAGCACTAGAGCTTTTTGCCACTCAAGGATTCGATGCCACAACCGTTCAACAAATTACAGATTATTGCGGCATCTCTAAAGGTGCTTTCTATTTGTCATTCAAATCAAAGGATGAATTAATCATAGCAATCATTGATCATTTTATGATGCGATTCACAGCCGATATTGACCATGTAGTCAGAAGTACAAATGATAATCTTTTATATGAGTTTTATCATGCAACCTTTCGCTCTTTCCACGAGCATTTTGCTTTTGCTAAAATCCTCATGAAAGAGCAGTCCCATTCGTTTAATAAAGACTTCTTTTTAAAAATGCGTTATTACGACACGCTAATTAACAGAACCATATTAATGCTCATTGAACGTTTATACGGCAAATCAATCGAACCGATAAAATATGATTTAATTTTTAGCATCAAAGGATTTATGCATACTTTTTCACAGCTTTTTCTTTTCAGCAGCTCACCGCAAGACTTGCATCTTCTTTCTCAATCGCTTGTGGAAAAAACAAACCTTTTGGCAAAACAAGTAACGATCCCATTTATATCGAAAGATCTGTTTGAAATTCTTAAGCAGCCAATAAATGAAGAAATAACAAAGGAACAATTGATTGGCATGGTGGAAGAGAAATTAGCGGATATCGAAGAGCCCATTGCAAAGGAGTCATTAATACTCTTAAAACAACAGCTTCTGGACCCGACTTTAAGTCCAGCGATTGTAAAAGGCCTTCTCGAAAATATTAGGAATCATCCGGAGTGTAAGTGGATTTCTTATTTGCTGAGGAATTATTTTGAGTTTTAGAGTGATAGACTCTTTTTCGGTTATAGTAAAAGACCGAATTTCGATTAACTAACAGCCTATTAACTCAATCTTCGATCATGAACGGACAGAGAATCCGTTATATCAAAAAAACACGTCAATTTATGTTAATTTCGGACACAGGTTCCGCTAATTGCTCTAAAACGTACAAAAGTGAGGCTAATTAAGGGCATGAACGGAACCATAGTCCGTAATCTACTAAAATATTGCTTATTTACATGAATAACAGAACCATAGTCCGTAGGTTGTTAACCATCATCAAACCGATAATCTAGTAATGCAAGAGCTACTGAAAACACTTATCCAGCAACCCTTCATTCTTTCTTATCCTAGAATTTGAATAACAACACAACTTAAGTACTTATACTTTTTGAAGTAAGTTCAATGTTCAACGAATTCGAAGAACGCATATTAAATAGCAAGAATATTACTCCACCTGCAATAGGCATGACATAGGAAGGAATAATATTTAATAAGACTCCTGATGATACCATTGCTAATGGAAGCATCATTTTTCCAATACTAAGGACAATGCTTAGCACTCTTCCTCTATACTCATCTGGGATTTCTTTTTGCAAAACATAAGACAGAGGAATATCAATAAGAGCTATGATCACTCCAAAAAAGAACATGACAACAGAGTAAAAACAGGCATAAACAATGGAATTCACTTGTAGGCTTTTGAGCATGACTGGGATTCCTGAGATGATCATAAAAATTGATAAGGAAAAACATAATTTTTTCAAAAGAACGGAATAAGAAATCCTTTCCGTAATTTTTTTTACCAATAAAGCCCCTAAGATCATTCCCACTGGGAAGGCTCCTTGGATGATGCCAAACTCCTTTGGGCTTAGCTGTAGTACTGTATTAATGATATATGGTAATGGTATGGTCACAGCAAAACCAAGAAAGAAATTGATTGAAATTAATATAATAGCCAAACCTTTAATTCCCTTTCTTTCGAATAAATAGTAAATTCCATCCTTTATATCCCTAATAAAATGAATTTTACCACCTGAATGACCTTCATGTGATTGGTGATTTATAAGTTTGAAATCAATAAACAACATTGATAATCCAGAAAGGATAAAAGAAACTCCATTAATGATAATAAAAGTTCTGATATCAAATATTACAAACACAATTCCCCCTAACATAGGGCCTAGTATAGAAGAGATCGAATCAATTATTTTACTAATGGAGTTGATATTCATCAACCTTTTTTCAGACACGAGGTTTGGCTTAGCTGCTTCTATTCCTATTCCAAAGAAGGTTGTGAATCCTGACATAAGAAAGGTTGTGATATAAATGATGAGCAAGTTTAATTCATATTTACTGCATAATATATAAACAGAAACTAACAAGAGTCCGTTTAGCAGATCCATTAAACCAACTAGCGTCTTTTTATTGAACTTATCCACGAGTACTCCTGCAAATGGATTGACAATAATCATCGGAATAATCCCTAATATTAATGTAACTGCAAAACTTAACGCCGACCCCGTCAGCTTTAATACGTATAATCCTAATGCAAAATTAAAAATGGCTGTTCCAAATATCGAAATCGTCTTTCCTGTAGAATAGAGAAGTATGTTCCTTATTTCTTTCTGATCATTTTCACCACTAATACTTAATGTTTGCATATCCAATCCACCTCGCCAAAACCATTTTTATTAAGTTTAAGCTGTTGTGTAAAGCCAACATCAATAGGTAAATTCAATGAATTTATTAGGAGAAAATAAAAAAGATAGGGCTAACCCTACCTTTTACCAAAAAATGAATAATAAAATATCTTTTCCCCTTGGACAAAGAAATTTTCGTACCTCCCGCCTCTATCTATATATTCGGAAGTACTTTCAGCAAGGGGAATATACATTAAACTTTCAATATTTCCCTTAATTTTGCTAGCAATAAAATTGTCTCTGAATCTAGTTTCAATTTTGCTTTTTGTGCTGAAATTTTTAAAAGCAATATAGGATCCCAATAGATAACAATCGGGTTTAAGAAGTGGCACCAATTCACTCAGCAAAAACTTCTCATGTTCAAAGCTGTAATTACTGGTACCCGCTTTATCGATCACCACATCGATGGAGTGTTCCTTTATCGGTATGTCTAGAAAGTCAGCGCAAATAAAGAGAATGTTTCTTCTGAGACTCGTTCGCTCCAATACACTTTTTAAAAAACGGTGCCGCTCCAAGCTGCGATCAACAGCAATATATAGACAATCTTCCGGCAATTCTGTATAAATATTTCGCAGAAAAAAACCAACGCCTGATCCTAACTCAAGTAACACTTTACCGCTTAAATCTAACTGTTCAAGTTTCCTCTTTGACCATTCTCCCCCTTTAAAGATATTTTCCAAATAAGCTGGATCGGTTTCATGAATGTATTCTAGAATATATTCTTCAAGTGGATGTCCAGCATTCGAGTTGAGCGCCATACCTACGTTTAAAATTCCTGATTCAATAAGATATTCTTCGCCACAATCGCAAGCTAGCTTCCCTTCCATAATCTGATTTCGATTAATGATACCATCTTGAAGAATGAGCTTTTCACTACATTTTAAGCATTTCAGCATATCGAGAACTTTTAAATCAATCCCCATCATTGAGCTTGAACCTTCAGATTTGGTTGATAGATCATCCATTTTTGTCTTGAGCTTGTCTTTAATTTCTACTAAATTTTTTATTTCCTGTTCAATCTTCTCATATTTATCTATAAATAAAGATTGATAATATGTATCTTTTTCATAATCTGTAAATTTGCCAAAATTCCCGTAAAGAAAAATCACTTTAATCTCGTTTAAACTAAATCCCATTCCTTTAAATTCCAAAATGAGCTCTAAATCGCTTTGACAGCGCTCGTCAAAAAAATAATGGCCACCCTTTTTTTCAGGCACGATTAACCCTAGATCCATATAATGCCTAATTGTATCAATACTCAATTTATTTTTTTCTCCAAATTTGCCGATTCTCACGATATCACTGCCAGTCAAATTATTTATTCATAAGTACTTTCTTATTTCAGAAAGACCTTGGAAATTTAGGCACTATCTTCATTTATGCCTTAGACCCAAAATCAATCCCCGACTTGATAAAAGGAATGGCTAATTTGATAAATTCTTCAGGTGGCGTCTCCTGACCGCTTCTTCTCCATTCTAAAGATGCTCCGTAAAGCCCCCAGCTTAACATGGCAGAAGTAATCTTTAAAGGCTGCTCATCTTCACTTGAATATTGTTTTTGCAGCATTTTGTAAAAAATGATTTCAAGCTGCTCCCTAATGATACGGGCAATGGTATCTTCGTATCCCCTATGACATCGATTGGATAAAGACTTTTGAAAATCCGTGATCGCTATAAAAATACTAACAACCGATTCTTCATTGAGTTCGTTTTTCTCGAACATATTGCCTTTCAAATTTATCAACAGTACTTCTGACAGTACTTTTTCCAATAAATCATATATATCTTCAAAATGGTAATAGAAAGTGGCCCGATTGATCATGGCCTCTGTTGTAATATCCTTAACGGTAATGTCCTTGAATTCCTTTTTACCTGAAAGTTCCATAAAGGAATCCATGATTAATTTACGTGTACGTAGAATTCGGGGATCCGTTTTTGGTTGAGTCATCTACATTTCCCTCCTACTTTTTAAACAATTTATTCAATGTGTTGGATAAACGACAAATACAACGAACTATTGGTATGGATGGTTTTCATTATGTACTAAAATGCAATTATAAAGCAAATAAGAAGCTTCATTTTCGAACAATGTAAATATTAAATGAAACGGAGGAAATAGTTATGTCGAACAACAATCAAAATATGATTTGTGATTTAGAAACAGGTGTATGCGGAGCAGCAGGAGAGGAGGAAATGGAGATGATTGATTTTAATCAGCCAAAAAAATCAGTTAATCTTTATTATGTGACTGATCCTATTTGTTCTCATTGCTGGGCCATTGAACCTACTCTTCGCCGTTTTGTTGAGCAGTATGGAGACTATTTTAATTTTCATACGGTTATGGGCGGCTTGCTGGAAAAATGGCATGACGGACCAATCGATCCTGCAAACGGAATTTATAAACCAGCCGATGTTGCTGGTCACTGGAGAGAGGTTGGAGAATATTCAAGAATGCCTATTGACGGCTCTTTAATGATTGATAATCCTGTTCAATCATCATTCCCGCCCTCTCGTGTATTCAAAGTGATTCAAAAAAATCATAGTGATACTTTAGCATTTGAATATTTACGCCGTGCAAGAGAAGCACTTTTCGTATTTAATCAAAATATTTCAGATACAACTGTTATGATCGAAGTCGTAAATAAACTTGGTCTAAATGGAGAAGCCATTGTAAAGGAAGCAGAACAACCAATCGGACACCAATTATTGAATGAAGATTTTGCTCTGACTAGAAGCTTAGGTGCCAGAGGTTTTCCTACCATTATTATGATCAATGAAGAAAATAAAGGCGTAAAAATTGTTGGCGGCCGTCCGTTTGAATACTATGTTGACGGATTGAAACGTGCTCTAAATGTGGAAGATCTGCAGCCAAAACAACATATGCCCCTGTCTAGCTTACTGGAGAAGGAAAAACTTCTATTTTCAAAAGAAATTGAAGTGATGTACGATGTTGAGAAATCGGCGATTAACACTTTTATTGAAAAAGAACTTTCGCCAGGAAGTTTTCAGGTGAAGGAAATTTTAGGGGAATTGTATGTTACAACAAAATAACATGGACATTAACCAAGAGAAAAGGAGTAGCTTATTTGCTGCTCCTTTCCTAAAAAACATCCTAATTCCCTTGTTTTTTCACTAACCCGATGAACCCATGCAGTGTTCTCACAAATTCATTTGCCTTTTTAAAATAGATGACACTTATTGTGCAGTTAATCCGCCGTCGATTACGAACTCAGAACCCGTTGAATAGCTAGATTCATCAGAAGCTAAATAAAGAACAAGGTTCGATACTTCTTCAGGTTTTGCTACTCTTCTTACTGGAATATGTTTTGAAAACTCTTTAATTACCTCTGCGGCATCTCCTTGAGTTACCATCGGTGTTTCAATAACACCTGGATGCACAGAATTTACTCGAATGCCTAAATGCCCTAACTGCAACGCAGCGGCTTTTGTTATACCACGAACTGCAAATTTTGTATCAGTGTAACCAACTGCACCGCCTACTAATCCGTTTATTGAAGAAATATTAACGATTGAACCCTTCCCTGCTTTTGTCATCGAAGGAACTACGGCTTTCATCCCTAGAAATACAGAAACCTGATTAATATCTACAATTTTTCGATAATCACTTTCTGTCATTTCCATTAGTGATTTATTCATACTAATCCCTGCATTGTTTACTAAAATATCAATAGCTCCAAATCCTTTTTCTGTCTCTTCGACAACATTTTGCCAGTCAGATTCATTTGTTACATCTTGTTTAACAAATTTAACATTTTCTCCGAGTTCAGTTTCTAATGCACATCCTAGTTTTTCATTAATATCCGTAAAAACTACCTTTGCGCCTTCTTCTACGAAGAGTTTAACGTGAGAAGAACCCATTCCTTGTGCTCCGCCTGTAACAATTGCAACTTTTCCATCTAATCTTTTCATTGAAGAATCCCCCTTAATTTTAATTTTATTTAATTCCATAAACCAGCTATTACAATGGCTGTGATCACGATGGCCAAATAGGCTAATCTCCAACCTTGGTTTGCTATTATATTTCCGACAATTCATCATTACTTCATCATTTCTCTAAAATCTGGGATAGTTGGGTTACTTAAATAATGTCCGCCTTCAACTTGTATTGTTTGTCCTGTTATGAACTTCGACTCATCCGAAGCTAAAAATAATACCGTGTTACCAATATCATCTGGCTCTCCATGATAAGGGAGCTGGTTGTATTTTCCAAAAACATCTAATAATTTTTGAGACATATTATTTTTTGCTGCAGGTGTTAAAATAAGACCAGGTGCAACAGCATTACAGCGTATATTTTGTTTTCCATATTGCGTTGCAATATACTTGGTTAAATTTACTACTCCAGCTTTCGAAGCACCATACGCAGCACGTATTGAGTCCCCTGCGAAACCAGCCATGGAAGCTGTATTGATAATGGAACCTCCACCATTTTCTATCATATAAGGAATCGTAAATCTACTTCCTAGTAATACACTTTTTAAATTTACATTCATCACTCGATCCCATTCCTCAAGATCGATATTAACAACATCTAAGTCTTTCTTTAGATTTGTTGAACCAACATTATTAAATAAAACTGTTATTTTTCCATAATGTTTAACAGTAAATTCAACCGCTTCTTTAATAGATTCTTCCTTTCCTGCATCGAGGAAAATACCTACTGCTTCTCCGCCGTTTGCCTGAATATCTTCTGCTGCTTTTTTCGCCCCATCGAAATTGTAATCTGCTACGACTACTTTTGCCCCTTCTTTCGCTAAAAGTTGTGCCGATGAAAGTCCAATACCCGAAGCGCCCCCTGTTACTAACGCGACCTTCCCTATTACTCTATCCATACACAATTACCCCTTTTTGTCATTGCTTTGGAACTATTAATTAATTAAAACAAGTCTATTATAGGTGGGACTTTTTTTAAAAAACCCCACCTATTCATTTAACTTACAATTTGTAAAACAAATAGGTTAATTCGTTATTATCGTAGTTTCGTGGAACCACCATCAACCATGATAGTTTGTCCAGTAATATAATCAGAGTCGCTACTTGATAAGAAAACTGCCACTCTTCCAATATCCCCTTCAGGATCCCCCATCCTTCTAAGTGGAATATTATTTATCATTGCTTCATATAATTCAGGTGCACTTTTGCTCCACTGTTCGACACCAGAGGTTAGTGCGATTGGGGAGATAATATTTACATTAATTCCTTCAGGGCCCCACTCATTGGATGCAACACGTGATATTGCTCTGATTGCTTCTTTTGCTGCCGCATAGGAGGTTTGAGTTGGTTGACCGTTAAGTCCTGCACCAGAAGCAAAGTTTATCACTTTTCCTTTTGTTTTCTTTAGTTCAGGATAAGCTGCTTGCATGAAGTAGAAAGTTGGATAAAAACCAGTTCCAAACGATAAATCAAAAAGCTCTTGTGTTGTTTCTGCAAATAGTGCTTGTTTGGAAGCGTGTGCATTGTTAATTAAAATATCTAACTTACCAAATTTATTTACTACATCCCTTACAATTTCTTCTACATTTTCTTTTATTGAAATATCTTTAATAAACAGCATGCCTTCGTTATATTGATTAATTTCTGCTAATGTTTTTTGACCCATTTCTTCGTTGATATCAACTATTACAACATGTGCCCCTTCTTTCGCTAAGGCGAGAGCCATACCCCTTCCAATTCCTGAAGCACTCCCAGTGATAATCGCTACTTTTCCTTCTAATTTCATATTGATGCACCCCTTTTTTGTTTTGCTTTTTTCCAAATAATCTAGTCACCTAAAATTATTACTTTATTTAAAACTATTCATATATTAAATATTTAGATGTCTAACTATTAATAACTAAATGTTACTAAACTGTGACAACAAACGCAATAAAAACGCATTAATTTGTTACATTAATAAAAAAAGGTTGCTTTCCACACTAGCACTGGTATGAAGCATATTATCATTTTTGCAGATTTCCAGCCTAATAATGGTATAATATGAAAAAGTGATCCCCAGCTTTAATTTGCGGGGATTCTATTTTCGAAAGTGGGGAATATTTGGTGTCTGAGGAAACGATTTTTGAAATCATACATAATATGGATAAAGTAACAAATGACCTTATTATCCGGTGGAATAAGGGTTTCAATAAGGACTTGGGAGTATCACATGTTTTAGTCCTTGGTCATTTAAGGGTAAATGGAAAAAGTCGCCCTTCTGATATAGCAAAGGCACTCGGCTTAACACCACCAACAGTTACCCACCTAATGGAAAAATTAGTAAAGAGGCAGTTAGTTACCCGCTCAACTGATGAAACTGACCGCCGCATCATTTATTTGGAAATTACGAATGCTGGAGAAATGATTCTAAAAGAGGCTAATGAATCAGGGCAAATATTAAGGAAGAAGCTATTTGAAAAGCTTACGGATGAGGAAAGACAACAAATGTTGCACATCTACCGAAAACTAAATAAATAGTGATGTAAAAGAAGTGCGCTTAGTAACTTCTTTTTTATTGATAGGGTGGATTCTAACTATGGTGTATCTTGTCATAGAGAAGTTGGGTGAAGATGCTGTTTCCTTGAGGAACTATGTTTAGAGAATTTTTGAACAAAATAATTATTTGCCTCTTAAATAACCACGGTGAACGGTACCATAAGTAAATGATGCTTTTTATTTAATAATCTAGGCAAATATCGTTTTTCATATAAAGATAAATATATATCATACCATAAGGTCAATATTCTTCGATGTGAAGATATTGACCTTTTTAGGAGGACCATTTTTCAAGGCTCTGTTAAATCTTAATGTGGATAATTAGATAAAAATAATTACCTCATCTTGTTCAAAGTAAGCTATCTTTACTTTAAGTGTATTCTTCAAATACTTGTCTGCATACAAATATTTATTCACTCATATATTATATCAATGTATAAAAAGCACCACTCACGAAAGAAGTTTAGACAAATAGGGGGGATAAAATTTTGAATAAACAGGAAGAGTATTCTAAAGGCACCGCCAAAACCAAGAATGATATAAATATTAATAATAACTTTAGTCTATCTATTCATTTCGGTGATTCACTAAACTTATTTGCCTTAATTATAGGTTTCTTTTTCATTAATAGGGTTTCTAAACAATACAAAATAAATAAGAAATTGCAAAAAGAGAGTAGAGAAAAGAATGATTAATGGAGTTTGAATAACCTCCATAGAATTCCCTCCCTGTATAAAAAGTATTATAGCTAAGTGATTTCTACAAAAAAGAGCGTTAATCCTTCTTGGATCAACACCCTGATGCAAAGTTAACATCTTACATATTTGCGTTTGAAACCAAGCCTGCCCTTATCAACTTCTTTTTGAATACTTTCGGATGCGTTTAGGAAGCTGCTTTTTTTATTATCCCGTTTGACTTCTACTACCCCTACGTCCTTTGCTGTCTTCACTGCCTTTTCATGAAGCGGCAAATAGGAAATCCCCACGGTATATAGAAAATTATTCATTGCGGATTTCGTTCGTTCTGGCGAATCATGTATCGTATTTTTCACCATATCAAGCATATTGGAAATCTTGCTTTCGGAAAACTCAACGTCTTTTCGATTCCCTAAAAGCCAGCAGTAGCAACTCCAGCCCGCTGACATTTTTAGCTCGTCCCCACTTGCGATCCATTTATCAGCAACGTCTTGTGCAATATCTGATTCTGATAAAGTGACTGCCACTACATAATCGGACAGCATATAAAAATACGATGCATCAATCCAACGATCATAATCTGACTCGGTCATGCCTTTTGGGTCTGCAATAATGCCAGCAAAGTACATGGCATCGTAGTTACCTGTCGCAAAAAGCTCTTCAGCTAGAGGTTGATTTATTTTTATTTTCTTAGAGATTGGTTTCATAGCACCTGTAGCCACGCCAAAAAGCGGCTCATGCGCACCATTGGATATGTATATTTTCTTCGTTCGTTCCTTGCCGAGGGCTTCAAGCTCCTGCATAACCGTTTCAAAATCCATAGCTCTACACTTCCTTTCTTTATCTTAAAACTCATTCCATCGTAATTAACTAGTTTATAATCTTTTTCGAGTCTTCCATACTTCTCAATTCTACCATTAATCGTATTCAAGTATACTGCTTCATTCCTTCAAAAAGAAAACGTGCTATTCCTTCTTGAAGGATGCACCCGTTACCCCTTGTTATTTAACTTTCATTTTCAATAAGAAGCGCTTGAATAGCACGGCAATCTACAAAAATAGTTAAAGTAATTGTTCACCCCCCTTCCCTCCCACTAAAAAACAGAGAACCCTCAAGGTTCTCTGTTTTCCTTATTCCATAGTCACTTTGATTTCATTCACCATCATGCTTTTAATCAGTTCTTCAATCATTACAGGCATTTCAATAAATGCACTGTCGATGTGAAGTCGCTCTGTTCGCTGATGCGGGTCTTTTCCAAACGGACCGACATTTAGGACAGGTGCACGCAATTCGCTCATTTCCTTGAATGGAATGCTGTATGTATCTCCCCAAACCGGTGTATTGCTTTCAAATGCCGCCCAACCGTTTGAATCATCTTCGTAGTTGACGTAGCTCAGGTCGCAAATACCGTTAAAGTAATGTACTTGTTTCACGGTATTATCAAACGTCTTCGCCATTTTTTTCATAAGCTCAATCGAATCTTGGACAAGCTGATTGTTCGACGAGTTTATGGCCGGATAATATGGCGGTGCATACAAAAGGACTATTGCAGGAGTCAGTTCTTGACATTGAATCATTAAGCTATCAACGATTCGAAGCGATTTTTCCCTATCGTCCCAATGCGGATTTTTGACCACTTCTTTTTTAATCCGTTCTACGTCCTCTGCACCTAGTTTTTCAATCGCGTGTGCTAGCAATTGTTCATAACGCAATACTTTTACTTGCCCTACTCCATTCACTTGCTCTCGCTCACAAATTTGTCGGTAGCTTTCATTGCATGCATCCATTGCTTCTTTTGCAACTTGTTCAAACAAATCCATCACTTCAGCAGCAGTTCGCTTCATTAAAAACACATTGTACAAGGCAACGGCACGGTAAGGTGTTTGTGTTGAATATTGTAATTTTAAATCTTTTTGCTGCAAGGAAACCGGAAGCGGTGTACTTTCGCCAAGAGCCGTTTCACGGAATTGTTCATTCCATTCCATGCGCTGTGTTAAAAATGAAGCGATGTAATTCGCCGTCATACCTTTTAGCGGCTCGCCGACATGTGTTTCTTTTCCGTAGAACAATGCGGCTGGCATAATTTTACCAATCGTTCCGGAATAGATGTACTCATCAATATCTGTGGGATTCTTTGAAAATGAAGGTTCACTATTAAAAAATAGTTTATACTTTAATCCATATTCATCACGCAAGCGAACGAGCTCGATTACTGCTGCGCGCATACCCGCGGAGTTGACTTCCTCGTCTGGAACAGTTGTTAACACAAGGTTAATCGGCCATTTTTCTATGCTTGCCTTTTCAATAAGCTGCATATGAAGAGCAAGACCCATCTTCATATCCATCGTGCCCCGGCCAAACAAATACTTCCCCGATTCAAGGTCAATCCGTGCATCTTCCGGTAAGTCTTTCTTATATTTTTCTTCCATTAATTTCTTTGTTAATTCTTCTGGACGAAATGCAAGCGGCTCCAAAACGCCATATTCCTCTGTCCAAACAGTGTCAAAATGACTGATCAAAACGATTGTTTCCGTAGCATCCGGATGCTTGTATAAAGCCGTAACTGTTTGTCTTCCTAAACCTGCGTCATGCAGCCCCAACCGATCTGGGTGTTCTTTAAAGTAATCCAATTCGCCCAACTTTTCTGTAACCTTCGGGGCAAATGCGCACTCGCCTTCTGTTAGTGTCCGGCTATCCCAGCTAACAAGATCACATAATAATGCGCGAAGTTGTTCCGAAGTTCCCCATTTTCTTCCCATTTATATTCCCCTCTCATTTACAATGTTTGTAAAAAACTTTCTAACCGATCCATGCCTTTTTCCAACACAGGCATTGCATAAGCATACGAGATTCGCAAGTAACCTTCCCCATATGTTGAAAAAGCACTGCCCGGAACTGCCGCCACTCCGGCTTCATTCAATAACTTTGTCGCAAAACTATAAGAATTCAGACCGTATTTTTTAATGGAAGGGAAAATGTAAAACGCGCCATTCGGCTTTACAACATCAAGTCCCATTTCCACCAAGCGGCTATAAACAAAATCACGTCTTCTAATATATTCATAATTCATTTCCACTGGGGTCTGTCTACAGTCATTCAGCGCTTTGATTGCGGCATACTGACTTGGCAAGGAAGCGCATACCGAGTTGTATAAATGCACCTTTAAAACATGTTCCATATAATTCGCTGGTCCTAACGCATAACCAATTCGCCATCCAGTCATGGAATGCGATTTTGAAAGACCATGCAATAGAAATAATCGATCTCTCAGTGAAGCATATTGCGCGAACGAAATATGGGGCCCTGAAAATGTATTTTCACTGTAGATTTCATCAGATAAAACAAATACATTGTTTTTCTCTAGAACCGCGACAAGGTCATCCATTAATGCCTTTTCAATGGTCACGCCTGTCGGGTTCGATGGAAAATTGAACAAAACAGCTTTTGTATTTGGTGTGATTAATGACGCCAATCTTTCTGGCGATGGACGAAAGTCAGTATCTGTCGTGTCAAGATAGACAACTTTTCCGCCGCATAGTTCAATGATGGGTTCATAACCAAGATACAGCGGTGTTGGCAGTATAACTTCATCACCAGGTGTTAAAATCGTTCGAAATACAGAGTCGATCGCTTCACTTGCGCCATTTGTAATCACAATTTCAGTCTCTGGATTATATGAAAATCCATATTTATCTTGAAAGTAAGAAGAAACTGCCTGCCTTAATTCAAGCAGGCCCGCATTGTGGGAATAACCAGTCTTATTGTTCATGACCGCTTCTATCCCAGCCGACTTGACTGCTTCTGGTGTTGGAAAATCCGGTTGTCCAATTGTTAAGTTTACCGCATCTGGAAAATGAATAAGCTGATTTGAAAATTGACGAATGCCTGGTACGGACAATGTCTTTGCAAGCTCATTAATCGATAGTACCATCTATTATTCATCCTCCTTAAAGTAAACTAAAAATCTTTCTTCCACTTTTTTCATATGATGTGCCATCTCTTTTTTTGCTTGCTGTAAATCCTTATTTTTCATCGCTTCCAGAATCCGCTGATGTTCTTCATAAGCCTCTACAGCGCTCATATGAACTGTATTGGATAAAACAAGGAATGCGCGATTGACACCAGTATTCATTTGATGAATTAATTGTTTAATTTTTCCGTTATCATTTTTCGAAGCTAAAATTAAATGAAATTGGCGATCATAATCAATAAATTTTTGGAAATCATTATTCGAAATCGCCTTCAGCTGCTCTTGAAGGTTTTCCTCTAATTCATTAATAAATATCAAATCATCGTTATCGATAATTTTTTCGATATTGTAAATTTCAAGCACACTGCGTAACTCCATAAAATCCAGTGAATCCTCTTTCGTGAAAGTCGCAACTGTCGCTGGTTTCCCTTTGTTTAAATTAATCAATCCTTCGGTCGCAAGCTTTCGGATTGCTTCACGTAATGGTGTTCGGCTTACACCTAAGTCTGCGGCCAGCTTTTCTTCTGTAAGCTCCGTTTCCGGGGCAAGCTTTCCAGAGATGATTCCTTTTTTAAGTAAAGAATAGGCCTGTTCTGCTAACGTTTCTCTTTTGATTACTTTCTCCAAGTGTATTGTCCTCCATTTATCGATTCCCAAACCCAGTATACTGTATACAACAGTAAAGTATATTGAATTATTTGTAAACGGTTTTTTTCAAATGTTTGGAATTCGTCAAGTTTTCTTATTTAAAAACGGAGCTCTTCATTAAGATGGAGAACTCCGTTTTTTGATTTATTCGTTATCCATCAATATACAACTGCAATGATTTCTAAATCATTATCAGTAGGATTTTCTAAACCGTGGCTTTGTCCTTTTTTGATAAGACATAAATCTCCAGCCTTTACAGGGATTCTCTCTTCTTTGTGGTTGAGGAAAATTCCTTCCCCCCTCAGCACATAATAAGCTTCCGCATCGTCCGGATGCGGATGATACCCTATTGTGGAATGCGGTTTAATAATGACTTGGGCAAAAAGAGATAATCCCGCCACTTGATCATCTTGCGTAATCTTTTTGTGTATTTCAATTTTGCCAACCCCGCCGTGACAGTTTTCAAGCATTGATTTTTCTATCGTTTTTCTAATCATCATAAACTCCCTTTAATCGAAAAGATTTGGAATAGTTGTCGAAATAGCAGGGATAAATATTATTAATAAAACAACGAATGCGACAATTCCAATGACATGGAAAACATATGGAATGGTATCTTCAATCCCCATCTTTCTATCCGTAATACTACAGCCTGCAATCAATGACAGTCCGACTGGCGGTGTAATATTAGCTAAGGCAAAGTTCATAACGAGTACCATTCCAAAATGAATGGGGTCAATTCCATATTGCAAGGCAATTGGCATGAAGATTGGACTTAATAAAATGATTAAAGATGTTACTTCCGTTAATGTACCAAGAATCAATAATATTAACGATACAATTAGTAAAAACTGCAATGGCGTACTTGCAAATTGCAAAAAGAAACCAGAAATCATAGCTGGCACTTTATTTGTCGTCAGTACGTAAGTAAACACATTAGCGACTGAAATAATGATTAAAATAATAGCGGAAGTTACCGCAGAAGAAACCATTACTTCTTTAACCTTTTTAAATGTTAACTCTTTATAAAATACAGACAATATAAATCCATAGATAACTGCAATGACAGCAGCTTCTGTGGCTGTTACAAGCCCACTAAAAATTCCGCCTAAAATAAATATTGGCGCCATTAATGGTAAAAACGCTCTACGGCAAATCGTTAAAAACTCTTTACCGCTTATATTCTTATGTTCAACGACTCCAAAGCCTTTTTTCTTTGACATAAAGGAAACATAAATACAGAATACAATTGTTAATAGTATTCCCGGCAAGAAACCTGCAATGAATAGTTTGCCAATCGAAATATTAGCCGTTATTCCTAGGATAACCATTGTAATACTTGGCGGAATAATTAATCCTAATACTCCGGCAGGTCCGATAACGCTTGCGATAAAAGAGTTGCTATATTTTTGCTCCTTCATTTTAGGAACAACAACAGAACCTACCGCGTAAGTCGTCGCTACGGTTGAACCGGATACTGCGCCGAAGAAAGCGCATGTTACAACTGCCGTCATACCTAGCCCGCCTGAAAGCCTTCCAACGATTGCATCTGCTAAATCCATTAGCCTTTTCGTTAGTCCGCCATGCCCCATCACATTTCCCGCCAAAATAAACAGAGGAAGTGCCAAATAAGAAAAGTTATTGACGCCTGCGAACATTCTTTGAATGATAATTTCTAATGAAATATCACTTAAAAATAATGCACCGATTGAGACACTTCCAATTGTAAAGGCAATTGGCATTCCAAGAAAAAGCAATATAAAAAATGATAGTAAAATACCTATAATCATAATTCAGCAACTCCTTCCTCGGAAGGTTTTAACATATTCATAATAATATAGTAGATTGAGAAAATAGAACTCAATGGAATAACTCCGTAAAAGACCCCCATAGGCAACTGTAAAGTAGATGAAGATGTCGCCATAGCCGCAATGGTTAGTTTAAATCCATAGGTCATTAAAATACCGAAGAAAATAATTAATAGAACATGTATTGTGAAGTCGATGATTTTTTGATATTTTTCACTTGCTAAACCGACAAAATACCTAACTCCAAGATGCATTTTTTCATGAATGGCTAAACTTGTTCCCAGGAATGTCAACCAAACAACTAAAAGTCTGGCGAGTTCCTCAGTTCCGGGTAAAGAGTATTTAATAAACCTTGAAAAAACTTGTAGAAATACGATCAAAGTTAGTCCTGCAATGGCTAATCCACATAACATCGACAGCGTTTTAGTAATGACATTTGTTACCCTGTCTAACATATGGCCCCTCCTTTATTTCTTAAAATAATCTCCTTGTCTCTAGTGAAACAAGGAGATTTAAGTGATTCATACCTTACCAGCCAGAAGCTTCTCGATAAATATTCATAAGCTCTTCTCCGAAAACCTCTTTTTCCCATTTATCATAAACAGGTAACATTTTTTCACGGAACGCCGCCAAGTCTACATCATTATTAATTGTCATTCCTCTATTTGCCAGCTCTTCAATGTATCCTGCTTCCTTCTCGTCGTTCAAAGTCTTAACCTTTTCAGAAATTCGATCTGCTTCCGCCAAAATAATTTCTTGATCTTCAGCAGAGATTTTGTCCCATACATCGTTCGCTACAACCATCATAATCGTATTATAAAAATGCCCCGTTAATGAAAGATATTTTTGAACCTCGTCAAATTTCGGCGCTTCAATATTTGCTAAAGGATTTTCTTGCGCATCCAATGCCCCTTGCTGCAATGCGCCATATACTTCACTAAACGCCATAACCGTTGGTAAAGCGCCTACTTGTTCAAATGCATCGATACGCAGCTTAGATTCTGCCACACGGATTTTTAAACCTTTCATATCTTCAGGTGTGACAATTGGTTTTATGTTATTTGTGACGTGTCTGAAACCCCACTCCAAGTAACCAATTTTTTTCATGCCTTGCTCATGCATTATTGCCGCTAAATGGTCCCCGAACTCACCTTTATAAGCATTACGCGCATGTTCAATATCTTTCCACATGTACGGCAGATCTTCAATCGCCATACGTTTATCAAGCGCCTGCATTGTGCCAATCATGATTGCTGAAGACTCCATGGTTCCCATTTGAACTTGTTCTAACATTTCCTTTTCTGAACCTAGTTGACTATTAGGGAACACGTCAATTTCCACACGGCCATCCGTTTTTTCTGCTACCGCCTTCGCCATATCTTCAATCATATCAGCTGCCGGTGTTCCTTCAGACAATGCATGTCCTAATTGTAGTTTTACTGTCTCTCCATTGCCTTTAGATGTAGCGGTACCACCAGAGACATCATTTTTTGAACATCCTGCAAGTACAATCATAAGTAATAGTGAACCTATTAACATATATGAGAACTTTTTTAACATTTCTTTTCCTCCCAATCTATAGCCTTTTTTAAAACCATTAGAAAACGCTTGCAATTTACCCTGTTAATCTTTCATTCTCCAAATATATACAATCTATGTACCTCGGTTTCTATTTCTGAATGATGACTTTTTAAGTTTGATACCCCCCATCTCACTTGCGTATACTGTATACTGTATTCTAATTTATACATTAGGTAGAATTATTTGTCAATTAAAAATTAATTTTCTTTTCCAATCTTTCTTTATATTAATCAAGAACAAAATCGCTAACGCGGCTTTAGCTTTTTCATAAGTTCTTCTCCTAAATAATCCAAAACGGCTAACCATTCGAAAATGCTTAGGAGAAATGTGTTGTATTAACATGAATAGAAATTCATATACAGGCAAAGACTCATCTACTCTTTTTCCAGTTTATTTGTTGCTTAATAAGTTTTTATTTTCTTCCACTAATCCGCTCGAGATTAATGTAATAGGGAAATTCAGGGGATATCGGGCAATGAAAGGGCTGCTCTTTTACCGCAATAAGCAAAAAAGGAATTTTGCGGGTAATGAAAAAATAGTTCCTCATAATTTGTAAAGAGAACCCTTGTTGAAATAAAAAATGGAGCATTGTCATTAAACAACGCTCCATTTCGCTTATGCATTTTATTCACCAAAGTCCACATTATGATACACCTGCTGCACGTCATCTAAATCTTCAAGGGCATCAATCATTTTCTCAAATTTTGCTTGTGCATCTTCTGGTAAGGTAATTTCGTTTTGGGCAAGCATCGTGATCTCGGCAACTGTAAATTCGGTTACACCGGCATTTTTAAATGCTTCCTGCACGGCATGAAATTGGTCCGGTTCCGCGTAGACGATAACAGAATCATCTTCTTCCAAGATATCACGTGCATCGACATCTGCTTCCATAAGGATTTCAAGCACTTCATCGGCTGATTTTCCTTCAAGACCGATAACAGCAGTAGCATCAAACATGTAGGCTACAGATCCGCTTACTCCCATATTTCCACCGTTTTTCCCGAATGCCGCACGCACATCTGATGCTGTACGATTCACATTATTTGTCAATGCATCCACGATGACCATTGAGCCGTTAGGTCCGAAGCCTTCGTAGCGAAGCTCGTCATAGTTTTCGTCTGAACCACCCTTAGCTTTGTCAATCGCACGGTCAATAATATGTTTTGGGACATTGTATGTTTTCGCTCTTTCCAATACAAACTTTAATGCCTGATTGGCTTCGGGGTCTGGCTCGCCCTGTCTGGCAGCAACATAAATTTCGACTCCGAATTTAGCATATATACGGCTAGTATTTGCATCTTTTGATGCCTTTTTATCTTTAATATTATTCCATTTACGGCCCATATTGACCACTCTCTTTCCACTTTGAATCTACATAAAAAATAATAATACTAAATAGGCTATTTCTTCAATACTTTTTCTTTCCAATTGGGCAAATGTTTGGTAACCACTCACTCTTATCTTCATCCTATATTATACCTCAATTAATTTGTTTTTTTCGAGTATTTATGAGTAACTACATATTAAAGGAATCTAAATAATATTATTATATCAGTGAATAAGGGGGTCAATTATGGGAGAGAAATCTATTAATTATACAGCTGATGTTCCTGCTCCTGATCAGCTTTATGAGCTCTACCAGCTTGAAGGATGGAATGATTTTTTGAAATTGCCGAAGGAGCATTTACATAGGGCCATGCTTCAAAGCTGGTCTGTTATAAGTGCTTATGATAGAGAGCAGCTAATTGGTACAGGGAGAATCATTTCGGACGGAGTAATAAATGGGTATATTTGCGGGGTCATCGTCCACCCTGACTATCGAAGCCTAGGAATAGGGAAAGAAATTGTCAAAAGGCTCGTGGAAAAGGGCAGAGCATCGAATTTGCATCTTCAATTATTATGCGAAGAACAGAAAGCACCCTATTACGAAAAGCTAGGATTTGAAGTTTTTACAGTGGGGATGAAATATAGCAGAGAATGACTTCGAAGGGTTTCCGTTTTTTGGTAAAGAAATTTCAACCTTAGTGCGGATACCCAAACACGTCATGGTTGGCGTTTTTGACAGCAGTAGCTGAAATCACGCACCATGAACACTTTATGGTTGGCGTTTTTAGCAGCAACAGCTGAAAACACGCACTATGAACACTTCATAATTAGCGTTTTTGGCAGCAATAGCTGAAAACACGCACTATGAACACTTCATAATTAGCGTTTTAGCAGCAACAGCTGAAAACACGCACTATGAACACTTCATAATTAGCGTTTTTAGCAGCAACAGCTGAAAACACGCACTATAAGCTAAAGTAATCCTAAAACAGAGGATGAATAGTCTGAATTTTCCTATTTACAACCTAAAAGGTTTGCGTTATGATAATAACACACTTTTTAGGGAGGTTAGGAAGATGAGGAAAACGAAGCTGCTTTCAATTGTTCTGCTCACTGTCTTTTTCTCGTTCCTAATTGCTCAGTATCCCGGTGGACATACCAAAAGGATAATAGATCCTGAACATCATGCTGTCATTTCATCTGATTCAACAGAAAGTTTTCTTGTAAAAGATGACATAAAAAAGTTTCTTTTTAATCCGAATTTTAATATTGAAGCTCTATACCTATTAACACTTGCCTTATCACTATTCTGCAGTAAATTAATTGGATCTTCCCAAAGAGGCATGTTCTTTACGCCGATTTTCTATCAATCCAATTACGTGGTTTTTTCTCCTTCCTTTTCATAAAAAAACGAAGGAGGAAATCAATATGTGGATTCGCTTCTTATTCATCGGCTTATTTTCACTCACTGCATCAAGCCTGTTATTCTACCAGGGAGTTGAAATTTTCCACGCATTCACTGATTATTTTAAAAAGAGTTAGTTTAAAAGCCAGTTCTGGGTTAGTCCCCAGAACTGGCTTTCCTTATGAACATTAATATTCAATATCCTCAAAATCCTTTGGCTGCGGGATTGGCTGCTTAGATTCTGGATCAGCAAATTCTCTAATGAGCTGTTTCTCATTCTCTGCTTCTCCATGAATCTTTTTATTTTCTTTATGTTGCTCCTTCATAGGATCATCCCCCTTTAGATTTAAACACTTCTTTAAAAGGGTTCGCTATTTTTGGAGAAACATACACATTGCCTAAATGCCAATGACCCTTAGCTCGCTTTCCCTTCTGTCAGCATTTCCTTTTTCTCCTTCGAAAAAAGCCAGCCGCCTGCTGCGATCAAAATGAGGACAGCATAGAAAATGATTTTCCACGTTGTGGAGTGTGCAAACGTTGATGGGAGAACGGATATGGCCGGATGAGAAAGTGTATAAACTGAAAGCTTCACCCCGACCCATCCAACAATCATGAACGCGGCAATTTCCAATCCAGGCTTCTTTTGCAACAGATTAACAAATACATTGGCCGCAAATCGCATGATGATTAATCCGATAAATCCTCCGGCGAAAATGACGAGAAACTTTCCTCCGTCTAGTCCCCCAATGTTCGGCAAGTTTGTATCCGGAAGTGCTACTGCAAGTGCAACCGCTGCTAAAATAGAATCAATTGCAAAGGCGATATCCGCTAATTCTACTTTAAAAACCGTCATCCAGAAGCCGGCCTTTTTCTTTTCCTGCTTTGAAGATGCTTTTTCTTCTCCCCTTTTCACGATTAGCTTCCTGAATATATGATTGAAGGCAATAAATAATAAATAAAGTGCACCGATTGCTTGAACTTGCCAGATATCAACGAGAAACGAAATGGCAAATAATGACCCGAATCGGAATATAAAGGCCCCAGCAAGCCCATAAAATAACGCCTTTCTTCTTTCCTGCTCAGGAAGATGTTTAACCATAATCGCTAGCACTAATGCATTGTCAGCTGCCAAAAGCCCTTCTATCCCAATCAATAGCAGCAATACCCAGCCATATTCTAATAACATTGATAATTCCATTGTGACTCCCCCTTGTTTTCTAATGCCATCTCCTTTTTTGCAAACAAAAAAACCTTTACCAGCAAGCGGTAAAGGTTTAATAAACAAATAAAGACCTTTACCCCGAATAGGTAAAGGTCTTGCTAACAACGATAATAAGTTGCCGACAATGCCGGGAGATCAGATCTCCGAAGTGACGACTTTGCCGTAAAAGCTACTCCCCTTTAGGAGAAACTATTTAATTGATACATTTATCATAATCGAAATTATTTGGTTTTGTCAATTATTTTTTAGCTTAATTATATTGTAAACCGTAACGGCTCGTTTTCTTTTTCGTGATGATATGCTTATCGTCAATACGCTTTTCGATTTCCTCAAGCTGATCTCTGTCTCTTAGAAGCTCTTCTCTGTTCTTTCTGATTAAACTTGATAATGTTACTCTTTTTCTGCTCATTGTAATATCTCCCTTTATTCATGTTGTATGTTTATTAGAATGTATCCCCATTTATATGCATAGCCTATAGGCTGTTACTCAAACACAATTGTTTTATTCCCATGGACAAGAACTCGATCTTCTACATGCCAAGCTACTGCCTCCGCGAGAACAGTTCTTTCCACATGACGGCCGGCTACTTTTAAATCCTCTGACGAGTAGCTGTGATTAACACGCAGAACATCCTGCTGAATAATTGGCCCTTCATCTAAATCATTTGTTACATAGTGGGCAGTTGCTCCGATCAACTTCACTCCCCTGTTAAAAGCCCTCACATATGGGTTGGCCCCAACAAAGGCTGGAAGGAATGAATGATGGATGTTGATAATTTGGTTCGGATATTTCGATATAAAATTCGGCGTGAGAATTTGCATATATCTTGCCAGTACAATAAAGTCTACCTTCCCATCCAATAGCTCTAATGTCTTCTTCTCAGCTTCTTCCTTTGTTTCATGTGTAAGCGGGATATGGTAAAAAGGAAGCCCGTAACTTTCAACCTCATCTGCTAAGTTAGCATGATTGCTGATCACTAGCGGGATGTCAACAGGCAATTCCTTTGATTTCCAGCGCCAAATGAGCTCTAGAAGACAATGATCCATTTTGGATACAAAAATCGCCATCCTCTTTCTCTTCTTAGAATTGCTAAGCTGCCAATCCATCGAATGGTTTTGTGCAATTTCATGCAAACCCTGTTCCAGTCCTTCAATCGATGTGTCAAAGTTTTGCAAATCAAACTCAATTCGCATAAAGAATCTGCCTGCCTGCGGGTCGGTTGTATGCTGATCAAAGTGAACAATATTCGCTTGATGCTCTAATAAAAAGTTGGAAATGATCGAAATAATCCCTGGCTTTTCCGGGCACGAAATGAGTAATACGCCTCTATTTCCTTTTTCTCTTGTTGTCATTGATACACCTCAATTCAATAAATTAAGAATGAATGGCTCTTCCATCTACTGCTAACGCAGCCTCCCCGATCGCTTCCGCTAACGTTGGATGCGGATGAATCGTTCTAGCGATATCCATTGATGTCGCTTCAAGAACGCGAGCAAGACCTGCCTCAGTAATCATATCTGTTACATGCGGGCCAACCATATGGACACCGAGCAGCTTTTTCGATCCTTCTTCTACAACCATTTTCACAAATCCGTCAGATTCACCGAAAACAAGGGCTTTTCCAACTGCACGGAATGAGAATTTCCCTGTTTTCACTTCGTAACCTTGCAGCTTTGCTTCTTCCTCCGTAAGCCCTACACTCGCAACCTCAGGACTGCTATATATACATTTTGATACTAATGTTGGATCCAGCGGCGTTGGATTTTCACCCGCAATATGTTCAATTGCGATCAGTCCTTCATGTGAAGCTACATGTGCCAGCTGCAGTCCGCCAATGACATCTCCAATTGCGTAAATATTCGACTCGTTTGTCTGGTAGTATTCGTTTGTAGCGATAAACCCGCGCTCAACGTTAATCGACGTGTTCTCAAGGCTTATCGACTCGATATTCGGCAGTCGGCCAACAGAAACGAGAAGTTTGTCTGCAGAGAACGTTTTCTCTTCGCCGCGATGCTCAGCCTTGATTGTTACACCATCGCCTTTTTCTAGGGACCCTGGGAGCACCTTAGCACCTGTAACAATCTTAACTCCTTTTTTCTTCATTAAACGCTGTACTTCCTTAGATATATCTGCATCCTCTGTCGGAATAATTCGATCAGCAAATTCAATCACTGTTACTTCCAATCCGAAATCAACGAGCATCGAAGCCCATTCGATCCCAATCACACCGCCGCCAACAATAATAATCGACTTTGGCAATTCTTCCATTTGAAGCGCTTCATCCGATGTCATGACATACTTCCCATCGGCTTCTAGTCCCGGAAGTGTCCGTGGACGTGATCCAGTTGCAATTACTATATTTTTAGGAGCAAGAATGATTTCCTCTTCCCCATTATTCAAATCTACCAATATGTTTCTAGACTCTAGGATTCTTCCTTTTCCTTCATAGACATCAATTTTTCCTTTTTTCATTAGGTGCTGCACACCTTTAAACAGGCGGTCAGTAATCTCAGCTTTTCTTGCCTGTACTTTTGAAAAATCAAGTCCAACTTCTGGGGCAATGACACCATATGCTTCTGCATTCTTTGTCGTTGCGTAAACTTCTGCACTTCGAAGTAATGCTTTACTTGGGATACAGCCAGCGTGTAGGCAAGTTCCACCAAGCTTTCCTTTTTCAACAACAGCAGCTGTTAAGCCTAATTGAGAGGCGCGAATAGCTGCAACGTATCCGCCTGTACCGCCACCAATAATGACTACATCATATTCTTTGGTCAAATCATTCTCTCCTTTGGATATATTGTGAACATTTTAACAATCAATCCCCAAATTTATCCACGAAAAAAAGGACAGAAAAAGGGTAAGATTGTTTACCCTTCTCTGTCCTTTTACCTGAGAGTTTAAGCCCAAATTAATAATGGGGTCCCCTTGGGTGTCGTACAAGTTTCTACGAGCTCTCCAGAGATGCGTCCCGTTGTGGTTCCTCTACCTGAGAGATTGGTTCCAAGGGTCTTTTTGGAACTTGCTCCTTCGGTGGCTTGTCATAATGCTCTCTCCCACAACCGTCATTCGCCTATATAGAATTTTCTATAAATTTAGAATAATACTTTAGCGCTGTAATGTCAAGCATTTTAACAGAATCTTAATGTTTTATGAGAAAAAGTTCACAAAGTGTTCATTCCTGTTCATAAAAACTTTACAAAAATTACAGATTGACAGCATATGATCTGCCTATTAAAATATTATATTTGGGTACCCGCCCACGTGGTTCGTAACCATCCCACGATAAAAAACTAAGGAGAGAATTGAATATGAATGTAAAAACGCTTGTCGGAAATGGTATTTTAGCAGCTTTATATATTGCTGTTTCCATGCTAATCCAGCCTTTCGGATTTACGAATATCCAGTTTCGTGTTTCCGAAATGTTTAATCACCTAATTGTCTTTAACAAGAAATATATTTTCGGAATAGTCTTAGGTGTATTTTTAACGAATTTATTATTTTCACCAATCGTCGCGTACGATCTTATTTTCGGAGTCGGACAATCGCTGATTTCCTTATTAATCACGATGGCATGCTGCCGATTTATTAAAAATATTTGGGCACGCATGGCGGTAAATACACTCGTATTTACTTTCACTATGTTCCTTATTGCACTTGAGCTTCATCTTGCCTATGGCTGGCCCTTTAAGCTTACATGGCTCACAACCGCTATCGGTGAATTCGTCGTGATGGCAGTTGGAATGCCTATTATGTATGCATTAAATAAACGTGTGAATTTTGAAAAGACCATCTAGTAAAAGAGTTGGCGTGTGCCAACTCTTTTTTATTTTTACACTGTAACAGCAGCAAAAAACTCGTCATAAAGTGCCTGAACCGCTCGTTTCTCATCGACTTCTTTCACGCCAAACATCATGCTCACCTCAGAGGAGCCTTGGTTAATCATTTCAATATTAACCCCTGCTTTTGCGAGAGCCTTTGATGCCCTTGCTGTTGTACCAATATTGTGGCGCATTCCTTCACCTACAACCATGATAAGCGCAAGACTGTGCTCAATCACGACTTCATCCGCATCTAGCTCTGTCTTAATTCGATCAATAATCTTCTCTTCCATGCCAGGGGTAAATTGATTTTCCCTTAATATAATTGAAATATCATCGATTCCTGACGGTGTATGCTCATAGGAAAGACCATAGCCTTCTAATATCTCCAATAGTTTTCGGCCAAATCCAATTTCTCTGTTCATTAAGTACTTACTAACATAAATGCTGCAGAAGCCTTCGTCACTTGCAATCCCAATAACCGGGCCATTTGTGTTGTCCCTCTCATAAACAATTCGAGTGCCTGGTGCCGATGGATTATTCGTATTCTTAATATGTACCGGTATCCCCGCTCGGAATGCCGGAACAAGTGCCTCATCATGCAGAACACTGAATCCTGCATAGGAAAGCTCACGCATTTCTCTATAGGTTAATTCCTTGATCTCCTTTGGTCTCTGTACGATAAACGGATTAACTGAATAAACAGCATCCACGTCTGTAAAGTTTTCGTATAAGTCTGCTTTCATTCCATTAGCTAGGATGGAGCCAGTGATATCTGATCCGCTCCGTGAGAAGGTAAAGATCTCGCCTTCCTTGCTGTAACCAAAGAATCCTGGAAAAATCACGATGCCCGTGCGCTCACGCAGCTCATACAAACGATCATAGGCCTCTGGCAAAACCTGTGCATGACCTGGTTCTGCACTCACCAAAAGACCAGCTTCCTTAGGACTTACATAGTGTGCCTCCACACCCTGTTTACGGAAATAGGCAGCAACTAGCTTAGCATTGTTGTCTTCGCCGCTCGCCTTCAGTAAATCCATGAATCTGTCTCGGTTGCTTTTATCTGAATTAACCCTTTCAAGTAAATCCTGTTGAATAATATCAATGATTTCCTCTGATAAATCTAATTCCTCTGCAATTAAAGCATATCTTTCAATAACAGCATCAAGTTTTTGCTTCGGGTCTTTATTTTGCAAACAGAGCTCTGCACATTCAATCAAAAGATCTGTTACCTTTTCGTCCTCTGGAAATCTCTTACCTGGTGCAGATACGACTACAACCTTCCTTGCGGGATCAGAAACAACAATCTGGAAGACCTTTTCTAGTTGTTTTCCGGATGCTAAAGAAGATCCGCCAAACTTAACGACTTTCATCCTGACATCTCCTAACCTGTAAAAAATATATCCCTAATTTTACTCCTATTCAGAAAATAATCAAGAGTTTTCCCCTCCATAAGGACATTTGTTTACTAGTAATGGACAAAATAGTTCTAAATACCTACTATTATTTTGCCTCTTCTAGACACTTCCGAATGTTTTTTTATTAAAAATGTTTATCGTTAACAACTTTACCCATTTTTAAAATATAATAGAATTAAATCAATAAGAAATAAGGGAGCAGACTATATGGGGATTCTTATTGTGGACGACAGCCAGGCGAACTTGTTTGTTATCGAAAACATTCTTAAGCGTGCAGGCTATGATGATTACTTATCATTTACTTCAGCGCAGGAATTATTCACTTTTTTGCTTAAGGAACAGCCACTAGAGATAGGAAAACAGATCGACATGATCCTAATGGACATCATGATGCCTGAAATGGACGGAATTGAAGCATGTAAACGACTCCAGCAATATCCACATTTAAAGGATATTCCTGTCATATTTGTGACCGCTCTTGAAGATTCTAATAAGGTTGTGGAGGCACTTGATGCTGGTGGCATTGACTATGTGACGAAACCGATTAATAAGACCGAGCTGCTGGCTAGAATCCGCGTGGCACTGAGGCTGAAATACGAGAAGGACTGGCATATTGAGCAAGAGGAAAAGATCCGCAATGAGTTAGAATTATCGATGCATGTCCAGACAAGCTTGTTAAGTGAACCGGTTTATAAGGATAATCTTTTATTAAAAGCTTCCTACTTACCCGCGTTTAAATTAGCAGGTGATATGTATTATTGGCATAGAATTAATGAACATCGTTATGCTGCCATACAGCTTGATATGATGGGGCACGGGATTTCAGCATCACTTGTTTGCATGTTTATATCCTCCGTATTAAGGGATTCAATTTCAACCTATGCTGATCCGGAGTATGTCATCAAGGAGCTTAACCGCTGGATGAATTCTTTAAACGATCGAAACGAGCAAATTCCTTATTATTTTACAGCTATTTATCTTGTGCTTGATACGAAGGAGAAAACGTTGGAATACGTCAATGCAGGTCACCCAACTGGATTTGCTCTAGTCAACAACACCGAACTTAAAGAGCTTTCCAGTAATACTTGCGCTGTTGGCTTCTTTGAAGAAATCAATATCAAAAAATCAATTATTACATATACAGACTCTATTCAATTGCTCTTATGTACTGATGGGGTTGAGGAAACCATTGATCAGCATGAGACTGACGGCTATGAATATATTAAGAACATCGCCTCTTCCTATTGGCATGATTCCAAAAGCAAAGAACCGATTGATTTTATTTTAACGAAAAAACAACAGGTCAACGCGGACGATGATATTTGTGTAGTGCTAATTCAAGCCACATCAAAAGGGGATTTGGAATGAAAATATTCCGAATCCTTTTTGATGCGACAGGATAAGCCAAAGTTCCTCCTATAAAGAATTCATTCCTCAGCATGAAAATATAACTAATTTTTCCCAATCCCTTTAGGTTAATAAATGCGGCTCATTACGAATTGCTTTTTATGAAGTTTTATTTTTGATTACATATTTTTTGAGCTCTTGTAATAGTTGTTGTTCGGAATATGTTACAGGATTAAAAGCCATTCCATACATGAATCCTTGATAGCTCTTCTTCTCCCAGATTAATTCACCAGTGATGTGCACAGGTTCGTCAGCAATGACACATTCCATCTTAATTTTCGTGTTTGGAATGGGCAGCCGCAGCTGAGACATAATTTTTGCTCCTTTTAAACTCATATCTAGAATATGTATCTCGCCTATGTTGCTATCTACTTTTTTCCCTTGAATTTGTAAAATCGTAAAAGTGGCTGGAATGGGCTGATTAAAGGCTAATCGGAAACCTTCTTGTCTTTTGAATATCCCCTGAATTTTCATACATCCATTTCTCCTTTCGTTGTTCAACTTGAAATTTCTATATATCTCTCAATTATTTTCAAAAAAATAAAAAAAGACCCTAATATAAGCGATTAAGGTCGGTTGCACTACTTGCTCCAAATCATTCAAAGTGCCCACATACGAATGATTCTTCATCGCTTCCAAAGTGTATAAGTATTGAAATTCTATTCATTACATTGCTTAATTTATTTCTAATTATATCCATAAAGTTACGAAAATCAACAGAAATCCAGGCTAAAAAAACTATTATTATTCGTTCTTTTTTCAACAACACTAAAAAAGAGCAAACCATGGATTAAGGTTTGCTCTTCCTATCAATTTACAAGTTAACATCCACTTTAATCAATTTTTCCTCATCTTTATCAATGCCGATATACCTTAATGTGTCAGCATGGGTTTGATGATTGTATATGGACATTAAAATGGAAATGGCAATGCCCTTTCGATAGGCATGATAGCCGAATGTTTTTCTAAGTGTATGCATGCCAATCTTTCCGCAAATGCCAACTTCCTTGGCAGCTTGATTAATAATGCGATAGGCTTGCTGCCGTGTAATTGGAAGTTCATTCTTTTTCGATTTAAAAAGGTAATCATCATCCTTAAAATCAAATGTAGCTAAATAGTTTTGCAAAGCCGCTTTCACTTTACTATTTATATAATGGACCTTTTGTTCATCCTTTTTATCGTCATACAGATAAAGAAATTCCTTTATTTCCGCACCGTCCCAAATATCTCCGACCTTTAAACAAAGCAAATCATGCACCCGAATGCCTGTGTTAATGCCAAATACAAATAGTAAAAAGTCTCTTAATGATTGCTTCTTTAAGTTTTCCTTCATCGCGTTAATTTTCTCGACATCCTTAATAGGATCGACGTATTCCACTGCGGTTCCTCCTGCAATCTAATTAGATTGTTAGCGGACATCAGTTCCGTTATTTGACTCAAAATGGGGTCATTCCTTATATTTGCGGACATAGGTTCCGCTAAATCGTAAAAAGGAGGTAATTTCCTTGTGAATTTCATCAATAACGTACTTGGGGTCCGCTCAGCCCTTACTCGAGGGTCATTTATTAAAAATAACGGATTCAAAGTCCACTTTCAAGTTTAACATTCAAAATTATTTTCCCTCTAGAAACTCCTTCAAATCATCCTGGACACTTTCCTCTGTAAGCTCAACCTTTGAACGATAGGCAGCCCGATTCAATAAATGCGCTACCACAGGAGAAGTTAGAAATACAAAGAAAATACCTAGTATGAGTCTAATGCTGAAATAGCCGTCAGCCAGCAAGAAGAAAAGAAAGGTCCCGAATAATGTACAAAGCACCCCTAAGCTCGCACTCTTGGATACCGCGTGTGAACGGGAATACACATCAGGCAACCGAATTAATCCGATTGCGCTTAGAAAGCTAAAGACCGTGCCGATTAAAAGAAACACAGCTACAACGATGTCAATGTATACGTTTTCGTTCAATCACAACACCTCTTTCAATGAATCTTGCAAAGGCAATCGTACCAACGAATGAGAGGATGCCAATTAATAAAATGATGTCAAAAAAAGCATGTGTCCGAAGCAGGATCGATAGACAGGCAACACTAGCAATCAGATTTACCCCAATATTATCTAATGCCATGACCCGATCTGGTGTAGAGGGTCCTTTTATAACACGGTAGAGAGCAGCAAGGATGGAAAGAGCCAAGAAGAATAAACAAACTACTAAAATTTGATTAAACATTACCGGGTTACCTCCTTTATCGCTTTCTCATATTTAATCTGCGACTGAAAAACAGCATGCTTGGAATCTGGCAAATTTAAGGCATGGAGATAAAAAACCTTATTGTTTGGAGAAACCTCCATTACAACAGAGCCTGGGGTTAAGGTTAAAAGTAAAGCTAGCAACGTAATTTCCAAATCCCCTTCCAGATCCGTCTCCATTTTAAATATTCCAGGGGTAACTTCAATCTTAGGCCTGATGACTTCTTTTATAATCGCGATACTAGATGTAACCGATTCACTTAAAAACAGGAAAAACAGCTTCAAAATAGCGATAAACCGCCTTAAATAAAAGGATGTTGGGAAAAAGCGCCGTAAAGAAAAGAGCACGACAATTCCAACCAAATATCCGCCGAAAAAGGATAATATACTCCATTCATCCTGAAAAAACATCCATAAAAAGGCGATAAAAAGATTAATTAAAACCTGAACTGGCAAGGTTTCTCCTCCCTTCCGGAAATGCGCAAGCACCAATTGTCGACACCAGTATGTCCTGTACTTTGAGGGCAGGCGCTGGAGCCAGACATAATACTATTTCGCTCCCGCCATGACTGCTTCAATATAAAGGCTTGGATTCACTAACCCATCTGCGGCAATTTGAACATATTCATGAATTCCCTCTGCCCCTAATCCGAGTGTAATCGTCAGGGCAGTCAGGCATCCTATTGGAAACATTAAGCCTTTCGTTGTTCCCTTTTCCATTTCCTTGCTTAGAGCCGTTTCGCCCCAAAAAACATTCATAAAGATTTTCATAATCGAAAACAAGACCATTAGACTTGTTAATAACCCAATTCCGCCTAACCAGTAATACCCAGCTTCAAAGGTTCCTCGTGTAATAAAGACCTTCCCCAAGAACCCGCTTAATGGCGGAATACCAGCTAGCGATAAGGCGGCAATAAAGAACATCCAGCCTAAATAAGGATGATTGCGAATGAGTCCGCTTATTTCCTTTAGCTTACTCGTACCCGTAATGACAATAATCGCTCCGCCTAAAAGGAAAATAAGCGCCTTAATGAGGATGTCATGAATGAGATAGTACAAGGAACCCATAATGCCGTTCGGGGTTTGGGAGGCAAGTCCAGCGATAATAAATCCCACCCCTACAATCACGTTATACGTTAAGATTTTTTTGATATCCCAATAGGCGATCGCACCAATTGCTCCTAGCAGCATCGTTAATGCGCCAAGAATCCCAATGATGAAATGGGTAACCTCTGGCTTATGATAGAAAACAAGTGTAAACGTACGAAATAAGGCGTAGATTCCCACTTTTGTTAATAGAGCTGCAAAAACGGCAGCGATGGCTGTCGGCGGTGCACTATAGGCACCTGGCAGCCAGAAGAAAAGAAAAAGTGCCGCCTTCATGCCAAAAACAATTAAAAATAAGAGAGAAACCGTTGTCAGCAATCCATCCTGCCCCGCCTCCGCCACCCGAAGTGATAAATGGGCAAAATTTAATGTCCCGAGCATCGCATATAAATAGGCGATAGCCACAAGAAATAAAGAAGACGATAAAACATTGATCAGGATATACTTGATGGACTCTCGAAGCTGTAGCTTCGTTCCTCCTAAAGAAATCAGCACATAGGATGAAATTAACATAACCTCAAAACAAACAAATAAATTAAAGATATCACCTGTCAAAAACGACCCGTTTACACCGGTAATCAGAAATAAATAAAATGGGTAAAAATAATGCTTCTCCCTCTTCTCTCCAATTGAACGAAAGGAGTAAATCAAGCAAAAGAGCGCAACGATGCTCGAACTCAAAAGCAAAATGGCCGAGAACATATCCGCTACTATACTAATGCCATAAGGAGGGGCCCATCCTCCTGCCTGAAGTGTCTGAATTCCATTCCCTTTTATCTGACTCATTAATGAGACAGACACAACACCTATACCAATGATGGCCAGTATGCTAAGCAAGCGCTGAAAAAGAATGTTTTTCCGGAATAGGATTAAGATCAGCCCGGCAATGAGCGGAATGATGATCGGCCATATAACAAGATTATTCATCCTTATTTCCCCTTAATTGATCCATATCATCAGTCCCTACTGTTTTATACGTTCGGTAACTAAGCACTAAAAATAAAGCAGTCACGGCAAAGTTAATGACAATCGCTGTTAAAATAAGTGCCTGTGGCAATGAATCCGTAAATGTTGTATTGATGCCGCCTAATAAAGGCGGACCGCCCGTCTTTAATCCGCCCATCGTTAGAATTAACAAATTGACACCATGGCTGATAATTGAAGTTCCTAAAATGATTCGAATTAAGCTTTTACTTAAAACTAAATAAGTGCCAATCGAAAAAAACAGGCCGACTAGAATTGATATAAGTGTCTCCATCTTTACCCATCCTCACTTATACTCAGAATAATCGTGACAGCTGTGCCAATAACGGCTAAGGCAACACCCACATCAAATAGCACAGCAGTAGCCAGCTCTGTTTTTCCGAAAACAGGAAGATTAAAGTAACCAAATGTTTGGTTTAAAAACGGTTTCCCGGCAAAAATGGAAGTCATCCCGGTAAGAACAGCAAGCAGAACGCCCAAACCCGCTACTTTCTTGAAATCGACTGGGATGTTTTTTCGGACGGTTTCAATATCGAATGCAAGGTAGAGAAGGACGAGCCCTGCCGCTACACTCAAACCGCCGATAAATCCCCCTCCCGGATTATGATGGCCTCCGAAGAATAGATAGATAGAAAAAGTTAGAATAATCACGATGGCCACTTTAGTCACAGAACGCAAAATTACATCATTCGGGTTCATTCTTTCGGACCCCTCCCTGCTAATTGAAGCTTTATTAACGTATAGACTCCTAAACCTGCAATACTTAAGACAAGGATTTCCAGCATTGTATCTAATCCACGGAAATCAACAAGAATAGCGTTAACGATATTCTTAGCCCCTGCAAGCGTGTAAGAATCCTCAAAGAAACCCGAAATGGATGCGAATAGCCGATGATTATTTGCGGACATTGCAAGTAAAGTGACGATCACGCCAACCCCAAGAGAAATAATGAAATTCGTCATCTTGAATGAAATTCTGCTTACTTCCTTTCGCAATTCCGGCAAATGATAGAAGCATAGAAGGAATAACGCTGCCGTCACCGTCTCCACAACAATCTGTGTAAGCGCCAAATCAGGCGCCCGGAAAATAATAAAGAACAAGGATACGAGATAGCCCAGTGAGCCAAGGGCAATAATGGCTGTTAATCTTGATTTTGAAAGAAGGACAGCGAAGGCTGAAATGACCATTGCGATTATTAATACGCCTTCATATATGCTAACCTCTGCATTATTCGCATATTGCATGGTAAACCCTTTTGAGAACAAAAGGGAACTGCCAAGAACCAGGATGAAAAAGCCAAAAATATAAACTAAATAATCTCGGATAGACCCTGTCATATACCGATTGGTCACCTTTAATGAAGCTCTTTCCGATCCTTCTAACAATCGATTATACAAATGATTCAGCGATAAGGATTTAGGCAAGACATCATATAGAAACATCCAGCGCTTAATAAATTTATACATAATGGACCCAACGATGATCACACCGATTGTCATATATAATTCCATATTCCATCCATGCCACGGCTTGATCGTTACATCCATCTCACTTAATGAAAGACCAGGCAAGACCGCCATTAATGCAGGCTGCAGAATGTTCTTCGAAACGACATTAGGGAAAAAGAAAATAACAATAACAAGCACGGCTAAAATAATCGGCGGAATCAACATGCCAATTGGTGCTTCATGGGCAACTTTATCGATCTTCTCTGGACGGTGTTTACCAGTAAAGGTTTTAAAAACAAGAATCATACAATAGATAAACGTAAACACACTTGCAATCCATGCAACCCAAGGAATGATCATGCCAAATGTCTTCATTCCAAAAACAGGATTCTCCGCTGCCGTTAATACACTTGTAAAAAACATCTCTTTACTCAAATAGCCATTAAACGGGGGAAGTCCAGCCATCGAGAAGCTTCCGATGATCGTTAGAGTAAATGAAATAGGCATCAAGCTCATTAGTCCGCCTAATTTACGAATATCACGCGTTCCTGTTTCATGGTCAATAATCCCAATAACCATAAAAAGACTGCCCTTAAAGGTGGAATGATTAATTAAATGAAACAGAGCTGCTAATACCGCAAAAGCATAAACGGTTGACTCATCCCCATGACCAAAATACATAGAAGCAGAACCTAACCCAAGGAGAGACATGATCAAACCTAATTGGCTGATCGTTGAATAGGCCAGCAATGCCTTTAAATCCTTCTGATTGACTGCGTTAATGGAGCCATAAATTAACGTGATGATCCCAACTCCTGAAACAATCCAGAACCATTCACTGCTCCCGCCAAAAACAGGCGTAAATCTAGCTACTAAATAAATACCCGCTTTCACCATAGTTGCGGAATGTAAATAGGCACTGATTGGAGTAGGCGCCTCCATTGCATCTGGCAGCCAAATGCTAAATGGAAATTGGGCTGACTTTGTAAAAGCTCCTAAAAGCAGCAAGATCATAGCTGGAGGAAATAATGAATGCTCGGTAACAGCATGAACCTTGCTCAATATTTCACGAATGCTATATGTATCTGTCATCATGGAAAGCATAATGAGACCCGATAACATCGCAAGTCCGCCAAATATCGTAATCAGCATGGATTTGAGGGCACCATATCTAGAGTTTTTCCGTTGATACCAATAGGCAATCAGTAAAAACGAAGAAATACTAGTCAATTCCCAGAATACATACAAAACTAAAATATTATCTGAAAAAACGAGGCCAAGCATGGCACCCATGAATAAAAGCATATAAACATAAAAATTATGGAGTGCTTCACGCTCTCTTGACATGTAATAAATGGAATAAAGGACTACGAGGGCCCCAACTCCAGAAATTAACAGTCCAAAAATAAGCGCCAAGCCATCCAAATAAGTTGTTAAATTAATATTTAATGAAGGCACCCATGGAAGTGATTGGGAAATTGTATTTCCATTGGAAATGACAGGAATATACTGTAACAGATACAGAAATACTGTGAGCGGGACAATAACGACAAACCAGCCCGTATGAATTCGCGGTGTAACCATTTTATAAATAAAAGGTGTTAAAATAGCAAAAATAAACGGCAGAAAGATCATGAATGGTAACAAAGACACAATCAAATCCCCTCCTAACAAGTTATTATATTTCTATTAATGTTTGTCTCATCATTCATTATTAGTCTTTGACAGCTGCTTCTTATATCATGTGCAAGGCTTATATAATAATGAAATAGATTGACTTAACACAGCTTCATGATATATATTCAAACATAGTTTAATCGAATCTAATTTCTATTAAACGCATCTAACTCGAGGTGAAATGAAAATGAAAAAAGTAAAGGGACGTATGGACGAAAGCATCCTCGTCTGTGTATACTATGGGCCAAATGGTGAACGCCTTATTCAGCGCGGCTGTAAAATTGCAAGCATGCTTGATTGCCCTCTGTATATTTTAACCATTGATCCTTTGCCCTTTGATGAACTGGATGCGGAAAAATCAGATTATATTACTAGATGGCAGCAAATCGCTGAACATCATCGGATTGAGGAATTTATTTTAAAAGATAATGAAAAGCGGCCTGTCTCTAAAGTAATTGCAGAGGTTGCCCGTGAAAAACATATTACTCAAATCATCCTAGGCCAGACTGCCCAGAGCCGCTGGGAACAAATAGCTAAGGGCTCCATAATTAACTCCTTGTTAAAGGAAATCCCTTTTGTTGACCTGCACATTATTTCGGTTTCCCGTGCTCTTAGAGATCAAGAAGGACTTTTCGAAAAAGGGGTCCGTGCATACCTAGTTAAAGAAGAGAATGTTTATCGCCTAAGCTTTATTCATACTAAAGAAGCCGAATTCGAAGGGATATTCTTTAAGGAACAAGGTACAGACTTCAACAATGGTGTTTTCAAACTCATGAAGGGCAAAGAAACACTGCAAGTCGTTGTAACAGAAGACATTGTCAAGGACCTTAAAAATGTTAGAATGACTGATCCAATTGATGTAGATAATGATTTACTATAATATAATTCAGAACACTTCCAGCGCTTCTCTAATGCTGGAAGTTTTTTTATACTGCCAATCATCTAATGTTACATAAAAATAACTTACCAAAAAATAAGTAACATTACAATAAAAAGGCCCTTGAAAATCGCAAAAAAAATACAGCTTCTATCAAAAGAAGCTGTTCTAATATTTAGAAATTGATGTTTTCTTTCGGAATAACTTTTCGATTGGGTTGAAGTCTTCGAAGCAATTATGATCTGTACGAATCGACTCCTTGCTGCCGAGCCCGAGGAATCCCCCCGGACTTAGGCTTTCATTAAATAATTGGAGCACACGGCCCTGAAGGTCAGTGTTGAAATAGATAAGGACGTTCCGGCATATGATGACATGAAACTCATTAAAGGACCGGTCCGTTACTAAATTATGCTGGGCAAAGACGACATGCTTTAGCAATTCAGGGTTTAAATAAGCAGCTTCACAATCAGCCGTGTAATATTCCGAAAACGACTTTTGCCCCCCTGCAAGCAAGTAGTTCCTCGTATATAGCTGCATTTTCTGCAGAGGGATGATCCCTCGCTCTGCTCTGGCTAGGACTTTCTCATTCATATCGGTGGCATAGATTTTTGTTTTGTGCCCAAGCCCTTCCTCCTCCATCAAAATGGCCATGGAATAGACCTCTTTCCCCGTAGAACAGCCAGCATGCCAAATTCTAATTTCAGGAAGATCCTTTAGCCATGGAGTAACCTCGTTCCTAAATGTTTTGAAGAAGGTAGGGTCCCGGAACATCTCCGTCACATTAATCGAAAAGTCGCTTAATATTTTTTCTAAATATACTTCCTCATGGATAATTTTCTCCGTCAGACTCGTAATGCTTGATAAACGTTCCTGGTTTAAGCGGTATTGCACTCGTCTCATGATGGAAGACCGCATATATTGGCGAAAATCATAGCCTGATAGACGAAAAATCGCTAATAGCAATAACTCAAGCTCTACATCCTCTTTACTCACTTTAAACATTCTTCATCATCCCAATAATTTTCTTTCTAAGATAACCACACTCGCATCACTGACAATAGTTGATCTAGTTTAAGCGGCTTGCTGATATAATCGGAAGCGCCAGATTCAATGCATCTTCTTCGGTCATAATTCATCGCTTTTGCCGTTAACGCAATAATGGGCAAATCTTGATATTCTTCAAGTTCACGGATTCTTCTCATCGTTTCATAGCCATCCATAACAGGCATCATAATGTCCATTAACAAAATATCCACTTTTTCTTCTTTTGCCATCGTGTCTAAACACTCCATGCCATTTTCAGCGGTTAGGACATGCATGCCTTCTTTTTCAAGAGCATTTTTGATAACAAAAATATTCCGATGGTCATCGTCAACAACGAGAACTGACTTTCCTTGTAAAACTGTAGAAGACGGGCTAACTTCCTGTTCATCATCAGGAAGATTTTCAATGGCTGTTTCAATAATAGATTGAGAATCCTTTGCAGAAGCAACTTCAGAAATCACTGTTTCCTCTGCTCTTTTCGGTAAACCTTCAGGCAGGCTTGGAATAAATAAAGTGAAGCTGCTGCCCTTCCCTTCTTCACTCTGTACTTTACATACCCCGCCAAGAAGCTGAGCAAACTCTTTTGTTATCGATAATCCGAGTCCTGTTCCGCCATATTTTCTCATTGTGGCTCCATCCACCTGCTGGAAGGCTTCGAATATCTCCTCCTGCTTCTCTAAAGGAATTCCAATTCCTGTATCTGAAACGATCACCTTCACCCATGTATCTGAACAGTTCGCTTGAGGGAAGCTGCTAATCTCATGGCTGTGCGCCTTTTCAAACGTAACAGAAACAGAACCGGAATCTGTAAATTTAAAGGCATTTGAAAGCAGGTTTTTAATCATCTGCTGAAGGCGTTGTTCGTCTGTAAAAATGGCCTCCGGTACGCCTTCCACATCAGTAACAGTGAATTCAAGATTCTTCTTCTTCGCGAATTGAATAAAGTTCCGTTCCAACCGATCCGCAAAAACATTCATATTCACTTCCTCAAAGTGAATCTCTAGCTTCCCAACCTCTACTTTAGAAAGATCGAGAATATCATTTATTAAGTCTAGCAAATCCTGTCCGGCTGAATGAATCACCTTAGTGAATTCAACTTGTTCTTCATTAAGGCCATGATTCGGAACATCAATCAGCATTTCTGAGAGCAGCAGAATACTATTCAATGGTGTACGAAGCTCATGAGACATATTGGCCAGGAATTCTGTCTTGTATTTCGAACTCAGCATAAGCTCTCTCGCCTTTTCTTCAAGTGCTTCCTTGGCAGACCTCAGTTCCTCTGATTTCAGCTCTGCATCATTTGTGCGTTCTTCTAATTGCTCATTAATCATTCGGAGCTCTTCTGCTTGAGTTTGGAGCTCCTCAGATTGTGACTGCAATTCTTCCGATTGAGTCTGCAATTCCTCAGATTGCATTTGCAATTCCTCTGTCTTTGCCTGCGATTCCTCCAGTAAACGGGCAATTTCCATTCTGCCTAATATATTTGTAATGGCGATGCCAAGCGTATCCAGCACTTCCTCTAACAGTTTTAAATGAGTGGATGTAAACACTTCTAGACTTGCCAATTCCACAACCGCTACGACTTCATCCTTCACCAACACCGGTGCCATGATAATGCTTCTTGGCGCCACACTTCCAAGGCCGGTATGGATCAGATGATAGGTACTTGGAACATCATTTAAAATAAAAGGCTTCTTTTCAACAGCACATTGCCCAACTAGCCCCTCGCCTGGATAAAAAAACTCTCTCCCTTCATCCCGACCGTCTTCTGCAAAGGAGGATTTTTTTCGATAAATGGGCTTTCCATTATTCGTTTCTTTCACATAGAAAACGCCAAGATTGGCATGGATTGCATGAGATAATTGGCGAATGAGATCTTCACCAAGAGAATGAATATTAATATGATGGCTGTACAGATGAATGATGTCGGCAGAATGGGTTTGAATCCAATTTTGCTCCGTTATTTCTGAAATATATTTTTGTTCTTTTTCATGATAGGTTTCTAAAGACGCTGCCATCGAATTAAAGGATTTCGCTATGTTTCCGAATTCATCATTTGTATGAATTACTAGCCTTGGGAGCCTGGAAAGATTTTTATAATCAATACGATTGAGCCCCTTTAATATGATGGCCATCGTTTTACTTGTGCTCCGAATGAGTGAAAGTGTAACAAGGACAATCATCAATAGAGCTAGAATAACAGCCGATATTAATACAATGACAAGCTGGGAATGTGTTTTCGTCGCACTATGCAGCGATTCATCCATTAATGATTCCTGGTATTCGATAAATTCGCTTAAATCGAGTAGAAGCTGGTCGCGATTAATTCGTTCACTATCATAAATGGTTTGCATTTCATCAAATTTACCACTTTTGAACTTTTCAATAAAACTATGCTCCATCTGATTGTATGAATTGTAATATTTTTCAATTTCTTTCAGAACTTCAATGCCTCTAGCTGTATTAATGGAGGATTCTAATTTAATTATTTTTGATGTAATGCCTTCTTCATTATCTTTGAGAGATTTCTCAATCAGTTCCGGGTTTATTTCTTCTTTTACAATTAATATCCGCAGAAGCTGGCGGTCGGTTTGATCGAATAGCCTTCTGATTTCAGTGGCTTGGTTTACTTTATAGTATCGATCTTTCACAATCTCCAGCATATTCGCTTTTATTAAATTTGCCATAAAAAGGATGACAAACATCAATAGAAGCATAAAAAATATAGTCAAGCCTAGGCTAAGATATTGCTTCCTTTTGAAACTCACTAAATATGCCTCCTTTATAGTGAAATAAGTTTCAGAGGTTAATTATTTATGAGTGCAGAATGACAGCTAATAAACGGTATGTATGGCCGTTCGGCTAAATTGCTAGGCTAGCCGAACGGACTATTATGGACTTTTACTGGATTTGATAAGTTTCTTCTCGGACATCTGTCATCCATTCAAGCTGAATAAGCTTAAGATGGAATAAGGTAATCGGATCACGGTAAAGTTCAGGATTTTCCCTAATCTCCCTCAAAGACTCTTTATTGAATTCTATTTGACTTCCTGATTCCTTCACCGCTTCCTGCAGTTCAGCTAACGGCGGACTAAACAACATGCTGACATCTCTATCTATCGATTTTTCAAAAAGTTCAAATGGCTGGAAGAATTGTTCTGCAACTGCTGCAGCCACTTCGCTGTAATCTTCATTTTCAATAAATTGCTTATATTTGTTATAGAGCATGGATTTATTTTGCTGAATGGCTCCCAGCAATTTGCCCGCACTCTTTAAAATAAACTGGGATGGTGTGAAGCGGTTTAATATATTCATATTTTCTAGATGCACATTTCCTCTCGTCATCCGATCCGCATCTCTTCGCCAATCATCCAGCACTTTAAAATCACACGCAAGACTTAATTTCTCTTCCTCATAAAGATCATTAAAGCCCGCACCCATTTCATTCAGGAATTCTTGAGCCTGATCGAATTCATCACTTGCCTCGTTAATCCACTGATGAATCACCTTATGAAAGCTTGGCATAATCATTTCATCTAAATGATGACGAATACGATTATTCATTTCATTATTCAGCTGAACATGGATCTTCCCAAAATCGCTGTCCTCATGTATCAATTCTGAACTTCCTTTAAGCAGCTTAGGAATATCCTCCATTAGCTGAACCTTTAGGTCGTCTTTGATCTTTGTAAAGGACCTCTTCATGACTCGGGCTTTTTCTTCCTCCAAATCACGTAATTGATTTGTGGCGCCTGTTAATTTGGTTACCATTTCATCATTCCATTTAATTGACTCAATGAAACCATTCTCCATTTCCACTCGTCTTTCCAATAAGAACTTAATCGTTTTGCGAATATAATGCTGAACTTTAGACGTTCTTTTTTCTTCTAGATTGTCGTGATTCGTGATAGATTTCAAGAATTGAGTTAATGGTTCAAGCTGTTCATTTCGGCCCGAATAAGCAAATACTTTTGCTTTTGAAAAATAAGTATTCACTTTCGATGTGGCACGGTCTATCACTTCCTGCTCCATTTCATGAGAATTTGCCCCATTTATCAAGAAATGAATCGAAAGGTCAGGTGCCTGCTCGCGAATTTTCACAACCATTTCAAGCTCTTCCTCTGCGAAAGCATGATTGGCATGGAGGACGAATAGCAGACTATCCGCGAGCTGCAAATATTGGAATACTTCATTTCTGAATCGGTTCAAACCCGTTATGCCAGGTGTATCAATAAAGGCAAGCTGCTTCTCACGGAGAAACGGTAAAGGTTTTTTATACAGGATCACAGTTTGTGAGTCCTCGCTCACATCGAATAGATGAGAAATTTCTCTTTCTCCTTCATCGCCAATCTCCTGGATGATAGCGGCCTCATTATCCTTGAACATCACAGTTGTTGAAATCGAGTCATCTATGATCGTTTCGCCAAGCAGTTGATTGATAAATCCCGATTTCTCATTGCCAGCAGCTCCGGCAATTAATAGATTAGGAGCCTTGAGGTCAAGAAGCTCCTTCACCATCCATTCAAATCGGTGTCCAATCTCAATCCCATTCTTCCTTGCCCAAGAAACGACGGACTTGAATAACTCGAATCCATCTGTTAAGCCATTTCGATCACGCATTTCCTGACTGATCTTTTTCTCCGCTGCATTAATCGCTGAATGCTCGATGCTCGAAGGGAAGATTTCACTCCATGCTAGGGCAGAAGCCGCAGCAATGGATGAATAAGTGGAATCAGCCAGTTTCACCCAGTTGCTTAAATGATTCGGAATTAAATGTGAGATTTCTCTTATTAAATGCTTCCCGTTGATTAATTCGAAATATGTATCATGATAAACGGCCGAAAGCTCTTTCCATGAATGGGAGCTTCCCCCTTCCATATGGAGAAGGATGTGATTTAATTCTTTAATCCAAGTAAAATATAAATCTCCATTTCGATAATGATTCCATAAGGTAACAGCCAGTCTTTCAAACTTTGCCAAATCCGCCTTAAATAATATGACTAATGCTTCATTGAAATAATTTGGTTCTGTCTTCTTGATCTTGCCCTCTTCGACATAGGACTGCAGAATGTCGAACCAAACAAGATCTCCTGTCCTGATGGACTCATTAACAGCAAGCTCAATCGCATTTTTCCAATCCTGATGCTTTTCAAAAAACGCTTTAGCGATGCTCGTTACATCCCGGTAGTCTGGGTTAAAAGTAACAGCCTCATTGATCACCTCAACGGCAAAATCAAGCTTTCCGCGTGCCACATAGGTGGAAAACAACTGTAATAGCACTTCTATTTTCAAGACGTCAGAGTCTGTTTGAATGGACCGGTACAAATCCTCTGCTGTAGCGAGAATTTCCAGTTTAAAATAAGCATCCGCCATATTCTTCTTTGCCCACGGCTCAAGCTCATTATTAATATTTTCCCATTTAAAAATCGCTGCCTCGTAATCACAATTCTGGAAGTAAATCTCTCCTTGAGCAAAGCGAATAAAGGAAAGCTCCGATATGGCATTCCTTTGCTCCTCCATATACAATTCTCCTAAAGCCTTGATGGGATGTACATTCTCTTTCCCTTCCACTAATGTCTTGTAATAACTTTTTCCTATTAATTGTTCATCTATAGTCATCATGCTACCCCCGCAGAGTATTTTCACAAAATATCAAAACAAGCCTAAGCAGCTTTATTTGCTTTTTTTCCTATTCTTTTATTCTAACAAAATATTTTTATGGCAAATTTTCAATTTTGATTACATAATTGTAGTCTTCTGTAACAAATTTAATAATAGGCAAAAGTCCTAATGCCTGTTTCCTACTTTATTACCCTAATTTCCTATTTTACAAACAATTTCATGGCGCTTTTCTTTTCATTCTAAGCAAAATTCAATATGATTACAATTTGGCAGGTCTAATTCATCATAGATGATTTGGTTATTCCCTTCGATTGATTTACTTGGTTAATAACAGTAAAATAAGAATTAACTACCTACATATAGAAAGGCTGATACCGGTTTGGAACAAAATTCGTCAAACTTTATTAAAAATATCATTATCGAGGATTTGGAATCAGGAAAGCACAAAGAAATCATTACTCGTTTTCCTCCCGAACCGAACGGGTATCTTCATATCGGTCATGCGAAATCCATCGTCATTAACTTTGGTCTTGCCGATGATTTTAACGGAAAGACACATTTACGATTTGATGATACGAACCCATTAAAGGAAGATCAGGAATATGTTGATTCGATTAAGAACGATGTAGCATGGCTCGGCTATGAGTGGGATGATCTCCGCTTTGCTTCCGACTATTTTGAGGAAATGTATGATCGTGCCGTTCTTCTTATTAAAAGAGGAAAGGCCTATGTTGACGATCTATCCCAAGAAGAAATCCGTGAATACCGCGGGACACTGACTGAGCCTGGTAAAGAAAGTCCTTACCGCAATCGCTCAGTAGAGGAAAATTTAGATTTATTCGAACGGATGCGTAACGGCGAATTCGAAAATGGCAGCAAAGTGTTACGCGCAAAAATTGATATGGCCTCACCGAATATTAATATGCGCGATCCTGTCATCTATCGTATCTCACATGCTTCCCACCATAATACAGGCGATAAATGGTGTATTTACCCGATGTACTCTTTTGCCCATCCATTAGAAGATGCAATTGAAGATGTCACTCATTCCATTTGTACGACTGAATTTGAGGATCAGCGTCCGCTATATAATTGGGTGATTGAAGAATGCGAAATGGAAAGCAAGCCGCAGCAAATTGAATTCGGCCGGCTGAACATTACGAATACAGTCATGAGTAAGAGAAAGCTGAAGCAGCTTGTTGACGAAGGCTTTGTCGATGGCTGGGACGACCCGCGCATGCCAACAATTTCTGGATTAAGAAGAAAAGGCTTTACTCCAGGCGCCATCCGCGAGTTTGTTAAAGCAACTGGTATTTCTAAAGGATCCGGAGCTGTAGATGAGGCTATGCTTGAGTATTTTGTCAGAGAAGACTTAAAGCTGACTGCACCGCGAACAATGGGTGTACTGAACCCGCTTAAAGTCGTAATTACAAACTATCCGGAAGATCAAGTCGAAATGCTTGATGCGGAAATCAACCCAGAAAATGAAGAAATGGGCATACGGCAAATTCCATTCTCCCGCGAAATTTATATTGAACAGGATGACTTCATGGAAGACCCGCCAAGCAAATATTTCCGCCTCTTCCCAGGTAATGAAGTTCGTCTTAAGCACGCATATTTCATTAAATGTAATGATGTAATTAAAGATGAAAACGGCAAGGTGATTGAAATTCACTGTACATACGATCCTGAAACAAAAAGCGGGACAGGCTTTACAGGACGTAAAGTAAAAGGTACACTTCACTGGGTTGATGCGAAGCATGCGATTCCAGCTGAATTTCGTCTTTATGAGCCGCTCATTCTTGATTCTGAATTAGAAGCTGAAGCAATGGACGATTCTGAAAAGACGTTTTTGGATTTTGTAAATCCAAATTCACTTGAAATCGTTCAAGGCTTTATTGAACCGAATATGAAAGATGTTAAAGGTCAGGACAAATTCCAATTTTTCCGTCATGGCTATTTTAACGTGGATCCAAAGCATTCAACGGCTGAGAAACACGTATTTAACCGCATCGTTTCGCTAAAAAGCTCTTTTAAGCTATAATGAACTTTGCCATTTGCAGCCTTAACACATCAAAGGGAGGAAATTATTATGACAAACGAAAATGAAAATCAAGCACTGCCGCCAAAAACGTGTACAATTGAGCGACTGATCACTTTGCCAGCAGACATTGAATTGGTGTTAGCAGGTAAGAAAACGGCCACACGCCGCAACGGACGCTATGCAGACGTTGGTGAGATTATGGATCTTCAAGGTCATCAATTTGTCATTGAAAAAGTATATTCACAATCTTTAGGTGAATTAACTGATGAGCACGCCAAGCAAGAAGGCTATGAAACGGTTGAAGATTATAAGCAATCCATTCTATCCTATCACCCTGGCATGCCATGGCTGCCGCAAATGAGAGTATGGGTGCATGAGTTCCGTCCAGTCTCGGAATAATCATTTTTCATGGATACACTTTATCGCTTCATCCTATACATCCATGTGGGCAGTGCTGTTCTATCCATCGGTCCCTTTTTCGTATTAATTCCGATTGCGAAAAAATTGCGGGCGGCAGAACATGAAGTCCAGCTTGCCTACTTGGATATTTTCCGTCTCTCTGTCCGGCTTGTGAAGCACGCCGGACATCTACTTGTCGGGAGCGGTGCACTGCTTATTGCTATGGGGCATTGGACGTGGAAAACACCGTGGATTATTGCCACGTTGGCTGTCATGTTTGGTTCTGTGTTTTTTCTTGCCAGGGCATTCACCCCTATTTTTCGAAAATTTCATGAGCCTGAACAAGATCAACAGCTGCTTGTCCAAAAGCTTTTAAAATCAACTTGGCTTTATTTAATCCTATTAATGGTCATGCTCTGGCTTATGGTAGTAAAACCTCCCCTTTGGTAAAAAGGGAGTGGTCAGTCTCTATAAAGAGGCTGGCCATTTTTTTTAGGCTTTCATTTTCCTTTTGATTCCATTTTGCATTATAATTATAGTTGAAATTAAAATTCAGAGAAAAGTTACTTTATTATATGAATCTATAGGGATTGGAGTGGTTTTTAAAGTGGGTGTTACGTTACGAAAAGGACAGAAAGTCGATTTAACAAAGGCTCATCCGGGTCTTGAGGTTGTTGTGGCAGGTTTGGGCTGGGATGTTAGCCATAGCCATTCACAATATGATTTAGATGCCTCAGCTTTCTTGGTTGGTCCTACTGGCAAGGTACAAAGTGATTTGGATTTTGTATTCTATAATAATCCTAGAGGCGGAAATGATTCGGTTATATACAGCGGCGATAATCGTACCGGAGCTGGCGCCAGTGATGATGAGCAAATTTCAATCGAATTAAATAAAGTTCCTCCTTCTATTCACCGGATTGCTTTCACTATCACCATCCATGATGCACAAATCAAACAGCAAAACTTCGGACAAGTTTCTAATGCCTATGTGCGGATTTTTAACGCGAGGACAAATGAGGAATTACTTCGTTTCGACCTGGGACGTGATTTTACAGTGGAAACGGCCATTGTGGCAGCAGAATTGTATCGCCATAACGGTGAGTGGAAATTTAATGCCATTGCGAGCGGCTTTCAAGGCGGATTAGCGGCACTATGCAGAAATTTTGGCGTTCATGTAGATGATGAGCCTGCTCCTGCACAACCCGCTTATCAATCTCAGCCTATCAACCAACCCTACGGCAGCTCCCAGCAAGCGCAGCCATTTTCTGGCCAGCAACAGTCAGGCTATAATCAGCCAGCTTTCGGTCAAACAAATACTTACAGTCCTTCTTATAATCAACCAGCGTATAATCAAACGATGCAGCAGAGTCAGCCTTTCAATCAGCAAGCCTATGGACAGCAGGCAAGCTACAATCAGCCTACATACGGTCAAGGATATTCCTCTCAGCAATCTTATGGCGGAGACAATATCAATTGTACCCGCTGCGGTTCCTCGAATGTACGGACAGGTGAAAAAGGCTTTGGCCTCGGAAAAGCGGCAATTGGCGGGTTAATCCTTGGTCCGATCGGTTTATTGGGAGGATTCATTGGCAAAAACCAGCTTAAATTTACATGCAACAGCTGCCGAAACGTCTGGTCTCCTAATCAAACCGATTATTCACAATGGGCCAATCAGCAAAAAAGAAAGGCTCAGGAATTATTCGCCCGCTATAAAAGCCAGGATGTCCTAGATGCTGTTGTTGCCGCTTGTGCACTCGTATCATTAGCAGATGGCAGACTAGACCAAGCCGAGCGGCAAAAAATGATGGAATTTGTCAATCAAAGCGAAGAATTACGCGTTTTTGATACAAATAAAGTGATGCAGCAATTTAATTACTTTGTCCAAAAAATTGAACGTGATTCCATTATCGGTCGTGCGGAGGCATTCAGAGCTTTAGGACGTGTCAGATCGAAGCCTGAAATTGCTCGCCTTGTTGCTCGTTATTGTATCGCACTTGGCTATGCAGACGGTCATTTCGATCCTAGCGAAAAGCAGATTGTTTCAGAAATCTGTATGGAATTAGGGTTAAATCCCCAAGAATTTTTATCATAATTGTGTTTGGAAGAGCCCACTCCTTGAAGGGCTCTTTGTTTTTTAATACATTCTTTTCGCATACCCATCTTCAAACAAGGGGAAACTCATAACAAATTGTAAAAGAGGAGGAGTTCCCTTGGAAGAAATTCATTTGGAAGGCAGTTCTTCAACTGAACGCATGATGCCGATGACCTCTGTGGCAAGCGGCATGTTTCAACATGTTGCTTCAGGTGTTCAATGCTTTACCGTTCAAATCGTTAATATTGCTTTTGTCACTCTTTCTGACACCCCCGGAGATTGGGTTTTGGTTGATGCAGGTATGCCCCAATCGGCCAGAAAAATTATCGATGCTGCTGAAGAACTCTATGGTGAGGAGGCAAAACCTAAATCCATTATTTTAACACATGGGCACTTCGATCATGTTGGAGCCATTATTGATTTAATTAATCACTGGCAAGTCCCTGTCTATGCCCATACATTAGAGCTTCCTTACTTAACCGGGAAGAAAAATTATGTAGAACCCGATTCAACTGTTGAAGGCGGAATGATTTCGAAAATCTCTCCTTTTTTCCCAAATGAGGCAATCGATATAACTGGATATGTTCACCCCCTTCCCGAGGATGGGAGTGTTCCTGAAATGCAGGGCTGGAAATGGGTTCATACACCCGGACATTCACCTGGTCATGTTTCCTTATTTAGAGAAAGTGACCGTGCCCTTATTGCTGGCGATGCCTTCGTTACGGTTAAGCAAGAATCTCTATATAAGGTTCTAACACAGGAATTTGAAATAAGCGGGCCGCCGAGATACTTAACTCCTGACTGGGAGTCATCACGGGAGTCTGTTGAAAAACTTTTCGCCCTTCAGCCTGCCTATGCAGTTACAGGCCATGGAGTACCGATTTCAGGGGATGTATTAACAGAAAATTTACCAAAGCTAGTACGTGAATTTGATAAGATCGCCATCCCGGATTATGGGCGTTTTGTGGATGGGGTGCATTGATTAGGTTTTACCTATCTGAAGCTTGTATGAAGCTTGGCGGACACCAGTTCCCTTATTTGCAGGAAAATAGAGGGTTTTTTATTTTTTCGGACAGAGGTTCCTCTATTTCGGAAAAAAGCAGCTATTTCTGTCGTTTTTCAGTAAATAACGTACGCTGTGTCCGCTTAGCTTATCAATTCGGGTCATTAAATGAAAATAACGGATTTCATGTCCGCAAAGGGTTTCCTCAGCTAATCACGGAACTATTTTTCCTTATTGCCCCTTCCTTTTTTTGCTATGATATACATATCATGAATGAGGGGGAGTCTTTGTGGAGAAACGAAAGCTAATTGTTACCCAAAATATTAGTGAGGATTTAATCGAAGCTATCAAAGAAATTATACCCGATTGGGAGCTTATTGTTGGAAAGGATAAGGCCGTTTGGCAAGATCATTTACATGAAACGGAAATCATTGCAGGCTGGAAGAAGGATTTAACTGAACATGTGCTAGCCCATGATTCTAAGCTGCGCTGGGTTCAATCATGGTCAGCAGGTATAAACAGCATGCCATTGAAAGAATTCAATAATCACCAAATCCAGTTAACATCGGCCAACGGGGTTCATTCCTTTCCTATTTCCGAGACCATCTTTGCACTCATGCTCGGGCTTACTAGAAAAATACATACATATGTGAAAAATCAGCAAACAAAGACTTGGCATCATTCAGGGCTAAAGCTTGAACTGCATGGCAAAACATTGGGTCTATTTGGGGTAGGGGCTATCGGCAAGGAAACAGCGAAAATTGCCAAGGCATTTGGCATGAATGTTTTAGGGTTTCGCCGCTCAGGTCAGCCTGAAGAATATGTGGATACGATGTATTCGCTTAATCAGATAAATGAGGTATTACCCTCATGTGACTATGTAGTTGTGACGCTTCCACTAACAGAGGAAACAAAGCATTTATTTGGAAAAGACCAATTTGACCTCATGAAGGCTTCGTCCTTCTTCTTAAATATTGGCCGAGGTGATATTGTCGTGGAATCAGAGCTTATCCAGGCTCTAACGGAAGGAAAAATCGCTGGTGCAGGCTTGGATGTATTTGAGAAAGAACCTCTTAGTGAGGACAGTCCATTATGGGAAATGGAAAATGTAATCATCACACCACATACAGCAGGGTCGACCGAGCATTATGATAAGCGGGTCATTAAGGATATATTCATCCCAAATTTAAAAAGCTATGTAAAAGACGAGAAGCTGCCAATTAATTTAGTGGATTATCATAAAGGTTATTGAAACAGCAAAAGGGATTTCCTCCTTCTTAGAGGAATCCCTTTTTTGCTTTTGGAGTCTGCCCCATTTCCCTTTTTTTCCTTTGCCGCAGCAATTCCTCCAATGCGCCGGATCCAAGAACAACACCGGAAACAATGAATAGCAAACCTAATAAATGGATGGAGGTGATGATTTCGCCCAGAAGAACAGCCGAACCTACTAACGAGAAGAACGTGCTAAAATTAATAAAAATGGATGCTTCCGCGGGTCCGATTTTTTTAATAGCTGCATTATAAAACATATGCCCCAAGGCTGTTGAAAGCAAGGCCGATGAAAAGAAGGCAATCCATAGAAGGCCTGGAGCTCCGAATAACCCTTCCACCCCTTTTGGCTCCTGCCACAAACTAATGAAAAATAAAAGAACACTTCCCATGACCAGCATATATCCGGTCAACAGTCGCGGATCCATTGATTTCGCTGCCTTGCTAATAAGAATAAAGCTAAGGGCTTGTGAAAGAATCGAAAAGAATATATGTAAGTCGCCTATCGATAAACCTGATAGCCCTCCTTCACCGGATAAGACGATAAAGGAAACCCCTGCGCTTCCAAATAGGAATCCTAGAATTTGAATCCATGTTGCCCGGTTACGCAGGATAACTGACGAAAGAATGGCTGTTAATAATGGCCCCGTTCCTAAAATGAGCGCCCCATTTGTAGCTGTTGTATTCGTAAGACCTACCGATAAGAAGAAATGATGGCCAACCACGTTGAACAAACTGCCAAAAATAATAAACTTCCATTCTTCCTTACTAGGCTTTCGAATTTTCCGTATGAAAGCCATAATGAGAAAGACTGAAATTCCCGCCGTAAAAATTCGTAAAGAAGTAATGGTTACTGGCGGAAAGTAACCTACAAGTATCTTGACAACTGGCACATTAAATCCCCAAGCCATCATAATCCCAATGAGCAAAAGATAGGTTTGAATATTTTTCAAAATGATTTCCTTCTTCCTTCACCTTCACATATTAGACCTATTTTAACATGGAAATCTTTATAAAATCATTTTATTTGAATCTAGCGAAAAAAAGCCAGTCCTCCTGATCGAGAACTGACTTCATTATTTCATACTATTTTATACTCTGCTCATGGCGCTGTTCTTTACCAGCTTTTACTTTTGGACCTTTTTTCGACTTTGGTCCCATGTTGTCGAAGCGAGCTAGGTCATAAACTGCCGCTCCCACAATCTCAGCTACATCCTGAAGCTTTTCTTTGCTGATTTTATCAATGGAATCTTCAGGTGTATGGTACCAAGGCTCAACAGGGTCGTGAATAAATAAGGCTGCTGGGATTCCTGCTTCTGCAAACGGAACATGGTCGCTGCGTCCGCCTTGACCATATGGAGTTGGCTCTCCGTTAAGTCTTTTGCTTGAAGCTTGAGCAAGCTCAGTCACTAGGTTTGGCTTCCCATCAAGAGTAAGCAAGACTAGATCTCCCGCATCCCTGCTTCCAACCATATCAAGGTTAAAGTTAGCAATCGTGCGTTCTTTTTCGTCATCTGATAGATTGTTAACAAAGTGGGTTGAGCCAATTAATCCAAGCTCTTCCGCGCCAAATGTAATAAATTTAATTTCTGTGTCTGTCGGCACGTTTTTAAATACACGTGCAAGCTCAAGTGTTGTTGCCGTTCCGGAGGCATCATCATTTGCTCCAGGTGCACCTGCAACAGAATCGTGGTGAGCCCCAACGACAATAACTTTACCGGTATCTTTTTGTTTATTTGTCGGTTTTTTCGTAGCGATTACGTTATGGGAAAGACTTTCTCCCGCTCTGGCACCCTCAACTTTCAAGCTTGTCTTCAAGTCTGCTCCTGCATTTAGCTGAGTAAGAAGTGCCTCTCCCTCTGCTTGCGTTAAAGCTACTGCCGGAACATATTTATCATTTGCTTCGCCAAGCGTTCCGTTTACTGGACCGCTCGTATTGTTAAAAATAATTACCCCTGCAGCGCCCTTTTCAGCCGCATTTAACACTTTTTCAGCGAAAGGAATATCACCGCGTTTGATGAGAGCAATTTTTCCAGTTAGATCTTTATTAGCAAGCTCCTCTTTCTTACCTAAGTCTGCATATACAAGATCACCGGAAACATTGCCGCTTACTGTGTATGTAAAGGAACTTGGGTTCAGCACTCCATCATAGCCATTTACGTTCAGTTCAATCGAACTTGGAGGTGTATATCCATAAAAAGTAAACGGCTGTAATTCAACCTCATATCCATATGACTCGAATTGCGCTTTAATATACTTCACTGCTTGATCCTCAGCTTCAGTACCAGCCACACGTGGTGTTTTTGACAAGTGTGCAATATTTTTATAAATATTTTCAGCATTAATCTTATCGATGACTTTGTGATCAAATACGTTAACTGGCTGAGCTTGTCCTACTTCATTCGGCTTCGCAAATACAGCCGGGGCGCCAACCGCACCAAAGGCTAATGTAGTTGCTAAAGCTACTGATAAAAATGGTTTTTTCATAGAATCCCTCCTAAGACATAGATTAATATAAATCTTAAACTATTCTAAATATTAGGAAAGGGAATTTATTACTACTATGTGGTGGGACAAACTGTCCATTTTATTCCAATATAGTTTTATTAAGGATAAAAGACACGGGTAATCAAGCATTACTAGCAGCTTAGTCGTAAAAATAAGCACGAAAAAAGCCAACCCATAAAGGCTGGCTCGTCCAACTTACTTTAAAACATCATGGTCAACATAGCGTTCACCATTTAATTCGCTAATCACATTAATGGCAACTTTTGCGCCGTCTCCGGCTGTGATAATCGTGTGCACGCTTACCCCTGCCGCAGTGCCAGCTGCCCATATTCCTTCAATATTCGTTTTTCCGGCTGCATCGACATCGAAAATCGTTTTTACTCTAGGCTCTGTGCCATCTTTTGTTTTTAATCCCGCTTTTTCAGCAAGATCTGTTAGAAAACCTGTTGCGATAATCACATGCTTCGATTCATATGTTTGATTATCTGTTTGAATGGCGAATCCAGCTTCTGATTTTTCAATATTTTCAACGGATCCGTTTACGATTTCGGCACCGAATTTAGCTGCCTGCTTCTTCCCAACTTCGACTAAATCTGGGCCGGAAATTTCAAGCACACCATAATGGTTCTCTAACCAAGCACGCTTCGTTACACTCTTATCATTATCAATGACTAATACCTTTTTTCCTGCTTTAGCCGCGAATAATGCCGCACTTCCTCCTGCCGGACCTGCTCCAATGACCGTAATATCATACATAATTCGTTTCCTCCTTCATGTTATTTCATAATAAAGATTAACGAACAACAGGATTTTTGTAAAATAATGTGACTCGTACAAGTTAACCCCATTTTCTATTATGACCGCAATGAAGGGCGGAACATTCTAATCCTCGTCTTTAATATCCCGATCCTCTGGAATGGGCTCATTTTCCAATTCCTTGACTAAATGTTTATATTTCTCCAGCTGTTCAAAATGTGTCTTAAACTGATCCTTGTAGATCAATACGGCTCCCTCGCTATCATGTAAGACACGTACCTTTCCTTGTAAAATTAAGTTCTCCACATATGTGACAGAGACTGATAAATATTCAGCTGTTTCTTCAATGGTTAAATACACGATTATGTCACTCCAGTAATTTTTTTGTCTTTTACTGCCTACCAAACTAGGATAAAATGTTTATGGACTGAAAATTTATATTTTCTAGTCTCTATACCATTACGAACATAACGAAATGGAAATGATTATTTTCCTCATTCTCGTATAGAACAGGAGATATACGAATCAAATGAACAAAAAGAAGCTCTTTATCCTCTATATAATGATAAGCATTGTTTGGATTTTTGGCACTAACTATCTTCTCAGTCAATTTCAGCCTTCTCCACTTATCGAAACAATCGAAAGAATGAAGGAACTGCTATATATCCTTACAACTGGCTGGCTATTTTATCATTTTATGGAAAAGACGAAAAAATTAAACAATCTCAAGGAAGAGGAAAGGCGATTATCAACTCTAATCAATTCAATGGTTGACTTCGTGAATTTCAAGGACGGAGAAGGGCGCTGGATCGAAGCCAATGAATTTGGATTAAAATTATTTCAGCTGGAGAATGTAGATTACAAAGGAAAAAAGGACTCGGAACTAGCAGAATATACAGAGTTTTACCAGGACGCGTTAATCTACTGTGAGGTATCAGATGAAGAAGCTTGGAAGAATAAAGGGATTACACGTATTGAGGAAGTCATCCCTCTTCCGAACGGTCTGCAAAAAACGTTTGACACGATTAAGGTCCCTCTCTTTCATGAAGATGGCAGCCGCAAGGGGCTAGTCATTATTGGAAGAGATATAACAGAAAGAAAGATCGTTGAAAACCTGCTAAAAAGAAGCAGGCAAAAGTACAAATCCCTATTTGAATATAACCCTGATATTGTTTATATGATCAATCTGAACGGGGTCATAACAAATGTAAACCCGCAATTTAAAGCTGTTACTGGCTATGATGATCAAAGAATAATTGGCAAAAATATTAAAGACTCGCTGCCATTCGAAGGACAAAAGGCAATCCAAAAGGCGATTTCTAATATCCTTAAAGGAGAATGTGTTCAAAAGTATGAGCTTAAGATGCCCCATATAAACGGCGAAATCATAACGTTACAATGCACGAATCTTCCCATCATCGTAAACGGGAAAATTGATGGAATTGTTGGTTATGGAAAGGATGTCACCCATATTAGGCAAACGGAGGAAAGACTAAGACGAACAGAAAAGCTGTCCGTTGTGGGTGAATTAGCTGCAAGTGTGGCACATGAAATTCGCAATCCGCTTACCTCGCTCATTGGATTTGTTCAACTGCTTCAGAAGGAGAACGAAAAAGATCATTTATATCATAAAATTATGCTAGACGAATTAAACCGAATTAATTATATAGCTGGGGAGCTGCTCCTGTTGGCTAAGCCCCAGCAGGTCCAGTTTACCCGTGCCGATATCCATCTCCTACTATTTGAGGTCATATCATTACTTCAATCGGATGCCAATTTATATAATGTCCAAATCGATTTTATTTCGGATATTCAAGAATATATGATCGATTGCGAACCGAATCAATTAAAGCAGCTTTTTATCAATATTATCAAGAATGCCATTGAGGCATCCGCAAGTAAAGGTAAAGTGGAAGTCTATTTAACATTGGAAGAGAATGGAGAAATTCTAATTACTGTAAAGGATCAAGGCTGCGGCATTTCTGAACAACGGCTGGAAAAAATCGGAGAGCCGTTCTATTCTTCTAAAGAAAAAGGAACAGGATTAGGTCTGACTGTGAGCTATAAGATTGTGCAATCTCATAATGGTTCAATCGTATTCAATAGTAAAATAAATGAAGGAACAGAGGTCCTAATCAAATTACCGATAAAGAATGATAAAAGTATGGATCAATAAGGTCAAAAAGAAGCTCTACTAATCAAGCGTTTGATTAATAGAGCTTCTTCCTTTTTAATGGATTACCCTTTGATTTCAAGCAGCTTTTGTCGTAGGTCGCTTTCCATTGTGGCCAGCTCTTGCTCTGCCAAACGGCGCTTGTTGCGTCCTTCTTCTTGGATTCTTAAAGTCTCTTCCAGTGTGGAAATTAAATTTTCCTGGGTTTTCTTCAATGTTTCAATATCAACAAGGCCGCGTTCATTTTCTCTGGCAGTCTCAATGGTGTTCGTTTTTAACATTTCAGCGTTTTTCAGCAAGAGCTCATTCGTTGTCTTAGACACTTGCTTTTGTGCCTCTACCGCATGTCGTTGCCTAATGAGCGTTAGTGCAATGGCTACTTGATTTTTCCACAACGGGATGGCTGTCATTATAGACGATTGGATCTTTTCAACTAGCGCCTGATTCGTATTTTGAATGAGACGGATTTGCGGAGCGCTCTGAATCGTGATTTCTCGGCTTAACTTCAAATCATAAAGGCGTTTATCCAGCCTGTCAGCGAACTGAATCATATCATTTACTTCTTGGAACTTCATTTGGTCGTTCGACTCTTCAGCTTTTTTCTTTAATGCTGGAATCGTTATATCATTTAATTCCTCAAGCTTAATTTCACCTGCTGCAATATAGACATTTAAGGCATGGAAATATTCCTTGTTATTCTCATACAGCCTTTCTAGCATAACTACATCTGAAAGTAGTATGTTTTTGCTGCGTTCAAGCTTCACACTAATCCTGTCAATTTGTGCGCCTGTTTTCTGGTATCTGGACAAAGTCTCTTGTATCGAGCTTGAAATTCTCCCAAACATACGTGAAAGAAAGGAAGATTTCTCCCCCTTCAAGTCGTCTGGATTCACTTCATTAAACTTCATCATTAATTCACTAATGATTTCTCCTACTTCCCCAATGTCCTTTTTTTGTACTTGTTCGAGCATCGAGTTGGAGAAGGACAATAGCTTTGACTGTGCAGGTGTCCCGTATGAGATCATCGCCTGATGATTGGTCGGATCAATCTGCTTGGCAAGCTCGTAGGCCTTTTGTCTATTTTCTTCTGGAATCACGTCAATCAGCTTAACCGGTTTTTCTTTTAACGGTTCATTTTTGCTAGTCAGCTCAAGATTTCCCCCAAATGGATTAGCTAGCAGATCATCCATTAAGTTTGTATTGCCCGTGTTTTTTAAAAGAGATGGATTTTGCTCACTCATTTTAATCTCCTGCTTTCATCGATTATTCGTGAATCCTTTATGGTTTTTATCGTATGCTTTGCGACATCAATTTCGAAGTTCAGCTGATCAATATCATCTGAGATGACTTTATATAAATCCTCTTCAACCATAGCCGTTAACTGTTCAAGGGTACGGCGTGTTTCATGAAGTGACTGGTCAAGTTCATAGGTTTTCTTGGGCTGAGCTGATAAAAACACATATTTCTCAGAAAGCTCAACAGCAGAATCTAAATGGGAAAAATAAAACTGCTCCGCTTTATAAAAACGTTTTGGCTCCTTTTTCGTTAGCCTGTATATTTTTCTCGTTGTTCGCATGAGTTCCACTCTTTGCTTCAAAGAAGGAATATGACGAATCGAGAAAAGCGCCTTATGCAAACGGGAAATTTTCCGTTTCGCATCATCGATGTTTTTCTTAATAAACTGGTATTCCTTCCTAGTCAGATGATGGCGTTTTAAGAACCTTTGCTTCTGTATCATGCCTGTCATTAAATAAGCAAGAGCTCCCGCCCCAAAGCCAATGGCACCTGAGAGCCAGAAGGTTTGGTTAAAGGCAAAATAGCTTAGCAGCCATACACTGGACGATGTTGGAAGAGCAATTAACATTCGTAATAGAAATGCTAAAAATGGATTCATATTTAATCGACTCCTGACTTAAAATCCTTAATATATATACGTATGAAACAAATGTTGGTTTCAGCTATAAAATATTTCCTTCTCTTCTTAAAGATACAGGATTTTTTCACTTTCATCTATAGACCTTGACCGTAAATAATTCTAGGACTTGAGACGTAGGTACTGATTAATGAGTTAGGACAAAAAAGCCCGCCGATTGGCGAGCGTGAGAACAATTATTTTATTGATTGTTTAATCGCTTGCTCAAAGGCTGCAATAATATCTTCCGGATGTTCGATTCCAACTGAAATCCGGACGACCTCTCTCGTAATCCCTAGCGCTTCACTAGCTTCAGGCGGTAAGGCACGGTGAGAGGTTAGTAATGGATGAGAAACGGTTGTCTCCACTCCGGCAAGGGTCGGAACTAATTTTACCCATGAAAGGGATTTAAAGAATTGATTGACATCTATACTTTTTGAAAGCTCAATCGTAACCATTGCACCAAAACCGGTCTCTGCTTCATTGAAAGGATAATACACCTTAGAAATATTTGTATTCCCCTGTAGAGCCTCAGCTAGTTTTCTTGCATTAGTGGATTGGGTTCTCATGCGAAGGGCCAATGTTTTCAGCCCGCGGCATGTAAGCCAAGCTTCAAATGGACTTACATTTGCGCCAAGATTTACAACTTTCGCTCTCGCCTTTTCTACTAAATCGGCTCGTCCGACAACGACTCCAGCCGTAACATCACTATGGCCGCCAATATATTTTGTTGCACTATGAACGACTAAATCTGCACCAAGCTTAAATGGGCTGCATTGTAAAGGTGTGGCAAATGTGTTATCAACAAGCACAGCTAATTGATGTTTTTTAGCGAAATCAACGACACCTTCAATATCCTCCACTCTTAAAAGCGGATTGGTGATCGATTCTGTGTATAATAGCTTTGTGTTTGGCTGAATAGCCTGTTCCACATTCTGAAGATTGGAGAAGGACACAAATGTTGTCTCAATCCCCAGTTGACTTAATTCTCCTTTCAATAGGTGGAAGCTGCCCCCATAAACATCTTCCGCAGCAATGATATGATCACCGCTTTTGAGCACAGCAAGAACCGCTGCCAATATCGCTGAAAGGCCTGATGATGTGGCCACTCCTGCAGGGGCGCCTTCGAGTGCTGCAACCGCCTGACCAAGTTCATCGGTATTTGGATTGCCAACACGAGAATATAAGTAATTCCCTTCCCCTTGGTAAAACCTTTCCATATCATCTAAATCTTCAAATGCAAACGCAGACGTTTGATAAATGGGTGTTACCTTACTTTTTATCGGTTTCGTTGGTTTTTCTGTACCGTGCAAAACTAATGTTTCAAATCTCTTTTCCAAAACAAGCACCTTCTTTGTAAAATTAAATTGCTTTAATAAAAGTTTGATTAATTGAATTTTATCAATATTTAACCTTAAATCCAATTAATATTCTTATATGATTCATCAATTAACTAGGATTTAATTCATTTTGACTAAAGACCGTTTTTTGTGAGATCAAATATTAAACCCTTACTTTAAAAGTTCTATGGTACTTGTTTTGGCGCTGCTCTTCCTAAAACTCGCGCCATGAATGATCTATAGCGCTCGTTTTCGCGTTGCTCTATCTAAAACGCTTACTATGAAGGCTCTATAGTGCTTGTTTTCCTGTTGCTCTTCCTAAAACGCTTACTATGAAGGTTCTATAGCGCTCGTTTTCGCGCTGCTCTATCTAAAACGCTTACTATGAAGGCTCTATAGTGCTTGTTTTCCTGTTGCCCTACCTAAAACACTCACCATGAACAAGCCTAGTCTATTGAATAACGATATATCAAAAATCTTTCATTTGGATTATGCACAGATTCTGGTAATAATAATTCCTGCTTCAATTCCAAGACCGTTTGATTTTCCAAAAAATAAAAATAATCCTCTGATGGATAATATAATATTAGCTCGATGTCACGTTTATATTTTTCCACAGACAACAGGATATTATTGATAACCCTCATAAAGATTTGGATTGAAAACGGATTGAAAAAATAAAACCGATTGTCAGCGGGATCAATTTCGTATTCTTCAGCTAAACAGCAATGAAAATGAATATCATCTTTTCTATTTCTAAATTTCTTTACATACCTCTGCCTATTTTCAAGCGCTTCTTCATAATATCCTTCATTCATCTCCACCCCAACCGCTGTAGATTGGAATAAATAATTTGTAAAAAAGTTTAATCTTCCTTTACCACAGCCAAAATCAACAAGCCTATCCGTGCTTTTCAATTCATATTGGTTAAATAATAGGTCAAGTGCACTGTATGGAGTTGACTCATATCGATGATAGTGAAGGGATTGATTGAAGCCCTTTTGATCCCCGCCTGTCCTAATATTTAATAATGCGTCAAAAGTACGTTCCAACATGATAAATCTCCTGCCTAATCAAAAAAATAGAAGCTGACTTCAAATCAGAAATCAGCTTCTTTATTATACTATTTACCTACTAATTGATATACAGAAGCGCCCACTAAATCCCCCGCCTCTTTCAATCGTTCCGCACTAACATATTCAATTTTGTCCTCAGGTGTATGGTAGTACGGCTCAAGATTAGCTGTACCCGGCTCACGGCGAATGAAGTTCACAGCTGGAATTCCTGCATCGTGGAAGGATACGTGATCGGAAGCTCCGCGCTGATAGAGAACTAATTCAGATGGTGTTCCAAGTCTTTTCGCTGTCGCCAGCGCTGTTTCAGATACGATGTTTGCCTTGCCATCAACGGTATTCATAAAGATGGCCGTTGCATTTTCCCAGGAAGTTCCGACCATATCCATATTGAAATTCGCAAGGCTCCGATCTAACTCATTCTGACTTAGCTGACTTACATAATAGGCAGAACCAACAAGGCCAATTTCTTCAGCCCCCACAAAAACAAATCTCAATTCTTTTTCAATCGGATAACTTTTTAACACTCTAGCAAGCTCTAAAGCAGTAGCCGTACCAGATGCATTGTCACTGGCACCCGGTGCAAATGGAACACTATCAAAATGGGCAGACACGTGTACAATGTCGTGGTTTTTTCCTTTTTGAGGCGTTCTAGTCGCAATGATATTTTGTGACTTTGCATTGGCAATCCGTTTTACTTTTAATGTCACCGTTTTGTTTTGTGCAAAGATATCTTGAAGCAGCGCTTCGCCGCTTGCTTTTGAAATTCCTCCAACAGGAATGGTCGTATCTCCACCGATGGAAGGATTCAATGGTCCAGGGGAATCCACATTATTATAAATCAGCACGCCAATCGCTCCAGCAGCTATAGCATTATCGATTTTTTCTTTAAATGTGATGTCGCCTCTTGAGATTAGAGCAATCTTTCCCGCTGCCTCCTGTGTAAAATCAGTTAATTTCCCTAACCCAGCATCATAAAGCTTTGCAGTGATCCCTGCTTCAGAAGTATCTCCTGAACCGGCTGGGATACTAACCATGACTTCATTTTGATCACTAGTCTGTAAATGCCCTGTCATTTTATCAGGGATGCTGAATTCTTGTGTCGTTACTTCATATCCATATGAAACCAAACGATCCTTAATAAACTTGGCGGCTCGCTGCTCCCCTTCTGTACCTGTTACGCGCGGGCCAATCGTTTCAGATAAATAATAGACATCTTCATACATGCGCTCTGCACTAACTCTAGCAATTACCTTTTGATCAAATGCCTTTTCACTTGGATGAACAACATGATTTGGTGCAGCCTCTGCTGTATAGGCGGGATTCATAGGAGCAAGATACAAACCTGACGTGACTAGAATGGTAGAAAACAAAATGGAAGTGCTTTTTTTCAAAACGAAAACCTCCTAGGTTGTGATTTCACAAAAGGAATTCGCTTTTATTTCATGCAAACCTTTTCAAAAACGAAAAACGAAACTTTCAACCTAGCTTTTTTTCAATTTATTAGGTATTTTAGAATAAACCATATTACTGGAAATAAGTCTTATGACCATGAATAATTTGAAGGGCGTCTTTGCCTATTTTTCAACAAAAATAACCCAAAGCATATGCTCTGGGCTATTTCTTAAAGCTATTTTTCCTACTTCACTGTTTCAGGCACCGCCTGAACCTCAATAATATCTTTGCGACGCTGTTTCCTAACTGCTCCAATACTCAGCGCTTTGACCGAAAATAAACGGTAAACGGCTGGTATAAGAAGTAATGTAATAAAAGTCGCGAACATTAAGCCGAAGATAATCACGGTGGCCATTGGCGCCTGATAATTGCCCGATGTGCCTGAGGCAAGCGCTAATGGAAGCATCGCGCCAGCAGTTGTTAAGGTTGTCATGAATATTGGACGAATACGGTTTTTGCCTGCTTCAAGAAGCGCCTCTTCAACAGAGAAACCTTCATTGCGAAGCTGTTTTGTACGGTCAATTAACAGAATCGCGTTGTTTAAGACGATGCCAATTAACATGATGACACCCATTCCTGACATAAGATTTAGCTCCATTTGAGTGATGAATAAACCTAGAATGGCGCCTACAATCGTCATTGGAATCACTGACATGACAATGAGCGGGTGGCCTAAATGATTGAACTGAACCGCCATAACTAGATAGACTAAGAAAAGAGCAATTCCTATGACAAAGACCATTTCCATCATTAATTCCTGCTGTTGCTCCAAGTCTCCAGCAACTGACACGGATAAACCTGCTGGGGCTTTGAAATCCTCGATTAATTTCTGGACATTTCTATTGATCGCCCCAAGGTCTTTTCCTTCAATATCGGCAGAAATGGAGACAAACCGTTCCCCTTCTGAGTGGGAAATCTCATTTGGCGTATCTACGCTTTTCAATTCAATGAAAGCAGATAATTTTTTCTCTCCTTCTACGGTTGGAATCTTCATTTCCAGCAAATCCTTTTTCGTTGCGGTCTTTTGATCCCATTTTACAAATAAAGGCATCTTCTCTTCGTTAATCGACATTTCTCCAATAGGCATTTGTAAAAACGACTGCTCAATGAATTGTTTAATTTGAAGTTGGGAAAGCCCAGCCTTTTCAATTTCATTCGTTTTAAGGACAATGACTTCCTCTTGGGACATCCGCTCCATTGATGTTCTTACGCCAACAATGCCATCAATCTTTTGCATCTCTTCCTTAAAGTCGCCGGCTGTTGCTTTCAGCTGCCCAATGTCTTCACCTTTTATTTTCACTTGAACAGGTAATCCGCCGCTGCCTGACAACGAACTTTGGATGCTTTCAATTGGATACGAATCCTGCATCTCCCGCAATGTTTTCAAGATCTCTTCATTTACTTCCTTTTGTTCCTTTTGAATCTCATCGCCTTTTGTCATATTGATGATACTGTACAGCATTCCGCCATTATCAAGTACATAACTCGATTCTACATCCTCGATGGCACTCAGTTTTTCATTCATCGTTTGAACGATGTCGGCTTTATCTTGATTGGTAACACCTGGTTCTAAATCAACCATCAGCTCCGAATATCGGTTAAACATATCAGGCATGATCGTCATTGGGATCTTTGTTACTAGCAATAATGATCCTGCAAACATTAGGAAAAAGAGAGTAATGACACCTAGACTGCGGCGCTTTTTCTTGATAGTCCAGGAAACAGCCTGGCTATACCCCTGCATAAACATGCCTTCTTTCGCTGCTCCCTTTGTCTTTTTAAGCTTCATAAACTTATCGGATAATGAAGGAATTAATGTAAAGGCTACAATCATGGAGCTGATTAGTGTAATGGCAACAACTACTGAAAGCATGATCATAAATTGACCCATTTCGCCGCCCATCATTCCAATTGGTAGGAATACGACAATGGTCGTAAGAACCGATGCAATTACGGCCGAAGCAACTTCCTTTGTTCCCTCTATAACCGCATCAAACTTGTTCAAACCTAGTTCTTTCTTTCGATAAATGGATTCTAGAATAACGATGGATGAATCAACCATCATCCCAATGCCCAATCCAAGTCCAATTAAGGTCAAAATATTAAAGCTATAATCAAACATCCACATCGCTGCAAAGGTTAATAATACACTTGTTGGGATGGAAATTCCGATAATGATCGTAGCCCTCAGATTTCTAAGGAAAATGAGAAGAATGACTGCAGAAATGAGCCCGCCAATTAGAATATTGTCTTTTACCCCATCAATCGATTCCTGCACATAGTCTGCCTGTGCAACCATTTCATTTAATTGAAATCCTGTAACTAAACCTTCCTCGTGAATTTTTTGAATTTCTGCCCGAACTGCTTTTGCCATCTCAATTTGCGTTACATCTGCGGCCCTGCCAATCTGGATAAAAATAAGATCCTTCGTTCCATTTTTCCAAACAAGTGAGGAACTCTCCTTAGGCTGCAGAGAAATAGTTGCGACTTTGCTTAGCTCGATAAATCCCGATTGAGTCGGAATTTTTATCCCTTTTACATCCTCAATATTTTCTAATTTTGTGCTCCAGCGTAAAGAAGGTGAATCCTTTTCATTACTAAGTTCGCCCAAAGTGGCTTCATTATTGGACATTTGGATGGCACCGATTACCTGGCCTGCATCTAAACCATGCTTCAGCATTTCTGCACGATTAAATTCAATTGTCACTTCATGCTCCAGAATTCCGGAAAGCATGACGTCACGCACCTCTGGAAGCTCCTCTAATCTTGGCTCCAATACGGTCTTTGCAAATGCAGTCATATCGTTCATGCTGCCATTCGAAATATCCATGAAGAATTCATAGCTCTGACTTGCGCCGTACCGGCCTGCCTCCATTTCCTTGATTGCTGGATTTTCGGACTTCGCAGCGTTAACAAGTGACTCTACTTCCTTAAATACCTCATCCCCTCGACCCCGCTCAAAGGTCATCTGCAGGGAGCTCCTGCCAATCATTGTTGTCGATTGAATTCCTTCGACACCGTCAATTCCTTTTAATTTCTGTTCTAATGGAGTCGTAATCGTTCTTTCTACTTCAATCGCAGCCATTTCACCTGCACTAATCTCAACATAGGCACCGTCCATTTTGATGGCTGGCATTAATTCCTTATCTAATTCGAATAACGAGTAGCTTCCAATGGCTAAAACCAACACCGACATTAAAGCAATTAACAATTTCCTTTGCACAATAAATTTCAATAATTTCATGCCTTTTCTCCTCACTCTCTCCTTTACCTATAGGGTTAAAATGGATCTGGAGATTTTAACACAATTAGGTAAAAGTTTACATTTCATTCTTTTACCATCTTACCTACATTTCCACCCTTTCATAACGAGCCATAGACAGATATTTATCTAAGTCTACAGTCTTAGAGGTGTAGTTTCGCTTTCTCATACCCTATCGGTTTATACACTTCCATAAATAAATGAACTACGTGTCATTATTATAAATGACACATAGTTCATTTTACAATACCCATTTTGGGATTTTTTTCTTGTTTTTTAGTCAAAAAAAAGAGCCTCGAATAACTCGAGTGCTCACAGCAATATTTCAAATAGGGACTTTGACCTTCTATATTATGCTTATTTCCGCTCACTTCTATGAACAGCTCCGTCTTTCGGACCTAGCCAGAAAGCAGCCGCTATAGCCAAAGCCACCACAATAAATGGTGCATAAAAAATAAAAAAGTTCTCCATATTCACGAATCCTCCTTCTTGACTCTTCCTCTAACATAATTTTTATCAAATAAAAAAAGTCTTAATAGAAGCCATAAGGATGGAACGAGTAAACAAAGCCCAGCAATAAATGCAACGATTAGCGAAATCGCCATCGCTTCATTTGTAAAACTGTCATAAATAGTTAAGTATGGATACAGAAGATATGGATAATGAGATATTCCGTATGCAAAAAAAGCCAAGGTAAATTGTCCTGCTAATAATCCGAAGGCAAGGCCATATTTCTTCCGCTTCCAAATGAGCCACACCGTTCCGAGAAATAGGATAAATGACAGTCCAAGCAGCCACCAAACATCCAGCATTCGTGCATAATGCTCAGCATTATGGATCCGCAGTTCTACAATAATTCCGGCTGCTGTAATCATTAATGGAGCTGCCCAAATTAATGCATACTTTCTTAATAATTCAGTTGCATTCTGATCCTGCGCTTTATTCGCATACCATGTTAAAAAGACAGCAGATATATAAAGAACAGCTGCTAAACTAAGCACAACAATGCTCCATGTAAGGGGGCTAGTAAACAGCGCCCAGTAATCGAGCACAGGATGGTCATTGACCAGTGTAACGAAGCCGCCTTCTGAAATAGTAAGCACAATGGAAAGGGATGCTGGAATAAACAAGCCCGATAAGCCGTACATAAAGGTATATCCCATATGGCCCCTTGACCCATATGTCTCAAAAGCATAATAGGATCCTCGAATCGCAATCAAAATAATGGAAATACTCGCTGGAACAAGCAGAATCGTGCCGTAGTAAAAAGCGGTTTTTGGAAAAAATCCAACCATGCCAACAAAGAAGAAGACTAGAAACACATTTGTGACTTCCCAAACTGGCGATAAATATCGTTGAATGATATTTGTTAAAATATGCTTGCGTCCTGTATATAAGCTATATGCGTTAAATACACCAGCACCAAAGTCAATAGAAGCAACGAGCACATACCCAAACAGAAATAGCCAAAGAACCGAAATTCCAATTACCTCAAGTGTCACGAATGCTCACCACCCATCTCTGTATGCCGATCATCCAGCTCTTTTTCCACTGGATTTCTTCTAAACATTCTCGATAACACAACAATGCTTCCAATCCCTAGAATCAGGTATAAACCAGCGAATAACAGAAGCATAAGGTCCACTTGACCACTAGTTGTCGCGGCGTCCTCTGTTCTCAAAATTCCTCGCAAAATCCATGGTTGTCTGCCTACCTCAGCAAACCACCAGCCTGCTTCTATCGCAATTATAGAAAGCGTCCCTCCTGCCACAATAAAGCCTCGGAACCATTGTCTTCGTACAAAAGGCCAGCCCTTCCATGTTCCAATAACATATACAGCTGATAGTACCGTCAGCCATACTCCTATAGATACCATAATGTCAAATAAATAGTGAATATAAAGGGGAGGAATTTCGTCCTCTGGAAATTGATCTAATCCGATCACTTCAGCAGATAAACTACTATGTGCCAGTATACTTAGTGCAAAGGGAATTTTAATGGCATACCTTACCTCTCCATCTTCTAGAACTCCGAATAAATATAGCGGAGCGTTTTCTTCTGTTTCTAAATGCCATTCAGCTGCCGCTAATTTCTCCGGCTGGTACTCAGCTAAATATTTGCCGGAGAAATCACCAATAACTGCGGATGCAATGGAGAATATGAGGCTTAGCTTCATCGTTAAATAAAGCGCCTTTTTGTGATAGATATGGCTTGATCCTTTCAGCAACCGGAATGCAGCTATCGCAGCTAGAACAAAAGCTGAAGTCATGTAAGCAGTTGCCAAAACGTGGGCAACCTTTGTTGGCATTGCAGGATTAAACATCGCAATCAGCGGATTAATATTGATCAGCTGACCACCAACGATGTCAAACCCTTGCGGAGCATTCATAAACGCATTCACAATCGTGATAAAAACAGCTGAAAAGGACGCTCCGACAGCAACTGGTATTAATAACAGCAAATGCTTCTTCTGATTTTCGAATCGATCCCAAGTATACAAATAGATCCCTAAAAAGATGGCCTCAAAGAAAAACGCAAATGTTTCCATAAATAAAGGCAGAGCAATCACATTTCCTGCTAACTCCATAAAGTTTGGCCATAAAAGAGAAAGCTGCAAGCCAATCGCAGTTCCAGTTACAACCCCAACTGCAACTGTAATGACAAATCCTCTAGCCCACCTTCTTGCCAGTAAAATATAATGTTCATCATTTTTCTTAATTCCAATCCACTGGGCAATCATAATCATGAGCGGAATTCCTACACCAATTGTGGCGTAAATAATATGAAACGATAATGTCAGCTCTGTAAGTACCCGGCTAAAAAATACAGCCTCCTCTTTTCCCATTTCCTAATCGCCTCCTTAACTGCCAAAGACTCTTCCTAATAGTGATAGCAGCATGATCCCAGCAACTGAAAAAACTACCCACACCAATATTCTTTCTTGCTTTTTATACATGATCATCACTCCTTACCCTTATCTTGCATACAGACCCCTCTGAAAACTCGACATCTTTCCAATGCATTCATAATATTAATGTGGCAAACGATAACATTTATGGAATAATTGCTCCAATTATAAGATTCCCTTTCATAACCATGTATAAAACAATTGAACGAAAAATAAATAAGCCCCCACTGTTTGTGGAGGCTTCCATGTTACTGTTATTTCCTTTTTCGCCAGGAGTATGCACCTAATTGAGCAAATACTCCTAACCCAATTCCCATAAACACCCACATAAATAAAGAGATAAGTCCTGCTAAATCTCCCCATCCTGAAGAGTCACTAAAGAAAAGGCGATACATTTCAATAAATCCAATGATGAGACCAGCTAGAAAGAAGATTAAAGCTATTTTGAAACCAAAGCGCACTAATAATAATGCAATCAGTCCAACCGCCAACGAAAACCCTAAATAAGCAGCCAGGTTTTTAACATTTAATTTTGAATCCAAAACTTGGATAACCCCAGCTATAAGTAAAATGAAAGAAATAACCGATACGAATAATCCAATCTTCCAGTAATATTCTTTTTGAGCTTTGAACATTTGAATCTCTCCATCACTTTTCATTGTTACTCTTATTTTACCATCAATTATCAAACAAAACAGGCCTGCCCCATCAGAGACAGACCCTTCCATTCAAAACGTGTTTGAATTATTTTTTGTTTTTCTTCTTTGTCAATCTTCCTAATAAGAATGCTCCAGCTGCCACACCAATTACGGTGTTCGTTTTCTTCGTAAATACTTGCTTCGCAACTAAGTTTAGGTTTTGCGGTCTTTCTGCAAGGCGACGCATGAAGTATCCATACCAGTCTTTGCCGAATGGCACATACGTACAGAAGTTATACCCCTCTTTTGCCAGCTGTAATTGCATATCTTTTCTAAAGCCATAAAGCATTTGGAATTCAAATTTATCATTTGGAATTTCATTCTTTTTAACGAATTCCTTCACATGATTGATAATATTATGGTCATGTGTAGCAATGGAGGTAAACTTTCCATTTAATAAATGATATTCGATTAGCTTAATAAAGTTTCTATCGATATCCTTTTTATCTTGATATGCAACTTGCTCAGTCTCTTTATAAGCACCTTTCACAATACGAAGGCGGTAGTTTTTATACATTTGAATATCTTCTTCTGCACGGAAGAAATAAGCTTGGATAACCGTTCCAATATTATTATATTCCTTAGAAAGTTCATCCAATAAGTCGAATGATGGCTGAAGATGCCCATAATCCTCCATATCAAAGTTGATATGCATATCATACTTACTCGCTAAGTCGACAATTTCTCTTAAATTGCTTAAGCAAAAGTGATAATCAATATCTAAGCCTAATTGTGTTGGCTTTAATGAAATATGAGCATCTACTTGGTTCTCATGAATCGCTTCGATTACCTTTAGAATCTGTTCCTTCGCTTCTGTTGCTTCTTCCTCTTTAAATACAAATTCACCTAAGTTATCTACTGTACACGAGATTCCGTGGGCATTGAGTTCTTTAATACTTTTGATCGTTTCTTCAATATTTGTACCCGCTACAACACTTTGCGCTCCCATTTTTAAACCATACTTTTTAGCAGCACTATTAAGAAATTGGTTTTGGGATAGGCCCATAAATATATCTTTTAACATAGTGATTGCTCCTCGCAGTTATTTTTATGAAATAATTATATCATATCTTGTCGAAAATAATCTTCACTAATCTAATTGAAACTTTTAAGTTTTTCTCCTTTTTTTCGAAACTAAAGCAAATCGCTAAGAAGATGATTTTAGTATGCCCTTTTTCGCATTTCTAACTTCAATTTCACATTTCCCTTTTAGACTTATTTCACAAATAGGCCAGTTTCCTGCATAAGCATGCGGGAACTGACCCTCATGATCATATATTATTTTTCCGTTATATATAAAGAATCTTGTTCGAAAATATTCTTATAAGGCTATAGACATTTCACTTGAAAAAATATAAAATTTGAAATTAAAATGCGAACATTTACAATAGTATTATAGCTAATTTTCAATTATTTCATTTTATGATAGAAAAGGTGAATCACATGGAATATTCAAATCGCTTAAAAAAACTGCCTGTCCAATTTTTTGCTACCTTAGTTGAAAAAGTGAGCAAGGCTATGGCAGAGGGCCGGGACATTATTAATTTAGGACAAGGAAATCCCGATCAGCCAACACCTCCTCATATCGTTAAGGCACTGCAATCAGCTACTGAGGATCCAAGAACGCATAAATACTCTCCATTCCGCGGAATTCAAGAATTAAAAAGTGCTGCCGCTGAATTTTATTTGAAACAATATGGTGTTGAAATTGACCCATCGACTGAAGTAGCGATTCTGTTTGGAACGAAGACGGGATTAGTCGAGCTGCCTATGTGCTTATTAAATGAGGGCGATTTGATGCTGCTTCCTGATCCGGGCTATCCAGATTATTTATCTGGAGTTGTCTTGGCTAATGTTCAATATGAGACTTTTCCATTAAAAGCAGAAAATAAATTTTTGCCTGATTTTAACGCAATTCCGAACGAGCAAAGAGAAGCGGCTAAGCTTATGTATTTGAACTACCCTAATAATCCAACAGGCGCAACGGCTGACCGAGCTTTTTTTGAAGAAACCGCTGCATTTGCGAAAGAACATGGTATTACGATTCTGCACGATTTTGCCTATGGAGCGATTGGATTTGACGGCAAAAAACCAACGAGCTTCCTAGAAGTTGAAGGTGCTAAAGAAATTGGTGTAGAAATGTATACTTTATCCAAAACGTATAATATGGCAGGCTGGCGTGTTGGTTTCGCAGTCGGCAATCCGAAAATTATTGAAGCACTTAATCTGATTCAAGATCATTTATACTGCAGCCTCTTTCCAGCGGTACAAATGGCAGCTGCTGCAGCCTTAACAGAGGATCAGAGCTGTGTCGACGAGCTTGTTGCTCGCTATGAAAACCGCCGGAATGTACTAATTAAGGAATGCAGAAAAATTGGCTGGAAAGCAGAAGCACCGAGCGGTTCCTTCTTTGCGTGGCTCCCTGTCCCTGCTGGGTTTACAAGTGAATCGTTTGCTGATTATTTGCTTGAAAAGGCAGATGTCGCCGTAGCCGCTGGAAAAGGCTTTGGCGAATACGGAGAAGGCTATGTCCGGGTTGGGTTATTAGTTGACGAAGAGGTGCTTGTAAAGGCTGTAGAGCGGATTGGGAAACTGAACCTTTTCTAATTGAATAACGTTTTGAAAAGAGGCTGGGACAAAACCCTCCTCTGAAATGAAAAAGCCTGTGAAATTTTACGACAAGTAAAATTTCACAGGCTTTGATTATTTTTAAAT
>NZ_LMAS01000005.1:0-9055 GCF_001509555.1 Bacillus sp. FJAT-29937 | reverse complement strand
GAATTAATATCAAAAAATAGAGAAAGGAGAATTTGAGTTCACTCAAATTCTCCTTTCTCACTATTTGAAGCTAGTTATGTCCCAGCCTCTTTTTTATTTTACTATTCTAATATAATAATAAATTTCTATACACTTTTACAAGAATTGTGATAAAATTTAGCTAAAATATACTAAAATACTCCCAAAATTCTAATATTTCTACATAAAGGATTGGAGATGAATTTGTACAAAATTATTATCGAACGAGAAGACGATGTGTATGTGGCAAGTTCAATAGGAAAAAAGGTTGCGAAGGAGCTTGGCTTAAGTTGCAGCCAACAAACCAAAGTAGTTGTTTCTATCATGGAATTAACGCGTAACATCGTCTTCTATGCTGGTAAAGGCGAGCTTTACATAAAGCCGCTTCCTCACTGTATAGAAATCGTCGCCATCGATCAGGGCCCTGGGATTAAGAACTTGGAGGAAATATTGACTCAATCTTATTCCTCAAAAACGGGATTAGGCTTAGGGGTTACTGGAGTAAGGCGTCTTATGGATGAATTTGAAATTACCAGCAAAATAAACCATGGAACAAAAGTCCGAGCTATAAAGTGGCTCAATAATGGGGGTAATAAATATTGATTAAATCGCCTGCCTCTAATGAAGCCTTATATGGATTGATAGAAATGACTCCTGATGGAACAATCCAAAAAGTAAATTCCATAGGAAAAAGCCTAATAATTTCAGAGGACAGCAGCTCCAATTACCTTTTTCACCGCATAAAAAATAACGAACTTAAAGCGAAGCTGCATGAATGTTTTATGGGGAAATGTAATGAATTTATTCTGGTTGTCGATACACAGCCCCACTTTTTTCTGTTTCATCGAACATTTAAAGATGAAAAGCTAGAAAAGATCCATATCTTTATCTTTAATGTCAATCAGCTTCAAAACATGCATGAGCATAACAATTGGAATAATCACCTTTTATCCTCAATCGGAGAAATGGCAGCCGGAATTGCCCATGAAGTGAGGAATCCATTGACGGCTGTGAAAGGCTTTCTACAGCTAATGGAGCAAAATTATAATCAGGAATATTCTCAAATTGCGCAAAGTGAATTAGACCGTGCGATTCAAACGTTAAATGATTTAATGAGTGTATCAAAGCCTGAGTTTTTCCAGGAACAGCATACAACCTTTAATTTATGTGCATTGATTGACGCGATATTGCTTTTATTTCAAAACCAGCTCTATCATATCCATTTAATAAGGAAATTCAGCCACGATCAAGCGATGGTTACCGGGAGAAAAGACCAAATTAAGAAAGCGCTTTTCAACTTAATTAAAAATGCCATCGAAGCGATGAATGATGGCGGCACGTTAGTGGTTGAACAATACGAAGATCCTCTTGGCGTTCACATAAGCATCTCTGATACGGGCATTGGTATACCAAAGGACAAGCTTCGTCTGCTTGGCACGCCTTTTTTTACATTAAAGCAAGATGGCAAAGGAATGGGGCTTGCCCAAGTATTTAATGCGATTCAAAGTAATAATGGCAGCATCCGTGTCAAGAGCGAACCAGGACAAGGAACGACCTTCTTTCTTTCATTTGCTAAAACAAATCACCCATCCAATACATTTATAGGGGGCCTTCCCATGATCAACGCGGTGCATTCAAAGGTAGAATTAGCTCAATTTCTAAAAGACAATTTAGACTTTTATACGAATGAATGGATTCAATATTTGCAAAAAACCAAAGGCTATTTAACTGCTTTTATGAAAGAAAATCAAATTCTTGAAGAGTATGAGGCGGAAGGGAATCCAATTATTAAGGTCGTGACAGAAAATATTCTTGAATTGAAAACAGAGGAAATTATGGAGCAGGCGAAGGTTAGTGGAGGTCAAAGTGCAAGAACTGATTTCCCAATCCATTTATCCTTGGAGCTTTTTCAATCCGCAAGAGGAATTATTTGGAATGCTATTAAGGCGTTTTACTCTGAATCGAATCACTCTTTAAGCACGGAAGAATTCTTTGCATTAGAGCGATATGTCAATGATATTATTGACCTATACATTGATTCGCATACAGCTTATTATGTTAGCTATAAAGATGAATTATTAAAGATTCACCGGGAAACGGTTGATGAATTGTCTGTTCCAATTATCCCTATTGCTGAGAGGATCTGTATTCTTCCTGTAGTGGGAAATGTTGATACATATCGGGCAAAGAAAATCCGTGAAAAAACACTCATTAAGGTAAAAGAATTAAAAGCTGAGAAATTAATTATTGATCTTTCAGGTGTTCCTTATATCGATACATCGGTTGTTAACCACTTATTTAAAATTGTGAAAGGCATCAAACTATTAGGCTGCTCTACGATCTTAACAGGAATCAGTCCTGATACTGCAGACACAATGATTGAACTCGGAATCGAAATTGATAATGGGGTAAAAACGATGTCAGACCTTCAGCAGGCTTTACAGGAAATGCAGGAATTTGCTATAGGAAAATAATAAAAAATGCACGATCCCCGATAGGATCCGTGCATTTTTTTCGTTAATTTTCAGCTAATTTAGCTATTTTTGCACCCTCTGATTTACTTTCCATTGGATCTTCCGCTTGTTTCGCTCTTTTAATAAAGAATGCAAGGATGAGGGATACCGCAGCAATAAAGGTTGCGACAAAGAATGCATCATTAATTCCCTCAAGCATTGCCTTCATCTCAATTTGCTGTTTCAAGGCAGCCATTGCTGCTTCTGTAGGCGCTTGCCCTGCAGCATTTTTCATCGCTTCGGCAGCTAAGTTAGCTGCATGTGTTTCCGTACGATTGGACATAAGTGTAACAAGCAATGCGGTACCGATCGCACCGGAAATTTGATTGAGTGTATTATTCATCGCTGTACCGTGCGGATAAAAGCGTGCAGGAAGCTGATTTAAACCATTTGTCGAAACAGGCATCATAACCAAAGACATTCCAAGCATCCGAACAGTATATAGCATCATTAAATGGCCATATGTTGTATCAAGTGTTAATTTACTTAAATAATAAGTTGTTATCGTAGTAATCGCAAGACCGATAATAGCTAGGAGCCGCCCTCCAATTTTATCAAATAATTTCCCTGTAATTGGAGACATGATTGCCATAACAATGGCTCCTGGCAGCATGAGTATGCCTGCATCCATCGGCGAAATGCCACGAATATTTTGCACATAAATTGGAAGTAATAACATTCCAGAAAATAAAGCCATATTTAAAACCATCGATATCGTTGCTGATAATGCAAACATCGGAAACTTAAATACTCCGAAATTAAGCATCGGACGTTCCATCCTTGATTGACGCAAAATAAACCATACTAATGCAATAACGCCAAGAATCAAGGTGATATAGACAAAGGGACTATCCCATCCTTTAGTACCCGCAGAGCTAAATCCATATAGAATCCCGCCAAAGCCTACGCTGGATAATATAACAGAAAGGAAATCAAGGCGGATATCCACTTTATCCTTTTTATCCTTAAGCATGAAAAACCCAAGCAGCAATACAATGATAGATATTGGCGTGATAAAATGAAACAGCATTCTCCAGTCATAATGTTCAATAATCCAGCCTGATAAGGTCGGACCAATGGCTGGTGCTGCCATCATAATTAACCCAAAGAACCCCATAGCCGTTCCTCTTTTTTCAATTGGGAACGAGACCAACATCACATTCATTAATAACGGCATCATAATGGCCGAACCTGAGGCTTGAAACATTCTTCCTGCTAATAATAATGGAAAGGCATGTGCAAAGCCAGCTAGAACAGTTCCGATTGTAAATAAGCCAATCGCTGCTAAAAATAAATGACGAACTGAATATTTCTGAATTAAAAAGGCCGTTGTTGGAATTAACACTCCATTTACTAGCATAAAACCAGTTGTCAGCCACTGTACGGTCGATGGGCCAACATCAAGATCCTCCATAATAGAAGGAAGTGCGATATTTAATAATGTATTATTCAAAAAGGTAATAAAAGCCCCAATCATGAGAATCGCAAGAATCCCATATGGTGCACCGTTTGACTTTTTAGTGGCTTCACCCATTATTTCTCCTCCTATACCTTAAGTACATTAATTTGTACCCGTGTTACACAGAACAATATCATATACCATGTGTTCAATTTTTGCAATAAAAAAATTCCATGATTAAATGGGTTTGTGTAAACCACAAAATTAATGTACTATGAATTTTGTACAGTGAGTCCAATTCATATCAAAGGTGATATTATGAACGAAAGAAAGAAGCATGTCATTAAAATGGCCCATCAATTATTTATTGAAAAAGGGTTCCAGGCCACATCGATTCAAGATATTTTAACGTATAGCGGTATCTCTAAAGGGACTTTTTATAATTACTTTTCGTCAAAAAGTGAATTATTAATCGCCCTCTTTAGGACCATATACAAACAACTGGAAAAAGAGCGAAATGATTTGCTTATTGGTCAAGATCCTTCGAATATTGAGATATTCATTAAACAACTAGAATTGCAATTGGAGACCAACCGGGCAAACAAACTTATTTCCCTTTTTGAAGAAGTCATTTTTTCGAATGATGAAGAGCTTAAACAATATATTAAACGAGGTCAACTGCGAATACTCCAGTGGAAGTATCACCGTTTTATCGAAATATTTGGGGAAGACAAGGAACCGTATTTATTGGACTGTGCCGTAATGTTTATGGGGATTCTGCACAATAATCTTAAATACAATAATTTGGCACACGGATCAAATGCGAGCCTCAGCAAAATTGTCCGATATTGTGTTAGTAGAATAGTGAAGATTGTAGATGAGGTGGCTGAAGCTGGGGATCAGCTGCTTAAGCCGGAACTATTGGAAAACTGGCTGCCGAACTGTAAGGGAAACAATCATGCCTTCAAAAACAGTTTATACCATTCGATTTTAGAATTAAAAAAGGCATTAATTCATCATGAAGAGAAGTCCAAATACATCGAATTACTGGATTTTATTCAAGAAGAAATCGTAGATTCCAAAAAGCCCCGTAAGTTTCTAATTGAATTAACGCTCCAAAATTTAAAACAAGAAAAAGTATTGTTTGCACATAAAGAACTTCATCAAATAGAACAATTAATTTCTGCCTATTTTACTCAAATAGATGAAATAGACTAAGATTTATTGCTAATTGATTTAAAAGATGAAAAGGTGCCAGCCTCTTTCCCATACATTGGATAGAAACTGGCACCTTTTGGCATGATGACTCCAATGGGTTAATAGGAAGGATACCCCACAAACTTAAAATCTTTCCCAATTGGAGTCACGGTTACATCTGATAATTCGATAGCATCGCTCATCATCTCGATTCCTGTCCCCTCCAAAAAGGTAGGTGCATTCTTTCCGCCTACTAATTTAGGAGCGATGTAAAGGACAACTTTATCAATTAATTTATTTTCTAAAAAGGAAGCATTAACCGTTCCGCCGCCTTCTATTAAGACGGATGAAACAAGCTTTTCCCCCAATATTTCTACAACCTGATTCAGGTCAACAGTCTTCGAACCAGTCGTAACAAATACAGGAATCCCTAAGTCTTCTAGTGTTTTCAGCTTGTCTTTGTCGTAGTTTTCACTAGTAAAAATCCAAGTTTCCGCTTTCTTGTCTGTGATTACCTTGGATTCCAAAGGGACTTTCAAGGAAGAATCCAAAATAATCCGGATTGGATGGCGTCCATTCGGAATTCTTGAAGTCAGCTCTGGATCGTCATGAATAACAGTATTGACCCCAACAAGAATGCCCATATTTTCACTCCTTAGCAGATGGACATCATGTCTCGCATCTTCCGAGGTGATCCATTTGCTGCTCGAAGCATGGGTTGCGATTTTTCCATCTAGGGTGATTCCTGATTTCAAGGTGATAAACGGCTTTTTCTCGACAATGAACTTATTAAAAACTTCATTCATCTTTCGAGATTCTGCTTCACAAACCCCAGTGATAACCTCAATGCCGGCATCCTCAAGGATTTTCACCCCATTTCCAGATACAACTGGATTCGGGTCGAGCGTTGCAATCACTACATGTTTAATTCCAGCCTTCACAATGGCCTCTGCACAAGGACCTGTCCGGCCATGATGAGAGCAAGGCTCAAGCGTCACATATATGGTGCCGCCTTTTGCTTGCTCTCCAGCCATTCGAATGGCATGGATTTCCGCATGCGGCTCACCTGCCTTTAAATGGGCGCCAATCCCTACAACACGGTTTTCGTTGACAATGACCGCACCAACCAATGGATTGGGATCGGTCTGGCCTTTCATCGCTTGTGCATTTTTCAAGGCTAATTCCATATAAAATTCATGATTCATCATTCGGACAGTCCCTTCTTTTGGCGGCAATTTTTCGGATGTTATCTTTCCACCTGAATCATCTGTAACGATTGATTCAACGCGTGATAGTCACTCAGAACTAAGGCGCTGCTTTGCACCTCGAGTCCTGAGTGTTACATAACCCGAGGCTTAACCGGCAAAGCACCTTCCACTTCCATATGCCCGGATTTCTTTATTTTTGTCCGCAAATATTGTTCATTGTATTCGGAGATATCTCCCCATAATGGCGTTCTTCCTGAGACAGGCAGCCCTGAAGCTCTTAATGCTTCAAGCTTTTTAGGATTATTCGTTATAAGTGTTACAGGCTTCGTTCTTAGCGCTTTAAGAACTTGAATTGCATCATCGTAGTTTCTTGTGTCATCAGCAAAGCCAAGAGCTTCATTAGCCTCCACTGTATCGTGTCCATTTTCTTGAAGGATATAAGCCATGGCTTTACTAAATAATCCAATTCCACGGCCTTCATGATTAGCTAAATAAAATAAGGCTCCCACACCATGCTCCGCGATCATTTTCATCGACTGCTTCAGCTGAAACCCACAATCACATCGCTTGCTTCCAAAAATATCCCCCGTATGGCAGATGGAGTGCATTCTTATCATAGCCTCATCTTCATACTCAAAGTCACCGTAAACAAGAACACTTGATTGTTGATGTTCAGCTAAGTTGGCAGTTGATAATTTAGAAATAACCTGTTGATAATCTTCTAATATTTCATCGCTTTTTAGCCAGCTATACCATTTAAAAACAATCGTTTCTCCGTCTAAATTAACCGGCAGGCGGATTGGTCCTACTAAGTAAATCGCACCTTCACCTGATTTTATAATTTGAATTTTATCTTCTAAGACAGAAAGTCTGTTCGAATTCAGCTGAGTTTCTCCCACTATGATTTCCCCCCATACCTTATTTCAACTTCAACCGTCATCAAGCTAAGGCTTGAACGGTAAAATGATCTTTATAGGATGCTTCTTTTATTAATTGCTGCTCTTGCAGTTGTATGATCTCATTCCGGCGGTCATTTTCATATTTTTTTAACTGAGCTGCACTCATATCCTCGCTTGCGAGTGCTTCAATGATCACTTCCGATAAAACACTCGCATCAACCAAGGCACAATTAATGCCAAATGCTCCCGTAGGACTCATCGTATGGGCGGAATCCCCCATAATGACGAGGCCATCCTTTACCCATGTTGGACAATGGCAGCTTTGAACTTTTAATAAAATAAAATCATTCCATGATTGAATGTGCTGCTGAACCGTTTCCGTTAATTCTGGAAAAGCATCGGTCACTTGCCTGATAAACGGTTCAATGGACTGCTTTCTCAAGAAAGGATATGAACCCTCTTCAATATTCCAGCCAATTTGTATAAATCCGCCTGCCTGGGTAAATAAAGCTAGCTGCCTTTCCCCAACTAATGTCTGTTTAATCGTTGGCTCCCATCCTGCCGGGCTTGGTATTTTGGCCCAAAGGAGGTCATAGCCATGTTTGATCGTCTGAAACGGCATTTCCGCTAATTTTCTTACTGTAGAAAACCGCCCATCCGCACCTACTACTACGGAGCTATGAATGGTCACTTCCTGATCGTCTTTTATAGCTTTTACTCCTGTAATCTGGCCATTTTCATCTTTAATTAATTCCGTAACCCTCGCGCCCATCATGAGATTGTAATTTGGATATCGTTCGGATTCTCCGATCAGAACGCTTAATAAATTTCGCTGCGGGACATGGATTCCTACATGTTGATCACCTTCAGCAGGTGTTACCGTCTTAATCACTTGTCCTTGATGCCAATATTCGATTCGCTCCATTAAAAGCAAGCCTTCATTTTCGACCTTTTCATATAAGCCGTATTTTTTCAAAATGGCTTCTCCATCTTTATTTAAATGTTCGCCGCGGAATTCTTTGTCAATCCCATCATGACGCTCGACAACAATCGTTGAAATATTATTCTTCGCGAGCAAATACCCTAATAAAGCGCCGCCAGGGCCAGCACCAACAATGCAAACATCCGCTTCGAGATTCATGCTAACCCCCCATTTTTCAAAAAAGTTCTCATTTGTCATCCATTTATTTGTTATAATGATCTTATCATTCAATTTGATTAGTTAGTTACTTTATGTAAGTAATTATATTTTCAAAAGGTACTTGTGTCAAGTATAATTATGATGTATGGTAATTATATTGATTATCGTAAAATGGGATTATATTAATAGAGGGGTGATGGGCGATGAATAAATCTCTACTTTGTCCTCGATTCGAGAGTGCGATGAATATTTTGAGTCAGCGCTGGACTGGCCTTGTGATTTACCAGCTGCTGTCAGGTACAAAGCGTTTCTGTACGTTAGAATCCTCCATTGGTATAAGCGGAAGAGTCCTTTCAGAACGACTGAAGGATCTTGAAAGCCAAGGAATCATTAAACGTGAAGTCTTCCCGGAAACGCCAGTGCGAATCGAATATTCCTTGACTGAAAAAGGGCTAGCTTTGGAGCCAATTATGAGAGAAATAGAAGAGTGGTCAAAATCGTGGGTAGAAGTGGAATCTGAAGAATAATACCCAATCATATGCACTTATATGGCTATTCAACAGCAAGTTTACAGGTAAAAAAACGAGGGTGGGACAAAACCCTCCTCTGAAATAAAAAGCCAGTGGAATTTTACACCAAGTAAAATTTCACTGGCTTTGCTTATTTTTTTTCAATAAAAT
>NZ_LMAS01000004.1:371797-373068 GCF_001509555.1 Bacillus sp. FJAT-29937 | reverse complement strand
AGCGAAAAGGTCACACCCGTTCCCATCCCGAACACGGAAGTTAAGCTTTTCAGCGCCGATGGTAGTTAGGGGCTGTCCCCTTGTGAGAGTAGGACGCCGCTAGGCTAGCCCCAAGAGGGGCTATTATTTTTGATGATTGCATGATCATCTTAAATAGAATGGCCCATTGGTCAAGCGGTTAAGACACCGCCCTTTCACGGCGGTAACACGGGTTCGAATCCCGTATGGGTCACCATTTAGGAGGATTAGCTCAGCTGGGAGAGCATCTGCCTTACAAGCAGAGGGTCGGCGGTTCGATCCCGTCATCCTCCATCATTTACCGGTGTAGACATGAACAACTGACTGCAATAAATTGGTTAGATGTTAACTTCTATCCGGTATTTTTTATAGAGTACTTACCTCACCATATTTAATGTGCGGAAGTAGTTCAGTGGTAGAACACCACCTTGCCAAGGTGGGGGTCGCGGGTTCGAATCCCGTCTTCCGCTCCAAAGTTGTATTTTTGGCAGCATGAGCAATTGAATTTTTGTTACTTTATATCTTTATGGGGCCTTAGCTCAGCTGGGAGAGCGCCTGCCTTGCACGCAGGAGGTCAGCGGTTCGATCCCGCTAGGCTCCACCATAAAAATTATACTTTATTTTGGCGGTGTAGCTCAGCTGGCTAGAGCGTACGGTTCATACCCGTAAGGTCGGGGGTTCGATCCCCTCCGCCGCTACCATCTTTTTTACCTGGAGGTATACCCAAGTTCGGCTGAAGGGATCGGTCTTGAAAACCGACAGGGGCTTAACGGCCCGCGGGGGTTCGAATCCCTCTACCTCCTCCATTATTATTATAAATATTATTATCGCGGGGTGGAGCAACGAGCGTTACTCCTTGAATCATCTGCGAGTTGTACCGATCGAGCTGCTGCTTGATTAAGCATCCTAAGATCGGAACAGTCCTTATGCTATATATGAGCATAGTAAAAATCATATAAATATTATTATCGCGGGGTGGAGCAGTCCGGTAGCTCGTCGGGCTCATAACCCGAAGGTCGCAGGTTCAAATCCTGTCCCCGCAATCTGGTCCGGTAGTTCAGTTGGTTAGAATGCCTGCCTGTCACGCAGGAGGTCGCGGGTTCGAGTCCCGTCCGGACCGCCATTTATTTCAAAAAAATATTAATTAGGCTCAGTAGCTCAGTCGGTAGAGCAAAGGACTGAAAATCCTTGTGTCGGCGGTTCGATTCCGTCCTGAGCCACCATTTTATAATATTAATCCCTATTTTTTTATA
>NZ_LMAS01000004.1:293157-371631 GCF_001509555.1 Bacillus sp. FJAT-29937 | reverse complement strand
CGTCCCCCACCACCATTTATAGGGGTATAGTTTAATGGTAAAACGAAGGTCTCCAAAACCTTTGATGTGGGTTCGATTCCTACTACCCCTGCCATTAATTATGGCGGTTGTGGCGAAGTGGTTAACGCATCGGATTGTGGTTCCGACATTCGTGGGTTCGATTCCCATCAGCCGCCCCATACATACTTTATTAATAAATGTTACTTCCTTTAGGTTACTTCAATGGGCTATAGCCAAGCGGTAAGGCATCGCACTTTGACTGCGACATGCGTTGGTTCGAATCCAGCTAGCCCAGCCAAATTTTTAAAAAACAACCTCGAAGCTTTGCTTCGCTGAATGGTTTTTTAAAAATTTTGCGACAAAGACCGCAGGGCTTTGGAGCAAGTTTTGACAACATATCAAAATTCAACAGAAATGGCGGCATAGCCAAGTGGTAAGGCAGAGGTCTGCAAAACCTTTATCCCCGGTTCAAATCCGGGTGCTGCCTCCAAGTTTTCCAAATTTAAATGCGGGTATAGTTTAGTGGTAAAACCACAGCCACGAGCAAAGCATCCATGAATATGCTACGAGTTGCCTCGACGCATTTACATCCTCGAATAGGCTTGAAGAGGAAGAGGCATGAAGAAGCGTAAATTTAAGTAAATATTAGATGAAATTAAAATGCGGGTGTAGTTTAGTGGTAAAACCACAGCCTTCCAAGCTGTTGATGAGGGTTCGATTCCCTTCACCCGCTCCATATTATAATGGGCCTATAGCTCAGCTGGTTAGAGCGCACGCCTGATAAGCGTGAGGTCGATGGTTCGAGTCCATTTAGGCCCACTATTTGCATTAAATATAACTATTCCGCAGTAGCTCAGTGGTAGAGCATTCGGCTGTTAACCGAACGGTCGTAGGTTCGAATCCTACCTGCGGAGCCAGTTTTTATCTGCATTGTGCCATAGCCTTCTGAGGTGACGGTACAAGTTTAAATTTGCTTAATTGTAAATTAACATTGATTTAACCTAATAAAACCGCTATTTACACACATTTTGTGAAATAGCGGTTTTTTTGTATGTATTCGAATTTTGTTATAAAGTGAACTACGAAAATTGTTTACCTGATGGGAAATTATTGGTTATTCGATGCAACAGAAATGAGGATTCTTTCAGTTTGGTTGAAAGTGACAGAAATAATTCCTTGTTTCGATGAACTAAGGATTTATCTAAATAGAAGATTGAAATAGAGTGGTCCAGCATGACATCAATGCCTGTCTGTAGTCTATTAGTGTTAATAGCATCTTCCAGTTCCCGCATGAGTGCGAATTCCCTCATTGAATCATTAATCATGATGAAAATAAACCAGCCTGTTCCAAACACAAATCTCCCATGATTAGAAATGGTTATAATATCCCCATATTGCAAATGAATGAATCCACTCACCATGTTTTCGCGCTTTGATCCATAATATAAACACTGCAGCGTTAGTCCTTCCTGATCCCTCACAATGAATTCCAATGCAGTAACCCCTTCGCCGATATAATTTATCAGATTAATGGGCAGGATAACCCCACTGATTGAAGCTTCATTTTCCCTTTAATATCAATTCATATTTCTCAATTTTATCTATTATTCCTAAAGATTGAAGTTGAAGGTATTGCAATATCAAGGAAATTTATCGATTAGCCCTATAATTACAATTGATAATTATTTTCATTTTACCGTTGACAATCATTTCCTGACTGCTTAATAAAAATTGCCAGTGTCACTGATAATGATTTTCAATATCATCAACAATCGTAAGACTGAAAACTTTAATGGAGATAGTTAAGAAAAAAAGATATCTTATCGTCTCGGTCATTGTTCTATCAATCCTATCCCTATTCGTTGGTGTGAGCCATATAACACCGAAAGATTTGCTGAATCTGCAGAAATAAAAATTAGCATGAACTAGTTGAGGAAGAAATTGTTTTAGAAAAGACTCCAGAGAACGTAGTAGTTTTTGACTTCGGTATTTTGGATACATTGGATGAGCTTGGAGTTAAGGTTACTGGTGTACCTCAAGTAGCTATCCCTCCTTATTTAGAAAAATACGCTGGATCTGAATACACAAATGTTGGTAGCTTAAAGGAGCCTGACTTTGTGGCGATTCATGCAATGAAGCCTGATGTAATTTTCATATCTGGTCGCCAAGCAGACCTTTATGAAGAGTTCAAGGAAATCGCTCCGACTATTTATATGGGAATTGATTATACAAACTACATGGAATCTTTCACACATAATATGGATTTAATTGCACAAATCTTTGACAAAGAGGATCAAGTGAAGGCAGAACTGGATGAAGTGAATCAGGCAGTTGCCGCTATTAAGGAAAAAACTGCTGGTTCTGACGGTAAAGCATTAATCATCTTAGGGAACGAAGGAAAAATTAGTGCTTATGGACCGAATTCTCGTTTTGGTATTATTCACGATGTGTTTGGGTTTAAAGCTGCAGATGAAAATATTGAGCAATCCACACATGCGCAAAGTGTTTCTTTTGAATATATTGCTGAAACAAACCCAGATATTATGTTTGTCATCGATCGTGATGCAGCTCTTGAAAGCAATTCTAGCACGAAGGATACCGTTGAAAATGAGCTAGTACAAAAAACAAATGCATATAAGAACGGGAAGATCTTCTACTTAGATGCCGGCCCATGGTACTTATCTGGCGGCGGATTAAAGTCTATGAAGCTAATGATTGAAGATGCTCAAGTAGGTGTAGAATAATGTTTTACAAGTTAATCAAGCCACAATGTGTATACCGTGGCGGTAAGTAAATAATAGATAAAAATGAGGCGCCTAATCATATAGATCGCCTCATTTTTTTGAATTCTCCATGAGAAATGGAAGTAAAAAGCAGGTAGCTTCTTTAATTTCCTATTAAAAATAAATTTCACCCAAACTTACTTTAATCTAACCCTCTTTAACCGAAGTGAATTCAACACAACTGAAACGGAACTAAAAGCCATGGCTGCCCCTGCAAGCCATGGAGCCATGTAACCAAGCATGGCAAGTGGGATCATCATAATATTATAGAGAAAAGCCCATAGAAAATTTTGTTTAATATTTGTCATTGTTTTTTTGCTGATTAGGATTGCGTCAACGACTCGATTTAGGTCATCTTTAATAATGGTCATATCACCTGATTCAATGGCCACATCTGAACCTGTTCCAAGTGCAATTCCAACATCGGCAACAGCTAAAGCAGGTGCATCATTAATGCCATCTCCTACCATAATGACCTTATTTCCCTCTTGTTGTAATGTCTGAATGATTTCAGCTTTTTGCTGGGGCATGACTTCAGCCCGTAGTTTATGGATTCCTACCTTTTTTCCTACAGCCATTGCGGTATTTCGATTATCGCCAGTCAGCATGATTACCTCTATCCCCATCTGCTTTAATCGAGACACGGCTTTAACAGATGTTGACTTTATTTCATCTGCTACTGCGATGATTCCAGAAAACTGAGAATCGATAAAGGCAATCATGACAGTTTTTCCTTCCTGTTCAAGCTTAGTTACTAGAGTACCAGCGTTTGGAGGGATGGAGATATCGTTTCTTTTAAAATAGGTCGGGCTGGCAATGACAACCTTTTGATTGTTTACTGTTGCCTTAATTCCATAGCCTGGCATTGACAGGACATGTGACACACTTGGAAAAAAGGATATTTCTCTTTTCGCCCTTTGAACGATCGCTTTAGCAATGGGATGATCGGAAATGCTCTCAATAGCTCCAACGATTTCTAAGAAAGCCCTTATACTTAAATATTCGCTATAAATGTCAGTCACATGAGGTTGTCCTTTTGTGATGGTCCCGGTTTTATCGAAGACAATGATATTATTTTTCCCTAATAATTCAAGAAATCTTCCTTCTTTAAAAAGGATACCAAGCTGTGCAGCTCTTCCGCTTCCGACCATAACAGAAGTCGGAGTGGCAAGCCCAAGTGCACAAGGACAGGCGATAATGAGAACAGCGATTGTTTTTTCTAATGCCTCTTTCAAATCTCCTGGCTGAAAGAGGGTGTACCATGCAAAAAATGTAACCGCAGCAATGGCAATGACAATTGGAACAAATAGGGCTGTAATATGATCTGCTATATATTGAATAGGTGCTTTTGAAGCTTGAGCTTCTTCAACGATTCGAATAATTTGTGACAAGGCAGTTTCAGAATTTCTTTTTGTCGCTCTTATCATTAATAATCCATTTTGATTGATTGTCCCAGCATATACATCATTGCCTATGTTTTTCTCAACGGGTATGCTTTCACCGGTTAACAGTGATTCGTCCATAACGGAGTGCCCATCGATTACTTGTCCATCGATTGGCACCTTCTCCCCAGGCTTTAGAACGATAATATCTCCAGGTATAATTTGTTCAACAAGTCTATTTTCTTCTCTTCCGTTTATATAGACAGTGGCTGTTTTCATTTGTAATTGGTAAAGTTTTTTGATTGCCTCTGCCGTTCGTAATTTTGTTTTTGCCTCGAGCAGTTTTCCTAATAGAATGAACGTAATAATGAAGGCGCTTGTCTCATAGAACAGGTCGACCGGCTGTGCCTGGTGATTGGATTTCAATGTAGTAAAGGTCAGATAATGGCTGTAAAAGAAAGCTGCCGAAGTACTTAATACGACCAATACATCCATATTTGCACTTCTATTTCTTAAGGCCTTCCATGCTCTTTCATAAAATTCTGCTCCAATGAAGAATTGAATGGGAATCGTAATTGCGAACTGAAAAAGGGGATGAATAAACAGATCAGGCACTTTGATGAAGGAAGCCCATTGGAAGTGGGCGAACATAGCCCATGCCATCGGTAGGGTAAGCAAGGCTGAAAAGACAAATTTCCATTGAAGTCTCCTAATCTCTATATTTTTGTTCTGTTCTGAGGAGCTATTTTGGCTAATTTCCTTTGCATCAAACCCAATTTTGTTTATTCTTTGAATGATGTCAGAAATGCTTGTCCGGTTTTTTTCAAAGGAGACACGGCCTTTTTCAGTTGTTAAATTGACTGATATGTCTGTCACTCCATCTATTTTTGAAACGGATTTTTCGATGCGAGTCGTACAGGCGGCACAATGCATGCCTTTTACTTCAATGTGTGCGGTTTCGATCATCGCCGGGCCCCACCACTTTCCTTCATTAATATAATTTATTCTATTAAAATCAATTTGCATTTAGAACGAATGGCAGCAGGAGCTGGACAATGCTTGTTTAACTCTTTTCCCCCATATGCAGTGCTGCTTTTAGTGAGATTTTGTGAATGCCCAGCATCAGAATACCTGCTATAAGTTGATCTAGCCTAGGATTGACTAATGGTGGAAAAAGTGTATGAGAACTAGATTGAGAGGGTAAACAAAGTTTTATCATGAATTGAGTTAGGAGCGGATTATTCATTCCATCCATTAAGGCATTTAGAATGAAAACAGAGCAGGCTGGCAACAAAAGAAGCCCGCTTAGGAAAGCATAACGTTTTTTGGTCTCGCTATATACTTGCGGTTTTTTAAACGGTGAGGTAATAGGCCACCATATACGAAAAGCTAATATGAACAGTAAAAAGAAATAACTATTATGAATGATTGGATGACCAGAGATAAAGTTCAATATTGTTGGTAAATGATACATGGAAAATAGGACCGCAAAAATAAAAAGTGCCAAGATCGGTTTTACAAAGAGAAAAGGCCTGACTAGGATAACCTTCCACAATAGCTGATAAACGGGCTTTGGAATCCCTAATAATAGTAGTGGCGGAATAATAAAAAACAGAATACTCATTTGGATCATATGCAAGCTGAATGAAAGATGGCTAATCACTGCTAAGGGGCTGCCAACTACTAAGACGAGTAAGCCTAGGCTGAGAAGAAAAAGAAGCGGCTTCGTTTGGTGCACTTTGAATGTAGTCGTTTGTTTTACGAGTATTATATATAGAACGGCGAAAAAGACGGCGGTTATTATGATTGAAATATTCCATTCTAATTCGTTTCGAATTAATATTAGATAATCAAACATGCTATTCCTCCTCATATCAGGATGAAATAAACTGAATGGGGGCCTTACTGAAAAGCTGCTATGATTATGGATATGAATTCTGATCATTATACATTCCAAACCTTTAAACAAATTTCACTCCACACTTTCTTAGTTCCAAAAAATAACATAAAATATAGATAAATGTGTTTTTAAGGAGAAGTGAAAATGAAAACACTCGTAGACACGCTTCAAAAGAAAAGAGTTAAAGTCACGAAGATCCCGAAATGGGGCACGTATTTGCGAAATCAATGGGAGGAGCATTTTTCCAGTCATCTTAGTGAGGAAGAGAAGGGTAAAATTCATATGCATGACAAAGGTAAAAGCAGTGGATTCTTATGGCATATTTTCAGCTGTGAAACAAAGGAATGCCTGAAGGAGGAACAGGCAAATGAAGCATTTAATCAATTGCAAAAGCAGGCATGTTATGTTTTTTATCAGCGCTCAAATGATGCGATAATCATTGAAAATGTATCTAGGATTACCGCTGAAGACTTTGAAAATGAACAGGATGTTTATGTAGTGGATAAGGAATTTACGTGGACTTACGTCAATACTCACGAAAAAGGGTTGTGCGGGCCTTACTTTTCGTGGAAACAGGATAGGTAATAATTTTATATTAGAAGAGGGATCGTATGGAGTTATTTATCCAGAGGCTGAGTAGAAAGCAGGCAGTTGAAATCCTAAACTGGAAATACCCAGCACCTTATAACTTTTACAATAATGAAGAAAACGAGGAATCCATTAAGGAATTACTAGGAAGCTTATATTCAGTTGTCATTGATGAAAATGGTCAAATAATAGGCTTCTTTTGTACTGGGGATTCTGCCCAAGTGCCTGCTGGGAACCAGTATGGTGCCTATTCTGAAACATGTATTGATATAGGGCTCGGAATGAAGCCGGAGTTAACAGGGAAGGGGATGGGATTGGCATTCTTTTCTTTTCTCATAGGGCATATCCAACGCGCAGATAAAGCAGTTCCCCTTCGCTTAACAGTGGCGAAGTTTAATGTTAGAGCGATACGCCTTTATGAAAAACTTGGCTTTAAGAGAAAAATAGAATTTAGTAATGGATCTACCGAATTTATGACGATGATAAAAGATTCATAGGAGAGAGGGGATTGGCTGACAACCTGCTTGATTTGGCTGACAAACGTGCAAATCTGGCTGACAAATCACATAAATTGGCTGATAAACCATCGAATTTCGCTGACAAACTATAAATACCCAGCATTTTATAGAAAATATAATCAAAAAGTGCCTATAATAATAGAAAAACCATTCAAAGGAATTAATAATGAAGAAAAAATATGTTTGGCTGACAGCAGCTATTGTTTATTGTATAGCTATTTTTATTACAACGGCTTCTCCTGCTTCGACTGGTGGAAATACGTTAATGATTATCGCGGACTTTTTCCATCTGTCAGAAGATCAGGCAAGAATGGCCAATCTCATATTTAGAAAACTTGTGCATTTATCAGCATTTGGAGTGCTTGCTATATTGTTTTACAATAGCTTTGAAAAGCATCGATTTATTCAAGCCTGGATATACACAACAATCTATGCAGCATCCGATGAAATTCATCAGGCTTTCATCCCAGATCGAACAGGCTCCATTGTGGATGTTGGAATTGATTCAATTGGTGCGCTGATAGCTTTATGCATAATAAAAATGGCTACCCACAGAAGAAGGTAGCCATTTTTACATTTTATTGAGTAGGCCCTACTGTTATGGGTATTGTGCAAATAATCTAGAAATTGCTTATATATTTGGGTTATCGTGCAAATAATTTTGAAAACGTGCATATTTCCGTTATCGTGCAAATAATTTTGAAAACGTGCATATTTCCAGGTTATCGTGCAAAAAAATTTGAAAACGTGCATATTTCCAGGTTATCGTGCAAAAAAAATTGAAAACGTGCATATTTCCAGATTATCGTGCAAATAACCAAAATATCGCAGAAATAATTTAGAAATCGTTTATATGTTAGGATTACGTAATATAATTATTATCCTTCCACACTTTCCTTCTCATACACAGGCACCCAGCCTTCTTGTGTTACGAAGATGCGGACGGCGACTACTTTTCTATCATCAGCAAGTGTGAAATAATGGCGGATATTTTCGGGAACCGAGATGAGGTCTCCAGGATTTAAATGAACTTCAAAAAAGCGCTCATCCTTCCCTTGAATAACGAAAACTCCATGCCCGCTTGCGATGAAGCGCACTTCATCATCTGTATGATGGTGTTCTCTTTGGAAGTTTTTCAATAGCTCATCAAGATTAGGTGTTGTATCGGATAGAGAAATAACGTCCGCTGTTTTGTAGCCGCGGCGTTCTGAAATGCTGTCGATTTCTGCTTTGAAGGCATTTAGAATTCCGTTTTTCTCATCATCGCTAAGATCAAATTTTTCACGAAGATTTTCCGGTAGTTTTTCAATATCCCAGTGTTCGTAAATAACTTCCTGCTGCTCTAAAAATGCTGCAACCTCGTTTTGCTCTTCAATTACTTCATTTGTGCCTTGGATTGTGATTGTTGCCATTGGTATCTCCCTTTCTTATTTAAAATTTGATTTAGCATTGATCAATGCTAGTTGATATTGAAATAAAAATTCACATGCTTCTAATAGTTTCTTAGCTTCAAAGCCATCTTTTCCCCAAACGGTAATGCCATGGTTTCTGATAAGAACGGCCCCTTTATCCGCATGAATATGCTCCTGGAACTCAGAAGCTAGATCCGGAATATGCGCATGGTTATGAATAATGGGGATGGTTAGCTTAGCATCCTCTTCCCAAAAATCAAACGCTTTGATTAATTCTTGATATTGAAAGGCTACTTTCCCTTCAGTACCATATAGCTCTGAGATGACATTATTCGCTACTGTATGAACATGAAGACTGCAGCCCGCTAAAGTCTTTTGGAAAACGGAACAGTGCAACAGGGTTTCAGCTGATGGTTTAAGATGTGTCTCCTCAACGGCTTTTCCATCTCGGTCGACTAGCAGGAAATCCTCTAACGTTCTTTTTCTCTTATCTTTTCCGCTTGCTGTTACGAGAAACTGCAATGGGTCAGTGTGAACCTTGATGGCAAGATTTCCGCTTGTTCCCATGAACCAGTCTCTTGCGGCCAATTCATCTTTAATATCAGCTAGTTCATTCCATTTGGATACGACTGCACTCATACTTTCACATCCAATCTTGATTCAATGATATGGATACAGTCTTGGAAACGTTCGAAAGGTTCGTAACGTATGTTCAATTCCTTGCACTTTTCAATAAGGAAGTCTCTGGCAATCACGACATCTGCAAGCTTAGCAGCCTGAAGATCGGTAATTGAATCGCCAATCACAATGCTTGTGTTTTCCTCTGAAGCTAGCTGACGAATAATGGATGGCTTGCAGCAGCCGCAGCCTTTGCTCGAACAATCATCATCACACTCATGAGGGAAAACAATTCGAATGTTTTCACCGGAAAAATCAGCTTCATTGCAATAAATTTTTTCAAACGGTCCGAATGGTTCAAGAACGGGGTAGACGAAAAAGTCGATTCCACCGCTCACAATGTAAAGCGGAATTTTTGCCTTTCTAGTAAACTGAACGAATTCAGCAAAGCCTTCTCGTATCACGGCATCCTTCATTACGAAAGAGATGATCTCTTCTTTTTTCGAAGAGGGAAGAAGAGAGAACAGCTTGCCAACTCCTTCTTGAATAGAAACCTTTTGACCTAAAATATCATCCTTGATGGCGTCCCATTCCGGCGGTGCGAATTCTTTCATTATATTGACGATGTTATCTTTATTCGTAATTGTCCCATCGAAGTCGCAAAAAATGACTGGATTCTTCATTTTGAACCTCCCCATAACTCGAGGGCTATTTTCAATTCCTGATGTTCCTCAGCGGAGCTAGCCAAACTTTTACCGGCTAGAACAGCATCAACTGCCTGTCTAAACGCCTTTCCGCCGCCCGCTGCTCCGTGAGGGTGGCCATGAACGCCGCCCCCAGCGTTGATTACGCAATCATTCCCATAATCCTCCACTAATAAAGGTACAAGCCCGGGATGAATGCCAGCAGAAGGTACTGGAAATGCCCGTTTTACTGCAGCTTCTTCAGTCAGCTTCTCACCAATTGCAAGTGCAGTATTCTTTTCAAGAGCTACACTGCCATAAGGAGAAGGGAATAAGGAAAAGTCAGCGCCTGAATATCGTGTTAACTTGCCAAGAACAAGCTGACTGGCTACCCCGTAAAAAGCAGAAGAGGTGAAGGCGCCGCTATAAGCTGGATGTGCCATAAGCGGAAGCCGAACCTCCTCATCCTCCGCAAGCTCCTGGAGGACGTCCAGTCCATACGTATGAACATTAAATAAAAGAGCATCTGCACCAAGCTCGCGGGCTCTTTTCGCCTTATCCCTTAATTCGGAAGTCCGGCCTGTTAGGTTTACGGCGTAAAGGGTACGATGGCCAGTTTCCTCATAGACATGCTGCAAAACTTCTTTACTTCTTAAAATTCGTTGCTCGAAAGGTGTTAACGGATTCTCAAATAGGATTTCATCATCCTTTACAAGATCCACTCCGCCAAGAGCCTGCTCTTTCAATTGAGCTGTTAAATATTCGATGTTTCTCCCGATAACGCCCTTGAAAATGCTCATGGTTAGTGGGCGATTATATACATTTAATGTTTTCCGAATACCTTCAATTCCAAAGCGCGGGCCAGGAAATCTGCTTAATAGATCTGAACTAAACTCTAAATCTAGCAGTTTGACTTCTCCGTCCAAGGAAAGCTTCCCAAAAACCGTTGTTAAAATAGCCGGCAGGTCAGCTGAAAAATTGGCGCTTGGATAAGCAATTTTTACTATGCTTAAAATATTATTATGTTTAACAGGATGGCGTGTGTCCGATAATTCCTCGACTGAAATAACGCGTCCTTTATGCTTCTTCAGCTGCTCCTGCTCTAGCAGCGGCAAATCTGTCCAAGAACCGATCGTTAAGCCGAGTGCGATTCCCTCCGCTTTTTTCTCAAAGGATCCTGGCTTGCCAAACAGCTGATAGGTGGCGATGATTTCACTCATGTTGGATCATCCTCCTTTTTAAGTTAGTATTCTCTATACAAAAATAAAACCTCTTCAAATAAGAAGAGGTCAATAGACAAACATCTTCTTATTTCTCAGCATGAAAGCTGCAAGAATTAGCACCGTGTCAAATCGTTTGATCGGTTGCCGGGTTTCATCGGGCTCGTCCCTCCACCTGCTCTTAATAAGAAAAATATATTTAATTTATTTACGATTCAAAAAGTAACTGCCTATTATTATTACACCGCTTAAAAATTCTGTCAATACAGTTTGTGTGATTATTTTTTCTATTAAGAGTGTTGCAAAGTGAAAAAACAATTCAGAAAAAAATGTTGACACTTTCAAAAACAGGTGCTAAGATTCATTTCAAGCAAACTAACGTGAATATGTTAAATACTCTTATCATGAGCAGGCAGAGGGATTTGGCCCGATGAAGCCCAGCAACCGACCGTAATACCGTTGTGAAACGGGGCGCTAATAAGCGCCGGGATTTTCCCGCAAGGCACGGTGCTAATTCCAACGGAAAGGAAACTTTCTGAGAGATAAGAGGCAGAGAATTTGTATTCGTAAGCCTCTTTCGTGATGAGAAAGAGGCTTTTTATTATTTTTATAGATAGGGTGAGAAAAGTTGACAATTTTACAAAAGAAACAGTATGAGCCATTGACTGATGAGACAGCGGTGAAGCTTGCGAAAGAGCTAAATCTATTTTCTGAAGGTTCAGTATTGAACTGCCGTGAAATTGGGGATGGCAATCTGAATTATGTATTCCATATAACTGACTCAATAAATGAAAAAGGTGTTATTATCAAGCAAGCGCTCCCTTATGCAAAGGTAGTGGGGGAAAGCTGGCCGCTCACATTAAAGCGGGCAACAATTGAAACGAACGCGCTGAAAAAGCATGGTGAGTTTGTTCCCCAGCTTGTGCCAGAGGTCTACCATGCTGATGAAGACCTTGCCATTACCGTTATGGAAGATTTATCGCATTTAACAATTGCTCGTGAGGGACTTATTAAAGGGGAATCTTATCCAAAGCTATCAAGCGATATTGGCGAATATTTAGCGAGAACGCTATTTTCAACATCGGACTTTGCCTTGCATCCATTTGAGAAAAAACGTTTAGCCGTCGAATTTTCAAATCCTGAGCTTTGTAAAATTACAGAAGATCTGATATTTACGGATCCTTTCTTCGACCATGATACAAATGATTTTGAACCAGAATTGCGTGCAGATGTAGATGCCATATGGAATAATAGCCTTTTGAAGCTTGAAGCGGCTAAGTTAAAGCAAAGCTTTTTAACAGAAGCAGAAGCATTATTGCATGGGGATCTACATACTGGTAGTATTTTTGCAAGCAGCGCAGAAACGAAAGTCATTGATCCTGAATTTGCCTTTTATGGCCCGATTGGATTTGATGTTGGTTTATTTATCGGAAATCTATTTCTTCATGCGATTTCAAGAGAGGAAGCGAATCGATCTGTAATTTTTGAACATATCGAGAATACTTGGACCATTTTTTGCTCAGTATTTACTGAATTATGGGAAGAGTCAAATGTTGAAGTCTTTACAAAGGTCGAAGGCTATAAAGATTACATTTTACAGAAAATCTTTTCTGACACGCTTGGCTTTGCAGGTTGCGAGTTGATTAGAAGGACGATTGGTCTTGCTCATGTGAAGGATTTAGACGGTATTGAGGATCATGAGAAAAGAATTGCGGCGAAAAAACGAGCGCTTGCATTAGGTGAAACATTAATCTTAAATCGCCAAGTGTTAAATTCGGTAACTGAGGCTATTTCACTATTAGGAGAGAGAAAGGCATGAAGGTTCCAACATCAATTGAATGGAAAAATGGAGAACTAATTATTCTTAATCAGCAAAAGCTCCCTCATCAAATTGAGTTTCTTCAGCTTGATACGATTGAGGAGGTTTTCGATGCTATTGTCACTTTAAAAGTCCGCGGGGCGCCTGCAATTGGGATAACTGCCGCATATGGACTTGCGATCGCAGCACAGAAATATGAAACGAAACAATTAAAAGAATTCCACGAACATCTTCAAAAGGATTTTCGTTATCTAGCTAGTTCACGGCCAACAGCAGTCAATTTATTTTGGGCGCTCGAAAGAATTGCAGCAGTGGCGGAGGAAGCGAAAAGCGTCAATGGAGCAAAAACGACCATTCTTGAAGAAGCGATTAAGATTCATGTAGAAGATGAGGAAACGTGTAGACAAATTGGCGAGCATGCCCTGTCATTGTTAAATAACTTTACGAATGTGATGACAATATGCAATGCAGGGTCCATTGCTACGGCTAAATACGGGACAGCACTTGCACCTTTCCATCTTGGCATTGAACGGGATAAACAGTTTCATGTGTATGCATGTGAAACTCGTCCAGTATTCCAAGGCTCAAGGCTAACCGTTTGGGAGCTGCAGCAATCAGGTGTCGATGTCACTTTGATTACGGACAGCATGGCCGCCCATACGATTCACTCAAAAGGAATTGAAGCGATTATTGTCGGGGCTGACCGGATTGCAGCTAATGGAGACACAGCGAATAAAATCGGTACCCTGGGCTTGGCGATTTTAGCTAAGCATTACAACATTCCATTTTATGTAGCAGCTCCGGCCTCCACCTTTGATCTTTCCATTTCGAGTGGAATGAAGATTCCAATTGAAGAGCGGAAAGCGGAGGAAATGACACATATTGGCGGCATCCCGGTGGCACCGCTTAATACAAAGGTCTTTAACCCGGCGTTTGACGTCACTCCGGCGGAATATATAACAGCCATTATTACAGAAAAAGGGATTATCTATCCAAACTTCAATGAAAATATCAAAAGCCTATTCGGCGAGCTAGTCAGAGAGGGAGAAAAATAATGAAAAAACAACTATCGACATTACTTTTAGCTATTTTACTAGTATCAGCCTTTTTAGTAGGATGCCAGCCAAAAAGCAATACGGCTGCTACTGATCAAAAGGAATCTGAAACACCAAAAAATGCAGAGAAATCCGACCATCCGCTTGCTAATAAAAAAATTGCATTAGTCATGCAGCAAAACTTAGGAACATTTTCAGCCCAATATATTGAAGGTGTTAAAGAGCAGGTAGAAAAATTCGGCGGAACGGTAAATGTTTTTACATCTGAAGGGGATTTAGCAAAAATGGCCTCTAACCTAGATGCTGCCATTAACCAAGGCTTTGACGGAATTTTAATCGATCATGGTACAAAAGAGGCTTTAAATAGCGGAGTTGAAAAAGCGGTAGAAAAGGGGATTCCGGTCATCGCATTTGATGCAGGTATTGAGGTTGAAGGCGTTCCTGTGTTGGAGCAAGGCGATCAGAAAATGGCTGAGATGACGCTAAATAAACTAGGTGAAGATGCAAATGGCGAAGCAAATATCGTGAAAATTTGGGTTGCTGGCTTTGCACCAATGGAAAGAAGACAAGTAGCCTATGAAGCATTCTTGAAAAACAACTCAGGTATTAAGGAAATTGCTGCATTTGGAGCAGCGACAGCTAATACAGCATTAGATACACAAGCACAAATGGAAGCAATCTTGAAGCAATATCCGAAAGAAGGACAAATCACAGCTGTTTGGGCAGCTTGGGATGAGTTTGCTAAAGGTGCTGTGCGTGCGATTGAGCAAGCCGGAAGAACGGACATTAAAGTTTACAGCATCGACATGAGTGATGAAGATCTGCAGATGATTCAAAAGGAAAATAGTCCATGGGTTGCTTCTGCTGCAGTTGATCCTAAGGATATCGGACGCATCCAAGTTCGTTATTTATACCAAAAAATCAATGGCGAAAATCCAGAGCAAAAAATTGTTCTTAACCCAGTATTTGTAGACAAAGCCAATCTTCCTGACCAACAAGTCACTACAAACGAGCTAAGCGAATACATCAAAGGCTGGGGAGCGAGTGAACAAGGCTATAACGATGCATTAAAAGAATTAGAGGAACAGCTTAAATAGACAAATGATCTAATGGAAAAGCCCTATATTCGTATCGGGCTTTTCTGCAGAAAGGAGGAGATTTCATGTCGGATACGCTGCTAGCGATGGAAAAAATACAAAAACAATTTGGGAAAGTATCGGCACTGAATGATGCTTCTTTTCAGCTTAAAAAGGGAGAAATCCATGCACTGCTCGGCGCGAATGGGGCTGGGAAAAGTACGCTTATGAAAATTCTGTCCGGAGTGTATGAGCATGACGGCGGAGAGATTTTCCTTGATGGAAAAGCGATTCGGTTCCATTCACCTAAAGCAGCAAAGGAACAGGGAGTATATTGTGTTTACCAAGAGGTCGATACAGCCATTGTACCTGAACTTTCTGTTGCTGAAAATATTATGCTTGATACATTTGCCTCTCAAAAAACTCTCTTCGTTTCTAAAAAAAAGATCAACGAAAGGGCAAAAGAGGCATTAAAACAGCTCCAGTCCGAGCATATTCCCGTACAGAAGCAAGCCCTAGAGCTGACTCTTGCTGAAAAACAGATTGTTTTAATCGCACGGGCATTAGTTCATTCGGCAAAAATTATTATTTTCGATGAACCGACTGCCCCGCTTTCTGTTCATGAATCGGAGCGGCTGTTTTCCGTGATGGAAAAATTAAAAAATCAAGGTGTCGGCTGTGTATTTATTTCACACCGGCTTCCGGAAGTATTTGAAATTTGTGACCGAGTAACTGTGATGCGGGAAGGGAAAACAGTGAGTACTTCAGCAACGGCCTTAACTACTCAAGACCAGGTTGTTGAGGATATGCTCGGCGATGCCTTTACTAGTGAACTTGGAAAGCACGAGAAGCACATCGGTTCAACATTACTAGAAGTATCGGAATTAACTGATGGTCATAAGCTTCACGATATTTCTTTCTCGGTTTCCGAAGGAGAAATTATTGGCGTTGTTGGTTTAGTTGGAGCTGGAAAGACAGAGCTTGCAAAGACATTATTCGGGGTGACTCCGGCTAAGCGCGGGAAAATTTCACTTAATAAGAAAACGGCAAAAATTCACCATCCATCCGATGCCATTAAAGCAGGTATTGCCCTTGTTCCGGAAGAACGGAGGAAAGAAGGTCTGTTTGTTCATGAATCTCTAAGAATCAACTCCACCTTTCCAAATCTACGGAAATTTACACGGGGTTTGTTTATGCATAAGCCATCAGAAACAGCCTTTGCTGACAAAATCATCGCCAGTCTTCAAATTAAAACAAACAATACCGAAACCCCGCTCGTACATTTAAGCGGCGGGAATCAGCAAAAGGTGGCAATAGGAAAATGGACCTCGCTGGATTCCAGCATTTATTTGTTCGATGAGCCAACAAAGGGTGTCGATATTGGGGCAAAGGTTGATATATTTAAACTCATTCGGCAAATCTCAGAGAAGCAAAAAGGGGTTATCTATTTTTCTAGTGAAATTCATGAAATCCTTGGAATATCAGATCGAATTCTTGTCATGTACGATGGCAAAATCGTGAAGGAATTTTCCCGTAAAGAAGCCACACAAGAGAAGATTTTGCTGTATGCAAGCGGCGGAAAGGAAGAGCAGCATGAAAGAGAAAAGCATCCAGTTTCTATTTAAATACGGAGCTATCGCCCTAATGATTTTTATTATTCTTTATTTTAGTCTCATTAGCGAGGCATTTTTCACCTATGGAAATTTTGCTGACATTCTACGTTCGATTTCCATCGTTACGGTACTGGCTTTAGGAGTAACTTTTACTTTAGTCGTAAACGGATTTGACTTGTCAGTTGGATCAACCATGTCATTGTCAACCGTTGTTACAGCCTCATTAATGGTCTGGTATGATATGCCGCTCTGGCTTGTGCTGATTTTGCCTATCCTTGTAGGTGTCCTTGTTGGGGTTTTCAATACGTTATTAATTGTCGTTATTGGGATTCCTGATTTGCTTGCCACATTAAGCACAATGTATATCGTTGCAGGGCTGCATCGGACGTATACAGAGGGCTATTCGATTTATAATCATATGCCGTTAACTTCGGGAGGAACGGCGATTGGTGAATTTTCGAGTGCCTTCCTTTGGATCGGACAAGGGAAAATGCTCGGACTTCCCGTTCCTGTGTGGATTATGCTGTTGTTAGTGATTGTTACTTTTCTAGTGTTAAATCATACGAGATGGGGACGAATATTATATATGACAGGGGGCAATGCGGAAGCCGCCACTTTATCGGGTGTAAACGTCAAGAAGGTGAAGTTTGCTTCCTATGTCGTCTCTGGTATTTTTGCTTCAATCGCAGGGATCTTATTTACAGCGCGTGTGGGGTCTGGACAAATTGATGCTGGTGCTCCACTCTTAATGGAAGCTGTTGCCGCTGTGTTTGTGGGCTATTCCGTGCTTGGCGCTGGTAAACCAAATGCAATCGGGACATTTTTCGGTGCGGCCGTTATTGGAATCCTGCTAAACGGACTAACCATCTTGAATCTTCCCTATTATGCTTTCGATATTGTAAAAGGTTCTGTATTAGTGCTGGCATTAGCTGTCACTTATATGCATGCAAAAAATAAATTTTCTCATTAAATGATGCCTGATCTTTGATGCGCAGGAATTGACGCATATGAGGTCAGGCACTTTTTTCCTCATTATAGCTTGAAAAGTATCTTCATATCAAAGTATAATGGGATGATTCTACAGGTACAAGGATGGTACATAAATGAAAAAAAGGATTGTAGATATTGTCTATATTTTAATAGGAGCATTTCTATTTGCAGTAGGGGTTAACGTTTTTATTATTCCAAACGAGCTAGGAGAGGGCGGCGTAACGGGGATTACTATTATTGCCTACTACCTATGGCAATGGTCGCCGGGTCTCGTGAACTTTGTCCTGAATTCAATTCTGTTAATTGTGGGTTATAAGTTTTTGAGTAAAATGACCACCATTTATACGATTATTGCGGTTGTCTTGAATTCTTTGTTTTTGCATCTAACAGAAGGTTGGACGATAAATTCAAACGAAATTGTCGTCTCCACGATTTTTGGAGCTGTCATTATTGGTGCGGGGATTGGAATAATCATACGGGTAGGCGGAACAACGGCCGGGTCTACAATCTTAGCAAGAATGACCCAGAAATATCTTGGCTGGAATTTAGCTTATGGGTTGTTATTTTTTGATTTAATTGTAGCATTTTCATCCTATTTTATCATCGGTGCTGAGAAGTTGATGCTGACGATTATAATGCTTTATATTGCAACAAAGGTGATGGAATTTGTTATTGAGGGAATTAACACGAAAAAAGCGGTAACGATCATTTCAGCAGAGCCTGACCAAATTGCGCAGCAGGTGAATGAGGAGATGAATAGAGGTGTAACTGTCTTTTCTGGAAGCGGCTATTACACAAAAGCGCAAAAGGATATCCTCTATATAGTCATAAGCAGCCAGGAAATTGTGAAGCTGAAGAAAATTGTTAAAGAAGCAGATTCGCATGCATTTATTGCCATTCACGATGTCCGAGATGTGTTCGGACTAGGCTTCGGAGAGATTTCAAAAGCGGATTAATACTATAGAAGAAAGATGAACAAAGTTTATTGGACAGGTTTCCGAGTTACGGCTAAAACCTGTCCACCAAATGGAGTTTATTGGACAGGTTTCCGAGAATCAGCAAAAACCTGTCCGCCAAAATGAGTTTACTGGACAGGTTCCCGAGATTCGTCAAAAACCTGTCCACCAAATCAAGCACTCTTCTTTAAACAGACATCCCCTCATCCATCCTCGCCTCATACCGCCTCATTCTTCTCTCAAGCATCGCAAAAAGAACTTCAAAGACAAAACATAGTAGCCAATAAATCAAGGCCGCCACTAAATACATTTCCAAATATTTATAGCCATCATTCGCAATAATTTTTGCCATGCCCATGATTTCAATGACTTTAACTGCAAAAGCAAGAGAAGTTGCCTTTATGAGACCAATAAATGTATTGCCCAGATTAGGAAGAGAAAGGACCAATGCTTGCGGCAAAATAATTCTTCGTAAGCCTTGTGTTGTTGTCATGCCTACTGAATAAGCAGCTTCCATTTGACCGGCATGGGTAGCATTGATGGACGCACGGAAAATTTCGGACTGGTAAGCTGCTGTATTCAGAGTATAGGCAATCAAGGCATACACGATAGGGGATATTCCATCGGCGTCGAGACTCCATCCTAGCTGTTTGTTCAGGAGATTAAACAACGCAGGTATCCCATAGAATAATACGAAAAGGAGCACAATCATCGGCACGCCTCTAATAAAGGAGACGTACACTATAGCGACCCGATGCAAAACGGGCACTTTATAAATTCGGCATAAGGCAATCAGAAGGCCAAAAGTGATTCCGAGGATCATTGAAAAAACCGCAATAATCAGTGTTAAAGGTACACCCTTCAGCACCTCCGGAAATTGCTTTAATGCAAAGTCAAAGTCGATAATAGACACGATAGATCACTACCTTTAAAAAATTAATCTGCAATGCTGACACGGCCCTTTTTCAATCCCTTTTCTAAAAGTGCAATCAAATTTTCAATGACAATACACGTGCCCCAATAAACTAGCGAAATGGTAAAGTACACTTCAAACATGCCGATTCCATAGTTATTTCCTAGAATAATCCGAACCTGCCCCATAATATCAATGATGCCAATCGTAAAGGCGAGGGAGGTATCCTTCAGCAATTCAATAATATTATTCCCGAGATCAGGTAAGGCCACTAAAAACGCCTGTGGCAGGATGATTCTCCACAAAGCCTGTGAGTAGCTCATTCCAACACTGTAAGCAGCTTCTAATTGGTCCCTTCCAACGGCCATATAGGCAGATCTAATTACCTCAGAAAGGTAGGCACCTGTATATAATGAGAAGGCAATCACAACAAAAATAAAACGATCCCAGCCATTAATATCAATATTCACAAGCAACAGCAGCTGAGGGAGTCCAAAATAGATGAGGAACAGCTGTACTAATAATGGCGTACAACGCATGAAAGACAAATAAAAGGTAGCAACTGCATATGAAATCGGCCTTTTTTGAATTCGGACAATGGCGACAATAACACCGATAATTAAAGAAAAGAAAAGTGAAACACCTAACATAAGTAAAGTAAGCGGGAGCTTATTTAATACCCTCATTAATAAGTCCAGCCAATCGGAAAATCCTGAACTAATCATCTTATTTCACCGCCTGCTGTAAAAATGACTCCGATGTTCATAGCTGTCATCGGAGTCAATCTATGAAACTATTACTCGAATTTAAAGCCTTCTTGATTGATATAATCCAAATCCTTAAAGAAGTCGACATCGAACCATTTTTCAGACAGCTTTGAAAGGGTGCCGTCTTCAATTAACTCCTTAGTCGCTTTATCCATTTTCTGAGCAAGCTCGGTTTCCTTTTTATTAAATACAACCCAAATTGGCTCTTTTGAAACAATTCCGCTAACTTTTAAATCAAGATTCATTTGTTTTTGCATTTCATTAAACGTTGTTAAGTTTAGGAAAATGGCATCTGCTTTCCCTTCGGCAACCCTTTTTAAATTGTCGGCATTGGAAGCATGCTCAATTGTATCGAGGGTTAATGGGTTATCCGAGTGCTTGTCGTTGTATGAATTAAGAATGGTACGTAATCCGCCGCTAGGAGCCATTGGAGGGAATTTCTTGCCGACCATGTCATCCAATGTTTTAATATCATCGCGATCCTTTTTGGTAATTAAAGTTGTAAGGGAATAGCCAAATTCATTTTCGGGAAAAAGAAACTTCTCTTGTCTTTCAGGGTTTTTAAAGAACCAGTTAATCGCGAATGTGTATTTACCTGTATCGACACCAACTAGATTGGCTTCTTCCTCTCCAAAAAGATATTCGAATTTATATTCAGGAAGCTTTTTCTCGATTTCCTTCATATAATCCATGTCGTATCCAATTGGCTCATTGTTGTCATCTGTGTACAGGAATGGGGGATTGACTTCATCGCTTAAGGCAATCTTTACAACTATTTTTTCATCGTCTTTTTCTGATCCTGTGCTTTGGGAGCAGCCTGCGAGGCCGAGTATAAGCACGAATGCTAGAATTGCTATTTTCATTAAACCTTTCATCACAATGACCTCCTAAATTAAATACTCTGGTTCACGAACCAATCGTTTTAGAAACTGCTTCATCCGTTCGTGTTTTGGATGAATGAGTACATCCTGGGGATCCCCTTGTTCTACAATGACGCCTTCGTCCATAAAGACAACTCGATTTGCTACATCTCTGGCGAAATCGATTTCATGTGTCACAATCACCATGGTGATGCCTTCACTGGCTATTTGCTTAATAATGGACAACACTTCTCCAACCATTTCTGGGTCGAGAGCTGAAGTGGGCTCATCAAATAAAATAACCGATGGATTTAATGCAAGTGCCCTTGCTATGCCAACTCGCTGCTGCTGACCGCCGGAAAGCTGTGAAGGATAATCATTTACTTTTTCAGCTAGCCCTACCTTCTGAAGGAGGGATAGACTGATATCCTTTGCTTCGGATTTAGGCAGTTTTTTAGCCACTATTAGCCCTTCCATTACATTTTCCAGAACCGTTTTATTCTTGAACAGGTTATAGTGCTGAAAAACCATGGCAGTTTTTCTTCTTAATGTAAGGATATCCTGCTTGGAGGGATGCTTTCCTTGAACGGTAAACCCGTCAACGCTTATTAGTCCATCATCCGGGCGCTCCAAGTAGTTGATGCATCTGAGAAGTGTAGTTTTTCCTGATCCGCTTGGGCCAATAATGGCCACCACATCCCCTTTATTCACTTCAAGGTCAATCCCTTTTAATACATGATTTGATTTAAACTGCTTTTGGATGTTCTTTAACTCGATCATATTCCTCCTCCTTGTTAGAAAAGTGCAAGCGCCTTGGTCTCCCCCGACAAGCACAAGACGAGCCTCCCGGAAAGGTGTTCTTTGCCTTTCTGGGAGGATTGGCTTGTGACTCGAGGTCGACAAAAACGCAACGTCCTGTTGCATTGTCGACACTAGTACGTCCTGTACGTCGGGGGTAGGCGCTGAAGCTAGACATTGGGAAACAATGTAGTTAATACTATTTAGAATGTTCGAATATAATAATCCAAACAATACCATCATTAATCGCATCTGTAAAGTGGGATATAAAATATTTAAAAAATTTTTATTAATAGGCTAATCCAAAGGAATTATTAATAATAAGTTGATAAATCATAATAAAAATTCTTGACGATGTAATTGAATTTCGTTATTATCAAAGCCAACAAGAATAATCGGAATTATAAGAATAATGTATGCGTGAAATTCATTCTGGTTAAGGAAGTGTGAAGAAAATGTTAGATTTATTTATAAAAAATGACACTCAAAGAAATTGGCTGAAAAAGCTGCATGAAAAAGAAGCCGAATTTAAAAGGAAATCCGCTGAAACTGACGAACAATCAAAGTTTCCTAAAGAGAATATTCATAGATTAGTTGAAATGGGATATACAAAACAAACGTTACCAGCGGCTTATGGCGGTGGTGGTTTAAGTGCGTATGATATGGTTCTGCTCCAAGAAACCTTAGCCAGTTTCGATGGAGCAACAGCCCTATCGATTGGCTGGCATATGGGAGTCGTTGGCGAGGTTTATGAAAAGCAGCTTTGGGATGATGAGAGTCTAGAGCTATTCGCAAAAGAGGTTCAAAAAGGGGCATTAATTAATCGTTGTGTGAGTGAAGCACAAACAGGAAGCCCGACGAGAGGCGGCCGACCTGGCACGATTGCAGTAAAAAAAGATGACCATTGGGTGATTTCAGGCAGAAAAAACTTTACAACAATGTCTCCAGTCTTAACGCATTTCCTTGTTTCCGCTTGGTTGGAGGAGAAGCAAGCAATCGGGTTCTTTCTTCTGCATAAAGATTTAGAGGGGCTGAGCATTGAAGAAACTTGGGATGTGATATCGATGAGGGGGACAGAAAGCCATGATCTTGTCCTCAAGAATGTTGTCGCCCCAAACTCAAAGTTAGTTGAAATCAATCATGGCCCAAGAGGCGATCAATTAAATGCCTGGACGATTCATATTCCTGCCTGCTACATCGGGATTGCTCAAGCGGCGCGGGATTACGCCATTCAATTTGCTAATGAATACTCGCCAAACAGCCTGAATGGACCAATTAGTCAGCTGCCAAATGTTCAAAATTTAATTGGCCAAATCGAGCTAGAGCTTATGCAAGCTAGACATTTTTTATATAGTGCAGCTGCAGCATATGATGACGAAGAGCGTAGAAGCTATATAACGAATGAACTTGGCGCCGTGAAGCATACAGTGACAAATTCCGCCATTTCTATTGTTGATAAGGCGATGAGGGTCGTAGGAGCAAAAAGCCTGCAGCGTCAAAATCCGCTGCAAAGATATTATCGGGATGTAAGAGCAGGTTTGCATAATCCTCCAATGGACGATGTCACAATTAGGAAGCTTGCCTTAACGGCATTGAACAAATAGCCTATAAGAAAAAACGATAAAAGCAGTGTGATTTACTAATGAAATGCACTGCTTTTTAGTATGTCTATATAATAAATTGTTTTTTGAAAAAATCCCCCAAAAGAAGAGTAAGTAAATTCTGAAGAAATGAAACGAATCCTTTTGCTTTACAGTGTTAAAGGGTGTTATGATTTACCTAATTTATGAAAAGAAAGGGAGAAAAAGATGTCTTTAGAAAGTGTGAAAAATCATTTTAAAAAATGGAATCGAGAAGCCGATATTATGGAGTTTGACGTATCGAGTGCAACGGTTGAGATGGCAGCAGAAGCAATTGGTGTTATTCCAGCACGTATTGCTAAAACCTTATCGTTTCGCGGGGAAGGGGATCAAGCTATTCTAGTCGTTGCTGCAGGGGATGCCAAAATTGATAACAAGAAATTCCGTGAAACTTATGGCTTTAAAGCCCGAATGCTTTCTGCTGAAGAAGTAGTGGAGCAAACAGGGCATGTAATTGGCGGGGTTTGTCCCTTCGGCTTAGCGAATGAATTAGCAGTTTATTTAGATGTGTCCTTGAAGCGTTTTGAAACCGTTTTTCCTGCATGCGGGAGCACGAATTCGGCTATTGAGTTAACGTGTGATGAAATATTTGAATATGCCTCGGCAAAACAATGGGTTGATGTTTGTAAGGGCTGGGTCCCTGAGGACGCTCAAGTAATAGAAGCAGTCGGGGCTATTAACAAGCAAAATTGAACAAACAAGATTGTATTTTTTCCGAAGTGATAAAGAAATGATGGGGCTGTCCAGAATGGCGTTTCTACTGCCTTGCTGGGCAGCCTCATGCAATCTGTTTTCACAATTTTCTTTCTCAGCGGGTAATAAATAGAAGTTTACATTTATTCATTTTGCGCGCCATTTCCTTATCCGCCTTTACCAGATTTATCCAACCCCTCATGTTTTATAATGTGGAGCAGCAGCTTTTCACAGGCTCTTACTAGTAAGTTATAAGTTTCAATGTGTTTGCCTGTCACTGAAGGGTCAGGGACATTTTTATCTTTCATATCAGGAAGATAGTCGAGTAAAAATTGGACTTTCCTAGCTTGTCCAAAACGATTTAATAACACACTTAAATTTTCTTGATCCATCACAACAATATAATCAAAGGAATTTAAATCATTTTTAGTTACTTGGCGCGAACGGATCCACCCATAGGGAATATGCATTTTATCTAGGAACTGGCGTGTAGATGGGTAGGGCCGTTTTCCGACATGGAATTTATTAGTGGCTGCTGAATCTACCTTAAATTGATCACTTAATCCTTTCGATTTTAGTAATTGGCAAAATATAGCCTCTGCCATTGGGGACCGATTGATATTCGCTGCACAAATAAATAACACTTTAATCATTTCATACTCCTTTCTACTAAAACATTCATGAGTGTCTGCTCACAACCCAGTACGAAATAGACACATAATATCGTATGTCTGGATCTGAAATATGTTTATTAAAAAATAGACTAGTATCGCTTTTTTTGAATAAATTGGTTCTTATCCCTAAATCAATATTTTTCAAAAAACATACTATAAAAACAGAAGCCAGAAAGGAGTATGTATTGGTGCATAATTTTACCCTCGAAGAAATCTCAGAAGCATTTTGGTTTAAAATTGCAAGTTGGCAAACCAAGCAACCCATTAGAAGTTTTACGAATAATCATAGAAATCCTACTCCCTTCAGTCTAGTATTCTTATATACTCACGATCTAGATGAGGACGAGCTGATTCAAAGGTTGGTTAAGGGAAATGCCACTGGCATCGTCATTAGCAGAAAGCACAAATTCCACATCAATAAATTTGCTCAAGCGGGAATTGGTGTTCTTGAAGTAAATAATAGAAAAAAGGCATTTCGAAATATGGCTAGAATATACCGCAGGCAATTTTCTATTCCTATTACACAGGTAATTGGAAGCTCAGGTAAAACAACAACGAAGGAATTAATCGGCAGCGTTCTTAAACAGGAATATTCCACTTTAATAGGTGCAGGCAATTTTAATTCTCCTGACGGGGTCGCATTTTACCTATCGAAATTAGAACAAAAACATAGTGCGGCTGTTCTAGAAGTTGGGATGAGGGGGTCTGGTATCATGAGACTATCCAGCGGTATGATTCAACCCCAAATCGGAGTCGTTACATGCATTCACCGGGCACATTTAACTAAACTTGGTACGATTAAAAATATAATCAAAGCTAAAGCAGAAATGGTGGAGCAATTGTCTCCAAATGGTGCTCTAGTAATAAATGGAGATGACCCTAACTGCGCGGAATATATAAAAATAACAAGGTACCCTGGAAAAATTATTACTTTTGGTTTTTCTGAAGGGAATACGATTCGAGCAACAAATGTATATTACGAAAATTTCCAAAGTTTTTTTACTGTGAAGGGAAAGGGCTTTAAATTTGACTGTATGATGAATACATTTGGCAGTTATAATATTATGAATGCATTAGCGGCGATTGCCGTAGGGTTAGTGCATCAAGTGCCAATTAAGAAGATTCAACAAGGGATTGCTCAATTTTCTCCTATAAAGGGCCGGCTTCAGGTTCTTTCTTGCCAAAATGATATTACCGTCATCCACGATAATTTCAATGCTAATCCAGATTCCACTAACCTTTTATTAAGCCAAGTCCCTTATTTGCCTAAGCGACCTATTATTCTCGTTTTAGGAGATATGGAGAACCCTCATACGAATGAAGCATACGCCAAAGAGGTTCATTATCAAATAGGGGAAAAGATTGGCGACTTAAAGATTGAAAAATTGGTTGCAATCGGAAAATGGGCGAAGGAATATTGTCTTGGAGCTTACGCAAAGGGCATCTCCGCAGATAAAATATCTTACTATACACATGTTGATAAAGTGAAAGAGGACATACCTCAAATGGTCCCGCCGAATTCAATCGTTATCTTCAAAGCCTCAGTTGCTTATTGTGATTTAGAACCTCTAATACAATTGTTTAGACAAATATAGTAGTGCGAAAAGGCAGACCAATTGGTTTGCCTTTTTTGATTTGAAAAATGCGCCTTTTTGCGGAATTCTAATGTTACTTTGGTTGTAACCAAACTGTAAAAATCAAAGAAGATCCCTTTAAGGGCAGGGTCTGATCAGTTGTAATATTTGTTTTGGAAAGATTTAGCGTAAAGACCAATTTCGTATCCATGATAAAATCAGGACAAGCCAAAAAAACATCAGGAGGTCATTTATGAATAAGCGTTTAGTTACAGCAACACTTGCATTTGCACTTGGATTTAGTACATTAGGAGCAGTTCCTGGTTCAACAGAGGTCAAACTAAACCAGAAGGAACCTGAATCTAGTTTTCTAGGAGCAGTTCCTGCGCCAATCAAGGCATTAGAGGTTTCAGCAGCAACAGTTAATGTTTATAATAACCAAAAAGCTGTGGATGCCAAGGCTGATGAGATTATTCGTTTTGGTAAAAGTTTAATAGGGAAAGCGACATATGGATCAAACTATAGTTATACATATCCATACCAATTTAAATGTGCATCGTTTATTGATTTTATATTTCAATCTAAAGGTGTTCATCTTGGTAGTCGCGACGAAGATTATATGATTAAGCAAGGAACGTTTGTGCCTAAAGATCAACTGCAAAAAGGTGATTTAGTTTTCTTTAAAAGTTCACCTAAAGCAACAGTTCCAAGCCATGTAGGGATCTATATTGGTGATAATAAAATCCTTCATATGGCAAATTCAAAACTGAAAATTACGATTTCTGATTTAAACAGTACGTCCTTTTATAGAGACAATTATATGACTGCACGAAGAGTGCTGCCATCTTTAATGCCGTCTAATCCAGCTACGAAAGCGGACTACCTTGTAGAAGATGCCTATAATTTAATGAATAAGGCAAAAATGGGCAGTGTAAATGATGAAAGAAACATGAAGTTTACTGGTGGGGGCTATGTTAACTATATTTACAAGCTAAATGGCGTTAACTTAGGAAAAACTACAGTAAGGGATCTATCCAAATTAGGTAAAACAGTATCACGTTCAAACTTAAAAAAAGGTGATCTAATTTTCCTTAATAGCACAGTAGGCTCAAGCACACCATCTAGAGTAGCCATTTATGCGGGTGAACACCGTATTATTGTCCCTAGTTCAGATGGAATAAGTTCGAGGGTTCTGTTATCCGATTATTATAACAGCCATTATATGTATGCTAAACGCGTATTTTAATAGAAATAACTGAAATAATAGATTAGGCAAGAAGCATTCGTCAGTGAACGCACGGCGAATGCTTCTTTTTTATTTCCTTTTGAAAATCCAAAATCCACCTAAATGTCGATTTGGCTTTCTTTGTGCTTTTTCCGAATAGCTTTAATTCGTCTCCCCATTTTCCCATCTTCAATCTTGGAAAAAAGGCCGACAGCTGGGCTTGTATTTATTTCAAATATAATCGGATTCCCACTTTGACTGATACCGAAATCAACTCCAAATTCTATATCTGGAACTTCTGATGAGACCACTTCAGCTGCTAAAATGGAGAGTTTCTTTAGAATATAAATTATTTTATTCTTCTCTGTTTCATCCAACTTCAAATGTACTGATAATAATTCATCTACCGTCAAAACTTGGGCTCCGCGCATTCGATTAATGACCCCGTTTTTCATTGTATTTACCATTGCAATCATTCCGTACATTCCTCCAACAAGCCATTTTCCATTTAGAGTCTGAACATGAACGCGAATGGCTAGAGGATGCCCATCCTGAGTGAAGCTCTGAATACCCTCCTGAACAATATATCCACCAAATCTATCCAGTGGATGTAGTACAGGGTGGAAATCTTCAATATTGGCGACGCACCTTTTGATTTTTTTCCCGCTTATAGGGTAGCCGTTAAAACAATAAAGCCCTTCGTTACTTTTATTTACTTTATAAATTCCTTTCCCTCGACCACCTCTATCGTTTTTTAAATAGACAAATTCATAACGTTCAAGTAAATCAGATAGATTTTCGACAGAATAAAGCTTTGTTTCCGGAATGTACTTTGAAATTAAGGGATGTTGACCTAACAGTGTATATTGCTTCCATTTCCTTAGTCGCTCCGTCAATAAATACACCTCCTTTGTAACAACCTATGTCAATATATCAACCTTGCTTGTACTGATAACTAATGAAGTTGTTATTAAGTACCATAAAAAGATCCAACCCATACAATCGCTACTTTTTAACTAGCTTGATTTAGGATAGGTAACCATACAATAATAAAAAAACCTCATAAATATATATTGAGTTAATTTATATTGATGGGGATAATCTTTCCAATGCGAAAGAAGAAATTATTCTTATTACGCTTAAAGGGAGGGATTAGATGAAGTTTACCATCATAAATGATCGCACATCTAGAAATTCAATCTCACTTCACCCAACTGTTTTAAAAAAGCTATCAATCTCTAAACTTCAGGTGATTAATGTAACAATAGGGATTATAGAAAAAACTGGCGTAACCTTAAGAAAGCATCAGCAGGATAGAGCGGTTATTTATGTGTCAGCTGACCTATTATCTGGTTTTTCGCTTCCGGATTTTATTGACTATGAAGTAATCGTCAAGGAAGAGACATTATTAATCGGCCCTATTATTGGGCTTTTTATAAAAGGAAAAGTAAATGAAATGGCAAGAAGAAATATAGATTACTTTAAAAAATATTTGATTGATTACCAGCATATAAACGGTCTTATTTTATTGGTAACTTCTGATGGGATTGACGAACAGAAGAAGATTGTTAATGGCTTTGCCTATAATCCAATTGAAAATGAATTTACGAAAGGGACTTTCCCATTTCCTTCAGTTTTATTTTGCAGGAAGACATTAAAGGAAGCTGATAGGATGTTCATACAGAATTTAGTAGGAACTAAATATTTTAATTCCCACGTTGTTAATAAGTGGGATATATGGCAATGGCTTTCTATAAGTGATAAATTAAGCCGAAGCCTGCCGGAGACCGGTTTAGCGGCGAATCTTCAGGAATTAAGGAAGCTAATAGATAAGAGCGGATGTATCTACTTAAAGCCTGATTCAGGAAATCAGGGAAAGGGAATTTACCAGTTGGAGAAAAAAAGGAATGAATATAAAATAAATTACCGGTTAAATGGATCAAACATGACCAAGGTTTTAGATAACTGGTGTGCAGTGGAAAAATATTTGGCAGCAGAATTGGATTTAAACAAATATATCTTTCAAAAAAGGATTCCCTTACTAAAATCTAATGATCGGATAATAGACTTCCGGGTGATTGTTGTTAAAGACCAATACGGATCCTGGGTTGTCCCTGGTATGATAACGAGGTATGGGGTTAAAGAAAGTATCGTCAGCAACATATCAAGCGGAGGTTCAGCGGAGAAAACGTGGGATACTTTAGTTGGAATTTATAACAATGATTACAATGAGGCTTTTAAAAAGTATAAAGAAATGGAGCAAATCTCTATTTTGTGCTGTAGTATTTTGGAGAAGAAAGAGGTTCATTTAGGATATATAGGTGTTGATCTTGGTATGGATGAAGATAAAAACCTCTGGATTATTGAAATAAATAATCGGTATCCAGATATGAGCATCGCTCTTGATGCAAATGATACTCAGCTTTATTACCATACGCAAGCAGCCCCGTTACACTATTCGAAGTGGGTAGCAGGTTTCAGGGACCATTTGGAATGAGACGGGATGGGCTTTTCATTTTCAAACTGAATTTATCGCAGATTAACGGGCAATAAGAACATGGTGTCAGAAACCGAGGATGGAAATTTCCACTTGCGGTGTCTGACGCCTTTTGCTTTTTAATCTATTTTTTTATCAAAAAAATTGAAAAAAGGCAATTAATATTTGTCGTAACACTTGTAACGAAATTGTAAAGTTTCGCCATAACCCAATAATGTCTAGGTTTCGTGAGGGTCATGATGGGTAATGTTAAGTTTTACCACAGGGACCAATTCCCCTATATGATAAAATTGGTATTTGAGAATAATACTGCATCAGGAGGATAAAAAATGAACAAGCGTCTAGTTACAACTACATTAGCATTCACGATTGGATTAAGTACTTTTGCGACAGCCCCGATCATGATGGATCCAGTCACAGTCTCTGCCGCAACAACCACACAGCAAAGCCAAAAAGTGGTTGAGAAAAAGGCAGATGACATCATTAATCTCGCTAAGAGTTTAATAGGTAAAGCAACATATGCCTCAGAACACAACTATGAAAAACTCCAGTTTAGATGTGCTTCGTTCATCGCGTTTATTTTTGAAAATAATGGGATAGATTTAGGTAATCGTGACGAAGCTTATATGGTTCACCAAGGGACATACGTTCCGAAAAATGAATTGCAAAAAGGTGACTTAGTTTTCTTCAAAAATAACCCATCATCAGAAAAGCCAAATCATATAGGGTTGTATATTGGAGATAATAAAATTATACATATGGCAAACACAGAACTAGATGTTGTTATTTCTGATCTAGATAGCACCTCCTATTATCGAGATAATTATATGACAGCGAGAAGAGTAATCCCTGCTTTACTTCCTTCAAACCCAGCAACAATAGGAGATAACATAGCTGAACTCTCCTACGATTTAACGAATAAAGTAACAATGGGCAAGGTTGATAACGAGAGTGCTATGCAATTTACGAGTACTGGATTCGTAAAATACGTTTATGGAAAAAATGGCGTTAACTTAAAAGGAAGCTATGTCAAAGATTTGATGAACTTAGGTGAAAAGGTAGCACGGAAAGATTTACAAAAAGGTGATTTGATTTTCTTTAGCACTTCTGTAGGTTCGAACACACCGACAAGAGTAGCGATTTACACAGGAGAGCATCGCATGCTTGTCCTTAGTTCGGAAGGAATTAGTTCGAGAGTCCTTTTATCTGATTATTATGATCAGCGTTATATTACGGCAAAGCGCGTTTTTAAAGAAGAAAACAAAGTAGTTCAGACACCCGTAATATCTAAAAAAGAAGATAAGCTTGTAGACTATACATTAAGCATAATGAATAAAGTGAAACAACAGTTAAATGTTTACGATGAAAAATCTTTAACCTTCACAAATGCAGGGTTCACCTATTACATTTTTAAACAACATGGTGTTGATCTGAAAACAAAAGTAGCCAGTCAGCAATCAGAGTATGGTGTTCAAGTTCAAAAAGATAAATTGCAAAAGGGTGACCTAATTTTCCTAACGCAAACCGGGGGAAGCAAAATTAAGTATGCCGCCATTTATATTGGAAATAATGAATATGTGTATTTATCCAACTCAGGTTCAGTTGTGAAAGAAAGCTTAGAATCTAATTGGTCTAAAAGTAACTTTGTAACAGCTAAGCGTGTACTCTAATTGTTCATACCATTAAGGAAAAATCAAAAGAAGCATTCGTTCGCGAAATGGCTGCGAATGCTTCTTTTATATTGAAAGGTCTTAACTTCGATTTACATTAAAAATATATGTCTAACTGCCAGATTTTCCTTCTAGGTGCATTCTCCTGATCTCTTTAATGCGCTTTCCCATTTCCCCATCTCCAATTTTGGAATAATTCCCGACTCCAGGGCTTGTATTTATTTCAAATATAATAGGATCCTTGTAATTGCTAATACCAAAATCAATGCCATACTCAATTTGTGGAAATGCCGATGCAGCTATTTCGGCTGCAATAACAGAAGCTTCCTTAATACAATTAATCATTTCTTCCCTCTCTGTTTTATGCAGCATTAGGTGTTTTGATAATAATGAATCGATTGTCATAATTTGAGCTCCGCGGTTTGTATTGATGACTCCATTCTCATTGGTTTCTTCTGTCCCAATCTTTCCATACAACCCGCCAACAAGCCATTTTCTTTTAAGAATTTGAACATGTACCCGAATGGATAACGGGAACCCATCTTGGGTTAAGCTATGGACACCTTTTTGAACAATATATCCCCCGAATCTCTCAATCGGATGGAGTACAGGGAGGAAATCTTCAATCTTTTTAACTTTCATTTGTATTTTTTTGCCGCTAAGGGTATAGCCATTAAAGCTGTATAGTTCATCTTTCCTTTTATTAACTTTAAATATCCCTTTCCCTTGCCCGCCTCTATCATTCTTTAAATAGACATATTCATAAAGTTCCAGGAACTCAGTGAGGTTTTCAATTGTAAATTGCTTTGTTTCGGGAATGTATTTATTGAGTAATGGATGTTTACTTAATAGCGAATATTGCCTCCACTTTCCAAGACGATCTTTCAATACATACACCTCATTTATCTGTTATGGTTACACACTTATTGTATGGATATTACAGTCATCCCGATTGGGTAAGTGTATAGAAAAGATTATCTTTTAATTTTAGTCAGTAGGCTTTGTTTGACTCTTGATGATCTTCCTTATATACATATACATATCTTTATCCTCAAGTCCCATAAACATGGATAGATCCGGTTTAAAGTTTCCTTCAATAATCCAAATATCTCCTTTGTGGCTAATCCCAATGTCAAACCCAATTATATGAATATCAGGACGGCTTTCTTCAAACAGCTTGCTTGCAGAAATACAGATTTTGTCTATTTCATATTCTAATTGTTCACTATTTGTCATTGATAAGTTTGAACTTTGGAGTGCTTGATTAAGGTTTAATAGCTTCTGAGCAGCATTGGTAATAAAGAAGCCGTTACCAGCAACCTTTACAATTTTTGCGGTTACTTTCCAGGATGAATCCTCTTTCTGGGCAATGACCCTAATATCGATTGGACAACCATCTATCTCTGCTAACGGTATTCTTTCCTGAACAATGTAAGATTTCTTTAAGAGGTATTTCTCTTTAATATAATCATAGGCTTCATCCATGTTCGTCTTTGTTACTTTTCTGTTATTAAAGTGGATTTCATAATTAAAAGGATCTAACATAGTGATTTTTACAATTCCTTTTCCCTGTTGGCCAACACAAGGCTTAATGATAATACCTACATATTTATAAAGGTACTCCTTAAAGGTGACTTTTGTAAGTAAATCCGTTTTCGGCACGGATGGAGTGATTGAATGATTGGTTGAGAGTGTCTGGAACTGGCTCCATTTACTTTTTTGAAAATGCAGCATTATATCCTGAACCAAAATTTGTCCTTTTAGATCATACATAATATCAATGACAATGGTATGGCAATCAGGAAAGGATTCTCCTAATTTTTTGGCTGCAAGTATGGAAATCTTCCTCATTTTATTGAAAAAGAACATATAGAAGTACTTTTTGAAGAGAGTGCTATTTTTCTCCGTTGTAGACATATAGAGCCACTCTGCTGTAGGTGATTTTCGGTGAACGGTAACATAATAGTGAAAGGGGCTTTGGAAAAAACCAGAGTTTTGCTTTGATGGCTGTATAATATGATGTTTATGTTTTAATTCATTCCTAATGATATATTCATATAGTTCTTCTTTATTCACCCATGTAGCCTTATTCATCCCCGAGAGAACCTTAAAATTATTGTTTTCAAGGGAAACAAAGATTTCACCATAGCCAAATGAAGGTTTAATCACAATCCTTTTATACTTTTCCAAAAAAGCAAATAATGATGCTTCGGTAAATAGTTCAGTATCTAAAAGGTACTTAGAGAAGCTTTCATCTGCATTTAATATTCTATATTGACTTATTCGACTTTTGCTTAGCTTCAATGTTCCCATCTCCCTAAATAAGTTTACTCATTATTATATTCAGCGTAAGACTCTATTCTTGGATGTTTAGGTAATTTTAAGCAAGAAAAAACTCCCGGCATGATTGCCGGGAGTTTCAAGGCTATTATAATTCTTGACAGCCTTGAGCAACAATGGACCCTTGATCAATTGGAGCGGCGCCCGTTTGATTAAAGAAACCTGTAATGACAAAACTTTGAACATTGTCTTTTGCTGCTTGTCCAACTACATCTCTAAAGACTGCTTCAAAAGCAAATGTTCCTGTTTGACCACTGACTGTCCCAGTACCTGATACTGTGATGCTGCAGTTTTGGCCTTCAGGTTTACACACAACAGAAGTAATGTTGGTTGCAGTAAACGTGAAGTTGTTTGTTCCAGGAGGTGTAGGGTTTTCTTCGAATCTTAAAGATAGAGTAGAAGTTGCTAATTTAGTGACACAAACATCTGCCTTGTAAAACAAATCCCCTCTTACTGTTCCATTTTGTCCCTCGAACTTAACATTATTATTATTTGAAACAGCCTCATCTGTTGCGCTTTCAGGGTTGCGAACTAAAACTCCACAAGGACAAATTACACCCATTTATTTTCCCCCCTTTCTATTTGGAATAATGTAGTTTATTAATGTTTTAAGAGAAGTGGCACAGTATTTGTCCAAGTTTTAATGTCCATTTTACATGAACTGTTCCTTAGTATTTTGAGCGTTATCTCATATATCGGATATTCAATTGGATTCTAAGCTAAAGAAGCTTTTGCATAATATATTGCTTGTATAGTATAGATAACCATACAAATTTGAGTAAGTTTCATAAACATATATATCGAGATAGTTTGATTTAAAATTTTATAGGGAGTGGGCCTTTTGAAGACGATCCTTTTTATAGGCACTAATAAATCAGGTTCCAGCAGAGATGCCATAGCTGCAGCCAAGAGCCTAGGTTACTTTACCGTTGTTTTTACTAAAAACGAAAAGCAAATGCAGCAGAGGGAAGAGTACACGGATGTTCATAAAATGATCTTTATCGATACGGATAACCTTTCTGAAATGAAGGAGGAGATAAAGCGATTAAGATCAGAAGGGATGGAATTTAAATTAATTGTCAGTTTTATAGATTCATATGTTTATACTGCTTCCCTTCTTTGTGATGAATTTTGCAAGAACTATTTTTCGTCAACAGCTATTCAAAAGATGAATAGCAAGGAAGAAACAAGATCCCTTTTAACGAACCAGTCGTACACACCTAAATTTATCATCATTAAACCGGGGGAGGAGATCCCCTCCAAATTGATCCTATCATGGCTTAGCTTTCCAATCATGGTCAAATCGCCAAACTCTACTGGTTCAAAAGATGCACTGTTAGCCGAAAATGAGGAGAAATTAAAAAAGTATACACTCATGCTGAGAGAAAGAGAGCCGAATGAGTCCATTATTATAGAGGAATATATTGATGGGGATCAGTATTTGGTAGAGGCAGTCGTATACAAAAGTAAGGTGATGATAGCCGGCATTATTGGGCAGGAAGTTACGAAGGGGAAGAGATTTATTATTACGGGTTATGGGGTAATGGCGAAAATACCTGACGAAATTGAAAAGGGAATAGCCGGGGTTCTTCAGTCTATTGTTAATCATTTTGGAATCAAAAATGGGGCCTTACATCTGGAATTAAGACGTGGTAAGAATGGGTGGAAGCTCATTGAAATCAATCCGAGAATTTCCGGAGGCGCAATGAATAAAATGTTGCAAGCTGCTTTTGGCTATAGTTTAGTGAAAGAAACACTGTTATTACAATTAGGGGGCAGCCCTTCATTAGTTCCGAAACATAAGAAATTCGTGTACACCCAATATCTTATTGTTTCAGAAAAGGGAATTTTAGAAAGAGTGTCTGGGAAGGGCAGAGCTAGAAAATCCCCTGGAGTCGTGGATGTATATGTAAAACCGAGGAAAGGAACGCTGCTTCTTCCTCCTCTATCGATGGGGCATAGATATGCCTATGTTATTGCAGCTGGGGAGAGCATGGAGGAAGCAAAGAGCTATGCCAAAAATGCTGTAAACGAAATCAAGTTCCACTTAAAAAAAGAATAATTTAAAAAATGACCCCGGTATACTTAATCCGGGGTCATTTTTACTACTTTGATGTCTTTTTTAAGAATTTAATTGTTTCATACATGTTTGCTCGGCTAGCACCTTTAACTAAAATGGTGTCATTCTTTGTCATAATCTTCTTTAGAAATTCATGTAACTGATTTCTGTCGTCAAAGTGGAATACATTTTTGGCAGGAAAGCCCTTTATTTTAGCTTGATCGCCCATTGTTTCTGTTTGATCGCCATAAGTGATAAAAAGGTCAATTTTTTTATCGCAAACATATTCTCCTATTTTTCGATATTCTGCCTCTCTTAAATTTCCGAGTGCTCTTATTTCTCCAATTACTGCTATTTTGCGGTATTTGCCGACATTTGCAAGTACATCAATGGCAGCTCTTACTCCTTCAGGATGGGAATGAACAGTATCATCAATTAGAGTAATATTGTTTTTCTGATTGTAAACTGTTAATCTTCTTGGCGGCTTTCTAAATAATAATCCTGCACGGATTTCAATTGGAGTTAAACCTAAGTGGTCCGCAACTGCAATAGCATTTAGGGCATTATATACATGATGTTCACCGAAAATAGGGATAAAAAACTTCTCTTCACGTCCGTGCAACATCGTTTTGAAAGACATTCCACTTTCTGAATATTCCACATCGAAGGCTTTATAGTCAGCGTCTGACGTAATACCGATTTTCATGATTTTACCTCTAAATTTATCCGTTTCTAAAAGGAGAGAATTACGGTCATCTTTATTCAGAATGAGCAAGCCGTCTTGATCCATCCCGTGTATTAATTCAGATTTGGCCTTAGCTATTCCCCTAATATCGTTATTGAAATAGCCTACATGTGCTAGTCCGACATTTGTCACAATACTAATATTCGGTTTAATAATGCTGCAGTGTTTAGTGATCGTTCCAGGGGAGGCCATCCCATATTCAAGGACAGCGGCTTCGTGGGATTTATTGATTTCCGAAGCATGAATTTCAGTATGTTGGGCGGTGTTCCAATAGTCCTTTGACTCAAAGGTATTCCATTTTTTTGATAGGATTGAAGCTAGAAATGCTTTAGTTGTAGTTTTACCGGCGCTTCCCGTTACGGCTATAATGGGGATTTCGCCTTTTGCTGTATTTTTTCTTTTAACTTTTTGGATCTTTGCTTTTATTGCCTCTTGTTTTTTTGCCAGATACATCGCATATCTAATGGAATTTATGACAACATCCAATTCTAGGTAAAACGTAGGAGGACAGCCTGGCAGCCAGTTCACTTCATAGATCCATATTTTTTTATTCTCGTCTAATCCAATATCTATTCCCATTTCATCAATAACTTCACCATATAGCTGCATTTGGAGATCATCAAGATGCTGAGCTAAAGTCAATGAAAAGTGTTCAAGAGTCCCCTTAATATTCATTGCTTCTTCTTTAAATTCTTGTTTTAAAAATGGTTCTAAATAATTGGTGAATCCCCCATTATTTATATTAGGGATAATGGATCCTTTAGGGGCTATTCTTGGGTAAATAGCGGTGATGACCCATTCTCCTTCTCCATTTTTTTGAACATGAAGTCTGAAGTCGTAAACTTGTCCAGACTTGGTAATAGATGTTATATAGGGTTGCATAATATAGGTTCCCGTTGAAAGCTTTTCTTCTATTAGATCCTTTAATTGGTTCATTGAATAGGAACTTGAATTTGAATCTTGCATTACAAGAAATTCGTCTTTCTTTTTCACTGAAATAAAGTAGATCCCTTTTCCTTTTCTCCCATCATAAGGTTTAAAAACAATCTTTTCAAATGCGTGTAAAAATCGGAAAAATTCTCCAGAATCATTTGAAATCTTTTCGGAAGGAATTAAATAGTGGGAAAATTCCTTTCCTCTTGTAAGCCTTTCGTAAACACTCCACTTGTTCCCAATGGAATTTGTCGTAAAAGGAATGATTTTCTTTAATTTTTGAATAACCTTTTCAGACTTTGCCAATTTATTAGGATCACCAGCATTATAAATGACGTCCGGGAAGGGCATGTTTCGGTCAACCCATGAGCCATTTTCAAATACTTTCCCTTTTATTGACTTTTTGGAGAAATTTACTTTACTAGGAGAAAAGTAAAAAAAATCTGCGCCTTCTGCTTTAGCGACCGCAGCAAAAGCGTAAGTCTTTCTTACCTTTGATGGATCTTTTCGATGGTGCAACATTCCTATAAGTGTCATAGCATAAACTCCTTTTACTTATCTAACAACCTATTCATATTACATTCAAATAGCCAATCTTTTGAAACGGACAAACGTTTATTTTTAGATCAAATTTTAATAGTCGAACATTTAGGGATAAGTGAAGGATTAAACAGGGAGTAATTAAGGGGATATGGTTCTTTTAGGCAATACTAGTTTGATTGATCCTGCAATTAAACACAAAAAGACCGGGCTTATGCCCGGTTATCCTGATATTTACCATTTTGGCTCAATGACAATTTTTCTTTTCAATAATTCAGTATCTAGAACTTGTATAGCACAAATACAGGACAAGTCAACATGGATACAAGCCGATGTCTTCGTTAATTTCATTACATTACATATGGAGTTGCTATGATTCCCTTTAATATCAAAAGGTCGCAGAACTGAAATGGTCGCACAGCATTTTTCCTTATCGATAGACTCGATGCGAAAAAAGTTGGACTCAAAACATTCTTGCTTCCCATTTTTCTCATTTAAATCGATCAATTTATGTGAAAATAATCCATCCTTTTTTAATAATAGAAAAGGGATTGTATCGACTCCGGCAATTTTGGATAACAGCGGTCCAAAGTATTTGGTTGAGGAATTAGTTAAAATATCTTGTAAGGTTTTTAATTCAATGAGTGCTTCACATATACAATGACCATGTTCCAACCCCATGTCGTTCATTTTAGCTTTCCTCCCCCCGTCTGTCCTTTTGATACTATCTTATTAAGACGATATAAAGATTGTGCGGTTTGAAGGCGAATATAGACCTGTCCAAAGTACCCAATTATTTACTGAAATTCCCGAATTACGCTCAAAAAGGTTCTACATAAAATTTTATTTCCTGTGCAGCAGAAAGGGCCGTGGCTTTCGCGCCTTCAGGAGAATTAGCCGCTGCAATCACACAGGCGTAGCGATTACCCATTGAGTAAGGGGCTGTTACGATTTTTCCTACAATAGGTTTCACATACACATATTTGACCCCATCATGTTCCCAAGCAAGATCTTCACCTGTCACATGGAGCAATTTTCCACTTGTTTCAAACGTTAGGTACTTTGCATAGACGTGAAAGTCCCGAGACCTTATAAGTGATACTTCCTCCCCAACATTCAGTTTCAATATTTCTTTTACAAGGTTAATCCCTGTTCCTTCCTCAATGATGCGATTCATGGCTCCGCCTGACATTCTTGGATTGATCTCTACCAGCTTCCAGGCTCCATGAACATTTTTCATTTCTAAATGACAGGATCCGTTTTGTAGTCCGAGCTGTTGGATGATGTCTTGAACTGACTTCGTAAGACTCAGATATTCATCATCCTTTAATTGAGCTGGAAATTGATAGCCAACGACGATAAATATATCTGGGTACGTCGTTTCTTGCTCAATGACGCAGACGATTTCAATATGACCGTTCAGTACTAACACTTCAACTAAGTATTGCGGTCCTATTAAATATTCCTCAATTAATATAGGAAGATCGGGGGTTTGATTGTGTAAAGACTGAAGATTCACTTTAAATTCCTCAGCAGTTTCAGCTAAAAATACATCTTTTGAACCATTGGAGACTGGGGATTTTATAATCAACGGAATGGATAATTCATTCTTCTTTGTGAAGTCCTTAATAGAAGTATGGGAATCATATACGGCATAAAAAGGGGAGGTTGGAAGGTGTTTTAACTGATCCCTCACTTTTATTTTATTTTCCATTATCGCTAGAGCGTCAGCGGATAATCGAAATAATCCAAGCTCACTCGCTAACTTAGCTGTATAGGAAACAAAGGGATCGATAAAACTTACGCAGGCACATAGTTGTTTCCCGGACGTTTTAAGGGCTTCAAGTTCCTTTAAAACCTGTATTTCATCAAATAAATCATGAAAATAGACGATTTGATCAACATCCGGAAATTTATGATGTTGGAGGTGCTGCCGTTTATCAGTAAATAATATGACGCTGTATCCCATTTCCTTCGCTGCCCTCAAGGCTTCATGACTCGTTCCAAACTGATTACTTCCAATGAAGACAATTGTTTTCATGTTTCAATCAACCTGCCTTTAAAAGGTCTATTATCTTATGCCGAGAAATAAAAATAAGTTCTAAACCTAAACGGGTAGGGGGAACTAGACCATTAGTTATTGGGCTTAGAGGAAAGTGGTATAGATAACTCGGGACTCTTCACACTTTTATACTAGAACTGTATTTGATAATATAGAAAAGTAGATTTTGGCAAGGAGGTATGAATGTTTTATGTCTTTGGAATTTTCCTCATATGAAAACCTAAAGGCCATTGGTATATCCATCGGGATATTTCTGCTTTTTTTACTCTTTAGGAAAATTTTTGTTAAATATATTTTCGCCTTATTAGTGAAGCTAGGCAGAATAGCGCCAGGGGAATTTTTATCCCAGCTTCTTAAAGCCTATGAAAAACCTGCACAGTGGTTATTTATTATTATTGGAATTTACTTTTCAGTGAAGTTTTTTCCTTATTTTAATAATAAAGATCCATTTTTTCTAAAATTGATCAGAGCATCGATTATTATGCTCATTACGTGGGGCCTGCTAAATCTTTCTTCGGCTTCTTCTTTGCTTTTTAAAAAGATTAATGACTCCAAATACAATATTGAATTTGATGAAATTGTTATTCCGTTTTTGTCAAAAGTACTGAAATTTGTCATTGTAGCGATAAGTATAAGTGTGATCGCACAAGTATTTAGCTATGATGTAAATGGCTTCGTGGCTGGCTTAGGATTAGGGGGACTTGCTTTTGCTCTAGCCGCAAAGGACGCGCTCAGTAATTTATTTGGCGGAATTATTATTATTACAGAAAAGCCCTTTTCTATCGGTAATTGGATTAAGACATCCAGTGTAGAAGGAATTGTAGAGGACATTAGTTTTCGCAGTACAAAGGTGCGGACTTTCGACCAAGCACTCGTAACCGTTCCGAATGAAAAACTAGCGAATGAGGCGATTACAAATTGGAGCAAAGCGGGAAAACGGCAAATTTCCGTTCACTTAAATCTGCCCCAAGAAGCTTCACAAGATAAAGTGAAGTCGACGATTGAGGAAATAAAAGAGTATTTAAAAAATCGACCAGATGTCCATCAAAAAACGATTATGGTCACATTTGATCAATATAAAGATAAGTCAATCCTCATCTATTTCTATACAAAGACAACCGATTGGGGAGAGTATCTAAAAGTCAAGGAAGAGCTAAACTATAAACTTATAGATATTCTTGAAGACAAGGAGACAGAGGAACTGGTTCCTTGTCCAGAATAAAAAAAGTGGAAGGGCCCCCGGAGAATGATTGACTTGGGAGCCCTTCCTCATAAGTTAGTAATATTTAAAAATTTGATTGAGGTCTATCTCTAGTCCTCTTAAGGTCGGAACTTGAATCGCTTCCTCTCTCGTAAACACACCATAAACGACATACTTCTGGTCATCTAATACATACACTTCAATGGATTCATTCATCGCATCGACAATCCAATATTCCTTTACTCCGGCCCGTTCATATAACTGATATTTTTTCCACCGATCTAATTTCACAGATGTAGGGGAGAGAATCTCGACGATTAAATCTGGTGTTCCTCTGCACCCTTTTTCATCGAGTTTCTTGGAGTCAATAACAACTGTTAAGTCTGGCTGTACAAAGTTATACACTTCGTCATCCGCTTTTTTCTCTGATTGCAAACGAACCTCAAATGGAGCGAAATATGCTTCGCCTTCCTTTTCCCGGAGAAAAAGCGAAAATTCAATTGAAAGTTCCCGCAGAACTTGCTGGTGCTTGCGAAAATGAGCTGGAGGGATCCTGATCATATCACCATCAATTATTTCAATACGCTCCCCTTCACCCCATGAAAGGTAATCAGCATATGAAGACTTTCGCTCTCCCGAATTGAAGACCACATAAATCACTCCTTTCTTGAATATATTACGCTTCCTAATCGACTCTATTATTAATTCATTTATATGTTAATCTTGTCATGAACATACTAGTTGTCTTAATAACATTTGTAGTCTCTGGTTTCACTGTTAGTACTTGTTAGGATAAAGGAAAGGGGGCTCCAAAAAGTCAGTTATCCTAACTTTTTGGACAGCCCCTTTCCATGTTCTTATTTCCGATTTGCCGCTAAAAACACTTCTTGTGCTGCTTTTACACCAGCACCTGGTTCAAAGGAGTAAGCGAAGTCTTGTAATCCAGCTTCCATTAAGGAAACGGCTTGAAGAACATCACTTGGGAAGCAATAGCCCATATGACCGAACCTGAAAATTTTCCCTTGCAGATGACCGAGCCCGCCTGCAAAATCTAAATAGTATTTTTGCTTTAGGTGCTTCATAAATGGTGCTAGTTCAATGCCCTCTGGGGCGCGGATAGCAGTAATGGTAGGCGAGGCATATTCATCGGACGCTAGCAGCCCAATGTTAAGTGCGCTCATTGATTCACGAACCATATTTTTCATAAGTTCATGTCTCGCCACGGTTTGTGCAAATCCGCCTTCTTCTTCAATAAGGTCACAAACAGCGGCTAAACCGTATATGAGCGTAACTGCTGGGGTATTCGGTGTCATGCCCTTTGCAGCCCACTCACGGTAGCTTAACAGATTTAAGTAATATGCTGGAGTTTTATTATTCTCAATGACTTTCCAAGCTCTGTCGCTGACGCTTAAGAGAGCCAGCCCCGGCGGCAGCATCATTGCTTTTTGGGACCCTGTTACTAGAATATCAATGCCCCATTTATCCATTTCTGCAGGTGCTCCGCCAATACAGCTAACCCCATCAACGATAAACAGTGCATCGGAATATGTACGAACAACATTCGCCAGCTTTTCGATTGGGTTCAGAATACCAGTTGATGTTTCATTGTATGTAGCAAAGACAGCCTTTACATCTTTCAAGGGCTTCAGGAATTCCGCTAGATCTTCTTCTGTACAAGCCTGGCCCCATTCTTTTTCAAGCTTATGTACATTAAATCCGTATCTTTCACAGATGGAAACGAAGTAATCCCCAAATGCTCCAACTGTTATTACTACTACGTTTTCACCAGGCGAAACCGTATTGACAGCTGCAGCCTCTAAAGCTGCGGTGCCGCCGGATGGCAGCAGAAGAATCTCTTGTTCTGTACCGAAAATTGGCTTTACACGGTTTGTTGTTTGGCGGTAAAGCTGAATAAACTCCTCACTGCGGTGGCTAATGATATCTTCAGCCATGGCTAGTTGAACTTTTTTTGGAATTGGAGTAGGTCCTGGGTGTCTTAGGATGTTTCTATACATAATTTTCCCTCCAGTAAAGATTACTTATTGAGTATTTTAGCCTAAAGGCACGAGGTTAACCATTATGATGATTCCCTCTATTAAAACTTATATTATTACCATATTTCCAATTTTCTAATTATAATAGTACCATATTGGTAAATATTAGTTAAGGATAAGAAATTTTTTTAATAAACAGGAGGGGTCTACCGGAATTGGCTGACAAAGTGCTGGAATTGGCTGACAAAGTAACTAATTTGGCTGATAAACTAGTGAATCTGGCTGATAAGCTTTTTATTTGGCTGACAAATACTAAAATGCAGCCCAAACAAGTATCTTATAGCTAAATATGTAGTTAGCTTTTATATAAATTTTCCTAGAGGGGGTGATTACTTGACGGTAAAAGGTTTAAATCACTTTTTATTCTCGGTTTCAGACCTAGAGAAGTCTATTGAATTTTATCAGAACGTTTTTGATGCCAAGCTATTAGTGAAGGGGAGAAACACTGCCTACTTTGATTTTAATGGAATGTGGCTGGCGTTAAATGTGGAGAAGGGTATTCCTCGAAATGAAATAGCCCATTCCTATACGCATATTGCTTTTACTATAGAAGAGCGTGATTTCGAAGTTATGTATAAAAAATTAACAGAGCTAAACGTGAATATCCTGCCTAGTCGTCCAAGAGATAAAAAGGATAAGAAATCGATATATTTTACAGATCCAGACGGGCATAAATTTGAGCTACATACAGGTACCATCCAGGATAGGCTGGGGTACTACAGGAACGAAAAAGAGCATATGGAGTTTTTTGATAAATGATTACTTAAGCGGTCACAGCCCGTTATTTTTATAAAATGACCCCAATATAAAGGCTAAGCGGACATAGGGGACCTTAATTACGAAAAAACACAGTGAAATCACTGTGTTTAAGCAAAATAGGGGAACGTGTGTCCGCAAACATAAGGATTTCCCCGTTTTTTCGCATATAACGGAACTGGTGTCCGCTTAGGCTAAACAAAGCCTTCCAGCCCTTATCCATACTTAATCCCTATACAATTATAAAATCCCCATCCCGCAACCCGTAAAAATACAGCCGATGCAGGGGTCTTGTCATGGCTACATAAAGAAGCTTAATATCTAGTTCAGAGTCGCGGTTGAATGATTCCTCAAGTGAAATGATGATCACAACGTCAAACTCCAGCCCCTTTGCCAAAAAGGAAGGCACAATGACAATTTCATCTTTCGGGATCTTTGCTTGTTCTGCGAGCAGTGTGACAGGTTCATCTGAATGCTCCTCGAAAAGCGAATAAAGAAGCTCACAATCTTTCATGGTTTTACCGATGACCGCGAAAGTTTTAAAGTTTTCTTCTTTCAGATTTGATACTTGCTCTTTAATTTGCTGAACAAGTTCTTTTCCATTTTCTCTTATTATAAATCTTGGCTGTTCTCCATGCCGGACAACGGGTTCAACTTTTGGAAAAGAATAGGGAAGGAGCTGTAACAGCGCATTTGCTTTCTCCATAATTTCAACGGTTGTCCGGTAGCTTTTTTGCAATTCTGTGTAGGTAGCCCGCGGGAAAATATTCTCTAAAACTCCATTCCACGATGTTAAGCCTCTATAGGAATGGATACCTTGTGCAAGGTCACCCACTAGCGTAAACATATCAGTATCAAGTGCTTTCTTAAGGGATAGCAGCTCCATAAAGCTGTAATCCTGTGCTTCATCAATGACAATATTTTTTGCTTTAAATTCTTTTGGAATGCCAAAAAGGTTTACTTGCAAATAAAGCAAAAGAGCAAGGTCTTCTCTTTCATATTTCTTTTTCGAGAAAAGGGTCTGGCTATAATCGCATAACAATTCTGCTTCCTGTTCGGAGAGACTGCCCTCGGCCCATTGGCGAAGCTTATCAGGATCACTAAAGAGCCCATGATAATACTGCAGGAGCGTTCTTCTCGGGAATTGTCTCATATAGGCAGGAACAGCATTACGAATGGCTTTTTTGATATCCTCAAGCCTTTGCGCTTTTTTATCTAGTGCATAAGAAACATACTGACTCCGTTTTTCCGGGTCCTTTCCATGATAAATGGCCCTTTCTATTCGTTCATCATAAAAGGTTTCGATTTTGCTAATTAAAGTTTTCTTCTTTTTCGCCACGTCATTTTGCAAAACGGCCTTGAGTTTATCAAGTCTTTTAAAAAGAGGAAGATAGTTATAGTCTGTCTTAAAGAGATGAATGAACTTCTTGTAGCTGAATAGGCGAAATTTATCGACCATGAAATCCTCTGTTGGAAAAAAGGTTTGATAAATGCTTGTTAGGTAGTTGGATAGAATGACATGAAAAATGGGAGATCCCTTTACTGATGAAATCCATGCTGACATTTGGCATTCTTTGCTTTCGGGCTCTTCCAGCAGCTGAACCAATTTATCATTATGGACAATATGAAGCTTTTGACCAAGGCATACTTGCACATACTCCTGATAAGTCGTTTGCCGGACTCTTTCAACACCTAGCTCAGGCAGCGCCTCTGATATGTAATCAATAAACAAGCGGCTTGGCGCCAAGATCATCAGCTGCTCTGGCTCAAAGTTTTCCTTGTACTGATAAATAAAATAACTGATCCGATGAAGGGCAATCGTTGTTTTTCCGCTGCCGGCAGCCCCTTGAACAATAATGGGCTTGTTTAAGTCTGCCCGGATGATTCGATTTTGCTCTTCCTGTATTGTTGAGATAATTTCTGTGAGGCGGTTGCTTGAGCTTTTGGAAAGCGACTCTTGAAGCAATTCATCTGTTGTCGTTAAGTCAATATCCCGAATTTCTTCGAGCTCTCCTTCTTCAATCATAAATTGCCGCTTTAAAGATAGATAGCCGTTAAAGCTTTCTTCATAGGAATCGTAATGAACCTCTCCAAGTCTGCCTTCATAATACAGATTGGCAATAGGAGACCGCCAATCTACAATGATTTGCTCCTGATTTTCCCTGGAATATAAGGAGGTCTTCCCAATATAGAGAATTTCCTCGTCTTTAAGATCCTGTCTTTGAAAATCAATTCTGGCAAAATAAGGTTTGTTTCGGGCCTTTTTTAAGCTTTTCAATTCATCGCGGGACATTTCAAAAAATCTGGCATTCGTTAATAGCGAAGAATAGCTTAAGCTCGATTCTAGCCAATCTACATCTTGGAAAGCATCCTTCATGTTTTCTTGAAACTGGTCTTTACTTGTTTCAGCTGTCTTGATAACGACATCCATATACTTTTTCGTAAAATCTAATCGTTGAATTTCTGCTAGAAAATCGGGGTGTTGTTCAGATGACATTCAATCTTCCTCCCATTTCTTATTCAGCCGCAATGGGGAAGTTCTTTGGAGCATGAGCGATAAGAAATTTATATTATCAGAAAAATCCACAGGAAGCAATATTTTTCCATAGGGGAGGCTAAAACCACACTTGATTTATTTTCCAATCGAGTATATAGTACATTACAACAGTAATGCACTACTTATAAGGAGGCTGGCGACGATTCTTAATACTGACGGAACAAAGCCTATTTATATACAAATTGCGGAATGGATAGAAACAGAGATTATGAATGGACATTTTAAAAGTGATGATAAAGTCTATTCCCAATACCAATTAGCGGAAATGTATACGATCAATCCGGCCACTGCTGCAAAGGGGCTTAATCTTTTAGTTGATGAAGCCATCCTCTACAAAAAAAGGGGGCTAGGCATGTTTGTCACGTTGAATGCCAAAGAGAAGATCATGAATAAACGAAAAAATCAAACATTGAAACGGTTAGTGCATGAAATTGTGTTAGAGGCAAATCGCCTGCATATTAGTGAAGCAGAATTAATTGAAATGATTAAGGATGCACAATCTGGGGAGGGTGGGCAATGAAGGTAATAGAGTGCAAGGATTTGACGAAGACCTATTTTCGGAGAAAGGTTTTAAATAATCTCTCTTTTACAATCGAAGAAAATACAATCACTGGGCTAATTGGCCGAAATGGAGTCGGCAAAACGACTTTACTTAAAATCATTGCTGGTTTCGTTAAAGAAACATCGGGAGACATTGAGGTTTTTTCGGAACGCCCTTTTGACAGTATAAATGTCTCATTGAATTCTATATTTGTAGATGACCAGATGAGCTTTCCTCCAGCCCTTCAGCTCTATGAATTATTAGGGGAGGCAAACAGATTTTATCCAAATTGGGATATGGAGTTGGCCAAACGCCTGATTAATTATTTTTCCTTTGACCTAAAGCATTACCACAATCGCCTTTCAAAAGGGAAGACTAGTACGTTTAATGCCATCGTTGGTTTAGCTGCTCGTCCATCACTAACGATTTTTGACGAACCTACAACAGGAATGGATGCAGCAGTCAGGAAGGATTTCTATCGAGCCTTGCTTAAGGACTATATTGCCCATCCAAGGACGATTATCATTTCTAGCCATCATTTGGATGAGATTGAGGATTTGTTGGAGGATGTTCTTTTGATTAAGGATGGAAGAAATCATTTGCATATGCCGATGGAAGAACTTAAGGAATGGGGCATCGGTTTAAAAGGGGAAACAACCGGTATTCAAGAGTTGATTAAGGACCGTGAGATTGTTTATGAAAAGCTGATTGGAGGAAACACACTTTACGTAGTTGTGAGAAATGATTTCTCGGAAGCCGATTTGCAGAAAGCAAAATTTGCAGGTGTGGAGATGACTGCAGTTTCTCCTAGTGATTTATGTGTCTATTTAACGAACGAAACGAAGGGGGGAATTGATGATGTCTTTAAGGGCCGCTAACTTAACCGATATTGTGAAAAGGCAATATTTATTCAAGCTTAAGGCGAATATCGACTCATTAAGTGCACTTGTAGGAATTCAGCTGCTAGCTATGCTGTTTTCAATGGGTGGGGCTAATTCATTTCATTCCTCGGGAAACTACATGGTTTTAAACGTCAGTTATTTATCAGCAGATGTTATCATTGCTTTCACAATGATCTGGGCCTTAGTTACCGGTATTACGATTACAACGAAGCCCCATCGTCACTTTGATTTTACATTTGTGACTAATCGTCTCAGCAGCAGCTTAGCCAATATCATTTTTCTGTTTTCAGCAAGCATCCTCGGTGGGATTACGGCGATGTTAGCTAGAAGCTTACCTTTAGTTGTCAAAAATATGTTCTTTGGTGAACAGTTTTATAACCTTCCAATAACAACTGCAGAATTTCTTCTTGGTGTTGCAGCAACGGTTTTATACTTGTTCGGCATCAGCGCAATTGGCTACTTTATTGGGTCGCTCGTACAAATAAGCAAGCTGTTTGTTGTTTTCATTCCTGTCCTGATTATCGGGCTGATGTTCCTTGATGGGGTCATGAATAGGGAGCCATTTTTAGTGAATGTTTTCCAATTCTACCTAATGGAATCATCCATCGGATTGTTCATTATAAAAATGGTTGTGACGTCTGCCTTATTTTTCATTGGATCCATTGGCATCCTAAATCGGATGGAGGTTAGACGATGAATATTATGTTACCCTTGTTGCTGATTGCTGCATTTATTATCTTGGTTATGATTGTAACTAGTTTAAATGCAAAAAGAAAAATCATAACAGTAAAGGTTACCCATTGGTTGCTAATAATTTATGTTGGCGTGCTCCTGCTCTCTGCCTTTTATCTGACGTTATGGCCGCAAGACCGTGAAGCTAGTCGGGAGACAAAGGAAAATTGGAATGAAGACTTGGTAAGGGACCATTTCTACAATTCTTTATTTGAAGGGAAAGTTGATCAACTAGAGGGCAGGCAATTAATTAATGCAAAGAATTATGATTATGCTAACAACACAATTAATATCGAAATAACGGGTTATGATTACCGTATTTTTGTGGAGCGAAAAGACGATGATGATGGTGTCATCGAAGCTCGAGTTTATACGGATGGTTTGATTGTGGGTGGATTTGATTTTACAAATAAAATAACTCCTGTTAATTTCAGGTTAAACGATGATACACTAAAAATAAACTATCCTAGCCATCAAATGATAAATATCTCAGTGGCCAGAAAGGAATTTACAATTAATCAATTTACAGGCCAACATCCAATAAATGATGTCATTGGAGATGGAGCATTAGCTGTATATTTAATTATTCCTAAATCACTTCAATTGCAAAGCCAAGTGGCAAACATTCAATATGTAAATGAGTAAGGGGCCTAGCAAAGGTGCCAGGCACCACGAATCTTGAGGATGTTTATCGTGGAGCCAGGCACCTTATAGGAAAGCCCCAAGGAGGATGATCATTTTGGAACAGGATAAGCAGCCTTATATGTCAAAGGAACTTGATGAGGAGACTCTTTTTATTGTTTCTCAAACCTTTAAAGCCTTATCAGATCCGACTCGGATCCGGATCCTGCATTTATTATTCGAAGGGGAGCATTCGGTAAATGAGATTGCTGAAAGCCTATCATTGCTCCAATCAACCGTATCACACCAGCTTCGTTTCTTGAAAAATTTACGCTTAGTCAAATTTAGACGAGAAGGTACGTCCCTTTTTTATTCTTGTGATGATGATCATGTGATGGATATATTAAAACAAACAATTGAACATGCGAACCATCATTAATTACAGCTTCCATGATGATTCGGACAGCCGAATTCACCTTTTTCAACTTGAATGGTGCTATGGTCAATGCCGAAATCATCATGGAGGATGGACTGGGCATGATGTAGAACGACATCGTGAACTCCGGTATCTTCAATGACAATATGGCAGCTTAATAAAGGCATACCAGATGTAATGGACCAAATATGAATATCATGGACCTCATTAACGAATGGAATTTTATGAAGAGCTGCTTTAACCTTCTCAATCTCAATATGGGCGGGGGAGCCTTCCATCAAAATGTGCAAGGATTCCTTCGTTACTCTCCAGCCGCTTACAATGATGAGACCGGCCACAATACTACTTGCAATCGGGTCAGCGATTCCCCATCCAAAAAACATCATGAGCAGTGCGGCAATGATCGCTCCTACAGATCCAAGCATGTCGCCGATTACATGAAGAAAAGCACTTCGGACATTTAAATTTTCCTCTTTATCCCCCCTCATTAATATCCAGGCTGCAAGAATATTGACTACTAATCCAATGGAAGAAACAATCAGCATTCCAACGCTTTGAACCTCCGGAGGATTGAAAAAACGATGGTAGGCTTCGTAAAATATATAAAGCGAAATAAGAATTAGTGTGATTCCATTTAAAGCTGCAGCGATAATTTCAAACCTCTTATAGCCAAAAGTTTTTGATTCTGAAGCTTTTTTCTCTCCAAGTTTAATAGCAAATAGACTCAAGCCCAATGCTACTGCATCACTAAGCATATGACCTGCATCGGAAAGAAGCGCTAAACTATTTGTCATAATCCCGCCAATTACTTCAATAACCATGAAGGAAGCTATTAAGAGAAAGGCAATAAACAACGCTTTCTTATTTTCAATGTTTCCATGTGAGTGGTTATGTCCATGAGCATGACCATGGCCATGGTGGTGACCCATAGTAAAACCTCCTATTTTCATATATGAATACATAATCATATATATAGTATGACAAAAGCCGCAAAATGTTTCAACTGTTTGTTGGAAAAAAGAAAATAAGCTGCCTCCTATAAGAAATAAAAGGGAGGCAGCTTGATATTTTTGGAGGTTAAATAAAAATTAGTTATTACAATACCTTACTTAAAAATGCCTTTGTACGTTCATGCTGAGGGTTTCCGAACAACTCATTTGGTTCATTTTCTTCCACAATATAACCGCCGTCCATGAAGATCACTCGGTCACCAACTTCACGGGCAAATCCCATTTCATGCGTGACAACGACCATAGTCATTCCCTCTTTAGCCAACTGCTTCATTACCTCCAGCACATCACCGACCATTTCAGGGTCAAGTGCGGATGTCGGCTCATCAAACAGCATGATTTTTGGATTCATAGCTAGAGCTCTAGCTATGGCAACACGCTGCTTCTGACCGCCAGATAATTCCCCTGGGAAGCTATTGGCCTTATCTTTAAGCCCAACCTTATCTAGAAGATCGAGTGCTAATTTCTGAGCAGCCTCTTTCGCTGTTCCGTGAATTTTTATGGGGCCAAGTGTAATGTTCTCCATGACCGTTTTGTGAGGGAAAAGATTAAATTGCTGGAAAACCATTCCAACATCTTGTCTGACTTTGTTTATATTTATTTTTGTATCTGTAATGTCATGTCCGTTAATGATGACCTGACCGCCAGTAATATCTTCAAGACGATTCATACACCGTAAAAAGGTGCTTTTTCCAGAGCCGGAAGGTCCAATTACACAAACTACTTCTTTTTCCTTAATTTCAGCGTTTATATCTTTTAGTACTTCTAATTGGCCAAATGACTTTTTTAGGTTTTTTACTTGAATAATACTCATCGTAATTCAAATCTCCTTTCCAGGAAGCTAGCAAGCAAGGAAATTAAATAAATAACAATAAAATAAATGACGCCAACGGCAAGCCAAATATTAAATGCCTCAAAAGTAGCGGCGGATTGAATATTGCCTTGCTGTGTTAAATCTGCAATTCCAATGATGGAAAGTAGGGAGGTATCCTTTAAGCTAATAATTGATTGATTCGTAATGGTGGGCAGCATTCTTCTAAAAGCCTGAGGAAGTACAATATAACGCATAGCCTGAGAGCCTGTTAAACCAATAGACCTTGCCGCTTCGGTCTGACCCTTATCAATAGATTGTATACCTGCACGGATGATTTCTGAAAAATAAGCACCAGCATTAATAGCAACCGTAATAATACCTGCTGTTGTATTGTTCAGTGAAATAAATCCAAATGTATTTAATCCAAAGTAAATGAAGAATAACTGAACAATAAACGGTGTTCCACGGATCGCATCGACAAAAACCTTTGCAATTATTTTAAGAATCTTAAACGGGGAAAGTCTAAATAAAGCTATAACGAGACCAATTAAAAAGCCTAGAATGATGGCAATGATAAAAATATAGGCGGTTACTTGCAGCCCCTTTAATAAATAAGGAAGGACAGATAAAATTGTCTCCATCTTGAAGTCATCTCCTTTCAAAGAAAGCGCGCTTGTGGGCGCGCTTTAATGTTGTTTCTCAGAATATTACTCACCAAGGTAAGTTTTTAGAATTTCATCATATTTTCCATTTTCCTTTAGTTCAGCAAGACCTTTATTGATCTTTTCCAGCACGTCTTGATTTTTGCCTTTTAATACGGCAATACCGTATTTGTCATCATTTAAGCGTTCACCAGTAATTTTTAATCCAAGGTCTTTTTGTGCGATTGCATAAGCGATAACTGGATAATCTTCAATAAGAGCATCAGCATTTCCGTTTGCTACTTCTTGGAACATTGATGGGCTATCTTTAAATTGAACGACTTTAAAGCCTTTGCTATCAGCATTTTGTTGTGCAAAAAGTGCACCTGAAGTTCCGTTTTTCACAGCTACCGTTTTGCCTTTTAGGTCATCAATAGTTGTAATATCGCTATTGTCCTTTTTCACTACTAATGTAATACCCGCATCAAAATACGGCTCAGCGAAATCAACAATTTTCTTTCTCTCTTCTGTAATACTCATTCCTGCAATCGCAATATCAAGCTGGTTCGCTTGCATAGCTGGAATGATTCCACCGAAATCCATTGGGTTTAACTCAATTTTAAATCCTTGGCTTTCAGCAATTGCATTGATTAATTCGATATCAATTCCTTTATATTCTCCATTCTCTTCAAACTCAAACGGAGGATAAGTTGTATCTACTCCAACTTTATATACTTTAGAATCTTCAGCAGATGAACCTTCGCCTGACTTTCCTTCATTTTTACTTGTTCCGCAAGCAGCTAGCAGAAGGCTGAGAATAAGAAATAAACTCAATAAACTAAATTTTTTCATTTTCCAATCACTCCCCATATTCTGATAATTTTTGTTTTATGAATATTTACAAATATATCATAAAACGCTAAAAACGCAACTTAATTCGACAAAAATTAGTATTTGAACTAATAAAATTCTTATTCCAAAATAGTTTAATTTTGCTGGCAGTAAAAAAAATCAGGACCAAATCGTAATTGATTTGACCCTGGATGTATTAGTTTATTCTATTGGCTCTTTTCTTATATAGTCCGAATATTGCAGAATGTGCAATGTGTTATTGCTCTTTTTTTGCAATCCCTTAGTGTTCTTGGATTTCTTCATCGTTTTTCGATTATATAACGAAGCGGGTTGCTTTGCACTTGGTGCAGTGTACAGAATATTATCGCTGATAAACGATCCGCCGGGCATATAGTAACGCATCCCGAGAAGGTTATTTTCGTATTGAAAAAGATTATGGCCGATCATTTGCTTATCATGCTCAACTCCAAGAAGATTAAGAAGGGTTGGCATGAGGTCTATTTGACCGCCAAGTCTAGAGTAAGTTTCCCCCATAAAAATATCCGGCACGGTGAAAAGAACAGGTACTGTAAAGCGATCATGGAGATTATAGCGATGACCGAGCGTTTTCTTTAACAGCTCCTGATCCGTTTCTGTTACGGGTGCTCCGTGTAATCCAGAATGATCCCCGTATATTAACAAAATCGAATCGTTATAAATCCCAAGATCCTTCAGTTTTTGAACAAACCAGCCGATTTGTTCATCCGTATAGCGTACCGATTGTAAATAATTTCCGACATATGTCCCGTTAAACTCTTCAGGCAAATCCAGATATTCCATTTCGGCTGGCATTTCGAAAGGGGTATGACTTGTTAGGGTAATGATATTCGAATACATTTTCTCATGTGTTTCAAGCTGGTCTGATAATTGGGAAACGACATAGTTAAATAATATTTCATCGGCTGGGCCGAAGCCAATTAGTTTTTTGTTCGGGATTTCGCTGCTTGTAAATACATAATCAAAACCAAGTGCAGGATATAATTTATCGCGGCTCCAATAAGTGATATCATCCGCATGATAGGTAGCCGTACCATAACCATGTTTTTTCAATGTGCGGACCAGTGAAGGAATCTTACTGCCATCAATGACATTTACAGTTGGATCCATGCCCTCTGGATAAAGGGATGTATGCATGAGCCACTCCGCATCTGATGTGTTGCCAGCGCCAATTTGCTGATAGACATTATTGAAATAAGCACTATCCTTTAGAAGGTCATTCAAATGCGGCGTTATTTCCTGTCCCTCTATCGTTTGATTAATAGTGAATTCCTGCAAGGATTCTACTTGAATCACAAATACATGACGATCCTTTGCGATGCCATAGGTCCGCTGCTCAGCAAAAGGGACATACACATTGCCTTTTAACTTCGCTAACTCCTCATCTGATAAATGTTCATTTTGAGCAAAGGCTGTGCCAAATCCGCGTTCATACATTTGCACAAATTGAGATTGAATATATCCATGCTTCTTGGCGAAATAGGATACATCCACTAAAGGATAGAAAAAGGCAAGAACGGTAGTAGCGAATCCTAAATAGGTTAATCCGATCGTCCATCTTTTGGCATGTAAGAAATTTTGTCTATCTGATTTTGTAAAATACCAAAGTAGCGGAAGAATCAATGCTACATCTAAGAAAAATAAGAAATCATAAGGAGTCCCAAGCAAAGCAACTGTCCCTTTGACAGAGTTTGATTGATAGATTTGCTTTACATCATAATAGGAAGGGACTGTTGAAAAATATCTAGTGTAGAAAACAACAACGATAAAAAGGACGGACAATCCAAAATTATAAAGCCAGATTGTTAGCCATTTTCGTTTTTTACTTATAAGAATGAAAATGGTCAAGCCAAGTGCCCACATCGGAAACTCTATTAACAGAATGTGGGGAAAAGATTTGTTATCAAAAATAACAATTTGGAAAGCAGTAATTTTTATCAAAAGAATAAGCATGATCAAGGTAAATGGCTTGAATATGACACTTTTTACTTCTTTTGGCCAGAACTTATTCATAGGCAAAGGCACCTCTTGACATAATAATCATTCTAAACTTTATCAAATAAACCTCAATTCGCGCAAACCATATATATGAGATGAAATAATTTTTATGTATGGGTCAAGGATTCGTTTGCTTTAGGTGTATTTAAAAGAAAATAGAGAAAAGATATAGGTAAATAATTTTTATTGAAGAAGCACTTGTTTTTTTTGCAGAATCCTACTATAGTAATCTGGTGATGACAACTGTCAAGACAGGAGGAGAACAACATAGCAGAGAAAACTATTTCGCAGAGAAAGCTGCTAGGCATTGCGGGGCTAGGATGGATGTTCGACGCAATGGATGTCGGCATGCTTTCATTTATTATTGTAGCACTTAAAAATGATTGGGGCTTGACACCAGCTCAAATGGGATGGATTGGAAGTGTTAATTCAATAGGGATGGCTGTAGGTGCGCTCGTCTTTGGCTTGTGGGCAGATCGTATCGGCAGAAAGAATATTTTTATTATTACTTTGCTCATGTTTTCACTTGCAAGCGGATTTTCAGCATTCACAACAACACTCGCAGCATTTCTAATTTTACGCTTTTTCGTTGGAATGGGTCTTGGAGGGGAATTGCCTGTTGCCTCAACACTCGTTTCGGAAAGTGTACCAGCTAAAGAACGTGGGAAGGTTGTCGTGCTGCTTGAAAGCTTTTGGGCGTTTGGCTGGTTGCTTGCTGCACTTATTTCATATTTTGTTATTCCATCATATGGTTGGAAAATCGCACTTATTCTAGGTGCACTTCCTGCCTTTTATGCCATTTACTTGCGTTTGAATCTGCCGGATTCTCCAGCATTTTCACCAAAAAAAGTGGAAAAACGGACGGTTAGACAAAACATCCGCGAAGTCTGGTCGAAAAAGTATGCCCGCTCCACCTTGGTGTTATGGACTGTCTGGTTTACAGTCGTTTTTTCATACTATGGCATGTTCCTATGGCTTCCTAGTGTTATGGTCATGAAAGGTTTTAGCATGATTCAAAGCTTTGAATATGTTTTGATCATGACACTCGCTCAACTGCCTGGTTACTTTACCGCTGCATGGCTGATTGAGCGTGTAGGAAGGAAATTTGTGCTGGCTACCTATTTACTTGGCACAGCCGGTTCAGCTCTTGTTTTCGGAAACGCGGAAACGACAGCCGTGCTGATCACAGCAGGAATTTTATTGTCATTCTTCAACCTAGGAGCATGGGGTGCACTGTATGCCTATACTCCGGAACAATATCCGTCTGTCATTCGCGGCACTGGCTCCGGAATGGCCGCATCTATCGGACGGGTGGGAGGAATACTCGGACCGCTGCTAGTAGGCTCACTAGTTGCGGCAGGCTACTCAATTGGCATCATCTTCGGCATATTTTGCGTGAGCATTATTATAGGTGTTATTACCCTTGTTTTCCTTGGCAGGGAAACACGCCAAATTGAATTAACATAAATTAAACAATTTAAGAAAAAAGCTCAGGAGACGGTATTTGTCCGCTACCTGGGCTTTTTTTCTATTTTTTCCAAAAAGGTATAAAAGTAAATGATATAAAAGCAAGTAGGTATTATGGCATGTCTAGGGGGATGAATTTACAAAAAATAATATACTAAACAGTCCTACTTTTACTTCTAGGAAATATACATAGGGAGAAGGCTTGTATAAAAAAAGAAAGTAGGAGGGTCAATATGAAGCTTAAAAAGTCTTTAGCACTATTTTTGACAGGAGGATTAATAGCAGGGATTCTAGCCGGCTGTGGTCCAAAATCAGAACCAGGAAGCTCAGGTTCAGGTGAGCAAAAAGATTCGACCGTTATAAAAATTGCTACACAGACTCCGCTCTCAGGTGGAAGTGCAACGATAGGTGAAGCCATTAAGCTAGGTGCACAGCTTAAATTAGACGAAGAAAAGGCCAAATTTAAAGATTTGGGCTTTGAACTGCAGCTTGTTCCTTATGATGACCAAGCGGATCCAAAAAAAGGCGTGGCCAATGCACAATTAATAGGGTCGGATAAATCAATCCTTGCTGTTGTCGGTCACTTTAATTCAGGTGTGGCGATTCCTTCATCAGAAGTATATGAAAAATATGCGATTCCAATGGTTTCTCCTGCTAACTCAGCAACAGATGTTACGGATAGAAAATTAAAAACTGTCAACCGTATTGTTGCCCGTGATGACTTTCAAGGTCCTGCAGGTGCTGAATTCGCCGTGAACACATTAAATGCAAAGAAAATCTTTGTCGTTCAAGATAAAACAGCATATGGTACTGGTCTAGCAGAGGCTTTTATTAAAGCTGCGGAAGAAAAGGGTGCTGAAATTCTTGGATTTGAAGGGATTACGGTCGGAGAAAAAGACTTCAATGGTGTTGTTAACCAAATTCTTTCCAAGAAGCCAGATTTAGTATTCTTCGGAGGAATCTATTCAGAAGCAGGTCTGTTAATTAAACAATCACGCGAAAAAGGCATCGATGTTCCGTTTTTAGGGGGAGATGGACTGGACTCTTCTACTCTTGTTGAAATTGCTGGAGATGCCGTTAAAAATACGTACATTACTGCTTTAGCAGGGGATTCTACTAAAACAGAAGAAGGTAAGAAATTTGTAGAAAAATACAAGAGCACATTTAACAAAAATACGGAATCCTACTCCGTATACGGTTATGACACGATGGGGCTAGTTTTAAAAGCGATTGAAGATTCGATTAAAGCAAATGACAATAAAATGCCATCACGTGAACAAGTAAGAGATGCCGTTCGCGCCACGAAGGACTACCAAGGTGTTCTGACAAAAGTTAGCTTTGACGATATAGGAGACAATGATTTTGCAAAAGTATTCATTTATCAGTTCACGGAAGTTAGCTATCCGCCAGAAGCTGTAGGTGAAATTAATAAATAGGCTTCTTTGGCCGAAAGGGGTATGACCCATTTTATTGGGGAAATACCCTTCTTTTTCTACTATTGAAAGAGGAGGTAACGTATGCTGAATGAATTATTGCAAACAATCCCTCAAGTCTTGATTGACGGTCTAACCTTAGGAGCTGTGTATGCAGTAATTGCTCTAGGGTACACGATGGTTTATGGGATATTAGAATTAATCAACTTTGCACACGGTGAGATCTTTATGACAGGTGCTTTTATCGGTACAGCGATTCTCATCGTTTTGACGGGAATCGGGTGGGTTTCGGCGGTGCCTGCCATTGTTATGCTGATTACGGTACTTTTATTAACAGCGATCCTAACTGGCTTTATAGGAATGGGGATTGAACGGGTAGCGTACCGGCCGTTACGAAAAGCACCAAGATTAATCCCCCTAATCACTGCAATTGGGATTTCATTTTTATTGCAGGATATTGTGAGATTTATTGCTGAATTAAAAAAAGGAAACTTTATCGTAACAGGTCCAAGTCTTTTTACTAATTCAATTTCAATTAAAGCTTCCTCCATTAGCTCCATTTTCAACGATGCATCTATTAAAACATCATTTGTTATTGTGCTTGTAACGGCGGTTATTATGATGATTGGTCTAGACTTCTTTGTTAATCGAACAAAATGGGGAATGGCTATGAGGGCTGTAGCTCAAGATCGCGAAACAGCTTCCTTAATGTCAGTCAATGTGAATAAGGTTATTTCAATCACTTTTTTTGTTGGATCTGCCCTAGGTGGAGCAACAGGAGTCCTATTTGCCGTACAATACGGAACAATCGATCCTTATATTGGATTTATTCTAGGATTAAAGGCATTTACAGCAGCCGTGTTAGGCGGCATCGGAAATATTCGCGGGGCTATGCTTGGGGGCTTGTTGCTCGGAGTAATGGAAATGTTTGCATCTGCTAATTTAACATTATTAACGGGCGGGTTATTCGGCGCCGAATACAAGGATGTTTTTGCTTTTGCCATCTTAATCATCGTGTTGCTTTTTAAACCGGAGGGTCTGCTTGGCAAACCGGTCGCAGAGAAAGTGTAGGTGAGAAGAATGAAAACTCTATGGAATAAATATAAACGAAACAAAATGGCAAATGGAATCTTCCTTTTAATTTACATCGGAGTTTCATCATTGAGTTTATTTATGGCACAAAGGTCAGTTACTGCATTCCTGCTCTTATTATCCTCCTTGTTACTGCTATATTTTACAAATTTCAAAAATCTGACGAAATGGCTGATTGCTGGAGTTGTTCTTGTTTTTTTACTGCCATTTACAGCAAGTCAAGGAGATGCGTATCAATCCTATATGGAAGTTGCTACACTCGTCGGAATCTATATTGCGATGGCTCTTGGACTAAATATAGTCGTTGGAATGGCAGGTCTGCTTGACTTAGGATTTGTCGCCTTCTTTGCTGTTGGAGCATACACATATGGGATTTTTGCTACAGCACAGGCCTCGAATTTTATGCCGTTTGGATCGTTTCCTCTTTCAGGAGAAAGCTTTTGGATTTTTATTATTTTGGGTTGTTTAGTTGCAGCTTTGTTTGGAATTTTACTCGGAATACCGGTCCTTCGGGTAAAAGGGGATTATTTAGCAATCGTTACTTTAGGGTTTGGCGAGATTATTAGAATTATATTTAATAACCTTGACCGCCCGCTGAATATTACAAACGGTGCAATGGGTATTCCTTCTGTTACTCCGCCACGATTGTTTGGAATAGATTTCCTTTTCCCAAGTCAATTTTATTACATTGTACTCGTCCTCCTGTTATTTACAATATTTACTGTCCGTCGTTTCGAGCATTCAAAAATTGGCCGCTCATGGAAAGCGGTCAGAGAAAATGAAATTGCTGCGCAAGCAATGGGTGTTCCATTAGTGCGGACAAAACTAATGGCTTTTGCCATCGGTGCATCCTTCTCAGGAATGATGGGTGTCGTCTTTGCTGCAAAACAAGCCTTTGTCGATCCTACGAGCTTTACCCTTCTCGAGTCCATTACGATTTTAGTTATGGTGCTTTTAGGCGGGATGGGCAGTGTACCGGGAGTTATTCTAGGTGCGGCTGTGATGACGATTCTGAACCTTCAAGTATTAACTGAAATCACAAATTGGCTGAATCAGCTAAGTTTGTCAGGGGCTATTTCGATTCCAGATGCCCTTTCTCCAGCTAAAATGCAAAGATTAATCTTTGGCTTGCTATTAATCTTGTTTGCTTTATATAGGCCTAAGGGACTTTTACCAGCCAAAAATCATGTTTATGATGAGAAGGTTTTACAAGAAGGAAGCAGTCAAGCAACTTTAGGGAATGTACATGAGCAATCACAAAATGAAAAGCTCAATGTTAAGGAGGTGTAAATGCATGTCTATTTTAGAGGTCCAGAATTTAACAAAGAAATTTGGCGGCCTTACAGCTAATCAAGATGTTTCGATGCAAGTGGAAAAAAGCTCCATTACAGCAGTGATTGGGCCGAACGGGGCAGGAAAAACAACCTTTTTTAATATGATCACAGGTGTGTATCAGCCAACATCTGGCAGTATTTTGCTTGAAAATGAAAAAATAAACGGTTTAAAGCCAGATGAGGTATCAAAAAAAGGGATATCACGAACCTTTCAAAATATCCGTCTGTTTAATGAAATGTCAGTTCTTGAAAATGTTCTTGTAGGCATGCATACCCATTTAAAAGCAGGTCTTATGGGGATTTTATTCAATCTTCCAGCCATTCGCAAAGAAGAAAGAGCATCGGAAATAAAAGCGTATCAATTATTGGAATATGTAGGACTTGCTCCCCTTTTAAATGAGAAAGCAAGCAATTTAAGCTATGGTGCTCAAAGAAGGCTTGAAATCGCAAGGGCTCTTGCTGCGGAACCAAAGGTCTTGTTATTAGATGAGCCTGCTGCAGGGATGAATCCGAAAGAAACAAACGAACTGACTCAGCTTATCAAAAGAATGAGAGAAGAATTTAATTTGACCATTATTTTAATTGAGCATGATATGAAGCTGGTTATGAAGATTTCTGAACATATCGTTGTACTGGATCATGGCGAAAAAATTGCAGAAGGAAAGCCTGAAGACATTCGAAACAATCCTAAGGTGATCGAAGCATACTTAGGGTCTGGGGCTGTTCAAGTTGGATAGGGGGATAAAGTATGCTTCAAATAAATAATGTTGAAACCCATTACGGCGGGATACAGGCCTTAAAAGGGATAGATGTTGCCGTGGATAAAGGTGAAATCGTTACCCTTATCGGCAGTAATGGAGCAGGAAAATCAACCACCTTAAAATCCATTAGTGGCCTAGCGAAAGTAACGAATGGAAGTATTGTCTATAAAGGATCAGAAATATCGAATAAGCCTGCACATGAAACGACGCTTCTAGGGATTGCACATGTGCCAGAGGGCCGAAGGATTTTTCCAAAGCTGTCGGTCAAGGAAAACTTATTAATGGGAGCCTTTTCTGTAAAAAACAAAAGTGTAATTGATCAAAGAATGGAAAGGGTTTTTCAGTATTTTCCGAAGCTGAAAGATCGCTTCGAGCAAAAGGGCGGTACGATGAGCGGTGGGGAACAGCAAATGCTTGCCATCGGACGAGCCCTTATGATGGAGCCTGATTTATTAATGTTAGACGAGCCTTCAATGGGACTGGCGCCGATCATTGTGGAACAAATATTTGAAATCATCAAAGATCTAAATGAAGAAGGCATAACCATCTTACTTGTTGAACAAAATGCTTATCAAGCTCTGCAAATTGCACATAGAGGGTATGTAATTCAAACAGGAGAAATTAAACTTCAAGGAAACGGCAATGACTTGCTTAAGAATGAGGAAGTCCGTGAAGCATATTTAGCATAAAATAGTCTAAATCTCATATTAATCAGACGCTCAGATGCCTTCTTCCGAGCGTTTATTTTGTTGTCCGAAATCTATTGAGTGGTGTAATCCCTTATTGGTTTTTATTTTAGAGAAAAAATGATACGATCACTAAGTATGAAATGAAAGAACGAAGCTAGCTAAATGGAGGATCGTATGGAATCCTGGATTCAAGATTTAATCGAGCAATTTGGGTATTGGGGAGTTTTTTTACTAATTGCTATTGAAAATATTTTTCCTCCCATTCCTTCTGAAGTGATTCTGACGTTTGGGGGATATATGACAAATAGCATGAATCTAAGTGTCACAGGTGTGATTATTTCAGCAACATTGGGCTCTGTCATAGGAGCTGTTATATTGTATTGTCTTGGTTTATTAATGGATGTAGAGAAATTGGAAAGTGTGATTGATCGGTATGGGCGAGTGCTGCGTTTGACAAAAGACGATATTTACCGTGCAGATGCTTGGTTTGATAAGTACGGAATTTGGACTGTCTTGTTTTGCCGATTAATTCCTCTTATTCGAAGTTTAATTTCTATTCCAGCGGGAATGTCCAATATGAACTTTTGGTTATTTTTACTTTTCACTACAATGGGAACTCTCATTTGGAATACTATTTTGGTTAATTTAGGTGCTGCAGTTGGGTCGAATTGGGAGTCTATTGTAGAGATTATGGATAAGTTTTCTACAGTCGTTTACATACTGATCGTTATATTATTGTTGTTGGTTATTGTTTGGTATATGAAAAAACGAAAAGAGAGAAAATGAAAAAACTAATTTTCAAAAAGCGGAGTAACTGCCTGGAGTTTGATTAGGAGGGCGGTTGCTCTTTTTCATTTGGATGGAAGCTTCAAATGAGTATTTTCTTATTGTTATTTGAAACAGAGGATACAATGTATTAGGATAGAAAATAATACCACAAAATACTACAATAAAATATACAGTTAAAAGTTTTTCTGAGAGGACAGATTTTCATTGGAAACTAAAAAAGCATTGCCTATTTTATTCTTAGTCATGTTTCTAGTCATGGTGGGCTTCGGAATTATAATCCCTGTCATTCCTTTTTATGCAGAAGAAATTGGGGCAAGTCCGGCCCAGCTAGGCTGGTTAATGGCTGTGTACTCCTTAATGCAGCTGCTTTTTGCGCCGGTGTGGGGAAGAATATCAGATCGAATTGGGCGGAAGCCTGTTATTGCAATCGGGATCGCCGGATTGTCGCTATCGTTTTTTTTAACGGCATTTTCCAGTCAGCTTTGGATGCTGTTTGCTGCAAGAATTATCGGGGGAATGTTATCTTCCGCTAATATGCCAACCGTTATGGCATATGTTGCTGATATAACGTCAGAGGAGAATCGCGGGAAGGGCATGGGGATTATAGGCGCCGCTACAGGTCTAGGTTTCATTTTTGGACCGGCGATCGGCGGCATGTTCTCAAAAATAAGCTTAACGATGCCCTTCTACATAGCAGGGACTACATCGGCATTAACGCTTATTCTCGTTTTGTTCATATTAAAAGAGTCATTAACCGAGGAATCCAAACGTAATCAAACGGAGAAAAAGACTTCGATATGGAGTGCGTTCAAGGGCTCCGTATCCATTTTATTTATGCTGCAGCTGTTTATGTCCTTATCGCTCTCTGGCTTGGAAGCAACTTTTGCTTATTTTGCGGCAAAAAGAGCAGGCTTAGGAACGGTTCAATTAGGCTATATATTTATGATTATGGGGCTTGCTAGTGCCTTTGTGCAAGGTGGCCTTATTGGGAGGCTGACGAAGAAGTTTGGAGAGGGCACAGTCATTCAGGGAGGAATTATCGTTTCAGCCATTGGGTTCGCCTGTATTTTGCTCGTTGATAGCTTTGCGACTGCTGCTTTGTTCTTAACGGTTTTTGGGGTTGGCAATGGTGTTATTCGTCCAAGTGTATCAGCTTTAATTACGAAAAAATCGATGGCTGGTCATGGAAGCTCAACAGGGCTGCTGTCTTCCTTTGATTCGCTTGGCAGAATTATTGGACCGCCTTTAGGAGGCTGGCTATTCTCAATCCAAGCAGGACTTCCATACATATCTGGAGCAGTTTTATCACTTATAGCCTTTGTTTTATATAGAATATATGCGATAAAATCCAGTAAGACGATTTTTTATAAGCCTGAAATAAATAGAAAATAGGACAAATGAAAAATCCCGAATCAATAAAGACTCGGGATTTTTGCTTTGCTTTATTATTTAGCGACGCCTTCAACGTTTGGTCGGTTGTTTTCGTCAATGAACATTACAGCAATCGTACCAACAAGAAGCAAGGCACCTGCGAAATAGAATCCAGTGTTTAGGCTTCCTGTTACGTCTGTGAGGAATCCTGTAATGTAAGGTGCTAAAATGGATCCGCACATTCCGATAAAATTATAAACACCGAATGATGTACTATAAGCATTTTTTGGTGCATTATCAGCGATAACAGCAACTAGTACTGGATTTGTACTAATTTTCCCGAAGATACCATAGCCAATTAAAGCTGCATATAACACTGCCATACTATCGAAGAAAACAATGGATACTAGGGCAATGATGGATAATGGCATCATGACTAAAAGTACTGGCTTACGTTTACCCATCTTATCTGCGATCCAGCTGAATAGAATGGAACCTGGAATCGCTGCCCAAGGAACAAGAGATGATACAAAAGCAACACTTCCGCCAGTAATTCCACGTTCATGCTCTAAGTAGTAAGGAATCCAAGAGATAACTACGAAGAATGCATAGATGGCACTGAAAATTGTAATGTAAGCGGCAATTAAGTTCTTATTTTTAAATAAAACGGATAGTTTAAGCTTTTCACCATTATTTTCTACTGCCTTTTGCTCTTTTGTTTTTGGCTTATCTTTAATGACCCACCACATAGCTAATCCAATTAGGACGACAATAACAGCCATAATGAAGAATGGAGTTTTCCAGCTCATATTATATTCATGGACGGTATAACTAGAGATGTAGTAACCAAGAGAAGTACCAAATGCCATCCCACTATTGATAATCGCACTACCTACTGTTATGTTCTTAGGAGGTATTGCTTCAGATGATAGTCCATAGGATGGACCATAGAAGAAACCTTGGAAAATACCTACCATTAACCAAGATGTCATAAATAGGAAGAATGTTGGCATCATACCAGTTATAGCGGCAAAAACACCGAATAGAATAACCCCTGGTACAAGCACTTTTTTCTTACCGATTTTATCTCCTAAAATTCCTGATGGGATATTAAGTCCTGCATAGCCTAAGAAGAAGATACTCATAATTAAACCAAGCTGTGAATTACTTAAACCAAATTCAACTTGAAGATCGCCCATAATCGGATTAAGTATTGTACGGGTAGCGTATAATGCAACCCAGCCTAAAAAGAACACGGTTACAATTTTGACCCAATACGGAATTCCGCCTTTTGGAGCCGGTTCTTGTTGATTCAAAACCTTTGCCATTTTGTTTTCCTCCCAATAGATTATTTTTATATGCCTGCAGTAAGGAAAGGTATTAATAACTTCAATCTCACTATAAGCCATCTTGTGTTGCAGACGAATAAAAAAGGGAAGGTTAACATTACAAAAAGATTAAATTCCAAAAAAAGAAGCTATCCTATAAGGTACCATTCCCCACAAAAACACCAATGTCTAGAGTCCTTCATCTAGACATAGAGTCGTGGCGCCTGACACCTTTTTAGTATAGCCCCAATTAAACACTAAATTCGCGGTACACTTCTGAGCATATATCCAAGACCGGGATACGTGACAATATATTCCTCCTTATTCGGCAAAAGGTCTTTGATCTTTCGGCGAATTCTTGCAATACTGACACGCAAATATTCTACATCATCCCGGTATTGCGGTCCCCAAACTTCTGACAATAAAGTTTCATGCTGGACAACTTTATCTAAATTAAGTGCTAATATTTCCATAACTGAATACTCAGTTTGCGTAAGCTTAAATTCTTCGTTATTAATCCAGCAGCGCTTACTGCCAAGATCGAGTGCTAAATCGCCCGTTCGAATAATCGGTGTTTTCGATACCCCAGGCTCAGTGCTGGATTGACTTCTTCTTAAAACGGCATTAACCCTGGCAAAAAGCTCATCTAATGAAAAAGGCTTTGTTAAGTAGTCATCAGCACCCACATTTAAACCGTGCACTTTATCATGTGGATTGCTTCTGGCCGTGAGCATTATGACAGGAACATCCGAGAACTTGCGTAGTTTTTCAAGCACATGGAAGCCATCCTGTCCAGGCATCATAATATCCAGCAGTATTAAATCAGGTAGAATGAGGTCGAATTTATCAAATAGCTCTTCACCTGAATTGACCGTAGTTACTTCATAGCCAATGGATTTTAAGTTGGCAGAAACAAAGCGCAAAATTTTTGGTTCATCATCTACAATACAAATCTTTTGGCTTTTCAATTCATTCTCCTCCTTCCATGATTGGGAAATATAGAATAAAGGTACTTCCTTTATCAAGCTCACTCTTCACTTCAATTTTTCCTTCATGAGCTTCCATAATCCCGATACAGATGGAAAGGCCTAAGCCTGTACCGCCTGTTCTTCGTGTTGCTGTAACATCTACTTGATAGAAGCGATTGAAAATCTTTGTTAAATGATCCTCTGAAATACCGATCCCATTATCAGAAACCGTTATTTTAATATAATTATTTTCAATATCTAACGTAATATCGATTTTCTTTTCAATGGAATCATTGTAGCGAAGGGCATTCGTAAATAAATTAACTAGTACTTGCTGAACGCGTATTTTATCTGCGTAAAAAGTGGTTCCGCTGGGAAGTTTGTTATGAAACTGCAAGCTGGCTCCTTCTTTAAGTGATAAAGGGATCTGTTCCATCGATTGTTCAATCACATGGTCCGCACGAATCATGTTTCGTTCTACATACAAAGTTCCGGATTCAATTTTGGAGATATCCATCCAATCATTAACTAAATGTAAGATTCGTTCAATATCCTCGTGAACACCTTCCAAAAGCTCCTGCTGGAATTCAGGCTCCCACTCAACCTCGGAACGAAGAAGCGTTTCAACACTGCCTTTAATATTTGTTATTGGTGTTTTAAATTCATGAGAGGTCAGAGAGATTAAATTGTTTTTTAATGTATCAATTTCCTCTTCCTCTGTAATATCCCGTAAAACTAAACCTTCACCAATAATTTTTTCATCTAACATAACTGAAAACTTATGAAGTAAAAAGTACTTTGACTTCTTTGATTTATTCTTTTCCTCTAGTTTAATTTCTCCTTTTGCGTTCTCGAAGAATGCGGACAAATCATTCTTATCAACATCGAATAGGGTAATAATGCGTCTATATACATCGTCTAAGCTTATTAATTTGTTACGGTACTCATATTCGTATTCTTCTTCATCGTCTTCATCTTCATCAATTTCGACTACGTTAAGGAAAAATTCATTGACATACTCAACTTCTTTTTGATTATTCAATAGCATTAATCCTTCTGACATACTTCCCAATACAGCATGAAGTACAGCATGCTTATTACGGATTTCTTCAAATAAAAACTTGTTTTGCAGCATAACTGATAATGAACTGGCAAATGTGTGAAGAAATTCTTGATCACTGGATTTAATTGTTTTATCGTTCGTCATATCAACAATTAAATAACCTTTATTTTTTTGCTCGATTTGTATTGGTTCCATATACTGCTGATCCCCAATCATATTTTCACTGAGATACTGCAGTAAAGTTTGGTTTGTATGAATGGATTTATTCGTAACAGCAAAATCTAGAAAGTATATATGAATAGAGTAGTTCATAAACAGTTCAATTTCTTTCAAACAGTGCTGAATAAAATGGGCCAAGTCCTTATTGGAAGAAACGGAAGTGATTAATTTATTTACTGCTTTTAATTCTGAGTTTTTATGCTCTAAGACGGCTGTCCTGTCCTGAACTCTCTCTTCAAGCTCTTTATTTAGCTCCATTAAGCTTTTTTTATTTCTTTCGACCTCTTGAATCATGTTATTAAAATAATAAAATAGCTCTTCCATTTCTTTCGGGCCCTGAATCTTCTTTGTTATCTCACGCTTCTTCTTGATGCCGATCGTGTAATCTTTAATGTAATTCAGCAATTGATGAATCGTTCGTTCCAGCCTATTTGTTAAAAACATGCTGACACCGATCATCAAAATGACAGTAATAAGCAGAAAGACTACGATCATCATAATGGCATTCTTATACGTTTTCATGATCAAATCAGTCGGTTTTTCTACCCAAACAGTCCAATTTAGAGGGGGGATCTTCACATACGTAATATAGAATTCTCCATGCTGTTTTTCAATATCAAAAAAATTGCTGCCCTCATTATTGCTCTCTTCTTCGATATACTGTGTGACCACTGACTCTGAAAGGCTGACGAGCTCTCTTCTCGTATCAATTGTTGGATGAACAATCACATTTTTATCTTGGTCAATCACAACAGCTTGGCCGCCTTCATCAACGGTGCGTTTTTTAATGTGTTCGCCTAATTCGTTCAAATCTAAAGCTCCAAGCACATAGCCGACCATGTCTCCGCTGTCATTCATGATTGGAGAAACGATCGTCACCAATAGAATATTTGTGCCGCCCCGGCCGTGAAAGACTGGAGAGATGACAGTGTCCTTCGTTCTAAGTAATTCCGTATAGTAGGATCGGTCACTGAAGTTAAGATTTTCTCTCTCTACCCCATCAGTGAATACCTCAGGATAGAAAACGATGGATTGTCCCATTGTATTTCCAACATACATATTGACGAAGCCTGGATAGTTTTCCTTTATGTTTTTGAGCTGAGTTTTAATCCCTTCCACGTCTTGATCCATAAACTTTTCTCGGATCGTAAGTGATTCTGTTTGAATGGCCTTTTTATGTTCTAATACATAATTTTGAATATAGTCTGATAAATATTTAGTCGTCTGTGCCTGACTTTTTTGATTTTCATTAATTAATGAATACAATTGGTAAATTTGAAATACTCCAAGTATCGCAATAGAGAAAAAGGTAATAGTTAAGAAGGAAAAAATGAGTTCTTTTTTAAAGGAACGGGCTTTTTTCATGGTTTCCTCCCTTTCGAAAGAGGTTAGTAAAATTATCTGACTATACTTTATCATAATCATGGTCAGACATCATATTTATAAACTTTGAACAGCCTTGAAGTTAATAGGTTTTGTCGTATCTCTAATTTAGACAAAATATACTAGATATCTTACAGCCTTATCGTAGCTTAACAAGCATTACATTCAAATAAAATAGTAAGTGTTTACATTAAAAAAACATAAAGATATAATTTTTAAAAAACAGTAAGCCGCTTCGAGATTTTTCTAAGGAGCGGCTTAGAACATTTCAGCCAAAAACTACCTGTGCTATTTGGCCGAAATTATTCATTATCTATTGCACGGTTACTCACTTCTATGTCAATATCTATATATTGAAGAATATCGCATTCAGGTATTCAAGGAGATGAGAGTTTGAATAATAAAGCTGTAATTTTAGGATGTAATTATTATATAGGTTTAAGTACAATTCGCTGCCTGGGAGTACATGGCATTCATACAGTTGCCGTTGATTATTCAGAAGAGGACCGATATGGCTCTGAATCTAAATACTGTTCTGAAAGGCTAATTGCCCCTTATTATAAAAAAGACCCAAAAGGGTTTATACGTTTTTTAATAGATTATGCGAAAAAGCAGAGTGTAAAGCCTGTGTTAATTCCTTGTCATGATTCCTATGTAGAGGTCGTGGATGAGCATTTAGATGAGATAAGAGAATATTATCTCATTCCTCAAACGGAAAAGGGCCTTTATACGAAAGTGATGAATAAGGAAACATTGCATGCATTAGCGGTTGAAAAGGGGATGGCTGTCCCTGAAACGGTTAGAATAGATGAAGAAAATTTTATTGAAAAAGTAGAAACAACACTTAAATATCCGTGTATCGTAAAGCCTTCAGATTCCCCGGCCTTTGTTGCGCATTTTAGAAAAAAGCTGTTTAAAGTTTTTAATCGAGAAGAATTATTGGCAGCCATCGAAAAGTCGAAGAATGCCAATTTAGAAGTGATCGTGCAGAGAATTATCCCTGGATTTGACGATCATATGTATACATTTGATGCTTATTTAAATCAGGATGCAAAGGTCACTCATTGGGTGACATGCCAAAAGCACCGCCAATATCCAATTAACTTCGGAGCTTCTGTTTATACGGAGCAGAAATATGTTCAAGAACTGTACGATATTGGAGCTCCATTTTTGGAAGCGATCGGATTTAAAGGATTTGCGGAAATTGAGTTTAAAAAAGACGCAGAGACAGGAAAGTTCTATTTAATTGAAATCAATGCCCGGATTACTAATTTAAACAATCTTCTCTATAAGGTAGGGGTTAACTTCCCCTATATTACTTACCGTGAGCTAACAGGGTCTCCTCTTGAGCCTTATGCAGTAAAAGAGGATAAGCACCGTGTATTTTGGTATGCCTATGAGGATATATTGGCAATAAAGGGCTATATAAAGACCGGTCAGCTAACTAAAGGACAAGTAATTAAATCATTAATGAAGCAAAAAGCTTATGCTATTTGGGATTGGTCGGATCCGAAGCCTGGCATTGTTTATTTTAAGAAAATTGCAGGAAAGATGCGGAAGAAATAATGAACATACCTAAACAAAGCGGTTAGGAAATGACGCAGAAAAGAGGTAGAAACGAATGAAGCTAGAAACACTCCTTCAATCACTTGACGTAAAAAAAGTGCTGAATGATCAGGATTTAACGATTAACGGGATTTCCTACCATTCCCAAAAGGTTTCGAATGGACACCTTTTTGTTTGTGTGCGAGGATATAAAACGGACGGGCATAAATATTTGAAACAAGCAGCAGAAAATGGAGCAGTAGCTGCTGTCGTTGAAGAGTTCAACGAGGATGTTAATATTCCACAATATTTAGTTAAAGATTGCCGGATTTCATTAGCTAGATTGGGTGCTCACTTCTATGACAATCCATCTAAAAAGCTTAATATGATCGGAATCACTGCTACAAATGGAAAAACCACAACTTCCTATATGACAAATGCTATTTTAGAAAATGAAGGCCTCAAAACGGGGCTGATCGGAACTGTCACGATTAAAATCGATGATACATCCATTCCTTCAGAGCTGACCACGCCTGAATCTTTAGATTTACAATACTATTTAAATGAAATGGTAGAACGTGATGTCACCCATGTAAGCATGGAGGTGTCATCCCAAGCCCTGGAAATGAACCGGGTTGAGCAAGTGGATTACGATATTGTTACCCTAAATAATGTAAGCCGTGAGCACATTGATTCCCATGGGTCTTTTGAAAAATATTTTGAAGTAAAATCTAGCCTAATTCGCAATGCCAGTGAAAATAGCTTTGCCGTTCTTAATCTGGATTGTCCTTACTCGGCTTCTTTAGTTAACGCTACAAAGGCTCAGGTCATCACATTTGGCGTGAAGAGCAATGAAGGGCATATTCATTGTAAAAATATGGATTTATCAACTGGACGAGCTAAATTCACAGTGGAAATTTTGAAGTCATTTAGGGTAAATGATACAGAATATATCCCAGGTGAGTTTGATATTGAACTAGCTGTACCAGGTCTTCACTCTGTTTATAATGCGATGGTGGCTATTACGGTAGCATTGCTTTCGAATGTTTCTGTATCAACGATTCAAAAAACATTGAAGACGTTTGGCGGAGTAGAACGCCGCTTTGAGTTCATTTTTGAAGATGATTTCAAGATTATTGATGATCACTTTGCCAACGCTGGAAATATAAACGTAACGCTAGAAACGCTGAAATTTATGGATTATCAAAAGCTTCATCTCGTTTACGCCATTAGGGGAGAAAGAGGTCCTACTGTAAACCGCGAAAATGCTGAGACTATTGCTGAATGGGCGTCAAAGCTAGGCTTTAATGAAGTGATTGCCACAAAGAGCATGTCTCATGTTACTTCTAAGGACAAGGTGACAGATGAGGAGCAGCAGGTATTTGAAGAAGTGATGAAGGATGCTGACATTAAGGTTCAGTTATATGATGAGCTTCCAGATGCGATCGAAAATGCTTTATCTAAAGCAGAAGCGGGAGATTTAATTTTGCTTGCTGGCTGTCAAGGAATGGATCACGGAGCTGAAATTGCTTTACATCAAATTGAAAAGATAAAGAAGGATTTTTCCAAGGAAAAATTATTCCTGCCATTGCGCAATCGTGTATCAGCTCAATGAAAAATGTTGTAAAATAACAGGGGACAATCAAGTCCCCTTCTTAAATTTATAATAAAGGTGATAGAAAATGTGCGGTTTTGTTGGTTTTGCTCATGCTAACCCAGAAATAGATAAGAAACAAACAATCAATGACATGATGGACACGATTATTCATAGAGGACCTGACAGCGGAGAATCTTATACAGATAAAGATATTGCCTTTGGCTTTAGACGCCTAAGCATTATTGATTTATCTGAAGAAGCCGGTCAGCCGATGTTTAATGAAGATAAAAGCTGTGTGTTAATTTTTAACGGGGAAATTTACAACTATCAAGAATTGAAAAAGGACCTTTTAGAAAAAGGCCATATTTTCAAAACAGATACAGATAGTGAAGTATTAATCCACGGTTATGAAGAGTACGGCGTAGACTTATTGCAGAAGCTAAGAGGAATGTTTGCTTTCGCAATTTGGGATACGAAAAAAGAAACGATGCTTCTTGCACGTGATTTCTTTGGAATTAAGCCTCTTTATTATACACAAAACACTACAGATAACTCCTTTATCTTTGGTTCCGAAATTAAATCATTCTTAAAGAACTCAAGCTTCAAAAAAGAATTAAATAAGGATGCACTGATGCCTTATTTAACCTTCCAATATTCAGTTCTAGATGAAACCTTCTTTAAAGGTGTGTACAAGCTCAAACCAGGTCATTATATGATCTATAAACAAGGTAAAATGGAAATTAAGCAGTACTGGAATGTAAATTTCGATGAAAAAGAGAATAGCTTAGATTATTATATCGAACAAATCAATAGCACGATGAGAGAATCAGTTGACTATCACAAAATCAGTGATGTTAAGGTAGGGTCCTTCCTTTCAGGCGGAATTGATTCCAGCTATATTACGGCTCTGCTTAAGCCTAATAAAACGTTCTCAATTGGGTTTAAGGATTACGAAGGGATCTTTAATGAAACGAATTTGTCTAAAGAGTTATCAGACAAACTTCATATTGAAAACTATAGTAAGCTAATGAATGCAGATGAATGCTTTGAAACATTGCCTACCATTCAATATCATATGGATGAGCCGCAGTCGAATCTTTCTTCTGTTCCTCTTTATTTCTTATCCAAATTAGCGAGAGAACATGTAACTGTTGTTTTGTCCGGCGAAGGTGCAGACGAAATTTTTGGCGGATATGTATGGTATCAGAAATCAGCTAAGCAAGAAAAATATGAAAAGGTTCCATACGCCATCAGACGTGCGCTATCTAAGGTCGGCAGTGCCCTTCCGCAAAATAAAATTACAACCTTCTTAGTAAAAGGCGGCCAAAAGATCGAAGAGAAGTTTATTGGGCAGGCTAAAGTCTTTGAGGAAGAAGATGCTTTCAAAGTGTTAAAGGATGAGTATAAAAACGGTCCGACAGTACAAAGTATTACAAAACTAGTATTTGATCAAGTGAAGGGGAAAGATGATGTAACGAAAATGCAGTATCTTGACCTAAAGCTTTGGCTGCCTGGAGATATTCTTTTAAAAGCGGATAAAATGAGCATGGCTCATTCCATTGAATTAAGGGTTCCATTCCTAGATAAAGAAGTCATGTCAATGGCATCCAAATTGCCTAGCTCACTTCGCGTGAATCGTAAAGATACAAAATATGCATTGCGTGCTGCTTCAAGTGAGGTTCTTCCAGATGAATGGGCAAACCGTCCAAAGGTTGGCTTCCCTGTGCCGATTCGTTTTTGGCTTCAAGAAGAGAAATATTACAAGATTGTGAAAGAAATGTTCCAATCAGATATGGCGAAAGAGTTCTTCGACACGGATGAGCTTTTGAGATATTTAGAAGAGCATTATACAAAGAAACATAATTATGCCCGCTACATTTGGACAGTTTATGTGTTCCTTGTTTGGTATAAGAAGTTTTTTAAAGAAATGTAATACGCTGTTGCTAGACAGTTGTTATAGGGGATGAATATGAGTGAGGAAAATAGTAGTCAGCACTATTTTTATAGTCCTTGTATTTGTCGTTTATTTGACAATAGACACGATAAATAGCCATTTGAAGGTAAACAGCAGTGCGAATTCAGAAGTGGATTTTACAGGAATTGAGGCCATTACAAAGCTCAATGTCCCGACATATGTGAAAAGATATGACTGGACAAAAGAAGGGCAGATGAAAATAACAGAGGTCTTTATCCCAGTTAAAACTGTCAAGCAACTGCCGGAACTTCCGCATGGCTGTGAAATTACTTCATTAACGTCTATTCTGAACACGTATGGTTATGAGGTTTCAAAAACGGAAATGGCTGATCAATATTTGCCTAAACAGTCATTTTCCACGAAGAACAAACGCCGATATGGAGCCAATCCTTATAAGGCGTATGCCGGAAACCCTAGAAGTGAGACTGGCGGCTTTTTCAGCTATGCACCTCCAATTATAAATGCGGCAAAGAAGTATTCTGATGCTGCCGGCGGTGATATTCAGACCCTCGATTTAAGCGGAAGCAAGAAAGAAGACATTATTAAACAGCTTAATAAAGGAACTCCCGTATTAGTTTGGGTAACCTTGGACCTTGGGAAGCCGAAATTAAATTATTCTTGGTATTTTCATGATACAGGGGAGAAATTTACTGCTCCAACTAATTTACATGCGGTCGTTTTAAATGGCTATGACGAGAAAAAAGTACATGTGATGAACCCGTTAGTCGGCCAAATGACTTATGATAAAAACGCATTTTTCAAAAGCTACCAAGAGCTTGGCAGTCATGCGATGACTGTAGCAGTCAAAAGTGGAAACTAAAAAAGTGAGAGCAAAAGGAATTCCCCGCATCATCCAGATACAGGCGGACATTTCTTTTGCTTTTCATTTTTGTGATAGAATACGTATATAAACATGTCAATACATTAAGAAGGATGAAATATGCATAAGAAAAGCTTAGGTGTTATTGGTGGGATGGGGCCAATGGCCACATCTGTCTATTTTGAAAAGGTTATTGAAAATACGGTGGCGAATTCTGACCAGGAACACATAAATATGGTTATCCTAAACCATGCAGCATTACCTGACCGCACAACAGTGATTTTGGAAAATAAAGAAGAACTGTTTTTAAATGCGGTAGCTAAGGATATGAAAATTCTCGAAGCGGCAGGTGTAGACCACATTGCCATACCGTGTAACACATCCCATTTTTTCTACAATCAAATGCAGGAAATGACTAATATAAAGATTATTAACATGGTAGATGAGACGTGCAAAGAAATTCATAGAAAGCATGGAGATCATACCAAGGTTGCAATACTAGCGACAAATGGGACAGTGAGCACCGGCATCTATAGACAGGGATGTTTAAACTATAATATGAAATTACATATCCCTGATGAGGTCTCTCAAGAGCAAGTGATGAATACAATATATAATATAAAAAGTGATTTGAAGGTAGATACTGCTGTAATTGAACAAATCATTATGGATCTTATTCATAGAGAGAATTGCAGCTGTGTTATACTCGCTTGCACGGAGCTATCGTGCATGAACTTAAGCGATGAAGTCATGAAATATTGCATCGATGCCATGGATGTCCTTGTTGAAAAGTCAATTGAATATTCCGGTGGCGTTGTTAAGAATTCAATGAAATGGGGCAAGCCTTAATCTTTAGGAACGGTCAATCTTTAAAGGGAGGGATCAATTTTGAAAATGAATGAAGCGGAGAAGTTTAGAAAGTTTTTGAAAGAATCTTTTGGTGATGGAGTCAACATTAGAGAATTGCGGTTATCTGATGAGGAAACTGAATACATTAAAAGAATTTATCCAAAGGCTAGTTTAAATAAAAGCATCCCAACTGAAGCCCCTGACGGAAAGAGATGGTATAAAGTATCCCTTCAGCCTCCTAAGAACGGAAGAGAATTATTTGTAAATGATCATCTGGCAGCCATACAACAAGAGAATCTGCAGCTGAAGCAGGAACTTGAAAGGTTAAAGAGAGATAAGAGCCGCGCAGAATAATGACTATTTAGATATATAATAGATTCAAATATGCCGCCGCCAAGTTTTGCTTGGCGTTTTTTTATGTTTGGTGCCCGGCTTTATTCGACAAAAAACGCATTCTCTTGAAATATATTTGTAATAATTTTCGGGATTAACTTTTGAATGGACAATGTTATAATATAAAATGTACAATTATGGGACAAAAAATGACCAATATTGCGAAATTCTTCCATCATTCTCATTTCTGAAATTCTACAAACATTTCCATTTTTCAACATTATTATTTTTACATACATAATTTTGTATTATTGCAGATTGGAAGAGAAAAAGATTGTATACATACATGCTTGCAAGAAAAAATGAATTAGTTAAATAGAAGGGAGAAACGGAACAAAATGAAACGGAAATTTCTCATTCTAGGAATTGGAATCATCGTTGGGCTCGGCAGCTTATTTTCTCCGGTTTCTAATACAGCTCATGCAGTCCAAGTGAATAAGCAGTTGGAAAATAAAAAGAAAGATATACAAAACCAACGATCAACCATTCAATCTGAAATTAATCAAACTCAAGATAAAGTAAATGAAATCAATGCTGAACAGGCAGCTACTACAGCCGAAATTAAAAAATTAGATTTTGCCGTTGCGGATACAAACAATCAAATTCGAGAAAAGGAAGCACAAATTGAAGAAGCGCAACTAGAAATTGATAGGCTCCAAGGGGAAATAGCTATCCTAAAGGAGCAGATTAAGAAACGGGACGAGCTTCTGAAGGAACGTGTTCGCTCCATTCAGGAAAATGGCGGGGTTATCAATTATATGGATGTTCTTCTCGGTGCACAAAGCTTTGGCGACTTTATTAATCGTGTAAGTGCCGTGACAACCTTTATGCAGGCAGATAGGGATATGCTGAAGGCTCATCAGGACGACAAGGCAGCCCTTGATCTGAAGGAAGCTGAAGTGAAACAGCAGCTTGAAGAATTAAGCCAAAAGAAGGCACAGCTTGAGGAAATGAAGAAAAAGTTAGAAGGTCAAGTGGCAGAGAAGAATAAGCTTCTTGCCCATTTAAATGAACAGGAAGAAAAAATGCATGAAGAGCTTCATGAGCTTGAAGATCAAGCTGGGCTTCTTGCAGCACAAGAAAAGGCCATTAAAAAAGAAATAGAAGCTTGGAATAAGAGACAGCGTGAACTTGAAGAACAGAGGAAAAAGGCAGCGGCAAACGCGGCAAGCGGGTCATCTGTCGGGCCAATGCCAACTATTTCAAATGGAGCATTCATGAACCCAACAACAGGCAGACTCACATCCCACTTTGGCCAACGCTGGGGAACGTTCCATTCAGGGATTGATATTGGAAAAGGCGGCCGTGGGGGATCGATACCAATCGTTGCAGCAGCAGCAGGTTCAGTTATTCGTGCGAATTACGATGGAAGCTATGGAAATGTCGTGATGATCACACACGTTATCGACGGACAAGTAATGACGACTGTATATGGACACATGGAAAGTCTTAGTGTTTCAAATGGTCAACGTGTTGAAAAGGGACAAATGTTAGGCTATATGGGTAGTACGGGTCATTCTACCGGACCACACCTTCATTTCGAAATCCATCATGGCCCATGGAACGGAAGCAGAACGAACGCAGTAAATCCACTTAAATATGTATCTTATTGATAGAGAATTAAAGATTGAGAGAATGCAAGAA
>NZ_LMAS01000004.1:0-293147 GCF_001509555.1 Bacillus sp. FJAT-29937 | reverse complement strand
TGGTGGGGTAGCGAAGTGGCTAAACGCGGCGGACTGTAAATCCGCTCCCTTTGGGTTCGGCGGTTCGAATCCGTCCCCCACCACCATCTATAGGGGTATAGTTTAATGGTAAAACGAAGGTCTCCAAAACCTTTGATGTGGGTTCGATTCCTACTACCCCTGCCATTCATTATGGCGGTTGTGGCGAAGTGGTTAACGCATCGGATTGTGGTTCCGACATTCGTGGGTTCGATTCCCATCAGCCGCCCCATATAAATATTGAAACCGTTATGAATCATGGCGATTGTGGCGAAGTGGTTAACGCATCGGATTGTGGTTCCGACATTCGTGGGTTCGATTCCCATCAGTCGCCCCATTAAATAAAAAGTGGAACATTTTTTGTGATTTTTGATATAATAAGATTAGTTATTCATATTATTGGGCTATAGCCAAGCGGTAAGGCATCGCACTTTGACTGCGACATGCGTTGGTTCGAATCCAGCTAGCCCAGCCATTTGCGGAAGTAGTTCAGTGGTAGAACACCACCTTGCCAAGGTGGGGGTCGCGGGTTCGAATCCCGTCTTCCGCTCCATTTTATTTTAAGGCGGCATAGCCAAGTGGTAAGGCATAGGTCTGCAAAACCTTGATCACCGGTTCAAATCCGGTTGCCGCCTCCAATTTTTAATATGAATTCTTTTTATATATGCCGGGGTGGCGGAACTGGCAGACGCACAGGACTTAAAATCCTGCGGTAGGTGACTACCGTACCGGTTCGATTCCGGTTCTCGGCACTTTCATAAAACTTAATACGCCGGTGTGGCGGAATTGGCAGACGCGCACGACTCAAAATCGTGTTCCTTCAGGAGTGTCGGTTCGACCCCGACCACCGGTACCAACCTTATACACACAAATTACAAAATATTATTATCGTAAAAGATAAGACAGGTATATGCCTGTCTTATTTGTTTTATATAGGGATTATATTCCTAGTCAATAGTCTTTAAAAGGTTCTAAAATAATTTTAGAACAAGATAAATTTTTTTTTAGGGCCTTTTAAATCAAACCGCTTAAACTACGTAAGATTTACTCCACTAGAAATTAATAATGCCCTTACATTGTTATCCATTAATTTATGTGAAATCTAATAATTAGTAAATATCAAGGCTATGATATGACTAAAGAAAGTTAAGAATTGAGGTGAATATATGCCTGAACATATAGAAGTAATTTTGAGGTCAATTACCTCTTTTAGTCTATTACTAATTGGAACAAGGATATTAGGTAAACAAACGATATCGCAAATGACAATGTTTGATTTTGTTGCAACAATTTCGTTAGGAGCCATTTCAGCAAATTTAGCCTTTAATACTTCAATAAAGGTACATCATACAATTATTGCATTTTCTATATACGTAGCAATTATTTTGTTGATTGCTATTATTTCTTTAAAAAATAGAAAAGGAAGAAAGTTTTTAGCCGGAGATCCAACAATTGTGATACAAAATGGCAAAATATTAGAAGTAAACATGAATAAAATGCGTTATGCATTGGATTATTTAAATCAACAACTAAGAGAAAGGGAAGTTTTTGATATTGAAGAAGTTCTCTTTGCAATCGTCGAAACGAATGGCACGTTAACAGTGTTAAAAAAGCCACAATTTAGAAGTGTAACAAGACAAGATTTAATGATTGCAATAAACCCAGAACAGAAATTACCTATTGAACTTATTATGGATGGAGAAATAATTAAAGAAAATTTAGAACAAAATAATTTATCGTTTTCATGGCTTGAATCGGAATTGAAAAAGCGTAACTTAACAAAACATGAGGTTTTATATGCAGTATTAGCAGCCAATGGTAATATGTATGTTGATAAATATAAAGATCATATTCATTCCCCAATGGATCAGGAATAATTCATTCCGGTAGGCGATAGTAAATGAAAATGATAAAAAATAATGGGGGCGATGTAATCGCCCCATTAAAGTGAGTACATAGATTAATTTCTAGCCAGCCCTCTTTCAAATGCTGCTAAATGATTTAAAGAGGCATTACGTAGTTGCGAAAAGACAAATCTTACATCATTAGGGATGTTGAGTGATAAAAACCTTTCGTACATAGATATATTATCTAATTCCCCTTGAACACTCGCAGCATATGTAGCCTTTAGATTTTCTGGAGTTGAAACAAAGGATTGAGAAATATCATTAGGTAATGGTACTTGATAACGTTCGAAAAGTGGTTATAATGCGCTTATATGTCTCATTTCTGCTTCTCTAATTTGCACAAACGTTCGTATAGTACCAAATGTTCCGATAATGTTATTATATCGTGCTTGGGCCAAATTTTCGTCCTAAAGGGCATAAGTTAACATTTGAGGTAAGGTCAATTAAGAAGTGCTTAAAGCCCCTTTAGCACCATAATCTTCAAGTTGCCTATGGGTTTGCATTACCTTTGAATTTTTTGAAAAAAAACAAAAACCAAACAGCGTGATTTTGTTCATCTGACGCTGCACGTCGAAATCTATCTTTGATTGTAATATCCTGTGTTTTATCTGAGATATCTAAATAAAAATCTACAGCCTCTTGTTCATCTTTAAACGCAAATTCCATGCCTGCTCTATAATTGTCTGGACATTCCTCAATGATTTGATACGATGGCGGTCTCCCTGTTAAATTTGTAAAAATTCTACTGAATTCTTCAAGGTGTCGTTTTTCATCTTTTTGGATTTCAAGTATTTTGTTCCTTTCATTTTGTGTTGGCGCCATTCTGGCTAATTTTTCGTAACATGCAATAGCACTATACTCAGCATTAATTGCTTTTTGGATATCATTTAATATTTGAGTATCTGGTGCTGTCCGATAAAAATCATCATAACTAGGAATATTATATTGTTGATTGATATACATGACTCTCCTCCTTCTTTTTAACTTTCAACTTATCCTATGCACTATATATAGGTAGGTGTGCAGGTGATGGATTTTATTGTTTGGGAAAGAGTTTGGATAATTGTGCTTATACAACGATGCGCAAAACCTACCTAAAAACGGGAGAAGTTAGTAGGAGGAGTGAATTTACATTACCTTAGAACCTTAAATGCTTCTGCTACTTTACGAGCAAAATCTAAGTGTGTGTGAAATGCAAAAAATTTAAAAAGGCCATCTATTTTCGAATTGCAAAAGAGATGGCCTCATCATATTAGAATTAAACGGACTTAGAGTGCATATCACTTTTCACATTCTAAGCTACTACATTTCTTACATTCTCATAATTTTTATATTCTTCGTTTACCATAATTCTTTTTATTATTTGAATGGTTTCCCAAATCTCTTCGAATGTTGTATATAAAGCGATTGGGGCAAGCCTAATGACATTTGGAGCTCGGAAATCAGGGATAACATGATGATCCTTTAAAGCCTTGCAGATTCTTGCAGCTTCACTATGCTCTAAACATACATGTCCTCCACGGCGCTCGTTTTCTCTTGGGTTTCCAATAGTAAACTCAAAATCGGAAAGTTCAGTTTCGATCAAGTTCATCATATATTCAGTCATTTCTAGAGACTTCTCGCGGATGTTTTCAATTCCAGCCTCTTCAAATATTTCAAGGGACCCTAAGAGCGGGGCAGTACTTAGAATATGTGGAGTACCGATTTGAAAGGCACCTGCTGAGTGGCCATGTGTCAATTCTAATTCAAGATCAAACTGTTTTTTCTTATTTGAACTGAACCAACCTGCTAGACCTGGGGATTTTCCGTGATGTCTCTCATGTACGAATAAACCGCCAACGGCCCCTGGGCCGCTATTTAAATATTTGTAATTGCACCAGACTGCAAAATCGACATCCCAATCATGCATGGAATGCGGTAAGGCTCCGATTGAATGAGCCAAATCAAAACCTATTAATATATTTCTTTTATGGGCTTCTTTCGTTAAAAGCTCCATGCCAAGTAACTGCCCGCTTCGATATAGAACAGATGGAAGCCAGACGATGGCCACCTCATCAGTCATAGCAGAAATGATATCGGCTTCATTAATCGTGCGGGAATCATGGCTTTTTACTAACACTAAATGTTCGTTTGGATCAAGGCCATGCAATTGCATTTGGGATTTTATTGCATAAATATCTGATGGAAAGTCCAATTCATCTGCTACTATTTTTGTTCGTTTTCCTTCTGGTTTGTAAAAGGTAGCTATTATTTGATGAATATTCGTTGTAATTGAGCCTGTAACAATTGTTTCCTCTTGTTTTGCTCCGATTAAGGGGGCAGTCAATGCGCCAAGTTTCTCCGAAAAATCAAACCAAGGCTGATGCCCAGAAGTCCATCCATCAATGCCAAGATGCTTCCAATCCTCTAAACTGAGAAGCAATGTTTTCTCAGCTCGTTTAGAAAGCAGTCCTAAAGAGTTTCCGTCCATGTAATACGTGCCTTCTTTTATATAGAACTCATTTCTAAAGGTCATGCGATTTTGATCTAATTGTTGTGCGTATTCTTTTGTTAATAAAAATGAATTTGATTTCATTTGTAGTATCAATCCTTTCTAATACGTTACTAGAAGGATAACTAAGAGTTTACATGAAGTAAATACAAATGATTAATATATACTTTATATTTTGAATATTTTTTATTGACGCAAAGTATTAATCTTGATACGGTTTATTATTATAAAGCAGCATTTATTGATAAAAAGCAGGTGAAGACGAAAATGGAACAAAAACCTGAAAATAAACATAATCAGGAGGCAAGCCTCGAAAAAACGATACATACTGATTTCCAAAAAAATATGTCATACGGGGATTATCTTCAACTTGATCAAATCCTCTCTAGTCAACATCTATTATCAAATCATCACGATGAAATGTTGTTTATGATCATTCATCAAGCAAGTGAACTATGGATGAAACTCATTATCCATGAGCTTTCAGCAGCGACAAAATGCATTCACGAAAATAACTTAGAGCCTTCTTTTAAAATGCTTGCGCGCGTTTCAAAAATTCAGCAGCAATTGATTCAATCATGGAATGTATTATCAACGTTGACTCCGGCTGAATACTTAGAATTTCGTGGCAAGCTAGGGTCTTCTTCTGGTTTTCAATCTTACCAAAACCGATTGATTGAATTTGCACTAGGGCATAAAAATGCCTCTTCATTAGTAGTGTATAAGCATCAGAAGGAGCTTTTCGAAACAATGAACAAGGCTTTAAATAAGCCAAGTATTTATGATGCGGCAATTCAAGCTCTTGCTATTCGTGGTTTGCCAATCGATCAGGAGGCTCTCCAAAGAGACTGGTCACTAAATTACAAATCCAATGCAAGTGTAGAAGCAGCGTGGCTGACTGTTTATCGCGATGTGAATAAATACTGGGATTTATACGAATTAGCCGAGAAGCTTGTTGATATCGGAAGCGGGCAGCAGGCTTGGAGGTTTCATCATATGAACACGGTGGAAAGAATAATCGGTTATAAACAGGGGACTGGCGGATCTTCAGGTGTTCCCTATTTAAAAAGGGTGCTTGACCACAAATTCTTTCCGGAATTATGGAGTTTAAGAACAAAGCTATAGTGGGGGAATGCGGTGTGGGTACATGGATTGATATTTCGCAACGATTAGATGAAGAGGTGGCCACCTGGCCAGGGGATACTCCATTTTCCTATAAAGTGAACTGGAGCAAAGAGGATAGCGGTTCTGTAAATGTCGGGCAAGTAACTATGAGCACACATACCGGTACACATATTGATGCCCCTTTTCATTTTGATAATGAAGGAAAAAAAGTAATCGATTTGGATTTAGATTTGTATATTGGCCCTGCTCTTGTTATCCATTTGCCGAATAATGACAGCATTGGTGTGGCTGATTTGAGTATGAAAGATTTAACTGGGGTGACACGACTATTAATTTCTACAGGAGCCTGGAAAAATCGAAAGGCTTTTCCCGAAAGAATACCCTATATTGAGACTGGAGTGGCAGCTTATCTATCACAGAAGGGAGTTCGATTAATCGGTCTTGACTTGCCTTCGGTTGATCCTTTGGACAGTAAGGAGTTAACTGCCCATCATGAACTTACTCGGCACGGGGTTCATATTTTGGAAGGGCTTGTTCTGGATAATATTGAACCTGGGGAATATGAGCTTGCAGCCATCCCACTACCGCTTGCAGATGCAGATGGGAGTCCAGTTCGTGCGGTTTTAAAAAAGAAAAATAGATAATCTTTTTCTGAAAATTGAATGGCCAAAATGGCTGGAAATTATCATTTTCCTGTTGGAAATAAGCGGAAAAATTCCGCTTAAGTTGGGAAATACACATATTTCCCTTAAAATAGAGGTAGTTTTTCCGTCTATATGCTCCAAATCGTTGGAATTTGACTTATTTTGACTGGATAAGCGGAATTCTTCCGCTTATATTAGTCAATTAAGCCTCAACTTATACATTAGCCGGAAATTCTCCGCCTATGAAGTCGCATAAACTAATTTAGATAATCAATTTATATAATCTATCAGTGATTCAGTATCAACTTTACAAGCCTATATCCTTCATGTATCATTTAAATTGAGCTATTTTGCCGATTTTTCTGAAAACAGGGAGGAAGATAAATGGAGGAGCGAATTTTGTATGTAATTCGTAAGAGAAAGCAGTTGATGGCGCCTGCTTTGGCTGGTGCATTGCTGTTTTATTTTTTGCTTCCTTTATCTCTTACTTTTATTCCAAATGTGATGACTCGGCCAAGCTTTATTTATGGTCTTTCTTGGGCATGGTTGTATGCGTTTTTACAAATTCCGATGACCTGGTTTTTCTGTTGGTTTTATCATAGAACAGCTAAAAAAATTGACCGGCAAATGGAAGAATTCAATAAGGAGGAATCGATTTGAATCCTACTTATTTTTTATTCCTAATTTATATTATAGTTTGTACATTGATTATTACATATTGGGCAGCGAAGCGAAGTAAAACCACGAATCGGTTTTACATTGCTGCTGGGACATTAACAGGTTTTCAAAATGGAATGGCTATCGCTGGTGATTTTATTAGTGCCGCCTCGTTTCTTGGGATCGTTGGGATGGTTGCCATTCGTGGCTATGATGGTTTTTTATATTCTATTGGTTTTTTAGTATCATATCTTGTTGTGTTATTTTTAGTTGCTGAACCTATTCATCGCCTAGGGAAATATTCTCTTGGAGATGTCATCTGTTCCCGATTTCCAAGTGAGAAGATGCGTTTAATTATGGCCTTTTGTACATTTATCATTTCCATACTTTACATGATACCTCAACTCGTTGCCTCAGGATTTCTACTTCGATTACTGTTAAATATCGATTATTCTATTTCCGTCGTAGTGATTGGGGGATTAATGACAATCTATGTGGTTATGGGTGGGATGATTGCGACTTCTTGGGTACAGATTGTGAAAACCGTTCTTCTTATGTCGGGAACATTTCTTCTGACACTTATCGTTTTTTCACATTTCAATTGGGATGTTGTGAAGTTAATTGAAGAAGTAAAAACAGGTACGCCTTTAGGGGAGGGTTTCTTCCTTCCTGGAAATTTATTTGATAATCCACTGGAATTCCTTTCGCTGCAGCTTGCTTTAGTGCTCGGTACTGCAGGACTGCCTCATATATTAATACGACTATTTACGGTTAGTAATACATTTGAGGTTCGCAGGTCTCTCATAAGCTCAACATGGATTATTGGAATTTTTTATTTAATGACACTCATCCTAGGGCTTGGTACGGTCGCTTTCCTTGGATATGATTCGCTAATGCTACTTGACCCTACTGGAAATTTAGCTGCACCTTTACTTGCTAAGGCTGTTGGTGGCGACTTCCTGTTGGCGTTTGTTTCGGCGATTGCCTTTACAACCATTGTTGCAGTCGTTGCAGGGCTTGTTATTTCAGCCACAACTGCTTTTTCCCATGATATTTTCCATCATATTTTGAAAAAAGGGAAATCAACAGAAAAGGAGCAATTGAGGGCAGCACGGTGGTCAGCATTAGGAATAGGATTGATTTCCACCTTATTTGCGTTAAATTTAGAGACCATTAATGTAACATTTCTCGTTTCGATGACATTTATTGTTGCGGCATCAAGTATTTTTCCGGTTCTTTTATTAACTATTTATTGGAAGCGATTTACTCAAGCGGGAGCCATTACGGCTATGTTTACTGGTCTGTCTGCTTCATTATTATTCGTCGTTTTAGGTCCTTACATTATGAATCCTGATGATGGATGGATTAGAGGGGAGGCTGTGATTTCTCTATATAATCCAGGGATTATCACAATTCCAATGGGCTTTCTAGGTGCATATTTAGGAACCATTCTTTCGAGGAAGCAATCCAATTCAATAAGAGAATTTAACGAGTTTTATATTCAATCGCAGACCGGCATTGACTTAAGGGGAGATAAGAAATGGAAAGCTTAACGATAATTTTGTTTGAACGTTTGGGACTCCTTCTTATTATTGCATTTGTGATGACACGTACCCCTGGTTTCAGATCATTGGTTTACCGGAATTATAGTGTGAAGATGTCGCTCGTTCATGCATTCGTGTTTGGCTTATTTGGAATCGCCAGTACGGTTACAGGGATTGTCAGCCATGAGAATGGAGTCATCAGTCATCAGCTAGTTATTTTTCCAGTAGAGGATCATCACTTAATTGTTAGCATGAGCCTTGTTGCAATTGTGATTGCTGGTTTATTAGGTGGGCCGACGCTTGGTTTTGGAGCTGGGGTCATTACTGGAATTCATCTTCTATTTCTTGGCGGTGTTGGGGCAATGGCGAATGCCCTCGTCAACCCTATCTCAGGTTTACTGGCAGGCTTAACAGCAAGGTTTTTCTCCAATGAACGTGTTATCTCTCCGCTGAAGGCTCTATTTATTGGGGTTTTTCCCCCAATTTTACATATGCAATTATTACTTATTATGTACACAGATCGACTAGATATGATTTCACTTGTCAATACAATTGGCTTGCCGCTTGTGTTATCGAACAGTACAGCGATTGCCATTTTTACAGCGATGATCGGAATTGTTTTACGCGAACAAGAAAATGAGGCTGCGCTGGCATCGAAACAAGCATTAATCATCGCTAAGGAGGCACTGCCATTTTTAAAAAAAGACTCGCCTATTGACGTTGCGAATGGCTTGGCAAAATTATTATATAGTCGTCTTAGGCTTGCTGCGGTTTCTATTACAGATCAAAAGGAAGTATTAGCCCATAAAGGGTTGGGTCAAGAGCATCATCACTTTGGGGATGCGATTACGGCTCATCCAGCACAAATGTCGATTAAATTGAAAAAAATCCAGGTTGCGCACGTGAAATCAGAATTAATGTGCACTCATAAAAATTGCAGCCTTGAGGCAGCTATTTTCATTCCTATAATAGAAGATGATCATGTGACGTATCTTATTGCTTTCTATTTCCGTAAAGCAGAGCATATTTCTCCTGTTGAAATGGGGATGGCACAAGGACTGGGACAATTTATTTCAGATCAATTGAACATGCTAGGAGCGGAAAAACTAAAAGCACATATTCGAGATGCAGAGTTAAGGAATTTACAAGCACAAATCAATCCACACTTTTTGTTTAATACCCTTCAATTAATTGCCGGCTTGTTTCGGGAAAATCCATTGAAGGCACGTCTATTAACCCTGCAATTAGCGAGTTATATGAGGTTTAATTTACGCTTAGTATCGAAATCATTAGTTGAGCTTGAAAAAGAGTGCGAACATGCTGAGGCCTATACTTCTATTATTCAAGAACGATTTAAAGGAAGATTACAAATAAATTTAATAAAGCCGGCCGATCTTTCCGATATTTATATTCCGCCGTCAAGTATTCAGCCATTGATTGAAAATTCGGTTCAACATGGTTTAAAGAATGTAACAGATGGGGCAAAGATTGAAATTTTGATAGAAAAAGAGAATGGGAGGCTTACCGTTTTAGTTCGGGATAATGGCAGCGGTTTTCCTAAACATATTTTACCGATTGTAAGTCTGCAGCCATTAGCAAGTCATAATAATGGCGGGACAGGTATTTATAATGTGAACCAACGATTAGTCCATTTACTAGGTGATTCGGCTAGATTGCATATCCGAAATTTATCCCATGGGGGCAGTGAAGTGAAGTTTTCGATTCCAATTTCAAATCAATTTGAAGAAAAGCAGGTGATGGGATGAATATTCATGTGATGATTGCTGAAGATGAAATGATGGCGAGAAAGGAATTGCTTTATTTATTGAATGAAGAGAAGGGAATGATCCTCACTCCACACGCGGAAACGGGAGAACAATTAATTGAGTTATATTCTGAACATCTGCCTGATGTTATTTTTCTTGATGTAGAGATGCCTGGTTTAACAGGAATCGAAGCAGCACGATATATTTTGAAACAGGAGCCAGCTACTATTCCCTTATTTGTGTTTACCACTGCATATGATGAATATGCAATGGATGCTTTTGAAGTAGAAGCGGTTGACTACTTATTAAAACCATATGACGAGACGAGATTTCGGAGGACGATGAACCGAATTCGCAAAAGTATAGCGAATCGAAAGAATAGTAGTGAAGAAACGGAAAAAAAGGCCAAAAAGGTACAAACTATTGTATCAAAAATGTTAATTGATGATGGGGAACGGATGGTTGTAGTCTCACCTGAATCTATTTACTACGCCGTACCAAATAAACGATTTTTAGAGATTCATACGGAGGATAAGGTTATTATGAGTCGGATGACTTTACAAGATTTAGAGGATCAGCTGGCAGGTCATTTATTTTTCCGAGCTCACCGCAGTTACTTAGTCAATCTAAATCACGTTTTAGAAATAACCCCTTGGTTTAACGGAACAAGCAATTTAACTCTTAAAGATAAAAATCGAACAAAAATCCCTGTAAGCCGTTCTGCAAGTAAATCCATTTTTGATATTTTTAAAGGATAAATTCCATACGCCGTGATTTACGACCATTCACCAGTCATTCATAACCATTCACCCTGTGATTTCAACCGTTCATCCATTTTCCATTTATAGAATATTCTAAAAATATATAATTATCTACAAATAGGAGGAAGGAGATGGTTGATTTTGGCTCAAAGGGAATTAATTACTGAGAAAAGCGTAGATTATGTAAAGGTTGAAAGCAGCCCACAGTTTAAACAATTTTTGAGCAGAAAGAATAAATTTTTAATACCAATGACCGTATTTTTCATGATTTTTTACTTTTTACTGCCGATTTTCACTTCTTACACAACATTTTTAAACAAACCGGCAATTGGAGATATTTCTTGGACTTGGATTTTTGCCGTTTCACAGTTTGTGATGGTTTGGGTGATCAGTTCCATTTATGTAAAAAAAGCGGCAACATTTGATAAAGAAGCTGATCAAATCATTAATGAGCAGTTAAATTAAGGGGGGAATGGTAGATGGATCCTATAGTAGTTATTCTTTTTCTTGCAATCGTTATCCTTACTTTAATCATCACTTATTTTGCAGCAAAACAAACAAAATCCACCGGGGATTTTTATACGGCGGGTGGGGGATTGACCGGATGGCAAAATGGACTGGCGATAGCTGGGGATTATTTATCAGCGGCATCCTTCCTTGGTATTGCAGGGATGATTGCTTTAAAAGGGTTTGACGGATTTTTCTATAGCATCGGATTTTTGATTGCTTATTTAGTCGTATTATTGTTAGTTGCAGAGCCATTGCGTAACCTCGGTAAATATACATTAGCCGATATGATCAATTCTCGCTTTGATGCGAAGAAAGTAAGAGGGGCGGCTGCTCTTAGTACGATTACCATTGTTCTTTTCTACATGATTGCACAACTTGTTGGTGCTGGTGCACTTATTCAGCTTTTATTCGATATCCCTTATTGGATAGCCGTGTTAATTGTTGGGGTTATGATGACCATTTACGTCCTATTTGGTGGAATGATCGCAACGAGTTGGGTCCAGATTACGAAGGCTGTTCTACTTATGGCAGGTATGATTATCATCTCCTTCTTAGTTCTAATGAAATTTAACTTTAATATAGGAGCCATGTTTACTGAAGTGAAATCAGCAACTAGTCATGGCGAAGCCTATTTGAATCCGGGACTTAAATATAATAATCCTTTAGGAACACTTTCATTAATGCTTGCTTTAGTGCTCGGAACAGCTGGACTTCCACACATTTTGATGCGCTTTTTCACGGTGAAAGATGCGAAAACTGCCAGAAGCTCGGTTATAACGGCAACTTGGACAATTGGAATTTTTTATATTTTAACATTATTCCTTGGCTTCGGGGCTGCAATCTATGTTGGAGAAAGTGAAATTCTTGCAGCAAATAAAGGCGGAAATATGGCGGCGCCATTACTAGCTCAGGCAATTGGCGGGAATATCTTATTTGCTTTCATTTCAGCGGTTGCATTCGCGACAATCTTAGCGGTAGTTGCAGGCCTCGTGTTATCAGGAGCATCTGCATTTGCACATGATATTTACGGCCAAATTATTAAAAAAGGAAAGATAACAGAGAAAGAGCAAATGCTGGCTGCACGCTATGCAGCATTAGGTGTGTCTGTTATATCCATCTTATTATCATTAGGTGCACAATACTTAAACGTAGCCTTCCTCGTTTCTTTAGCATTTTGTATCGCAGCTAGTGCAAATTTGCCAGTCATTTTATATACAGTATATTGGAAGCGCTTTAATACTTCCGGTGCAGTTTGGGGAGTTTTTTCCGGGTTAATCTCTGCATTAATTCTTGTGTCGATTAGTCCTAGCGTATTCTCACCAGTTGAAGGGGCAGCTCTATTTGTAGGAAACCCAATCTTTCCATTAGATAATCCTGCACTTGTCAGTGTGCCATTAGGCTTTCTAGGTGGTTATCTCGGAACTATTTTCTCGAAAGAAAATGATCATAAACGGTATGCTGAAGTCTCTGTTCGGGCGCATACTGGCTATAAAGTTGGGGAATGAATGTACAGTAGATAATCGCTTTATTGATACGGGGAGTCAGTAAAGCAGGAAAGGCATAATATTTAGGGGGATGAGACGGATTGGTCATGAACAAAGAAACAAGTGTTGAAGAAAAAGTAACAACATATCCACAACTGCCGCATGGGGGGAAATTAGTTGACCGTGTTTTAACTGGAGACGAAAGAGACCGGGCACTGGAGCGGGCAAAGCTGCTTCCATTTATAATGGTAGATTTAGAGGCTGTCATAACGCTTGAAATGATTGCTACAGGTGTGCTATCTCCAAATGAAGGGTTTATGAATGAGGCGGACTATAAATCAGTATTAATAGAAGGACGCTTATCAAATGGACTTGTTTGGCCAGTGCCGCTAAGCTTCGCACCTGTTGGCGAAAGAAATAAGCATGTGATTCAATCTCTATCGGTTGGCGATGACGTTGCATTAGTGGACGAATCGAAGGAACCGGTAGCTATATTAAAATTAGAAGATATTTTCGATTACGACAGAAAGTTCCGCGCTCAGCAGCTATTTGGTACGACTGACCGCAGTCATCCTGGTGTTGATTCTATTTATCGAAGGATGGGGGATACAGCATTAGCCGGGCCGATTCAGTTGCTTCGCCGAGTCCATTGGGGGCCTTTTGAAAAAATTCGGATCGAACCGAAAGATACATGGAAACTATTTTATGAGGAGAAAAAATTTAAAACGGTAGCTGGATTTATTACAGGTGCTAATCCATTGCATCGCGGGCACGAATATATACATCGAAATGCACTTGAGGAACTGGATGGATTATTTGTTCAGCCGTTAGTTGAGATGGCGAAGCGTGAATATACGAGACATGAATACCGTATGCTATCCTATCAAGCTGTACTTGATACGTATTATCCAAAGGAGAGAACCATTCTATCACCACTGCGTGTGACCTATATCTTTGCAGGTCCTCGTGAAGCTGTTCTCCATGCACTCATTATGAAAAATTACGGCTGTACCCATGCATTAATTGGCCGAGATCATGCGGGTGTTGGTGATTATTACGATAAATATGCAAGTCACACGATATTTGATAAGTTTACGAAAGAGGAATTAGGAATTGATATTCGGTTATTTCATGAGGTGTTTTATTGCACTCGCTGTGATAACCCAGCAACAGAACAAACATGTCCACACGATGATCGCTATCGAATCAATATTTCTGGAACAGGGATCCGGGAGTTGCTGCGGTATGGGGTTCTACCGCCGAAGGAAATTGTAAGACCAGAATCTGCCCGTATTGCTATGCAAGGTGTACAGCCTAAAGGTGTCGATGAGGAAGGGCTTGCAATTGCACCTGTCGGAAAAACGATAAAGTCTATTTTTCCTTATTATCTGCATTCTAAGGGAATTGGCGGTTCCAATCGCAAGCGTCCTTTAGTTGTGGATGAACTAACAATAGAAGATTTAGAAGCAGCCATTAAGGATGTACGCGAAAATGCGGACCGAGTGTATAAGGGGATTTATGATGAATTCAGTTATGTAACAGATCAACTTCGTACCGTGCAGCCGGAGTGGGTTTCGGAAGCTCGAGAATCGATTTATCGCCAGCAAGAAATGGTTGTAGAAGACTTGAAAGAAAAAGTGGAAAGAGCAATGGAAAAAGCGTCTGATGAATTTTTGTATCAGGATAAATCAGAAGCTGAGCGTGAACTAGAGGTCGCGAACAGGTTACTAGAAGATATTCCTGCAGTCTTGCGCAAAGAGGACCTCGAATACCGAACATGGAATCCGCTTCCATATAAGCGGTATAGGGGGAATGATGAGGAATAGATTGTTAGAATAATATAGTGCGGATTTATGAATGACCTTTCCAATAATGGAGGGGTCATTTTTTATGGTTTTAATAATTTTCACAAAAATTGAATTTATATAAAAGCACCCATTGACTCTATACTTTATTTGTTATATGGTTAATTACATAAGTAACTAACCAATGTGGTGGTGAGGATATGAAACAGTTAATTGACGATGGCCGGCCTATTTTCCTGCAAATTTTGGAACGGATTGAGGATGACATTATTGATGGTGGGTTGGAGGAAGAAGCACAGATTCCTTCGACAAACCAATTTGCCGCATTTTACAAAATAAATCCTGCGACTGCAGCAAAAGGTGTTAATTTATTGGTGGATGAAGGTATTTTATATAAAAAGCGGGGGATTGGGATGTTTGTTGCAGAGGGAGCACGTGAAAAGATCATAAATAAACGGAAAGAACAGTTTTTTGAACAGTATGTCATCACGATGATCCATGAAGCAAAGAAGTTAGGGATTACGGCGGAACAACTGACAGATATGGTTGGAAAGGGGATGACTAGAAATGAGCAAGGTAATTGAGGTCAGACAACTTGATAAATCATACGGGGAATTTAAGGCGATTGAAGATATTAATTTTACAATTGAGGAAAATAAAATTTACGGATTACTTGGAAGAAATGGTGCAGGAAAAACAACTTTAATGAAATTATTAACTGCTCAAGAGTTTCCTACTAGTGGTGAAATAAATGTTTTTGGCGAAAATCCTGAGGAAAACAGGAGGGTATTAAGTCAAATTTGCTTTATTAAAGAAAGTCAAAAGTATCCGGATAATTTTACTGTAAATGATATTTTACAAGTTTCAAAATCACTATTTCCAAATTGGAATGAGGATTTTGCCTACTCCCTAGTAAATGATTTCAATCTCCCATTAAAAAGAAAGCCAAAAAAACTATCAAGGGGGATGCATTCAGCAGTTGGCGTTGTTATTGGCCTTGCTAGTCGAGCACCGATAACGATTTTTGATGAACCGTATTTAGGTCTTGATGCTGTTTCTAGAGGTTTATTTTATGACAAATTGATGGAGGATTATTCGGAATATCCCCGTACCATCATATTATCCACTCATTTGATTGATGAGGTAAGTAATTTACTTGAACATATATTTGTCATTGACAAAGGTCGATTAATCATTAATGATGAAGCGGAAATTTTACGAGGCATCGCTTATACGGTAACTGGGCAAGCAGCAAAAGTAGAAGCGTTTGTGAAAAACAAGGAAGTCATCCATCGAGAGCCTTTTGGCGGATTGCTTTCAGCTACAGTTATGCAAAATAGGAACAGTATGGATCTAAATCAAGCAGAAGCCAGTGGACTTGAAATTACGCCTGTGTCTTTGCAGCAATTGGTTGTACATTTGACGAAAGGAAAATCTACTCATGAAGGAGCGATTGCCAAATGAATATTCAAGGTGTTGTCAAAATGTACTCTAGAGATAAATGGGCGTGGATTTTTATTCCGACGATTATTCTCTTTTCAGTGTTCCTTTTAAATATTATTGTCAGTCTGCTTATTTCGAGTGATGAACAAATGTATACTGGAGGGGTCTCGTACATTTTTTTCTATATGCTAGTCATGGGAATCGTTGTTGTGGTGCAAACATTTCCTTATGCAATCGGAATGTCCATTCGAAGAACGGATTACTTTTTCGGCACTGTCGTTATGGGTGTCGCCGTAAATATATTGTACGGAATAATGTTAGTTCTCCTATCAGCTATTGAAAATGCAACAAATGGGTGGGGAGGCCTGCTCCATTTCTTTCACTTTCCCTATTTGAATGATGGGACACTTTTAGAACAATTGATAATCTATATTATCCTGTTAATAAATTTATTTTTTAACGGTTTACTAATATCCAGTACATCACGTCGCTTTGGTGCAAAAGGCCTCGTTATTGCGATCATTTCCGTATTATTGATTTCCAGTGTTGCTGCACTATTAGTGACTTATTATGGTGTTTGGACGAATATTTTTCATTGGTTCGCAAAGTATACTGCTATTCAAATTGCTTATTGGCTCATTCTTCCAACTATAATATATATGACGTTATCATATGTGCTATTGAAAAGAGCAACAGTATAAAATTCCAATATAGGTATTGTAAAATGAACCTAATGTCATTTATAATTAAAATTAATGACATTAGGTTCATTTATTTATGGAGGTGCAGCACGTTTTGCCAAAAGTAAGTGAAGAACATAAGGAACAAAGAATTCATCAGATATTAATGGCCTCAATGGAGGTGTTTAAACGAAAAGGATATGAAAAAGCCACACTCAAGGATATTGTTGAAGAAGCGGGGATGAGCCGGGGATGGATTTATTTATATTTCAAAGATAAGATCGAAATATTCGAAGCCCTATTGAATTATCTGGATGAACAACTGGATGATTCTTTATCACTCGAAAACTTGAAAGATCAGTCGGCATTTGAAAAGCTTAGAAACTTTTTGGAAAGTAATAAATTAATTTTTCCTACAATTGATGAAAGTATTTATCCGGCTATTTATGAATTTTGGATATCGAGCTGGAGGGAGCCAAGGGCAAAAGAGTTTTTTTTGAATCGATATGATAAGACGGTTCAGTTATTTACAAATTTACTCCATGTCGGGATAGAACAGGGTGAATTTCAGCTGTCTATACCAGCGGAAGATGTTGTAAAAATCATCATGTCCAGTATGGACGGAATTTTAGTCCATAGTTTGGCATTTGGTTCAGAGAAAATGGATGCAAATAAACAAGTTGATAGTTTGCTGCAAAGAGTTGAAGAGTTTTTGAATATCTCGTAATTTTTTATGAGGATGTCGCCTTTGGTAATTATTAAAAAATCTTTTGTTAATAAGAAAAAGAAGATTTTCATTACAATATAATGAAGGATAACTGTGCCGGAAATTAATTGGGAAAGTCCTCTAGGTGTAGCATGTGTTGGTATTTTTTTAGGTTGGGGTTTGTTAATTGTCTGGTCATGGTGTGAAAGTTATTTAAGCAATTTTCAAGAAGTAAAATTTCTTCAATGGGGCGATTGCTATATTTACGTTAAATAGTAAAAGAAATAGAACAGTAGTTTTATTGTCACCCATTTTCATTATTTTCAGCGTCCATTGGATTGCATCCATAAGTTATCGGTATATTCCTGATTATTGCTGGATGATAACGGCAGCTTCCTATTGGGGTTTAACCGGATTATTGAAATTATTGTAAGGTAAAAAAGACATTAAAGAGCGTAAGCCTTTCAAACGTGGCGGTTCTTCAAAATTTCGTGGTATTGGTCACGAACAAGTTTTGTTTTGATTGCGAGAGACCGCCAAAAATCCACCTAGTCAGACGTACTTAGTAGAGGTCGAATTGTGAAAACCCAATTAGATAAGGCGATTTAAAGATTGTTAAGAGACAGGGGCTTCTGTCTCTTTTTGATTTTCTACGCTAAATTATTGTCACTCTTATTAACCTCCTCAGCCTGCCAAATCATTAGTTCATGGAATTTACCAGAAGGCCAGACTGCTCCAATAACCCCTTTAATATCTTTGTTCTTGTCATTATCGATAATTATTGGAAGGGCAAATGCTCCCTGACTGTGGCCAAAGACAAAGATAATTGCAGCTTGCCCCAAGTTTCTTTGGAAACTTTCACAGCCTTCTGAGAACTGTTTTCTACGTCTCGGCCATAGATGAATCTTTTCTAGAAGGAATAAGCAAGTTTAATAATGGGGAGGATGAAAAGTATGGAATTAAAAATTTAAAACTTTTCTCTCGAGAAAAATAATTAAGAATAATTTTTTATTTATAAATCCTTAAAAATAAATGTTAAAATAAGGCCTTGTGGTTTCTGTAATTAAAACTTCTAGAAATAAGGACATCATTGGAGGAATTATGAAATACGTTATAGCTTTGTTTGGATTATTAGTTGTCTTGGGACTTGCCTATTTATTAAGTAATAATCGGAAAGAGATTAAGATCAGACCAATTATTGTGATGATTGTTATCCAACTTTTATTAGCTGGATTATTGTTAAATACGAAATTTGGATTTATTTTAATTAAAGTGTTTTCAGATATCTTTAATCAATTATTATTCTATGCAAACAGTGGAATATCATTTGTTTTTGGAGGCATTGCAAACGAAGGCGAAATGCCATTTTTTCTAAACGTGCTTCTTCCAATCGTATTTATTTCAGTATTAATTGGTATACTTCAGTATTTTAAAATCCTTCCTTTTATTATGAAAGGAATTGGTTTGCTGTTAAGTAAGATAAATGGGATGGGAAGATTAGAGTCGTACAATGCGGTTGCATCGCTAGCTGTTGGTCAATCAGAAGTATTTATTACAGTGAAAAAACAGCTTAGCCAACTGCCTCCACATCGACTATATACTTTATGTGCTTCTGCCATGTCCACCGTATCATTGTCCATTGTTGGAGCCTATATGACGATGATTGAGCCAAAATATGTAGTTACAGCATTGGCGCTGAACTTATTTGGCGGATTTATTATTGCATCCGTTATTAATCCATATACTGTGGAATCAAGCGAGGATATACTTAACATTCAAGAGGAAAAACAAAGCTTCTTTGAAATGATAGGTGAATATATCATTGATGGGTTTAAAGTAGCGGTTATCGTTGCTGCCATGTTAATTGGTTTTGTTGCATTAATTGCAGCAATTAATGGCGTTTTTGATTTGATTTTCGGCATTTCGTTCCAGGAGATCATGGGATATATCTTTGCACCATTTGCTTTAATAATGGGGGTTCCATTATATGAAGCTGTTCAAGCAGGCGGTATTATGGCGACAAAGCTTGTGACTAATGAATTTGTAGCTATGATGGATTTAGCTAAAATGCAGGAGAGCTTTACACCACGAACACTAGGAATCATCTCCGTATTCCTTGTCTCATTTGCAAACTTCTCATCTATCGGAATCATTTCAGGAGCTGTAAAAAGTTTAAATGAACAGAAAGGAAACATAGTTGCGCGGTTTGGATTGAAACTATTGTTTGGAGCAACATTAGTTAGTGTTTTATCTGCAGTGATTGTGAGTGTTATTATTTAGATTACTTCATTAGAAAAATAAGAAAAGAAAATTACTTAAAAACCTATCTTACAATATGACGAAGGGTTCCGTTTTTGAAGTGCATTTCCAAAAAAAACGTGACGAAATGACAATCGTATTAGTAAAAAGTAAAACTCGCCATAGAAACTGGCGAGTTTCTTTAATAGAAATACATATAAAACCTAACTTCACCGTAATTTTTTAAATAAGCTGTCTTGTCCTTTATCGAGTAACAACAGAAAAAGTAAAATAAGCGGATATTTTCCGGTTAAATGCAGTATGGAGTTCGTTTCGGAGTAAATAAGGGGAGTTTTTCCGGTTATGCATTGAAAAATCCTCCATATTTGCACTTTTTAAGATAATAGGCGGAATTTTTCCGTCTATTTAAGCCTTTTTTTAAAATTATTACTAAATAAGCGGAACTTTTCCTTCTATTTATCAGCTTTGATACTTAACCTTATCCTCCAACCGATAAGTGCTGACCATCTCGACCCGAGATGCGGGAATCAACAGCAAAAGATCCATAAAATTGGTAATCAAAACGATACTGCAAATGACAGAAGTTTTGACCCTCATTTTTAATTGTACAATACTTATTGTCCATCATAATATTGATATCAATTGCTATGTCAAAGCTAAAGAAAATCCGCAAAAACCTTGATAAATTTAAAAAAGATGTATGCCAATTCATACGTCAATACTTGTGTCCTTTATTAAAAATGCACCCGAAAACTAACCCCTTTAACAATATGAAAGGAGCGTTTTTTTCTTGGATTGAGAAACCCCAAATGGTCCTTTTTTCCTCCATTCATAAAAATAAACTAGAAAAACTACCAAAATATGATATAATATTTAAAATATTAAAATTTGTTTTAATATTTAGAAGTGGGAGGTGAGAAAAGAATCTAGAAAGCAAAAATGATTTTGAGGTGAAAAAAGTGTTGGTTCCAGTTTCGGAAGCATCTGAGAAAATACATATTTATCCTTATTATTTCTTGAATGGTTTACCTGGTGCGGAGAATGAATGCTATTTAAGGAAAGAGGTTCTGGAAAAGCTGCTGGAAGCTTCCCAACTTTTACCTGAAGGAATCTCTTTTGTAATCCTTGATGGATGGCGTTCCTATGAGACGCAACGGGCGATTTATGACCAGACGAAGCGTGATTTAGAAAATGAAGGCTTTACAGGTATGGAATTAGAACAAGAGCTATATAAATATGTGGCGACTCCAACTAAAGATATTACAAATCCGTCCCCGCATTTATCGGGAGGGGCTGTTGATCTAACGATAGCTGATCAACAAGGCTGGCTTCCGATGGGTAGTGAATTTGATGAATTCCATGAAAGATCCCAGCTTGATTGGTTTGAGAAAAAGGCTGACTTGTCATCTGAAGAGACGGAATTTTTAAACAACAGAAGGGTATTAAAAAACGTCATGCTAAAGGTTGGCTTTATTTCAAATGCAGAAGAGTGGTGGCATTTTGAATACGCCACGAAAGCTTGGGCACAGAAAAAAGGAAAACAGGAATATTTCAAAGGTATCCTATATCAAGAGATTGAAAGGTGAGGGGTAAAAATGAAGAAAAAGTTAATGTTCCTTTTGTTTAGTATACTGATTGTTTTGGCAGGTTGTGTACAAAACTCGAATGCGCCTGCGAAAACAGAGGAAAAGGAAGGCACAGAAACGGCTAATGGTGAAAGCACAGAAAAGAAAATTTTGACGGTTGCCATGACTGCTGACCAAGGGACACTGGATCCTGCGGTTACGATGGACAATTCAGCTTGGAAAATTACATACCCTGCTTATGAGAGATTAGTAGAGTATGATGGGGAGTCAACTGAAGTAAAACCAGGCTTAGCAAAGGAATGGGATGTAAGTGAGGATGGAAAGACATGGACATTCACATTAAATGAGGGCCATAAATTTTCCGATGGAACAGAGGTTAATGCAGAAGCGGTTAAAGCTACTTTTGAACGGACATTAAAGATTGGCAACGGTCCTGCAGAGGTTTATGGTGTGATTTCGGAGGTAAAGGTGGAGTCCCCATATGTGGTGACATTTGTATTAAAAGAAAATTTCCCGCCTTTCTTATCCACTTTGGCAGCTAACTATGGGGGAATTGTGAATCCGAAGGTTATGGAGCATGAAAAGGATGGAGATTTAGGGCAAAACTATTTAGCAACAAATACGATGGGTAGCGGCTCATATGAATTAACAGAATGGAAACAAGGGGAGTATATAAAGCTTTCTGTTAATAAAGAGGCGAAGGTCCAGCCAAGCATTGAAGAAGTTTATTTCAGAATTGTTGCTGACGGGGCTACACAGCGCATGCAATTAGAAAAGGGAGAAATTGATATTGCCGAGGGAATTCCGACAGAACAGATCGAATCAGTCCGCTCGATGGATCATGTAGAGCTATTACAAAAACCAAGCTTGCTTGTAGATTATGTATATGTAAATTCCAGCAAAGGAAATGAAGCATTAAAAGACCCTAAAGTAAGACAGGCGCTAAGCTATGGAATTGATTATAATTCAATGATTGATGTGGTGCACCAAGGATTTGCTACGCCTATGAGAGGGCCAGTTCCAGACGGATTATGGGGTCATAATAAAGATGCACTCCAATATGAGCTAAACATTGAAAGAGCAAAAGAGCTATTAGCTGAAGCAGGCGCAACTGATGTAACACTGACATTATTGTATTCAGATAATAAAACTTGGTGGGAAACAGAAGCGTTAACGATTCAGGCGAATTTAAAAGAGATTGGTGTAAATGTTGAATTAAACAAGGTTGCTTATGCTACTTCTCGTGAAATGATGGATAAAGGGGAATTTGATTTAGCCCTTGGCGTATGGAGCCCTGACTTTGGTGATCCATATATGTTTATGAACTATTGGTATGACTCAGCAAACTTCGGATTAGCCGGAAACCGTGCATTCTATAAAAACGATCAGGTAGATACATTATTAAAGCAAGCGGCAACTTCTAATAACCAAGAAGAAAGGGAAGCATTGTATTTTGACATCCAGGATATTGTCATTGAAGAGGCGCCGTATATCTTACTCTTCCAAAAGGATTTTACCTTGCCGGTAAGTAAATCTGTCCAAGGTTTTGTTTACAATCCGATGCTTGAAGGAATCTATAATTTAGCGGAGATGAATAAGCAATAATTAGCGGGGGATTGTTATGGCAAAAATGATTTTCAAAAGATTATTTCTCCTTGTTTTTGTTGTTTTTGGTGTTACCTTTATAACGTTTTTCCTTTCAAATATTATTCCCGGTGACCCGGCCAGTATGATGGCCGGTCAACGGGCTAATGAAGAAACATTGGAACAAGTTAGAAAGCAATTGGGTCTGGACCAGCCGGTTCTGACCCAATATGCCCATTACATGCAGGGGCTGCTGAGCGGAGATTTAGGTACGTCTATTCGCACGCAAAAGCCTGTGTTGGATGACTTGCTTGTCTTTTTCCCAGCAACATTGGAATTAGCGACATTAGCTTTTTTCATAGCCATTGTGATTGGAATTCCGCTTGGTATTTTAGCGGCCGTTAAGAAAAATACGTTTTGGGATCATGCAAGCAGAATTTTTACGATTAGCGGCATATCCACACCGGTTTTCTGGAGCGGGTTGGTTGTAATCTTTATTTTTTACGGATTATTAGGATGGTTCCCGGCTAACGGACGAATTGATATGCATATTAATCCGCCTACACATGTCACTGGGTTTTATTTGCTTGATAGTTTGTTAAGCGGGGACTTTGTTGCTTTTCAGAGCAGCCTTCGCCATATTATACTTCCGGCGATTGTCCTGTCCTTTGCTCAATTAGCCATCATCACACGCCAGGTTAGGGCGAGCATGTTAGAGGTATTGGAAAAAGAATATTTTCGAACAGCCATGGCAAATGGAATCCATGGGCCGTATCTCTTAATTAAATATGGTTTACGGAACGCTTTAATACCAACCATCACAATCATCGGGGTTTCTTTTGGCGCATTGCTTGGCGGTGCGGTCGTGACTGAAACAATCTTCGGATGGCCTGGAATGGGAAGATATGTGGTTCAATCCATTTCTTATTTAGATTTCCCGGCAATGATGGGATTTACCGTTTTTATTTCGATTGGGTATGTAATCATCAACCTTATTGTCGACCTCTCTTATTATGTGCTTAATCCTCAAATAAAAGAATGATAGAAAGGAGGAAATTGAATTGGAAGCACAGCCGCAAACGGATTTACAGCAGCTGCCTCTTGTGAAAAGAAGCGCCCTATTATATAAGCTGAAAAAGAATAAGCTGACAATGGCAGGCGGAATCATTTTAGGCGTGATTATTTTGGCCGCGATATTGGCTCCGCTATTAACTCCTTATAACCCGACCGTTATAGATGCAGCGAATAAATTCCAAGCGCCATCATGGTCCCATTGGTTTGGTACAGATGAAGTCGGCAGAGATATTTTTACAAGAATTTTGTATGGGGCAAGGCTGTCATTAGGATTAGGGATATTAGCCATTTTGATTGCTGCTGCTATTGGATTAATGATTGGAACGATCTCAGGGTATTTCGGCGGGATGATTGACCAAGCCATTATGAGAATAATGGATATGGTCCTAGCCTTCCCAACACTGATTCTGGCAATGGCACTGGCTGCAGCTTTAGGGCCAAGTATTCAAAATGCGATGATCGCTATTGCAATTGTAAAGATTCCTGTTTATGTACGTTTGGCTCGGAGTGAAACTTTAAGTTTACGAGAGTCATTGTTTGTTAAATCAGCGCAAACGTTCGGCATTCATCCGCTTCGAATTATTCGAAAACATATTATGCCGAATTCAGTTTCTCCTGTCATCATTCAAGGAACATTAGATGTAGGGGATGCGATTCTATTAATTGCCACATTAGGCTTTTTGGGCTTAGGGGCGCAACCGCCAGCACCTGAATGGGGAGCGATGATTAGTATTGGCTGGAAGTATTTGCTCGATTTCTGGTGGTATCCGACATTTCCATGTTTATTGCTATTCTTATCGGCAGGAGCCTTAAATTTAATTGGAGATGGAATCCGTGATGTATTGGATCCAAAATCAAGCAGATAGGAGGGCTGTGGAATGCTAGCTATAAAAAATTTACATGTGAACTTTCAAACCTTTAGAGGAACAATTGAAGCATTAAAAAATATTAATCTTTCCATTAAGGAAAAGGAAATTGTCGGCATTGTAGGCGAATCCGGATCAGGAAAATCAATCACAGCCCTTTCCATATTAGGTCTATTAGAAAATAATGCAGAAATAACAAATGGAGAAATCTCCTATAGAGGCCAAAATTTATTAACTTTATCAAAAAAAGAAATACAGACGATTCGCGGAAAGAAAATTGCGATGGTTTTTCAAGAACCAATGACGGCCCTTCACCCAACGATGAAGGTAGGCGAGCAGTTATCAGAAGTCATTCGCAGACATCGCAAAGTAAGCAAAAAAGAAGCGAAACAAATAATGATTCATGCGTTAAAAGATGTACATATACACAATCCAGAGCATGTAGCTAAACAATACCCATTTGAATTAAGCGGGGGAATGCGTCAAAGGATTGTCATCGCGCTTGCAATGGCAGCCCCTCCTGATTTGCTAATTGCTGATGAACCAACAACAGCTTTAGATGTAACCATTCAGCATGAAATCTTGCAGCTTATGAAAGAATTAAATGAGAAAAAAGGCACATCGATTTTATTTATTACCCATGATTTAGGAGTTGTTTCCCAAATTTGCGACCGAACGATTGTGATGTATGCAGGAGAAGTAATTGAGTCCGGAGAAACGAAGGAAGTTTTACACGCTCCTCAACATCCATACACTAGGGCTTTAATTGAAGCCTTACCTGATGGCAAGAATGCGAATGAACCATTAAAAGCGATTCAAGGCGAGGTGCCAAACTTAATGGAACGTCCAGTAGGCTGTGCATTTGCGTCGAGATGCCAATACGCAATAGATATTTGCCGAGCAAAGCAGCCTGAATTAATTCAATGGCAAAATCAGCATGATGTAGCATGTTGGCTGGAAAGGAATTGATTCTATGACGGTCATGATTGAAATGGATCACGTACATAAGCATTATCAAAAAGGGAAATTAACCGTGAAAGCACTGGATAATATGTCCATTTCTATTTCTGAAGGGGAGGTATTGGGGCTTGTCGGTGAATCAGGATCTGGAAAAAGCACGTTTGGCAAATTACTTATTGGACTAGAATCTCCTACAGGAGGCGATATCCTTTATCAAGGCAATCCTTTGTGGAAAAGAAATAAGTATATTCGGAGAAAGCCAGGAGAATTACAAACCGTATTCCAAGATCCGCAATCTTCATTAGATCCCAGGATGACTATTAAAGAAATTATTCTGGAACCACTCTATGCACTTGATAAAACTGAGAGAAGGCAAAAAGGTTCGTACGAAAATTTATTGAGATTAATAAAACGGGTAGGGTTAAAGGAAGAGCATCTTGACCGATACCCCCATGAATTCAGCGGTGGACAGCGCCAAAGAATTGCGATTGCCAGAGCACTAATAACAGATCCTTCCTTTATCGTCCTTGATGAACCCACATCAGCATTGGACGTTTCCGTGCAGGCACAAGTTCTTAATCTTTTGAAGGAATTAAAGGAAGAACGAAGATTAACCTATTTATTTATCTCACACAATATGTCCGTCATTAAATATATGTGCACAAAGGTCGCTGTGCTCTATAAGGGCAATATCGTCGAAATGGGTGAAACGGACAAACTATTTAATGATCCACAGCACCCATATACGGAAATCCTTTTATCATCATTGCCTAGCCTTTTTGAAAATAATGAACAAGGCATCAAAGGCTTTGCTGAAACGCTGCAGCCAAAGGTAGAAGGCAGCTGTGTTTTCTATGAAAAGTGTCCCAAACGGACAGACAAGTGTTTAATCAGCCCTAAGCTTGAAGGCGGAGAACAAGACCATCTGGCAGCATGTCACTATTGAAGGGCGGGTAAAGAGATGATAAAGGAATACAAGGTCAGAGAAATTCGCAAAAAGCAAGGCTTCACGCTCGCTGATTTGTCTGAAAAAACGGGGTTAAGCCAAGGCCTTCTTTCCCAAATTGAGCGGGGTCTTGTCGATCCAACAGTCAGCAATTTCTGGAAAATATGCACAGCTTTAAATACGCCAATCAATTATTTTTTTGATGGCTCAAAAGAAAATCAATTTGTTATTAGAAAAGGTGAACACAGATTACTGCAATTATCGAATGATATCGTAAGTTACCATGAACTTTTGCCAAGTCATCTTGGAGAAGAGCAGATTTTGTTGGTTGAAATCCTGCCTGGAGAGCAAAGTGAGATGGAACTGGTCAGTCACCCTGGGGTTGAGTTTGGATATGTGATTCAAGGGGAAATGATTATTGCATTAGGTGATGATGAAATTTCTCTTCAAGCTGGCGATAGTATTTATTTTCAGAGCACTACTCCCCACCGTTATGTGAATGTTGGGGTGGAGAAGGCGGTTTCGGTTTGGGTGATGAAGGAAGCGTAAAAATTTTCTAACAGGTTAGTAAGTACTGGAGAAGAAAATGTTCAGAGATATTTAATACTATGGGCATTTTACACATTTTCGGCTGAAAAGTGTTTACATTGAGTGATGTGGCCTTTTTTAAGGACACAGAATCCTTTATTTGCATAAATAATTGAGTTTGAGTAATTTGGAGGACACAGAATCCTTTATTTGATAAAAACCATGAAAAAATGCGAGTTTTTCATCAAATAAAGGAACGACTGTCCGCTAGGTGTCCAAAAAGAGTTATTTTATATAAATAACGGAACCAGATTCCGCCACATTCAGAAATTTATTAGCCGCTGTCCACTTTTTAATAGAACTCATTGTTACATATACCTCATATCAACTTCCTCGTCCTAAAATTCCAGTCCTGCACCAGCCAATTCTGAGGGAATGGACTTCCTAGTACCCAGTAACTGACACCTCTTAGTCCGTAAATTTTCACTGTATCGAATTTAGCCTGTGCACTGCGTGCGTCTTCAAACCAAACCTCGTGCTTTTGCCCGTTTTCATCTGTGTAACGGAAAAACGGAGATTGATACGTTTGATGGTATTGGATCGCAACCCCGTATTTGGCGGCAAGGCGGATGGCTTCCTGTGGACTGACTGTTTTGGCTAAAGTTCCTTGTACCCAAGGGATTTTCCAGTCTCTTCCGTAAAGTGGATATCCCATAAGAATTTTATTAGGGGGGATAACTGTTACGGCATAATCTAATACTCGCCGGACTTCATTGATTGGAGCTATTGCCCACGGTTTTCCGCCAGCCCATCCCCACTCATAGGTCATCAATACAATAAAGTCGACAATTTCACCTTGTGCTTTATAATCGTGTGCCTCATAAAGCAGCCCTTTTTGGTCGTCGCTGGCCTTTGGTGCAAGAGCGGTTGAAACTGATAATCCTAAAGGACGTAATCTAGCGACCACACGGCGCAAAAATGAATTATAGTTTTCTCGGTCCTCTGGGTAAACATATTCTAAGTCCAAATTTAAGCCCAAATAGCCTTTGGATCTAATCGTATTAAGTATGTTGGTGATTAAGGTTTCCTGAAGAGTTGGATTGCGAAGAATAGCTGCGGCAAGATCTGAATCGAATTTATTTCCTGAAAAATTAGTAAGAACTAACAATGGCACTACATGTTTTGTTCGGGCTGCTGCTACGATAGCTTCCTCTTTCCGAGGTGTAATGGTTCCGTCTTCCTTCATTGAATAAGTAAAAGGAGATAGGTATGTGAAATATCTTCCTAAATTCAGAACTTCCTGTCGCCCAGATTCAGAAGATTTGGTTGTATAAGAATTCACTTCAATTACTGGCCGAGATCTTTCGGGGATTCTTATTACAAGACCAGGATAGATTAAGGAAGGGTTGGCAATCTGATTCAATTGAGCAATTGCTTCCACAGTCGTTCCATAATTTCTTGCAATTAGCCAAAGGGCTTCCCCCTGCTTGACAGTATGGAAAATAATTGGGATAGTTAAAACCTGCCCAATATAAATCAGGGAAGGATCTATAATTTGATTTGCCTCGGCAATTGCCTCAATGGTCGTTCCATACCGTCTTGCTATCGCTGAAAGAGTATCTCCGCGCTTAACAACATAGGCTTGAAAAGGTGCGGGGATAACCAGCGCTTGCCCAACGACTAAAACATTTGGATTATCTAGCTGATTGGCAGAAGCAATTTGATTCATGTTGACTCCGTATCTCTGAGATATCAGCCACAGGTTTTCACCATGTTGAACAACATGTATATGCATGGATAGCCTCCTCTTTAAATATTTCTTTACACTTTATTCTATGAACGTGTATTTATGATTTTTTTAAAAGAAAAACAGCATAAATATATAAAGACAAAAAGGTATTAGCTGGATTTACGCTAACACCCTTTTGTCTCTATTAGACGGATATTCACTTACACATTGGTCCGTAAGTATTTCATTTAATATACATCACGCTGATAACGGCCTTGCTTCTGCATATCTTTCAAATACGCTTCGGCTTCATCTCGAGTCATTGAACCTTCTGTTTCAATAACAGTAACAAGCGCGTCGTTAACATCTTTCGCCATGCGTTCCTTATCTCCACAAACGTAGAAATAAGCTCCATTATTAATCCATTCAAACAATTCTTTACTATGTTCAAGCATTTTATGCTGCACATACACTTTTTCAGCTGTATCACGAGAGAAGGCAGTATCAAGCTTTGTTAATACGCCATCTTGTTGATATTTTTCCAATTCGTCATTATAAAGGAAATCCGTTGATTCATGCTGATCTCCGAAAAAGAGCCATGTGCGGCCAAGTGCTTGATTGACTGCCCATTCCTGGATAAATGAACGGAATGGGGCAATGCCTGTCCCTGGACCAACCATAATAATATCCTTCTCAAGTGACTCTGGTAAATAGAAGTGTTTATTGGCTTGAACAAAGACTGGCAGCGTCTCTCCTTCTTGAACTCGCTCAGCACATTGAACTGAACAAACCCCTTTTCGTTCACGGCCGTGAGCAGTATATCGTACAGCACCAATTGTTAGATGAACTTCATCTGGATTAGCGCTTATGCTGCTTGCGATCGAATAAAGACGCGGCGTCATTTTTCTCAATATGGAAACGATTTCTTGAGCAGTTGCTTTCCAAGGACCGAAGTCACGCAACATATCTAATAAATCGCGGCCATAACAATATTCCTTTAGCTGATCTGCATTTTCAACCAATATAAGCTTTTGGAGCTCTTCATTTTCTGTGAAGGCTGCCGCCTGTTGTAAAACCTTTTTCGTCAGCAGAGTAATTTCAAGGTACGTTGTTAACGCTTCCTTTAATGGCAGCGTCTCCCCTTGCTTACCAACAGTTACAATTTCTTCACTATCCCAGTTCATTTCTTCAAGAAGGGATGATACAAGCTCTGGATCATTTGCAGGGACAATACCAAGCGCATCACCTGGAACATATGAAAGGCCAGAACCTTTTAATGATAACTCAATATGTCTTGTTTCTTTACTTGAGCCTGTTCCATTTAAATTACTATTTTTAAGAACCGGGGCTAAAAATGGATTGGTCCTTGAAAATTGTGGTTTGTCACTTTTGGCATTTTTAGGGTTTTCTACAGTAATTGCCATATCTCGATACCTCCAAAAGTAGTATATACCTAGGATACCATATCAATGTAAAAACAGAATTGTTTTTTGTCACACAATAGTAAGATTCTTCAAAACTTCAATTAGAAATTTTCTTTACGGGGAAGCTTCTTAATTATTGATATATTTTTCAAAAACTTTGCCAAAGTCCTTAGTTTGGTATTGTTCTCTAACGGAGGTGGTCCAAGCAAAGCCAAAATCGGTTAGCTTTTGAAATTCTTTTTCTAATTCTGTCTTTTCTCCTAGGCGTGCACTATGCAAAATAGATACTGCCTTCTCAAGACTCGCGTCAGCAAGGCCTACATATTTTTTATTTTCCTTATAAATCTCGGAAATACGGATCAGTGCTTTATATAAATCTTTTAATTTTTCAATTTGATCTTTCTGTACATCAATATCAAAAATTTGTGAGCCTAATTTGAATTTTATTTCGATATCGAGATCGATTTTTCCAGCAGTTTCTAAGATTACATCCGATATTTCATTTTCATAATATGAATATCTTCTTAATGTTCTCTTGGACGAGATCGCTTTTTCCCCATCTACATGGATCAGCGCTAAATTTGTAAAACAGTATTCATCTGCCTTTGTTTTAATAAGAAAATAAATTTTCTCATTATCCTCATGCATCACATAGTCATCAGCCTCGGTTTTGTCATAGTCTTGCGGGTCAATAATTTTCCCAATATCAGATAAGCCTAAGGCATCTGCCGCAATTCTCTTAAACATATGTATCTTCCTTTCTTTTAAATAATGAATCCATCACATTATATAGTTACATGTCTATTCTTATGTGAAAATAGAAGGTTGTCAATAAATTGAAATAATTGGTTATAAATAAGCTCGCTTAAGACATTCGAGTGGAGCAAAAAGGCGGTCCGTGCTCCTTGGACGGACATTTCAAGTCCGATTATGTCCGAAAAGTCCATCCAGGGTTCGTGGACGGACATTTCGAGGGACCATCACGACCAAAAAGTCCATCCAGGCACTTTTCGGACATCTCAAAAGAAAGAATAACAAAGAAATTTGTCGAAAAAAACTTGACGATACTTTAAATAGGTTGTAATATTAAGAAAATGTTAATTTAATGTTTATGAAATTTACAGGGAAACCTGTTTTTTTATTTGCAGTAAAATGCTGGTGTAGTTTAGTGGTAAAACTACAGCCACGAGCGATGCATCATGAATAAGCTCCGAGTTGCCTCGACGCATTAGCATCCCTGAATGAACTTGCAGAGGAAGAGGCATGACAAATCGTAAAGTAAATAACCTTTTAATACAATATAGAATGCGGGTGTAGTTTAGTGGTAAAACTACAGCCTTCCAAGCTGTTGTCGTGGGTTCGATTCCCATCACCCGCTCCATACATATCAACGCAGTGTTTCGTTTCAATAAAGAACGAGGTGTTGCGTTTTTTAATGTCTAAAAAAAGGTGCCAGTTTAGCACCCTTTGATCTCTATATTTCCTTGTCCGCCATGAATTTGAATAAACATATTCATAAGAGATGTGACCATTTCATTCGCTTCGTCGATATTGAAGGACGGACGTAAATAAACAATATGTATAGCGTTTTTTGTTTTTTCGGTCACAGAGGTTCTTTCTGAATCTACAAAAGGGCTGCCAAAAGAGCCTGTATCATCACTCGTTACAATTAAGCGGTTAAGTGAATTGGATCTGCCGTTAAGTCCAACATATTCTTCACCATCGTCTCCAAGCCTCATCGTTACACTCCCATTCAGCTTGTCCATATCATAGATGCCCAGTGGAATTTGATATTGCAAAGAGAAGAAGTTATTAATATCAGTAGCACTGTTCACAGGCTGTAAATAGTTTTGCTTTTTGACTCTGCGGTATAGGGCTTCAGCTGAATGACGGTAGCGGTTAGGGTCTTTCCCGACAGCTTTAAAAACCTGTCTCCATTCTTTGATCCCATCTAAATCTGTCACATTTTTATCCTCTAAATCAAAATAAATGGATTCCTGAAACAGCTGCAGGCGTCCTTTCACCATTTGCGGAGATTCGCCAACCTCAATATTCTGATAACGGATAACTCCGATTTTAAAGTCTGGTATAAGTCCGCAAATCTCAGAAGAAACACGAATTTCCATCCTTTCCACCTCCCAAATCAATTAAAAATAGTTTATCATAAGAAGCGATGATTTAAATAATATTATGGACCTTCATATATATACAACGCAGAAAGGAGGGGACAAGGTGAATTCGGCAAGATTAAAACAAGAAATAATTGAATACAGTAAAAAAATTGGCATTGATAAAATTGGTTTCACAACGGCAAATACTTTTGATGAAATGAAAAATCGGCTTATTCGCCAGCAGGAGCTTCAATACCAATCAGGATTCGAAGAAAAGGATATTGAGAAAAGGATTAATCCTGCATTGCTGATGGACGAGCCTCGCTCCATTATCTCTATCGCTCTTGCTTACCCTTCTAAAATGAACGAGAGAGTTGTCAGTAAAAAAGGGGAAAGACGCGGGATATTTTGCCGTGCATCCTGGGGTGAAGATTACCATCATATTTTACGGAGTCGGCTGCAGCTGCTTGAGGAATTTATTAAGGATTTATTTCCCGATGCCAAATGCAAGTCCATGGTGGATACAGGAGAATTAGTGGACAGAGCTGTTGCGGAACGAGCAGGTATCGGCTGGAGCGGGAAGAATTGTTCCATTATTACTCCAGAATTCGGTTCTTACGTGTATTTAGGCGAAATGATCACATCCATTCCTTTTGAGCCAGATCAGCCGATGGAGGATCGCTGCGGGACATGCAATAAATGTATCGAAGCCTGTCCAACAGGAGCTTTAGTGCAAGGGGGACAGCTAAATGCACAAAGGTGTATCGCTTTTCTCACACAGACAAAGGGATTTCTTCCAGAGGAGTTCCGTGAGAAATTAGGGAATCGCCTGTATGGCTGTGATTCTTGCCAAACGGCTTGTCCGGAAAACAAAGGGAAGAACTTCTTTTTCCACGAGGAAATGGAGCCAGATCCTGAGATTGTCAAACCATTATTAAAACCGCTTCTTCAAATTAGCAACCGGGATTTTAAAGAAAGGTTTGGACCTTTATCTGGATCGTGGAGAGGAAAAAAGCCTATCCAGCGAAATGCTATTGTTGCATTAGCCCATTTTAAAGACGAAACAGCTGTTGATGATCTTATTGAAGTCATGAATTCAGACTCTCGGCCTGTTATCCGTGGAACTGCCGCTTGGGCAATAGGAAAAATTGGGGGAGAAACCGCTCGTCTTGCATTAGAAAAGGCTCTGCAAAATGAAAAAGAAGAAGAAGTTTTAAGTGAGATTCATTTAGGTTTAAGCTTTTTTGAGTAGAAATGAGGTCGGCCCTATTGCCTGCCTCATTTTTTTATGGGGAAAATCATTCATCTCCTTTCATATATATATTTATGAAAGGAGTGGTTGCCCAGTGAGAGAGCAGCTTCAGGAGCTTTTACAAAAAAGGGTGCAGCAATGTGTTTCTCAAAAAAATAGGAGCCGGGCTCATTTCTGCCCAAAAATTGAAATTAAGAAAGAGGGGCTTGCAAAGCGTTCAGGTGAAATTATTAAGGCAAAGTCAATAGGGAACATCATATCCGTTGATCATGGTCATGAAGATAAAGATTCCGTTCGATATAATGTTCATTTTAAATACTTGGTGAAGCAGAAGGATATATTCTTCTTAGAAGAAGAAATTGAGGATAGAAGAGCTGAATTTTATAAAGGAATATTTATTGAGGATCATGAAATAAATCATTATGCAGAAGCGAAACAGGAAAGTGAACAAAACTTAGAAATAGAGGATTCTGATGAGAGAATTGTTTACGAGTATAACCGTTTAAAAGCAGTTCAATATGCTGAACGTTGGTGGAATAGTTATAATCCTGCCTATGAAACATTCGAGGTTGATTGCACGAATTATATTTCGCAATGCTTGCATGCAGGTGGCGGCCCAATGAGAGGGTATCCTAATAGGGGGGCGGGCTGGTGGATGTTGAATAAGAATTGGAGCTATAGCTGGTCTGTTGCAAACTCCATGAGGCTCCATTTGCCTCGTACTTCCATAGGACTTCGGGCCAAAGAGGTTTCAAGTCCTGAACAATTAATGCTTGGTGACGTTATTTGCTACGATTTTCAAGGGGATGGACGATATGATCATTCAACAATTGTAACGGCAAAGGATGCTTATGGGATGCCTCTAGTCAATGCACATACTACAAATAGCCGCATGAGATATTGGGCCTATGAGGATTCAACTGCCTACACACCGAATATTAAATATAAATTTTTTACAATCGTGGATGATCAATGATTGGATGTAGAAGGAGTAAATCAGTGATATAATATCCCATATAGTTTATTTTTAGAGGTGAAATACGTGGCATTGCATGTAGTTTTATATCAACCAGAAATTCCAGCAAATACAGGAAATATCGCTCGTACTTGTGCTGCGACTGATACAACCTTGCATTTAATTCGCCCTCTCGGCTTTTCAACTGATGATAAAATGTTAAAACGAGCTGGGTTGGACTATTGGCAATTCGTCAATATCATTTATTATGATTCACTCGATGATTTTTTTGAAAAGACAGCAGGCGGGGACTATTTTTTCTTAACAAAGTTTGGAACGAAGCCCCACTCTTCATTTGACTATAATAATAAGGAAAAGGATTATTATTTTATTTTTGGGAAAGAAACAACAGGCCTGCCTAAGGACGTTATTGAGAGGAATAAGGAACGTGCGCTTCGAATTCCGATGAATGATAATGTTCGTTCCTTGAACTTATCCAACACTGCAGCCATCCTTATATATGAAGCATTACGCCAGCAAGATTATATCCATTTACTGTAAGAGATTTATGAAGAATAACGCTCATGTACTTGAGTGTTATTTTTTTTGAATTAATGCGGACTGACATTCCGTTATTTTCATTAAACGCCTAAAAGGTCCTTCCTTTTGAGAAATAAGAAAAGTTTGTTTACAATATCTGCACAAAATACAGATCTGAAACCGAGACTTCCACTTGAATCTGTATACCATGAAAATGAATACGACCAAGATAAAGAAGAAATTCGCAACCGGCTGGAAATATATAATCAGATCATTTCTGAATATTATGATGAAAGAACAAACGGAAAAAGAAATGATTCTTGGACAAGCCAAATGGCTAATATGCTGGAGAAGCAATCGAGAATGTATATGAAGGAATTTGTTGAAAAATTAGAACTAAACCTCAAATAAAAAAAGCTGCATTTAGCAGCTTTTTTTATTTGCCTGTTCCTGGCTTATCTACATAACCAGATGTGAAAATAGCAGCAAGGAAAGCAACCATAACACCGAGAATAATAACCGTACCCATATGTATGAAATCCTCCTTATCAACAATAATCATTTCAATCAATATATGCTTATTATAGCCCAATAAAATGAAAGTGTGAAATAAAATCTGTGGAAAATTTTTAACCCTGGATCATTTGTGAAGTTTTCATGAAAACCTAATAGACGAACCCGCGGAAATGGGGCAACAGCCCTCCATCTCATCATTCTTCTTTTTCATAATATTTATTTTAAAAAAGGACAACCGGATCTATTCCCTAAATTAGCATGTTCATTTACAGGCGCGCATACAGTATATTAATCGTCTCTGAAATTGCGACAGGGGGAGGTCCTTATGGATATTCTAAAAAAAATTGAGATGTATCGACATGAAGAGGAAAAGCTTAAATGGGAAGGGACTTTTGGAGAGTATTTAGAAATTATTAAAGAGAAGCCATGGGTTGCCCAGTCGGCACATTCCCGGGTATATAATATGATTAAAGATTCGGGTATTGAGGACGTAAAGGGGCAGAAACGATATCGCTTTTTCAGCAACCAATTATTTGGCCTAGAAGAAGCACTGGAAAGACTGGTAGAAGAATATTTTCATCCGGCTGCAAAAAGACTGGATGTTCGAAAAAGAATTCTTTTATTAATGGGACCTGTTAGTGGTGGAAAATCAACATTAGTGACGATGCTCAAAAGAGGCTTAGAAGCTTATTCTCATCAAGATCGGGGAGCAGTCTATGCGATAAAAGGCTGTCCGATGCATGAAGATCCATTACATCTTATTCCACACCATCTTAGACAGGATTTTCATGATGAATACGGGATCAGAATTGAAGGAAATTTATCTCCGCTGAACATGATGCGCCTAGAGCAGGAATATGACGGAAGAATTGAGGATGTACTAGTAGAAAGAATTATTTTCTCTGAAGACCGAAGAGTGGGAATCGGAACATTCAGTCCATCCGATCCGAAATCTCAAGACATTGCCGATTTAACTGGAAGCATTGATTTCTCTACTATTGCTGAATACGGTTCTGAATCAGACCCTAGGGCATACCGGTTTGATGGGGAATTGAATAAAGCAAACCGTGGAATGATGGAATTCCAAGAGATGCTGAAATGCGATGAGAAGTTTCTATGGCATCTATTATCATTAACACAGGAAGGAAATTTTAAAGCAGGAAGGTTTGCGCTTATTTCCGCTGATGAATTAATTGTTGCACATACAAACGAGACGGAGTACCGGTCTTTCATTTCCAATAAGAAAAATGAAGCCCTTCACTCGAGGATTATTGTGATGCCGATTCCGTATAATTTAAAGGTAACGGAAGAGGAGAAAATTTATGATAAAATGATTCGTGAAAGTGATGTTTATGATGTTCATATTGCACCGCACACATTAAGAGTAGCAGCGATGTTTACGATTCTAACACGCTTGAAGGAACCGAAGAAGGGCGATATCGATTTAGTGAAGAAAATGCGCCTTTATGATGGTGAGAGCGTTGAAGGCTATAATCGGGCTGATGTGGAAGAGCTGAAAAAGGAATATCAGGATGAAGGCATGAGCGGCATCGATCCGCGTTATGTCATTAATCGAATTTCTTCAACGATCATTCGAAAAGAGATCACCTCCATCAATGCATTGGATGTATTAAGATCATTGAAAGAAGGACTGGATCAGCATCCATCGATTACACAAGAGCTTAGGGAGCGATATTTAAATTTCATTTCCCTTGCCCGTAAGGAATATGATGAAATCGCGAAGAAGGAAGTACAGAAGGCATTTGTGTATTCATATGAAGAGTCCGCGAAAACACTTATGGATAACTACTTGGATAATGTGGAGGCGTATTGCAATAAATCGAAGCTGCGTGATCCACTAACAGGCGAGGAAATTAATCCGGATGAGAAGCTCATGCGTTCCATTGAGGAGCAAATTGGCATTTCGGAAAATGCGAAAAAAGCGTTCCGTGAAGAGATCCTCATTCGAATTTCCGCTTACGCTCGTAAAGGAAAGAGATTCGATTATAATTCACACGACAGGCTCCGTGAAGCGATTCAAAAGAAATTATTTGCCGATTTAAAGGATGTTGTGAAAATTACAACCTCTTCAAAAACACCGGATGAACAGCAGCTTAAAAAGGTAAACGAAGTCGTGGCGCGCTTAATCGATGAGCATGGCTACAATTCGACTTCTGCGAACGAACTGCTGAGGTATGTTGGCAGCCTATTAAATAGGTAAGATGCAAAATCATGACTATAAAGCTTAGGCAAGAAAAGGACTGACAGCAATTCTGTCAGTCCTTTTTCTACCATTATTCACTTATTTCTCTTCAACCAATAGTGTCTCTGGTAAATAAACGGCTAAATTGCTGCAGGAAGGGCAAATGGGTTTATTATCAATATAAATCGTACGTTCATACATGGAAAGCTCACCGCATCGGTCACAGCATAGGAACTCGCTCATTATGTCACCTCGATATATTAATGGTTACTAAAGTTTATTTCGGAATGAATCACTATATGTATGTAATTAGTATAAAAGAAAGCTTGTCCTGATGGAAAGGGAAACTACTCTATTATCAAAATTATTTGTAAATTATTTTGAGTTCTTGCATAGGATAAAGTAATAAACATTCTTAGCCTTAAGATGTCCAAAAGAAGAAAGAAGGTTAAGAGCCTTTTGTCAATTAGATTTGTGAAATGTGGTTAGATGAGCAAAAACCCTAGTTCCATTGTCTAGCTATAAAGTATATTTAGCTTACACGAAGCATATTTTTAATAGCTGGGCGCCATTCTGTTGACACTCTCGATATTGTATGTTGTTTAGTTAGAATTGTGCGCGGAAATTGATTAAAGGAGGGCTTAATGTGACCGAAAAGAATAACCATCAGTTTGTGATTTCTCAAGAAGATTGGTCCCTCCATCGCAAAGGCCATGATGACCAGCAGCGCCATCAGGAAAAAGTTCAGGATGCCATTCGAAATAATTTACCTGATCTCATAACAGAAGAGAGTATAGTCATGTCGAATGGTCGGGAAGTAGTAAAAATCCCGATTCGTTCATTAGACGAATATAAAATTCGCTATAATTATGATAAAAACAAACATGTTGGCCAAGGAGATGGAGAAAGCCGCGTTGGTGATGTAGTGGCCCGTGATGGATCAAGCAATCAAAAAGGACCTGGTAAAGGACAGGGAGCAGGCGATCAGCCTGGTGAAGATTATTTTGAAGCGGAAGTTTCTTTAATGGAAATTGAAGAGGCACTCTTTAAACAGTTAGAGCTGCCTAATTTAAAAAGAAAAGAACAAGCGGAAATTCTTGTTGAAAACATTGAATTTAACGATATCCGAAAAACAGGCTTAATGGGGAATATTGATAAGAAACGAACGATGATGACCGCATTTAAACGAAATGCCATGACCGGAAAGCCTAGCTTTCATCCTATCTATCAAGAGGATTTAAAATTTAAGACATGGAATGAGGTTACGAAACCTGATTCTAAAGCAGTCGTATTAGCGATGATGGATACGAGCGGCTCAATGGGAATATGGGAAAAGTATATGGCAAGAAGCTTTTTCTTCTGGATGACAAGATTTTTGAGGACGAAATATGAAACCGTAGAAATTGAATTTATTGCCCACCACACGGAGGCAAAGGTTGTATCAGAGGAAGATTTCTTTTCAAAAGGTGAAAGCGGGGGTACGATCTGTTCCTCAGCCTATCGAAAAGCATTAGAGATTATTGATGCAAAATATAACCCTCGCAGATTTAATATTTATCCATTTCACTTTTCAGACGGAGACAACCTGACCTCTGATAATGCTCGCTGTGTAAAGCTTGTTGAAGAGCTAATGAAGGTTTCCAATATGTTTGGCTATGGCGAGGTAAATCAATACAATCGCCACTCGACCCTCATGTCCGCATATAAAAACATCAAACATGATGATTTCCGTTACTATATTCTAAAACAAAAAGTGGATGTATTTCACGCCATGAAGAGCTTTTTCAAGAAGGAAGAAGATAAAATGTACGTCTAATGGAGAGAAGGTAGACCCTTCTCTCTTAATCTATTAAAAAAGGACAACCCCATTTCAAACATAGAAATGGGGTTGTCCTTTTATGATATTATTTTAATTTAATATCTTTAAAGAATGGAGTTCCACTGAAGTTTACGAATAAACCAGATTCAACTCCGTTTGTCGCATGAACAAAGTCAGGATGGTGCAGGTATACCATTGGAGCTTCTTCTACAAGAATTTCAGAAACTTCTTTGTATGCTTCGTTACGATCATCTTGATTTGTGCTTGTACGTCCTTTATCAAGTAACTCATCCACTTTAGCGTTCGTGTAGAATGAACGGTTACCAACTGATCCATGGTTAGCAGAATGGAATAATGCGTATAAGCCGTAGTCAGCATCACCTGTTACTGTAGTCCAGCCTAGAACGAATAATTCGTGCTCACCAGCAGCAGTTTTCTCAAGGAATGTTCCCCACTCAATAACTTGGATATCTACTTCAATATTAATTTCAGCTAATTGTGCTTGAACTAATTCTGCAATATCCGCACGCTCTTTACTTCCTTCGTTTACATAGATCGTTGTTTTGAAACCATCTGCAAATCCAGCTTCTGCAAGTAATTCCTTCGCAGCTTCTACATCATATGGAAGCGGCTTTAAGTCTTGGTAGTTGCCAACAACTGTAGGAGCTAATGGACCAACAGCTGGAACTCCTTGACCATCTAAGATTCCGTTTACAACATCATCTTTGTTAATAGCCATTGCAATCGCTTGACGAACTTTAATGTTGTCATATGGAGCTTTATTCAAGTTGAAACTTACGTAGTCCATACGAGTACCGCGAACACGGTCAATCTCGATTCCATCCATTGCTTCCACACGGGAAACGTCAGAAGCACCTACTAGCATAAGATGAGCTTCGCCAGTTTCGATCATTGCTACACGTGTAGCTTGTTCTGGTACAACTTTGATTGAAACTGTTTCAATGGAAGGTTTTTCTCCCCAATATTCATCGTTTTTAACAAATTTAATTTCAGCACCACGGTTCCAAGAATCGAATTTGAAAGGACCTGTACCAATTGGATTTTCGTCCACTTTCTTTCCGCCATCTTTTTCTGCTTGAAGAGCAGAAGGAGCGATGATTGAACCAGCGTTATGTGCTAAGTGAGCTGGCAGAGGAGCAAAAGGCTTCTCTGTAATGATTTGAATTGTGTGATCATCAATAACCTTAACTTCTTTAATCACGTTAAGAATTACTGCTTTTGGTGAAGCAAATTCAGGATCGATAATTCTTTCAAAGCTCAATTTAACAGCTTCAGCATTGAAATCTGTTCCATCATGGAATTTAACTCCTTCACGAAGTTTGAATTCCCAAGTTGTATCGTCTACTGCTTTATATTCAGTCGCAAGTAAAGGAACAACAGATCCATCTGGTGCGTAATCTGTCAAACGCTCATATAGTTGAGTTGTTGCAGTATTAGATGCAGTGTCATTCACTCCATGTGGATCTAAAGTTGGTGCATCTGATCCTGTCACATAGATGAAGTCTTTGCCGCCAGCTGCTGGCTCTTCTGTCTTAGGCGTGTCGCCTTCCTTAGCAGGAGCTTCCTCAGTAGTAGTGTTGCTTTTTCCGCTACATGCTGACAGCACTAAAATAAATGCAAGCGCTAACATTAGCAGAAGATTGTTCTTTTTAATCAAAAAAATAACCCCCTTATTTTGTCGTACAATTTTTATAATAGTAGAACAATTGATAATTTACAAGATTTATTTTGGTAAAATTTAATTTATATGTTAATATTGTCATAAAAATGTAATCATATCTCTGTAATTCAACAATTTTCCATTTAATAGGAGAAAGGGTGGTAAACTAGCATTTTGATTAAAGGATAATCATATTCTGCTAATTAAAAAGCATTGTCATATCATTAAAATTTATATATGATATTCGTTGTGTGTTTTGAATTTTTCTAATCTTTAATCTACTAATGAAAGGATGAAAAAAAGGATATGAATCAACAGCCACAGCTTCAATCAACCGCTCCGGCCATTCCTGTTAAACAGTACAATCCAAAGGCAGCCCGAGCGAAAGCCTTTTATAAGAAACTTGCGAAAAACAAGGCGGCCATGTGTGGGGCCTTTATTGTCCTTGCCGTTGCTTTTATGGCTATTTTTGCACCCCTGCTTGCACCGTATGATCCTGCGGAAATGGCATTGGTCAAAAAATTGCAAGCGCCTTCATCTGAGCATTGGCTAGGCACGGACGACAAGGGACGTGATATTTTAAGCCGTATATTATTTGGAGCAAGAATTTCATTATCTATCGGAATTTTATCAACTGTCCTCGGTGCGTTTGTCGGAATTCTATTAGGAATTACCGCTGGATATTACGGCAAATGGGTCGATTCATTCATTATGAGAATATGTGATATTTTACTAGCTTTCCCTGGTATTTTGCTGGCACTGGCCATCATAAGTGTGCTAGGCGCAAGTACAACGAATGTGATTATCGCAGTTGCCTTTTTCGCGGTTCCAACATTTGCACGGATTGTTCGCGGGTCTACTTTAAGTGTAAAAAAGCTAGAGTACATTGATGCAATAAGGGCTATGGGTTCGAGTGATTTTAGAATTATCTTTAAGCACATTCTTCCCAATATTCTTTCTCCAATCATTGTACAAGCTACACTTTATATTGCGTCAGCCATCATTACTGCCAGTTCACTTTCTTTCCTTGGAATGGGGACAAAGCCGCCAACTCCTGAGTGGGGTTTCATGCTTTCACAGGGCCGTTCTTATTTAGCACAAGCTCCACACGTTACTCTAATACCGGGATTAGCAATTTTGCTAGTTGTAGTAGGCTTTAACTTATTTGGTGACGGATTACGTGATGCACTTGATCCAAAATCCAAGAAATAATATGAGAGAAGGTGAACGAACATGTTTATATATATTCTTCGAAGAATTATCCAGACAATCCCTGTTATGATCGGGGTTACTCTAGCTGTATTTTTAATGATGCACTTAATTCCTGGGGATCCTGCTCAAATTATGGCTGGAGAGAACGCTAATCCAGTGCAGGTCGAACAGATGCGAGAGAATTTAGGATTGAACGATCCTTTATATGAGCAATATTTCCGTTATGTTTCAAATGCTGTGCAAGGGGATCTAGGAACATCGATCCGGACGAATCGTGCTGTATCAAATGAAATATTCGATTCGAGATTTTGGATTACTGTTCAACTTGCCGTCCTTGGTACGATATTAGCTGTTTTAGGGGGGCTAATTGCAGGGATCATTTCCGCTACAAGGAAGGGCTCTTTTGCCGATATTTCTCTTATGCTTGTGGCACTTTTCGGCTTCTCAATGCCAAACTTTTTACTTGGCATCATGTTAATTTACTTCTTTTCAGTTAATCTTGGATGGCTGCCTGTTGTCGGGTGGGGTTCTATTGAACATATGATTTTGCCGGTTATTACGTTAGGGACTGTTGGTGCAGCCATTATTGCCCGAATGACACGTTCAAGTATGCTTGAAGTTATTGATCAGGATTATATTCGCACAGCCTATGCAAAAGGGGTTAGCGATCGGCTAGTCATTTACAAGCATGCTCTGCGCAATGCTTTAGTTCCTGTTGTTACAGTTGTCGGCCTGCAATTTGGAGGTTTATTAGGGGGAGCAGTTGTAACAGAAACGGTTTTTGCCATTAATGGTTTAGGCCGCTTGATTATCGATTCTATACGTGCACATGATTTCCCAATGGTACAGGGGACGATTCTTGTTTGTGCTGTTCTCTTCGTAATTGTTAATACACTTGTGGATGTTACATACCGTTTTATTAACAAACGGATTGATTTGAACTAAGGCTGGTGAGACCAATGACTATACAAAAAACTGAAAATATTCTAGAGATAAGAAATCTTCGTACCTCCTTTTTTACAGATGAAGGAGAAGTAAAAGCGGTAGATGGTGTTGACTTCTCAATTGAAAAGGGCAAAACGCTTGGAATAGTAGGCGAATCTGGTTCGGGTAAAAGTATTACTTCCCTTTCCATTCTTCGCCTTCTGCAAGAGCCAATCGGGAAAATTGTCGGTGGGGAAGTATATTTCAAAGGGGAAAATCTATTAGAAAAAACAAAAAAGCAGATGATGGACATTCGCGGAAATAATATCTCGATGATTTTCCAAGAACCAATGACTTCTTTGAACCCAACATTGACATGCGGGGAACAGATTGCTGAATCCATTCGAATTCATCAGAAGCTAAACCGCAAGGATGCTTGGATCAAAGCAATTGAAATGCTGAGTTTGGTCGGAATCCCATCACCAGAAAAGCGTGCCAAACAATATCCGTTTGAGCTTTCAGGGGGAATGCGCCAACGGGTTATGATTGCGATTGCATTAGCATGTAATCCGGAATTATTAATTGCTGATGAGCCGACAACTGCACTGGATGTAACAATTCAGGCCCAAATTCTTGAATTGATCAAAAAGCTTCAGGAAGACCTTGGTACATCACTCATGATTATCACTCATGATCTTGGAGTAGTAGCTGAAATGTGTGATAAAGTAGCGGTTATGTATTGCGGGAAAGTTGTAGAATATGCAGATGTAGAAACGATCTTTACTGACCCAAAGCATCCCTATACAATCGGTCTATTAAACTCAGTGCCGAAACATGATGAAGATGTTGAAGGGGATCTTTCTGTTATTCATGGTCAAGTCCCAAATCCATTTAATTTGCCGCTTGGCTGCCGATTTGCTCCTCGGTGTCCGCATGCAAGAGAAATTTGTCATTCCGAGCTGCCAGAGCTGCAGAATATGAAAGATGGAGATAAAGTTCGCTGCTGGATGTACACAGATAAATGGGAGAAACAAGAGGGGGTTGCAGCTAGCCATGAGTAAGCAAGCATTATTAGAAGTGAAAGAGCTTAAGCAGTATTTCCCAATTAAAGGCGGTATTCTAGGTAGAACTGTTAACCATGTTAAAGCAGTCGACGATATTAGCTTTAATATATATGAAGGGGAAACTGTCAGTATTGTAGGAGAGTCGGGCTGCGGAAAATCCACAACTGGCAGAGCAATCCTTAGATTGGATAATCCTTATTCTGGCGAAGTGTATTTTCAAGGCGAGAATTTGCTTGCATTAAGCAAATCACAAATGAGAAAAAAGCGAAAAGATTTGCAAATCATATTCCAGGATCCATATGCTTCATTAAATCCACGTCAAACAGTAAGTCAGATTTTGGAAGAAGCATTGGAAATCCAAAATGTCGTACCCCCAAGAGAAAGACGACAAAAAATAACTGAGTTGCTTGAAACAGTAGGAATTGGAGCACACCAGGTTGACCGCTATCCGCATGAATTCAGCGGAGGACAGCGCCAGCGAATTGGCATTGCGCGTGCTCTTTCAGTTAATCCAAAGCTGATTATTTGTGATGAAGCTGTTTCAGCACTTGACGTGTCTATTCAAGCACAAGTGTTAAACCTGCTAAAGGAATTGCAAAGGGATTTTAAGTTAACGTATCTATTTATCTCCCATGATCTCGGTGTAGTACGCCATATTTCTGATCGAATCATTGTTATGTACTTAGGAAAGATTGTTGAAATCGCTGATAAAAAATCATTATTTGAAAATCCGCACCATCCTTATACAAAGGCATTATTATCTGCAATCCCAAGTACGAATGTTTTAGAGAAGAAGGAACGGATCATTCTTAAAGGAGATGTGCCATCACCAATAGATCCGCCAGCCGGATGCCGTTTTCACACTCGCTGCCCTTATGCGTTTGACCGTTGTGCAAAAGAGGCGCCATCCCTACATGCCATTCCTGGGGAGAATCATCAAGTGGCCTGCCATTTAGCAGAGGAAGGCCCTGTCGATTTCTCAGCATTAAAAGCAAACTATTAATCAAAACTTCGAAAGCCCTTCTCTTTGAGAGGGCTTTTTTTGAATACTAACTAAATTGTCGTTGGATTCATTGAACAAGCCTTGATGTACGGAGTAATCACCAGCGCAGAGAAATGAAGCCAACGACATTTACATACTAGGTTGGGAACGGATGCTCTTTAATTGAAAAAAACAAAGGAAAGAGGAGTTTTGCCTCATCTCGAAGAATTCGTTATAAAATAGTAAATATACTTTTGAAAGGGGTTTGGCGAATGAGTACAATAGGTTTAGGATATAATGTATCTCTTATCGATGCATTCGATTTAGGAAAAGAAAGAAGGACAGGTTCATATATTATTCAAGCTGAAGAAGTAACGATTATTGAAACGAGCGCGAGTCCCTCTATTCCATATGTCCTGAAGGGCTTAGAGGAATTAGGAATAGCGTTAATAGAAGTAAAAAATATAATTGTCACACACATCCATCTTGATCATGCTGGCGGTGTTGGTTTATTGCTTAATCATTGCCCAAATGCTAAAGTAATTGTTCATCCTCGCGGCAAACGTCATCTTGCTGATCCTTCAAGACTAATTCAAGGGGCAAAGGCTGTTTATGGAGATAAATTTAATGAGCTCTTTGATCCCATTTTGCCAGTGCCAGAGGACCGCTTAGTCGTCAAAGAGGACGGAGAAACGCTGAAAATTGGAAAAGAACGTATTCTGACATTTATGGATACACCAGGTCATGCCAACCATCATTTTTCCATTCATGATTCCTTCAGTAATGGAATATTTACTGGTGATACAATCGGGGTTTATTATCCGCAAATTTTCGACCAGGGGGCTGAATTAATTCTTCCGTCTACCTCACCGAATCAATTTGATCCCGAGGCGATGCATCACTCAATGAAAAGAATTTCGTCGCTTCAAGTAGAGAGAATTTACTTTGGCCATTATGGAATGACCGCTAATCCTAATCAGGTTTATAAACAAATTGAGTATTGGCTGCCAAAATTTATGGCGGCTGGGGAAAAGGCATGGGCAGAAAACCAAACTGCTTCATTTGATATAAAGCAGCAAGCCCTTTTCCATCTGTTATGGAATGATGTTAATCAATTTTTATCAGAAAATCAAATAGTTTTAGAAGAAGATATTTCAGAACTTATTCAGCTTGATTTGAATGTCGGATCAATGGGAATTATAGATTATTTAGCAAAACGAGAAAATTAGCGTGTTCAACAAAGTATGGAGGTGTAGGAAATGGATCTTCAGAAAATAGTAAATAAGCTTAAAAACCGTACACCTTCCATTCTAGGAAGTGAGGAATTTTCTAAATATGCCATCCTCATCCCCCTTATCCAAATGGAAGATGATATTCACCTTTTATTTGAGGTTCGCTCTCTGCAATTAAGAAGACAGCCGGGTGAAGTTTGCTTTCCAGGGGGAAGGGTCGATAGGATGGATCGCGATGAGAAGCATACAGCAATACGGGAGACTTCGGAAGAGTTAGGGATAAGAGAGGATCATATTCATCATGTTTTTCCGTTAGATTATATGATTTCTCCATTTGGAACGATTATTTATCCTTACGTTGGCCACATAAGCAATCCGGAAATGATCAATATTAACCGAAGTGAAGTGAAGGAGACCTTCACTGTCCCGCTATCCTACTTAAAGAAAACGGAGCCCGAGACCTTTCAAATACGCTTTAGAGTCGAGCCCGAAAAAGATTTTCCCTTTAACCAAATTATCGGCGGAGAAAAATATGATTGGCAAACGAGGAAAATGGACGAGTGTTTTTATTATTATGAAGACAAGGTGATATGGGGTTTAACAGCTAGAATTCTTAAGCATTTTATCGAAATTCTTAACAGAGATGGGTTCGTTCATAATGATCAAAAGTAGCCACTTTAAATATGTAAAAAGTCGGGATGTGTTTAATTGAATAGAATGATTGGTTTCATAGGTGCGGGGAAAATGGCTCAGGCGATTATAGGCGGAATCCTTCATGCAGATAAAGTTCCAGCTGAAAACATTATGGCAAGTGCGGCTTCAAATGAGACAGTTAGGAATGTGATGGAAAGGTTCCCTATTCGGGTAACAACGGATAATAAAGCAGTTGCAGAACATGCTGATATACTTTTCCTTGCGATTAAGCCAAATCTTCATCAAGCAATTATTGAGGAGATTAAAAATATCATTAAGCCTCATGCTCTCATTATCACAATTGCTGCAGGAATTAGCCTGCAATTCCTTGAGGAGTCGTTTCCGAGGAAGGTTAAAGCGATTCGGTCTATGCCCAATACACCTTCATTAATTGGAGAGGGGATGAGCGTACTTTGTGCAAACCAATTTGTGACGAAAGAGGAACTTGATGAAGTTCTTCGTGTTTTTTCGTGCTTTGGACGGGCTGAAGTCGTTGCTGAAAGCTTAATGGATTCTATTCCAGCTATTAGTGCCTCATCGCCTGCCTATGTATATATGTTTATCGAGGCATTAGCGGATGGAGGAGTCAAAAACGGATTAACAAGAGAGCAGTCTTATAAATTAGCAGCCCAAGCTGTAGTAGGGGCTGCGAAAATGGTTCTCGAAACGGGAAAACATCCGGGTGAGCTTAAAGATGAGGTTTGTACTCCTGGAGGAGCAACAATCGAGGCGGTAGCAGAGCTTGAAAGTAAGGGATTGCGAACTGCAGTCCTTTCGGCAATGGAGAAGTGCACGGAGAAAACAAAAGCACTCTCTAAACAGTAATTTTTCAAAATAAACAGAGGAGCAGCATAAATTAGCTGCTCCTATTGTTTATTGAAAAAACACTATGTTAATTTTTCAGCAAAGTTTGATTAAGACCTGAGTACAAGTCCTTCATATGGACAGTAACAATTTTAGCACCGATTTGAACATGTACCATGTTGTCAAAAACAGCAGTAACAAGACCATTGAGGGATACTTTCGAGCCAATGTTTAAATCCTTTTTTTCGTTTTTATCCTTTTTGCTATCTGCCATCATTACACCATCCCATTCAATAAAAATTTTTAATATTATAAAAAGAATATATCCTTTTAATTGTAAAATAAACCCCTAAATAATAAAAGTATTATGCATTTAAAAAAATTCCAAGGATAAAATAAAAATCAATAAGGAGTTTTTAATTCCTACTTGACTCATAGGATTACATGAGATATAGTTTTATCATTATTGAAGATTATTATTTTAGGAGGAAAGAAAATGACAACAGGTCTTGTTATCGTAAATATTGCTATCATGTTATTAATTATTATTGGCCTGTTCTATATGCAGAAAAAACATGTATCGTTTTCTAAACGTGTTTTTACTGCATTAGGATTAGGGATTGTGTTCGGTTTTGTACTGCAGTATATTTATGGACCCGCTTCAAAGGTACTTGCAGAATCTACAGCATGGTTTAACATTGTCGGCGGAGGCTATGTAAAGTTTCTGCAAATGATTGTTATGCCGCTTGTATTCATATCCATATTAACTGCCTTTACAAAGCTGAAGCTGAGCAATAATATTGGGAAAATCAGTACCCTTATTCTTGGCTTGCTAATTGCTACAACAGCTGTATCAGCAGCTGTCGGTATTGCTACGACTTTAGGATTTAATTTGGAGTCTGTTCAGATTACTCAAGGCGAAGCTGAAGTAGCACGCGGCGAAGTAATAGAGCAAAAAAATCTTGAAGTGCAGGGTAAAACACTGCCGCAGCAAATTTTGGAATTACTTCCAGCCAACCCATTCTTGGATTTAACTGGTGCACGTCCTACATCAACCATTTCAGTTGTTATCTTTGCAGCATTTCTCGGATTTGCCTTTTTAGGTGTTAGAAGAAAGGCACCTGAACAAGCTGAATTATTCTCGAAAATTGTAGATGCATTTTACGCAATAATTATGCGAGTCGTGACGATTATTTTACGCTTAACTCCATATGGTGTCCTTGCTATTATGACAAAAACAGTAGCATTAAGTGATTTTGATGCGATACTAAAGCTAGGTAAGTTTGTGCTCGCGTCCTACGTAGCATTGCTCGTTATGTTCCTAATTCATTTATTATTGCTGACATTTGCTGGACTAAATCCAATAACATATGTGAAAAAGGCGTTCCCTGTACTAACCTTTGCCTTTACATCACGTTCAAGTGCCGGTGCGTTGCCATTAAATATTCAAACTCAGAAGTCTCTCGGTGTTCCTGATGGAATCGCTAACTTCTCAGGATCGTTTGGTCTTTCGATCGGCCAAAATGGATGTGCCGGTATTTATCCAGCCATGCTTGCTGTCATGATTGCGCCAACAGTAGGAATTGATCCATTATCACCATCGTTCATCGCAACAGTTATTGCCGTTGTAGCGATTAGCTCCTTCGGTGTTGCTGGAGTTGGAGGCGGTGCAACTTTTGCAGCTATCTTAGTTTTATCCGCTTTAAATTTACCAGTTGCCCTAGCCGGTCTCTTAATCTCAGTCGAGCCGCTAATCGATATGGGACGTACTGCACTTAACGTAAGTGGTTCTATGACTTCAGGGCTTCTAACGAGCAGAGTTACTGGTGAAATTGATTCAAGTGTTTACAACAATATGGATGAGAAAATTGAAGCAGAAGCATAAAAAAAATCGGCACGTGCCTACAAGGGCATTTGCCGATTTTTTTTATTTACATTGATCAAATAAAAACCCTTTTGATAAAATAAGCCCGGCTATATAAAGAAGTAAGGCAATATATGCCGGAAGAAGGTGAATGAAGGTCGTATAGCCGATAAAAAAGTGAGTCAAAATACCGGCTGAAAAGGCTGGTATGCCCCCAAATAGAAAGGAATACCATACCCATTTCGCCCCTTCATGATAGCCCCAAAGCGCCATCATAAGTACAAGGAGCCCGACACTAAATAAGGCACTCCCAAATCCGGCCCGATCATGGGCAATGACTGGAATAAGCCGGTTATTCATTTCATTAAGAATCTCAGGCGGGATACAAATAAACCCAATATCTGTCGGTACAAAAATACTTGTCGTTCCGATCGTCGAGATGACTACTCCGCCAATGACAAATGAAAATCCCAAAATGACGAAGCAGAGCTGTCCCCAAAGTGATTTTTTCCAATTTGATGTATTTCTGCGGTTTTTTGATACGGGAGAATGAATCGCTCCTTTTGTTTGACGAACACCCCATATGAAAAATGGAAGCAAGATAAGCCAAAATAAACCATGCAGCCAATCAAAGTATCCATACCCGATAAATAGAAGTATGCCTAAAAATCCAGAAATGGCAGCAATATTAAACGCTTTCCTTGCCCAATGCAGCCCAAATTGCACTCCGTTTCTCGCGAGCTGCATATAAAGAATCGACCCAGAAATCATCGTTCCGGCCAGGGTCATCCGATCATGAGCCATAAATTTAAGGATGTTCGGATTTAAGGCGATTAATTCCGCTCTTGTCATTTGGATAAATGCTTCATCATATGGAAGAATGACACGTGTCATACTAAAAATAAGTGCTAGAAATCCTCCGCAGAAAATAATCAACCCAAACAGCCAGTACCATTTCCAGCCTTGTAAAACCTCGTCATCTATTCCTTTAGAATCGGCGAGAGCTTCATTAATTCTTTTTGGAAGGCCAGGGCCAGATGAGACATAGCCTTCTGTCAGCATGATAAGGTCTGCTCCTAAATTATGAAGCAGAACGGCGTCTTCAGGCTCATATACTCCTCCTGAAATAATGATAGGAATCTCATACGTTTGCTTACCTTGAAGAAGCTTTAAGGTGTTTACTATCTCCATCGTTTGCCTGCCCCGAGTCTGAACTTCATTCGCTTCCTCAATTAATATTCCATTTATGCAATTTGAGCTAATTAGTGATTGAATGTCAGAGAGGAATTTTTCTATTTTATTGTGTGCAATGGCCAGAATAATCGGTTTCTTGCTTTCTTTTGCAAGAAGTTCTATATGCGGACTGGCGTTGGTTATTGAAAGAAAATCAATTACAAATGCATCTGCATATGGAGTCAACGGCTTTGAAAGCTTAATTAAATCCTCCATATTTTCAGTGCTGCCTATATTTAATCGAATAAATAGAGGAATAGTCAGCTTCTGTTTCTTTAACCTTTTCACAGTTTGATCGATCCCTATTGATTCGAGCGGCCTTGGAAAGAAAATCGTCCCTGTTTGATGATCGAATCTTGCTGTCTCTTTGGAGTCATAAGGATCCAAACTGACAGGACCAACTTCAATGAAACCGAAGCCGAGATAAGAAAATGCCTTTGTTCCGGACAAGAGCGGGTCAATATTTCCGCTTAAACCGATGGGGCTTGAAAATGTACAGTTAAATAACTTTTTGCCTATTGTGGGAGAAGGTTTCATATGGCCAAGAAATTCAATTCCTTGTTTTCCGCCTGGCACACTCGCAATCATATCCATTCCCCGGTGAATGAATTCTCTTCCGGCCGAACCGGATAGCCGGGAAAGCAGCGGTTTAAACAAAGGGTGATAGGACCAATCAGGCATAAAGCTGTCCCCCCTTTATAAGAACTATATCTCTATTCTACAGGAAGAATTTGCAAATAAAAGAGGAAATACAATGGTTTTTAGGGAATTTTTATTATTAAGAAAATATAATGGTAAGATGTGACAGTTTGCATATTTAATCGTCTAAATTAAATGGGCAACTGAAAATTATTCAAATAGGGTGAAAAAATGACGACAAACGGAAAAATATTAATTGTTGAAGATGAGCTATCCATTCGTAAATTAATCGCATTTAATCTGCAAAGATCTAATTTTGAAGTAATGGAAGCTGGTGAAGGGAAGCTTGCCTTAAAGCTAGTTGAAGAGTATAACCCCTCTTTAGTTATTCTTGATCTCATGCTTCCTGATATGGATGGCTTTGAGATATGCACGATGATAAGGGAAAAGAATCCTCACCTGCCAATCATTATCCTTTCTGCACGAGGACAGGATATGGATAAAATAATGGGTCTTGAGCTTGGGGCAGATGATTATATTGTGAAACCTTTTAATCCGCTGGAGCTTGTAGCAAGAATTAGGACTGTATTAAGAAGAACAGAAATCACCCATCAGCCGGCAAAAGCTTCAAAATTAGAGGCAGGTCCATACGTAATTGATATTAAAACACAAAGAGTTTATAAATCGGGCCAGCTTTTAAAATTAACTCCCCGTGAGTTTCAGCTAATGAAATATTTCTTTGAAAAGTTGAATGAAACGATTTCAAGAGATGAATTTCTTGATGAAATATGGGGATTAAATTATTTTGGAGACCCTAAAACAGTTGATGTGCATATTAGAAGATTAAGAGAAAAAATTGAAGATGATCCTTCCAATCCATTATATTTAAAAACAATCTGGGGATTTGGCTATTGTTTTGAAGAAGGCGAGCAGCTCGGATGAAGAAAGGGATAAAGAAGCGTCTAGTATGGAGTTATCTTTTATTAATTATCTTTACGGTTGTTCTATATGAGACTATTATTCTGACTGCCCTATACAATTATTACATGGGTGGAGTCAAACAGGCTCTTAGAGATCAGGGATCCATGTTCTCGACCTTTTATGAGCCATATATTGAGTCTGGAAAGCTGTCCAATCAAGCAGAACAGCTTCTTAGTCAATATCATTTTAACATCGGTGCACAGGTGCAAATCATTGATTCAGATGGGACTGTGCTAGCTAATACTCATGACCAGGGGAAATTAAATCTTTCGGCTCTTGAGGATGTTAAATCGGGTTTAAATGGCACGACAGGCTATTGGATGGGTGATAACGGGGATGAAAAGCTGTTAGCAGTCACACAGCCAATTTTAGTGGAAAATGAACCAATTGGAGCGGTCAGGTTCATTTCTTCTATAGACAATCTATATGCTGTTTTTATTCAAAATTCAGTCATGTTAGCTGGAATTGGAATTATTGTTATTTTACTTGTAGCATGTTTTAGCTATTTCCTGGCAGTCTCCATTACAAAACCAATAAGAACGATTACATTGGCTGCAGAGCAAATGGCTGCTGGTTCTTTTGCGACAAGAATACCGAAGAAAAAGGATGATGAAATCGGCAAGCTGGCTGATACATTAAACTTTATGGCTAGGGAAGTTGAAAAGCATGAAAAGCTAAAAAATGAATTTATTGCATCTGTTTCACATGAATTAAGAACACCATTAACCTCTGTCAAAGGATGGGCAGTCACTTTACATTCGTTGTCTGATGATCCGATGTTCAAAGAAGGGCTTGAAATCATTTCAAATGAAAGTGACAGGTTAAATCTGATGCTAGGGGATTTGCTTGATTTATCGAGTTTATCAACTGGCAAAGTAGAATATCTTTTAGCTAGTGCTGACCTTTCAAAATTAATAAGGGAAGTCGCTGGACAGCTGCATCCACGTGCAGAGAGACAGATGGTAAATTTAAAAGTATTAACAATGCCTGAGGTTTTAAATCTTAAACTTGATCGAAACCGGATGAAGCAAGTATTGATTAACATTCTGGATAATGCTCTTAAATTTACACCCCAAAATGGCAGTATTACCGTTTATGTTAAACAGAAAGACGGAATGACAATCATTGAAATAACGGACACAGGAAAAGGAATCCCACCTGATGATTTGCCTGCCATCACGAAGAAATTTTATAAAGGTAAATTCCGTGGGTCAGGCACTGGCCTCGGACTAGCTATTTGCCACGAAATAATTCATGCCCATGGAGGAAGCCTTGAAATTAATAGTGTGGTCGGCCAAGGGACAACCGCCATCATATCCTTACCTAATGCAGATTAGCATTCTGAACTTCTTAATGTATGTGCAATGTTTAGGTAACCTATTTGAAACGAATTCCAATGCTAATTGTAGTATTCTTTTTGCAAGGAGGAAATAAAGGGGGATATTATGAGGAAATATTATTTGCGGTTTTATGCAATGTTCTTAGCCAGTACATTTTTTCTTGGGGGATGCAACTTCCTTCCAGAGCCAGTGACATTAATACAAGCACCTCAATATGCGGAGGCGTCTAGTGAAATAGAAAAAACACTGCTATTAAAATCTAAAGAATTCTTGCCAGCCGGTACGATATTTACAATGGCTGGTCAGCCGGTAGGCAATGATTCTACTATACAAGCGGATTTAGATGGAGATGGGGATAATGAGGTTGTTTTTCTTTACCATTCCATTGGAAAACAAGAACAATCAGGGGCGTTAATTTTACGGAAAGAAAAAGGCGAATGGATAAAAGAGTCGGAAATTAAAGGGACTGGATATGAAGTCAGTTGGGCAAGCAGCGCAGATATTACTGGTGACGGAAGGCCAGAACTATTATTAGGCTGGAAAATCGGTGTATCAGCGGGTAATATCCTTGACATTTTCACATGGGAACCGGGAGCCAAAGGCGGAAAGGGTGGCTTAGTGAAATTAGCACAGGTAAACTACCACGAACTGGAGGTTTTGATTCCAGAGGATAAAAAGGACTCACAGGCAAGATTAGCCATTTGGAATCGAGAAATGGCTGATGTGTATAGAACAGATCTTGTTAAGTGGGATCATACTTCCTTTCAATCTGACTTAAGCTTCTATCCTGCCTATTTCGCGAAGGTAGCTGATTACTACGATGCAAGGGCGATGAATGTTCCTAATGCTCCTTATTATTGGTATTTTCTTGCGGATGCAAGGTTAAAAGAAGGGCACCCTGAGCTAGCGATTCAAGCAATTGAAAAAGGTATGAATTTGAAAATGAGTTTTCCTTCCAGAGATGAATTTGAAAGTCTGAAAATGGAGATAGAAGAGAATCTTGCACACCGAAATAGTGATACGGTTCCTTTTTATGTACGGGAGGCAGATATCACGATGAATATCCCGAAAGCTATGGCTACAAGTATTTTCATGAAAGGTGAAGAAGGAAATAATAGTGAATATCTTGTTACTGTAAACAAAGCTATAGACAATGAAGAATTGGAAATACTTTTTACCGTAGAAGCCCATCAAAAAGATTGGATTAACAGTTTGGAGGAATATGGTTTATCTCCGCTCTTTGAAACAAAAACGCTTACGTATGGAGTTCGAAAGAATAAAGCATTTATTAATGATCCCGAGGTTGGTCAAATAATCAGCAGCATTAGACCGGGAGCGGACTACATGAAGTTAACTAGTCAGGAAGAGAAAATGTTGTTGGAGATGGTTCAAACGGCAGTGAAGAATTACTGGTATGTAACAAGCGGAGGAAAAATGGAAGAGGGTCTAATTGAAAGCTTTCTATTGAATGAGATGGATTACCGTTACATGGGCAGTGATCTTGATACAAAAGAGAAAGTAAACGAATATTTATCAAGCACATACTCGGCGGAAGCCATTCATCAATATATGGAAAGAGCTGGCATTGTCTTGCATAATGGGAAGCTTGCTCAGCCCAATGCAGACGGAGGTTCGCGTGCTGATTACGGAAGAGCAACCATTTTTCTTACGAAGGATGCGGGCTCTGAAAAAGAATATAATCTTAAAATTCCGCTAGGTGAAAGTTTAGTGACCGAGACTGTTCATATCGTTTTTCGCCAAACCGATAAGGGCTGGAGAATCGATTCTATCCCCGGCAGCTTTTAAAATGTGGCAGGCAATTATTGCCTGCTAGTTTTTTTTGAACAGTGATTGGTTTTAAGAAGATAGGAAGTTGGTCTATCCTCTTAAAACCAGCAATAATCGAAATCATTTCATTAAAGAAAAGCATTTAAAAGAAGGTATATAAGACCTGCGATTGTTGCAGATATGGGTAATGTAATAACCCATGTGATAAGCATTCTTTGTGCAGTTCCCCATTTAACCCCTTTTAGACGGTGAGAAGAACCTACTCCTAATATAGAAGACGAAATAACATGTGTTGTACTGACCGGCAAATGAATAAATGTTGCCCCGAAAATGATCATCGCACCTGTTAAATCGGCAGCAACGCCATTCACTGGGCGGATTTTCATGATTTTTCCACCGACTGTTTTAATGATTTTCCAGCCGCCGACAGATGTCCCAAGTCCCATTGCAAGCGCACAGGAGAATTGAACCCAGAATGGAATATCAGTAGTCGTCACATAGTTATTGGCAATCAGTGCCATTGTGATAATTCCCATCGCTTTCTGTGCATCATTCGTCCCGTGTGTATAGGATTGCAATGCAGCAGTGAAAATTTGAAACAAGCGAAAATTTCGATTGGTCTTTGTTAAATTGTTATTTCTAAATACGACCTTGAAAATACTGTAAACAATAAATCCGACTACAAAAGCAATAATTGGCGAGAAAATTAGCGCCTCTAAAATTTTTAGAAAGCCTTGGTAATTAAGAGCAGCAAACCCGGAAGCTGCAATGGCCGCACCAGCAATTGAGCCGATTAAAGCATGTGAGGAGCTGCTTGGAATGCCATAATACCATGTTAGCAAGTTCCAAAAAATCGCAGCAATGAGTGCGGCAAGGATTACTAATGAACCATTTTGCAATGTAAACGGGTCAACGATATCTTTTGTAATCGTCTTGGCAACACCGGTGAAGGTCATCGCTCCGACGAAGTTCATCACAGATGCCAAAATGATTGCATGTCTAGGCTTAAGTGCTTTCGTCGAAACAGAGGTCGCAATTGCATTGGCAGTATCATGGAAACCGTTAATGAAGTCAAATGATAAGGCACAAATGACAATAAAGATTGTTAAAATAAGATATCCATCCATTTGTTACGACTCCTTATGCATTTTTCATAATAATGGTTTCTAAAGTATTGGCTACACTTTGGCAACTATCGGCAATATCTTCCATATTTTCGTATATCTCTTTATACTGAATGATTCTGATCGGATCCTTCTCTACAGAGAAAAGATGTTTGATCGACTGGCGGAGAACGCCATCACATTTTGATTCATGATCTTTAATGATGATGAGATGTTCTCTAATTTGCAGTAATTTTTTCGTTGAAAGAAGTTCGATTGATTTTTCAATTTCAAATGCAGAGTCTTTAATTGCATCCACGAACTTAAGCATGTAATCATCAGCTTGAGTGATGGAATACATTTCGAATAGGGCTGCACAATGCTCAATTCCATCGATTACATCATCCAAACTCATCGCTAGGTGCAGTATATCTTCCCGCTCGATTGGCGTAATAAAGGCATTATTTAATTCCCTGATCACTTCATGAACATATGTATCTCCTTTTGACTCATAATCCTTCATTGTTTCTGAAAAAACCTTCAAATCACTTACATTGTTCAGTTTATAATCTGCAAAATAAATTGCACCCTCTTTTACGTTCTGTGCAATATTGCTTAACAACGTATTAAATTTGTCCTTCTTTTTGAAAACCATGTTTATAACCCCCATAGAAAAAATTTCATCCAAACGAAATAATTTTATACGAAAATGAGTGAATTAGATAGTTTTATGTCGTAAAAAGTAGATAAATTCTTTTAAATGTAAAAAAACACTCATTATTTCTTATAGTTTACCTTAGTATGTGAAATTTCGGTTGGATTATAATCATTTTGCAAAAAGCAGGAGTTTTGGACAAATGCAGAGCGGGTATTTTGTTATTATTATCCCGGCATTGGCCGTTTATATAGATTGAGCGATTGCCCTTAGAGCAATCGCTTATGATTTTTTCTCTTTAAAAAAAGTGTAATTGTGATGTTTTCGGGGTAACTTACATATAAGCTTCAAGCTTGGCCCATTTCATTTCCAACTGATTTCTAAAAAGTGGAAACAAATTTTTTGAATGAAAGAAAAAAGACGGAGAAAAACTACAATCAAAACAGCAAGGAGTGATATTATGTTTAGCTTTTTATGGGCATTAATCATAGGAGGAATCATTGGCTGGATTGCTGGAATGATTGTCGGCAAAGATATTCCAGGCGGTGTTTTTGGCAATATAATCGCAGGATTTGTAGGAGCATGGCTAGGTACTGCAATCTTCGGAAATTGGGGTCCAGATATTGCTGGATTCGCAATTATTCCAGCCATAATCGGTTCCGTACTGCTTGTCTTCCTGCTAAGCCTTATTATGCGAGCCTTTAGAAGAACGACTGATTAACAGAAAAGCGGAAGTGCCCCTAGGCACTGAAGCTAGACAAAAAAAGTGGAAGGGTCGTCTCAAATGCCAACTCTTGGCATGAGAGGCGACCCTCTTCATTTTAACTTTAGTTATTGGGCAAAACATGCAGCAGGTTTGCCAACATGACTGATTTGTTATCCTCTTCCTCAAGTAAAGGAGCATTGCAGCTGATTTTTTCCATCGTAAAAGGATGGGGGAATTCAAGTTTGGCAGCATGCAGCGCTTGACGGTCAAAGATGGGTTTCCCGCCATATAATACGTCACCAGCTAAAGGATGACCAACATAGCTTAAATGAACACGGATTTGATGAGTACGTCCAGTATCGAGCTGACATTTAATAAGGCTCAGGTTTTGTTTTGGATACGTTTTAATTAACTCAAAATGTGTAACCGCCTGTTGACCGCTTGGGGAAACACGCCTTCTTGTTGCATGGTGGCGATCACGTCCAATGGGCTCCTTAATGATTCCTTTTTTAGTTTTAACCAAACCATGAACGAGAGCCACATACGTGCGTTTGATGATCCTTTCTTCCAACATCCTATCTAGAACGGTGCCGGCAAGAGGATGCTTAGCAAATAGCACGGCTCCAGTCGTATCGCGGTCCAGCCGGTGAACATGCTTCACTTTCCGATATTCTCCTTGAGATTGTAAGTGAAAAGCAACAGCATTCGAAAGTGTATTTGTCTGTCCATCTTCGTTCGGGTGTGTATCCATATGTACTGGCTTATTAAGAACAAGTAGATGATCATCCTCATAAAGGATTTGTACTTCTTTATAAAAGGGAATCACGCCAAAATCCTCATCAATAAAAATTCTTAATTGCAATCTATCCATATATTTTAATGGAGAATTCCAGTTCATCCATTCCCCGTTAACCTTTACCTGGTTTTCCATTCTCATCAAATGTATTTGTTTTTTCGGTGCTCTCCATATATTTCTCAGAATATAATCTATAGTAAATCCGTCCCAATCACGGGGCAAAGTTAATTCATACCATTCTCCAAATCTTTTGGTTTTAATCATAGGCCACTCCTTTATATATGCAAAAATGAAGGCACTTTTGGGTTTAATTACCACCCTAAAAAACTTATTGAATATGCTATTCTAATGTTATATATTTCGAACAGGTTACAATGTTTAAAAGGTGGTCATTTATGTGAAAGTTGTATATGCTTCAACTCATGAACAAGAGCTGAAAATTACTGAACTTATACAAACTCTATATTCAAATGTTTTTCCTCTCTATTTTCCTGATGAAGAAATTAAGGAATTTGAGCGCATGCAAGTATTACATACAAAAACAAGACATTCCGAATACTTTGGAACATTAAAAGAAGCATATCAGGTAATAGCGAGCCTGCAAACGATAATATCGATATTAGAACTTCCTCAATTAGATGAAAAATATGAGGGCTTATTTGTAAAAAATGTGTACACTCTACAGGAGTTTGGGTTGACCTTCCCATTTTCCTTCAGCCAATTTTGCAGCAGTAAAATGATAAAAGATGATGTACTCAGCATTTATACAAAAGCTGCAAATGAAATATTAATATAACATGAAAACGCCTGCAATGTGAAAATTGCAGGCGTTTTCATGTTATATTAAAGACTATTTTCATTAAACCATTGTTTAAATACATTTTCGTCTTGGTATCCTGTAATCCGATTCACTTCTTTTCCATCTTTGTATTGGACGATAGTAGGTGTCTGTGTAATTAGATATTTATCCCAGCCATTATCAAACTCAAGCAAATTAAATTGTACAAGATCTACTTTCATATCCTTTGCTAATGGAGCGACAACCGGTGTTGTTCTTTGGCAATGGGAACATGTTGGGCTAAAGAAGTATACAGTCACATCTTCTTTATTATCAAGTTTCTTTTCTAAATCGTCAGGAAGGATTATATTTTGATAATTAGGGTCATCAAGCTGAGCGATTGTTTCAGGATGAAGCTTATTTTTTCCATATGGATTATCCCCGGAAACCTTCTCTTCATTTTGCATTTTTGTTAAAAAACCGACAGCTACAAAAAGAACAATGATGGCAGCAAGAAATATGACAACTTTTTTCATCTTATTTTACCTCTTTCGTTTTTTTCCATAAAAGATAACTGCAAATAAAAATAATAATAAAGGCAGTCAAAGCTAGAAATGGAATTGTGATAAAGCCAAGCCAATTAATATATTGGCCAGTACAAGGGACTCTCCCGCATGAAGCGGCATGGTCAGCTAGAAAAGACACTTTTTGTATGGAATAATGATATAGTGAAATGCAAGCGCCAATTGCAGACAGGACCATGGAGTAAAGGCTGATTCGATAATCCTTTCGTATAACCGCCATTCCTAATATAATAACAAATGGATACATAACGATTCTTTGGTACCAGCATAATGTACAAGGCTCATATTGACGAATCTCTGAAAAATATAGGCTTCCGAACATCGCAACAACGGAGGCTGCCCAGGAAATAAACAGTAAAGATTCACGATTATCTTTCGTTTTATTCATAGTGTACTCCTCATTAATTGATCATACTTAGAAAAAGTATAGAGCCTCCAAGCACTCTTTGTAAATTGCTATGCAGAGAATATCACGGTTTGTTTTGTGTTTCGTCATAATTTTGTCATCAATTATGTTAGTTTCCATTGCTTTATCTTAATGAAAGTGAAAAAAATATTCAAATATGTCGGCTGATTTATATGATTATGTCAAAAAAACAAGAATAATTTTAAAAGGGAAACAGGTCTATTTATCGAAGTGAATTGGTAGATTGGAAAGTGTTTTAATTTTTGGGAGGTAAGTTCATGAACTGGAAAGCAAAAGCAGACAGATGGATTGGATTTGAAAATTTAGATCAAAAGTTAAAAGAGGAATTGCTTCAAAAGGATGAAAAAAGACTGGAGGATGCCTTTTATAAAGACTTGGAGTTTGGTACCGGCGGAATGCGGGGAGAAATCGGGGCAGGTACAAACCGGATGAACATATATACAGTCAGGAAAGCGTCTGCTGGCCTGGCAGCTTACATAGAAGAGAATGGAGAAGAAGCAAAAGCGCAAGGTGTTGTTATCGCTTATGATTCTCGTCATATGTCTAGAGAGTTTGCCATGGAGGCAGCTAAAACACTAGCGACAAAAGGGATTCAAACGTATGTATTCAAAGAATTAAGACCTACTCCTGAATTATCCTTCGCCGTTCGATATTTGCACGCATTCTCAGGTATTGTTATTACTGCAAGCCATAATCCGCCTGAATATAATGGCTATAAAGTATATGGGGCTGACGGGTCGCAGCTGCCTCCTAAATTAGCTGATATTGTCATTGCAAAGGTAAATGAAATTGAAAATGAACTTTTAATCAACATTGACGATGAAACCGATTTAATGGACAAAGGTCTAATTAAACTAATTGGAGAAGAGATTGACAGTCAATACATAGAGAAGCTGGTTTCGATTTCTGAAAATCCATCCTTAGGGAGTGAGACAGATCTTAAGATTGTTTTCACCCCGCTTCATGGAACCGGAAATAAACCGGTAAGGGATGCCTTAGCGGCTTTACATTATCAACAAGTGTATGCAGTAGAGGAACAGGAACTTCCTGATCCTGAATTCTCCACAGTGAAAAGTCCTAACCCAGAGGAAAAGTCAGCCTTTGAATTGGCGATAAAGGTTGGAAAAGAGAAGGATGCTGACCTATTGATTGCTACGGATCCTGATGCTGATCGGCTCGGAATCGCAGTCAGAAATCAATCTGGCGAGTTCGTTCTTTTAACTGGAAATCAAACAGGCGCTCTGCTCCTGCATTATATTTTGTCACAGAAAAAAGAAAAAAATATGCTCCCAGAAAACGGAATAGTCTTGAAAACCATTGTCACATCTGAGCTTGGCAGAAAAATTGCAACCTCCTTTTGCGCTGATACAGTGGATGTATTAACGGGCTTTAAGTTTATTGCTGAAAAAATGAAGGAATATGAAGAAACTGGGGAATACAAGTTTCTATTTGGATATGAAGAGAGCTATGGCTATTTAATTGGAGACTTTGCACGAGATAAGGATGCCGTTCAAGCCGCTTTATTAGCCGCAGAAGCAACAGCCTTTTATAAGAAAAAAGGAATGACATTATACGAAGGATTATTAGCTATATTTGAACAGTACGGTTATTATCTTGAGGGTCTTGAATCGATTACACTTAAAGGCAAGGAAGGAGCACAATTAATTCAGGACATATTAGCCTCCTTCCGTGCCAATCCACTAAACCAAGCAGCTGGAATAAAAGTAGCTGCTGTTGAGGATTACTCAACAAGTATTCGAAAGGAGAGCAATGGAACTGAGACATCCATCAGCCTTCCTAAATCTAACGTCATTAAATATCATTTCGAGGATGGAACATGGGTTTGTTTAAGACCTTCTGGAACAGAACCGAAAATGAAGTTTTATTTCGGAGTGAATGGGGAAAGTTCTGCGGAAAGTGAACAAAAGCTAGAGAAAATCAAAAAGGAATTCATGGCGATTGTAGATGAGAAAATAAATTCAGCGGAAAAACAATGAATCTGGATGCACCGAGGAGATCAATTCCTCGGTGCTTTTTCGTTGGAAAAACTACAACTTTAGTCGTATAAATTTTCATTCTAATTGCTAAAGATTAGGCGGCATAAAAGTATTATAATAATGGAAGGAACATCCATAGGAGGAATGAAGGTGACATTAGAGAATCGCCACTCGGAAATTTGGATACTAAAGGAAATTGCTGAATTATTAAACGAAGGGACAGAAATAAAAACAATTTTGTCCGAGGTTTTAGCTAAATTACTTCATGTTACGGGCTTGGAAACGGGATGGATTTTTCTAATCGAGCCTGATGGAAAATACGAGCTAGCTGCAAAGGAAAAGTTGCCTGAAGCACTCTCTTACAATGGCAATGAGCGGATGTGCAAGGGAGACTGCTGGTGTATCGACCGATATATCGATGGAAGATTGCATAAGGCAATTAATATAATTGAGTGCAAAAGAATTGAAGATGCACGAAATGAAAAAAACGCAGACACCAATCAATTAACGCATCATGCAACTGTTCCTCTTCGGGCGGGCGATGAGAAAATCGGCATCTTAAATGTCGGCTCGCCTAATAAGACCCATTTCTCTAAGGAAGAATTGGCATTGCTTGAATCAATTGCTTTTCAAATCGGCACGGCTTTAAAGCGAATAAAGCTTACAGGGCAGGAGCAGGAAAATGCCTTAACAGCAGAAAGAAATCGGCTTGCCAGAGATTTGCATGATTCCGTTAATCAGCTCCTTTTCTCGTTAAGCTTAACGGCAAGAGGGGCAGCAGAAATGACAAAAGAATTAGAAACGAAAGAAACGTTTTCCTATATTCAAGATTTAGCACAGGAAGCTTTAAGTGAAATGAGGGCCTTGATTTGGCAGCTTAGGCCAAGGGGATTGGAAAATGGAATTATAAGTGCCCTTATGAGTTACGGAGAAATGCTTGATTTAGAAGTGAGCTCTATAGTGGAGGGTGTAGTTGCACTTCCTGGAAAGGTTGAAGAGGCATTATGGAGAATTGGTCAAGAGGCACTTGCCAATTGTAAAAAACACTCTGGGCAGCCAAAGGTGGAATTAATTTTATCTGTAGAGCAAAACCATGTAAAAATGGTTATCACTGATCATGGCTGCGGCTTTTATTATGATGGAGATTTAAGGAATATTCCATCCTTAGGATTAAAGAGCATGAAAGATCGTACTGAATCATTAAGTGGGCAATTTAAGCTGAAAAGCTCTGAAGAAAATGGGACTAGAATAGTAATATCAATACCAATTTAGGGGGAGAGAAAAAATGACCATACGTGTTCTTATCGCAGATGATCACCATGTTGTTAGGCGTGGTCTTGTCTTTTTTCTTAAAACGCAGCCTGAAATTGAAATTATAGGTGAGGCGAAAAATGGACAAGAGGCAATTGAATTAGCCACAAGAATTCGTCCGGACATTGTGTTAATGGATTTAGAGATGCCTGTTTTAAATGGGATTGAGGCAACACGTGAAATAAAAAAACAATGTCCAGACATTAAGATCATGATGTTAACAAGCTTTTCTGATCAAGATCATGTCATTCCGGCTATAGAAGCTGGAGCCTCTGGCTATCAATTAAAGGATATAGAACCAGATGAGCTTGTCAAAGCCATCATTCAATTAATGAGAGGCGAAAATCAGCTTCATCCGAAGGCAACGACTCATTTATTATCACACTTATCAGGAAAAAGTCATTCCGAAAGAAGGCAAGCAGAGGAGCTGACAAAAAGAGAAATCGAAGTGCTGCAGGAAATTGCTAAAGGTAAAAGCAATAAGGAAATTGCTGCTGATCTTTTCATTACGGAAAAAACGGTTAAGACGCATGTATCCAATCTTCTATCTAAGCTTGAACTTGCTGACAGGACGCAAGCAGCCCTCTATGCAGTAAGAAATGGCATTATCGAAAAGTGAAAAAACACGGTATGAAACCGTGTTTTTTGGTGGTGGAATTCTTATGGCAACTGGTAAATCTCCTCTTGCAATTCGTAAGTAGTATAGGCATTAGCATGGTCGATGTAACGAAGTAAAGAATATAGATGTTTCTCGATAACGGAATAGTCTTTTTCAAAGTTGTACGCATGAAGGAAGTGTTCGATCTTTTTGGAAAGAAAGTGATCTTCCGTTCTCACCATCAATATTAACAAGTTATCCCATTCAGAGCGGTGTGTATAATATAACGCTCGGTCATAATCTAATTTATTCATTTGTCCATCTCCTTCATCTTAAGGAGTTGACTTTAGCTTATGTTTTTGTCATTTAAAATTACACTGTAAATGTTGGACATGTTGGTTGTAAAGGGTTTTCAACTTTTTCCTGTATATTTAAAAATTAAAATAAAAAAAGTGGACAAGCCTCATAAAAAATTGGAATCATACAAACAATAGAAAAAAGTGTTTTTACAGGAGGACAAATGATGAGAAAGCTTTTTTGTATATTGTTTACCATTAGTTTATTTATGAACGTCCACAGTTTGGCGTTTGCTCAAAATGGTTATGAAAAGTATGGACGTATTGCTACTGCGGTTGTCAAAGAGGATTATCCAGGTGAAGAGGTTATTGAATTTCAATATGCAGGCAGAAAGCAGATTTCTGAAACCGATGTGGTGGATTCCTTTGTTTTTGAAGTGAAAGAAAATAATCAGCTCAAAAAAGTAACGGTCAATATTTCACATAGTTTAAAAAATAATAAGCTTCTACAACTGACAGTAGACGAGCAGAAGGGATAAGAGGGCATAAATGCTCCTTATCCCTTCTTTTTTCCTATTTAATCTTATGGATAATGAATTAATGGCTGATTTTTGCTAACCTTGATTAATAAATGGTTATTGAAAAAGGGGAGACTCCATTGAGTAAAGAATCAATTTTAGTTATTGAGGATGAAGAGAAAATAGCAAGGCTGCTTGAACTGGAGCTTGAATATGAAGGCTATAAGGTGACAAAAGCAATGGACGGAATCAAGGGCCTTGAGGAATATCGGTCAAGTAAATGGGATTTAATATTATTGGATGTCATGCTTCCCGGATTAAGCGGAATTGAAATTTTGCGGCGAATTCGAATGAGCGACAGCCATACACCTATTTTGTTGTTAACAGCGAAGGATTCGGTTGAAGATAAAGTTTCGGGGCTGGATTTAGGGGCAAATGATTACATAACGAAACCATTCCAAATAGAAGAATTGCTGGCAAGGGTTCGAGCTGCATTAAGACATAAAGCAGTCGAACAAAAGAAAGAAACTGACTGGCTAGCATTAGCGGATTTAAAATTAAATGAAAAGACACATGAAGTTATTAGAGGAGAAGATGACATCGAATTAACTCCAAGAGAATTTGATCTTCTAGCTTATTTGTTAAAAAACAAATTGCAGGTATTAAACCGTGACCAAATATTAGAAGCCGTATGGGGATACGACTTTTTTGGCGATACAAATGTAGTAGACGTATATATCCGCTATTTAAGAAAAAAAATTGATACTCTTGAAAATGAGCCATTAATTCATACAATACGTGGTGTTGGCTACGTTCTTAAGGTAACAAAATGAAGCTGAGTAATAAGATCAACCTTAATACCGCGGTTTTATTTACATTCCTGTTAGTAATAATGAATATTTCGATTTATTTCTTATTTAACAATTTACTCATTAACAGCGAACTTGAAACAGCCAGAGAAGAAATGAAAATGACATCCATGACGTTTAACAAATATCTCGAAACCATTCCAGAGAAAGAACTTCTGAGATCATATCTTCCAGTGGAAGGTATGATTCTAATCGTTAGGCCTGACACAAAGAAGTCATCAGCTGTTACATCCTTAAATGAAAAAGAATTGAGTAAACAGAATGTAGAATATTATACAGGCGAGGTAAGTAAGGAAGTTATTATAAATAAGCGCGCCTATGCCTTTCATTCTATGCCGATTATTCTACCTGATGGAAACATCGCAAATCTGCAAATAACAAAGAGCTTAGAAAAATCGATTGAAAACCTCCAAACACTTAGGCTTGTGTTAATCATGGTTACGATGCTTGCTTTAATTCCAGTGTTTATTTCAAGTAGGCTACTAAGTAATCTTCTCATTAAGCCAGTAACAAGTATGATTAAAACAATGAGCGAAATTAAGGAAAGCGGTCAATTCAAGCGTCTGCCATTAGAGGAAGGGTCAAAAGACGAGCTTTATCAAATGGGTGAGACGTTTAACCATATGATTGATTTGCTTGAGGCAAACTTCGAAAAACAGAAGCAATTCGTTTCCAATGCATCGCATGAGCTTAAAACGCCATTAACGGTTATTGAAAGCTACGCAAGTCTTTTAAAGAGAAGAGGCTTAAAGGAGCCTGAGTTGTTTAATGAATCTATTGAGGCTATCCTGTCAGAATCCATTCGTATGAGGGAAATGACCGAGCAGCTATTATTGCTTGCTAAGCATAATGAACAGTGGAATCTTAAGCTAACAAACATAAATTTAATCGATGTTTTGAAACAAACGGTAAAAGGGTTTCAAAATGCTTATAATCGTGATGTTGTGATTGAAGGGGAACAATTGACTTCTATCTCTGTCACTACAGATGAGCAAAAACTTAAGCAGCTATTGTTTATATTTCTCGATAACGCCCGTAAATATAGTGATGACATGATTACCATTGCTGTTGGCTTAGATAAAAATGAAGCCTATATTAAAATAATTGACCGAGGGCTTGGAATACCAGAAGAGGCATTGTCAAAGGTATTTGATCGTTTCTATCGTGTTGATCAAGCTAGAAGCAGAAAGAGCGGCGGCTCAGGCCTTGGACTATCGCTTGCAAAGGAAATTGCCGATGCCATAGATGTGCGTGTCATGCTGGAAAGTAAGGAAAATACTGGAACAACAGTGACTTTAACAATTAAAGAATAAAAATATTACTATTCTCATCTTTTTCTCATTTTCATATAGGAAAATGGAAGGAGTATAGAAGGTGAGGTGTTATCCTTTTGAAAAACAAACGTTTTCTTTTTGTCATGATGGGTATTGCAGCCATTGTTATCCTATTTATTGCTTTTAAAGTTTTGGGACCTGTTATAAATCCATCTGCTGAAATTCTATCCAAAAGCGAAGCTAAAACTCTCGTAGAGGAAAGATACAATGGACAGGTAACAGAAATAATCCTGAAGAATAATCAATTTGACATTGAAATGGATCGAAATGAGATGAACTATGAAATCAAGCTGGATGCTGAAAATGGAGAGGTCATTTCTTTTACTAAAAAAAGTAACATCTCATCCAATAATACGGATTCAGAACAAGTGGAACCTAATCCTCCAGCAAAGCCCATAACCGAAAATGAAGCAACCGTAATCATTACAGAGGATGAGGCTATTCAAATTGCTTTAAAGGAAGTAAAGGGTGAAATAAATGATGTTGATTTAGAGTCGGATGATAATATACATTATTATCTTGTTGAAATTGATACTACAGATGATCGGGAAGCAACCGTCCAAATCAATGCAATAACAGGTGAAGTGCTATCTATTACATGGGATGATTAGAAAAGAGTCACATGATTCTCATCAATTTTTAATCTTCCTATTCTTTTCCTTTAATATTGCAAGTCTATATTGTAGATGTAAGGAAAAAGATTAAAGGAGGAAAAATGATGAAGAAAAAGTTTATTATTGGAGCCGTTTCGGCAGCAGTTATTTTAGGGGGAGCCGTTGCGGCTGGTGCTGCAAAAAACGAATATTCAAAAGCAGAGCTGCAAAACGCGAATCAGAAAATGATAACCCATGAAGAAGCCATTAAGATTGCCTTAACAAAGGCTGAGGGACATGTTGAAAGCATTGAATTGGAAAAAGAATCCGAAAAGCGCTATTTTGAAGTGGAAATAGAGAATAAGGATAAGGAGTTTGAAATCCGCATTGATGCCATTACAGGTGAAGTTCTATCAGTGAGAGAAGATTTAGATGATGATTTTGAAAAGACAGATAAATCTATTTCGAATAATTATATTTCAATTCAAAAAGCAATAGAAATTGCTGAAAAGGAAGTGGGTGGCAAGGTCACAGAAATTAATCGTGATGAGGATGACAATCAATTTATTTATGAAGTGGAACTGAAAACGAGTAAGGGCGAGGCCGAGGTAGACATTGATGCTGTAACTGGGAAGGTATTAGATGTCGAGATTGATGACGATGGCGATGATAAAAATAATGATGATGACAGCGATAATTAAGGTAAAAAAAGCGGGAGACGATAGTCTTCCGCTTTTTTGTTCTAACTCCAACTCATCATTCCGCCTATTTTTTCATAGATTGTGATAAGAACAAAAAGGGGGAATTGTAAATGCTGGAAGAGGACCGTAAGCAGCTAAATAACGCAATTGAAGAAATTACAGAAATTGCTAAAGGTTTTGGCTTAGATTATTATCCGATGCGATATGAAATATGCCCAGCAGATATTATTTATACTTTTGGCGCCTATGGGATGCCAACGCGTTTTTCTCACTGGAGCTTTGGAAAGCAATTTTTCAAAATGAAGCTTCATTATGATCTTGGATTATCGAAAATTTATGAGCTTGTCATCAATTCAGATCCATGCTACGCCTTTTTGCTCGATTCCAATTCATTAATTCAGAATAAATTAATTGTAGCGCATGTTCTGGCACATTGTGATTTCTTTAAAAACAATATTCGTTTTCAAAACACAAAGCGCGATATGGTCGAAAGCATGGCGGCAACAGCCCAAAGAATTAGACAATACGAAATTTTACACGGCAAAAAAGCAGTGGAAACCTTCTTAGATGCTGTTCTAGCCATTGAAGAACATATCGATCCATCCTTAATGAGACCAAAGCTCTCCTGGAATTTAGATGATGTTGAATATGAAGAAGAGGAACCAGCTGCAACCTCTCCTTACGATGATTTATGGAATCTTGATGAAAGGAATAATCGAAAACCAGATCGGGTAAAGAAGATGAAGAAAATTCCTCCACAGCCTGAAAAGGATTTATTGCTATTTATTGAAAGCTATAGCCGTGAGCTTACCGACTGGCAGCGTGATATATTAACAATGATGCGGGAAGAGATGCTTTACTTCTGGCCACAGCTGGAAACAAAAATCATGAATGAGGGCTGGGCATCATACTGGCATCAGCGAATTCTTAGAGAAATGGATCTAACAAGTGCAGAGGCATTGGAATTTGCAAAGCTCAATGCAGGGGTTGTTCAGCCATCCCGCACAAGCATTAATCCTTATTATCTTGGTTTAAAAATCTTTGAGGATATTGAAGAAAGATATGATAATCCAACAGATGAAATGAAAAAGCGCGGAGTGAAAGCTGGAACAGGTCGCGAGAAAATGTTTGAGGTTCGTGAAATTGAGTCTGACATTTCATTCCTGCGAAATTACTTGACTAAGGATTTAGTGATGAGAGAGGATATGTACCTCTTCCAAAAGCAAGGCAAGGATTATAAAGTTGTCGATAAGCAATGGGAACATGTTCGCGATCAGCTCGTAAGTATGCGTGTCAATGGTGGATTCCCATATTTGACCGTAAACGACGGAGATTACTTGAAAAATGGAGAGCTTTATTTAAAGCATTGGTTTGAAGGCATCGAATTGGACCTAAAATATTTAGAGAAAGTACTGCCTTATGTCCAGCAGCTATGGGGAAGAAGTGTCCACATTGAAACGATCGTAGAAGGAAAGAATATGCTATTTACGTATGATGGGAAAGGGATTCATCGGAAGTATTTATAAAATGAAAGAAACAACGACAGGTGGGGCTTGTCGTTGTTTTTTTGAATAATATTTTTTTAATGAATGGCTTTTTTCTTAAACCGTCCGCCGCGGACCTCTGTAATATTGGCGATGGCCAAAAAGGCAAGCGGGTCTATTTCCTCCACAATTGATTTTAGCTTAGCTTCTTCAAGACGTGTGATGACACAAAAAATGACTTTCTTATCATCTCCGGTGTAAGCCCCTTCACCGTTTAAATAAGTGACCCCACGGCCGAGCCTTGCAAGAATAGCTTCTCCGATGATTTTGTGGTTTTCTGAAATGATCCAGACAGATTTTGATTCATCAACTCCCTGAATAACGATATCAATCGTTTTGTATGCGATAAAATAGGCGAGAACGGAATACATCGCTCGATTCCAGCCAAATACAAACCCTGCGGAAGCGAAAATAAAAAGATTAAAAAACATAACAATTTCTCCTACAGAGAAAGGAAGCTTTTTGTTCACGATAATGGCTAATATCTCAGTCCCGTCGAGAGAGCCGCCATAGCGAATAACGATTCCGACTCCAGCTCCTAAAATAATCCCTCCAAATACAGTTGCGAGAAGAGGATCCTTAGTAAATACGGGTACATCGTGGAGAAGAGCGGTTGAAACAGAGAGAACTGTAATTCCCAGTAGGGTGGATAATGCGAAGGTTTTACCAATCTGTTTATAACCTATATAGAAAAAGGGGAGATTCAAAATGAAGATAAATATTCCTAACCTTAAACCGGTAACATGTGAAAGCATGATGGAGATACCAGTAATTCCTCCATCCAAAATTTTGTTCGGAACAAGAAACTCTTCAATTCCTACCCCCATTAATACAGAACCGAAACAAATAAAGAACAGGATTTTTGCTAACTTTGGTTTGGACAAGCCCTTATGCAAGGGTGCCGCGATTGCATTTTCTGGTGAATCGTTCATATAGTTTCCCCCAATTTTTACATAATGCCCTTATAATTAGATCATGAAATTTCAATTTTATCTAATTATAACATTTTTTCACTTTACAAAAGTAAGTGAGTATTGAAAATATCGGAAATATTATACAAATATTTAGAGCCAAAGTTCTAGTAAATGAAGAAGACATCACGTTTTGGGGGCTAGTATAACAATAGTAGAAGGCTGCTTATCTTCTAGGCAGCCTTCTTAGAGATTGTTTAATCCTTTATATCCTCTTTTATTTTCATCATCAATACTTTCTTTTCTGCGCGGACTTTTTGGGGATCGATTTTGAGGCTGTTTTTTATATCCATAAAGGATAGTCCTTCCTTGTTCATCTTAATTACCTCAGATAAATCCTTATTGCTAACCTTTGAAATGGCCGCGCCTATTACAATAAATCGCAATGAAATACCTTCGTCTGCCCAAGCTTTAATTTCATCTTCCGTTTTTCCGGAATATTCAGCTACGTTTTCGATGACCTCGTCCTTATGATCCTGCAAGTACTTTTCCTTATGTACATGGAATTGCTCCTTAAGCTTCTTCAAATCGAGGCCAAAATGCTCGGCTGTTTTCTCCCATGAGGAATCATTTTTCTTATAAACATTAAGGACATCATCAATTGTTTTATTTGAAAATTTAGCGATATGAGCGGCTTTAAGAATCTCTTCTTTGGAATAACCTTGATCCAAAAGACGTTTAAGATCCCCTTCATTGACAAAATGATGGTGATGGTCTCGCTTAAATTCATGATGCCCGCCGTTTTCTGCATATGTAATAACTGTTGATTGGGCAAATATGAATCCAAAGGCAAACATCCCGATCGCCCATTTTTTTAGTAAATCTTTTGTAACCATTTGCATTCTCCTTTGTGTTTTTTTTGATCCGTATATAGCATGTCCAAAATAAGTAAATAAATGTGGAAAAAGTTGGTCCGGTTCCGTTAAATACTTAGGGATAAGTGATATTTATTGTAAAATAGGGGAGGATTCGATTACATTTAAGAAAAGGTATTTACATGGGAAGGTGCATGTTTTTATGAAAATTCTCGTTGTTGAAGATAATGAAAGTGTTTGTTCCATGCTGGAAATGTTTTTTATGAAAGAAGGGTATGAGGGAGTCTTTGTTCATAATGGACAAGAAGGCTTCGATCGATTTAATAAAGGGAAATGGGATTTAATTATAGTCGACTGGATGCTTCCGATTATGGATGGAGTGACTCTTTGCCGCAAAATCCGCCAGCTGAGTCAAGTGCCAATTATTATGTTAACGGCAAAGGATAGCGACTCTGATCAAGTGTTAGGGCTTGAAATGGGAGCGGATGATTATGTGACAAAGCCATTTAGTCCTCTAGCACTAATGGCAAGAATAAAAGCTGTAACAAGACGCTATCAGTCGGACGTCATGGAAAAAGAGGAAAGCAATGTCATTACAAGCCAATATTTTAAAATAAGTAAGGATTCACGTGAAGTTTATTTTAATGGGCAGCCACTTCTTAATCTAACACCAAAGGAGTTTGACTTGCTTTATTATTTTGTGAAAAATCCAAAGCAGGTTTTTTCACGTGAGCAGCTGTTAGATCGCGTATGGGGCTATCAGTTTTATGGCGATGAACGGACGGTGGATGTCCATATAAAACGGTTAAGGAAGAAAATCGGCACACCTGAGCAGCCATTTATTCAAACGGTATGGGGAATTGGCTATAAGTTCGATGAAACGGTGGTTCTGAATGAGGATTAGATTTTTTTATCAGCTATTAATTAGTCATATTAGCATCCTAATTTTGGCTTTCCTCATTTTGAGTCTTTCATTTTCACAGTTTGTTGAAAGATATATTTTCCAAAATAAGGTAGAGGAGCTAGAGGCGTATGGTGATCAAATTCTGACAGATTTAACGTTAAGGCTTGAGGGGAATGAACAATTTTTAGCCGAGTACAGCCAGCTGCTTAATACTAGGCATATTAAATATATTCTGTTTAATTATGAAGGAAAAGTGATCTATCCGAAGCTGCAAAGCACCCCGTTAATACAATTGACTGAAAAAGAGTGGACGGAAATTTCAAAGGGAAATAAAGTATCTGTTAAACATGATATTAAACGATTTGGTCAGGAGGTTTCACTTGTCGCTGTTCCTTTCATGCAAGGAGATCGTTTAGGCGGGGGAATTCTTTTACTATCGCCCATAACAGGGACGATGAATATGATTACCCAATTAAATAAATTTTTATTATATACAATCGTCATCTCTTTATCAGCTTCCATTCTAATTAGCCTTATTTTTTCGAAAAGCTTGATAAAACGGATTAAAGAAATCCGCAAGGCGACTTCGATGATATCGGCCGGTAATTATGATGTTCATGTGCCAGAATCGTCCATTGATGAGATTGGCCAGCTTGCGAGGGACTTCAATGAAATGGCTGGAAAGATTAAGAAATCCCATGAAGAAATCGATCGGCTGGAAAATAGGCGGAGAAAGTTTATTGCAGATGTTTCTCATGAGATGCGTACCCCTTTAACGACGATTAGCGGTCTTGCTGAAGGAATAAAGAATCAATTAATTCCCGAAGAGGATATTGAAAGAGGAATGATCTTAATTGACCGTGAAGCGAAAAGACTGATCCGGCTTGTGAACGAAAATCTTGATTATGAAAAAATCCGTTCTAACCAATTAAAGCTGGATAAGGTGGAAATAAATTTATCTGAAGTGCTTGAGGTCGTGAAAGAGCAGCTTCATATGCAGGCACTTGAAAAAAATAATCACATATCGGTCATATGTGAGGAGAATAGTACAGTCGTTGCCGATTACGACAGGCTTATCCAAATCCTCATAAATATTGTCAAAAATAGTAACCAATTCACAGAAAGCGGAGAGATTATCCTAAAAGGAAAATCGGAAGAGAAGGAAACAATAATCGAAATCGAGGATACGGGCATTGGGATTGATCCCGAAGAAATTGAGTCCATTTGGCATCGATTTTATAAAGCAGATGTATCAAGAACGGGAGAGTCATTTGGCGAATTCGGCATAGGTTTGTCCATTGTCAAACAGCTCGTTCATCTGCATCATGGCAGAATAGAAGTGAGCAGCGAAAAAGGGCAGGGGACGAAATTTACAATTTCGTTTCCGAAAGGATAATAAGAAAAGGGCAAAATCCACTCAAATGTTTGGATTCTGCCCTTTTTATTTGTTACACTACTTGTGTTTCCGTCAAAGGAAGTGGTTGAGGTTTCTCGTTTTCATTAATCTTCATGACTTCAATATACTTAATATGATGATCTTCCATGTCGATAATCTTAAAGCTATAGGAATCTAATTCAATCACATCGCCTTGCTTCGCTTCGTAATTCTCTGTTAGAATCCATCCGCCGATTGTATCAACATCTTCATCATTTATATCAACATTTAGAAGATCGCTTACTTCACTTACAAGCATTTTCGAATCAATGATATAGTGTTCATCATTGATTTTTCGAACCTCTGGCACTTCATCCATATCAAATTCATCGCGGATATCACCGACAATTTCCTCGATAATATCTTCAACTGTCACAAGACCGGAAGTTCCGCCATACTCATCCATCAGGATAGCCATATGAATTCTTTCCTTCTGCATTTTAAGGAGGAGATCATGGATCGGAATCGTATCGATTACGCGAATAATGGGACGGGTATAAGATTCAAGCTTATTGGAAGTGACCTGTCTGTTCTTAATTAGATCCGTCATAACTTCTTTAATATTAACGATTCCAATAATATGGTCTTTATCACCATCTATTATCGGATAGCGTGTAAATTTTTCTTCATAAACCGTTTGTAAAAAGCTATCCAGCGTGTCATCCTTCGAGAATGAAACGATTTCAGTTCGTGGAACCATGATCTCTTTCGCAATACGGTCGTCAAAATCAAAGATTTTATTTACATACTTAAACTCAGATTGGTTGATTTCGCCGCTTTCATAGCTTTCAGATAAAATGATGCGAAGCTCTTCTTCTGAATGAGCTAATTCGTGTTCGGAAACTGGCTTTAATCCAAATAAACGTACTAATAATTGAGCAGATCCATTTAAAGCCCAGATTACCGGATACATTAATTTATAGAATAAAATTAATGGCCGGGCGGTTAACAATGTAACCTTTTCAGCTTTTTGAATCGCAAGCGTTTTGGGTGCCAATTCTCCTATAACAACATGCAAGAAGGTAATAATCGCAAAGGCAATTCCGATTGAAATAATATGTGATGCGGAACTTGGTACGTTCAATTTATCAAAAATAGGTCGAAGCATATGTGCGATGGTCGGTTCTCCGAGCCAACCGATTCCAAGAGCAGTAATGGTTATCCCTAATTGGCAGGCTGATAAATACTCATCCAAATTACTAATCACTTTCTTAGCTGGGATTGCACTTCTATTTCCTTCTTCAATTAACTGATCAATTCTTGAACTTCTTATCTTTACGATGGCAAATTCTGAAGCAACAAAAAATGCCGTCAAAGCAATTAAAATGGCTATAATAACCAAGTTTAATATGTCCAAATAAATTCCCTTAGCCCGATCTTTCGGGTAAGGAGTCACCTCCTGAAATAGTAGAAAATAGGGTTAACTTGTCAAGCTTACAAGAGACTCAATTAATGTTGTGCCTTCTGTATTCAGCTTTTTTGAGAGGTCACCCTTTTGATCTTCATCAAGAAAATTGATTAATGGCAGCAGAACTGCAATTTCGTTATGAAGCTGCTTAATTTGCTGTGTAATCGCATCAATTTGCCTTTCGACATCTCTTGTATGCATGACCGTTTTTGATTTTAATTCTAGTTTTCTCTTAATCTCATCTAGCGGAAAATGCATAGATTTACATTCTTCAATAAAATGAAGGTCAGACAGAACGTCTTCAGAATACATCCGATAATTAGATTTTGTACGCTGAGCCTGAATCAGACCAATGTTTGTATAATAATCTATCGTTCGTTTAGAAATATTTGCAACTTTTGCTAATTCACCAATACGATAAACTGCCCCATCGTATCACCCCATTACAATTTAATTAGCTAGAGTATTGAAAAAAAGTATAACTCCCTAAATTTATTATATGCTACATAAAACCATACAGTCAAACGTAACAGTTTAATAAATATTTGTTAATTTAATTTATACGGTGTTCTAAAGAAATATGTATTTGAATTTTCAGAAAATAAAAATCGAACTGAAAGGAACAGACCGAAATTAGGAAGAATATTTGTATGTATTCCCTAAAGGTCTGTCCATCAGTCAGCTTCAGTCTTCCTAACTTCAATGTAAAGAATATGATGGCCTTCAATTTCCTTAATAATAAATTGGTATCCATCATGTTCAATAGCATCTCCCTGTTCGAGATCGAACTTTTGTGTGAGTATCCAGCCGCCAAGGGTATCAACTTCGTCTTCATCAAGATCCGTTCCTAATAAGTCATTCGTTTCCGAAATGAGCAGCTTTGCATCTAATATATAATGATCCTTGTCCAGCTTTTGCACAAAAGGAAGCTCATCTGCATCAAACTCATCACGGATTTCACCAACGATTTCCTCTAAAATATCCTCTGCGGTTACCAATCCGGCTGTTCCGCCATATTCATCGAATAAAATGGCCATATGTGTACGTTCCTTTTGCATTTTCAACAAAAGATCATGAATCGGTATCGTTTCAATTACTCTAATAACAGGTTTTATATATTGAACAACTGTTTTTTCCTCTTGGCATTTTTTTCGAATACAATCGGTCAAAATTTCTTTCACATTAATAAGGCCGAGAATGGTATCTTTGTCTCCGCCTGTAATCGGATATCTTGTATACCTTTCATTCATAATGACATCAAGCACTTCAGAAAGTGTCGCATTTTCATCTATGCTGACAATCTCCGTTCTTGGAACCATAATCTCTTTCGCGATGCGATTGTCAAATTCAAAAATATTGTTTACATATTTATATTCTGATTGATTGATTTCACCGCTCTTGAGACTCTCAGAAAGAATGATCCGCAGTTCTTCTTCAGAGTGGGCAATATCATGCTCGGAAACAGGCTTTAAACCAAACAGGCTTGTGACAAATCTTGCCGAGTGATTTAGAGTCCAAATAAATGGGAACAAAATTTTATAAAACCAAATTAAAGGCTGCGCAAATGCTAATGTAATGGCTTCAGCTTTTTGAATGGCAACTGTTTTAGGCGCCAGTTCACCTATTACGACATGCAAGAAGGTGACTAACGAAAAGGCGATAACGAACGAAAGAACTTTAGTGATAGAGGGCTGCAAATGCAAATGTTCAAAAATAGGCTCCAAAATTTTTTCAATTGTTGGTTCACCGAGCCAGCCGAGTCCTAATGCAGTTATAGTAATACCAAGCTGACAGGCTGATAAATATTCATCTAAATTGGAGGTTACTTTTTTTGCCGTGTGAGCTCTCGGATTTCCCTCAGCAATTAACTGGTCAATTCGAGATGATCGCACTTTAACCATGGCAAATTCAGAAGCAACGAAAAAAGCAGTTAAGGCAATTAATACAAATAGAAGGAAAAGATTAAGCATCATCATTCATGCCCTTACGAAAAATGTAAGGAACGTTCACCTCCTCTGAAGTTTACTTTTCCCGAAATAATCTTTTTTTATTTGGAAAATTATACGGTTATCCGTTGATGGATTTGATTGGGCTTGTCAATTGAATAAATACCTTAAAATCCCTCCACATAAACATGGCTTGATTTTCTTTGACAAAAAATGAAGTGATTGAATAAACTAATAGGTAACAAGCAAGAGGAGGTGGCTTTACGTGATACAGGCAATGGCGAAAGAGCATAATAAGACTGTCTATCGTGTACAAGGCTTTTCCTGAATCAGCTGCGCCCAAAAGTTCGAAAAGAACGTAAAGCACCTGGATGGTGTGATGGATGCGAATGTTAATTTTGGAGCTTCTAAGCTCACGGTCTACGGTGAAGCCACTTTAGGAGAGCTAGAAAAAGCAGGTGCCTTTGAAGGTATTAAGCTAATGCCAGAAAGAGAAAAATCGGAATTTAAGAAAGTGCCATTTTATAAAGAGAACTGGAATGTCCTTGTTGCTGGTGTATTATTGTTTGCCGGTTGGCTGATCCAACATTATTATGGGGAGGGCCATATCGGTTCAGTTATCTCCTATTGTTTATCCATTGTTATTGGAGGCTACAGCCTTTTCAAGACGGGATTTATAAACCTTTTGAAACTCCAGTTTGATATGCGAACTTTAATGACGATTGCCATTATTGGAGCAGCCCTCATTGGAGAATGGGGAGAAGGGGCAACTGTTGTTATTCTATTTGCCATAAGTGAAGTGCTTGAAGCCTATTCAATGGATAAGGCAAGGGCTTCTATTAAAACATTGATGGATATAGCGCCGAAAGAAGCACAAATAATACGTAATGGTAAAGAATTCGTAATTCCCGTTGAAGAGATAATGATAGGGGATATTTTAGTTGTAAAGCCAGGTGAAAAAGTTGCTATGGATGGCACCGTTCTCTCAGGTGCTTCAACAGTGAATCAGGCACCGATCACAGGGGAATCGATTCCAGTCAATAAAACGCTGGGGGATGAGGTTTATGCCGGTACATTAAATATAGAAGGTCTTCTGGAAATTACGGTTACAAAGAAAATGGAAGACACGACACTGGCAAAAATTATTCATCTTGTAGAAGAGGCACAAGCAGAACGTGCCCCATCTCAAGCATTTGTTGACAGATTTGCAAAGTATTATACACCCGTCATTATCGTAATCGCCTTCCTAGTGGCCATTCTCCCGCCAATTTTCTTCAATGGAAATTGGGATACATGGATTTATCAAGGTTTGGCTGTTTTAGTTGTTGGCTGTCCTTGTGCGCTTGTGATTTCAACGCCTGTGTCAATCGTTACAGCCATTGGGAATGCTGCAAGAAATGGTGTACTTATTAAAGGCGGTATTCACTTAGAAGAAGCTGGGTCACTAAGAGCCATTGCCTTTGATAAAACAGGAACCTTAACGAAAGGGATTCCGGCAGTAACAGATCTTCTTGCTTACCGGAACACCGATGTGAAACAGTTTTTGAGTATTGCAGCGGCTTTAGAAAAAGGATCACAGCATCCTTTGGCAAAGGCGATTTTGAAAAGGGCTGAACATGATCATCTGTCATTTAAGGAAATCGAGGTAACGGATTTCACCTCAATTACGGGTAAAGGCATAAAAGGCCGAATTGATCAGATCACCTATTTGCTTGGCAGCCCTAGACTTTTCGCTAGTCATCCAGAGATTTCTGCTGTTTCAAGTGATATTTCCCGACTAGAGGATGAGGGGAAGACAGTTATTTTAGCAGGAACGGAGGCTGAAATCATCGGAATCGCCGCCATTTCTGATGAAGTGAGGGAAAGCAGCCGGAGTGTCATACGGAAACTTCACGAATTGGGGATTGAAGAAACGGTTATGCTTACAGGTGACAATCATGGCACAGCGAGGGCGGTCGGTGAAAATGTCAATGTCACAAGAATTGCAGCAGAACTGCTTCCGGAAGAAAAATTAGCTTATATAAATGAGCTTCGAGCCACATATGGAAAAGTGGCCATGGTAGGAGATGGAGTAAATGACGCCCCTGCTCTTGCAGCTGCTAATGTTGGCATTGCAATGGGCGGAGCAGGTACAGATACAGCACTTGAAACGGCCGATATCGCATTAATGAGTGATGATTTATCCAAACTTCCTTTCACTATTAAATTAAGCCGCAAAGCATTAGCGATTATTAAGCAAAATATTACTTTCTCCATTGGGATTAAGCTTCTCGCCTTGCTTCTTGTTGTTCCTGGGTGGCTGACATTATGGATTGCGATATTTGCGGATATGGGTGCGACATTAATTGTAACTTTAAATGGGTTAAGACTGTTGAGAGTGAAAGATAGTCAAAAATAAGAAGGTCCTTTTCGAAGGACCTTCCTTATTTCCAATCACGTGCCAGCATTCCATAGATTACTAGATCATGATAATGATTGTATAAAAATTCCGCGTCACGAACAATTCCTTCTTGTGTAAATCCTAATCTTTCAGGGATTGCACGGCTCTTCTTATTTCCTACCCCGCAGCGAATTTCCAGCCGATTTAAATTTAAGTCTAGAAAAGCGTAATTAATGAGAGCCTGAACCGTTCTAGTCATAATCCCTTTTCCTTCAAACCCTTTAGCAAGGTAATACCCCATACTCGTTTGTTTACTATTCCAATCAATTTGATGGAAGCCGACTGAACCGGCAAGCTGACCTTTATATCGAATGCCAGTATTAAATCCATTATTATCAGCAAAGGCTTTTAGCCACATTGGAATAATCTCGTGATATTGAATGGGTGAAGTCATATTATCAACCCAAGGAAGCCACTCTCTTAAATGCAGTCTATTCGTATCAACCATGTGATACAGCTCTTCTGCATGGTGTAATTGAAAAAGCTGCAGTTCGATATCCTGATCAACCTTTAACACAAACAACGTAGACCCCTCCTTAAATAATAGAATTAGAGATAATTACCAATTTTAATCTGAATAATGATAGAAGTACATAAGAATTTTATTTTGCTTTATAAAAAAAGGCTGACTCACGTGCTTAAGAGTCGGCCAGGGTTAATTTCGGAAACTGGAAGGATCATGCTAAAAACCGTTAAGTCTCCTTTTGTTTCACATTCTAATTTCCCTTTATGCTTTTCAATAATCTCTTTACAGACAAATAATCCAAGTCCAGTGCCAAGAGATTTAGTTGTTACGAATGGTTCAAAGATAGACTTAACAAGATGTTGAGGAATCTTTGGCCCGTTATTGGCAATTTCTAGCTTAATAAACGATTCATCTTGAATGTGGCTAGTTATTTTTATTGTTGGTACTGGCGTCGATGTATGTAAAACATCAATGGCATTAAAAATAATATTGATTAATACTTGACGGATCTCATCTGCATAGCCTAATAGGGAAATGGAGTCTGGCATCCATTTTTCAATTTTCACTTTTCCGTCCAAAATGCTAGGATACAAGAAAACTAATACTTCATCAATTATTTCATTAAGAGAAAAATTCACTTTCTCTTTTCCAATCAATTCCTTCTTTGATAGTAAGAGAAACTGAGAGATGCGAAAATTCAACTGTTCTAATTCAATCGAAATGATATCTAAATATTTCAAGTTTGGATTTTCAGCTTTTAATAATTGGATGAAGCCTTGAACAGAGGTAAGTGGATTTCGAAACTCGTGGATGAAGCTAGAAGTCATTTGACCTAGCAGTGTGAGTCGATCTTTATGACTCGTATCTATAAATTGAGTTTTTTCTTCGATAATCTGATTTTTTGCATCACTATAATAAGTAACACAGAAATATAGAAATTGATCAATACAATATTGAACCTTCTGATTATATTCGTTCAGTTCTTCTATACTTAGATCCATATTCTTTAGTTCTTCTTGGAAAATGGCTCGTCCAAGATTTACGTTATAGACAAATTCGCCTATGTTTATGCCGGCTTTTAACCGTTGATCCGCAACAGAAATTGAAAACTTGCGAATCGTTTTTACTAATTCCTCCTCTTTGTATGAAAAGCATTGGGACAGAAGATAAAACATAACCTCGCCATTTTCCTTCATTCGATCTTTAAAAGGATCATCAGAAGAAACGACTATCTTCTTTCCCCACTCATCTAACATCTTTTTCTTTTCCTTGTGCAATAGCTCAACAACCTTCTTACTCGATCTTGTTAACATTTTTCTCCCCATTCTTCCTGAATAAAAATCTTTTTTCATAGTAATATAAATTTCTACTTTTTTTGAGAATATCCTTTGTCGAATTTAAGCGAATAAAAAAACAGTTCTTCAAGACTAGTCTTTTTATGTCAAAATAGAGGGAGGTCGGTCTAAAAAAAGAGAAATATAAATTAGGATCTATTATTTATTGTCATTTTATTATTCTATCTTTTATAATTGAAGAAGCAGTGTAATAATACACTAAATTTAAAGGAATGAAGCATACATTGAATCGCGAAGAAGTTATTTTTAAAGTGTCTGAAAAGTTACGTCTTATCCGTACAGAAGCAGGATATACACAAGATAAAATGGCGGAGATTATTGGTGTCTCTAAGAAAACCCTCGTTCAAATAGAAAAAGGGCGTGTAGAAGCAGGCTGGTCAACAGTTGTTGCAGTTTGTGCCCTATTTAGGGAAACGGAAACAGTCCGCTTTTTATTTGGAAACGAGCCGCTAGAGGTTCTCGAAACGATAGCAAGAGAAGGGATCGACTATCGAAAAGAAAAAACGATGGGCGGAAAGATTTGGTGGAGAGAGATAGGAAACGAAAATGGCATTTTGCTTCAGCAAAATATTATTAGTCAGCATTTTCGCATCATTGATGAAGACCATTTCCGTATTTACAGCAGCTTTGATGAATCCTCCTCAAAAGAACGATTTGCAGAGCTAGTACATGAAAAAAACAATGTATAACCCCCATAAAAATTAATAATCTGCCGAATTCCTTTATAGTATTATCATAATTTTGGACATCTTTGACCAACTATGGAGGAATTATGAGGAAAAAACAATCTGTTTTTATTAAGTTCCAGAAATTTTGGAAACAGAAACATATGACTCAAATTGCTATCCTATCTGCATTAACCGCAGCATTAGCATTTTTGGGCTTTTTTTATTATTACGCAAGCGGGGCAAATATTAGTTCACTTGAAAAGGGTCTTGCACAGTCCACTGTTATTTACGATGTGAACGGGGAAGTGGCAAGCAAAATATCTGCTAATAAAGTGGAAGGAATATCGATTAAGGAAATTCCAGAGCATATGAAAAATGCGGTCATCGCCGTTGAGGACCACCGTTTCTATGAGCACAATGGTGTTGATTTTACGAGTATTGGCAGGGCGTTTTTCCGAAATATGAAGGCTGGAGAAATTGTCGAAGGCGGCAGCACAATTACACAGCAGCTGACAAAAAATGCCTTGCTATCAGCAGAAAAAACATATAAGCGAAAAATAGAAGAATTTTTTCTAGCAAGGGAAATTGAAAAACAGTTTACAAAAAATGAAATTCTGCAGATGTATTTGAATGAGATTTATTTTGGCGAAGGGGCTTGGGGGATCAAGCGAGCGGCAATGAAATATTTCGGTAAGGATGTCAAAGATTTAACGATTAGTGAAGCAGCTTTATTAGCTGGTTTAATTAAGGCTCCTTCTGTGATTAATCCTTATAAAAATGAAAAAGCAGCACTTGAGCGCAGAAACGTTGTACTGGCACAAATGAAAACAAATGGTTTTATTTCAGAAAAACAATGGCAAGAAGCGAAAAATGAACAATTAGTTTTTGATGATAAAGGGGGAGACCCATTCAAGGGGAAATATCCGTATTATGTTGACTTTGTGCTAGAGGAAGGGATGAAGAAATACGGTCTAACTCTTGATGAATTGCTCACTGGCGGTTATCAGATCTATACGGAGCTTGATCCAATCATGCAGTCGGCAGCGGAAGAAACGTATCGTGATGATTCCATGTTTCCTGCAGGGAAAGGGGATCGAATCGTTCAAAGCGGGGCCATTCTTATTGATCCGAAAAGCGGCGGTGTTCGTGCATTGGTTGGAGGCAGAGGGGAGCATACACTCCTAGGACACAACCGGGCGATTCATCCGGTAGGGCAGCCAGGCTCAACGATGAAGCCCCTTGTCCCCTATACGCCAGCACTTGAAAATGGCTGGGATATTAAAGATGAATTGAAGGATGAAAAAATGAAGTTTGGTGATTATGAGCCAAATAATTATAATTTCAAATTCCGCGGTCAAGTCCCGATGTATGAAGCTGTAAAGGATTCCTTAAATATTCCTGCAGTATGGCTGCTCAACGAAATCGGTCTTGATAAAGGAATAGATGCGGCAAAAAGGTTTGGAATTCCGGAAGAGGCGATCAACCATAACCTTGCCCTGGCACTTGGCGGAACAAATAAAGGGGTATCCCCATTAAATATGGCTGAAGCCTACACTGCTTTTGCTAACGGCGGGGAAAAGGTTGACGCGCATTCGATCGTAAAAATGGTTGACTCCAATGGAGACACCATTGCTAAATGGGATGATAAGAAAACTAGAGTAACAACGAAAGAAGTAACCGATAAGATCACAACGATGCTGCTTGGTGTTGTAGAGCAAGGTTCTGGAAGAGCCGCACAGATTCCCGGAAGAGAGGTAGCCGGTAAAACGGGTTCAACACAGGTTCCGATTGAAGGCGTAAACGGGATAAAAGATCAATGGTTCGTAGGGTATACTCCTCAGCTTGTTGGCGCTGTTTGGGTAGGATATGATCGGACAGATAAGGATCACTATTTAACAACAACGGGCGGAGAGGGAACGGCACCGATTTTCAAGGCCATCATGACTAAAGCCTTGCAAAATCAAGAAGCCATTTCATTCGGCGTCCCGCATATTTCCTCTTTTATCGAAAAGAAAAAGCTGGAAGAAAAGTTTCATCTGTTTGATAAAGATATGTTGAAAAACAAAGAAAAGTGGGAAAAGAAAATAGAAAAGGAAAAGAAAAAGTGGGAAAAGAAGCAGAAGAAAAATAAAGGAAAAAAGAAAGACTAAGAAGAAACTTGGCGTTTTTTGCCAAGTTTTTTTGAATTTCCCATGTTTTTTTATAAAAAAAATCTATAATAGATGTGAACGATTATTTATTATCAAGCGTCTAATTTATAATGCAGCTTAGAAAAACCATTAGTAAAGAAGGCGGGATGATACGAAGGAGAGGAACATAGCCAGATGGAGGAGAAAGAGCTCATACATAGCGCGAAATCAGGCAATAAACGCGCTTTAGCCATGCTTTTTCAAAATAATTACCCCTTCTTAGTTAAGTATTTAATTAAAGTGACAATGAATCCTGATACAGCAGAAGACCTTGCACAGGAGACAATGGCTAAATGTATTGAAAAAATTCATTTATACCAATTTAAATCAAAGTTTTCATCTTGGCTTATTTCAATCGCTACGAATTTATATATTGATCATCAGCGAAAGAAGAAAAGAGAAAAAGCATACCAGATGGATGAAGAGCAGCACAGAAAGCTAAAATGGCATTTCGAAACGAGGAATGAAGAATGGAATGATGCCATGTCCGCTTTAGGAAAATTGGCGGATGATGTAAGAATTCCAATCATATTAAGACATTATTACGGTTATTCCTATGATGAGATTGGGGAGTGGATGAAGCTATCCCCTGGTACGATAAAGTCAAGAGTTCATAACGGAATTATGGCTGTCAGGAAGGAGCTGAAAATAAATGACGAACACGAGAGAAGATCTACATCAAGATGAAGACTTATTATTCGTCATGAAAGAAATTGAACACGGGTTAGAAAAAATTGATCAAGGTACCTCGATTAATACACCAAATATAGAGTGGTTTGAGAATTTGATTGTAGAAGAGAAGAAAAGTTTAAAAAAGAAGCTTATTTTCGATGCTTCACTTTTCGCATTTATTGCCTTAATTATTTTGAGCGGGATATTATTTGCCCTATACCGTGTTCCTGTAGTCTTCTTCACGATACAAGCGCTTACTGTTATGTTTATTTGTGGATTCGCGTCATTTCAGTATATTAAACAGGTGAAGGAAACATGAATGAAGAGGTTTCTTTTCCACTACTTATGGTTGTAGCCGTTATATTGATCAGTCAAAGTACCTTTCTATTCACAAATGCAAGGAAACATGGACATAACTATTGGCTTTGGGGAATCATCGGCTTAATCCAGGCGCCTCTTCCGACATTAGTCTATTTGCTATTCGTCAGGAAGCTATGGAAAAAGTTGAAAAAGTCATCTTTAAGGAATGATGATTGATGGGGAAACTAAAGCAGCCGTTTCTGCTGTTAACTATTGTAAGCCAAATACTTGGACTCATTATGCTGTTTATCAATGTTAAAATAGCCATTTTGATTTATGTCATATACGCTGTTCTGTTTATACTTATTTTTATCATATTAATCATGGAGAGAAAGAAAGAAAAAGAGGAGGAAAAACGGAATGATTATCGTAACTATTGATTCTGTACCGGGGAAAGAAATTAAAGATTTTAAAGGGTTTGTCAGGGGAGGATGCATACAATCTAAGCATATCGGCAAGGATATCATGGCTGGCTTACGGACGATTGTCGGCGGAGAAATAAGTGAATACACAGAGATGATGGATGAAGCAAGGCAGAAGGCTATTGGGCGAATGGTAGACGATGCCAGATCAAAAGGAGCAAATGCGATTATCGGTATGCGTCTCCAATCTTCAGCAGTAATGCAGAATGCTTCTGAAATTATTGCTTATGGTACGGCTGTATATGTTGAATAAGTGATTGAAATAGATTTGGTGAATAAAGAGTTCATAAATATGTCACCGACTTGTCATGAAATGTTCCTTTCTGTTCATAAAATTCACCCTTTTTCTATGCTATTTTTAACGTATAAATAGAATCAGGGAGGAATTTAAAGTGGAACAGCTTTCAATTACATTAGTTATTGCCAGTATTATGGTCCTTGGTTATTTTATCGGATATACAGTTGTGAAACACTAAAAACTGCTTGCCCATGCAAAGCAGTTTTTTTTTGTCTAGCTTAAGCGCCTACCCCCTCGAGGACACAAGCCAAGCCTCCCAGAAAGGTAAAGGGCACACCTTTCCGGGAGGCTCGTCTTGTGCTTGTCGGGGGTGGGCAAGGCGCTTAAACTTTTCTATATACCCATAAAAGTCCAAAAATAGGGAATAGAATATAAGGAAGGAATTGTATTTAACAACAAGTAAGGAGTGGTTTCATGGATAATTTTCGGATTGAAAGAGATACGCTCGGAGAGATAAAGGTTCCAGCAGATAAATATTGGGGCGCACAAACACAAAGAAGCCGGGAAAACTTTCGGATTGGCATTGAAAAAATGCCGGTGGAGGTTATTTATGCCTTTGCCAAAATAAAAAATGCGGCTGCTATTGTAAACAATAGGCTTGGAAAATTAACAGAAGCAAAAAAGGAGGCCATTGTTCAGGCAACCGAGGAAATTCTTGAAGGGAAATTTGATGAACATTTTCCACTAGTTGTCTGGCAGACAGGAAGTGGTACACAATCCAATATGAACGTAAACGAAGTTGTGGCAAGAAGAGCGAATGAACTCCTGCAGTCAAATGGAGACACCGATACAAAGGTGCATCCTAATGACGATGTGAATATGTCTCAGAGCTCAAACGATACGTTCCCGACAGCAATGCATGTAGCAGCATATATCGAAATAGCCGAAAAGCTGATTCCCTCCCTTCAAGCATTGAAGAAAACCGTCCGCCAAAAGGAAGACGAGTTTCAAGCGATTGTGAAAATTGGAAGGACTCATTTGCAAGATGCGACCCCATTGACATTAGGGCAGGAAATAAGCGGTTGGCGCGCTATGCTTGATAAATGTGAGCGGATGATCACGGAAGCAATGGATTATTTACTAGATCTCGCCATTGGGGGAACAGCAGTAGGCACAGGCATTAATGCAGATAAATCCTTTGGGGTAGGGGTTGCCAAAGAAATTTCGAAACGAACGGGCCATGCTTTCCGTTCATCAGACAATAAATTTCATGCCTTGACAAGCCATGATGAGCTTGTATATGTGCATGGGGCTTTAAAGGCGTTGGCTGCTGATCTTATGAAAATAGCCAATGATGTCAGATGGCTTGCCAGTGGACCGAGAAGCGGGATTGGGGAGCTTTCAATCCCCGCTAATGAACCAGGAAGCTCTATAATGCCAGGAAAGGTTAACCCGACACAAAGCGAGGCACTCACAATGATCGCCTGTCAAGTATTCGGTAATGATGCAACAATCGGTTTTGCCGCAAGCCAAGGGAATTTTGAATTAAATGTCTTTAAGCCAGTTATTATTTTCAACCTTATCCAAAGTGTCCGCCTTTTAGCGGATGGGATGGATTCATTTAATGAAAAATGCTTTGTTGGTTTAGAAGTAAATAAAGAGATTATTTCGGATCATGTAAATCGATCTTTAATGCTTGTCACCGCTCTTAATCCTCATATCGGCTATGAAAAGGCTGCTGAGATTGCAAAGCTTGCATTTAAAGAAAATAGTACATTAAAAGAAGCGGCACTAAAGACCGGCTATGTTACAAGTGAACAATTTGATTTGTGGGTGGATCCTGCAAAGATGGTATAGCTTTCTGAAAGGAATGGAAAAGCCCCCTTCTAAAAGGGGGCTCAAGCCATGTCATATTAAATTGTGTTTAACAAATTATTATTGATGGTGTCCGCCAAGTTGTTGTTCAGCCATTTGAACTAGGCGCTTTGTAATTTCTCCTCCAACAGAACCGTTGGCACGAGATGTTGTTTCAGGACCTAAGTTTACGCCAAATTCGTTTGCAATTTCAAACTTCATTTGGTCAAGTGCTTGTGCTACTCCTGGTACTAGTAATTGGTTTGAGGAATTGCTTCTTGTGTTGTTGTTCATAATTGGTTCATCTCCTCATAAAATTTTGTTAGTATGGTTGGGTTAGCCGGAGTTGCACCGACACAAGATCTACTTGTTACCTCTAACTGGTTTAACCCATCGGTTAGTGGAAAGTTGTTTGTGTGTCTGTGTACTCTATATTATGGAGTTTTTCTGAACGCTTATTCTTTTTTTGTAGTGGGAATTGTTTCCTAATGGTTTTGTCATAACTATTAAAGTATTTACGAACGATAAGGTTATGGAAATCGAATGACATCATTAAGAATGGAGCGGGGGCATAGAAATGGCGATTTGTCCAATCTGCAATGGATTTGAGGAAATTAAGAAAAAGTGCTCATCTTGCGGAAATCGAGTTTACGATCAAGGAAGGATTATGGATTATTACGATGATTATAGTGCATACATGCCTATTGATCTCATGAAATTGGAAAATGGCTATCCAGCTGACTACACCAACAAAGAGTGCCCACATTTATTGAAATGTTTATCATGCGGAAATCAGGAGATCTCCTTTATTATAGAATAAATTCCATCAAAAAATAGCACCCTCATTTTGAGTCAGTGCTATTTTTTTTAGCCATTTTTTGAAATGCTAGTTATTCAGCTGTGTATGGCGGATCTTCTTCAAAAAGATCTCTAGCTTCCTCAATATTCGTTGTTTCTTCTCTCATATGTACCGATCCGCCCGACATACCTTCATTAATCATTCGGTCAATGTCTAAATAAACTTTGTCTCTTCCCTCATAATGAGAATCATCTTTTACATTTTTATTATCAGGCATGCAGTGCCCTCCTTTGGATATAATAAGGTTTATCATTCCAAAGAAGCTATGAAAATATACAAATCACTGATCATAAACATGAAAAAGCATCAATTCATGAATTTGTTCCATCAATTTAATCTCATCTTCTCCATTTGGCGTGTTTGAGGTCCATTCGATTTTACCATTTTGATGATAAATCCCATTAAATTTCTGTTTGTTAAAGTAAAAGGAAAATTTCCATCCAGGTAATTGTTTGTTTTCGTATAAAGGCTTGTATTGAAAATGCGTTAACATATCCCTGACCCCCTTTTCTATATCTTACTCCTTTTTGCCAAACAACCCAATAAAATAAATCAGCCATAAAAAAACAGTCCACCTTCGGACCCTCTTTATGTGGACTGCGGAATTATAATCCAGCTAACTCAAGAAATAGACTGGCCAACGTTTGAAATCTTTTCTTTTCTATTTCCTGCTCATCAAAGCGCATCGGCTTGGAATTGATTTCGTATATGACATACTTCCCGTCTGCTGTGATTCCTGCATCTATTGAAAATTCGCCAAAGAAACCAATTTGCTTTGATAATAACTTTCCAGCTCGATTGGCCAATTCAGTAATAAACTGATCATGCTTTTCCGATTGTAATTGTTTATAGGGAAGAATAATTCCGCCATTAGGAACATGGGTGGTAATGTTTTGTTCCTTTGATTGCCGGATGCCGATGCCTGTTACGTTAAATTGATTATTGACATAATGGACAAGAATCCGAAAGTCAAACCGCTTTCCATTATATAACAACGGATTGATTGCTTTTTGGGCAATATACGACTTCTTCAAAAAAACCGAATTCCACTTCAACCAAAAGGTATGGAAATCTTCATATAGAAGTAATTCCTCTTGCCCCTGCAATTGAATGGTGGAATCTTTATTTAATGAAGCAAGGTAAATGCCCTTTCCTTTTGAACCTAATGATGGCTTTATATATAATTGACGATGCTTTTGAAAAAAAGTCTGAAATGGAGATTTTTCACAGATTTTTATTGTTTCCGGGATTAGCTTTTGGAAATAAGAATCCTTGGATAATACTTGATATAATTCATGTTTATCAAGGAAACATGTATTAAAAAAGGGAATGTTTTTGCTTTTGAAAAATTGATAAGCTTCATAAAATGAATCAGATTTTTCAATTCTGCGAAAAGGTACCCGATTATAAATCACATGCGGGATCGGGCATTGAACAGTGTACCATTTATCTTTAGTGGGAAGATACATATATCCGCTTATTGAATTATCGTTAATATTTTGAGGAGTGAAAACGATGGATAGCCCGCCGTTTTTCATGATTTCTTTCTGAAGTTCTTTAAATAATCTGCCATTCCCAGTCACTTTATTATCCTTTTTTCTGCCTGTTAAAATTCCAATTAAGGGAACCTCCTCTTTAGGTGAAATAGGAAAGAAGAGGCTCCGTGCGGGCGCGGAGCTCACCATTTGAACGGGGTGCTTATTGAAGCCTAATGTTTTCGATTGTTTATTAAGAGTAAACCAATTTTTAAGTTCAAAGTCATAAAAAATGCTCATCTAAAAACTTCCTCAGGACTCAAAATCGCCCTTTCAGCCAAAAATACAGCAAAGGATAAGGAAAGCTTTCTCGTTAAAAAATCAAATTCCTTCAGCTCTGGATGTTTAAAAATGGATCTGCCTGGTTTGGAATTAGCTTCGAATAGCCATACATTTCCTTGCCGATCAAGCCCGAGGTCAAATCCAATTTCACCAATAATCCCTTCCATATTTTCTTCCAGCGCTTTGCTTAATAATAACGCAGCATCTGCTAGTTTTGTTTCTGCAAGCCTTTGTTCCTCCAAAGATGGAAAAACCTCAGCCATCGTTTGGATGACGCCGCCGCTCTTTACATGAGTTGTCACACTTCCAGCTCCTGCCACTTTAGCTGCAATGGCCGTAACAACCCAGTCTCCATAATTATTTTTATTTGTGTGTACCCTAAAGTCGATTGGCCGCTGATCTTTTCGCAATAGATGAATTCCTTGCTGAATAAGCATTCGATTTAATTTTTTTCCAGAAAAAACATGATTCATTAGCCCTTCCAAGCTGTTATATTTCAGCAGCTTATTTTCACCCTCACGGCTTCGGAATCTGCAAAAATAATATCCATTCGCTTTATCATATAAGATTTGATGGATTCCTAAGCCGAGACTTCCATTTATCGGCTTCATATATACATGCCCGTATTCGCTCAACATTCTTTCAATTTCAGAAAAGGAAACAAAGGGATGGGTTTCCGGCAAGAATTTTGCAATTGCGTCATCTTGAATTAGCCGGTCAAAAATATCTAATTTATTAAAAAAACCAGGATTATACCATGGAATCAAATATTCTGATTGCAGCCTTTCCTTTATATTTTTCTGCTCCGCTTTTCTTTCGCTCTTTCGGTTAGGCAGCCGGTCATATATCACATTAGGAAAGGGAACCTCAAATGTCTTCCATCCGTTATCGTGATAAAATAATCCGTTGATCAATCCTTGTTCCCAATCAATATGCTGCTCCCCAAATACAAAGGGCATGGCGCCAACAGCCTTTTTTACCGAAAGCAGTTTGGCAAAGAACAGGCTCCGTTCACCGATTGGCCGCATCTGAAAAGGGGTGAAGCCTGATGTGAAAATGCCAACGAGTGGTCCTATAAAAAGAGTTTCATCGTCATTGAAAATATGAAGAGGAACCTTTAAATCCGGAAGCTTTAGCTGCTCAGCGATATCCTTGCTAAGGCTGATCAGTTCCCTATTATTTGGCTGAATGTCTATTTTCGTTTCAATGGATTTTGACCCAAACGCAATTTTTGATAGGCTGGTATTTGGAATGGCTTCATTTGGAATATAGACTTGTTGGGAGATGTCATGAAGAATTTCTACTTGGTATTGTTTTCTCATTAATTTGTCTCCTTTCAACATCTAATCTTTTTCCGTATAGAAGGGGGGAGGTATATAATGAATCTTCTAAAGATGGATTCGTCGTTAAAGCAACCTTTCGTCCAGGCTTAGAGTTGATATCCAATATCCAGATGGCATGATCTTTACTTATTCCAATATCCACGCCTATTTCAAAAAGCGGAGGAAAATGCTGTTCTAATATTTGCGGCAAGGATCTCAAAACTTCATTTATTTCATTAGTAAGGTAATCTCTTTTTGAAGAAGGATATGCTGCCAGCCAATCCTTATAAGCAGAAATCGTTCCTCCCGCACTAATATTCGAAACGATCCCGTTTTCTTTCCCAGTTCTTACCCCTTTGGCTATTTCTTTCCACTCTCCATATTCATTCTTTTGCAGCAAAACTCTAATATCAAAGGGCTGATTCCTTTCGTTTGTAAGCTCTTTGAATTCCTGAATTAAATATTTTCTTTCTTTAATAAGGTAATCAATCCAAGATATGGCCTTCTCTTCATAAGGGAATAGGCGTGTAATCGTTTTATTTTGTTTGTCTGTTTGAACGGTGATTTCATTATTTTTCTTTTCTAAATAGTAAATTCCTCTGCCTTGAGAGCCATTAACTGGTTTCATCATGACCGGCTTATTCGGAAAAAGGTGTTGAATGACATTTTGGCCCGAAGTTACTTCACTCGATTTCAACAAATAAGGTGATAGGATAGAATTTTCAAGCGCATGATATAATTCCAATTTATTTGGGAGGCCGTATCCTAAAAATAATAGATCCTTTTTCGTTTTTAGCCATTTTACAATTGCTTTGCATCGTTTGGAATGAGGATCTTCATTGTAGAAACAACGGTCATAAAGGATTTTAGGAAGTGGAAATTCACAAGCCTCCCATTCATTTGTTTCAGGATTAAAAAAGTCCCCGTTCACATTTTCTGAAATGGGATTAATATTAGAGGGGACAAATCGATAACAGACCATTTCCAGCTGGTGTGCTCTTTTGGCGATTTCGTTAAAATAATGTTTTTCATTAGATGTTTGCAATGTCATTAACCCAAATGACAGCATGAACAATACCTCCTTGAAGTAAGACATAGTCGTTTTAGATTTATATGAATAATCATGGTATTGATTGTTATATGGAAAATGTTAAGTAAGTGCAGTATTCCAGTAAAGCCTTTGTAGAGGGCCGGATTTTATTTTCATTTTCTCCGAGGTTCTTGGAAGGTTTGGCATTTACCTCAATGATCCAAAGCTTTCCGCTTTCATCCACCCCGATATCTATTCCAAGCTCCCCCATCAAGCCTTCGGAATGATTGCTTATAATAGATGAGGCCTCTACTGCAAGTTCCTTCATAAGGGCAAGCTGCTGGATGGCTGTTTTTCGATCCGATAATTTTGTTAATACGTGAATAGGCTTCTTGATTTCTCCGCCTCTTGCAATATTCGAAACAAATTGCTGCTCAGCTGATATTCTTGCTACTGCGGAGGTAGCCTTCCAGGAGTTTTGTGAATTTCGATGACAAAGGATTCGAAAATCTAGCTGATTATTTTTATATTTTATTAAAGGGATACCTTGCTGCACAATATAGGTGTTCTTCTCAAGAAATGGCTGAATCCATTTGTAAAGCTCGCTGTATGCATTAAACAAATATGTGTGGTCCCGCCCCTTTGAAGTGGATAATTCTGCTTGAAGCGAATGATTTATTTTTGTAACCTTAATAATATTTCTGCCTTGGCTTCCATTGATAGGCTTTATAAATATAGAATCGTATTTATTCTTTAATTCTTCCAAAGCTTGCTCTGATGCTAGTAATGTTTCGGGAAGAAAGGGATGCAAATACTCTGCAGAGATTAATAAGTCATTGACCGTATTTTTTGAAAGAAAGTGATCATTAAATATAGGAATATTGTGAGAAAAAATCGCCATCTTAAATTTTTGGAAAGATTCGCTTGCTTCAAGCCTGCGTGAATGTATACGATTATAAATGACATTAGGGAGAGGGACAGGAGATTTATGCCAGCAATCATCTAGCAGAAAATAACCCTTCATCATCCCATGCGAAAAATCAGGTAATGAAAACACATAGAAAAAGCCGCCTATTTCCGATATTACTTCGTGCATTTCCTTGCAAAAACTATGGATGGAGCGAAAATGAGGTTCCGAGTCTTCCGGAAAACTAATTTCAGTCAATAAGCCAATTACCGGACCAAAGGTAAGGGTATTTTCTTTATTAGAATACTGTGCCATAAATTGCATTTCCTGTACTGGCAGAATGAACTCTCGGAATAGTTCTTCACTCATGATGATTTCATCTTTTGTAATGGGTCCACTCTCAATATTGACGGAAATGCGCTTGTTTCCCACAGCGATATCGAATGGTTTAGCTTCGTCCATTCTCCAATAATGAATGAGGGAATGGCTAACTTTTATAGAGTGAACCTTTTTTTGAAACGTTTTGGTCGGAACAATCGTAATAGGTAATAATGATAACGTCATGATCATTCCTCATTTTTGCAAATTTTATATGCATTAATAATGAAAAAATAGGCAAAAGCTGATAAAGTATCGTATGTAAAAAAGGTTAAAATTGTGCGCAAGTCCAGATGGAAGGTAGATGTTTTATGCAAATCTTATTGACAATATTATTAATGATATCGATTGGGGCCATAATTGGCGGGTTTACGAATTATCTTGCAATAAAAATGCTTTTTAGGCCTTATAAAACTTTATATATTGGAAAGTGGAGAGTGCCATTTACTCCCGGTTTAATACCAAAGCGCCGAGACGAGCTTGCAGAACAAATGGGGAAGATGGTCGTTAACCATCTTTTAACTCCTGAAAGTATTCAAAGGAAATTTTTGAATGATAATTTCCAAAAGGAAATGACGGGAGTTGTTCAAAAGGAACTGGGAAATTTCTTAACAAGTGAGAAAAGCCCGGCACAACTATTAGATAGCTTAGGGATACAAAATATCCATGAGAAAACAGAAAAGCGTTTGAATGAGTTGATTGAGCAAAAGTTTGAAAGTATGCTTGATACCTATCGCGATCGGCAATTAAAATTGATTATTCCAGAAAAGATGATTGAAAAGGTTAATGAAAAAATCCCTGAAATCAGCAAGTTTATTCTCCAAAAAGGGATCGATTATTTTTCAAGCTTTGAAGGAAATATGCGGATTCAAAAAATGGCCGATGATTTTTTAAAGGAGCGAAGCGGTGTTCTTGGAAGCATGATGCAAATGTTTATGGGGAACATCAATATTGCGGATAAAATACAGCCGGAAATTATCAAGTTTTTAAAAAATGAGGGCACAGCTGATATTATTACTGAACTATTAAAAAATGAATGGGATAAAGTTCTTGAATGGGAAGCGGCAAAGATTGAAAAACAATTTAATAAAGAAGATATTCTTTCTTTTGTGAAGAAAAGCGTTAGTAATATCATAAAATTAGAAACAATATTTCATGCGCCGATTTCTAAATTGAGTGAAGCTTACCATGCAGAAATCATTGATAATATGGTGCCAAAAAGTGTTGAGTTGTTTGGAGGATGGCTAACCGGACGCATTGATATGTTAATGGAAAGGCTGCGACTGCAGGAAATTATTCGGGAACAAGTAGAAGCATTCTCTGTCGAGAGACTGGAAGAAATGGTTCTTTCCATAATTAATAGCGAATTAAAAATGATTACTTTTTTAGGGGCATTGCTTGGTGGAATTATTGGGCTGTTCCAAGGGATTATCGCCATTGTGCTCTAGAATAAGTTCACCAATTTTCAGATACACGCCTCGCATTGAATGGCATATTTTGTTATAGTGAAGTGAGTGCCCAAAATGAAAGGGGTTTTAAAAGATGGCAGTTAATTTATTTAATATTGCAGGTGAACTTGAGCAAGCAGTAAGGCAAAGCAATGAATATATTATGTTGAAGCAAGCTTATGCTGAGGTCAATGCTGATCCGTCAGCAAAGGCGATGTTTGATAACTTTCGCCATATTCAAATGCAGCTCCAGCAAAAACAAATGATGGGACAGGATATTTCTGAAGCAGAAGTTCAGCAGGCGCAACAATCTGTTGCCCTTGTGCAGCAAAATCCTAAAATATCCAAGCTAATGGAAGCAGAACAGAGAATGAGCATGCTTATTGCTGAGTTAAATAAAATCATTATGAAACCACTTGAAGAATTATATGGTCCACTAGGCTAATTTCCATAATTGATAATGAAAACCGCTCCTTATTATAGGAGCGGTTTTCATATATATAATTATTTGGTTGTACCTTTAAAACCTGCCGCCAAGCTGCTGCTCAGCCATTTGCACAAGGCGCTTCGTAATTTCTCCACCAACTGAACCATTTGCTCTTGAAGATGTTTCTGGGCCAAGGTTCACACCGAATTCTGTTGCAATTTCGTACTTCATTTGCTCAATTGCCTGAGAAACTCCTGGTACTACTAGCTGATTTGAATTGTTGCTTCTTGCCATGTAAATCATCTCCTTTGGTGTAATTAAATGTTACAATCCTATTTTTTATTGAATAATTACTCTTTATACATTTTTATTATTGGTAATTTTTTCAGGGGTATGAAGTTTTCATAGGGATTGTTCTATTCCTTTTTCTCTTTTCATAAAAGTGTAATAGGACAATTTTACTCTCGCGATAGGGGGCAATTTGATGATTTACAAGCTGTTAGCGTTAAATATTGATGGTACTCTTCTTCAATCAAATGGAAGACTTCATAAATCTACAAAAGAAGCGATCGATTATGTGCAGCAAAAAGGGATCTATGTAACACTAGTTACGGCAAGAAGCTTTCCATCTGCAAAAAAAGTGGCTAAAGCATTAAAATTAGACACATCCATTGTCGCACATAGTGGAGCTTATATTGCAAGCTCAAGGGATAAGCCCATTTTTGTCAGGCGGATTGCAGAGGATGTAACGTATGAAATTGTAAGGCTGCTTGAAGGATTTTCCTGTCAGATCCGATTGGTTCATGAAAAATATTCGTTGGCCAACAAATCAAAGCTAAATCATAATATGCTTGCTAAGACTGTCTTTTCATCAGGTGATCCGATTTTTTATTCACAGCAATTTGTTGATTCCTTAAGTGACACCATTCTTGATGACCCTGTCAATCCTCCAAAAATTGAAGTTTATTTTGAGGATGAAACAGATTGCAAGGATGCCGCAGCTGCCATAAAAGGCATGTTTTCAGAAATTGATATCCTTCAGCTGAATAAGCTTCGCATCGATATTATGCCGGCTGGAGTTTCCAAGCTTAATGGCTTGTTGTATTTAGGGGACCACTTGGATATTGCCCGCAGTGAAATGGTTGTAATTGGGGACGGGATCGATGATCTTGGCATGATTGAAGCTGCCGGACTCGGTGTTGCCATGGGAAATGCCCCTGTAGAAGTTAAAAAAGCAGCAGATTGGGTCACACGTCCGAATAATCAGCACGGCGTCACCTATATGGTGAAGGAGCATTTCAGAAAGCAGCATCCAATTGAATTTCTGAAGAAAATGAACTTATTGAAATAGTTTTGTTTAAAGGGAGTTGATCTAATCGGATCAGCTCTTTTTCACATCTTGACCTAATAAAGTCATTTCTGTACACTTATATAAGTTCATAATAATACAATTCCAACTGCCATCAAATCTATTTTGATGGTATTTTCACTATATTGATAAAAAGGTGATAGCATTGCAAATTTTAGTTACAGGGTTACAAGATGTGCGGTTTTTGCGTCCGCTGCAACTAATCGCAAATTTATTTTTTGAGGAATGCCAAGTGTCCATGAAATCTCATCATGATGAGGATTTAAAGATCGTTATTAATCTTGAAGTAGGAGAATCTATTCGTGTTAAAGCTTCGCTAACAGATCGGAAAAGGATAGAGAAGACAGCATCCTATGAAGCTTTATTAATAGAAACAGAGTCGGAGAAAGAGCATTTTAAGCAAATTAAAACTGCCGTATCCCATGTATATTTAAAGGTTCTTCAAGAGTGGACTGGCATTACTCAAAAGTGGGGAATCCTTACTGGTATCCGTCCAACAAAGCTTCTGCACCGCCATATGCAATTGAAAACGCCTACGCCTGTCGCACATCAGCAATTAAAAGAGGATTACTTAATATCAGATGAAAAGATTCAGCTAATGCAGCAAATTGTAGACAGGCAATTGGCTGTTGTTCCTGACCTTTATGATCTTCAAAATGAAGTCAGCATTTATATAGGAATTCCATTCTGCCCAACTAAGTGTGCCTATTGTACATTCCCGGCATATGCGATAAATGGCCGGCAAGGATCTGTTGATTCCTTCTTAGGAGGCCTTCATTATGAAATGAGGAAGGTTGGGGAATGGCTTAAAGAAAACAAAGTGAAAATCACGACAGTTTACTATGGCGGGGGCACTCCGACAAGTATTACTGCTGAAGAAATGGATATGCTTTATGAAGAAATGTACAACTCTTTCCCTGATGTGGAAAAGATACGTGAGATTACCGTTGAAGCGGGAAGACCGGACACAATCACACCTGAAAAGCTAGAAGTGTTGAAAAAGTGGAAAATAGATCGGATTAGCATTAATCCGCAGTCATATATTCAGGAAACATTAAAAGCGATTGGCAGACATCATACGGTTGAAGAAACGATTGATAAGTTTCATTTAGCACGAAATATGGGGATGAATAATATCAATATGGATTTAATTATCGGTCTCCCAGGTGAAGGGGTGCCGGAATTTACACACACATTAAGTGAAACAGAAAAGCTTATGCCTGAATCATTAACTGTCCATACTCTTTCTTTCAAACGTGCCTCCGAAATGACAAAAAATAAGGAAAAATACAAAGTCGCCGATCGAAATGAAATTGAGAAGATGATGGACATGGCTGAGAAATGGACGAAAGAGCATAACTATACCCCATATTATTTATATAGACAAAAGAATATCCTTGGCAATCTTGAAAATGTTGGCTATTCACTGCCTGGTCAGGACAGTATTTATAATATTATGATCATGGAAGAGCAGCAGACGATCATTGGTCTTGGATGTGGCGCTGCTAGTAAATTTGTCCATCCGACCACAGGGAAGATCACACAATTTGCCAATCCAAAGGACCCAAAAACATACAATGAAAGCTTTGAAAAATACACGGATGAGAAGTTGAGATTATTAAGTGAATTATTTGATACACAAGAATCCCTTGCCTAAAATAGCAGGGGTTTTTCTTTGTGATGATAATTTTGAAAGTTTTGAAAATAAGAAGGGTTTTTCTAAATTAAATAGAATGTTTTAGGTACAAAAGATCATACACTTCTTTGAATAGTTGTAAGCGCTTAAATAAGGGAGGAATTTGTTATGATGATGCAAACACCTTTAACAATGACGCAAATGATCAAGAGAGCGGAAAGATTTTTTCCAAAGAAACAGGTTGTATCAAGAACAGCGAGCGGAATTCAGCGGTTTACATATAAGGAGATAGCTGACCGGACAAGAAGGCTTGCTGAAAGTCTCCAAAAGCTAGGAGTGGAAAGAGGAGATAAGATAGGGACACTAGCATGGAATCACCACCGCCATTTGGAAGCGTATTTTGCGATTCCATGCAGCGGGGCCGTACTCCATACGATAAATATTCGCCTTTCTCCGCAGCATATTGTTTTTATTATTAATCATGCAGAAGATAAGGTTTTATTAATTGATTCAGATATCCTTCCGTTAATTGAAGCGGTGAAGGACAAGTTGCCGAATGTGAAAGCATTTATCATTATGACAGATGATGAAGAACTCCCTGAAACAACTTTATCCCCTGTTTATCATTACGAGAAGTTACTTGAAGAGGCAACGGGTGACTATGAATACCCAGATGACCTTGATGAAAATGCTCCAGCAGGCATGTGCTATACGTCTGCCACGACAGGGAATCCAAAGGGTGTCATTTATTCTCATCGCGGAATTGTCCTTCACAGTATGGCATTAGGGATGGCAGACAGCGCGGGGGTTAGTGAAAAGGATATCGCGATGCCGGTCGTTCCGATGTTCCATGTTAATGCATGGGGGTTGCCGTTTGCGGCTGTTTGGTTTGGTACAAACCTAGTTATGCCGGGACCCTATTTTACTCCTAAGCTATTAGCTGAACTCATTCAAAAGGAAAAGGTAACCATAACAGCTGGTGTTCCAACGATTTGGCTGGGACTATTAAAGGAGCTTGAAGAAAACAAGTATGACATGAGTTCACTGCGTTCAGTTCTATGCGGCGGTTCCGCAGCACCGAAAGGGATGATTAAAGCCTTTGAACAGAAGCATAATATTCCTTTCATGCATGCATATGGGATGACGGAAACGAGTCCATTAGTCGTCATTTCTACATTGAAAAGCTACCAGGAGGAGCTTTCCTATGAGGAGCGTCTAGACTTGAAAGCCAAGCAGGGTGTTCTTGTTCCAGGACTAGAAATGAAAATTGTCGGGAAGGATGGAGAGGCAGCCTGGGATGGGAAGGAAATGGGCGAGCTTGCTATTCGGGGACCTTGGATTGCATCTGAATATTATAAGGATGAACGAACGTCAGAGGCGTTTCGTGATGGCTGGCTCTATACAGGGGATGTGGTCACCATCGATGAGGAAGGCTTTATGAAAATTGTTGACCGAACGAAGGATTTGATTAAGAGCGGCGGAGAATGGATTTCCTCTGTCGATATTGAAAACGCCTTAATGGCCCATGAGGCTGTTTTTGAGGCAGCGGTAGTGGCTGTACCGCATGAAGAATGGCAGGAGCGGCCGGTTGCTTGTGTAGTCCTAAAAGAAGCTTACCAAGATAAAATAGACAAACAAGAATTATTGGAATTCCTAAAGCCTCAATTTGCCAAATGGTGGCTTCCAGATGAGATATTATTCTTAAATGAAATTCCGAAAACTTCCGTTGGCAAGTTTCTGAAGATGGCGTTAAGAGATCAGGTACAAAAGGATTTGACCGAGACAAAATAAGTAAAGATTGCGGCCGTAAATATTTTACGGTCGTTTCTCATTTTGGCTGTTCAAATTAGTATCAAAAATATTATGAATAATCGTTCATTTATGTTTTTAAAAGAGGAGAAAGCCAATATAATTAGAATTAAAGAAAGAGGAGGGGTTAGATTGACCATTGACTTTGGAACTGAAACAGTAAATTTGGCCATTCATGGGCGTGTGGCAACGATTGAGCTGAACAGGCCGGATTCCCTTAATGCATTAAGCGTAGAAATGCTTAAAGATCTAGCTTCTGTATTAAAGAAGGCTGCTAGTGTTGATGAGATTGATATTGTTGTTTTGACAGGAAAAGGACGGGCTTTCTGTTCAGGGGGAGACATTAAAACAATGTTATCGTCAACTGACAAAAGTGCCTTTCCTCTAGTGATGGATAGCATCAGTACAGTCGTAAAAGAGCTTTATTGCATGCCGAAATTAACGATTAGTGCCATTTCGGGAGCGGCAGCTGGCCTTGGTCTTAGCCTTGCCTTAGCGACTGATTTTTTGATAGCTGAGAAATCAAGCAAGATTGCGATGAATTTTATTGGAATTGCTTTAATTCCTGATGGTGCTGCCCATTATTTCTTAGAAAAGCGTCTTGGAGAAGATAAAGCGAAACACCTTATTTGGGAAGGAAAGCCATTAGCTGCTGATGAAGCTTATAAGCTGGGAATTATTCATGAAGTAGCAGAAGAAGAGCTTAGCAGTATAGTAGACAAAAAAATATGTACTTGGCTGAGAAGCCCAATTAAAGCCATGCTTGAAACGAAAAAAATCTATATGGAGAAAAACCTGCCAGAACTAAATAAAGTCCTTGAGCTTGAAAAGGCAGGTCAGTACAAAATGACACAAACGCAAGACCACCAAGAGGGAATTCAAGCATTTATCGAAAAAAGAAAACCTGTATTTATCGGTAAATAATATGAAGGAATGCAAAAAAGGGTAGCTACAGCTCTTTTTTGCATTCGCCATATAAGCCTAATTAAGAATGAAATAGAATGAGTTTACCAGAAGGAGAAGTGCAGCGATATGTTTTTTCATCGAAGCCTTTTTCCTTTAACATTTGCTCGCCCTTCCCTTTTGCCTCTACATCATCTCCTGCTTGAAAGGCCTCGTCTAAAAGCTTTTCTCCACTTTTTTCGAAAACGGTTAATTTATATGTTTTCATTAAAAATCCTCCTTAATTCAAAAAATTGAGATTACTACTATTTTTCCATAATTCTCGGATTTCTGCAAAGTCTTTGTTATCGAGATGAATATTGAAATATTTTATAACTATTTGAACCTTTTTTCCATTTTATTCGTATAAGTAAGAGGATAGGAGGAGTATGAAATGGGATTAAAGTTAGAGCATGTAACAAAGCGCTTTGGAAAGTTTACAGCTGTGGATGACCTTTCAATCACAATTCCAGAAAAAGAAATGTTTGGATTTCTAGGAGCGAACGGAGCGGGAAAGACGACGACCTTTCGAATGATTCTTGGCTTAATTGATGCAAGCGAAGGGAAAATCACATGGGACGGAAAACCGATTGACTATTCAACAAGTCCCCTTATCGGGTACCTGCCTGAGGAAAGAGGATTATACCCAAAGCTAAAGGTGAAGGATCAAATTGTTTATTTAGCGAGATTAAGAGGAATGCATAAACAAGAAATATTGAAGGAGCTTGACTACTGGCTGAATCGGTTTAAAGTGCCTGAATATGCGGATAAAAAAGTCGAGGAGCTTTCTAAGGGGAACCAGCAGAAAATCCAATTCATTACAGCTGTCATACATAAACCAAAATTATTAATTCTCGATGAACCATTTAGCGGATTAGATCCTGTGAATGTGGAACAGCTTAAGGAAGCTGTTCTTGATTTAAAGAATAAAGGCACAACGATTGTGTTCTCTTCCCATCGCATGGAACATGTGGAAGAAATGTGTGAGCATTTATGCATCATGCATAGAGGGAAGCCTGTTGTTAAAGGAGCCCTAAAAGAAATCAAACGTTCATTCGGGAAAAAGAATTTAGTTATTCATGCTGACTTCAGCCTGGAGTTTTTAAAAATCTATCCCGGAGTTTCAAGAGCACGGGAAACGACAGAAGGCATCCATCTGCAAATTGAAGGAGAAGATATTGCAGAAGGAGTCTTGAAGGAGATTGTTGGAAAAGGATTTATTCGTAAATTTGTCCTTGAAGAGCCTTCCTTGAATGATATTTTTATTGAGAAGGTAGGTGCTTCTTATGAGTAATTTTTGGATTATTCTTTCTCATACATATTTGTCTAAGCTTAAAACAAAGTCATTTATTATAACCACATTGATAACTTGCTTGATTGTTGCTGGTTTAACAAATATGTCGAAAATTATGGACTTTTTTGACAAAGAAGATTCAGGAAAAAAAATCGCAGTCATTGACGAAACGGGAGAGTTGTTCCACCCATTAAATGAACAATTTGTAATCAATAAAAGCGATATTCAGCTAGAGTCATTTAATGGCTCTGAAGCAGCGGCGGAAGTTACAGTAAAGGCGGATAGGTATGATGGTATTTTAATTCTATCCTTTAATCAGGATCAACTTCCTGCAGCAGTTTTTAAAGCGAGAAGCATTGCAGATTCTTCACTTTCTGATGAGTTGCAGCAATCTATACAACAATTGAAAACGCAGCTGGCTGCTTCGAAAATTAATTTATCACAGGAGCAGCTAAGCAAGTTGTATGAGCCTGTTTCTTTCAGTAAAGTGGCACTTGAGGAAAATGCCAAAACAGAGGAAGAATTAAATCAAGCCCGAGGACTTGTGTATGTTCTATTGTTCATCATCTATTTTGCTGTGCTAATGTATGCCAATATGATTGCGATGGAGGTTGCAACTGAGAAATCATCCCGCGTTATGGAAATTTTGATTTCCAGTGTAGCACCTGTTAAGCAAATGTTTGCAAAAATATTAGGCATTGCTTTGTTAAGCTTAACTCAAATGGGCGTAATATTATTAGTCGGATATTATTTTGTAAAGAGTAACTTGGAAAGCATGCAAGGTGGTTTTTTCGAATTCTTCGGGTTTAATGATATTCCGATTTCGACGATTATTTACGCCCTCGTATTCCTTTTACTAGGATACTTCTTATATGCAACATTAGCAGCATTTCTTGGATCGCTTGTCAGCCGAATTGAAGATGTTCAACAAATGATTATGCCGATGACGATGCTTGTGATGGCAGGCTTTTTTATTGCCATGTTTGGATTAGGCCAGCCAGATACGCCTTTTATAACAATTGCTTCTTATATTCCATTTTTCACGCCGATGCTTATGTTTATGCGTGTAGGTATGCTCACATTGCCAGTATGGGAGCCGTTACTCGGCATTGCGATATTGATCCTCACGATTGTCATATTGGCGATATTTGGTGCAAAGGTATATAAAGGTGGAGTTCTTATGTATGGCAAATCAAACTCCTTTAAAGATATTAAAAAAGCCTTGCAGCTGACGAAAAATGAATAAATGATCAAAAGGCTCTGCACAATTGCAGAGCCTTCTTTTACGCAAACACCATTTGCACCCAGTAATAGAGTAGAAATAATGTAACGATTGTGGAGATTGGTATAACAAGGATGGATACACTTAAATAATCCTTCCATTTGATTTTGATCTTGTATTTCCTCAATATATGCATCCAAATGAGTGAAGCAAGCGTCCCGATAGGCAGTAATAACGATCCTATATCGCTGCCGATGATATTAGCTAAATAAATCGTCTTTAATGTAATCGGATCTAGTCCCATTTCAGTCAAGGTTATCGTTCCGATCATTAATGCAGGATGGTTATTAAATATGTTAGAAAGGATGGACACTAGACCGCCCATTATAAAGCTTGCTTGAAACAGTCCCCTATTTACAATCGGCTCGAAAGTCTGCACGAGCAACTCTGTAAGCCCCACATTATGAAGCCCATAAATGATCACATACATGGAAAAAGCAAAAATGAGGATATGCCATGGTGTTTTCTTGAGGATATCTACAGGGTTTGTTCCTAAATGATACCATCTCCAAATAAGCAAGCAAAGTGATCCTAGTACAGCGACTAATTCAATTGGAATGGCTAAATAGGATGCCACGAAGAGCAAGCAGCGCATAACGAAAACAAATAATAATACTTTTAACATAAGTTTTGTTCTCTTTTTCTTCGTTTCAACAGACAGTGATTTTTTTAGCGGGTGAAAATGCTTTGTGAAAAAAACCTCATCTATTTCATCCTTGGCGGCCGGCAATTTCTTTGGCAACTTTTTCTTTAAGACTAGAAACATAATAGTTGCCATAAATAATAATCCTAATGTCGCTGGAACAAACATCATGGCCGTATGCATATAGAGCGACATGTCGATTATTTTTAAAGCGATTAAATTGACTATATTACTTACTCCGATTGGTGCACTTGATGCAGTAGCGATTAAAGCCCCACTCAATAGATAGGGGATCATTTGATGTGGTTTCAGCCGAAGATTTCTTAGAAGGATAATTAGAAGCGGAGTGGTAATCAGAATGCTGCCATCATTATTAAATAATAGTGTCATTAAGAAACAGAGTAATTGAATATACCAATATAGCCTGTAGCCTGAACCTCTTGATAAATTGGCAAGCCTGGCTGCAGCCCAGTGAAAAAAACCGAAACTTTCCAGTATGACAGCCATGACAATGGTAGCAATAATCGTAAGTGAGGCCCCGCCAATTTTATCTATAATATCGATAATGTTTTCTTTCGATACAATCCCGGTTATTAATATAATCAGAGCTCCAATAGAAGCTGGCCACGCCTCATTTAACCCTTTTGGTCTCCAAAAAATGACTGACATTGTGACAATAAAGACAAATATAGTCATGCCAATTTCGAAAGTCATGTTATTTCTCTCCTTATACTAGATAAGGACATCTATCCTGCGTGTCCTATGTACAATATTTATATTCATCCTAATGAAGCAGGAAATGGACAAACATCCATTTTAGTCAAAAAGTATCTTTGTCCATATAAGCAAGATGCCTACAAAGGGTAGGAGTCTAAGCATGAAAATCTAGTTAATAGCGTAGAAATCGATAAAAGAATAGTTTATGATCTTATCTTAAATGTTTTGTCTGTAAGAACGTGCATTCGCATTTAGAATAGGGTAAAATTAGGGGAAAAAGATCGAGAGGTTTTCACATGAAAAAAGTGACCTTTATTCATGCTGCAGATTTGCATTTAGATAGCCCAATGGTCGGGTTAATGAACTTGCCTAAAGAAATTTTTAGCAGACTGCAAGACAGCACCTTTGAGGCATTAAAGACAATTGTAGACAATGCCCTAATCCATCAAGTGGATTTTGTCATTATTGCAGGTGATTTATTTGATGGAGAAAATCGCAGTATTCGTGCCCAGATTAGATTTCGTAAAGAAATGGAGCGGCTGGAGGAAAAAAATATTTCCGTGTATGTTGTTCACGGAAATCATGACCATATGGAAGGGAATTGGACACATCTGGAAATGCCGAAAAATGTCCACATATTCTCTCATGAGATAGAGGGAGTAAGATTTGTTAAGAATGAAAATGTGTCTGTCCATCTTTATGGGTTTAGTTATCCTAGAAGGCATGTGTACGATAAGATGATTAATCACTATAAAAAGAAACTTGGAGCGGACTTTCATATTGGGATCCTTCATGGTCATTTAGAAGGGAATAATGAACACGATAAATATGCCCCTTTTTCGATCAAGGATTTACTTGATAAGGACTTTGATTATTGGGCTCTTGGCCATATACATAAACGCCAAACCTTGCATACCAATCCTCCAGTTATTTACTCAGGAAATATCCAAGGAAGGAATCGAAAGGAGACAGGGAGTAAGGGCTGTTACTTAGTTCAATTGACAGAGAATGCTGCAGAGCTGCAATTTATCGAAACCTCAGCAGTCCGTTGGAAGGAAATGAGTGCAGATGTCTCCAAAGCCTCATCATTTCAACACATATATGATATTTGCAAAGATATGATGCAGGAAATTAGGTTGGAAAATAAAGGAGTCATTGTATCGTTGAACCTAGATCATGTTAATCTGCCAGAACAAGATAGGAAGAGTATAACGAATGGGGACTTATTAGATGCTTTGCAGGAAGAGGAATGGGAAGAAGAAGCGTTTGTTTGGATTTCCAGCTTAACAATCAATGAAAAAACCGAATGGGATCGTGAGCATTTGGCAAAGGAATCGGAATTTTACGCGGAGCTTTTTATGACAGCAGACCAATATGACTTCATAAATAGCAGTATCTCTACTTTATTTAATCACCCAGATGCAAGAAGGCTTCTACAAGAGATAACAGATGAGGAGAAAAGTGAGATTGCAAAAGAAGCTGAGAAGCTATTGGTAAATATGCTGTATAAGCAATAGGAGGTGATTAGATGAAAATTATAGATATTCATATTTATGGTTTTGGGAAGTTTACAGATTTGAAAATGACTAATTTGCATGAGTTTCAAGTTCTATTTGGAGATAATGAGGCCGGAAAATCAACGATTATGTCATTTATTCATAGTATTTTATTTGGATTTCCAACGAAGCTTCAATCAGAGCCGAGATATGAACCAAAAGAGGGCACAAAATATGGCGGCAGGATGACAGTTGAAATAGCTGAAAAGGGGATCGTGAGCATTGAAAGGGTTAAAGGAAAAGCATCAGGGGATGTAAATGTGATGCTTGAGGATGGAACAAGAGGAGGTGAAGAGCTCCTTAAAGACCTTCTGCATCGTGTGGACAAAACTTTATTTCAATCGATTTTTTCATTTAATATACATGGAATTCAAAATGTACATCAGATGAAAGGTGAAGATCTTGGGAAATTCTTATTTTCGGCGGGAGCCTTAGGAACCGATCAGCTAGTTCGTGCTGAAAATTCTCTGCAAAAGGAAATGGAAAGCCGCTTTAAACCAAATGGCAAAAAACCGTATTTAAATGAAAAGCTTAGAGAGCTTAAACATCTTCGCAGTGAATTAAAAAAGGCTGAGCAGCAAAATGAGCATTATTGGAAGCTAAAAAGTGAAAAAGAACGTTTAGAAAAAGAACTGACAGATACACAAGCTGAACAAGCCCATCTGCATTCGATGAAACTAAAATTAGAATCATGGAAGCAAATTCAGCCGCTCAAGCTAGAGGAAATGGCCATTGTAGAGGAATTAAAGAAATATGAGGATATTCAATTTCCTATCGATGGTCTATCAAAATTAGAGCGACTGGAAGAACTGATGAAGCCTTTGGAAGGGCAAATGTCCAGCATTACCGATCGGCTGGATGTTTTAACGGAGGAAATAAGAAGCAACACACCTGATTTCAATTTGCTAGGCCGGGAGCATGAAGTCACTATGGCTGTGGAAAGCCTGTCTTTATATGAAAGGCTTGAACAGGAAGAAAAGGAGCTGCAAGACAGGTTTGCGCAGCTAAAGGAAGAAGAGTTTAATTTAAGAGAAAAGCTTCATTTAAACATTGGTGAAGAAGATTTAATCTCCATTAATACAAGTGTCTTTATGAAAGAAAAAGTAAAAAACACCCAGGAGAAATATCGGCGGCTTGACTTGAAAAAACTTGACCTTGATGAAAGATTTAATAATGAAAAGCAGATGCTTGAGGAAATCGAAGAAAAAATTAAGGATGCTGAAAAACAGCTTCAGTCAGAAAAAAACAGAAAAGCTTTTGAAGAAAACATACGGAGAAAACGAGTTCAAGAAAGGACTCAATTCATAATATTTTCGATACTTTTTTCCGTCTTGCTTGCTTGGGGGATATTCGAATCAATTTTACCAATCATTTTGCTTGGTGCCATTGGTATTGTTTTTTTAATTTATCTGTTTAATAAGAAATCGGCTAATGCGGACGATGACTTTGGTAAGGATAGGAATCATTTAGATCAGCTGACTCAGTTCAAAATTCAATGGACAGAAAGAAATACCCAATATGAAAGGGTATTAATGAATTATGAAACTTGGGAAAATGAAATGGTTAAGGCTGAAAGGGAAATAATCGAACTTGGAGAAGTTCTTTTGTTACCTGGAGAAATTGCTCTTGCTTATTTATCTGATGCCTTTGAGCTAATTGAACAGCTCAAAAAGCTTTATCGTGAAAAGAAAATGGCTTTTGATAGGCAACAATCAGTTGCGGAAAAAATGAATTTGATAGTTGAAGCTTTAGAGCATCTAATCAGTGAATTTTCAGGCATGCCCCATTCGAGTATTCAAGAAATGGCTTATACGTTAAGAAAACGATTAAAGGAAGAAATCGAAAAGAATATAGTTTATGAAGGAAGAAAGGCAAAGTTAAATGAGCTGGAGGAAGATAGACAGAAATACCACCTTGAGTGGAATCATTTCAATCGGAAAAAAGAAGAGCTATTTCAACAGGCATTAGTAACAGATGAAAGGTCTTTCCGGGAAATTGGAAAACTCGATGAGAGAAAACGGACGCTCGAGGAACAATTGCTTCATTTACAGAGGCAGTTAAAAATTGCCGCGTTAAATGAGCAGGAAATGGAATCATTTCAGGAAATTGCTGATTTAGATGAACGAATATATAGCTATACAACAAAGCTTAAAATGCATGAAGAAAATATCCCTATATTGCAAAGCGACATCGCAAAAGTAAAATATGAAATTCAATTGTTAGAAGAAGGCGGTACTTATGCTGAATTACTGCATTTATATAAGCATAAGCAATCGGAATTGGACATTGGGGCACGTGAATGGGCGAAATTTGCGCTGGCAAAGGATATGTTAAATCATACGATTGAACGTTTTAAAAATGAGAGACTTCCGAGAATGCTGGAAAAAGCAGAGGAATACATGAAGTATTTAACAGATGGCAGCTATGTGAAAATTTTTCCGAAACAAGAGGGAAGCGGATTCTTTATTCAAAGAAAGGACCAGCAATTATTTGAAGCAAATGAGCTAAGCCAAGCAACAGCTGAACAGGTTTATGTGTCATTAAGGCTTGCTTTAGCCGTTACCATTTATGGAAAGTTCCCTTTTCCTATTATTATTGATGACAGCTTTGTAAATTTTGACCAAAAACGAACAAAGAAAGTCATTCATTTGCTTAAGCAATTAAGCGGGCGCCAGGTGCTGTTTTTTACTTGCCACCAGCATTTATTAACGCATTTCTTAGATGAGCAGATTCTTGAAGTTGGCAAGGAGATGGGAATGCCAATCAACTAAAACGGGAATCAATGGGTTATCCATTGATTTTTGTTAGACTCTTATCTGTCTGTGATATACTATTTTAATAGAAAGGAGCGTTGGACCACTTATGTCAAAAGGGATTGTCTATTATGATGTTGGTGAACATATCGAACTTTTTTTACTGATAAAAAATGCAACAAAAGGAATTGCAAGTAATGGAAAGCCGTTTTTAACCCTTATTTTTCAAGATCAGAGCGGAGAAATAGAAGCGAAGCTTTGGGATGTGTCTGATGGTGATGAAAAGATTTATATGCCGGAAACAATTGTTAAAGTTTCGGGTGATATATTAAACTATCGAGGGCGCAATCAGCTCAGAATTAGACAAATACGTCCAGCTTCTTCAAGTGATTCTGTTAAACTAGCTGATTTTCTTGAAACAGCTCCTTTAAGTACGGATGAAATGATGAGTAAAATTACTCAATACATTTTTGAAATGCAAAATCCAAATCTCCAGAGAATTACGCGCCATTTATTAAAAAAGCATCAGCAGGCGTTTTTGGAATTTCCGGCAGCAACGAAAAATCATCATGAATTTGTTTCGGGATTAGCTTATCATGTCGTTTCGATGCTTGATTTAGCAAAGGCGATAGCGGGACTTTATCCAAGTCTTGATAAAGACCTATTATACTCGGGAATTATTCTCCATGACTTAGGAAAGGTCATTGAGCTATCAGGCCCAATTTCAACTGTTTACACGTTAGAAGGAAATTTACTTGGCCACATAACAATCATGGTCAACGAAATTGGCAAAGCAGCCGAAGAGCTATCCATTACAGGAGAAGAAGTTTTAATACTGCAGCACTTGGTCCTTTCCCATCACGGAAAGGCGGAATGGGGAAGCCCAAAACCTCCGCTCATTAAAGAGGCTGAAATTCTTCACTATATTGATAATCTAGATGCGAAAATGAACATGCTTGACCGTGCACTTGAACGGGTGAAACCAGGTGAATTTACTGAAAGAGTCTTCGCACTTGATAATCGATCATTTTATAAACCTGCATTCCATAAATAAAAGAAATCGTCCTCCAAAATTGGCAGGACGATTTTTTTTGCTGTTCATTCATATTTCTATTTAAAAAACATACATATTCTATAAAAGAGTGGACAACCATTTATTTAAATAGGAAGGTGATGATTGTTATGATTATACCATTTTGGGTTTACTTTATCGCTATTGGAATTCTTCTTAGTGCCTATATGGCGATTAAGGCAGGAAGGGAAGAACGAAAAGTAGAAAATGAAAGCATTGAGCTTGAAGGCAGAGTTTACATCGAAAGAATTGAAAAGGAAAGGGAGGCAAGAAGGACGAAACAGCAGTCACTAGGATGAAGAACCTCGAAAAAATTAACCCCGGACAACTTATAAATAAGCAGTCCGGGGTTTTAAGATTATTATTGAGCAGCTTCTGGTGTTTCCAAAATACTCTTTAAATCTTTGTCATTAATTTTTACATTTGCATCCTTTAATTCACGTTCCATTGCCTTCTGAATTTTATCCGCATCAAGCTTTGAAACCTTTAATTCATATTCCATTTGATCTTTCATTTCATCAAAGGATTTCTTCTCTTTTTTCTCTGTTACTTGGATAATATGGAATCCATGCTGGGTTTGTACAGGCGCACTAATTTCATCAACCTTTAATGCATAAGCTGCATTTTCAAATTCAGGAACCATTCTTCCCGGACCAAACCAGCCAAGATCTCCGCCATTTGCTGCTGAGCCAGGATCTGTTGAATATTCCTTCGCTAGATCCTCAAACTTAGCCCCTTCATCAAGCTTCTTCTTTACTTCATTAGCTGTTTTTTCATCTTCGACAAGAATATGTCTAGCATTAATTTGCGGCTTGTAATTATCGTAGTATTCCTTTACTTCCTTTTCAGTCACCTTTACGTCTTTAATAGCTGCCTTTTCCTGCATTAAGCCAGTTCTAAATGTTTCCTTCAGCTCGTCTTCATCTTTAAAGCCATATTGCATAAGGGCCATTTCGAAATTGGGGCCAAGCTGTTCTTTAAACTCGCCAATTTTCTCATTTATTTCCTCATCAGATACTTTGTAATTCTTCGATAGAACCTTTTCATAGACAAGCTCGCGAAGAACTGCCTCGCCAGTTTTTTCTTTCATCGCATCATAAAGCTCGTCCTTTGTAATGTCTCCAGCCTTTGTTTGCACTACCACATCTGAACCATTCGCATTATTATTGCCACTGCAAGCAGTTAAGCCTAAGACACCAGCTGTTAATGTGAGGGATACAATCCATTTCTTCATGTTGAACACTCCTAGGAAAATTTATTTCAATAACCAATTTCATAAAACCTACTATACCACAAATGAATTAGAGAACAAAAACAATAACCTATTAAGATTTTTAAAAAATGTCATTTAGATTTTCTCTTCTGTTTTAGGTAGTTGTCTATTCTTAATATAAGTGGGGTCATATACTACAAAGACACTTTTATCATAGCGTTAAAGGCCTAACCCAATATTTTTTCGGATAATGATGATAAGTGCCTATTCGAATAAGGTATTCGTTGAATAGTATAATTTAGCAACATGAAAGGAGGGTGTCTCATGGGTGCTGGTTTTGGTGGTGGATTTGCACTGATAGTGGTGCTTTTCATCTTATTAATAATTGTTGGCGCTTCTTGGCTGTAAGATAACTAAATGAAAAAGCGGCGGGAAATAAAGCCCCGCCGCTTTTTCTGCGTCATTTAAGCATAAAGAATTTCTACAAATGACGATATAAGAAGAATGGTTATTAAAATATTAATCGTTCTAAATACAGTAGGCTGCCGCTCCTCAGGGATTTCCTTTTGAAGGCAAAGAGAATTGGTCATTCTGTTAATATTATATAGGATAAAGACGGCAAAAATAATAAAAAATATGGAGATCACCGAAGATTCCCTCCTTTGCATTTATGAAGAAAAAGGTAGGGTCTGGGCTATTCGCGTAAATAGCATTTCAGACAGCCTAAATCCAGTTGTATGATATTTACAATAACAAAATTTACGAAAAAAAGATAGTCTTTAAGACTGGTGAAAATTTGTTATATCAAATTCATGAAAAAGGCATCCAATATCGGATACCTTTTTTCTTCTATTCATCATTTTTGTGGAGCAATATTTCAATTCCATCATCGTTCTCTTCAATATATGAACAATTTGGTGCGAAAAGCACATTCTTTGCACAAATAAAATCAGGCAGACATAAGCCGGCATGAAAAGCCAGTATGATGGTAATATAATGTAAATAATGTGGGTATATATAACAAGCAAAAATCAAAATACTATTAATAATAATAAATGGTGCAAAAAGGGCAAAAATAAATTGCCATTTTGAAATTGGTTCAAAAACCTTTATTTGAATGACAGGTAAAATCCCATATTTTATTGATAATTCCTTTTTTACTTTATTTCCATGATGAGCTAATGGCAAATAATGAAAAAGCTTATGAAGTGGATATATAAGCCAAAGCCCAAGAAGAAATAAGTAAAAATAATTGTCATAGAATGAATGTGCATTAAATAGAAATTGCGCAGGCACATAGACGAAAATAAATGTCAGCAACATCGTTAAGGAAGACAAAATGAAAAGTCTTTGAGAGCCATACTGTCTTGAAAAGTTAATCGTCTTCCAGGAATTCATAGTATCATACCTCCAGAAGGAGAAATAAAGTTCGAGAAGAATGAATGAAATTTAAGGTGAAAGTTTTCCCTTTATGCAATTCTTTTAGAATCCTTTTCTTCAAACTTACTAAGATACTTTACGCTGAATGGCTAAAAAAATCAATAGGAAAAAAACATGGATTTTGTCGAAAATGTGGTATAGTTTATATTTGAATAATAGCTGATATGATTGGAAGCGATTCCGTTCACAATAAAAAATAATACGGTCTAAAATGGTCAGGAGGAAAAGGTAAATAATGGATATAATTGAAGTAATGAAAAGACTGAACAAGTTAGAATATCAGCAAAAGCTTTTGCTTAAGGTGATCGAAGATAGAAATTTGGATTTTTTTAAATTAATTGTTGAAAAGTCATTAGCTGAAAGGGAAGTAGAAGATTTCTATAGAATATGTGAAGATTTGAGCATAGAATTAGAAGAACAAAAAGCGGAAGGGTTTGTCTACTTTCATCCGCTTTACAATAAATTTAAATATAGTTTACATAAGAATCTTGAACCGAAGGAAGCAGTGCAAGCATGTTTAAAACAAGGTTTATTTATTCCTCTTATGAACGAATTTGTGAAATATCTTTAAAGTTTAAACAGATTCCTGAAGAGAGCTTTCTTTTTTTTGCAGCTTTCCTTCTTCCTCTACGAAATCATTTTCAATATTATTAAATGATTTTTCAAAAATCTCCATAAAGTCATCGCCATATATATTTCTCACGATGGCCATAATTTCAATAATTTCTGGAAATTTCCCGTAAAGTTCTCTTAATGGACTTGCTCCTGAAAATACTGCATATTGTTCGGGATCGTAAGTCTCCATTAATTGCAATAAAACATTTTCGCCTTCAGCAGTAATCTGAATATACGTGTTTCTTTTGTCACTTTCCTTTTTGGAGAATTTCAGAAAGCCGCGCTCCTCAAGTTTCTTTGAGAAGTTAAACGCTGTTGATACGTGCATGACCCCAAACTTAGCCACATCCGAAATAGATGCCCCTTTTAAGTGATAGGCAATCCATAAAATATGATGTTCGTTAATGTTTAGATCAAAGGGTTTAATCCATTGCTGCCAATCTTTTTCGATGGATTTCCATAAAGCTTTGCTAAGTTGAGCAACTCTTTGACTAAAAATCATCGCTTCCTTCATTGTATACATTTTATCTGTCATAAAACTATTCACCTACTTTTCTAGTTCTCTATATTCATTATGCCAATAAAGTAAAAATTAATAAAGAAAAAATTTACTAAATTTTTAGAAATTATGAGTTAAAGCTATTTTTCTTCAAATTTTGTAAAATAACTTATGATTTCAGAAATAGATTTTTCGAAACGAAGAACAAACAAAAAAAATGAAGTTTTGGCAATGACACTTTAGTAATATATTTATTTTCGGCTTAAAATGAAAAAATCCTTCTTTTTAATTAAATAAAGAAGGATTTTTTGAAAATTTTTTTTATTTATGCTCATTCTTAAGATCTAGACTACTTTTAAGATTTGAAATTGCTTTTCAAGCGCATAAATAATGATAGCTTTATTCAATTAGTATGGACCAATCATCTTTTCCATTTACATACACACATGGATTCAAGCATAGAGTTAAAGAAAAGAGATCTATATGCTTGTTGTAATAAAGAGGGGAGGGGGTCCGTATGTCAGGGATAACAACAGGATTTTTTACAATTGGGGCCGTTCTGATCACCGGTGGCGTTTATTTCATGTTAGCGATGAGAAAGCCAGGTTTTTATCCGCCTAAATATATATTGAGAAAAAGAGCAGCTGCATTAGGAGCAGGGGGAATTGTATTATTATTAATAGGTGCTTTTATGTATAGTTTGCAATAAATAAAAAACCCGCTTAAGCGGGTTTTTTGTTTCACCTTATTAATCAATAAGCTTACGATTTGTGCCATTATTTTGTGTAATAACGACTGTTGAATCATTAAGTTTTGTTCTTTTCACAATTGAAAGCGCCACTGGATAAAGGACAACCATTACAATCGTATTAACTGCTGCTGCCGGCAAAACAACTGCTGCAAATAAAGCAGTGAATGGTCCAGGCAGACCGACAATTAAAAGCGCTGATCCTAAGAATGCAACACCTGATACAATCGTACCTACTGCTGTAAGGATGGCTACACTAACAATTGACTTTTGGTATCTTTTCAAAGCTGTGAATAATCCTAAGAATACAATTGCAGCAATTGGTTTATCAATAATATTTGGAATTTGTCCGCCAGGGAAAGTAGTTGTTAAAGCAGCAATTACTCCTGTAACTATGGCAAGCAGCAATACGCTTTTCTTATCCGGGAAAAGGACAATTCCTAAAAACATCATCGTTAACATCATATCTGGCTTCATACCTAGAAAAAAGCCAGGTACAACTGCATGCAATACTGCTCCCATCCCAACTAAAAGGGCTAGGGCTACAAGATTTTTCGTATTCATTTCTCATCTTCTCCTCTGCTATACTAAGCTATTAATATTTGTTTCTTCTGCAGTGCACTCGTTGCCTGAAGCAAGAAACTTGCATTTATTATAACATATATTGCTTTATATTAAAGCGTAATTTTTCTGTTAATAATTATTTTTAAATGCTTTCATAAAATGTGCGAGCTGCTCAACATGTTCAACTGGGACAGCGTTATAAATCGATGCACGGCAGCCTCCAACTGAACGATGTCCGTTTAAGCCAATGAAGCCAGCTTCTTTAGCTTGCTGAAGGAAACTCTTCGAAGCTTCCTCATCTTTCAGATTAAAGGTAACATTCATCTTGGATCTGCAATATTTCTCAGCGTGTCCAATATAGAACCCTTCACTTTCGTCCATACAATCGTATAGTATTTTTGCTTTCTCTTCGTTTCTCTTTTCGATGATCGGCAAACCGCCTTCTTGCTCGACCCACTCCAGAACAAGCTTCAATAAATAGATTGCTAATGTAGGAGGTGTATTGTAAAGCGAATTGTTTTTTGCAAATGTATTGTAATTTAACATAGTCGGCAGTGAGCTATTTAAATTGGACAGGAGCTTCTTGTTCATCATGACAACAGTAACTCCAGATGGACCCAAGTTCTTCTGTGCCCCAGCATATATAAGATCGAAATCTTCAACATTTATTGCTTTACTTAATATATCACTGGACATATCAGCAATTAAAGGAACCTCTTTATTAGATGGGAATTGAGTCCACTGGGTGCCAAAAATCGTATTATTGCTTGTAATGTGAAGATAGGCTGCATCCTTTGAAAGCTCAATGTCATTTACATTAGGGATAAAACGATAATTTTCTTTCTTCGTTGAGGCAGCGACATAGGTTGGACCAATTTTTTCGGCTTCTTGCAATGCTTTATCAGCAAAGGCCCCCGTTAATACATAATTTCCTGCCTTTCCTTCTGTAATCAGGTTCATCGGAACCATTGAAAATTGCAGACTTGCTCCGCCTTGAATGAAAAGAATTTCATAGCTGTCTGGGATCGACAGGATGCTTCTTAATAAATCCTGTGCTTGTTGATGAATCGCTTCATATTCTTTGCTTCTGTGACTCAATTCCATAACAGCCATACCGCTGCCGTTATAATTAAGCCAATTTTTCTCAGCTTCTTGTAAAACTGATAGCGGCAGAGCAGCTGGTCCCGCATTAAAATTTAGTGCTCTTTTCATATTAGCCCCTCCAAAAATAGTATAAGCTTCGCCTTAACGCTGTAAAGAGATAAAAAGATAATCTTATGGTAACAAAAATAAATCATTTGTACAGAAGGAATTAGGAACTTTCTGAAAAAAGTGTAAAAGCGACAAACAAAAAAGGGCCTTCCAAAAAGTTGGAGGCGCTCCTTAAGTTCGTAAATTATTACCTAGATTCTTCATTTTATTTCGATGAGATTCTACTGTTAATCCCTTTAGCTATTTCCTGCAAATCCTGTGGGGTATAATCAGAATTATGGGTTTTCCATACCGCGCCGAAGCCATCCCCATTGCCATAACGAGGGATTAGGTGAAAATGGAAATGGAACACTTCCTGACCAGCGTCCTTGCCGTTATTCTGCAAAATGTTCATGCCTAGAGGCTCACAATCTTCCTTTATCGCGTTTGCAATTTGCGGAACTGCTTCAAAAAGATTTCTCGCTGTTTCAGCATTCATTTCAAAAATATTTTCAGTATGTATTTTTGGAATTACTAATGTATGGCCTTTTGTTACCTGGCTAATATCAAGAAAGGCTAATACATGCTCATTTTCAAAAACCTTTGCTGAGGGGATCTCTCCATTCACAATTTTACAAAAAATACAATTGCTCACTTAAAAACACTCCTTCTCCCAAGATTATTCAATATTTCCTATAATATCATAACGAATAAACGGATAAAAGGCAGGATCCGCTAGGGAATCCCGCCTTCTTGAAGGGGATTGCTTCTTTATATACGTTTCTAATTCAGGTTGTTCCCTTTGATAAACACCTCATTTATTTAATGATTGTGTTTACATCTAGAGAGATTCGATCATTGTTCAAGCTGACCATCCCCAATTCTTTATAAGTTTTTACTAAAACGTATAAAGCAGGATATTGTCTTTAACAAACACCTCATTTTTTAAGTGTTGTGTTGTTATTTGCTTGGATCTTCTTGGTTAATTAGAACATTGCCCAATGTAACCATCCCCTTATTTTTAAAACGTTGGAAGCTTAGCTTTTATTGAAATGTTCATTGTCTGCGACAGACACCTCATTTCAAATTTTGATAATTCTTTACGTTATCAAATAGCTTGTTTCCCCTTCATAGATTAGAATACCCGCATTGGAATTTCATATACATGTTTTAGAAAAGATTTTTTGAAAAATGGATAAGCAAATTGGACAATCAATGCGAGTGTTTTTTACAATGTAGTTAGTAAATAGGGAAGGACGTTATAGCATGGCTCTTTTGAAAATTGAAAATGTAACGGGCGGATATACGAAAAATCCCGTATTAAAAGATATTTCTTTTGAGGTAAATGAAAAAGAACTCGTTGGTTTAATTGGTTTAAATGGTGCCGGAAAAAGTACAACAATCAAACATGTTATCGGGTTAATGGAGCCGCACAGCGGAACAATCACAATAAATAGAAACCAGTTCCATCAAGATAAGGAAGCATACCGAAAGCAATTTACCTTTGTGCCTGAAACACCCATACTATATGATGAATTGACTTTAGAAGAGCATCTGAAAATTACAGCGATGGCCTATGGATTGAAACGCGAGGATTATAAGGAAAGGGCGGACAAGCTTCTAAAGGAATTCCGCATGGAAAAAAGGCTTAAGTGGTTTCCTGCTCACTTTTCAAAAGGGATGAAACAAAAGGTGATGATCATGTGCGCATTTTTAGTTCAGCCAGACCTTTATATTGTTGATGAGCCTTTTGTCGGACTTGATCCGCTTGGGATTCAATCTCTTCTTGATTTAATGAAGAAAATGAAAGAAAACGGAGCGGGAATCTTAATGTCAACTCATATTTTGGCAACTGCGGAAAGATATTGTGACCGCTTTGTTATATTACATGAAGGAAAGATTCGGGCAAAAGGAACATTAGTTGAACTAAGGGAGCAATTTTCAATGCCGGATGCGACATTAGATGATATTTATATTCAGCTGACAAAGGAAGAAAATTATGTTTGATGAGAAGAAGCTTTGGAGAGAGCGATTCAATCAAAGAATGAAGGAGCTTTCCCGTTATTCAAGATATATATTTAATGGTCATATCGTTATTGTCCTTCTTTTTCTGCTCGGAACCGCAGCCTATTATTACCAGGAGTGGTTAAAAACGGTCCCTGAGCAATTTCCGGCAGCGTCCATTATGGCTGTTGTGATTGGATTGCTGTTAACCTACAGTCCAATCAGCACTTTTCTATCTGAGGCAGACAAAATATTTCTGCTGCCATTGGAAAGCAGGCTCACACGCTATTTTTTCCGCTCAATCACGGTGAGCTTTGCAGTGCATGCATACGTTATTTTTCTTGGACTAGGTGTTTTTATCCCCATGTACGCAAGGGTGAATAATGGGGACTTTAATAAGTTTATACCTTTTTTATTTGTTATTCTCATCATAAAGGCGCTGAATGTCATCATCCGCTGGAAGGTCCAGTATTTTGTTGAAACAATAGTTCATGTCATGGACTCGTTTGTAAGATATGCGATAAATACTGTTTTCCTTTTCTTTCTCTTTTCGAATGCAAGAATCCTTTTTCTAATTCCTGTGGCCGTGCTGTTATTGGTTTTATTGGCCTTCTATCAAAGAAATACGAGGGATAAAGGCTTGAAATGGGAGTATTTAATCGAGATGGAAGAGAGAAGAATGACTTCCTTCTATCGGCTGGCCAATTTATTTACCGATGTTCCGAAATTAAGGGACCGTGTGAAGCGACGTAAATGGCTTGATTGGGTGTTCAGCCGGATATCGTTTGGACAAAAGGAGACTTTCAACCATCTTTATGTAAGAACCTTTCTGCGGGCGGGTGATTACTTTGGATTATTTATTCGATTAACGCTTATTTGTATTGGCGTTCTTTATTTTATTTCCTTTGGACTGGGTCAAGCTTTCGTTGCGCTGCTTTTTATTTATTTAACAGGATTTCAGTTAATACCTCTTTGGAATCATCATCAAAATAAACTTTGGATTATGCTTTATCCAATCAAGGAGGATTTGAAAGAGAAAGCCTTTAAGCGGCTGCTCTCAAAGGTTTTATATTTACAATCCCTCTTGTTAGCCATAGCAATTTTGGTTAAAGGCGAGGGGATGGTTGCTGTTATTACTCTCATTGCCGGATTAGGTTTTGCTTATTTTTTTGCAAATGTATATATAACAAAAAGACTGAAATCATGAAGATGAATGAAACTATTCTTTCCCGTTACCCGTATAATTAGTAGGAAAGAAAAGGATGGGTAGCATATGAATGAGTATGAACTGCATGCATATAAAGAGATTGAAGAGTGGAAATATAAATTATTTAAAAAATCGGGGATTTTAAATCGTCTGACAAAAAAAGCACAAACAAAAGTGAATAGTCTGATCCCGGAAAAGGCTCATCAAATCCTAACTGACAGTATAAAGAATATGGTAAAGGCTACACTTGTCGGTTCCAATTTAACAACACGAAAAAATCAAACAGCTCGCCAGTCACTAGAGGAAATGGATAAACAGCTTTCTGAAAAATTCTTCGCCTATAAAAAAACAGCTATCGTTGAGGGAGCTGGAACCGGAGCCGGTGGAATTCTGTTTGGATTGGCTGACTTCCCGCTGCTATTAACAATAAAAATGAAATTTCTCTTTGAAGCGGCAGCTATTTACGGTTTTGATACAAATGAATATGAAGAACGGTTATTTATTCTGCATGTGTTCAAGCTTGCTTTTTCCAGCTGTGAAAAGAGAAAAGAAACATGGCAGATTGTTGAGGAATGGGATATAAGAAAGTCCGAGGTTTTAGAAATGGACTGGAGAGAATTTCAGCAGGAGTATCGAGATTATATCGATTTTGTCAAAATGCTGCAGCTGGTTCCTGGAATTGGGGCCGCTGTAGGCGCATTTGCAAATAATAATTTAATGGAGCAGCTCGGTGAGACAGCGAAAAACGCTTATCGGATGCGAGTATTGAAAACAGCCCCAAAGCTCTATTAGCTCCTGGGGCTGTTTTTGTTTATTAGTTTAAGACTTCTGCGCCATTGTCTTCGGTTTTTAACGCATGACAATTTAATGCAGCTGAGCCAAGTGTTTTTGCAGCAACGATCATCGCCTTTTCGTCGATATCAAATTTAGGATGGTGATGCGGGTAATTCTCATCTGTATTTTCTGGCTTCGCACCTGTAAAGAAGAATGTTCCTTTTACATGCTGAAGATAATAAGCAAAATCTTCTCCACCCATTTGTGGTTCCGTTTCTACAACCTCATTTACTTCGTCAATATTTTGTGCGCAATGAATGAGGAATTCTGTTTCGTCTTTATGGTTAACAACAGCCGGGTAGCCCCTTGCATACAAGTAATCGTATGTGCTATCCGCAGTGTAGCATGTTCCTTTTGCAATCCGTTCAATTTCTTGTTCAATATTGGTACGGACATCTTCATTAAACGTACGGACCGTTCCGCCGAGTTTTACTTTATCGGCAATTACATTGAAGGCGTTTTCGGCAATAAAGTAGGCAACAGTGACAACAGCAGAATCAACAGGATTGACTTTTCTGCTGACTATTTGCTGCAAGTTTACGACTAGCTGAGAAGCTGTAACAATGGCATCCTTCGTTCTATGCGGCTGTGCACCATGACCGCCTTTTCCCTGTACCGTAATTTCAAAACGATCTGCCGCCGCCATGACGGGACCCACACGATATTGAATAGTCCCGGTCGGCTCTGACGCCCATAAATGTGTGCCGAATATGACATCGACACCTTCTAAACACCCATCTTCAATCATAGAAATAGCTCCGCCTGGTGCAAACTCCTCGGCATGCTGATGGATCATCACATATGTACCTTCAAGCTCATCCCGCATTTCATGAAGCGATTTGGCGAGAACGAGCAATGTAGCAGTATGGCCATCATGTCCACAAGCATGCATCACACCTGGTACAAGTGATTTGTATGGCACATCTTTTTCATCTTGAATCGGTAGGGCGTCAAAATCAGCTCTTAAAGCGACTGTTTTTCCAGGTTTGCTTCCATAAATCTTTGCAACAACCCCATTTCCGCCGACATTGCCTCTTACTTCAATTCCTAAATTTTCATAATAGGTTTTAATATAATTTGCGGTTTTTACTTCCTTAAAGGAAAGCTCAGGGTGCTGGTGCAAATAGCGTCTTATTGAAACCATTTCTTCATAATAATTTTCTAATTTGGCAAATAATTTATTAAGCATAGCCACTCTCCTATTTGTTTGTATTTTGAATATTATAGCATTTTATGTTGTATAGGAGGGATTGTTTTTGCTAAAATAAGGAACGTGTGTAAAAAAGGTTAGCAGAAAGAGGGAAAAGTTTGAAATTAAGAAAGTCGCCCATTACATATGTTTTGATCGTCATTTCCGCTTGTATATTCATCTATTTTGCCTTAGCGGTAAAAAGCGGAGAGACTTTACGTTTCGATCAAAATATTAGTTCGTTTTTGTTAGGTCTATTAAAGGAAAACTCCTATCCGTTTTTCAAAGCGCTTAATGTGATTGGCTCCTTCAAAGGAATTGGACTCATAGCACTTATCGTTATATTTCTATTATGGTTAAAAAAAAGGGACTATCTCGGTATGGCGGTATTCACCTTAACGGTCGCAACTGGGGCTTTGCTAAATGATTATGTAAAAGATGCGATTGCACGACCCCGTCCAGAAACCCCGCACCTCGTTCATGTGAAAAGTTTCAGTTTTCCAAGTGGGCATGCGATGATGGGGATTATTTTATACGTATTGATTGCCTACTTTCTCGTTTCTAATATCCAGTCAAGAGCAGGAAAATGGCTAGTGATGTTCCTCGCATTTATGATGATTATTATGCTTGGAGTAAGCCGTATCGTCTTACAAGTCCATTATCCATCCGATGTGGCAGCGGGCTTCGCTCTAGGCTTAGCTTGGGTTCTTATAGGGCTTATTATCTATGAATTCTTCAGGGGAAAATGGCGTAAATCGAATCATACATAATTTAAAAAGCAGACTCTTCCATTTAAATTCATTGGAAGAGTCTGCTTTAATGTTAAGAGCATTTAAACTTAATCATCCTCTGTGGGAATATAATACTTAGAAATATAGGATGCCCCCATAAATATTTGCGATTGGGCTGGAGGAGATTTTGTTCCTTGGAAGAAAGATTGATAAGACGGGGTACTTTCCCAATTAGTATAGGTCCTTTCACTTTCCCATAAGGTTAGAATGATATAAGTGTTGGATTTGATCGGCCGCAATACTCGCAACGCTTTAAAGCCGGGAGTATTAAACAGGTGAACATGATCAGATGAATACCGATATTCAAACATTGGCTTATCATCATCTATGACAGGGATATGATTTAAAACTAAAAAACCGGAATTCTCTAAGATACCCTCTGATTTCAGAACGTTATAAGATCTTGGGGCACCGAAAACGGTTTTCCGAGTAGTTTCATGAACAAGCATGGCCTCCTTGTTATTCTGGATAAGAAGTATTTTTTCCTTATCGTATTTTTCTCTTATTTTCTTTAAGAAATCAAATGTACCGCTCGTCATATAAATATTCATTTTTTCGGTCACCTCTCTAATTGAAAAGTTAAAAAATAGGTTTTTTCTCTTTATTTTTGCCTTGAACACCCTTTAAATTCGTCAAATTTTCGACATTTCCTCTTATAAACTATACAACTGTAGTGGAAAGGGATAAAGTAAGGATGGGCAAAAAGCTGCAGGAATTTTAATTATTACTATATATATATTACAATGATAAGCAGACAGTCTTTGAAAGGGGTTTATTTTTATGGAAAGAACATTTAATGATACATTTTTACGAGCAGCATTGGGTGAGAAAACGGATCATGTTCCTGTTTGGTATATGCGACAAGCTGGCCGTTCTCAGCCTGAATATCGTGCAATAAAGGAAAAGTATTCTCTTTTTGAAATAACACATCAGCCTGAGCTTTGTGCTTATGTGACAAAATTGCCTGTTGATCAATATAACAATGATGCAGCTATCCTTTATAAGGATATTATGTCACCGCTTCCTGCACTTGGAGTGGAAGTTGAAATAAAATCTGGTATAGGCCCTGTCATTTCAAATCCAATCCGTTCGACAGCAGATGTTGAAAAACTAGGTGAAATTAATCCAGAAGAAGATGTGCCTTATGTGTTAGAAACGATCAAAATTCTTACACAGGAGCAATTGACAGTTCCTCTTATTGGCTTTGCTGGTGCTCCATTTACACTTGCGAGCTATATGATCGAAGGCGGCCCATCGAAAAATTACAATAAAACAAAGGCTTTCATGTATGCTGAGCCTGAAGCTTGGTTTGCCTTAATGGATAAGCTTAGCGAAATGACAATTACATATGTTAAATCCCAAATTAAAGCCGGGGCGAAGGCAATTCAAATTTTTGATTCATGGGTAGGGGCATTAAATGTGGCCGATTACCGTGTTTTCATTAAACCAACGATGAATAAAATTTTCTCTAGCCTAAGAGAGGAAAATGTACCGCTTATTATGTTTGGTGTTGGAGCAAGCCACCTTGCAATGGAGTGGCATGACCTGCCATTAGATGTAGTTGGGCTTGACTGGAGACTTCCTATTAAAGAGGCAAGGGAGAGAGGAATTACTAAAGCAGTTCAAGGCAACCTTGATCCAGCTCTTTTATTAGCTCCTTGGGAAGTAATCGAGGAAAGAGCGAAAGCGATTTTGGATCAAGGAATGGAAAAGCCTGGGCTTATATTTAACCTTGGACATGGTGTATTCCCTGAAGTTAAACCAGAAACATTAAAGAAATTAACGACATTTGTACATGAATATTCTGCTTCTAAGCTGGGCAACTAGACTAGATCTACTAGAGGTGATTCGATGACAAGGAAGAAAATGGGCCTGCTTGTAATGGCATATGGCACTCCATATAAAGAAGAAGATATAGAACGCTACTATACTCATATTCGCAGAGGGAGAAAGCCTTCTTCGGAAATGCTTGAGGATTTACGAAGAAGGTATGAAGCAATCGGCGGAATTTCTCCATTAGCAAGAATTACTTTAGACCAGGGAAAAAGCCTGGAAATTTTTTTAAATGAAAATCAGGAGGAGTACGAGTTCCAAATGTATCTCGGCTTAAAGCATATTGAGCCGTTTATTGAAGATGCTGTTAAACAAATGAAGGAAGACGAAATTGAAGAGGCTGTAAGTATTGTATTGGCTCCGCATTTTTCAACGTTTAGCGTGAAGTCATACAATGGCAGAGCGAAGGAAGAAGCGGAAAAGCTCGGGGGCCCTGTTATCCATTCAGTGGAAAGCTGGTATGACGAGCCAAAGTTCATCCAATATTGGGTTGACCGTGTAAAGTCTACTTTTGAAGGGATGCCGCAAGAGGAAAGAGATAAGTCGGTGTTAATCGTTTCAGCTCATAGTTTACCAGAGAAGATTCTGCAATTAGGCGACCCGTATCCGAAACAGCTTCAGGAAACAGCGGATTTGATTGCCAAAGGCGCTGGCGTGAAAAATTATGCGGTCGGCTGGCAAAGTGCAGGAAATACGCCAGAACCTTGGCTAGGTCCCGATGTTCAAGACTTGACTAGAGAGCTTTATGAAACAGATGGATACAAGGCATTTGTTTATACACCAGTGGGATTTGTCTCGGATCATCTTGAAGTTCTATATGACAATGATTATGAATGTAAAGTGGTTACTGATGAAATTGTTGCTAGTTATTATCGACCGCCTATGCCAAATGATCAGCCAGAATTTATTGAGGCATTGGCAGCCGTCATTCTTAGAAAATTAGCAAACAAGTGAGACTAAAGTAAAGAAGGCGAAGAACCGTGTCGGAACAGAAGAAAAGAGTAGTTATTATCGGTGGTGGAATTACAGGGTTAACTGCAGCATTCTATTTGCAAAAGGAAGCAAGTGTTAAAGGGCTGCCGCTTGATATTAGATTAATTGAATCTACTGATCGGCTGGGCGGGAAAATGCAAACTGTTGTACGCGATGGATTTGTCATAGAGAGAGGTCCCGATTCCTTTCTTGCCCGTAAGCAAAGTGCTTCCCGCTTAGCTGCGGAAGTAGGAATGGAAGATAAGTTAATCAGGAACACGGCTGGTAAATCGTATGTACTCGTTAAAGATCGCCTGCATCCGATGCCTGGCGGCTCTGTTATGGGAATTCCTACACAAATAGCCCCTTTTGTTACGACCGGTTTATTTTCTTTTGCAGGAAAGGCAAGAGCGGCTGCAGATTTTATTTTGCCGAAATCAAGCCCAGCCAATGACCAATCACTTGGCAAGTTCTTCCGCAGAAGGCTTGGAGATGAAGTGGTTGAAAACTTAATTGAGCCTTTGCTTTCCGCTATTTATGCAGGAGATATTGACAAGCTTAGTCTCATGTCAACTTTTCCTCAGTTTTACCAGGTTGAACAAAAATATAAAAGCTTAATATTAGGGATGAAGAAATCAACTCCAGCAACGCCGCTAAAGAAAACGGGGGAGAAGAAAGATAAGGGCATTTTTCTGACATTCAGCTCAGGTTTGCAGTCTTTTGCAGATGCTTTAGAATCAAGGCTAGAGCCTAATTCTGTTATGAAGGGCTGCAAAGTGGAACGGATTAGTAAAAAGGAAAATAGATATGTAATCGAGTTAAGCGGGGGAGCACAGTTAGACGCCGATAGCATTATTATGACTGTCCCACATCATATCACCCAGTCTGTTTTTTCCGATTATCGTTTCTTTGACTCGTTTAAGGATATGTCATCCACCTCTGTTGCTACTATTGCCCTTGCTTTTCCAGAGGAAGCAATTGAAAAGGATATTGAAGGAACAGGGTTTGTCGTCACTAGAAATAGCGATTATACGATTACTGCCTGTACATGGACACACAAAAAATGGCCGCATACTACACCTGCCGGAAAAGTGCTTATTCGCTGCTATGTAGGCAGGCCTGGTGATGAGGAAGTTGTGGAGCTTCCGGATGATGAATTGATTAAGATTGTGTTAAAAGAGCTTAATCGAACAATGAATATTACGATGGATCCTGATTTTGCTGTTATTTCGAGATGGAAAGATTCCATGCCGCAATACACGGTCGGGCATAAAGAACGAATTGAAAAGGTCAAAACGCATTTAGCTTCTGAGCTACCAGGTGTGTTTCTGGCAGGAAGCTCATTTGAAGGCTTAGGAATGCCTGACTGTATTGACCAAGGTGAAGCAACTGTTGAAAAGGTCTTATCATTTATAAATATGGATGAAAAAAAAGCTGTCTTGTGACAGTTTTTTTTCTTGCTTTATGATTTTAGTCATGTTATTTTAATAAGTGTAAAATGACCAAAACGTTCAATTGGTCACTGACTATGAAAAGAGGTGTTGTTTTGGCCATGGATCGCAAGCAGCTAATTATTGAAGCGGCTACCAAATCCTTTTCCCTATTTGGCTATAAGGCAACAACGATGGATCAGGTCGCAAAAATAGCTAATGTTGGAAAAGGGACCATCTATACATTTTTTAAAAATAAGGAAGAGCTTTTTGACGAAATCATTAATTCCCTTATTAATGAAATGAAGCATGCTGCCGATGAAGCAATTGACCCATCGCTTTCTTTTCATGAAAATGTTCACCGTGGCCTATACAAACTATTAGAGTTTCGACTGAAGCATCAGCTCACTATTAAGCTTTTTCAAGAGGGAAAGGAAATGGGCACCCCAGCAGTCATAGAGGTAATGACAAAATTAGAAGAGGAGATCATTACTTATTTAAAGGGGAAAATCTTACATGCGATTGAAAAGGAAGAAATTCGACCGTGTGATCCGGAACTGACTGCATTTATTATGCTAAAGCTGTATGTTTCCTTGATCTTTGATTGGGAGAAACGTCATCAGCCACTAGAGAAAGAAGATATTGCGAGAATTTTTGAACAGTATATTTTTGATGGATTATCAAATAGATAATCCTCATTTTTTGCAAGGAATTGACCGTTTGAATGAAATAGTCACTTATTTAAGGAGGCAACGAAATTGAAGGGTAATTTATTTAAAAAGGAATTATCTAGCATTGTGCGAAATAAAAAGGTTCTCATTCCGATCATTGCTGTGCTTTTTATTCCTGTATTATATAGCGGAATGTTTTTGTGGGCGTTTTTGGATCCTTATGCTAAATTAGCAGATTTGCCAGTCGCGGTTGTTAATGAAGATAAAGGAGCAGAATTTGATGGAAAAGGCTTGCAGCTTGGGAAAGAGCTTGTTGATAAATTAAAAGAAAGCAAGGATTTTGACTACCATTTTGTAGAAAAAGAGGACGCTTATAAGGACCTGAAAAATCAAAAATATTATATGCTAATTGAAATTCCAAAGGATTTCTCGGAAAATGCTACAACACTTCTTAATGAAAATCCTGAAAAGTTAAAGCTGCATTATGTACCAAATGAAAGCTATAATTTCTTATTTTCACAAATCGGTGGTACAGCCGTTGAAAAAATCAAAATCTCACTTTCTGAGAAAATTACTGAAACATATGCGGAAACGATGTTTGATAAAGTTAGTGATCTTGCGGATGGAATGGAAAAGGCAAGTGAAGGTGCTACAAATATTAATGATGGCGCAGCTGAACTGAAGGATGGGGCTTCCCAAATTTATGATAATCTTTCAATATTAGCTGAAAAATCGATTGAATTTAATAATGGTGTTGGAAAAATAAATAATGGCTCAAAAGAATTAGTATCAGGCTCAAAAGCCCTTGCTGATGGACTTGGTCAATTACAGGAAGGACATAACCAGCTAAAGTCTGCGTCTAATCAGTTAAAGGCAGGCAATGAACAGATGGCTGCAGGAATTTCTCAAGCAAATGAAGGATTAAATAAACTGAATGAAAAGCTCCCGACTATTGTTTTGGGAACAGAGCAGATTGGTGCAGGGGCAAATAAATTATCAGCCTCCCTTCAGCAATGGCAATCCGAAGCGGAAAAGGTAAGCGGCGGCATAGCAGAATTACAAAAGAATCTACAAGTGCTAATCGGACAGTTACCGGAAAATTCACCACAGAGATTGCAATTGGAAGGTGCTTTAAATCAGTTAAAAAGTGGAACAGCTGAACTTGCAGGAGCTGCTGGACAAATGGCAAATGGCGGTTCAGAGCTTGCTAATAAAATTAGTGCTTTAAATGAAGGACAGAAACAGGTGCAGCAAGGAGTTAGCCAGCTGGCACAAGGAAGTCAACAGCTTAATGTTGGGGTCAATAAGATTTTGCATGGGCAAAATGACTTTCAAGCAGGCATGGATACCTTTGGACAAAAATTTGCCGATGCGAAAGCAGGCGCTGATCAATTAGCAAACGGTTCTACAGTATTAGCAGGTGGACTTGGCCAATTACAGGATGGTTCAAAGGCAATTCAGGATGGAACCGGGAAGCTGAAGGACGGTGCTGGAAAACTTGCTGACGGAAATACCTCCTTATATGAGGGTTCAAAGGAATTAGCGGATAAACTTGCAGCTGGCGCAGATCAAGCATCATCGGTACATGCCAATGATAAAACGTATAATATGTTGGCTGGGCCAGTGAAGGTAGATAATGAAAAAATTAATAAAGTTCCTAACTATGGAACAGGCTTTACCCCATATTTCTTATCATTAGGTCTATTCGTTGGAGCGCTATTATTATCGATTGTGTTTCCAATGCGAGAACCTGCAGGAGTACCGAGTAACGGATTAAGCTGGTTTACAAGCAAGTTTCTTATTTTAATGGGAGCTGGAATTTTACAGGCTTTACTTGCTACACTGATTATTCTTGCAGGGCTAAAAATTGAGGTTCAAAGTGTTCCTTTATTTATCCTATTTTCGATCATTTCAAGCTTAACGTTTATTACGCTAGTCCAATTCTTTGTTACCGTATTTGCAGATCCAGGACGATTTATCGCGATTATCATTCTAATTTTGCAATTAACAACAAGTGCTGGAACATTTCCTCTTGAGTTAATTCCAAATCTATTACAGCCATTCAATGCGATACTGCCAATGACTTATACCGTATTTGGGTATAAAGCAGTTATTTCAAGTGGAGACTTTAGCTTTATGTGGCATAATGTTGCGATATTAGGAATCTTTATAGTGATCTTTATCGCTGGAACCATTGGATATTTTACAACTATGCATAAGAAGCGTTTTGCAGCTATTGCGGAATAAAAAGAAACCAGTCGTTTTTAAAACGGCTGGTTTTCCTATGTCAATTGAATGATTAAATATCCTTAACACCTAGGCAATGATCACATTTATTCCCATAGCATTCATGCTGCTCATTAATTGACTTCCCACACTCAACACATTGCTTAGCCGGTAAATTTCTAAAAAATTCGAGAATGTTTTGAATCATTTTGAATGCCTCCTAAGTTTTTCGATTAGTAAGATTATTTGATTTTATTGTATTATAACAGACGTGGGGTGTCAATACCTGTTTCAATACAAAAATAAAAAAATAAAAATTAGTTCTTTGGCTATAGGTTGCTTCCCGGCTCATTCCAAAATCCGTAATCTTCCCACATTAGGGTATAATATTGGCAATAGAGGAGGTTTTTATATGAATTTTACAGTCATTGGACATTGGGGCGGTTATCCGAAAGCAGGAGAGGCAAGCTCAGGGTATTTACTGGAGCACGATGGATTTCGGTTGCTGATTGATTGCGGCAGTGCTGTTCTATCACAGATGCAACGTGTTTTACAGCCTGAGGAACTAAATGGAGTTATTCTATCTCATTATCATCCCGATCATACAGCAGATATTGGTGTATTGCAGCATGCAAGACTGATTCAAGGCTTCTTAGGTAAGAAAATGGAATGTCTTCCTATTTACGGACATTCAGAGGATGAAATAGAATTTTCAAAGTTAACCTATAAGAATATTACAAAAGGAATGGCGTATGACCCTGCCGAGGCTTTAACAATTGGGCCTTTTAGGGTACAATTTTTACAGACAGACCATCCTGTTCCTTGTTACGCAATGAGATTTGAAGCTGGCGGGAAATCTATCGTTTATACAGCTGATACATCATTTAAGGATGAATTTATACCCTTTACAAAAGGGGCTGATTTACTAGTGTGTGAATGTAATTTCTATGGCAATCAGAATGGAAAGAACGCTGGGCATATGACGAGCCTTGATGCAGGGAGTTTAGCTAATGATGCCCATGTCAAGCAACTCCTTCTTACTCATTTGCCTCATTACGGAAACCTGGAACAATTAAAGGAAGAAGCGGGGACACGATATAATGGTCCAATTTCACTAGCTTCCTTTAAATGGTCGTTATCGCTATAAAGGAGTGGAATTTAAATGTTATTTATCGATAATAAAGGAATAACAGATCCAAGAATTAATCTTGCTATAGAGGAATATGCACTAAAAAACTTAGATATTAATGAAACCTATTTGCTGTTTTACATAAATGAGCCATCTATCATTATTGGGAAAAACCAAAATACAATAGAAGAAATTAATACGGAATACGTTGAAGGCAATGGTATTCATGTTGTTCGCCGCTTATCTGGTGGTGGTGCTGTATACCATGACCTTGGGAATTTAAACTTCAGCTTTATAACAAAGGATGATGGGGAAAGCTTTCATAATTTCCGTAAATTCACTGAGCCTGTTGTTCATGCCCTTCAAAAACTAGGGGTAAATGCTGAATTGAGCGGACGCAATGATTTGACTGCAGAAGGCAGAAAAATTTCCGGGAATGCCCAATTTTCAACGAAAGGAAAAATGTTCAGCCACGGAACCCTTCTGTTTAATTCCGGAATTGATAGCGTTGTCTCCGCATTAAAGGTGAAAAAAGATAAGATTGAGTCGAAAGGAATTAAATCCATTCGCAGCCGTGTAGCAAATATTTCCGAGTTTTTATCGGAGAAATTGACGATTGAAGAATTTCGATTGCTTCTGCTTCAAAATATTTTTGGCGGAGAAGAAATCGAAGAGTACAAGCTTACCGATGAAGATTGGGAGAAAATTCACCAGCTATCTAAGGAGAGATATCAGAATTGGGATTGGAATTATGGAAAATCTCCTAAATTCAATTTGCAGCATTCCCACCGGTTCCCAGTTGGACAAATCGATATCCGTCTAGAGGTTGAGGGCGGAATGATTCAGCAGTGTAAAATATTTGGCGACTTTTTCGGGGTGGGTGATGTAGCCGATCTAGAAGAAAGGCTAACTGGATTGCGCTATGAAAGATCCGCCATTGAACTGGCAATCGAGGATATAGACGTGAAATATTACTTTGGTAATATTACGAAAGAGGATTTTTTAAACTTAATTTACTAGATTGGTGTGAGCGTTTCTTGACAGAAACGCTCTTTTTATTGGTTTACGAAAGGGTTTTCACAATATTTATCGAATTGAACATATAGTCATTTTATACGAGGGGGAGTCATATGAACTCAATTATGGTAGAGATGAAGGAGCATATTGCCGTTGTGACAATTAATCGTTCAGAGGCATTGAATGCTTTTAATTATGATACGTTAATGGAGCTTCAAAAGGCAGTTGAGTCCATTCGGATAAATCCAGATGTCCGAGTAGTTATATTTACTGGTTCAGGAGAGAAGGCTTTTAGCGTAGGGGCCGATTTAAAGGAACGAAAGACATTGTCTGATGTGGAGGTTCGCCGCAATATTTATAAAATCGGTGAAGTCTTTTCACTAATTGACGAGCTGCCTCAGCCAACCATTGCAGCCATAAATGGATTTGCCTTCGGCGGGGGAATGGAACTTGCACTGTCATGTGATTTTAGAATTGCCGTTTCAGGAACATCAATGGGCCTGACTGAAACTAGTTTAGCAATCATTCCAGGTGCTGGCGGTACACAAAGATTACCAAGGCTAATTGGCCAGGCAAACGCGATGGAATTAATTTTGACAGCCAAACGTTTGAGCTCAGACGAAGCATTGGAGTATGGCTTATTGAATAAAGTGGTCGATAGAGATCGTCTTCTAAATGCCTGTTTTGAATTGGCAAATCAAATGCTAGCCAATGGTCCTCTTGCTCTCCAACAGGCCAAATTTGCTATTAAACAAGGGATGAATGTTGATTTACAGACCGGATTGCAAATTGAAAGGAAAGCCTATGAGATTATTATTCCATCAGAGGATCGAGTCGAGGCACTTGCAGCCTTTGCGGAAAAAAGAAAACCAAATTTCAAAGGCAAATAAGAGACACAGCCGCAGTGCTGTGTTTTACTTTTACCAGATACTAGCAACCTTATATTCTGTTTTCATTTAATTTTTTGAAATAATAAAAAAGACTTGAATTATCACTCTTTTTGGCAGTATAATTTAGTGAATAAAAGCACAAAAGCGCAAAAGCGCAAAGTTATTCTAAGGAGGAACAAATAATGTTTAATAAAATGAAATTAATGGCTGCAGCTAGTTTAGTAGGCGTTGCATTGCTAAGCGGATGCGGAACCGATAAAGCAACTGATGAAGGGAAAGGCACTAGTACAGAAGCCGAAAAAACTTATAAGATTGGCATTACCCAATTTGCAGAGCACCCTTCCCTTGATGCGGCAACAGAAGGATTTAAGAAGGCATTAGAGGATGAAGGGTTTAAAGAAGGGGACAATGCTGAATTCCTTAATCAAAATGCTCAAGCAGACATGAATAATACATTGACAATTGCTAACAACTTTGTGGGCGATAAAGTTGATTTAATTTTTGCGAACGCAACACCAAGTGCGGTTAGTGCTTTAAATGCTACGAAGGACATTCCGATTCTTTTCACTTCTGTTACTGACCCAGTTGGAGCTGGCTTAGTAGAAGCGTTAGATAAACCAGGCGACAATATTACAGGTACTACTGACAATCACCCAGATGGTACAGCCAAAACGATTCAATTCATGACAGAGGAAATTGGCGCCAAAAATATTGGGGTTATCTTCAACTCAGGGGAACAAAACTCTGAAGTGCAAGCTAATGCTGTAAAAGAGCTTGCTGAGAAGAATGGCGCTAAAGTGGTAGAAGCAACGGTTTCAACTTCAGCTGAAGTAAAGCAGGCTGCTGAATCCTTAATTGGACGAGTAGATGCGATTTATGTTCCAACAGATAATACAGTTGTTTCAGCTTTAGAATCAGTTATTTCTGTAGCAAACGAAAAGAAAGTTCCTTTGTTTGTAGGGGAGCTTGACTCTATGAAACGCGGTGCCGTTGCAGCAAGCGGATTTAATTATTATGACCTAGGCTACCAAACTGGTAAAATGGCAGCAGAAATTTTAAAGGGCAATAAAAAGCCATCTGAGCTTCCAGTTGAATTGCCAAGCAGCTTAAAGCTTGTGATTAACAAAAAGGCAGCTGAAGCACAAGGTGTTGAAGTAAAGCAAGAGTGGGAAAAAATTGGTGAGTTCTTCGAAGGCGAATAATATACGTTAATTATAAAAACTAGGCTTTTCAGTAGTAGAAAGGAAGATTAATATGCCAACAGCCATCTTTGGTTCAATAGAAGCAGGTGCAATCTACGCATTAATGGCATTGGGAGTCTATTTATCATTCAGAATACTAGATTTTCCTGATCTAACAGTGGATGGGAGCTTCGTGACAGGTGCCGCGGTGGCTGCAGTCCTTATAGTTGGAGGGACGAATCCATTCCTGGCAACGCTTATAGCTCTCATTTGCGGATTTGCAGCCGGCTGTATCACTGGATTACTTCATACGAAGGGGAAAATTAATCCTCTTCTATCAGGGATTCTGATGATGATTGCCTTGTACTCCATAAACTTGAGAATAATGGGCAAGTCAAATGTCCCGCTTCTATCAGAAGAAACAGTGATCACAAAATTAACAGCATTTTGGCAAGGGCTTGGGCTGGATAATGGAATTCAGGCTATCTTTTCAGCCACGGGCTTCGTTCCAAAAACATGGGGAATTCTCTTCCTTATGATCATATTGGCTTTTGTTGTAAAGGTATTGATAGATTTATTCCTAAAAACAGATTTCGGCTTAGCGATCCGTGCAACAGGAAATAATGAAACGATGATTCGCAGTTTTTCAGCGGATACAGATTTATTAAAAATTGTAGGACTTGGTATTTCAAATGGGCTAGTGGCATTATCAGGTGCGCTTGTTGCCCAGTACAATGGGTTTAGTGATGTTGGAATGGGAATCGGGATGATTATCATTGGTTTAGCATCCGTTATTATTGGGGAAGCCATTTTTGGTGCAAAGACAATTGTGAGAGCAACATTTGCTGTTATTGGCGGTGCTATTTTGTACAGAATCATTGTCACATTAGCGCTAAGGGTTGAATTTCTCGAGACAGGTGATATGAAGCTCATTACGGCCTTTATAGTTGTTTGTGCCCTTATTCTTCCTAAAATCATTGATAAGCAGCGTGAAAAACAGCGGAAAAAGCGGAAAAGGACTGAAATTTTTCAAAAAGCGAATGAGAGTGGTGAGCAACTTGCTGCAATTAAATCAAATTCATAAAGTTTTCAATGAAGGTACACCTGATGAGAAAATTGCTTTACAGCATATGAACCTGCATTTAAAACCTGGTGATTTTATGACCGTAATCGGCAGCAATGGGGCTGGAAAATCAACATTGATGAATCTTATCTCAGGTAAATTAATTCCAGATGTAGGCAGCGTAGTTATTGACAGTAAAGATGTGACTACTGTGAAGGAGTTCAAGCGTTCAAGGCTCATTGGACGCGTCTTTCAGGATCCGATGGCGGGGACTGCACCTGCCATGACGATTGAAGAGAATCTTGCTATTGCGTATTCAAGAATTGCCACTCGCGGTTTGAAAAGAGGAGTTACAAAAGCACGCCGCGAGTTTTTTAAGGAAAAGCTTGAAACTCTGCATCTTGGTTTAGAGAATCGTCTTCAGGCAAAGGTTGGTCTATTGTCGGGAGGAGAGAGGCAGGCATTGTCACTGTTAATGGCGACTTTCACCGAACCGAAAATCCTCTTGCTTGATGAGCATACTGCGGCACTTGATCCTGCTCGTGCAGAGCTCATCACCAATTTGACAAAGGAAATTGTCGAAACGTATAAACTGACAACTTTGATGGTCACTCATAATATGCAGCAAGCATTAGATCTAGGAAACAGGCTTATTATGATGGACAAAGGACAAATTATTTTCGAAACAACGGAAGAGCAAAAACAGAAATTAACGGTTGATAAGCTTTTAGAAGAATTCCAGCGCATCCGTGGGGAGAAAATGAGCAGTGATCGAGCTGTACTAATCTAATAGATAAATTAAAATGGGCATATCACCTCGAGTGATATGCCTTTAAATATAAGTTATAAATAATACATGACAGCTTGGTATTCAACTAAATCTGTACCAATATTTTTATAAGTATGGTTTTTATTGGCTAAGAATCTAATGGAATTTCCAGGAGATACTCGTCTGCTATGCTCACCAATTTGAATTTCAAGTTCACCTTTGAGAACAGTGATATACTCTTCTACACCATCATTATGCTTCTCTGAAAGATGCTGGCAGCCAGGATCCATTTCTACAATAAAGATTTCGAATTTCTTCCTAGGATCAAATGGGAAAATGGGGTACACTCGATATTCTCCATTGCTCTCTACGATGGGGGAAATGGCTTTATAGTCTACGAATAATAAATCTGATGGCTCGTCTTTAATCAGGGAGGAGAAGGAGACTTGAAGTCCGCTGGCAATTTTCCATAATGTTGTAACGGTTGGATTAGATTCTCCACGTTCGATTTGACCGAGCATAGCCTTGCTTACCCCTGTTAATTCTGAAGTAACATCGAGGCTTAGCCCTCTTTTTTTACGAATATTTCTTAGGTTTTCTCCGATATTTTTTTGGATATTTTCCATTTTGTCCTCCAAATCTATTGTATACTATAACGTTCGTATGTATAATATATTATATTAATTGGATGCTATAGCATATATTATGTCTATTATAGTGTATTTTTAAGCGTATGTCTTTCAGATTTCTTCAAATAAGGTGGTGCAGCTAATGGCTGAACTTGCATTAAACAAAACACAGTCAGAGTTAAGGAAAGGATTTCAATCAGGAATTAGCATTGCAATTGGATACATCCCAGTTGCATTAACCTTCGGACTGCTGGCAAAAACAACTGGCCTAACATTTGGTGAATCGCTTCTGATGAGTTTAGTCGTATTTGCAGGCGCTTCCCAATATATATCCCTTAGCTTGCTTTCGCTCGGTACAGGAATATTTGAAATCATTCTAACGACATTCATTGTAAATATTAGACATTTTTTAATGTCATCAGCCTTAAATGAAAAATGTGATGATGATTATCTTGTCAACAAAGCTATTTACTCGTTTGGGATTACGGATGAATCCTTTTCTGTAGCGGCTATGAAGGAAGGAACAGTCACTACAGGCTATATGTTTGGCCTCAATTTAATCGGTTATTTGAGTTGGGTTGCCGGCACTGGATTTGGCTTTTTACTCGGGGCGAGCCTTCCTCAGACACTGCAGGAAAGCATGACGATTGCTCTATATGCGATGTTTATCGGATTATTAGTACCGTCGATGAAGAAAAGTGTGAAAGTAGTGTTTCTAGCGGCTTTAGCTGCCTGCTTTAATACAATATTCTCCATAACAAACGCGCTTTCAACTGGCTGGGCAATTGTAGCTGCAACACTTCTATCTGCAATTATCATTGAGCTGATCGAAGGAGTAAAGAATAAGCAGAGGGGGAAAGCGAATGAGTAGTCATATCGTTTGGATGATCATCGGTATGGGGGTTGTTACTTATATCCCTAGAATGCTGCCGTTTTTACTCTTTAAAGGGAAGGAATTGCCAGTGTTTCTACAAGGTGTTCTAAAAAATGTTCCTGCCGCTACTCTAGGAGCACTTGTTTTTCCGGGCGTTTTCTTTATTAATGAAAATCTATGGTTTGGGGTATTGGGAGCAGCAGCAGCCTTTTTTGTCGCATATCTTGGGGCAAATGTTATTTTGGTTGTTTTAAGTTCGATTGTTGTTTTATCAATCTATTCATTTTTAATGTGAGATTCGGAAGCCGGTTCAAGATAGAATCGGTTTTTTCGTTTTTTTCTTATGGAAATTGTACATGCTATACAAAGGCTTGTCTTAAGAATTTGTTCTAAATATTGATTTTTATACTAAACTTACATTGAGGGGTTGTACAAAAGGGGGGAGAGAGATGGCAAGAAAAATTGGGTTTTATGGGGTTTTATCCTATTGCCTATACGGACTTTTCTTTTATTGGTATTTATTCTATTTTGCCGATACAAGCTTGACCTTCGAGTATCAGGGAACGAGGGCAGATCCAGCTACCTTTCTAAATGGAAGAGAGCTCATGCTTAGCGAGGAATACTCTAAGATAAGGAATTTATTATTTTTCTTGTCTACACCATTTGAGTGGTTATTTTATCTTTTTATATTGCTGCTTGGTTTCTCTAAGGCTTTTAAAAAGTGGTCTGAACAGAGTGCAAAAATAAAGTTCTTTCAAAATGCCATTTATTTAATTTGGCTATCGTTTTTTGCATTTATCGCAACAATGCCGCTAAGTTATATTAGTTATTCTTTCTCTAAAAGCTATAATATTTCTACGCAATCCTTTGGCGGTTGGATGAAGGATGAGCTTATTGACTTTTGGATCAATTATGGGACGATGATTATTATTGTCTCTGTTCTATATTGGCTGATTAATAAAAGCCGAAAAAGATGGTGGCTCTATGCATGGCTGCTCTCGATACCATTTACATTATTTATGATGTTTTTGCAGCCTGTTGTGATTGACCCGCTTTATAATGACTTTTATCCGTTAAAAAATAAAGAGCTGGAAGCGAAAATTCTAGAATTGGCTGATCAAGCTCAAATACCTGCCGAGCATGTTTTTGAAGTTAATATGTCTGAAAAAACGAATGCACTTAATGCGTATGTGAATGGAATTGGGACAAACTCAAGAATTGTTCTTTGGGATACGACTTTGAATCGGTTAACTGAAGGACAAATTCTATTTATTATGGCACATGAAATGGGGCATTATGTTGAAAAGCATATTTATTTCGGAATAGCCGGGTATTTGCTCTTTTCTTTATTCGGATTATATATCGTGGCAAGATTGATGGAGTATGTGATTAGCAGATGGGGGAGAGCGTTGAAAATTCCGGCAGTCAATGATATTCGTTCATTGCCGCTCTTTCTAATGATTCTTTCCATGCTAATGTTTATTTCAAGCCCGCTTTCAAATTTTGTATCTCGCTATCAAGAATCACGAGCAGATCAATATGCAATTGAGCTGACAAAGGATACAGATGAGGCAATCTCAACCTTTCAGGAATTAACCCGTGCTGGAAAAAGTCAGGTGAACCCTCCGCTGTTAGTAAAAATATTCCGTTATGGTCATCCCACTATGCTGGAACGAATATCTTCACTTGAAGAATATGAAATAAAAATGCGATCCAAATAACGTGAGCAGGCAAATTGTCTGCTCATGTTTTTTTGAAGCAAAATAAATAAATCTCCCGGAATTTCGGGAGATTCTAGGATTATGTGCCAAATCGCTTTGTTAGCTCAATATACTTCTTTGATAAATGAATAAATGCTGGTTTATTGCCTTCGTCAAGGGAATGGTCAATTTCTTCCATGAGCTTCTTTTTTTCCTTAGTCAGCAGCACCTCTGATAGAAGCATGTCGATATAAAGTTCTAAAACATAGGATTCCTTTAACTTCTTCCTTTTCATGGCGTTTTTTTTCATCAGCTCTGTGTATGATTTTTCATTCATGAAAATCACCTCAACGCTTTTTACTATTATATGGGGTTCCTCCTTTTTATTAACTTAATTTATAAAAATTTTCTAAAAATATTTTCGAATATGAAAGTTATGAACAATTTGCGAACTTTTTGAAGAAAGCGAGTTTATTTGGTAATAATCTGGTATGGTTGATGGAATATCACTTTTGAGGAGATGAGGTTATGGTAAAAACAATAACTCCCCCTTTAATTGAAGAATATGAAATTAATCGTGACACAATGATTATTATGCCTTTAACATATGGCAGCAGAATTTACTCACAAATTTGGGAGCTGGAGGATGAGTATATTTCACCATTTAAACCTATTGATATCATAAAGAAAGGGTGTATTTCCTTCGGGAGCAGCTATGAGGGGAGGAAAGAGGCGACTAAACAACTAACAGGAATTACCCACAAAGCACCTATCACAGTAGACTCCACAAACTCCATTTATTTTTTTCCAACGACATCTCCGAGTAACTCTCAATGCATATGGATATCACAAGAGCATGTCCATTTACACCGCCGTGAAGACATAGCGAAAACACAAATTTTATTTAACAATAAAAGAACTGTAACATTACCGGTCTCCTATAACTCAATAAATAATCAAATATTGCGAACAGCTTTGTTGAAAACTACTCTAAGCAGAAGGATCGAAAATTTAGAGCGAAAGGACTGGTATTTCATTAGCGGAAGAAGAAATCTAAATGCTTCCGAGCATACTGGCAAGTATAGTACAGAAGAAAAGGAATACAAATAATTAGTGAGGGTGGTCTTAGGGATATTCCCTATGAGTACCCCACTTTTTTTTCACTTTGTAATTCGTGCATGTGACGCTGATATAAATAAAATTCCAATAACTCTTGAACTTTATTGCGAATACGGGGATTAAAATAATTATGCTGTTCTTCATAGCCCTTATATAGAAATAAGAACATCGTAAACGCTTCATCCCGCTTCAGCTGTTCAACCTTCAGCTTATTTCTATACATGTATTGTTTGACTTCCTTCAATTCCTTTTGAATAACCTTCATGGTCTCTTCAATTAAATTTAGATATGGCTGTTTAAGCTTAAAAGGGCTCTTATTAATAACAGTAAGATCCCGATTTAAAACCGTTAGCACCATCGGCAAATAAATAGCCTGCTCAATAATATTTCGATCCTCCTCAGGAATTCTTGTCATTATGCATTCCTCCCTTAGCAATACAAAAAAATAAGATTCACACAAACAGGAACACTTGTTCTATATCCATTTTATATTTAAAGATCATAATTTGCAAGTGCCTTAATTTGTCGAATATCTATACTCAGCATTTCCCAAAAAGTAAAAAATCGGCCATATCATCAAAATAAAAAAAGAAGGAAAAATATTTCTAGTGTCGAAATAAAAAGGAGCTAAATAAATGGCTAGCTCCAGAGCCCAGCGCATATGGTGCTTTCGTCATAGGAGGGAAAGTAATGAAGGAAAAAAGAACGATTACTCCAGGGGATCTGTATAAGCTCAAATCAGTATCAGATCCTCAGCTTGCAGCAAATGGGGAGGATTGTTTATTTGTAGAAACACAAATGCTTGAGAAGGAAAATAAATATTGCTCCAATTTGTTTTACATAAACACGAAAGAAAAGAATAAGCCTGTTCAATGGACATTTGGGGAAAACAGAAATTCTTCCCCACGCTGGTCTCCGGATGGAACGAAAATTGCTTTTGTTTCGGATCGGAGCGGAAAAGGACAAATTTATGTCATGGATGCTAAAGGAGGGGAGGCCCGCCAGCTTACGAAATGTCCAAATGGAGCATCGAATCCGGTATGGTCACCTGATGGCACTAGAATTGCCTTTAATGCAGCACTCAAAAAAGATGAATCGGTCAATTCAGCTGAAAAGAAAGAAAAGAAGGAAGACCAGCCCCCTGTTCCGCTTGAAGTTGAAAAAATGAAATACAAATCAGATGCCTCTGGATTTTGGGACGGTAAATATACTCATATTGCTTTAGTTGAAGTGGAAAATGGAAAGATCGAGCTGCTTACATTTGAAGACAATGATTTTCAGCTGCATAGCTGGTCTCCATGTGGAAAAAAACTAGCGATCACGGCAGATTTAAGTGAGGATAAGGACACATCCTTTATAAATGATGTTTTGTTTATTGATATTGAAACAAAGAAGCTCCAGAGAATCACAAGTGGAACCGGAAGCTTCGGCCATGTTACATGGTCGCCTAATGGAAAGTTTGTTGGTATGTTTGGGCACGAAAGAGAATTCAAAAATGCTACGCTTTCAAAGGTCTGGATTTACGAAACAGAAACGGAGAAGCTTCATTGCCTGATCGCTGATTCAGATTTATTAGTTGGCGATTATGCAATTGGTGATTTCCAACAAGGTACTGTTACCCCGGGAATTTTGTGGGGGGAGGATAATCACAGCTTCTATTTCCTAGCAACAGACCATGGCAATACAGCTGTTTATTATGGAACGATAGATGGAGAACTTTATCCAGCACTATTGGATCGCCAGCATGTATACGGACTTACAACCGGCGGGACAATTGATCTGGCGGTTGTTGCCATTAGTAAGCCTGCAACACCAGGAAATCTCCACCTCCTTAATGTGTCAACAGGTGAGTTGAAGCAGCTGACAAATGTGAATGAGGAATTCCTTCAAGACATTGAACTTGCAGAAGCAGAGCCGTTCGAGTTTCAATCTTCGGATAACTGGAATTTACATGGCTGGATGATGAAGCCGGTGAACTTTAAGGAAGGAGAGAAATACCCGCTTATTCTCGAAGTTCATGGCGGACCTCATGCGATGTATGCCAATACCTATTTCCATGAATTTCAGTGTCTTGCGGCTCAAGGATTTGCCGTTCTTTTTATTAATCCTCGCGGAAGCCACGGCTATGGACAAGCTTTCGTTGACGCAGTCAGAGGGGATTATGGCGGGAAAGATTATGAAGATATTATGGATGCGGTCGATCATGCACTAGCCGCCTTTAATTTTATCGACAGTGATCGTTTAGGGGTCACAGGAGGAAGCTACGGAGGATTTATGACTAACTGGATTGTTGGGCATACAAACCGTTTTAAAGCAGCAGTAACCCAGCGTTCGATTTCGAACTGGATTAGCTTCTACGGTGTCAGTGATATTGGCTATTATTTCACTGATTGGCAAATCAAATGCGGTCTTCATGATGTGACGACATTGTGGAAGCATTCTCCGTTAGCCTATGTCGACAATATTGAAACACCGCTGCTTATCCTTCATAGCGAGAAGGATTTCAGATGCCCAATCGAACAGGCCGAACAATTATTTATTGCATTAAAGGACCGCAAAAAAACAACAAAGTTTATTCGCTTTCCGGAAGCCAATCATGAGCTTTCCAGAAGCGGTAAACCTAACTTAAGAATTAGCCGTTTAAACTATATTATCGGATGGTTTAAAGACTATTTATAGGATATTAGATTCAAAGCCGCAAGCCTGAATAGCAGGTTTGTGGTTTTTATTTTTTAAGAATAACGTAATACAATAAATACCAGCATATAATAAGAAACTTTTTAACTATGGAATCAGTCTTATATGTTTGAAAGTAAATTTCCTAAATGAGAAGGAAGGACTAGTAAAATGAGATCAGATCGATATGAGCAGAAAAAACAAAAAAAGAAGAAGTGGAAATCCATTGTCCTTATTCTTTTTCTAATATGTTTCGGACTTATTGGCTATTCCTATTTTCAATATAAACAAGGGGTTTCACAATCCTTAAAGAAGGCAAATATAGAAACGAAGGAATTTGAATTCAATGGAGACAAGGATCAGTATGGCGGCACAAATATTCTTCTTCTAGGCAGTGATGCACGCGGAAATGAAAAGTCGAGAGCAGACACCATTATGATTGCTCAATATCATCCGGATAAAGGCACATATAAAGTCATGTCTATTATGAGAGATATTTATGTGAATATTCCAGGGTACGGCAAACACAAGATTAATGCTGCATTGGCTTTGGGAGGTCCGGAATTATTAAGAAAAACAATTAAGGAAAACTTTGATATAGACATTAAATATTACTCTATCGTTGACTTTAATGGTTTCGTCCATCTTATAGATGAGGCCTTTCCAAAAGGTGTGGAAATTGAGGTAGAAAAAGCAATGTCAGCTTATATCGGAGTGACTTTACAACCGGGGTTACAGCGGCTTGATGGCGAGCATTTACTTGGCTATGTCCGATTCCGCCATGACGCGGTTGGTGACTTCGGCAGGGTAGAGCGTCAGCAAAAAGTTATTAAGGAAATTGGCTCACAATTCAAAAGTATTCAAACCATCACGAAGCTGCCTAAATTAGTCGGTGTAATAACGCCATTTGTAAATACAAACATGGATGCAACTGATATTCTTTATATTGGAAAGGATTTTATATCGAAAGACATTCAGGATATTGGGACTTTACGAATTCCTGTAGATGGTTCTTACAGCAATCAGAGAGTGAGCGGTTCTGGATCAGTTCTAGCAATAGATCTTGAAAAAAATAAACAGGCTATTCACGAATTTTTGGCAAAATAATATTCTTTTTCCCAAAAATGGGTGTACAATTAAATAGAAAGAGGTAAAAATAAATACGATTGCACACAACAACAGCTCGAAAGTAACAAGGAGACATTAAATGGAGTTAGAATGGCTTAAAGACTGGTTTACACTTGAACATATAATGGAATTAATAGATAAATATCGTTCCTTTGGCCCGCTTCCAGGTATTTTATTGCCATTGCTCGAAGCCTTCTTGCCATTTCTTCCGTTGTTTATATTTGTTATGGCAAATGCAAATGCTTTCGGTTTATGGCTGGGCTTCCTATTATCCTGGATCGGAGCAACAATAGGAGCGTTGTTAGTTTTCATACTAGTAAGGAAGTATGGACAGCGCAGGGTGCTGAGGGTTCTTCAAAGGCATTCGCAAGTGAAAAAGCTGATGGCCTGGGTGGAAAGACATGGTTTTGGTCCGTTGTTTATTCTTCTATGCTTTCCATTCACACCTTCTGCGGTAGTAAATATTGTAGCAGGGCTATCAAAAATCAGCATCGCACAATATATGCTTGCGGTCTTAACAGGAAAGCTCGTGATGATATTTACAATCAGTTTTATTGGATATGATATTAAGTCACTGATCACTCAGCCGATTAGGTCAGCAATAGTAGGCATTATTATCTTTATCCTTTGGTATGTTGGAAAAAGAATTGAAATAAAAATGAATATGAAGATGGAGAGGGAAAGGGATTTCCAAGAGTAAAAGCTGAGAAGGGAGGAGAAAAAGATGAATGAGGGAATGAAAAAGGAAGGAATTGAGTGGATAAAGGCATTCGCTATCGGAATAATTATTTTTGCTTTTATCCGAACCTTTTTCTTTTCTAATTATATTGTTGAAGGTGAATCCATGATGCCTACCCTTGAAAATGGCAATAAATTAATTGTCAACAAGATAGGGACTCATATTGGGGAATTGCATCGTTTTGATGTTATTGTCTTTCACCACAGCAAGGAAGAAGATTTTGTGAAAAGGGTTATTGGTTTGCCGGGAGATAAGATTGAATACAATAATGATGCGCTCTATATTAATGGGGAAAAGATAAATGAACCATATCTCGAAAAGTTTCGAAAAGAGGCATTTGGAAGTACGCTGACTGGAGATTTCAATTTAATGGAAACTGCTGGTGCTGAGACGGTCCCGGAAGGAAAGATTTTTGTTCTAGGAGATAATCGTGCCAAAAGCTGGGATAGCCGTCATTATGGATTTGTATCTGTTGATCAGGTAGTCGGAAAAGTGAACCTTAGATATTGGCCAATTGATGAAATGGATATTTCATTCTAAACTGCAAGTTCATATATTCTAGCTGGACTCGAAAACTCGAGTCCTTTTTTGAAGGAAAATGTATGCTTTATAGCGAAGTTAAAATAAATAATATTTTTTTGGAAAGAGTAATCAGAAAATTAAGACTCTTGGAAGCGAGGGAAGTAATTTGTTCCAATCTATGCCCATTATAAGAACGAAGCTTCTCGTTCCAGATGTGAAAATAGAATCCATTCGAAGAGCAGCCTTAACGAAAAAAATGAAATCAATTTCACGTTATCCTTTGACGATTATACATTCAGGAGCGGGCTACGGGAAAAGTACAGCACTAGCTCTATTTGTTAAAGATGAGAAAAAAGGCTGCAGCTGGTATTCAATATCCCCGGCTGATGATGATATTCTTCCTTTTCTGTCCTATTTAATTTCCTCGGTCCAATTTTCTTTTCCAGAGTTCGGCAAGAACCTTGCTTTCATGATGAAGGATATGGATAGGTATATTAGAGAAGAAGAAATCAATATGCTTAGCTCCCTATTTATTAATGAACTGCTATCAATCGAAAAAGAATTATTTATCATTTTAGATGATTTTCATCAAATAGAACAATCATACACAGTCAATCGTTGGATGGAAAAATTACTGGATCACATTCCTCCGAATATTCATTTTATTATTTCCAGCAGAAGCCGTCCCATGTGGAAACAGCTGACGAAAATGAAAGTATGTAATCAGCTGCTGGAAATCACGAAAGACGATCTTATCATGACAATGGATGAGGCTGAGCTTCTGCTAAATGACTATTATGATATAAATGTTAACGAAGGGGAGTTAGCTCAAATTTATGCGTTAACAGAAGGATGGGTCATAGCCATTGGGATGATTGCCCAGCAGATTCCGGAAAACGGCGATTTTTCGAACTTGCATTCAAAGTCGTCACAATCACTCCAAGATTTATTTCAATATTTGGCTTTGGAGGTTTTTGCGAAACAGCCGCCAATGATCCAGCAATTTTTAGAACAGACGTGTATATTCGATGAACTAAGTGAAGAGATCTGTGACTCTGTATTAGGCATAACGGGTTCATCCTCCATCCTTCATCAAATTATCGAGAAGAATTTGTTTATTTATCGCATTGGAGAAAAGCAATTTAAGTATCACGCATTATTTAAAGAGTTTTTAGAGAATCAATTAAAGGAAAAGGATCCAGAAACTTTTCGGTCTTTGCATGAGCGAACCGCTCGTTTTTTTGAACAAAGAAAACAGTGGGAGGAGGCCTTGCTGCATTATGAGAAAATCCAGTATAGCGATGCAGTTGCTTCCGTATTAAATGAAGTTGGCTTTAGGATGCTAGAGAATGGGAAGCTTGAAAACCTTTATGACCGGCTCCTGTTTATTCCAGATACAGAAAAGGACATATTTTACCCACTATGGTTTTTGCAAGGGGAGGTTCTGCGGTATTGCTCCAAATACAACGAAGCTGAAGCATGTTACATCAAAGCTGCGCAAATGGCTGAAAAAAAAAACAATTTGCTGGAAAAAAGCCGGGCACTTGAAGGACAGGCAAAAATCTATCTGGACACGATTCAGCCTCATAAAGCAGAAAGGATTCTTTTTCAGGCAATAGAAATAAGAGAAAAGAATGATATTCAGTCGAAGGATGAAACGGCTAAGCTCTATCATCTTCTAGCGGAGAACTTGTTAAACTCCGGACAGTATATGAAAGCTGAAAAATGGATCAAAAGGGCCGGTATTCTGAAGGGACCTCAATTTAATAATAGCCTAGAGGCGAGATTATATTTGCGGACCGGAAGATTCAGTCAAGCGAGGAATATATTATTGAATGAAAAGAAGAGAGAAGGCGCAGAAAAAACACCCTTGCCGCAATCTCATCGGGAAACGGATATTCTTCTTTCTCTAATTGAGGGACTTACAGGAAACGGAAATCAAGCAAAGTTGCTCGCTCAGGAAGGGATTCAGCATGGAATAAGCATTAAAGCTCCTTTCGTGGAGGCTTGTGGCTGGATGAGAATGGGTCATGCCATTCAAATTGTTAATGATTATGACCTAAGCTTAGCAGAGAAGTGCTATGAAACAGCCCTTGATATTATGAACCGGCTGCGAATCGAGAGAGGTAAGGCAGAGCCTCTTATGGGGCTTTGCTTACTATATGGGAGCAGAGGGGAATTCGAAAGAGCAATAGCAGCAGGCGAAGCTGCCCTTGTCGAAACAGAAAAAGTAAAAGATATTTGGTTGTCTGCTCTTATTCAGCTTGCGATGGGCATATCAGCTGTTTACAGCAAGCATTACTCTTATGGATCCAAATATCTTCAAAAGGCATCCAGCCATTTTAATGAGTGTGGGGATCAATATGGAAGCATGCTCTGCCTTTATTGGCAAACGTATATCTCCTTTAGCCAAAATGAGCTCTCATCTCTTTTGGAGCTGCTTCCCACTTTATTAAAAGAAGTGCAAACAGGAGAATATGAGTTTATTTTTAATAAAAGGACTATGTTTGGTCCAAGGGATTTGCAAATGTTTGCTCCTATTCTTATTGAGGCACAGAGACAAACATTCATGCCGCAATTGGTAGCAAGGCTGCTGCAGGAGATGAATTTATCAAAGGTTGACTTTCACCCTGGTTATACTCTAAGAGTCAGTACTCTAGGCAGATTTCAAATATGGCTAGGTGAGAAAGAAGTGGAAGAGAAGGATTGGCAGCGGGGCAAGGCGAAAGAATTGCTGCAATTATTTATTACTAATCCCCATAAATTGATTCCAAAGGAGCAAATTTATCAGCTTCTATGGACGGATCAAGATGAAAAAAGCGCGGCACGGGACTTTAAAGTAGCATTAAATGCTCTTAATAACGTCCTTGAACCGAACCGGAAAGCAAGAAGGACACCCTTTTTTATCATGAGGGAAGGAGCAGCATACGGTTTAAATCCTCATGCTGTTCTAGAGGTTGATAGTCAGGTTTTTGAACAATGGATCACAGCTGGATTAGAAGATAAGACAACAGAAAAGGCAATGAGTTATCTGGAAAAGGGCCTGAAAATGTACAAGGGAGACTATTTGCCAGAGCGCAGATTTGATGATTGGTGTCTGAATGAAAAGGAAAGATTGTCCGTCTTTTTTATTAGGGCAGCAGAAAAGCTGGCTCAGCTTTATGTGAGAAGTGAGGAATATGACAAGGCTATACATTGGTGCAGCAAAATACTGGAGAAGGACCGCACATGGGAGGAAGCCTACCGACTGACAATGTATTGCTATTACCGAAAAAACAACCGCCCCTTCGCACTTAAATGGTATCAAAAATGCTGTGAAATATTGGAGGAGGAGCTCGGCGTTCCCCCGCTTGATCCAACACGTCATATGTATGAAATGATTCTAGAATCAGGAAACACACTACACTCAGTAAGGCAGCCATAAAGGCTGCCTTTTCTAGTATCTTTCATCTTTTGTAACTCATTTGTAACCCTCATTATTTATGATGGCTTCAATGCTAGGTTTTTATTTTGATAAGAAGAAGGGGGAAAGAAGATGACGGCTATGTCACGTAGAATGGGTTTTATTTGTATGCTCATGCTTGTCATGCTATTCGCTAGCGCTTGCAGCGGAACAACAGAAAAGACTGGAAACGGAAATGAAAACACAAACACAAACACAAACACAAATAGCAGTAACACAAGCGAGCCTGAAAAAACGGAAAGCAGTGAGCCGATCAAGATCGGTGTGCTGGCCTCTCAGACAGGAGGACTAGAGTCCTATGGGAAGCAAACATTACAAGGATTCGAACTAGGTCTTGATTACGCAACGAATGGCACGAGAGAAGTAGCAGGAAGAAAGATTGAAGTATTCATAGAGGATACGGAAACAAAGCCTGAAGTAGCTGTTCAAAAAGCAACGAAGCTTCTCGAAGAAAATGGAGTGGATTTCTTAGTAGGGTCTTCGAGCTCAGGAGATACACTTGCTGTCCTCCCGCTTGCGGAGGAATATGAAAAGATAATGGTTGTTGAACCAGCAGTGGCAGATACGATTACGGGGTCCGAATTTAATAAATATATTTTCAGGACAGCTCGTAACTCCTCCCAAGATGCGGTGGCAGGAGCGGCAGCGATTGCTGGAGATGGTGTGAAAATTGCCACTCTCGCACCAGATTATTCGTTCGGCCGCGATGGAGTAGAGGCGTTTAAAGAAGCAGCGATTAAACTAGGGGCAGAAATTATTCATGAAGAATATGCCGATCCAGCTGCAACAGATTTCACATCAAATATCCAAAAAATCATTGATGCTAAACCAGATTATTTATTTGTTGTCTGGGCAGGTGCAAACTCCCCATGGAATCAAATCGCCGATATGAAGGTTCAGGAAAAAGGAATTAAAATTTCGACCGGGGCACCAGATATTCCTGCTTTATCCACAATGGAGCCGCTGATTGGCATGGAAGGCTTTACCGTTTATTATCATGATTTGCCAACGAATGATATTAACAAATGGCTAGTAGAAGAGCATAAAAAACGCTTCAATGGTGAAGTTCCTGACTTATTTACTCCAGGAGGAATGAGTGCAGCTATGGCCATTGTCGAGGCATTGAAGAAAACAGAAGGAAAAGCTGATGCCGAAACATTAATTGCGGCAATGGAAGGAATGAGCTTTGAAACACCGAAAGGAAAAATGACATTCCGACCGGATGATCATCAAGCACTGCAAACGCTATATGCAATTAAGCTGGAGAAGAAGGATGGAGTCCCTTATCCGGTCCCAGTATTAATTCGCGAGCTAAGCCCTGAAGAAACAGAGCCGCCAATTAGAAACTAAGAATGATGAAGGGCTAGGGGTCCCACAGAAACAATGAACTTCGGCAAATGCCGAGGTTCATTGTTTCTATAACTAATTAAAAAGCCGGGTGGTGAATAAGAGTGAAATCAATTATAGAGACGAAGGATTTATCCATTACATTTGGCGGCCATACAGCTGTAGACCGTGTAAGTATATCAGTTCCGGAAAACCACTTTAAGTCTATTATTGGCCCCAACGGAGCTGGTAAAACAACATTCTTTAATTTATTAAGCGGCCAGCTAATGCCAACGGAGGGGCAGATTTTCTTCAAAGAAAAAGAGATTACTAAACTGTCTACGACAGAAAGAACACGTCTTGGAATTGGAAGGTCCTTTCAAATTACAAATGTTTTTCCTAATTTAACTGTTCTGGAGAATGTCAGGCTAGCAGTACAATCCCAAGCGGGAACACGCTTTCAAATGCTTGCACATTACCGGAAATATAAAGTTTTTGAGGAAAAGGCAGAAGAATGGCTGGAGCTCGTTCTTCTCCAAAATAAAAAAGAGATTTTAGCCAGGAACTTAGCTCATGGGGAAAAAAGAAAGCTGGAAATTGCGATGTTATTAGCTTTAAATACAGAGGTACTTCTCCTTGACGAGCCGACAGCTGGAATGTCCGTAGAAGAGGTGCCTGCCATCTTGGAGGTTATCAAAAAAGTTAAGAAAGGGAAGGATCGAACAATCATCTTAATTGAACACAAAATGGATATGATTCTGGATTTGTCAGACACTGTCATGGTTCTATTCAATGGGAGATTACTAGCAGACGGAACTCCAGAGGATATTATGAAAAACGAGACTGTTCAGTCGGCGTATTTAGGAGGTCTGTACGATGACAGTTCAATTAAAGCTTAATGACATTGAGACGCATATTGGACAATATCATATTTTGCAGGGAGTTACATTTGAAGCGCGCAAAGGAGAAGTAACTGTTCTGCTTGGAAGAAATGGGGCAGGAAAAACTACAACCTTAAGAACCATTATGGGGCTGAATCCTCCTTCAAAAGGGTCGATTTTTTATAAAGGAGAAGGAATTGAAGGCTTGCCAACATATAGTGTGGCACAGAAAGGGATTGGATACGTCCCTGAGGACCAAGGGATTTTTGCCGGCTTGACCGTTGAGGAAAATATGAAGGTAGCAATGAAAAATGAAGATGATGAAACGAAGGCAAGGCTTGAATGGATATTAGGCTTATTCCCCGATTTAAAGAAATTTTGGAAGAAGCAGGGAGGGCTTTTAAGCGGCGGGCAAAAACAAATGCTGTCTATTGCGAGAGCCTATATTAATGATAATGATTTGCTATTAATAGACGAACCAAGCAAAGGTCTGGCACCAATTGTAGTGGAAAAGGTGATGGAAACCATTCTGCAAATGAAGGAGCAGACAACCATTGTCCTCGTTGAACAAAATTTTATAATGGCCAGTTCAATTGGCGATCAATTCTACATTATTGACGATGGCCGGACAGTGAGCGAAGGACCTATGGCCCAGTTGAAAGAAGATGCAGACATGAGGAGAAAGTATTTGGGAATAGCGTAAAGAAAGGAGAAAAAGGCATGGATGTTTTAATCACTCTGTCATTAAACGGATTAGCGACCGGAATGCTAATATTTCTGCTTGCCGCTGGTTTAACATTAATTTTTGGTCTCATGGACGTATTAAACTTTGCTCATGGCGGGCTGTTTGCATGGGGAGCCTATAGCGGGACTTGGCTGTATGCGACAACAGGCAGTTTCCTCATTGCGATTGCAGGAGCGATTGTGACAGGACTTATTCTCGGATTGCTTACCGAAAGATGGATTATCAAGCCGGTCTACGGAAATCATATTCAGCAAATTTTAATTACTCTTGGCCTCATGCTCGTCTTGTCCGAGTTATTAAAGGTTGTGTGGGGGCCAAATCAATTATCTGCTTCACCACCTCCTTATTTGGCTGGAAGCTGGGAGCTTGGAAACGTCATCATTATTAAATATCGAGTTTTTATTATCGCCATCGGCTTGCTCGTGTTCGGAATTGTTCAATATGTTTTGAAAAACACAAAAATAGGATTGATTGTAAGGGCTGGCGTCATGGATAAAGAAATGGTGCAATCGCTCGGTATTAACATTAAGAGAGTGTTTATGTTTGTTTTTATGGTTGGCGCGGGAATGGCAGCTCTTGGAGGAGTTATGCTTGGTCCTTATTCAGGTGTCATCTACGCAGAGATGGGCCTTGAGTTTGCTATATTAGCTTTCATTGTTGTTGTTATTGGAGGGATGGGCAGTTTTCCGGGCTCGATCATGGCGGCTATATTAGTAGGCTTATCCGGATCATTTATGGCGTATTACGTCCCTTCACTGTCCTTAGCTGTCAATATGCTATTAATGGCTATCGTATTAATTTTTAGACCACAAGGCTTGTTTGGATTAAGGGGGTGAGGAAGATGAGAATAGCAGCTGGAAACATAATGAATTTTGTGTACTTAATAACGGCAATCTTTCTCCTTATTTTCCCATTTGTCTATGAATCTAGAACATTGTTAATTTTGCTGACACAAGTGTTTATATTTGCGATTTTTGCGATGAGCTATGATATTTTACTTGGCTTTACCGGAATTGTTTCCTTCGGTCATGCGATGTTTTTTGGAATTGGCGCTTACACAATCGGCGTTTTTATGAAGCGGTTTGATCCAACCATTCCGTATCTTTTATTAGCTGTTTTAGTAACGATTATTTTAACATCCATTGTGAGCTTGATTCTAGGGCTGTTAACTTTGCGGCTAAAAAGTCATTTCTATGCAATGCTTACACTTGCCTTCTCGGGACTTTTCCTCGTTTTGGCGGAAAAATGGCGAACGGTTACGTATGGGAATGACGGCTTTACCTTTCGAATTCCCGAATTATTTAAAGACCGGACGGATTTTTATCTCATTTGTCTTGTCATGATGATTTTCGTATTTGCGATTCTCAAAAGATTCACGAATTCCCCCTTAGGAAGAGTCCTGCAGGCCATCCGGGAAAATGAACAAAGAACAGAATCCCTCGGCTACAGCATCCTCCATTACAAGGTCATTGCCAGTGTTATATCTGGGGTAATAGCGGGAATGGCTGGTCTTCTCTATTCTATGTCGCTGCGATTTGTTAATACGAGTGTGTTCACGATGGATATAACACTTGATGCATTGCTCATGACCATTATTGGAGGAGTAGGAACGTTAGTCGGTGCGATCATTGGAGCAGGATTAATAGAATTTGCCCATCACTGGCTAACTGAATTGGCTAAGGTTCATTGGATCTTTGAACGCTGGATCATCTTCTTCGGGATTATTTATATTTTGGCCGTTATGTTCTTCCCTATGGGGATTGTAGGAACGTTAAAAAAGCTAAAAATAACGCGAAAGAAGAAAGAGGAGAGTAAAGCAGAAAAGAATATTGCCAGTTAGGGGGAGCAGGATGGAGCAAAAACAAATTGCCTCTTTCATCGTCCGCTTTCATTTAGCAGACTTCGATGAACAGACCGGAAAGAAAAAATGGCGCATTAAAGTGTCCCATGTTCAGGAGGATATAGAAATACTATTCGAATCAATCGAAGATGCGATGTATTTTATGAAAAATATTATTGGGGATTAGCTGCGGAACAGAAATGAGGTGTTTTAATGAATATAGGAATTCTTAGTACCGGAATCTACCTGCCTGAAGAATATATAACCGGTGAGGAAATTGCTTTGAAGGCAGGAATTCCTAAAGAGATTGTGGAAGGTAAAATGGGAATAAAGAGGAAAACTGTTCCTGGCTTGGAAGATCATACATGCGAAATGGGAATTAGGGCTGCAAAGAAGGCCATTAATAAAGCGAATCTAGACCCAATGAGCATTGACCTTGTCATCTATATTGGCGAAGAGCATAAGGAATACCCGCTTTGGACAGCCGGCATTAAGCTGCAGAAGGAAGTTGGTGCGTTGAATGCGTGGGCTTTCGATGTGGCACTTCGCTGTGGAACGACTGTCATGGCATTGAAGGTAGCAAAAAATATGATGATTGCAGATCCGTCAATCAATACTGTACTTCTAGCCGGCGGTTATCGGAATGGAGACTTTATTGATTACCAAAACCCTCGGACAAGATTTATGTATAATCTTGGAGCAGGCGGAGGGGCTATTATTTTACAAAAAGACTGCAAGAAAAATTTATTATTGGAGACGGAGCTGCTGACAGACGGTTCCTTTTCCGAGGATGTTGTCGTTGTGGCAGGAGGGACGAAAAATCCGCTGACAAGGGAAGCGTTGGAGGAAGGGAAATATAAACTTGACGTTCTTGATCCTGCAGGCTTGAAAGAGCGACTCGAAAAAAAATCGATGAAGAACTTCCTGCATGTTATTCGTGAATCTATCTGGAAAAGCGGATACATGGAGCAGGATATTTCCTATATCGGGATGCTTCATATGAAAAAGTCAGCACATGATTATGTTTTAAAAGAACTAGGGTTAACTGAAGAAGCTTCGATCTATTTAGAGGAATATGGACATATTGGTCAAATGGATCAAATTTTGTCATTAGAGCTTGCTGAAGCATCTGGGAAATTGAAAAATGGTGATGTAGTTGTTCTAGTCAGTGCTGGCATTGGCTATGCATGGGGAGCTTCTACAATTAGATGGGGAGAGTGATGAAGAAGTGACAGAAATAATGATAAAAAACGTAAATCTTCCAAATGGAGAAACCATTTTCTATCGGGAGAGATCTGGAGGGGATAAAAACGTTCTCCTAGTTCATGGGAATATGAATTCCTCTAAGCATTGGGATGTTGTTCTTGAAAACATGGATCCTAAATACAAGCTCTATGCGATCGATCAGAGGGGCTTTGGACTATCTAGCTATCGAAATCCAATTTATTCAATTAAAGAGTTAGCAGATGATATTGATCAGTTTACAAAGGCAATTGAATTGAAAGATTTTTCAATAATCGGATGGTCTATGGGAGGCGCTGTTAGTATACAATACGCTGCCGATCATCCCGAAATCTGCGATAAAATGATCTTGCTAGCATCATGTTCCACTAGGGGGTATCCACTATATGAATTAGATGAAAAGGGGATGCCAGACTTAAAACGGCGTGTTGAAACTTATGCACAGACAAAGAGCGAGAAAGCAAAAGTTATCACAACGGAGCAAGCTTATGCAACGAAAAATCGTGAATTATTAAGAATGATTTGTGATGCTGTGATTTATACAAAAAACAAACCTGATCCGGAACGGTACGAAGAGTATATAGATGATATACTTACCCAAAGGAATTATGCTGAAATTCTACATGCCTTGAATACATTTAATATTAGCCAGACATGTAATGGCTTAGTAGAAGGAACAGGTGAGGCAGAGAAAATAAATATTCCAACACTCGTTCTATTAGGCGATAGGGATTTAGTTATTACGAGAAAAATGAATGAAGAGATTTTGGATGACATTGGGGCGAATGCTAAATTATTGGAATTAAAGGATTGCGGTCATTCCCCTTTGATTGATGATTTGGAGCAGCTGCTTCATCTGATGTCTGAATTTTTAGATAGATAATGGAGGATTAAATATGAGACTTAAAGATAAAGCTGCCATTATAACCGGGGCTGCCAATGGGATTGGATTTGCTGCAGCACAAGCTTTTGCACGGGAAGGCGCAGCTGTGGCACTTGCTGATTTTGATGCAGATTTAGGAGCCGAAAGAGCTAGGGAGCTGAAGGAGCAGGGATATCGCGCCCAGTTTTTTCATGTAAATGTAGCGGACCGGGAAAGTATTGATCAAATGGCTGCGGCTGTGAAAAATACTTTCGGAAAAATAGATATTTTAATCAATAATGCAGGGATTACAAGAGATGGCATGCTATCAAAGCTGTCTGCAGAGGATTTTCAGTCTGTGCTTGATGTGAATTTAACAGGGGTTTTCCATTGTACACAAGCAGTATTGCCTTACATGCTTGACCAGGGAAAAGGGAAAATCATTAATACTTCATCTGTTTCAGGAGTATATGGAAATATTGGCCAAACGAATTATGCTGCGACGAAAGCGGGAGTAGTCGGGATGACAAAAACATGGGCAAAGGAGCTTGGCCGTAAAGGGATTAATGTTAACGCAATAGCGCCAGGGTTCATTTATACTGGAATGACGGCTAAAGTTCCGGAAAAGATACTTGAACAAATGAAAAGGATGATACCGCTTGGGCGTCTTGGTAGTCCTAAGGATATTGCCAACGCCTATTTATTCCTTGCCTCCGACGAATCGGATTACGTTAATGGTACGGTCCTTCATGTAGATGGCGGGATTATGATGTAACTCCTGTGTAACTCTCTTCTTTTATTATAATGGTATCTTAATTGAGGGAGAGATATTAGTGGGGTGGGAACTCGATTGGCTGGAGAATAGAGCGAGATTATCACCGGCTTCTGTTGCCATCATTGAAGCCGATACGAATGAAAAGCAGACATATGATGAGGTAAATAAGCGTGCACAAGCATTAGCCTGCTGGTTGAACCATCAAGGGGTGAAAAAGGGCGATCGAGTTGCATTGCTTTCACCTAATCATATAAGTTATTTTGATTTCTTGTTTGCTTGCGGAAAGCTTGGAGCAGTATTTGTACCGGTCAATTGGCGATTATCCGGAGAAGAGATAAAATATATCCTGAATGATTGTAAACCGAAATTTATTGGCTTTCATACCGATTTTACAGATTTACTGAGGGGCAATTGCATGGATGGCACTCAATTGATGCAAATCAATTGTGAGCAGTATGACGAAATCATTAGTTACACTCGGGCAGACAGAATTGAAAGTAATGTAAATGAAACAGATCCTTTAGTCGTTATTTATACAGGTGGGACGACAGGAAATCCAAAGGGGGTTGTCCTTTCACATCAATCCATTTTATGGAATGCTATGAATACGATTATTAGCTGGAATTTGACGAATACGGATACAACTCTTACGTACTTGCCATTATTCCATACTGGAGGCTTGAACGCTCTCTCCATCCCTTTGCTATTGATTGGCGGGACAGTAGTAATTGCAGATTATTTTGAACCTGAAAAAGCGATGCAGTACTTAAATTTGTATAAATGTTCAATTGTATTATTTGTACCGACGATGTACCATCTGATAACGGAATCCCCTGAATTTATAAAAATGAGCTTTCCCTATACAAAATTATTTCTATCTGGAGGAGCACCGTGCCCGCTTGAAATCTATGAAAAGTTCAAGCAAAAAGGACTTCCATTTAAAGAGGGCTATGGATTATCTGAAGCTGGTCCGAATAATTTTTTTATTACAGCCGATCAAGCAGCAGTAAAAAAGGGATCTGTCGGAAGGCCAATGATATTCAATGAAATCATGCTTGTCAAAGAAGATGGGTCAGAAGCAAATATAGATGAGGTCGGCGAGGTGCTGATAAAGGGAAAGCACGCATTTAGTCATTATTGGAACAATGAAAAGGCAACAAAGGAAACCGTTAAGGATGGCTGGCTTTACACAGGTGATTTAGCAAGAAAAGATTCAGAGGGATTTTTCTATATAGTAGGCAGGAAGAAAGAATTAATTATTACAGGGGGAGAGAATGTATATCCCTTAGAGGTTGAGCAATGGTTATCTGCACATCCAGAGGTCAATGAAGCTGCAGTTATTGGGCTCCCTGATAGAAAATGGGGGGAAGCTGTTTCCGCCTTCCTCACTCTCAAAGACAAGGCTGTTATAACAGATGAGGAAATAAGAAGCTATTGCCGTACGAAATTAGGCAAATATAAAATCCCGAGAAATATTTTTATCTTAAACGAAATGCCCAAAACGCCTGTCGGTAAAGTCGATAAAAAAGAATTAAAACGGATTGGGACTGAAAATTCCATAGTGAAAGACTGTTAGGAGCGCGATCATTGGTCGCGCTTTTTTGTATTTCTTTTTACCATTAATTTAACTTCGGCCGATCCAAACAAATGCTCTCATATATGTTAAAATATTTAATAGAATATGGAACGTAATGTCGAAAGGAAGAGAGGCTGCCTATGTCCGTTCGTTTATTAATTGGCCGCTCAGGGAGCGGAAAAACAGACTATTGTTTAAATGAAATAAGGGCTGAATTAATAAGAGATCCAATTGGGGACCCGCCACTTATCTACTTAGTCCCTGAGCAAATGACATTTCTATCAGAATTTAAATTAATTACAACACCTGGTCTTGGCGGCATGATCCGCTGCCAAGTATATTCCTTCACCCGCCTTGCTTGGAAAATACTTCAGGAAACAGGCGGTATTAGCCGCTATCATTTAAACAGTGTCGGGATTAATATGTTAATTCGAAAAATCATTGACGAGAAAAAGGATAGCCTAAAGCTTTTTCAGCGTGCTGCCGATAAAAATGGATTCATCCAGCAAATTGAACAAATGATGACGGAATTTAAAAGATACTGTGTTCAACCTGAAGAGCTTGCAGAGAAACAAGCGCAACTAACACAAGGGGATAACACAAATAAAGCTCTCCACGATAAACTTCATGATCTCGAGCTCATTTACAGAAGCTTTGAAGAATCACTTATTGATAAATATGTAGATTCTGAGGATTATTTTCGGCTCTTAGCGGAAAAAGCGGCGCAGTCTGAATATTTACAGAAAGCGGAAGTTTATATCGATGGGTTTTATAGCTTTACACCCCAGGAATTTATGATTGTTGAACAGTTAATGAAGCACTGTAAGAAAGTAACGATCGCCTTAACCCTTGATCAGCCATTTAAGCACAATCCGCCTGATGAACTGCATCTCTTTCGAATGTCAGGTGAAACTTGCCAGGCCACTTATGAAATCGCTGCACGAAACGGACTTCAAGTAGAAGAAGTAATCTTAGACGGTCAGAATAGATGGGAAAAGCCTTCCTTAAAGCATCTTGAAGAAAAGTTCGAAACACGCCCAGCGGAAGGCTATAAAGGAGAGACAGCTGTTCATATCGGCCATGCAGCAAATCGCAGAGCAGAGATTGAAGGCATTGCCAGAAAAATAAATCAGCTAGTCAGAACAGATGGCCTTCGTTATCGTGATATTGCCATTTTATCTAGAAATGGCCAGGATTATTTTGATATCATCGGAACGATTTTTCATGATTATCAAATACCTTATTTTATCGATCAAAAAAGAACGATGCTGCATCATCCGCTCGTAGAGTTAATTCGTTCCACTCTTGAAGTTATTAACGGAAACTGGAGATATGAGCCGATTTTTAGGGCAGTAAAAACGGAATTATTATTTCCGGCGAAAGTAAATGCTCAACATTTACGTGAACAAATGGACAGGCTCGAGAACTATTGCTTAGCCTATGGCATTCAAGGGGATAAATGGACGAACAAGAAAAGATGGATGTATCGAAGAATTAGAGGGCTGGAGTTTGAAAGCTTTGGACAAACGGATGCAGAGAAGGAAATCGAACAGGAGCTAAATGACCTTAGAGATATCATAACAGGTCCAATCCTTAGACTATCGCGCCGCCTAAAGAAAGCACAATCGGGAAGGCAATATTGTGAAGCAATATACGTTTACCTCGAAGAATTAGATATTCCAGCTAAGTTGGAGCGATGGAAGCTTGATGCAGATGAGAACGGAAATCTCGTAAAATCCCGTGAACATGAGCAGTCATGGAATGCCATTATGGAACTGCTTGATCAATATGTAGAAATGCTTGGTGAAGAGGAAGTTACGCTGAAACAGTTTGCTTCCATCCTTGAGGCTGGTTTGGAATCTCTTCGTTTTACCTTGATCCCGCCAGCATTGGATCAGGTTATGGCTGCTGATTTGGACATGTCACGTCTTTCTGACATTAAAGCTGCATTTATCATCGGTATGAATGATGGTGTATTTCCAGCTAAATTTTCTGAGGATGGCCTGTTAGCTGACAGTGATCGGGAACAGCTCCTTGTTAACGGTTTAAAAATTGCTCCAGCCAGCAAAACAAGGCTCTTAGATGAAGAATTCATAGCCTATAAAGCATTTGCCACACCTTCAGATTGGCTATTCATCAGCTATCCGCTTGCAAATGAGGAAGGAAAAGCGCTGCTTCCGTCTTCCTATATAAAAAGATTAACAGATTTATTGCCTGATTGTGTCCACCATGATTATTTATCAGACCCGGCAGAGCTGCCTGAGAATGAACAGCTGGAATATGCAGTAAATCTGCACACCTCCTTAGCTTATTTAACATCGCAAATGCAGCTGAAGAAAAGAAACTATCCGATTTATGATTTCTGGTGGGATATTTATAATTATTTCCTTCATCATGAACAATGGAGAGGACAAGCTCTTAAAGTTTTATCTAGTTTAAATTATGAAAATACTACAAAGCAATTAAGAGAAGATATGAGCAAGGATTTATACGGAGATGTCATTCAGGCCAGTGTTTCCAGAATGGAGCTATTCCACGGATGCCCGTTTTCACATTTTGCCCAGCATGGTTTAAAGCTGAGGGAACGTCAAGTATTCCGTCTTGAAGCACCCGACATCGGGGAATTATTCCATGCCGCGTTAAAATACATCGCTGAAACTGTGATGAGCAAAAAGCTTTCATGGACTGATTTAACAAGACAGCAATGTGAAAGCCTTGCGCAAGAAGCGGTCGAAATTCTCGCTCCTAAGTTACAAAATGAAATCCTGCTAAGCTCCAATCGTCATTTTTATATTAAAAGGAAGCTGGAGCAAATTATTAGCCGTGCCTCCTTTGTATTAAGTGAGCATGCAAAGAAGAGCGGATTTTCACCGATCGGTCTTGAACTCGGCTTTGGCCCTAAGGGGGAGCTGCCTCCTCTTACATTCCCGCTAAAAAATGGTGCAAAGATGGAGCTAATTGGCAGGATCGACCGTGTGGATAAGGCTGAGGAGAAGGATGGCGTATTTTTAAGAGTCATAGACTATAAATCGAGTTCGAAGGATATAAACGTAAATGAAGTCTATTATGGTCTAGCCTTACAGATGCTGACTTATTTAGATATTATTATCTCCCATTCTCATACACTGATCGGGGCTGAAGCCAGCCCAGCGGGGATTTTATATTTCCATGTACACAACCCAATGATCAGCACTTCAAAAATGCTGACATTAGATGATATTGAGCAGGAGATATTTAAAAAGTTTAAAATGAATGGCCTCATTTTAGGGGAAGAAAATGTGATTAAACTAATGGATCAAACTTTAGATAACGGTGATTCGTCTATCATATCTGCAGGCTTTAAAAAGGATGGCACGCTGTCAAAGCGATCCAAAATAGCAAGCAAGCAAGAATTCGATCAATTGCGCCAGTATGTCCGAAGAATGTATACACAAACGGGAAATCAAATTACCGAAGGAAAAGTGGACATTTCGCCTTATAAAATGAAGGATAAAACACCTTGTACATTTTGTTCGTTTAAGCCTGTATGCCAATTCGATGAGTCACTAGGAGCAAATGAATACCGCATGCTTGTTCCTCAGCCGAAAGATGAAGTGCTTGCCAGTATTCGAAAGGAGGTAGAAAAGGATGAAGCTACCTATTCCAGTTAAACCTGCCGATGTTACTTGGACGGATGATCAGTGGAAGGCGATCATGGCAAAGGGTCAGGATATTCTTGTTGCAGCAGCTGCAGGATCCGGGAAAACGGCTGTCCTCGTTGAAAGAATCATTAATAAAATAGTATCTGAGGAAGATTCAATCAATGTGGATGAGCTGCTTGTTGTGACCTTTACGAATGCTTCCGCAGCAGAAATGAGACACAGGATTGGAGAGGCCCTTGATAAAGCGATTAATGCCAATCCTAAATCTGTCCATCTTCGAAAGCAGCTGAGCCTATTAAATAAAGCATCAATCTCTACACTTCACTCTTTTTGTTTGGAAATGGTCAGAAAGTATTACTATTTGCTCGATATAGATCCGAGCTTTCGAATTGCTGACGATACAGAGGCACAGCTTTTAAGGGATGAAGTGCTTGAAGATCTCTTCGAAGAGGAGTACGGAAGAGAAGGAAATGATGCGTTTTTTTCTCTTGTAGATACATTCACGAATGATAGAAGCGACACGGCCCTGCAAGATATTATCAGGGATCTATATGATTTTGCACGCTCAAATCCATCTCCTGATGAATACCTCGATTCCATCATCGAGATGTATAACGTTGATGAAAATAGTGATATCGAACAGATGCCTTTTGTACAGTCTCTTTTACAGGATATGGACTTGCAGTTGAAAGGCGCAAAGCAGCTGCTTGAATACGGACTTGAACTTACAAAGTTCCCAGGTGGTCCTGCCCCAAGAGCAGAAAACTTTATTGCCGACCTTCATGTTGTCCAAACATTAATGGAAGCGAAAAAAGACTCATGGGAAACGCTCTACGAGGCGATGCAATCTTGGTCATTCGGCAGGGCAAAAAATTGCAAAGGCGATGAGTATGATAGTGAGCTAATTGAAAAGGCAAAGAAGCTGAGAGATAAGGCAAAGAAAATCATACAAGATCTTCAGGATGAGCTATTTTCCCGTAAGCCGGAAAGCTTTTTGCGGGATATGAAGGAAATGAAGCAGCATATCGAGACACTTGTCTATATCGTGAAGGAATTTTCGATTCGGTTTAATCAAATAAAGACAGAAAAAGGTTTAGTGGATTTTGCCGACCTTGAACATTTCTGTTTAGAAATACTTTCTGAAAAGAGTGCCGATGGAAAGTTAACACCTTCAGATGCAGCCATTGCCTGCAGAAATCAGTTCAAGGAAGTACTTGTTGATGAGTATCAAGATGTAAACATGGTCCAGGAAGCGATTCTTCAGCTTGTGACATTGGATTCAGAGCTTGCGGGAAATCTTTTTATGGTGGGCGATGTAAAGCAGTCTATTTACCGTTTCCGGCTTGCAGAACCAAATTTATTTTTAGGCAAGTACAACAGGTTTGAGAAAAATGGAGAAGATGCGGGATTAAGAATTGATCTTGCTAGAAACTTCAGAAGCCGAAAAGAAGTGCTGCACGGGACGAACTATATATTTAAACAGATAATGGGCGTTTCTGTTGGTGAAATAGAATATGATGAAGCAGCTGAGCTGAAAGCAGGCGCCCCATATCCAGAAGACGACTCCTATCCCATCGAATTAACGGTTATTGATTTAGAAGGGACAGAAGAGGAAGAAACGCAGGGTGATGAGCAAGAAGGGTTTGATGCGGCAGAGCTTGCCCAGTCCCAGCTGGAAGCAAGGTTTATGGCTGCCAAAATTAAAGAAATTATCTCTGAACGGAAGGACGTATACAATCCAAAAACGAAATCAGGACGTCCTGCTGGGTATCGGGATATCGTTATTTTGCTGCGCTCGATGACATGGGCGCCTCAGATCATGGAGGAATTTAAGCAGCAGGGGATTCCCGTATATGCGAATCTATCAACCGGTTATTTCGAGGCCACTGAAGTATCCATCATGATGTCACTATTAAAAATAATCGACAACCCGTATCAGGATATTCCGCTTGCAGCTGTATTAAGGTCCCCGATTGTGGGATTGACTGAGGAAGAGCTGTCCCAAATTAGAATTCACCATAAGAAGGCTTCTTTTTATGAGGCAATGGTGTCATTTTGCAATAATAAGCCTGCGATGGAGCATGAATCATTATATGAAAAAGTCCGGCCATTCTTTGATCAGCTAATGGGCTGGCGCGTAATGGCAAGGCAAGGCTCTCTTTCTGAACTCATCTGGCAGTTATATCGAGAAACGAGATTTTATGATTTCGTAGGCGGCATGCCTGGCGGGAAACAAAGACAGGCGAATCTGCGGGCATTTTATGACCGTGCAAGGCAATATGAAGCTACATCTTTTAGAGGATTATTCAGGTTTTTACGATTTATAGAACGCATGCGGGATAGAGGAGATGATCTCGGTGCTGCACGTGCATTAGGAGAACAGGAGGATGTAGTTCGCCTAATGACCATTCATAGCAGCAAAGGGCTTGAGTTTCCTTTCGTATTTATAGCTGGGCTAGGCCGCAATTTTAATACGATGGATTTGAAAAAAGCCTATATGCTTGACAAGGAATACGGATTTGCTGCAAAATACGTAAATGCTGAAAAACGAATATCATACCCATCTCTTCCCCAAATTGCTTTTAAAAGGAAAAAGAAGATGGAAATGCTTTCGGAAGAAATGCGCGTTCTTTATGTAGCCTTGACGAGGGCAAAGGAAAAGCTTTACTTAGTATCGTCAGTCAAAAAGGCTGAGAAAAAGGTAAACCAATGGCTGCAATCGGCTGAAAATCCAAATTGGCTTTTAAATGAATTTGATCGTGCTTCTGCGACAAGCTTTCTTGATTGGATAGGTCCAGCACTTGTGAGGCATAAAGATTATGATTGCAGCGTAAGTCCGCTTATTTCCAGTGACATTACCGACCATCCTTCAACATGGCATGTTCAGATTATTAACAGTGAAGCGGTTGCAAACCTTGTTGAAGTGATAGAATCGGAAAAAGACACTTATTTGCAAATGGTATTCTCAGGTGAAGAAGTACCAGTACAATCGCCATTCAAGAGAAAAGTTTTGGACCAGTTATCATGGAAATATTCACATTTAGAAGCTTCCCAGTCTCGTTCTAAGCAGTCAGTTTCTGAAGTGAAAAGGCAAAAGGAAATAATTTCTCAAGAAGATGGTGGGCTAGAGCTCATCAAACCATTCAAAAAGCCGTTATTTAATCGACCGCAATTTATGCAAGAGAAGTCATTATCCCCAGCAGAACGAGGAACTGCCATGCATATGGTCATGCAGCATATTAGCTTTAAAGAACATGTGACTGTAAATTCAATTGCTGCCAAAATGGATGAAATGGTAACTAAAGAATTGCTGACAGTTGAGCAGCGAACAGCTATCGATCCATCGTTAATTGAACAATTTTTTCATACTGACCTCGGTAGAAGAATGATACAGGCAAGAGAGATGAACCGAGAAATTCCTTTCAGTATTTCTTTGCCCGCAAGCGAGATATATCCGGGATGGAAGGATGAAGAGGAGTCTGTATTAATCCAAGGGATCATTGACTGCGTGTTTGCAGATGAACACGGATTCGTGTTAGTAGACTATAAAACCGACCAAATTACCGGCCGTTTTAATGGCGGGATTGATGAAGCAAAAACGGTACTAGCAGATCGTTACCGAGTTCAAATTAATATGTATGCAAAGGCTTTGGAACAAATTTTAAAAAGAGACATTCAAGAGAGATACCTATTCTTTTTTGAGGGAGCGCATATTATTAAATTATAAAAGCGACCGGTTAAGGATGTATTCCTTACCCGGCCGCTTTTTTTAATTATTCCCGACAATAGGCTGATCAATTAGGTTTGTATCAAGGACATTGGTGCCGCTTATCCCATTGTTCGTAATTATTAACCCGCCGGTATTAAATGCACCTTGGCCGGAATAGGTTTTCCCAGCCGTTTTGGGCGCTATATTAAGAGCATCTCCAAATTGTACAATACCACCATCAACATTCATAATCTGTACTGGACCAATAATGGCTGGCATATGAACTCTTCCTTTTACATTTTTTTTGTTTTCCCATCTTGATCTTTAATCATTCCGCAGCAACTGGCGGATATGCTTAACTCTTGCTTCCATAGAAATATGACTGCTGTTGCCAATATGGATAACGGAAGATGCAGATATCCCGTTTATATCAATATTATTAACTTTAATGGCAGGGTTTAAATTCGTGGTTTGCATAGATATGACTTCTTCAATGGGGACAATGGGAACACTTATCGTGAAAGCTTTAAAAGACAGGTAATTTCCCTCATTTCCAAAAAAAGTATCTGCTTCACGATGCACGGCAAGGGCGCGGGAAAATCCATGGACGTATGTTGAATCGCCAATTTCAATGACAGATGAAATGATAAGGGTATCTGCCTTAAACTGATTTACAATTGAGGTTCTGCTAAGCATAGGTCATCACTTCGGTGTTAATGGAACAAATGGTCCGATTATTAATGACTCAGGAGGCGTATCAAAAACAGAAGCAAGCTGGATTGTTTGTGTGTCACCTACCATTAATAGTGAAGAGCTGGCTACCCCGATCACTCGAATATTTCCAACGGATATATCCCGGTTATACACTTCAAAATTCATTCGTTTCCATTCCTTTCTCTGATTCTGGCAAATGGCTGATAAAGGTATGAACCCCGTTGTTTATTTCATTCTTTAATTTCGCCAAGATTTCTTCATTGAAATCAGCAGCTGTATCTTGTTCCCTATTTGTTGCAGAAAGTTGTTGGTGCTTAAGATGGTATTCAATGCGGTTAGGGAGCTGCTTTTTGATATCTTCCTTAATGAATAACAAAAATGAATCATCTACAGATTTATTTAATGATTGGGCTGTTTCCTCAACTACGCTCTGCAATTCATTTTCCAAAAATGTATTGATTTCATTCTCGATTTCCATTGATCTTTGGAAATGGGCTTTTGGCTGAAAGGGAGTTTGAATCCCTTTATTATTAATGGCAAAATCCTCAATTTCCTGAAGCTCTGATGGATTTAAACCAATATTTAATGTTCCGTCTAATGATTCAACCTTCAATTGGTCGAATTTATATTCAATTCTGTCTACAGTTATCGGTGGTCGCATCTTCAATTCCTTCGTCTGTTTCTCTAATTCTCTTACCTTGATTTCGAGTTGAATAATTCTCTTTTCTTGTGCTTCTATAAAAACATGCATTTTTTGCAGGTAAGAGTATAATGTCTGATCCATCCATACCACCTCACTTTTTTCGGAACATCGATTACCTTCCTCCAGAATGTAAAGGCACTGCAGGAGCTTCCAACAATGCCTCTTCTCCGCCAAGAATACCTACCCCGGGCTGGAGGTGATGTGGAGCAGCCCCTGTAAATCCCCCTGTATTATAAAGGTAGGAAGTGGGCTTAATAATTCCAGCACTCCCGATCTGCAATACGGAAGAGTTAGTAATACCGCCGATCTTTATGAAATTAATTTGTATGGATTGGTTAATGTAGAAGTTCATTTTTTTCACCCTACTATTAAACATTTAATAAAATACCTTGATCCAAACCGTCTGAATCATAGGTGTTCGTACTGCTTTGCCGATTATAAATAGTTAGACCATCTCCTGTGTTAAAGGAACCTGCCCCAGAAAATGTTTTCGCATTGGCTAGTGGCATGATCTTATAAACATCCCCGATATGAAATACTCCGCTGCTCCCAATAGAAACGACCTGAACGACTCCAACGATAGCTGGCATCTTTGACATCCTTTACACTAATTTCTCTTTATATCCTATGTGCCTAAATACAGATTGTGCCTAGAAATATTTGGCTGGACAAATGATTGGTGATTCTCCTATGATAATAGTGCAAATTACATTTTTTTCTCCAAATATGATATGATTGTATCGATTTTAGTTAAGGGGGCCATACGATGATTCACGCACACATAACAACATGGGTTTTAGCACTTGTATTATTCTTTGTAGCTTTAGGATTACATAAGAGTGGAAAAGCCAGAGCTTTGAAAGTAGTTCAAATGATATTAAGGCTTTTCTATATTTTAATAATTATTACAGGTGTAGTAATTTTAAGTAAAATTAACATTAGTTCACTTTATATCTTAAAGTCATTACTTGGAATTGTAGTAATCGGGATGATGGAAATGGTTATTGTCCGTTCGATTAAAGGAAAGAAAACAGCAATGTTTTGGATATTGTTCCTTGTAACATTTGTCCTCGTTCTTTACTTAGGATTTGTTAAACTTCCATTAACTTTCCTCATGTAAAACATTTTTTGATAAATATTGTCAATTTTCTAGTAAAAAGCTGCTAAAAAGGCAGCTTTTTCTTTTTTTAGACATATCAACATTTCGGTTTTTATGGTATTTTTATCATATAAATATGTCACGGAATTAGTGGTGGAGCTATGGCGAAAACAATAACATGTATTTATGTAGATGAACATCAATTAAATAGATTTATAGATAAGCATGAACTTAAAGAATACCCTAGCCTCCTTGTTCAAGTTTTTTCAGGGATGGAAGACAGAGATTCTCTATTAGAATTGCAAAGCATCATAAAGGAAATGGTGCCCTTTGCTGCAGTTATTGGGTGTTCAGCATCAGGTGAGATTTTTGAAGGGGATATCATAGAAAATAAGACGATTCTATCTTTTACGGTATTTGATAAGACAGAAGTAAAGACTGCTTTGCTTCATCAGGAATCTTTTGAAAATAGTTTTGATATGGGAAAAAAGTTAGCTGAGCAAATTATCGATTTTGATACGAAAGTACTGATTATTTTTCCTGCTGGGGAAAAAGTCGATTCTCAATCTCTTTTAGAAGGGATCCTTGAAGGCAATTCGCAGCTTATCGTTTCAGGCGGTATTGCCGGAAATACTGGAATGAATTCAGATTCTTTTTCAATAGCGGGAGAGGGCTTGACAAGCCAGGGAGTTGCAGGAGTAGCCCTTCAAAGCAAACAGCTTTTTGCACAAGTTCAAAGCCATTTTGAATGGCAGGAAGTCGGAAAGGCTTTTACCGTCACTAAGTCAAATGGGGATATTGTCTATTCATTAGATAAGAAAAAACCATTGCAAATCTTAAAACATTATTTGGGTGAGGGCTTTATTAAAGATATTTCCAATTCAAGATTTGAATTCCCTTTCACTATTAATCAAAAGGATCGAAAAGCCTCATTATTTATCATGGATATTTTGAAAAATGGGGCCATTCGTGTCAGCAGGAATGTGTCGGAAGGGGATAAGCTGACTTTTTCCTATCCAAATATCGAAGCAACTATTGACCAAACATTACAGGGATTTAGACAAATCGCAAAAAAACCGGTCGAAACTATTTTTGTCTACAATAGCCTGTCAAGAAAACGGTTTGCCCTAGATTTTTCAGAAAAAGAACTGATGATGCTTCAGAGCATTGCACCAGCTAATGGTTTCTTTTCCAATGGGGAGGTATTAGCGGGAAACGAAGGGACAGCACAGCTAGGTGGCCTATCTCTTACATACTTATCCCTATCAGAACAATCGCTTGAAAAGCGGGAGAATCGTGGACTCACATTTAAATATTCGATGCCTGAACAGTTGAAAACTTTAGCATCCCTTACACGTTTGATGGAATCCTCTCAAGAAGATTTTCAAGCTTTGCATGAAAGCTTGACTATTTCTGAGCAATACCATCAATCGCTTTTTAATAATCATACAGATATTGTTTATTCAACTGATTTGCAAGGACATTTTACAAATGTGAATCCTGCATTTGACGACATGTTTGGCTTTCATCATGATGAACTATTAGGAGCATCATCGTTTAAAATTGTATTAAGCGGGGACATTCCAAAAGTAAGAATGCACTTTTTCAGAGCGATAAAGGGAAAAGAACAATACTATAATGCTACTCTCCTATCCAAATCTGGAGAAATGAATTTATTTCAATTTAAAAACATTCCCATCACAGTGAATGGCGAATGTGTCGGAATATATGTAATTGGAAAAAACATGACTGAGCAAAAAAAGATCGAAGAAAAGATTACAGAACTAGCGAATTTTGACCATGATACAGGACTTCCAAATCGGATGAGATTTACGGAACAGCTTGAACAAATGCTGCAGCGGGCAAAAAGGAAAAAACGCATGCTTTCCGTTCTTTCTATCGACATTGATCGTTTTAAGTTAATCAATGACAGCCTCGGACATTTTGCGGGAGATATGATTTTAAAGGAGATCGCTTTTCGAATTGAAAAAGTTCTCCCAAGCGGATCATATATTGGGAGATTTGGCGGAGATAAGTTTACAGTTATACTCACAAAGGAATCTCAAGTAGAAGAGGTTATGAAAGCAGCAAAATCTATTCTTTTGGAAATTTCAAAACCAGTTCACCATGAAAGCCAGGAATTCTTTGTTACCGCAAGTATTGGGGTCAGCTTCTATCCAGAGGATGGAACAGACGAACATGAGCTCTTGAAAAATGCCGATATTGCGACAAATCGTTCAAAAGACAAGGGCGGAAATCAAATTACCTTTTTCTCGACTGAAATGAATGAGCAGGCATTGAATAGACTCGAGCTTGAGAGCTATTTGCGTAAAGCCTTGCAGAAAAATGAATTCTATTTAATGTTTCAGCCGTTAATTGATTTAGAATCCGGCAAAATCTTCGGCAGTGAAGCACTTATTCGTTGGAATCATCCAAAGCTTGGCCTCGTATCTCCAGCAGATTTTATCCCTCTTGCAGAAGAGACGGGCATTATTCAAGAGATAGGAAGATGGGTGCTGCGGACAGCCTGTATGCAGAATAAAAAGTGGCAAACACTTGGAGATAATCACTTATCAGTTGCAGTGAATGTGTCAGCCTACCAGTTTCAGCAGCCAGGCTTTATGAATGATGTGAAACAAGCTCTAAGCGAATCTAAATTAGAGCCGCAGTATTTAACACTTGAGCTGACAGAGAGTACAATGCTAACGAATATTGATTATAGTATTCCAATCATGAGGGAGCTTCAAAAACTTGGAGTTAAGGTGTCAATTGATGACTTTGGAACGGGTTATTCTTCATTAAGCTACCTAAAGGATTTGCCTATTAACACTTTAAAAATAGATCGTTCATTCATCAATAATTTGCGCGTGGATACGTATGATATTGCGATTGTGAAGGCAATTATTACAATGGGGCATGGCTTAGAAGTGAAGGTAGTGGCTGAAGGAGTCGAAACAAAGGAACAAATTGAACTCCTAAAAGAATTAAATTGCCATTATGCTCAAGGCTTCTATATCCATAAACCGCTAAAAATTACTGAATTTGAAAAAGGCTTAAAGGAAAAAGCAGAGATAACATCATAAAAAAGGTGGCTCCTAAGAGTCACCTTTTCATGATGATATTTTCTCAATAACCATTCTTTTTCCGCTATTTAAGGTGAATTCAAAGCGGTCATTCATTTTTTCGAAGTAACTAAAATGATGCTGTACATTGCAAATATGTTCCTGGTTATCGAATACGATAAAATTAACACCGCTTTTTCTCTCACTTCGATCGAGGAAGGAGAGCTGATTATAGCAGTATATGCAATCATATATAGAGAACCGCAAGGAATTTAAAGTCGTGATAAATTGGAAAAAAGCATCATCATTCATTCCTTCTAGTAATTTTTCTAATGAAAATACAAGATGCTTCCTAATTCTTAGAGAGTCTTGATCTTTCAATAGAAGGATTTCATTGTCTGCTGCGAATTTCCCTTCTTCAGATAATACCCCTTTTTTCCAGCGTTTAAATCGATAAATCTCTACTTCCTGGTGGAGGAATTCTTCCAATAATGATGCTTCATCCGTTTCTTTATCAAAGAACACCCATTGATCATTAATATATTCAATAGATCCTTCGGTAAAGGCACGTGTTTGATATTCAATCAGTTTCGTTCGCTGCTGTCTATTCATAATAAACCTCCATCTGATTCCCTCAACAATCTTTTTAGACAGTTTCCCCCCATTTTATAACCAGTTCTTAATAAAACTTCATTCATTTATGGATAAAAAAGTTCCCCCTATAAAAAGCATATTCTCACAATCGGTTTTATGAAATGGATAATCACCTAATTTCATATGGATATTCACAGAAAAACTAGGTGATTTTTCATTAAATATTTGACTGCACAAGGGAAAAAAGGCTACTCTATAGGAGTTGCACAATAGCATGTTTGTTTAGAGAAGGGGGAGGAGCGGAGATGGTAAAAAGAGTGTGGACTCTTATCTTAATTCCGTTGCTTCTTTTTTACGCTCAGCCTGTAGGAGCAGTTGAAAAAGAAGATCGAAAATGGCAAGATGAATCCATTTACTTTTTAATGGTGGACCGCTTTGATAATGGGGATTTTAAAAATGACTATCATGTAAATGTAAAGGATCCGGAAAGCTTCCATGGCGGCGATTTCCAAGGAATCATTAAGAAGCTCGATTACATAAAGGATATGGGCTTTTCAGCTATTTGGCTGACGCCAATATTCGATAATGAAGAAAACGGATATCATGGGTATTGGGTTAAAGACTTTTACAATACTGAAGAGCATTTTGGTACGATCGATGAATTTAAAATGCTTGTGGAAGAAATTCATAAACGAAATATGAAAGTAATAATGGATTTTCCTATTAACCATGTGGGCACAAAGCATGAATGGGTAAAGGATCCTGCTAAGAACGATTGGATTAATACTCAAGTATCACCTATTCAGCAGGATGTAGGAAATGAATGGCTAAATGGACTTCCCAGCATAAATCACGATAATCCGGAAGTTCAGGACTATTTGCTGGATGCTGCAAAATGGTGGATTGATGAAACGAATATAGACGGGTATTACCTTGATGAAATCGATGCGGTTTCAAAAAAATTCCTTTCTGATTTTGTTCAACAGTCTAAAGCAGCTAAGAAGGATTTTTATTTGCTTGGTGAAGTAAGGTCAAATGATCCTCATTTCATTTCTGAATATGAGGAAACAGGAATGGATGGATTTTTGGACTTTCCTCTAACCGAAACTTTAAGGCCGGCCTTTGATCAAGTTGATCAATCATTAAATGAACTGAAAACTCGAAAAGACGAATTGATGTCAACATACAAAAATCCATATTTAATGGGAACGTTATTGGATGACCATAAATTAGTACGCTATACGAGGGATATGGTTGAACAAAATCAGCATCCTGGCCCAAGATGGAAACTAGCTTTAACTTATCTTTATGCTTCCCCGGGGATTCCGATCGTCTATTATGGCAGTGAAATAGCCTTGGATGGCGGTTTAGGTCCGGACAATCATAAACAGATGGACTTCAGAACAGATAAGGATTTAATTGACTACATCACAACTCTAGGAGAACTGCGAAACAATTTACCTAGCTTAACTAGAGGAGAGATGAAGCTGATTGCCGAGGAGAATGGTGTTCTAGCTTTCAAACGTACTTATCAGGATGAAACGACTGTTATCGTCATAAATAATAGCTCAGAATCCCGAAATATTGCGATTCATGCAGATGAACTTGCTGATGATAAAGAGCTGAGAGGCTTATTAACGAATGACCTCGTGAAAAGCAATGATCATCAATATAATATTTTCATTGATAGGGAAGAAGCTGAAATCTACGTATTATCTCAAAAATCTGGGATAAATATGCCTTATGTAGTTGCTACTGTTATTGTATGGGGTGCCTTTATTGCGTTTATCATCGCAGTATGGAGAAGATCGAAAAAGAAACGGTCTCAAGAATAGATAAAGTGAAACTTCAATCAGTGGGGCGCCTTTCCCCACTGATTGTTAGTTGAACCAATCGGGCCTTTACGGGCTGTTGATCCCCACTTAAAAATCTTCTGTTTTACTCAACTTCTTGAAGTGGGGGTCTTACAGCCCGTTAATCTGCGATAAATAGTAAAAGCCAAAGGAATTGGTCTTTGGCTTTTACTTTAGTTCTTATTAACGATAGTTGACAAACTGCACTTCTACGGTTAGGCTCGCTTCTTTGATGGCAGCAATGATCTGCTGCAAATCGTCGCGGTTTTTTCCTGTCACACGAATTTGATCATCTTGTATTTGGCTCTTTACCTTTAAACCGCTGTTTTTAATGAGTGTATTAATTTTCTTCGCATTTTCCTTATCGATCCCTTGGGCAATCTTCGCTCTTTGCCGCACAGTTCCACCTGAGGCCCCTTCAATTTTTCCATAATCTAAATTTTTTATTGGAATGCCTCTTCTAATCATTTTGCTTAATAGCACATCTTTAAGCTGACCCAGCTTGTACTCATCGTCTGAAACTAGCACAAGCTCCTCTTTATCAAGAGAAACATGGCTTTTGCTGCCTTTAAAGTCATAGCGGGTTTGAATCTCTTTCATGGCAATACTAATAGCATTGGTCACTTCAGAAAAGTCAACCTTGGATACAATATCAAATGAACTCTCTTTAGACATAGTTGCCTCCTTAACCTTCGTTTCTTTTCCAAAAGCGATCATAATCATGATGTCCTTTTGAAAAGAAGTTTTACTTTACTTATAATTATAGTAAAATATAGCAGTCCAAACAACTTTAGGAGATATTGTCTTATTTCGTATAGAGGGAATTAATAAAAATTAGTAAGGATGAATGAATGATGCCTATTAAAGATTATATTGGCCGTACAGTAAAGCTTACAGTAGAAAGGCCAGCTGAATTTGGCTACTTTTTATCAGATGGCGAAGAGGATGTGCTTTTACACAAAAACGATACGGATATGCAGCTGGAAGAAGGCCAAGAAATTGAAGTATTTCTTTACACGGATTCAAGGGGAAGAACAGCAGCTACAACAACGATCCCTGAGATTACTACAGAAACATATGGCTGGGCTGTAGTAAGTGATGTAGAGGAGGATATTGGTGTTTTCATCAATATCGGAATAAATAAAGATATGCTGCTTGGAAAAGAAGATCTTCCTGTCCATCGGTCAGTCTGGCCAAAAGTTGACGATCTGCTTTATATAACGTTAAGAGTGAACCGCAATAATCGCATCTATGTAAAAGTTGCCACAGACCCAATCATTGAGGAAATGTCTGTAAAGGCTACAAGGCAAGATTTTAATAAAAATATTCATGGTCATATATACCGAACGGCAAAGGTTGGGAGCTGGGTATATACGGCCGAAGGATTTAAAGGTTTTATCCATGAGTCTCAGCGGAAAACAGAACCGCGTCTCGGTGAAAAGATTGAAGGCAGAATCATTGATGTAAAAGAAGACGGAACGATCAATGTTTCTTTAGCGCCGAGAAAACAAGAGGCACTTGATGAGGATTCTGAAATTATCCTCTCTTATTTACAATTGCGCAATGGGGCTATGCCATATAGTGATAAAAGCTCTCCAGAGGATATACAAGACCGTTTTCAGCTTAGTAAAGCATCATTCAAACGTGCATTAGGACGGCTGATGAAGGAAGGAAAAATCTATCAAGAAGAAGGCTGGACATATATGAAGAAATAAACGAGCAAGCAGCTGCTTGCTCGTTTTATTTTATAGATGATCAGTTGTTTTAGAGTACTGGTTTTTCCCTGCCTTACGGTTTTTCTCACGCATCATATTTTTTTCATGCCTGAGAGCATTATTATCCTTCGCTTTTTTATCATTATCAGAAGTACGGGGCATAATAGGATTACTCCTTTCCATATATTCACATATCCAATATGATTAGACAGCCTCTCAATAGAAGGCTAGCCTTATAATATTGTCTGTAAAAATGAAAAGGAGTATTCGTAAGAAAGGTAAGTGTTATTTGACTTTATTTAAAAAGAATATAGCGATTGTCCCGGATCCTGTATGGGAACCAATGGCAGCCCCAATAGAGGAAATGAAGACATCTTTAACATTTAACTCTTGAACGATTAGATCTTTCATTTCTAAAGCAGTTTCTTCATCGTCAGCATGACTAATACCAATGACTTGACGTTCAAAGTGTTCGCCTCTTTCTTTCATTACTTCAATGATGCGGCGAAGGAGTTTCTTTTTTCCTCTATGTTTTTCAATCGGTACGAGCTTGCCATCTTCAACATTTAGTAACGGCTTAATATTAAGCAAACCGCCCAAAAAAGCTGAAGCCTTTGAAACACGGCCCCCTTTTGCCAGATAATCGAGATCATGGACCGTAAATAAAGACTCCATATGCTTACAGCGGTATGTAATGTCTTCTAAAATAGTTTCTTTGGATGCATTATCCTTCGCTAATTTAACAGCTTCTTGAACGATTAAGCCAAATCCAAGTGAAGCACCTTTTGTATCGACTATAGTTAGTTTGAAGTCTGGGTATGTTTCCTTTACTTGTTCAAGCATCATTACTGCGGTTTGGTATGTACCTGATAATTCGGATGAAAAAGCAATATAAATGCCATCTTCATTATTTTTTGCCATGTTTGTAAATGCTTCTTCAAAGGCCAGAGGAGAAGCTTGTGACGTTTTTGGCACTTTTCCTTCACGGATGGCTTCATAAACTGTCTTAGGGTCTATCGTAACTAAATCTTCATATTCATGATCGTTTAAATGAACTTTTAATGGAAAAAGTGTTACATTATTTTCTTCAAAAAAATTTAAAGGTAAGTCACTGGCACTGTCTGTCAAAATTTTTACTGACATACATATTCACCTGCTTTCCATACTGTTTATTCATAAGTTTATAGAAATTAGGATAAAAAGACAATAAAAATACCATTTTTGGGTAATAACTAATAATTTAGATGGGTGATACTTATGTTTTGGTTAAAAACAAAGAAATTAATCGTTGTTTTGATTGGTGCATTTCTTGCAGCAATCGCAATGAACTTCTTTCTTATTCCGGCAAATGTTTATTCAAGCGGGTTTGCTGGTGCTGCACAGCTCTTATCCAGCGTTTTTGGAGGGCGAATTTCTACTGGAATTTTCCTCTTTATTTTAAATGTCCCGGTTGCTCTTCTAGGTTGGAAGAAGGTAGGGCGGTCATTTACGCTATATAGTTTTATTAGTGTTTTGGCCATGTCGATCTTTTTAGAAGTGATTCCTGTATGGAAATATACGGATGATATTTTATTAAATGCTGTTTTTGGCGGAGTAATTGGAGCTGTTGGAGTAGGAATAACTCTAAAGTGGGGGGCTTCAACAGGGGGAATGGACATTATTGCAATGGTCCTTTCACGAATGAATGATAAACCAATTGGCACGTATTTCTTTCTATTAAATGCGATTATCATTATAACAGCAGGCGCCCTTTACGGCTGGGAAAAGGCATTGTATACGATTGTAACGCTTTACGTGTCAACAAGGGTAATTGACGCGATTCATACAAGACATGAGAAACTAACAGTTATGATCATTACGAAGAAATCAGAAGAAATGAAGAAAGTCATTCATGAACAACTACTTAGGGGAATCACGATTGTACCAGCTAAAGGTTCATTTACAAATGAAGAAAAGGAAATGCTCATTATAGTGATTACTCGTTATGAATTATTTTATTTAGAAAGAATAATAAAAGAGATAGATTCAAATGCTTTTACTAATATTGTGCAAACTATTGGCGTATTAGGCTTCTTCCGCAAGGATTAATTTACCTTTGGAGGGATAAAATGCTTCAGACAATTATTGCCTATTTATTCATGATTGGCTCCTTTTCGACATATGCTGGAGAAATGATGACCCATTCTTTCATCGGCTATAAACAACTGGAGGAGGCAGCCATGGAAAACAATGCATTTCGAAAAATAGAAGTAAGCGGCGGGAAAGGCACTTACACAGTTACAGGAGAAGCGCGGTCAAGCAGCGGAGAGTTATTCTATCTCGTTGAGGACGGACATATTGAATTTATTTCCGAAAAGAAGCTGGCAGCAAAGGGGAAATTTCCTTCATGGTCAACAATTAAATTAGACATAAATATTCCCGAAGAGAAATTCCCTGAGAGTGGGACTATCGTTCTTTATTTGTATGAGCGAAATAATGAAGGAAAATTGATAAATGCACTTCCAGTAATCCTAGAGAAAGTTCAACAAGCTGACAATTAGAATGTCAGCTTGTTGTTTCTTGTTATGATTGAGGATTTGAAGGAATTTCGTCTAACGCTTGCTGCATGCCAGCTAACTGTTCCTGCTCTGCTCTTGTTGAGTTTGCATAAGCAGAACTTAAAGCGTTTTTGGCTACTGCAACTGCGCTTGCCTGTTCAGAGGGGAATGCCGCTATTGCCGTGTTTACAGCCTGTTGCGCTTCTTGAAATAGTCTATTCCCCATGTTAAATTCCCCCTAAAGAGGATTCTTTCACATTTGCCATTTTTTCGGCTTCAGCCTCTGCATATGTTGAGTGATAAGGGATACGTTCTGCATGCTTAGTAACGGAATCTACACCCTGCTGAACAAAGCGTTTCGATTTATTACGTTTTCCCAATCGAATCCCCTCCAAAAAAGAAATTGTTGAAACAGCTAATTTGCTGCCTCGTTGATTAGTATGCTCTAATCGAATCTTTTAAAAAGGGAAAAATCTTGGTCTTTTTCTAATATGAGGCATCATTACAGCTTCAAATTTAATAATTCATTTAAATAAACGGCAACACCGTCTTCTTCATTTGTTAAGGTAACTTCTTTCGCCACTGATTTAACCTCGTTTATTCCATTCCCCATTGCAATTCCATATCCTGCAAATTCAAGCATTTCCAGATCATTGTCCTCATCGCCGAAAGCGATTATTCTGTCGGCAGGAATCTGGAAGTAATCAGCCGCTCTTTTTAGCCCGACAGCTTTATTTAATCCGGCCTTTACGATTTCAATAACATGAAATGGGGCCGCCCAACTTCTATGGTCAATAACTTCCGCGTGAAGACTCGATAAATGATCACGAATCGTTTGTACATGCTCCTGATCGGTATGAATTAACATACTTGTAGGAGAGGCATTCAGAAAATTGCGCAGGTCACCAGTCGTCACATTCGGCTCTCCGAAGCCAAATATTTCAATAAGCTTTTTATCCTGATAATGGAAGTACACATCATCAATGACCTCTGCAATAATGTTATGAAAATGAAAGGAGCTGCACGCCTCAACAATTTCTTTGGCAATATTTACTTCTAGCGGGGAATGATAAACTCCCCACTTTTTATCCTTTGGATGGTGCACAAAAGCTCCGTTGAAATTGACAATTGGCGTATCAAGATTCATTTCTTTATAATATATTTCACTTGAACGAAAAGGTCTTCCAGTTGCAATCATGACAATATGCCCTTCTTCACGGGCTTTTTTAATCACTTTTTTTGTCTTTAATGATATTGTTTTATCATCCTTTAGCAACGTCCCATCTAAATCTAGCGCGATCAAATGCTTTTCTGCCATAATAACAACCCCTTCTTTATACAATTTTTTCTATTTCAAGTGTTAAGCTTTAGAAAAAAGAAAGTCCTCATGGTACACTAAATGAGAAATATTCCTTCTTTCGTACCCATCATACATAGTTCAAAACCAAATAATTAACTATAACCACTATGTTAACAAATTATTCGTTTGTTTTGAAATAATATAACGATTAATTTTAATCTTAACATAATATATAGATTGGCTTAACATTAGGAGGCTTTACAATGATTACTGTAAAAAATTCCAAAATTAACGAAATCCCCTTTCTGCATATTGCGGATTCTAATAAATGGGAAGAAAAACTTCCATCTATCATCTTTATTCACGGATTCACAAGCAGGAAGGAATTTAATTTGCACTATGCTTATTTACTAGCAGAAAAAGGGTTTCGCGTGATTCTTCCTGAAGCGCTCTACCATGGTGAAAGGAGTAATGGACTGTCGGGAAACGAACTAAATTTACATTTCTGGGAGATCATCATTCGAACAATTGAAGAACTGGATATCGTAAAAAGATCTTTTGAAGATGAGCAATTGATAGACCCTGAAAGAGTAGGTGTTGTTGGGACGTCGATGGGGGGAATCGTTACATTAGGTGCCCTTACACAGTATCCATGGATAAAAGTAGCGGCAAGCTTAATGGGAATGCCTTACTATGAGAAGTTTGCTTTGCACCAAATAGATGAACTTCAGCGTCATGGAGTTGATATTCCACTCACAAAAGACGAGATGGCTCAATTAATGAACAAAATTAGAGAACTTGATTTAAGTAAGCAAACTGATAAACTTGGAAATAGACCATTGCTTTTCTGGCATGGCAAACAGGATTCCGTCGTTCCATATACACCTGCCTTTCATTTTTATGAAATGATTAAGCCTTTATACGATAATCAGCCAGAAAGTCTATCATTTATTAGTGATGAGAAAGCTGGACATAAAGTGAGTACAACAGGGGTTATGGAAACAGTAAAATGGTTTGAAACGTATTTATAAAGTAAATTTACTGTCCGATGTGATGCCCGTCATTCATATTCAAGAATATTTTTGATAAGATATAATTAGAACCATAGAAGAAGGAGTGTTATAGCAGATGGATCAAGATGTAAAAGATAGTATTATGGGTGCTCTAGAGCTAGTAGTTGACCCTGAACTCGGTGTAGATATCGTTAATCTTGGATTAGTATATGATGTTAAGATGGATGAAGAGGGAAAGACGACTATTGATATGACTTTAACGTCCATGGGCTGTCCCCTTGCTGGAACAATTGTAGAAAACGTAAAGAGTGCTCTAGCAGATATTCCTGAAGTGAAAGAGACGGAAGTAAATATTGTTTGGAATCCGCCATGGTCAAGGGATAGAATGTCGCGCTACGCTAAGATTGCTTTAGGAGTTCGTTAAAGGATGAAGAATAAAGTCATTCTAGTTAGCTCTGATCAGCTTGGCAAAGGAGATAAGGAGCTTGGTGAAGGTGTCCTCGAAACCTTTTTTACATTGTTGAAGCAAAGAGAGGAATTACCAGCAGCGATTTTTTGCATGAATAGCGGGGTATTTGCGTTAACTGAACAATCCTTTGCCTCAGTTCATATTAAAGAGCTCGAGGAAAAGGGAGTAGAAGTAATTGCCTGCAAAACCTGTGTAGACTATTACGAAGTAGAAAATAAATTAATTGCCGGTAAAATTAGCGGGATGCCAGCCTTTCTTGACCTAGCATCCAAATACGAAGTCATTACAATATCATAAAACAGCAGGGGCTTATGCTCTTGCTGTTTTTATTTATAGAGAAAAACGAACATTTGCACGATAAACAGGATATATGCGCGATAACCAGGATATTTGCACGATACCCGGGTTTTATGCACGATAATCAAGATATATGCACGATAACTATTTCCTCTTAAGAATGGCCATCTCAATGTGAGATATCTCACTTTTATATATTGCATTTTCCCTTATACTACAATTGCAATCCATATTTAGATCAATATCCTTGCAATCAATTGCAATGGAAATAGCGAAATAAGAGAGGAAGGATTCTCATGTCCTTTAGCCGCGATTTTAATAAAGATCCTTTTATTGTAATTTGGGAATTAACGAGAGCTTGTCAATTAAAATGTCTTCATTGCCGGGCTGAGGCTCAATATAGAAGAGATCCCCGTGAATTATCTTTTGAAGAAGGAAAAGCATTAATTGATCAAATTTATGAAATGAATAATCCAATGCTCGTCTTTACCGGCGGGGACCCATTGATGAGGGAGGATGTTTTTGATATTGCTAAATATGCAGTGGACAAAGGTGTCCGCGTCTCAATGACCCCGAGTGCAACGCCGAATGTGACAAAGGAAGCAATTGAGAAAGCAAAGGAAGTGGGATTATCACGCTGGGCTTTCAGTCTTGATGGCCCAACCCCTGAGATTCATGATCACTTTCGAGGAACTGCCGGTTCGTTTGATTTAACAATTGAAAGAATTAAGTATTTGCATGAACTTGAAATTCCTGTTCAAATAAATACGGTTATTTCTCGTTACAATATTGATTACTTAGATGAAATGGCGAAGGTTGTAGAAGATTTAAAATGTGTTCTTTGGAGTGTCTTTTTCCTAGTACCAACTGGCAGGGGACAGGAAAGCGATATGATTTCACCAGTTGAACATGAAAAGGTATTTAAATGGTTATATGATTTAAGTAAAAGGGTATCCTTTGATATAAAGACGACAGCGGCACAGCATTATCGCCGTGTTGTTATTCAGAATAAAATGAGAGAGGAACAGGCACAAAACGGTGATATTCAATATTTAGATGCGTTGACTCAACAAGGATTAACTGGGTCTATTGATGGTCTAGGAAGGGCTCCTAAAGGCGTCAATGATGGGAATGGCTTCGTGTTTATTTCTCATATTGGGGATGTCTACCCAAGCGGACTCCTGCCAATTAAAGCAGGGAATGTTAGGGAGCAGCCTTTAGCTGAAATTTATCGGGAATCACCTGTTTTCAAAAACTTAAGAAATCCTGATCAATATAAAGGCAAATGCGGAGTATGTGAATTTAGGTATGTTTGCGGAGGCTCTCGTTCCCGCTCCTATGCAGTCACAGGAGATTATATGGAAAGTGAACCTTTCTGCGTATACATTCCTAAAGCATTAAGAAAAAAAGCAACATCTTAAAAATTAGTTAGAAAATATGCTACAATGTTTCAAAAGAGGTCATCCTCATTGGAGTTGATAGGATGGAAAAATCAATCGTTAAAGATCAATTGAATCGACCATTAAGAGATCTGCGGATTTCGGTAATTGACCGCTGTAATTTTCGCTGCACGTATTGTATGCCCGCGGAGAAATTTGGACCGGATTTTGCCTTTTTGCCGAAAAGCGAGCTATTAACATATGAGGAAATTGAACTTCTTGCAAAAATATTTGTAGGTCTTGGTGTAGAAAAAATTAGACTTACTGGCGGAGAACCGTTGCTTCGAAAGGATTTGCCGATTCTCGTGAAAAAGCTTGCAGAATTAGATGGGCTAAAGGATCTTGCGCTAACGACAAACGGAGTCTTGCTTCCAAGGCTTGCAAATGATTTAAAGGAAGCTGGGTTACAAAGGGTAAATGTTAGCTTAGATTCATTAAACGACGAGTTATTCGGAAAAATAAATGGCAGAAATGTTGCGGTACAAGAAGTCCTTAATGGGATTAAAGCTGCCAAAGAGGCAGGGCTCTTCATCAAAATTAATATGGTCGTCAAAAAAGGATTAAATGAATCTGAAATCGTACCGATGGCAAAGTTTTGCAAGGAAAACGAATTGCAGCTTCGGTTTATAGAATATATGGACGTGGGCAGCACTAATGGATGGAAAATGGATGATGTGATCACAAAGAAGGAAATCTATGAAATCTTGAAGGCGCACTACTTATTGGATCCAGTAGACCCTGATTATTATGGCGAGGTTGCCAAACGATATCGGTATGAAGGGACTAATGTGGATGTAGGGTTTATTCCATCTGTATCAGAATCCTTTTGCTCAAGCTGTACTCGGTCAAGATTGTCCGCAAATGGACAGATTTTCACCTGTCTGTTTAATGGGGATGGGCATGATATGAAAGCGTTTATGAGAAGCGGTGCGTCAGAAGACGAAATTAGAAACAAGATCATCGATATTTGGAGCGGAAGAAAAGACCGTTATTCAGATGAACGTACTGAAGAAACAGCAAGAAATCGCAAGAAAATTGAAATGTCCTATATAGGCGGTTAAAAAAACATCCCTGACTCGGTTTCTCCAGTCAGGGATGTTTTTAAATAGAATCAAAAATATCTCGGGAATAAAATGTTATTTTCTAGATGTACATGCATGAATGTTTGACCTTCGAGCGCTTCAAGACGCTTGTACACAAGTGTATATGTTCCGCAAGCATCTAGTGGAAGCTCATAATCAGAAGTCGTTTCTCTAAGTTGTCTTAAAATTTCCCCCGCATGGTCATGTTCCTTCTCGAGCTCTTTAATATACTTAATAATCTCTTCGCGGTTAGGAACTTCAGGATCTTCTAATTTTTTTAGCAAAGGAAAAACAGTTTCTTCCTCTTTAGCTGTATGTTCAATCAATTCTTTCTTGAATTCATTGAATAGCTCATACACCTTTAATAGCTCTTGGTGACGGTCACCATGTACCTTTGATACCTTTGTTACATATGGACTTAATTGGGCAAGTTCATCTAATAGAGGAACATGATAATGCTGAATGACATGGTTGATAATTTCTTCCGATGAACTGTCCGTCCATACTTCCATATTGTCCTTTTGATTTTCTTCTTTAACATATACCTCATTTAAGTCTTCCATTAATTGCTCCATATTAACAGAAAGCTCAGTTGCTGCCGTTATTAATGGAATGTTGCCGCCACAGCAAAAATCTATACGATACCGTTTAAATACATCGCTTGTTTTCGGTTGTTCATTCACTATATCCCTTACTAATGTTGTTTCTGAAAATGCCATAGTCATAATAAATCCTCCTTTGATCAAGCTTTATTTACATATACAGCATAAACGATATTTCATTTCTAGCAGGTGACTGGAATCACACTTTTGAATAGTAAAGACAAATATTAGGAATTAAGTGTGAGCTATATTATATTAATTCATTCCCAATACACCTATAATATAAGGATAATGATGTCTCTATAGGAGCTGATATAATTGGTTGAAAGAAGAAATCCGATTCCCGTTCGTGAAGCTGTTCAGCGGGTAATGAACTTTGAAAAAACAGGTCAAATAGAATACGTCTCAATAAATGATAGCTTCGGCAGGTATTTGGCTGAAGATATCACTGCCACAAATGATGTGCCTCATTTTGATCGATCTCCATATGATGGATTTGCTGTTAGAGCAATCGATACAAAAGAAGCATCACCAGACAATCCAATTGAATTTGAAGTCGTTGATCATATTGGCGCCGGATACGTGACAAATAAGGTTGTTGGCGCATTTCAGGCGGTTCGCATTATGACAGGGGCGCAGATGCCTGCAGAATGTGATGCCGTTGTGATGCTTGAGTTAACGAAAGGGTTTGGAAAAAACGGGAAAAATTATATGTCCATTAAACGCTCATTCAATTCAGGTGATAATATCTCATTCCGAGGTGAGGATACAAAAGAAGGGGAAGTCCTTATTAAAAAAGGGGCAAAAATAAATCCGGGAGTTCAGGCGATCCTTGCCACGTTTGGCTATGCAAAGGTTCCGGTTGCCAAAAAGCCGGTAGTTGGTTTATATGCTACAGGAACAGAGCTGCTAGAAGTAGATGATCAGCTGCAGCCTGGGAAAATAAGAAACAGCAACTCTTATATGATTGCTGCACAAATAGAACGCGCAGGCGCCGAGGTTGTTTATTTTGGTAAACTTCCTGATGAGTTTGATACATGCTATGAAGCGGTAAAATCAGCTTTAGATAAGGTGGATATGCTGATCACAACTGGCGGGGTTTCAGTTGGGGACTTTGATTACCTTCCAGCCATCTATAGTAAATTGAGTGCAGAGGTGCTTTTTAATAAAGTTGCCATGAGACCCGGCAGTGTAACGACAGTAGCACAGTTAGAAGGAAAGCTCTTATTTGGTTTATCGGGAAATCCTTCTGCTTGCTATGTTGGTTTCGAACTATTTACCCGTCCAATCATAAGGAAAATGCTATTTGTTGAAAAACCTCATCTTAGGAAAGAGAAGGCTGAGCTTACGGTTGAATTTGCAAAAGCGAATCCTTTTACCCGCTTTGTTAGAACGACTGTCACTGTAAAGGATGGGAAATTAAAAGTTTTTCCGAGCGGTGTAGACAAATCCAATATCGTAATGAGCCTTGCTGGTGCTAATTCCTTAATGATTCTGCCAGGGGGAACAAGAGGATTTCAAGCAGGCTCTGAAGTGGATGTATTGCTGATTGAGGATTTTGATGGAAGCGAGTGGCCATGGTAAAGTCTCCGTATGTTCTTCAAGTAGTTGGCTACCAAAACAGCGGGAAAACAACACTTGTAAATAAAATAATTACTCATCTTGGGAAACATGATTATATAGCCGCAACAGTTAAGCATCATGGGCATGGAGGAAAGCCTGATCTGGTTGAATCGAAGGATTCTAGCCAGCATATTTCTTCTGGGGCTCGCGCGGCTATTGTGGAGGGGGATGGCAGACTTATCCTCCAAGCAGAGAAAAAGACTTGGACTCTTGATGAGCAGCTTTCGATCCTAAATCATTTTAGCCCGGACTTTATTATAGTTGAAGGCCATAAGCGTGCAAGCTATCCGAAAATTGTCATCTTGAAATCGGTGGATAACGAGAAACTTCTTACAACCTTAACGAATATTAAAGCAGTTTTGTATTGGAATGAGGAAAATGCCGCGTTAAGAGATGCCTATCCTGCCATCCCGTTTTTTTCGATTCATGATATGAAAGGGGAAGAATGGATAACCAAGTTCCTTATAAATCAGCTAAGTAAATAAAATGGATATGCCTCAAAACCGTCACAATTTGGCGGTTTTATTCCTTTCTGTGATAATTTTCACTTAACGAAAATGAAATAGCCGATATAGTAAAGTCAGCATTCCAAAGGGAGGAGAAAATAGTGAAGCTATTTTTACCAAAACAGCACGGGGCTTGGGCGATGCTAATAATCCCGTTCTGGCTGGGAGTTGCTGCAAATGAGTTCATGTGGATACATATCCCGTTTTTCTTTGGCTGGCTATTACTATATTTAGCTACCTATCCAATGCTCCTTTTATTTAAAAGGAAAAAGATAAACTTCTATCGAAAATGGACGATTACCTATATAGTGCCGGCTTTAATATTGCTTTTGATCCCGTTATGGGAAAGACCTGCCATCGTGATATTTGGACTCGCCATGATTCCTTTCTTTATCCTAAATGCCTATTATTCATCGAAAAACAGGGATCGTGCATTAGGCAATGATTTGAGTGCGATTATTGTGTTTTCAATAGCGGGATTAGCTAGCGGCTATCTTCCTAAAGGGGACCTTGTCAGTGAGGTTTGGACAGTCTTTTTTGCCTCCATTTTATTTTTCACTGGCAGCACCTTTTTTGTAAAAACAATGATAAGAGAAAAGAAAAACCAAAAGTATAAATGGATCTCCTGGATTTTTCATATGGCAATTATTGCAGCCACGATTGTGACAGGTAAATGGGTACTGGCAGCAGCCTACATCCCAAGCTTAATTAGAGCCGTCGTTTTTTACGGCAAAGGTTTGACAATGGCCAAATTAGGTATTCTTGAAATTGTTAATGCTTCTTATTTTTTCATCATCGCAATAATTGCCGTGCAATAAAAAAAACGCTTCGAGTAAGCGTTTTTTTGAGTTATTCAATATTACAAATTTCAACTGGGCAGTTTTCACAATCTATTTCGTTTTTTAAATAGGTAAGGCTGTGGATTGTAATGATTCCTTTTTCTACTGAAATAATTTCTTTTTTTCGAAGTACCCCTAACATCCGGTTAACAACTTCTCGGGATGTTCCGCAAAAATTGGCAAGCTCTTGATTTGTTAATGGGATGCTTAACGTAATTCCATGTTCGGAAATTACTCCATAGCTATTGGATAGTCGAATTAATGTTGAATACAGGGCACCCTTTTTTCCATGAAGAATGAGGTCTCTAAATTTGGTTTGCGTTTTTCGATATTGCAGGCTTGTCCACTTCATTAATTCAAGAGCTAGCTGATGCTCCTGCTTTAATCTTTCCTCCAATTCATTTTGAGAGATAACTGCAACCTCTCCAGACTCGATTACCTTTGCACTCAGCATATACCTTGGCGCTGAACAGAAAAGTGTAAGCTCCCCAATAATATCACCTGTAGAACACATTCTTAAAGTAAGCTCACGCCCATCCGGAACGATTTTGCTTATTTGAATTAAACCGCTTTCAATAATAAACAGCTCGTTTGCTTCCATCCCTTCTTGAAATAGAAAGGTGCCTTTTTCAATTTTTCTATTATGATTAACAGTCAGTAATAACTCTTTAAGCTCATGAGAAAACCCAATTTGGGACTCCATATGATAAACCACCTTTTCCCGTAGTGTCTGTCCGTGGGAAAAACGAACCTTTAACGTTAGAATAATTCAATCTTTTTGGGATAATAACACTATTATATTGTAAAGATAAAAAACTTCAATAAAAACAGTTGATTTTATCCTCCATCCTTTCTATAATAAGAGAAATATCAATTCATAAATATAAATAAAAATGATTAAATATACATTTTGCTGAATGAAGGGAGAAGCTATGAACGTTTCAATTATTGGAACAACGGGATATGGGGGAGCAGAGCTGCTGCGGATATTACATAGGCATCCTGAATTTAAGATACAATCAATCCACTCATCTAAGAAGGACTTTCCAATTTGGAAAGAATATCCCCACCTTTTTGAAATCATTGACGACAATTTGCAAAACATTAATTCTAGTAAGATCGCTGAACAATCTGATATTGTTTTCCTAGCTACACCGTCGGGGATTTCCGGACAATTAGCTGCAGAATTTGAAAATAAGAATATATCCGTTATTGATCTATCTGGCGATTTAAGATTACCAGCTGTGACATATAAGAAATGGTACAAACATGAACCTGTAAATGAATCTTTATCTTCTAAAGCTGTCTATGGACTTTCGGAGTGGTACAAAGAAGAGATTAAAGCTTCCAGATTAATTGCCAATCCTGGTTGTTACCCGACTGCTACACTATTGGGCCTAGCTCCAGTCGTTAAAGAAAAGGTGATTAGTCCATCTAGTATTATTATCGATGCCAAATCAGGAGTATCAGGTGCTGGAAGATCATTAGCACGGAATACTAGTTTCTCAGAAGCAAATGAGAATTTTAGAGTTTATAAGGTGAATGAACACCAGCATACACCTGAAATTGAGAAACAGCTTTCAAGATGGAACAACGATATTAGTCCAATTACCTTTACAACTCATTTATTGCCAATTACGAGAGGAATTATGATCACAGCCTATGTTCAACTATCAGAAGATTTAAATACCTCCCAACTGCTAGAGTTGTATCAAGAAACTTACCGTGAAAATCAATTCATTCGCATCAGGCCGGAAAATACTTTCCCATCGGTCAAAGAGGTGGCTGGCTCCAACTACTGTGATATTGGTCTTCATGTCGATCCAAGGACCGGAAGATTAACGATTATTTCTGTTATTGATAATTTAATGAAAGGTGCAGCAGGTCAGGCTGTGCAAAATGCAAATATTATCTGTGGTTTTGAAGAAACAACGGGTTTAGATTTCATTCCCATGTATCCATAAGGAGGAAGAAGACATGCAAGCTGTTACTCAATCTGTATCCATAAAAGAGGTTAAAGGGGGAAGTATTATTTCTCCAAATGGATTTAAAACTTCCGGGGTGCATGCAGGTTTAAGGTATTCAAAAAAAGATTTAGGGATGATCATTAGCGAAATTCCAGCAAATTGCGCTGCTGTATATACGACAAGCCATTTTCAGGCAGCACCATTAAAAGTAACACAGGAAAGCATTGAAGTTGAAAGAATGCTGCAAGCTGTGGTCGTAAATAGCGCTTGTGCAAATGCTTGTACCGGGGAAAAAGGAATAAAAGACGCCTTCCAAATGAGAAAATGGACAGCTGAAAAGTTTGGTTTAAAAGAGCACTATGTAGCAGTCGCATCAACGGGAGTAATTGGTGAGTATTTGCCAATGGATAAGATTGAAGCCGGGATTCAGACTTTACAGCCGGGTATTGACTTTACGCATGCTGAAGACTTCCAAACAGCAATTCTAACGACAGATATTGTCATGAAGAATTGCTGCTATAGTACAGAAATTGATGGTTTAACGATTACAATGGGCGGTGCTGCTAAGGGCTCTGGGATGATCAATCCGAATATGGCTACAATGCTAGGATTTATCACTACCGATGCTAATATTGAAAGTGAATACCTTCACGCGGCTCTAGGACTTGTGACAGATACGACCTTTAATCAAATAACAGTTGATGGGGATACATCGACAAATGATATGGTTCTTGTCATGGCCAACGGTATGGGCGGAAATCAGTCTCTCACACCTAATCATCCTGAATGGGATAAGTTTGTGCAACTGCTTTCGAATACATGTGAAAGCCTAGCAAAGCAAATCGCGAAAGATGGCGAAGGGGCAACGAAATTAATCGAAGTGAATGTATTGGGTGCGGAAACTGATCTTGAAGCACGACAAGTAGCTAAGCAAATTGTTGGATCAAACCTTGTGAAAACAGCAGTATATGGAGAAGATGCGAACTGGGGAAGAATTATCGGAGCTATTGGCCAATCAAAGGTTCGTATAAACCCTAACACTGTCGACATTGCGATTGGGCCAGTTACAATGCTTAGAAATAGTGAGCCACAGCCATTTTCAGAAGAAGAGGCAAGCGAATATTTGCGAAAGCCTACCATTCATATTCATGTTGATCTTCATCAAGGAACTGGAGCAGGTAAAGCTTGGGGCTGTGACTTAAGCTATGATTATGTCAAAATTAACGCAAGTTACCGTTCGTAAGGGGGAAGTCGCATGAAAACAATCGTTATTAAATGCGGTGGAAGTGTGATGGATGAACTAACCCCAGATTTTTTTGAAAGTTTAATAGATTTGGAAAAGCAAGGCTACCAGCTTATTTTCGTACACGGGGGAGGACCTGATATTAATAAAATGCTTGATCTTTTTCAGGTCCCTCATGAATTTGTTCAAGGACTTCGTAAGACGACTTCACAGGCACTTGAAATTGTCGAAATGGTATTGTCCGGTCAAACAAACAGAAAACTAGTAGCTAAACTCCAGTCTTATGGATTAAAGGCGTTTGGTTTAAATGGAAGTGACGGAGGGGTCTTGCAAGGGGAGTTTATTGACCAGGAGCAGCTCGGATTTGTCGGTGATGTTACGAAGGTGAACAAAGAAGTAATCACCATGCTGTTAGAAGACAAATATATTCCTGTCATTACGCCAATTGCTGTTGCCGAAGACGGATCAAAGCTTAATATAAATGCCGATTTTGCTGCTGCAGCTGTAGCTAATGCATTAGAAGTTGAACATTGCATTTTTGTTACTGATGTAGATGGAATTATGATTGATGGAAACATCGTGCTACAAACAAATACGGAAGAGATAGATAGATATATTAGTGAAGGACAAATCACTGGCGGAATGATTCCAAAGGTTAAATCAGCTGTAGCTTCTATTGAAAAAGGAATCAAAAGTGTGATGATCGTTTCAGGAAAAAAGAAGTTTTTTGATGGTGTACAATGGATTGGAACAGAAATCAATGCCAAAGAGAGGGTATTAAAATGAGCCATTTATTTCCGACATATGCCCGTTGGGACGTTGAGCCAGAACAGGCAGAAGGCTGTATCATGATAGATAAAAACGGGAAAAAGTATTTGGATTTTACAGCCGGAATTGGAGTTTGTAACTTAGGTCATCGCCCTGAGGCAGTCCAAAAAGCAATCAGCAGCCAGCTGGATCGATTCTGGCATGTTTCCAATTTATTTATGCAAGGGGAGCAAGAGAAGGCTGCAAAACTGTTAGCTGAAGGCGCCAAGATGGATTTGGTGTTTTTTGCAAACAGCGGCGCTGAAGCGAATGAAGCGGCAATTAAGCTCGCAAGAAAAGCTACTGGCCGAAAGAAAATCATTACCTTTACGAACTCTTTCCATGGACGGACTTTTGCTACGATGTCGGCAACAGGCCAGGATAAAATAAAAACCGGTTTTGGCCCTATGCTCGAAACATTTGTCTACTTGCCTTTTAATGATTTAGATGCACTAAAAGAGGCGATGGATAACGAAACAGCTGCCATCATGCTTGAAGTTGTTCAAGGTGAGGGCGGAATTCATATTGGAGATGATGAGTTTTTACAAGGTGTTCAGGAATTATGTAAAGAATATAATGCGCTTTTCATTATTGATGAAATTCAAACTGGGATTGGACGGACAGGTGTTCCGTTTGCATTTCAGCAATTTAACTTAACACCTGATATTGTCACCTCTGCAAAAGGGTTAGGAAATGGCTTGCCAATTGGAGCAGTAATAGGGAGAAAGGAACTCGAAACAGTCTTTGGACCTGGAAGCCATGGATCAACCTTTGGCGGAAATCCGCTATCCATTGCTGCAGCTATTGCAACAATGGAAACTATATTTCAAGAGGAATTTTTACAGAAAGTCCTGAATAACAGCCAATATTTGTACGAGAAAATATGCAGTGATTTAGGCTCCTTTGAAGAGATTAATGAAGTTAGAAATCTTGGTTTCATGTTTGGAATTGAAACGTCTGTTGACTTGCCTGTTTTATTAAAGGAGCTTAGGGAAAATGGATTGTTAGCCTTGCCGGCAGGTAGTAATGTATTACGGCTTTTGCCGCCTTTAACAGTATCGATTTCCGAAATGGATGAAGCAGTAAATATAATTAAAACAGTTATGAAAAAACACTCTAAAACAGCCGTATAGGCTGATAATTTTTAAAATAAATTGCATAAAAATAGATTATATTAAATAAAAATACAAAGAAAAAATAATTTTATAGCTGCTTTGCTTATTACTTAATATGCTCTTATTAAATCAAATTCATCGATGCTTCGACGACAATAAATTGCTTGGGAAATATAAAAATGGAAAAAAATACAAAATAAAAGGAGTGATTGAATTGGCTATTTCAATTCAAACAGCAGATAACAAACTTAATATTAAAGGAAATGACTTTTTGGCTTTAGCAGATTTCTCCCCAGAGGTTATTAGCGGTTTACTTCAAAAAGCTAAGAAGCTTAAGAACGCAGCATTGCTTGGTGAACATATAGCTCCCTTACAGGGTAAAATTTTAGGAATGATCTTCGAAAAATCATCTACACGTACAAGAGTTTCATTTGAAGCTGGCATGATCCAGCTTGGGGGTCAGGCTTTATATTTAAATAGCCAGGATCTTCAATTAGGAAGAGGGGAGTCTATTGCTGATACAGCTAAGGTTCTTTCACATTATGTAGACGCCATTATGATTCGTACTTTTTCACATAGTACGATTGAAGAACTTGCCTTACATGCCACGATTCCAGTCATTAATGGGCTGACAGATTTATATCACCCATGTCAGGCATTAGCAGATTTATTAACTTTACATGAAACGAAAGGTGAATTAGCCGGGTTAAAGCTTGCATATGTTGGTGATGGAAATAATGTTGCCCACTCATTAATGATTGGCGCAGCAAAGCTAGGCGTCAATATTACGGTCGCCACGCCAGCTGGTTATGAACCAAATGCAGATATTGTTAATAAGGCAAAAGGATTTGCTGCTGCAAGCGGAGGAAGTGTAGCTATTACAAATAATCCGTATGAGGCTGTAAATGGTGCGGATGCCATTTATACAGACGTGTGGACGAGTATGGGGCAAGAGGCCGAAAATGAAAAAAGACTTAAAGTATTTTCAGATTTTCAAGTAAACGAAGGTCTTGTTCAAAATGCGAAAAAAGACTTCACTTTCCTTCATTGCTTGCCGGCACATAGAGGAGAAGAAGTTTCAGCAAATGTGATTGATGGACCGAACTCAGCTGTATTCCAACAGGCTGGAAACAGACTTCATGTTCAAAAAGCTCTTTTATCAGAAATTTTATAATAGTAAAAAGGCCTTCTTATTGTATAGAGGGCCTTTTGCTTTTTTTATGGTAAAAAGTTCTATCTTGATGAATTTTTATGATGGAAATAATAGTAGTGATTCTAGAAATAAAGGAGGAGTTCATGTATGGGGCAAAATCGTCAATTTAAACCGGGTCAGAAAGCACCTAATAATGGCGTTTATATTGAAATTGGAGAAACCGGAAGCACTGTTAATAATCCACAATTGCTAAAGCTTAAGGCAGGAGATAGATTTCCTGAAAACTCCAACCATAATCGCGTTTGGACATATCAAAGAAAACCTTAAGCACTAATTATTATTCAGGCCATCCATTTGAGGATGGCTTTACATATGTTATAATAAATTAAAGGTCAAAGAAGGTCAGAGGGGAGGGTTTGTATGGATATTAATAAAATGACGGAACGGATGCAGGACGGCATTTTGAATGCGCAAAATCTAGCCATAAGGGCACAGCATCAGGAAGTGGATGATGTTCATTTATTATTGGCTCTTCTCGGACAGGACAACAGCCTAATGGCATCTATTCTGGAAAAATTACATGTTTCAATTGAAAATATGAAAAAAGGTTTAGAACGGATCCTTAGGAAAAAGCCGCAAGTTTCAGGAACAGGTATTGAACAGGGAAAGCTATATATTACGGGTAATCTTCAACGAAGTTTAGCAGCGGCAGATGCAATTAGAGAAAAATTTAATGATGATTTTATTTCAGTGGAACACGTGCTATTAGCAATTGCGGAATCAACCTCTGAAGCGTCGGCAGCCTTCAAAAATGAGGGGATTGATAAACATAAGCTTAATGATGCGATTAAGGAAATAAGGGGGAATCAAAGAGTGACATCACAAAATCCAGAGGCAACATATGAAGCCTTAAAAAAATATGGGAGAGATTTAGTTGCAGAGGTAAAGGCCGGAAAGATGGACCCTGTAATCGGGAGAGATAGTGAAATTAGGAATGTCATTCGGATTTTATCTAGAAAGACAAAGAACAATCCAGTTTTAATCGGAGAGCCGGGGGTAGGGAAAACAGCCATAGTCGAAGGTCTTGCCCAAAGAATTGTACGAAGAGATGTTCCAGAAGGGTTAAAGGATAAAACAATATTCTCCTTAGATATGAGCTCTCTTATTGCCGGAGCAAAATTTCGAGGAGAGTTTGAAGAGCGTCTTAAAGCGGTTTTAAATGAAGTGAAAAAAAGCGAAGGAAGGATTCTCCTTTTTATTGATGAGATCCACACCATCGTCGGAGCAGGGAAAACCGAGGGCGCAATGGACGCAGGGAATATGCTAAAACCGATGCTCGCCCGAGGCGAATTGCATTGTATTGGTGCGACTACCCTAGATGAACACCGAAAATATATTGAAAAGGACCCGGCATTAGAAAGACGGTTTCAGCAAGTTCTTGTTCAGGAGCCAGATGTGGAGGATTCTATCTCGATCCTTAGAGGGCTTAAAGAAAGATATGAAATTCACCACGGCGTCAATATACATGACCGAGCTCTCGTTGCAGCAGTTACTTTATCGGACAGATATATAACAGACCGCTTTCTTCCTGATAAAGCAATTGATTTAGTTGATGAAGCTTGTGCTATGATTCGCACGGAAATTGACTCTATGCCACAGGAACTTGATGAGGTTACGAGAAAAGTCATGCAGCTTGAGATCGAGGAAGCCGCATTAAGGAAAGAAAGTGATGAAGCAAGTAAAGCTAGACTATTGCTTTTACAGAAGGAATTAGCCGATTTTAAGGAAAAAGCCAATCATATGAAAGCGAAATGGCAGAACGAGAAAGAAAGCATTCAGAAAATCCGTGAAAAAAGAGAGCGGCTGGAAAAACTGCGCCGTGAACTCGAAAAGGCTGAAAATGAATATGATTTAAATAAAGCAGCAGAGCTTCGGCACGGAAGAGTACCTGCATTGGAAAAAGAATTAAAGCAGCTTGAGCAGGAAGTCAATGAGAAAGATGGGGAACGCTTATTAAGAGAAGAGGTAACAGAAGAGGAGATAGCGGACATTGTTGCAAGATGGACAGGCATTCCAGTAGCAAAGCTTGTTGAAGGGGAGCGCGAGAAGCTCCTAAGACTAGAAAATATTCTTCATGAAAGAGTGATTGGGCAGAATGAAGCAGTTGAACTTGTGTCCGATGCTGTTCTTCGTGCAAGAGCAGGGATTAAAGATCCAAATCGTCCAATAGGCTCTTTTATTTTCCTAGGTCCGACAGGGGTAGGAAAGACCGAGCTTGCGAAAGCTTTAGCACAAAGCCTGTTTGACAGTGAAGAGCATATTATTCGGATTGATATGTCTGAATATATGGAGAAGCATGCTGTTTCAAGGTTGATTGGTGCTCCTCCCGGCTATGTCGGCTATGAGGAAGGCGGACAGCTGACTGAAGCAGTTAGGAGAAAGCCATATTCTGTTATCCTGCTTGATGAAATTGAAAAGGCACACCCAGAAGTCTTTAATATCCTTCTGCAGATGCTCGATGATGGCAGGATTACGGATTCGCAGGGAAGAACAGTTGATTTTAAAAATACAGTGATTATCATGACATCTAATATTGGTTCACAGTATTTGCTTGAACGCGTTAGTGGAGAAGAGTATATAAATGAAGAATCTCGAAATAAAGTGATGAGCACATTAAGAGGACATTTTCGTCCTGAATTCTTAAATCGGGTAGACGAAATCATCCTATTTAAGCCTCTAGCTTTGACAGAAATCAAGGAAATCGTGTCCAAGTTAATTAAACAGCTTCAAGAGAGATTATCAGACCAGCATATTGGCTTAAATATTTCAGAGACAGCCAAAAAGTACATTGCTGAAAATGGATTTGATCCTGTTTATGGGGCAAGGCCGTTAAAGCGTTTTATCCAAAGAAATGTAGAAACGATTTTAGCCCGCAAAATTATCGGAGGGGAAATTAAAGATTACAGTGAAGTATCGATAACGATTGAAAACGATGAATTAACATTAAAAATCCAATAAAAAAAGGGAGTGACTTATAAAGTCACTCTCTTTTTTAATGAATACCTTCTTTTTCCACTGGTCCTTCAGGAAGGATAGTTGAAATGACGAAAATTAAAATTGTTGCACCAACTGCAAGAATGGATCCTGTTTTGAAATCAAAAGCTAAACCGACCATGGAGCTTACTACATAAGTTAACATTTGAACAAGAAGAAAAGTCCAGAAAAACGTCCAAAAGAATCTCATCGTATTCACCTCTACATTATTAAATCCCTCTCATATTACCATAATCGGATAAATTAATAAATGAATAGAGGAAAAATTATGTCTTAAGAAAGTAATTCGCTAATCGTACACGTTTTTATTCCGCTTTTCAATGCATGATTCAAGATGATGGGGAGAGCTTCAAGTGAAGATTTTGTTGGATGCATAAGAATAATAGAGCCATTCTGCAAATGAGGGACAATTCTATCGATAATTTCATGATGGATCTTGAGTTTCCAATCCAAAGTATCTAACGACCAAAGAATCGTTTTCATTTTTTCCTTCGAAGCGGCTTTGATGACTCTTTCATCAAAATATCCATAGGGAGGCGTGAAAAAGGCTGGTTTAATTTTCAGATGTTTTTCAATAACATTATTCGTGCTCGTAATCTCATTATGAATTTCTTCATCCGAAAGTGTTGTCATATTCGGATGTGAATAGGCATGGTTTCCAATCTCATGGCCGGCAAGCTGTATCATCAATGCAGATTCGGGATTGTTCTTGACCCATCTGCCCTCAAGGAAAAAAGTAAGGTTAATTTGATAGTCCTTCAAAATTAATAATAAAGCCTTCAAATATTCATTACCCCATGCAACATTGACTATAAAGGCGATTTTCGCTGAATTAGAATCGCCTTGATAGATAGGAATATTCTCCATTAAACCTTGTCCCCTCTTCATCTTATTTCAATAGATTATGCTGTCCAATAGGAATTTGTTTGTATGAGTTAACAGGTTCTTAATTCTTTTACTTGTTTAGTCAGATGTACTACACAATTTATATGGCTTAACATACTGTGGATTAGAATATTTGAAAGCTTGTACTGGGGACGATTAGATGATGGAATTACAGAAGATAGAGATATTCGTTGATGGCTTCCCATTGGAAACACCCTATTATTATTGGAAATCCGCTATGATGGTTCCAGCCTTATTATTTAAACACTTTGGTGCATTCGTTGAATTTAATGAAGTAAACGGGTCAATTATCTTTCAAAGTGAGGAAAAGATATTTACTCTATTTAACAAAAAAGTCGCCAAAGGAACTAGCTGCATGTACGGAAATAGCTATGTGCCTTTTTTTCATGTAGCCAAAAAATTAGGCATGAATATTGAAATATATGAAAATACAATCTTTGTTCATTTGAATTCAACAAATTGCCTTCCCGTCATGTATAAAGGAGAAACGGTCAAAAAATTAGTCGCCTTAACTTTTGACGATGGACCAGCTAGCCTTTATGCCCCAAAAATATTAGATATTCTAAAGGAGAAAAAAATTTCCGCAACTTTTTTCGTTATTGGCGATCAAGTTAACATGTTTCCTCATGTAATAAAAAGGATCCAACATGAGGGACATGCCATTGGGAATCATACATGGAGCCATCCTAACTTGCTGGGGCTGACAACTTCACAATTATTAAAAGAGCTCCAGCTCACAGATGAAGTGATTTTTGCCCATACGGGGATAAGATCCACGCTATTCCGGCCCCCATACGGCTACTATGCAAAAAGCGACCTTCAAATAATTAGTAAAGCAGGATACAAAGTGATTATGTGGTCGATTGATACTGTTGATTGGTCAGGAATACAGAAGGAAGAAATTATTGAAAAAGTAAACATGGAAGAATCACCAGGTGCGATCATCTTGCAGCATTGCTTTGGAACGACTACTGGCGTTCTTGAGGGTACAGTAAGGGCATTGCCTTTCATAATCGATAATTTATTAAAAAAAGGTTATGAATTTGTCACAATCGACCAATTCATTTAAGAAGAGATAAGGAGTGTGTTACAGTGCGTAGAGTAAAAGCATCTCAGCCTCTTAAATTAAACGAAATCAAGCCAGATGTCATTCAGTCAGGGCTACCCTTAAAGGCAAGAAAGAGAAATTACGATTTTTATACAGTTTGTTATGGTGACACACTTGGCCAAATTTCAAAAAAGTTTTCTATTCCGATTGAGCAGTTAATAGGAGATAATCAATTAAAAAGTGATTATTTATATGCTGGACAACTTATAAAAATAAAAAGAACAGATTCAACAATGGCTAGATCCATGCCTTCGGTCTTAATTTCAAAAGGGTTTACAAATAAAAAGGAAATTTCCTTAACCTTTGATGCAGGTGCGGGCGCTGAACAAACTGGGAAGATTTTAAACGTTCTTAAAAAGCACCGTATTCAAACTACGATGTTTTTAACTGGAAAATGGGTCGAGCAATTTCCGGAACTTTCGCGGCGTATTCTCCAGGATGGACATGAAATTGCCAACCATTCATACAGCCACCCAGATTTTACGAAAATTACTCAAGAAAAAATGACTGAAGAATTACAGAGAACAGAAGAGTGTTTCGAGAAAAATCTTGGGACGAAAGGAATTCCGCTATTCCGGCCCCCATTTGGAGCATGGGATCAATCCGTCCTAGAAACAGTCGGGAAAATGAATTTACCTTATACTGTCTATTGGAGCATCGACACGATTGATTGGCAGGAACCGCCAGTTGAAAAAATGGTCGAGCGAATTATGACAAAGGCAAAAGGAAATGACATCGTCCTTGCTCATTTAAATGGGAAATTAACGGCAGAAGCGATCGACACTGTTATTCCAATGCTTTTAAACAAAGGATTTAAAATTGTTAAAGTAAGTAAGATGTTAAGAAATTTGATATGAAAGAGGGTGATTACATTGCGAATTTTATTTTTAGAAAGTGATCCAATGTGGATCTATGGGCTGCCAAACGGGTTTTCGGACGCTGGACATGAAGTGATGATATCAGGACCATTGATGGACGGGATTCTCAGTGAAATGATTACAAGCTTTAAACCTGATTTGATTTTTACGATGGGACACACTAGAGAACATTCGCTTCAAAAAAGATTATTAATTAAAAAGCATGTACTAGATTTAGGTATTCCTCATATTTATTGGGCCACAGAAGACCCCGGATACACTCATACTTTTTCACTTCCGCTAATTGAAACAATTCAACCTGATTTTATCTTTACAATTTGCCCGCCACGTGTCGACTTTTATAGAGAAAAAGGATATAAAGCAGCTCATTTAGATTTTGGCTATCATCCAAAAGTGCATTTTTCGACTGATTCAATATCTAAATATGTAGCCTCACTTGCTATAGTGGCAAATGGATACCCCATGCTTTACAAAAAAAGTCCTCGTTATTTCCGTTTTGAATCCCTTAGAACCTTGTTGAGCCCTTTTGTACTGGAAAATCTCCGAATTGATTTTTGGGGGCGATATTGGGATTCAATGGACAATATCATTGGTAAAAAGATACCTAAAGAATGGATCCATGGATTTTTACCCTATATAGATGCCAATAAGGTGTATAGCTCAGCAGATATTATTTTAGGGGTCCAAAACTTGGATTCCCAAGTGACCCAAAGGACTTATGAAATATTAGGATCAAGCGGGTTTTTATTAACAAATAACACCACAAAAATTCAGAGCCTTTTCACGCCAGGTCAGGATCTTGTAGTGACTTCCTCTCCTGAAGAAACGATTAAACTAGTAAAACATTATTTAAACCATCCAGAAGAGCGAATTGAAATACAAAAGGCAGGTGCCGAGGCGGTAAAGAAATATTCCTATATTGAGCGTGCAAAGTATATTCTTGAAATAATCACGAACGCCGGTCTCATTTCTAAAGAAATGTCTGCTCCAGGCGAAGGAAAATGGAGTTATTACGTCGACAACTTAAGAAAAAATTACGAAATTCATATCGTAAAGCCGAAGGAAACCCTTACGTCGATTTCAAAAAAGTATGGAGTTAGTGTGAAGCATATAAAAAAATTAAATAGACTGGCAAATGAAAAAATTTATATCAAGGATTATTTAAAAATAAGAGAGAAGTAGAATAGAAAGGAGGAAGAGCAATGAGAGTTCTTTTTATTGAAAGCGGTAATCTGTGGCCTCATACACTGCCAAAAGGCTTTTATGTAAATGGGCATGATATTATGATATCCGGCCCCATTACCAAGTGGAATCTGTCTAAAATGCTTGCAGAATGGCAGCCTGATCTTGCTGTTACTATTGGATGGGGATACGAACATACATTAAAAAAACAAATATTAATCAGGGAACAGTTAAAAACTAGGAATATTCCATTAGTATATTGGGCTGTCGAGGATCCCGCCTATACAAAAAATTGGACGTTGCCATTAATCGAAAATATGAAGCCGGATTTCGTATTTACCATTTGCATGGAAACATCATATGAATACAAACAGCAAGGAATTCTATCTGCATTTTTAGATTTTGGGTTTGAAGAAACCATACATTTTCCGACTCGTAAATATCCGGAATATAGTGCCAAAATTGCGGTCGTTGCTAACGCTTATCCAGATATATTATCGAAATATCCAGACCATTTTCGTCATCAATCGATTAATCAATTAATAAAGCCACTTCTTAAAAATCAGTTTAGAATCGACTTTTGGGGCAATCACTGGGATCAAATGGGCTCATATTTAGATTTTGACATCCCAAATGACTGGATTCACGGGCATCTTGCCTACAGTGAAACAAATAAATTATATAGTTCTGCCGACATTATCATTGGTCTGCAAAACTACCCAAATTTAGTTACTCAGCGCACATATGAGATTCTTGGATCTGGAGGATTTCTTTTAACACAAGAAACACCAGGTGTCAGAAGTAAGTTCAAACCTGGAATTGATCTTGCTGTATCATCATCATCTAAAGATACTGTTAAAAAGGTAAAGTATTATCTCGAAAATGCGGATAAACGAAGAGTAATTCAAAGACAGGGACACAAATCTGTTCAACCGAACTCGTATAAAGCTCGGGTAAGGGAAATGATTGATATACTAGTGGAGAATAAAATTATTGATGCAGAAGCTGCGGCTGCCACTGAAAGCCCTAAATTTATTTATTTTCAACAAAAAATCGATCAGCAATATTTAATGTATACAGTTAAATCAGGTGATACGTTATTGAAAATCTCCCAATCCTTTGGGGTATCAGTTGAAGATCTTAAAAAGTTAAACTCTCTTACAAATCATTTAATTTTCGAGAATCAAATATTAAAGATAAAAAAGGAAGAAACAGACAAAAAGAAATAAATAGTAGTGCATGTGCATAGGATACACTGAGAAAGGTAAGGGAGGCTTTGTATGGACAGGGCAGTCATAATTGGGGCATTTCAATTTTTAGGTTTTCATTTTTGTCGGTCTTTGCTGGATCTAGGTTTTGAAGTGGTAGGTGTTCGATCAGAAAATGAAGAAAAAGATGCTCATCTTATCGAAAAACGAATGGAAATTGGCCGCAACGCAAATTTTTCGGAAATAAATATGTCTGAATTGCTCTCTCAAGTTGAGCTTCATGCACAAACATTAATTCTTATTGATTACTATAGTTTTTCTGCTGCTGGACAAAGGGTTTTATCCAAAGAAGATCATGTTCTTGAAAGATTTATAATAAACAACAAACAGAAAATAGCTGAAACCGATACTAGAATCATCTCTCTTTTGCCTGTACAATGGCTGCATCAAAAGAATAAAAATATCCAGCACATTTTGGAAAATGAAATAATCAGTCACCGCATCTTTCTCCCCACAATCTACGGACCTTGGCAGCCAAACTCCTTTTTATTTCAACAATATTTAATGAAATTATCAAATCCAGACCGGGAATTATCCATTCATGACTGTGAATGGGTTCATGACACTTTGTACATTGGAGATATCGTGGAGCCCATTTTGAAATTGGCTGAAACAACCTCTGCCGATGCTTACACCTTGAAAAGTGATATTCCACATTATTGGAAAAAATGTGCTGAATATCTTTCCATTCCAGCTGATGTTTTAGAAATGATTCCAAATAAGGACGCGCCAGAGCGGTCTGAAATAAAGATAAAGACCGTAAAGAACCGCACCCTTTTTTCTGAGGGAATCGAGAATCAGAAAAGACATCTAAAGATGATTGATGATGGCGGAATTTATTAGAATAGGAATAAAGTCTTTCAAAACTTCGGTGATAAGGGTAGAATGAAAATAGCTGGAAGTTTATTCTGGATTTTTTTGTTTAGAAAAACGTTATGGCTATTTCGGAGAGGCGGAACAAAGGAAGATGCAAAAATTATTTGTACGATTTGGGATCCTTCTTTTAAGCCTTCTTTTATTGGCCTCGTGCGGACAAGCAATGTCCTCAGGTAAACTAAAGAAAGCGGGCTTACTAATCCCTGATACGATAAATGATCAAGTATGGGGAACAAAAGGCTATAAAGGAATGTTAAAGATTCAATCCCATTATAATATCGAGGTTTACTATAAAGAGGGTATGAATTCTCAATTAGTCGTCGAACGTGCGGTTAAAGAATTCGACCAAAAAGGTGTTAATATTATTTTTGGCCATGGCAATGAATATGCGGAATACTTTAATCAGATTTCACCTAATTATCCCCATATTCATTTTGTCAGCTTTAACGGAGATGCTGAAAATACCAATACGACAAGTTTAAATTTCGAAGGGTATGCAATGGGTTTTTTCGGTGGGATGATTGCAGGACATATGACAAAGACTAATGCTGTAGGAATTATTGCAGCCTATGAATGGCAGCCTGAAATCGAGGGCTTCTATGAAGGGGCAAATTATGAAAATCCACAAGTAGATGTCATGATCTCGTATGTAGGCAATTGGGATGATGATCGAAAAGCAATAGAACTATTAGATAAGATCATGGCTAGAGGTGCCGATGTTATTTATCCAGCCGGAGACGGCTATAACGTTCCTGTCATCGAGCAGGTTAAAGAAAGGGGCTTTTATGCGATCGGGTATATTTCCGATCAGTCAGATTTAGGTGAGTCCGCCGTTTTAACTAGCACGATTCAGCATGTGGACGTTCTTTATGAATTAGTGGCAGAATTGTTCAACAAAGGGGAACTTAAATCAGGAAATCTGTCATTCGATTTTCAAGATGATGTAATTACCCTCGGAAAATTTAGCTCAGACATTGATCAAGAATTTATTAACAAAATAAATGCAGCCATTGCAAAGTATAGAGAAACTGGGGAATTACCAAGTAAATAAAGAAGAGAAGGAGTTACATAAAATAATGCAAACAACAGACAAAACAATGGAATTCATGCATATTGCCATGAAATATCTTCCAGAAGCAAAACAGCAATTAGAAGAAGCAGGAGTAGAATTATCATTGGAAATGATCCAGCCATTCATGAGTCTTTTTACAAAGGTAATGAATGAAGCATATGAAATGGGAAAAGCTGATGCGTTGGCAGAAAATAAATAATGAAAACCGGTCTTCATAAAGAGGGCCGGTTTTTATTATTCACTAATCTTTCTTTTTGAAAAACTGATCAATAAGAGGAGTGACTTGCCGATATAATGGTTTTAATTGCTTAGCAGAACTAACGAGGGTGTCTATATTTTCCATTAGCTCAAAGAAATTGATGTTATTAACGACATCATTGAGCTGGTTAGAAAGGGAACGATCGTTATTATTTCCTTTTGGTGAAGGATGATGTCTTTCCCCAAGCATCAAGCTATCAAGACGACTATGACCATTCCTTCTATTAGAATGTTCATACTCTATTTCTTCATATGTTTCTTCAATTTCCATGTTCTCGCTCGAAGGCTGTTCGAATGAACGGAACATTAATTGGTCAAGCCGGCCAAGTTTTTTGAAATCGTGTTCGCTTTTCAATTCATTATTCACCGGTTCTCCATCCCCTTTATATATAAGCTTTTATATTAATTTATGTGAATGATGCATCAATGTTTAGACGAAGGCGGATAAATACTTATAAATAGACCTTTATTAAATCTTGCTTATTTACCTATATATTTGATAAAATTAGTACCAAGTCATAATATTTGATAATAATATAAACGATTGTATATTGTATAAAAGCTTTATGATTGAGCCAGTGTATATTTGTTATGGCTTTTACATTGATAAAGTAGATAATAAGGGGTGGACTCCATGAATGCAGGGATTATTGGAATTGGCAGATGCTTGCCAGAGAAAATACTTACTAATGCGGATTTAGAAAAAATGGTTGATACATCAGATGAATGGATTAGAACTCGTACCGGTATTGAAGAAAGAAGAATAGCGGATGATGATACTGATACATCTGATCTTGCTTTCGAAGCGGCAAGGAAGGCGATTGAGAACGCAAATATTTCACCTGAAGATTTAGATATGATTATCGTTGCAACAGTTACACCTGACCGTCCTTTTCCATCTGTAGCCTGTATACTTCAGGAAAGGCTAGGGGCAGTCAAAGCTGCCGCAATGGATGTTAGTGCTGCATGTGCTGGATTTATGTATGGAATTGTTACAGCAAAGCAATTTGTTGAGGCCGGTACTTATAAGCACGTATTAATAGTAGGGGTTGAAAAGCTTTCAAAAGTCACTGATTGGGAAGACCGCAATACGGCTGTCTTATTCGGGGATGGGGCTGGTGCCGCTGTCATTGGCCAAGTTTCTGAGGGCAGAGGAATTCTATCGTTTGAGCTAGGTGCAGATGGGACAGGCGGTAAGCATTTATACCAGGAAGAGTACATCATTATGAACGGACGCGAAGTATTTAAATTCGCAGTCCGCCAAATGGGCGAAAGCTGTGTAAACGTACTTGAAAAAGCAGGTCTTACGAAAGAAGATGTTGATTTCTTAATCCCGCACCAGGCCAATATCCGGATTATGGAAGCATCAAGACAGCGTCTTGATTTGCCCGAAGAAAAAATGTCAAAGACGATTCAAAAATATGGAAATACATCTGCGGCGTCTATTCCTATTTCCATCGTTGAGGAATTAGAGGCAGGAAAGATTAAAGATGGAGACTTACTTGTGATGGTCGGTTTCGGCGGCGGATTAACATGGGGTGCCATCGCTATGCGTTGGGGAAGATAAGCAGAATTCCACTAAATACTCTAATTATTATGGGTAGAATGTTCGTTAAATATTTATAAGAGCAAAGGAGATATCAACTAATGAATAAACGTAGAGTTGTTGTTACGGGCATCGGTGCTGTAACACCGCTAGGGAATGAAGTAGAAACTACTTGGAAAAATATCCTTGCAGGTGTATCTGGTGTAGGGCCTCTAACGAGAGTTAATGCGGATGAATATCCGGTAAAGGTTGCTGCAGAAGTAAAGGATTTTAATGTCGAAAATTTCATGGAGAAAAAGGATGCTAGAAAAATGGACCGCTTTACACATTATGCGGTTGCAGCGGCTTTAATGGCAGTGAAGGATGCAAATTTATCGATCAATGAAGAAAATGCTGATCGTGTTGGTGTTTGGATTGGCTCGGGAATCGGCGGCATGGAGACATTCGAAAATCAGTTCGAAACTTTTCTAAATCGAGGGTATAGAAGGGTTAGCCCATTCTTCGTCCCAATGATGATACCTGATATGGCAACAGGGCAAGTGTCCATCACTCTTGGGGCTAAAGGATTTAATTCATGTACAGTTACAGCGTGTGCAACGGGTACAAACTCAATTGGCGATGCCTTTAAAGTCATTCAGCGCGGTGATGCAGACGCAATGGTAACAGGTGGAGCCGAAGCACCAATTACGAAAATGTCTGTAGCGGGATTTTGTGCAAACACTGCATTATCAACAAACCCTGATGCGAAAACAGCAAGCCGCCCATTTGATAAAAACCGTGATGGGTTTGTTATCGGCGAAGGTGCTGGAATCGTTGTTCTGGAGGAGCTTGAACATGCTCTTGCCAGAGGTGCAAACATCTACGCTGAAATAGTTGGGTATGGTGCTACTGGTGATGCATACCATATTACAGCGCCGGCGCCAGAAGGAGAAGGCGGAGCTCGAGCGATGAAAATGGCGATCAATGATGCAGGTTTAGCGCCAGAGGATATTGATTATATAAATGCCCATGGAACAAGCACGGATTACAATGATAAATATGAAACAATGGCAATTAAACAGGTATTTGGAGACCATGCATATAAATTGGCTGTAAGCTCAACTAAATCTATGACTGGTCACCTCCTTGGTGCAGCTGGCGGAATAGAAGCCATCTTTACAGTGTTAGCTCTGAAAGAAGGCGTATTACCGCCAACGATTAACTACGAAACACCAGATCCTGAATGTGATCTAGACTATGTTACAAATGAATCTAGAAAGCAAGAAATTAAAGCAGCAATCAGTAATTCATTAGGCTTTGGCGGCCATAACGCAACGATTGCATTTAAAAAATACGAATAATGATAAAAGAGGAAGGTCAAATCTGCGGATTTTGATCTTCTTCTTTTTTATTTAGAGAACAAAAGAAAATCCAATTCATAAACTAAATATTATCATGGGAAGGGCGGTGTTCACATAGTGGGGGTAATTCGTACGGACCTGTGGCTTGAAGAGGATTTCTATAACTATGAGAAAATATGTGCGAGGCTTGCGAAATCATTTTCTGATAACAGCCCTAATAAAATTTATAAATACTTAAGTCAATTTGGTATGTACAAACCGAATAGGCAAAGCTATGAAAATTTTACTGAACTAAAAAAGCGGAATTACTGGGAAAAAACTGAGGAGATTTTTCGAAAATACAAGAAAAAATGGAAGGGTTCAGATATTCCTATCTATATTTTTCCAATGGCATCCATAAATTCGTTATTTTCCAGGTCGAAAAAAGCAAAATCCGGTGTAGCCTTTAACGATAAAATATTCCTTTTTCTTTCACCATTTGAAAATGATCTGGAACTGGAGGCTTTATTCATACACGAGTATCATCATACATGCAGGCTAAACCATCAAAATAAAAAGATAGAGGATTCCACATTGATCGATTCTATCATATTAGAAGGGCTAGCAGAGCACGCAGTTAAAGAATACTGCGGGAAAGAATATGTAGCCCATTGGAGCGAAAATTATTCTAAGAAAGAAATTCTGTATTTTTGGGAAAGGTTTTTAAAACAGCAAATTACTACGAAGAGGTTGTCAAAATTGCATGATGATATTCTATATGGCAGGGGAACATATCCTAAAATGCTAGGGTATTCCGCTGGTTTTGTAATCGTTTCCATGTACAAAGAGGAAAAGGATTTAACATTGCAGCAATCATTTAGATTAGATTCAGAATCTTTCATTACTGGCCTTTTAAAAGAAAAAACAGCTGAATAAATGCCTGATTTAAGCTGGATCTAAACATGATTCAGCTTTTTATATTTTACTGGATATAAACAGTGCAATTTTTAATTTTTGAATTTTACATTAAATATATTGTGTATAAAAAATGGAATATTATAAAAAATTCTTGAATTCGTAATCTTTCTGTAATAATATACAATTAGGCACCCGAATAATTCCATTTAAGATAATATTTATAAAATATGTAAAAAAGGTATTTTTGAATATTAACTAAGGATGTTTGGAGGCTCTTTTCTATAAAGACAAGTTGCCCAAAATTATCGATTTTTGGACGGAGGGTATTATGACAGCATTACTGGAATTAAGAAACTTAAAAACTTACTTTATGAAAAAGAAAATAAATATTCCGGCTGTTGACGGTGTTGATTTAAAAATACATAAAGGTGAGACGGTTGCACTTGTAGGAGAATCAGGGTCAGGAAAGAGTATTACTTCCCTTTCAATTATGCGCCTAATCCCAAGTCCGCCCGGAAAAATTGTGGACGGCGAAATCCTTTTTGACGGAAAGGATTTAGCGAAGCTTTCCGAAAATGAAATGTGTAAAATCCGTGGGAATGACATCTCAATGATTTTCCAGGAGCCTATGACATCGTTGAATCCAGTTTTGACAATTGGGGAACAGATTATTGAGGTTTTGATGTACCATCAAAAAATGTCAAAAAGCATCGCGAGAAATCGAGCAATCGAAATGCTTGAACTCGTAGGATTTTCTCGTGCTAAAGCGCTCATTGATGAATATCCTCACCGGCTTTCAGGAGGCATGAGGCAGCGTGTCATGATTGCCATTGCCATGAGCTGTAATCCAAAGCTTCTTATTGCAGATGAGCCGACCACTGCTCTTGACGTAACAATCCAAGCTCAGATTCTAGATTTAATGAAAGACTTAAGCCAAAAATCAGAAACGTCTATCCTAGTCATTACCCATGATTTAGGTGTTGTTTCTGAAATTGCCGATCGTGTAGTTGTTATGTACTGTGGTCAAGTGGTAGAAGAAGCTAGTGTAGATGATCTATTTGATGAACCGCTGCACCCTTATACAATTGGATTAATGGGATCGATTCCCTCACTTGATGGAGATATAGATCGCCTTTATTCAATCGAAGGAACGGTTCCGCCACCAGAGCACTTTCCGAAAGGATGCCGTTTTGCACCCCGCTGTCCACATGCGTTTGATCGATGCCATAGTGAAGCACCTGAGTTAAAGCCAATTAAAGGCTCAAGATCGGTACGCTGCTTTTTACATGTGGAAAAGGAGGCTGCAGTATGAGTGCAACAAAACCTTTAATTAAAAAGGAGCAAGCATACACGAAAGATCCGGAATATATATTAGATGTTAGGGACTTAAGAAAGCATTTTCCTATTAAAGCGGGCTTTTTGCAGAGGACGGTAGGCTCTATTAAAGCTGTAGATGGATTAAGCTTTAATGTAAAAAGAGGAGAAACGATTGGAATTGTTGGTGAATCGGGCTGCGGAAAGTCAACTGCAGGAAGGACACTAATTCGACTGTATGAACCGACTAGCGGAGAGATTATCTTTAAGGGTCAGAATATTTCAAAAATGAATGAAGGAGATCTTCGCCGGACAATCAGAAAAGATATTCAGATGGTTTTTCAGGATCCATATGCGTCGCTGAATCCCAGGAAAACATTGAAATCTATTCTAAGTGAGCCAATGATTACTCATAATTTATACGGCGGGAAGGAAAGACAGGAGAAAATTCAAGATCTCCTTGATAAGGTAGGGCTTAATCCTCTGTTTATTAATCGATACCCGCATGAGTTTTCCGGAGGACAAAGACAAAGGATTGGCATTGCCAGGGCCCTTGCTGTAAGTCCTGATTTAGTCATTGCGGATGAGCCCGTGTCCGCACTCGATGTGTCCATTCAAGCGCAAATTATTAACTTAATGGAGGATTTGCAAGCTGAATTAGGATTAACATATGTGTTTATATCCCATGATCTAAGTGTCGTTCGTCACATTAGCGACAGGGTTGGAGTCATGTATTTAGGAAAAATCATGGAATTTGCGGGTAAAAAGGATTTGTATGACGATCCGCTTCATCCTTACACACAGGCACTTATGTCAGCCGTTCCAGTACCAAAGAAAAAAGGTGTACAGGCAAGGGAAAGAATTATTCTAAAAGGCGACTTGCCTAGTCCGGCAAATCCGCCCCAAGGCTGTGTTTTCCACACCCGCTGCCCAGCAGCAACGGAAATTTGCAGTCAGAAGGTACCTGATTATAAAGAGGTTAAACAGGACCACTTTGTAGCCTGCCATTTATATTAATTTCTGTTATTAAATGCTTGATAAACTCATTCTATGAGATTTATGCATTTAGTATATAAATCTTTGAAGGGGGGCGGTATGTTTACACTCGTTTCTCTGAAAAAGGATTTAAGATTTAAAAAATAAACCTAAGGGGGAAAATGAATGAAAAAGCCAGCGTGGTTACTAGTAAGCCTTATGCTAGTATTGTCTATGTTTTTAGCGGCATGTTCCGGCGGACAGCAGACAACCCAGCCAAAAGAAGAAACACCGGCAAAAGAAGAAACGCCTGCAAAAGAAGAACCGAAAAATGAAGGGCCCGTTACTGGTGGAGACCTAGTAGTAGGTTCAACAGGTGCACCAACAATGTTTAACCCTTTATATTCAAATGATGCATCTAGTTCGGATATTGAGGATATGATTTTTAGCAGTTTAACAGGTTCAGATATTGAACTTAATACAATTACACAAGGCAATCTTGCTGAGTCTTTAGAGGCTTCAGAAGATGGGAAAGAATTTACTGTAAAAATTGTGGAAAATGCAAAATTCCATGATGGTGAGCCATTGGATGCGGACGATGTTGTATTTACATACAGCATTCCATTAAGCCCAGATTATGATGGTGTTCGTAAATCTTATTTCGAAAACATCGAAAAAATTGAGAAAATCGATCAATATACAGTTAAATTCACTTTAAAGCAAGTAGATGCTCAATTCCCTGTAGTCAGTCTTGGATTCGGAATTCTTCCTGAGCATATCTTGAAGGATGTTCCGATTGCTGACCTTGGTGAGCATGAGTTTAACACGAAAAACCCAATCGGTTCAGGTCCATTCAAGTTTGAAGAGTGGAAAGACGGCGAGTATGTAAAAGTTGTAGCTAATGATGATTATTTTGATGGCCGTCCATATTTAGACTCTGTCACTTACAAGCTTGTTCCAGATGCAAACGCAATCCTAGCTCAGCTTCAAGCTGGAGATATCGATTATTATGCTGGTATAGCACAGCCTGACGTACCAACAGTTGAAAGCTTTGCTGATGCTTCTGGCCTTCGTTTAGAATCAGGCTTAGCTCTTTCTTACACTTATCTTGCGTTGAACCAGCGTGATGATAAGTTCAAGGACAAGGCAGTTCGCCAAGCTATTACACATGCAATTGACCGTAAAGCAATTGTTGAAAACGTAATGGCTGGATTAGGTGAAGTGGCTCACGTTCCAGAAAGTCCATTAAGCTGGGCATATAACCCAGATGTACCAAAGTTTGAATACGATGTAGAAAAAGCAAAACAAATGTTAGCAGATGCTGGCTGGACTCCTGGTGCTGACGGCATTCTAGAAAAAGACGGCAAGAAATTCTCGGTTGAAGTAAAAACGAACCAAGGAAACAAAGTTCGTGAAGATATCGTTGTTATTCTTCAGCAACAACTTAAAGAGGTTGGTATTGAAATTAAGCCTCAAATCGTTGAATTCAGTTCATTAATTGCTGATATCGACCCAGGTGTATGGAATTTCGAAGCAATCGTATTAGGCTGGAGCTTAGGTATTGATCCAGACCCAAGCGGTATCTTCCATACGAAAGAAATTGAACAAGGCCTTAACTTTACAGGCTACTCAAATCCAGAGCTAGATGTATTAATGGATGAGCAGCTGCAAGAGCTTGACAAAGATAAGCGTAAAGAAATGATTGGTAAGATTCAAGCTGGTCTTGCTGAAGATCAAGCATATACATTCCTATATTATCCGAAAGAATTCCGTGCACTTCCTGCAAATCTAGAAGGCTATGAATTCCATCCGAAAAACCAAATGTACAACATCCACAAATGGTGGTTAAAACAAGAATAGAGTCAAACTTATTTAAGAAGTAAGGGATTGGGAACCCTTCCCTTACTTCTTTTTAAATACCGAAAATTCTACTGGTTAAAAATAGCCATGTATTTGAATAAACTGAAATCCTTCGAAAGGGAGAATAGGCGATGATTTCATACATTTTTAGAAGAACTTTAATGGCTATTCCCTTATTATTCGGAATTACCATTTTATCATTTGCCATTATAAAAGCTGCACCAGGCGGACCTGTAGCAATGCTTATGGATCCAAAAATGAAGCCGTCAGATAAAGCAAAATTTGAAGAAAAATATGGTTTAAACGATCCTATTCATATTCAGTATGTTAAATGGCTAGGAAATATGGCAAAAGGGGATTTCGGAGAATCTTTAATTAAACGGGGAACCCCGGTTAGTGAACTTATTCTTAATAGACTTCCAAATACGCTATTATTAATGGTTGTTTCATTTGTAATTGCAGTGCTCATCGCGATCCCAATTGGCATATACTCGGCAATGCGACCCTATTCGCCGCTGGATTATTCGTTTACGGTTGGTTCTTTTCTCGGAGTTGCAACACCAAACTTCTGGCTGGGACTCATTTTAATTATGTTTTTTTCAGTTAAATTAGGGTGGTTCCCAACAGGGGGAGTAGCAACATTAAATCAGCCATTTAGTATATGGGACCGGATACACCATTTAATTCTTCCAGGCTTCGTTCTTGCAACAGCGGATTTAGCAGCATTGACACGTTATACAAGATCTTCCATGCTGGATGTCCTAAAGCAGGATTATATTCGTACAGCGATGTCGAAAGGGTTTAAAGAAAAGAAAGTGGTTATCAAGCATGGAGTTAGAAATGGGATGATACCAATCATTACCCTTTTCGGTTTAATGCTTCCATCATTTGTTGGCGGAGCGGCAATTACAGAGAAGGTTTTTGCTTGGCCAGGCCTAGGTCAATTATTTATTGACTCTGCGTTTCTTCGCGACTACCCAGTCATTATGGCGTTAACGGTTATTTCAGCGGTATTTGTTGTAATTGGAAATTTGCTAGCGGATATTTTGTACGCAATTTTCGATCCGCGCATCGAGTATTAAGGAGGGGTTTTTTTGTCACAAATAAATGTTGAAATTTCACAAGATGATTTAAAATTAAACCCCCATTTGAAAAGCAAGCCAGATACTCTAACCAAAATATTTTTCCGTAAATTTATGAAGAATAAGTTAGCTGTTATTGGAGCCATCGTGTTGTTTATAATTATCATGTCAGCCATATTGGCTCCAGTCATTGCACCATATAAATTTGAGGATATGAATTTATTGCACAAGCTAAAAGCGCCGGGTGCGGAATATTGGCTTGGAACCGATCGCTATGGACGTGATATTTTCACAAGGCTATTATATGGAGGACGGATTTCTTTACTAGTAGGCTTTGGTTCTGTTTTAGGGGCTCTAATAATCGGAGTTAGCGTTGGGGCTATTGCTGGTTATTTTGGCGGTATTATAGATGCAATGCTCATGAGATTAGTTGATATTGTCATTTCAATACCAAGTCTCTTTTTATTAATCACAGTCGTCTCTATTTTTAAGCCAAGTACGTTTAACTTAATTCTTGTTATTGCTTTAATAAGTTGGACAAGTACTGCAAGACTTGTGAGAGGGGAGTTTCTATCGTTAAGAACAAGGGAGTTTGTGCTTGCCTCGAAAACGATAGGGACTAAATCCTACAAAATTATTTTTAGTCACATATTGCCAAATGCGATGGGGCCAATTATTGTTTCTGCATCTCTATTAATTGGAAATGTCATTTTGACAGAAGCGGCTTTAAGTTATTTAGGTCTCGGTATTCAGCCTCCTACTCCTAGCTGGGGAAATATGCTTCAAGATGCACAAGATTTTACAGTTTTGAAAACAGCACCTTGGTATTCCTTTTTCCCGGGATTGCTCATATTGATTACTGTTCTATGCTTTAACTTTATCGGAGATGGACTTCGAGATGCGTTAGATCCAAAAACCCAAGATTAAAGATGAAAAGTCTCTGCCTGATTTTTACATAGGGGAGACTTTATTTTTTGTTTATTTATCGTTATTCTGATTGAAATATTTCCCTACCTCTTACTATTTTAGGAATAATTTTACTTCCCGCTGCCCATACTGAGTGACAAATAGCTTGTTGAAGCGGGGGGTAAAAGATGTTATATCTTCACGATGTTTGGGTGAACTGGTTTGAAGGAGAAGAAAATGGATACAATGTTTGCCACTTTCATGAATGGCGTAAAGATGATGGGGTAGAACTATTAGACCAAGTACCATTAATCAAAATTGATCCTGTTCTATTTAACTATATTGAAAATGATTTATCGGAATTGCCTCAACAACTGTTAGATGATATTTATCAAAAGGCGTATTTAAGGAAAAATCATGAGCGCGTCCAATTAGACTATTGCTTTGTTGTATCAGATGGGGAGGGAATATTAGCCGTTGATACGATCGGCTACAATATTCCTATTCGAAAAAGCAGGCTCATTCCTAGACAGGAACAACTAGCCTATGAAATGCTTTCTAATCATGATGTCATCCCATATTCATTTAATGATCAAAGGGCCTTAAAGAATTTTCATATTCTTTCTCCCTCACCTGAATTGATGGCAGGATTGACTAGAAAGGAAAGACAATTAAAGCAACTATTATTTATGGCGCTAGATCAGCTTTATTCTTCCAAAAACGTAGCAGAAGTCCGTTATTGGTATACGGAGTGGAGTCCAGAAAGCTATAAAGCTATTCAGCAAATGGCTTTTGAGGATGCTTGGCTTCAGTTATTTGAACAGAGTAAATATGGATGGACAAACAAGCATGAGCAATTCTGCGAGAATTTAATTAAAGGGCAGCCGTTTTTTGAGAAATTATGGGAAATGGAGCACGGTCCTAAAGTAAATTAGAAGGAAGCAAAAAAAATCTATCATCAATGTGATAGATTTTTTTTGCTTATAGAATTGTCTAGCTGCAGCGCCTACCCCCTCGAGGTCACAAGCCAATCCTCCCAGAAAGGCAAAGGACACCTTTCCGTGAGGCTCGTCTTGTGCTTGTCGGGGGTGAGCAAGGCGCTTCCGCATTTCTGATTATCTTCTTTTTCTTCCAAGTCCCATTGCATTTTCCATCTTTTTCAGCATTTTATTTGCAACAGCTGCAGCTTTTTCAGCACCTTGATCAAGAATGTCATCCAGCTCATTTGATTCCATAAGGGCATAGTATTTGTCTTGAATTGGTTTGATTTCATTGACAACTACTTCAGCTAAATCAGATTTGAAATCCCCGTACCCTTTTCCTTCATACATATTTTCAATTTCACTAATTTCTTTTCCAGAGAAAATCGAATAAATAGAAAGAAGATTAGATACACCAGGTTTATTTTCCTTATCAAATTTGACGATTCCTTCAGAATCGGTCACAGCGCTTTTTATTTTCTTTTCAATTTGCTTAATATCATCAAGAAGGGTAATAGATGCCTTCTTATTTGGATCGGATTTACTCATTTTTTTAGTTGGCTCTTGAAGTGACATAATGCGAGCGCCAACTTTAGGCATTCGTATTTCTGGAATAGTGAAAATCTCATTATATTTTTTATTAAATCGTTCAGCCAAATCACGAGTTAATTCGATATGCTGTTTTTGATCCTCGCCAACAGGAACGAGATCAGAGCTATATAGAAGAATATCTGCAACCATTAAAGGCGGATACGTTAATAATGCGGAAGGAACCGCATCTCTTCCAGCTGCTTTGTCTTTAAATTGTGTCATTCTTTCAAGCTCGCCAATATAGGAAATACATTGCATCATCCATCCGGCTTGTGCATGTGCAGGTACTTCGGATTGGATGAAAAGGGTAGCTTTTTCTGGGTCAATCCCAACGGCTACATAGAGTGCAGCTAAGCTTCGAATATTCTTCCTTAATTCCATTTTGTCTTGCGGGACTGTAATCGCATGCTGATCCACAATACAAAAATAACAATTATATTCATCTTGCAGTTCAACAAATTGCTTAAGGGCACCAATATAGTTCCCAAGTGTTATGGTACCGCTTGGCTGTATGCCAGAAAAGATCGTTTTCATTCAATTTCCTCCTTTAAATTTGGCTGAAAAAGAGTCAGTACAAAAGAGTAACGTTCGAAATAATATTTTGAAAAAATTTTCGGACAAAAAAAAGACCATTCATCCCTAATAGATAGGGACGAATGGTCCGCGTTGCCACCCTAATTACTCAATATGAGTCACTCTTTACTATGCTTAAAGCGCATAGAACCCTCTGTAACGTGAGGATACGTCATTCGTATAATTGAGGGGCTCAAAAGTCCATTCGATCTACATGGTTACCTGTTTACACCAGCCACAGGCTCTCTCGAAACCATAGTAAATGTACTACTCTTTCTCATTGCCGCTAACATTTATTTTATTACTCTTAAGAATATAACAAATGAAATAAATAATCAAGAATATAACATAATAAGTAAAATAGAAAACATTATATTCAGAAAATATTCAGAAAGTTCGTTTTTCTAAGAGAGAAAAAAATCGACATAATAACACAAAAAAATCATATTTTTTTAATTTTTTTATTGGTGTAAGAAATCCCGTGTTATAAGTATTTTCTGTAAAAATAAAATGCTAGATTGCTATAATCCTAATAAAACAACTTGCAATAATTTTTTTATGAATTTATAATTAATTTAGCAAGTGGAATCTTTACAAAATGATTACAATTATTACGAAGTGTTTACAGTATAAATGTGAGGTTTTTTATTATACTAAAAAAGTAAGTTTACCTACTAAAAATAAAGATGCTAAATTCCAGCTCTCTGATTAGTTGTCAGAATTTAGGGATAATCATTTTATTATAAGTACAAACTTACTTTTTTATTTGCTATCACAATGTCTGTTTATCAAACTCGATTTAATTTACAGACTTTTTTGGTAATCTACCCACGATGTACACTTGTATTTGGAATCAAAAGTAAAGAAAACGTTTGCAGAAAAAAATAGGGGGTTTCACACCGTGAAAAAAAGATTATCGATCTTTTTTAGTATGCTGTTAGTACTAAGTATGTTCCTTGCTGCTTGCGGAGGAAAAGATAATGCTGACAGTGGAGACAAAGGCGCAGATAAAGACGCAGCAAAGTCTGATGTGCCGCAAGAATTAAGAGTTAATATCAATACTGAACCACCATCTTTACACCCTGGACTTGCAAAGGATTCAACTTCTGGTACAGTTCTTCGCCAAACTCTTGAAGGCTTAACACGCATTGGGAAAGATGGCAAGCCAGAAAATGCAATGGCAGAAGATGTACAAGTATCTGATGACCAAAAAGTGTACACGTTTAAAATCCGTGACGCAAAATGGTCAAATGGAGATCCTGTCACTGCAAATGACTTCGAAGCTGCTTGGAAATGGGCTTTAGATCCAAACAATCAATCAGAATATGCGTACCAGCTTTATTACATTAAAGGTGGAGAAGCAGCTAACACTGCTGGCGGTTCACTTGATGAAGTAGGAGTTAAAGCTTTAGACGAGAAAACGCTTGAAGTTACTCTTGAAAACGCAACTCCATTCTTCTTAGAGTTAACAGCATTCTATACTTACCTTCCATTCAACAGCAAAATTGCCGAAGCAAACCCAAATTGGGCTAATGATGCTGGTGAAAACTATACAACTAACGGTCCTTTCGTAATGACTGAATGGGCTCATAGTGATAAAATTGTTCTTGAAAAGAGCGAAACTTATTGGGATGCAGATGCAGTAAAATTAACTAAGATTGAAATGATCATGATTAATGATCCAAATACAGAATTATCAATGTTCGATAATGGTGAGCTTGATTGGGCTGGTGCTCCAACAGGTGCGCTTCCAACTGATGCAATGCAAGCACTTAAAGACGAAGGCCGTTTAACAACACAATCAATCGCTGGTGTTTACAAGTACAAGTTCAATACTACAGTTGCACCATTTAACAATGTAAATATCCGTAAAGCTTTTGCTTTATCAATTAATCGTCAAGAACTAATTGACAACATCCTTCAAGGTGAGCAGCAGCCAGCTATGGCGCTTGTACCGCCATCAATGTTTAAAGAAAATGAAAAAGGCTATTTCAATGATAATGATGTTGAAAAAGCAAAAGAATATTTACAAAAAGGTTTAGAAGAAATGGGTCTTAAAGATGCTTCTGAGCTTCCTGCAGTAACGCTTTCTTACAATACTTCTGAAGCACATCAAAAGATTGCTCAAGCAATTCAAGATATGTGGAAGAACAATCTTGGTGTAGAAGTAAATCTTGATAACCAAGAGTGGGCTGTATACCTAGATAAAGTACATTCACTTGATTATCAAGTTGCTCGTATGGGCTGGTTAGGCGATTTCAACGATGCAATCAACTTCCTTGAAATGTTCCGTGACGCTAAAGGCGGAAACAACGATACTGGATGGGAAAACAAAGAATATCAAGAATTACTTGCAAAATCTGCAACTGAAGGAGATCCAGAAGTTCGTCAACAAATGTTAAAGGATGCAGAGGCTATCTTTATGGATGAAATGCCAATCGCACCAATTTACTACTACACGAACAACTGGGTTCAAGATCCAAAGTTAAAAGATGTTGTCGTATCTGGCTTAGGTGATGTACAGTATAAATGGGCTTATTTTGAATAAGAATAAGTAGTTAAACTAAAGGTATATGGGGTATCTCCCTGTATACCTTAGTTTTCTGTTTTGCTGCAGCGCCTGAAAATGGCGCTTCCGCTTTTCTAGATGACAAAAGTAAAAAATTGGAGGTGTTAGTCAATGGCTAAATATATTGGAAAGCGCTTACTGTATATGCTTGTTTCCTTATGGCTGATCGTAACAGCGACGTTTTTCTTCATGCGCATTGCACCCGGAAACCCATTTACATCTGAGAAGCAGCTGCCTCCCGAAATTGAAGCGAATTTAAATGCTCACTATGGTTTGGACAAACCTTGGTATGCTCAATACGGGGAATATTTACTAAGAGTTGCAAAATGGGATTTCGGCCCATCATTTAAGTATAAGAGCCAAACAGTAAACGATTTAATCAATGATGGATTCCCTGTTTCTTTCGTGCTTGGAATGGAAGCAATCTTTTTAGCAATTGCATTTGGGGTTCTATTAGGGATTATCGCTGCATTAAGGCATAATAAATGGCCAGATTACACGGCTATGGTCATTGCTGTTTTGGGGATCTCTGTTCCGTCCTTCATTATGGCTTCCGTTCTTCAATATGTATTTGCGATTAAACTGGGCTTATTCCCAGTCGCCCGCTGGGAAACCTTTATGCATACTGTTCTTCCAGCGATAGCATTAGGTTCGACACCAATGGCATTTATTGCACGGTTAACTCGTTCAAGTATGCTTGAAGTAATGAGCAATGATTATATTAAAACAGCAAAAGCAAAAGGTTTAAGCCAAGGAGTTATTACAGTAAGGCATGCAATTCGTAATGCACTTTTACCAGTTGTCACGTATTTGGGGCCTTTAACTGCTAGTATCTTAACAGGAAGCTTTGTTATCGAAAGAATTTTTGGTATTCCAGGTTTAGGTGCGCATTTCGTTACAAGTATTACAAACCGCGATTACACTGTTATTATGGGTGTAACAGTCTTCTATAGTGTATTGCTACTTGTATCTATTCTCCTTGTTGACATTGCATACGGATTCATCGACCCACGCATCAAACTTGCTGGCGGGAAGAAAGGAGAGTAAACAATGCAGATTTCGAAAGATAAATTTCAACTTGTCGGATCCCAATTAGAAAACGCTGAAAAAATTTCAAAGCCAAGTCTTTCATTTTGGAAAGATGTTTCCATCCGATTCCGAAAAAACAAGCTTGCTATGTTCGGGTTAGTTCTATTACTTTTACTAATCATTATGGCGGCTTTTGGACCACATATGACAGAATATGATTATCGTACAAATGATTTAGCAAATAAAAACCAACCTCCATCTTCAGAGCACTGGTTTGGTACAGATGATCTTGGTCGTGATGTATTCGTACGTACTTGGGAAGGTGCCAGAATTTCTATCTTTATTGGAGTTGCTGCTGCACTTATTGATTTATTCATCGGTGTAATTTGGGGTGGTATCGCTGGCTATAAAGGCGGACGCACAGATGAATTTATGATGCGTTTTGCTGATATCCTATATGGAGTTCCATACTTATTGCTAGTTATCCTATTAATGGTAGTACTAGGGCAAGGACTTGGGACAATGATTCTAGCAATGACCATTACCGGCTGGATCAATATGTCGCGTATTGTCCGTGGACAAGTATTGTCATTGAAAAGTCAAGAGTATGTCCTAGCCGCGAAAACACTTGGTGCAAACACGTCAAGAATTATGGGTCGACATTTAATACCAAACGCGATGGGACCAATTATGGTTACTATGACGTTAACTGTTCCATCTGCCATTTTCACTGAAGCGTTCTTAAGTTATATTGGCCTTGGCTTAACGCCGCCTCTAGCCAGCTGGGGAACAATGGCTAATGACGGTTTGCCAGCTTTACGCTATTATCCATGGCGTCTATTCTTCCCAGCTACGTTTATTTGTTTAACTATTTTTGCCTTTAATGTAATTGGGGACGGATTACGTGACGCACTTGACCCAAGACTTCGCAAATAAACTAGAAATGCCGGAGCTAGAAAAGGAGTGAGAAAATGGAAAAAATACTTGAAGTGAAAGATTTAGAAGTCTCGTTCCAAACATATGGAGGAAATGTGAAAGCGGTCCGCGGGGTTAGCTTTGACCTTTATAAAGGAGAGACACTCGCTATTGTTGGTGAATCAGGGTCCGGTAAAAGTGTTACCTCCCAGACAATTATGAAATTAATTCCGATGCCTCCAGGAAAAATTACTGGTGGACAGATTCTTTTCAACGGTGAAGACATTGTTCCAAAAACAGATAAAGAAATGGAAAAAATCCGCGGAAAAGAAATCAGTATGATTTTCCAGGATCCAATGACTTCCTTAAATCCAACAATGAAGATTGGCTATCAGATTATGGAAGGTCTCATTAAGCATCAAAATATGTCGAAGCAGGCTGCTAAAGCACGTGCTGTGGAACTGCTTAGTCTTGTTGGTATTCCAATGCCGGAAAAACGTGTCAACCAATATCCACACGAATTTTCGGGTGGGATGAGACAGCGTGCGATGATCGCTATTGCACTTGCTGCAAACCCGAAGCTATTAATTGCTGATGAGCCAACTACAGCTCTTGATGTAACAATTCAAGCACAAATTCTTGATTTAATGAAAGACTTACAGAACAAGATGGATACGTCTATTATCTTTATTACCCATGATCTTGGCGTTGTTGCAAACGTAGCAGATCGGGTAGCTGTTATGTATGCCGGACAAATTGTGGAGATGGGTACTGTTGATGAGATTTTCTATGACCCTCGCCATCCTTATACATGGGGGTTACTTGCGTCAATGCCGAGCTTGGACAATGATGATAAAGCAGATCTTGCTGCAATCCCAGGGACACCGCCAGACTTAACCAATCCTCCAAAAGGAGATGCTTTTGCAGCGAGAAATAAATATGCGCTTGCGATAGACTTTGAAGAGGAACCGCCAATGTATCAAATTTCTGAAACGCATTTCGCTAAAACATGGCTTCTTCATCCAGATGCACCAAAGGTAGAACCGCCTGCAGCAGTTCAAAAACGGATGCGCACATTATCCTCCACATTTAAACAACCAGTCTTAGTGAAGGAGGGTAACTAAACATGGCTGAAAAATTATTAGAAATAAAGAATTTAAAGCAGCATTTCAATGTTGGGAGACCAAACATGGTTAAAGCTGTCGATGGCATTACTTTTGATATTTTCAAAGGTGAAACATTAGGACTCGTTGGTGAATCAGGATGTGGAAAATCAACTACAGGCCGAACGATTATTCGCCTGTATGATGCTACTGATGGCCAGGTCCTCTTCAATGGGGAAGATGTACACGGCAGGAAATCAGCAAAAGAATTAAAGAAATTCAACCGAAAAATGCAAATGATATTCCAAGATCCTTACGCGTCACTTAACCCTCGTATGACCGTTGCAGATATCATTGCTGAAGGCATTGATATTCACGGATTAGCGAAAGGCAAAAAAGACCGGATGGAAAGGGTCTATAGCCTATTAGAAACGGTTGGTTTAAATAAAGAGCATGCTAACCGCTATCCTCATGAATTCTCTGGCGGTCAAAGACAGCGTATTGGTATTGCACGAGCATTAGCTGTTGAACCAGACTTTATTATCGCTGATGAGCCAATTTCTGCACTTGACGTTTCTATTCAAGCTCAAGTGGTTAACTTAATGAAAAAGCTGCAGCGTGAAAAAGGATTAACATACCTATTTATCGCTCATGATCTTTCAATGGTTAAATATATTAGTGATCGTATTGGTGTGATGTATTTTGGAAAGTTGGTTGAGCTTGCGAGTGCAGAGGATCTATATAATAGTCCTATCCACCCTTACACACAATCATTATTGTCAGCGATTCCGCTTCCAGATCCAGATACAGAGCGTACACGCAAACGTATTTCGTATGATCCGAAGGTCCATAACTATAGTGAAAACGAAAAGCTTGAAATGCGTGAAATTACACCGGGACATTTCGTGTATTGCTCAGAAAAAGAAGAAAAACAATACAAAGCACAATATGCTAAATGATAAAAACGATCTCTTGGATGAGATCGTTTTTCTTTTTAAGAAAAACTAATCCTTTCACGCTTTTCCGCTTTTCTTTAATAAAGAGCTCCTTTTTAAAAGTATACAACAAATTAATTAAAAATACTATTGAAAATTTTTAATTAATTTATATTTTAAAAAAACAAAAAGGGACTGAGTTTCAGTCCCTTTTCAGATCTATATATGAGTTTATTTCTTTTTTCCTCCAACTGCTTTCCAGCCCGTTTGGAATTTTGCACATTGATCAACGAATTCATTTTTATTTTTTCCGCCGAAGAACTTCTCGCCAATCCCATTCGTAATGACACCAAGTGTTGCAGTTAATCCAATTATTAGAAGTGCTACAATCGTTAAGTCAAATATGTATCCTGTCATTGTAAACCCCCCATTTCCCATTTTCACATATAAAAATTATGAACCGCAATCATCATATCCCCACACTCTTATTGTATTAGAAGTTGGGATGCAATAAAAGGGGAAAAAGAAATTATCTTACATTTAATATAAATAAATAATTTTTTCAATTCAACGAAGTTAATTGAGAATTAATGAGGGTTGGAAAGGTTTCACAATTTAAAAAAAGGGTAAGTAAAAGTTAAATAATAAAAAAGTCATTCTAATTACAGCGACCACTTAATGATTCGCGAATTGTGTATTTTATGTGGCGGGTAAAATAATAATTAATTTTATGAAACTTTTTTCATCTTCATTCGTCTTATATACTAGATTTGCAAAAAAAGTGATTTGTTTAATGAATATTGTAGACTTTAATCTAATTATAAAAAGTTATATCCAAACACGTATTCTTCGTGTATAATAATTAATATAAATTACTTTTTTAAAGTTATTGTAATTTAGGGATTAGCTATATGTTCATTATTAAACAAATAACCAATCAAATATTGATTATATGTCTAAATTTTAAGGGAGTGAAATTGTAAAATGGTTACATTATACACTTCACCAAGTTGTACTTCTTGCAGAAAAGCGAAATTATGGCTAGAAGAGCATGATATAGCTTATAAAGAAAGAAATATTTTTTCTGAACCGCTGTCAATTGATGAAATTAAAGCAATCCTTCGCATGACAGAGGATGGAACAGACGAAATTATTTCAACGAGATCGAAAATTTTTCAGAAATTAGATGTTAATTTAGAAGCGATGCCTCTTCAAGATTTATTTGAATTAATCAAAAAGAATCCTGGGCTGCTTCGCCGCCCGATTATTATTGATGAAAAGAGACTGCAAGTTGGATATAACGAAGATGAAATCAGACGCTTTCTTCCTAGAAAAGTCCGTACATTCCAGCTTCGTGAAGCACAGCGCTTAGTAAATTAATAGGACAGGGCCTTCTTTCTAATGAAGAGGGTCCTTTTAATATATTTTTAGATAAGCAATAAGTTTGTGAAAGCAAAAGAATTTTGCTAAAATGTGAAGACAATTTGTTTTACCCAAATGAAGCAAATAATAAAGTATTGGGTGTTTAATGGTTTTTAAAAAGTTGTGACATTTTAATTCCCTTTATATCCTTTTTATCATAAAATACAAGTACAAGGTGCAATATCCTACTCCGGAAGGGAGAGTTGCAAAATGGAAATTGAAAGAATAAATGATCATACAGTGAAGTTTTATATTTCTTATGGTGATATAGAAGAAAGAGGCTTTGAGCGTGATGAAATTTGGTATAACCGCGAACGCAGCGAAGAACTTTTTTGGGAAATGATGGAGGAAGTCCATGAAGATGAAGAGTTCTCTGTGGAAGGTCCATTATGGATTCAAGTTCAGGCATTAGATAAAGGGTTAGAAATTCTTGTTACAAAGGCACAGCTTTCAAAGGATGGCCAAAAATTTGAATTGCCCGTACCAGATGAAAAATTAAAGGATATTCCTGTTGATGAGCGAATTGAAGATCTGCTTGATCAGCATTTTAATCCAAATTCGGATGAGGAATTAGAATATGAGGAAAATCTTGATTTTCTATTGAGTTTTAAAGACTTTGAGGATATTATTTCACTATCTAAGCAGCATGGTCTTGATTCCATTCCAACAAAATTATATTCCTTTGAGGGAAGATACTTTTTATTCGTTGAATTTCCTGAGGACATCTTCAGTGAAGAGGATGTTGACAATATGCTTTCGATTTTATTGGAGTATGGCATCGAAACTCAAATTACCATTCATCGCGTTGAGGAATATGGAAAACTAATCATCGCTGAGGATGTATTTGAACAATTAAGATTGTATTTTAAATAGAAAATCCGATTTCAGTTTTGAAATCGGTTTTTTTTATGGCAACTGGCAGGTGAGAAGGTGAAGAACACAGTTAGAATTATCTTATTTCTAGGAATAATGGTCGGTCTTGTTTATCTGTATGATCATTATGTCATGCAAACAGGCGGCTATTTAGGCTATATCAGTATTTTGATGTCGTTTTCAGTGATATTTATTGCTTTTATTATATTTTTAGAAAATCGGCATCCTGCTCAAACATTGACGTGGCTCGTTGTTTTAGGAAGTTTTCCGCTAGTCGGGTTTATTTTCTATGTTTTATTTGGGCGAAATTATAAGAAAGAAAAAACGTTTAGACAGAAATACATTCTCGATAAACAAGCTTTTATAAGGGTGGAAGGTGAGAATGATCCTTCAAATGAGGACAAAATGAGACAGTTGGGGGATCATCAGAGAAAATTGTATCATTTGGCACAAAAATTAGGACATAGTCCAATATCCTTTGCCACACAAACAAAGGTACTAACGAATGGGGAAGAAACCTTTCAGCATATTTTAGATGCATTAAAAGTAGCGACTCACCATATTCATTTAGAATATTATATTGTACGTCATGATGAAATTGGTCAGGAAATAAAAAATCTCCTTATACAAAAGGCTCATGAAGGAGTTAAAGTCCGTTTTCTCTATGATGCCGTTGGTTCATGGAGATTATCAAAGAAATATATAGAGGAATTAAAGAGAGCAGGCATCGAAATCGTGCCCTTCGGACCTGTTAGACTTCCATTTCTCAGCAGCAAAATAAATTTCCGCAACCACCGTAAAATTATCGTTATTGATGGAAGTATTGGATTTGTTGGCGGATTAAATATAGGTGATGAATATTTAGGAAGAGATGAGAGCTTTGGTTTTTGGCGCGATACTCATTTATTTATGAGGGGAGAGGCTGTGAGAAGCCTGCAAATGATTTTCCTTCAAGATTGGTATTATATGACAAATGAAAGCATCCATTCACCGGAGTATTTATCTCCTGATTTGGAGGAAAGTATTCACGGAGGCGTACATCTAATTGCTGGAGGCCCTGATAATGAGTGGAGCGTTATAAAAAATATCTTTTTCTCCATGATTACATCAGCTGAAAAATCAGTATGGATTGCTTCGCCATATTTTATTCCGGATGAAGATATATTTTCTGCACTGAAAATTGCGGCCCTAAGCGGAATTGACGTAAGACTTCTTGTCCCGAAGAATCCTGATAAAAGAATTGTTTTCTATGCGTCACGTTCTTATTTTCCAGAATTGCTAGAGGCGGGTGTAAGGATCTTTGAATATGAGAATGGCTTTATGCATAGCAAAATAGTCATCGTTGACGAAGAACTGGCGTCCATCGGGACAGCTAATATGGATATGAGAAGTTTTCATTTGAATTTCGAGGTAAATGCCTTTTTATATCGAACTAGAAGTACTGACAAGCTTGTTAAAGAATACCTAAATGATATCCAATACTCTAGTGAGATTGATTTAGATAAATTCAAAAAAAGGAAGATAGGGTACCGTATCATTGAATCAACTTCAAGACTGTTATCCCCATTTCTATAAAGGAGCTGCGCCTTAAAGGTCAGCTCCTTTATTTTTTATGAAATTTAAAGGTAAATGAAGTAATTTGTCGAATAGTATCCGTAAAAGAAAGGAGATGATCTTTTGCTAGTTTCAAAAACAAAGCAAGGAGAATGGTTTAGTTTAGCAAATAATCAAAGTCATGAAATGCTTAGAGAGTTAAGAAAAACTGAAAGCTTCTATTGCCCAGAGTGCGACGAGCGGGTCCTATTAAAAGTCGGCAAGATAAAAATTCCTCATTTTGCCCATGAAAAAGGAGCAGTCTGTTCAGAGAAGTACGAAAGAGAATCCGAATACCATTTAAAGGGGAAGCTTTCCTTATATAAATGGCTTCAACAGCAGGGGCTGTCTCCTCAGCTAGAGCCATATTATAAAGAAATTGCCCAAAGGCCTGATATTGGATATACGTATAATGGTCTTTCATACGCATTAGAGTATCAATGCTCTACGATCCCAGAGGAACTGTTCGTGAAAAGAACTGAAAGCTATTATTATGCTAATATTACTCCTATATGGATCATAGGAGGCAAAAATATTAAACGGAAAAGTCAAAATCTAGCTGCACTTTCGAGATTTGATTATCTTTTCCTAACACAAAGCTCATCCGGAACTTGGTTTCTGCCCGCCTATTGTCCAGTTACAAATAACCTCATTCTTATTCACCACATCATGCCCATTTCAGTTAAACATTCCTTAGCACAATTTTCTATCACGACTTTAAGCAATTTAACGATATCAAATCTATTAAATCCAGGGAGCAGGCACTCAAATCGATTAGATGATTGGATTAAAGAAATTAGAAAGGCAAAAAACATTACGATTCCTCTATATGGGTCCGTCCACAATAAATTCCTCCAAGAACTTTATACTCATTCCCTTACACCTTCACTGCTTCCGCCTGAAATCGGCTTACCAGTTCCACATCTGCATTTTATTGAAACTCCAGCAATTGAATGGCAAAGCTACTTATTTATGGATGTCCTAAAACAATATAAATTGATTTCGATGGGGCAAATTTTGCATTCTTTTAAAAGGAGAGTACGAAATCGCGATATAAAAATTAGACAGTTTCCCCAAGCCCGAGAAGGAAGCGCACTTGTAGCTGTGAAGGAATATATCGATTTACTTGTCCAAATAAAAACACTCAAGCCCGCAGGTCAAAATTCATTTAAGATGGTTAAGCCAATTATCGTAGATGAAACAATAGGAAACCAGTATGAAAGTGAGAAAATTTTTTATCAATCATATAAGGGAATTATTAGTAAGAGTTTAAGCTGGGTATGATAAAAATATCGATTCAGAAATACACTGTACATAGAAGGGATTTCATACATGTAAAGCGAAATATTAATTTGCACCCTTTTTCGGTACACGAAATATTGAATGGAGGATGGAAAATGTCGAGTGAAACGGCTGTAAAAAAACTTCCTGCGAGAAGTGAAATCAATGTTGAGGACACTTGGAAGCTAGAGGATATTTTCTCTAATGATGAAGCATGGGATAAGGAATTCAATGATGTAAAAGCACTTATACCTGGAGCAAGCAAGTATCAAGGGAAGTTGGGGGAAAGTGCTAATTTATTATATGAGGCATTACAATATCAAGATCATTTACTTGAGCGTCTTGGCAAGCTCTATACATATGCTCATATGAGGTATGATCAGGATACAACAAATTCTCATTATCAGGGGATGGATGACCGAATAAAAAATTTATATTCACAGGCTGCGAGCAGTCTCGCCTATATTGTACCTGAAATTCTTGCCGTTGATGAGGAGAAGATTAATGGTTTCTTAGAGGAGAAGGAAGAACTCCAGCTTTATAGGCAATCGTTGGACGAAGTTAATTTACAGCGCCCTCATGTGCTGTCTGCTGAACAGGAGGCATTGCTTGCACAAGCTTCAGAAGTGTTTTCTGCTTCCAGCAATACATTTGGGATGCTTAATAACGCTGATTTAGAATTCCCTTCTATTAAGGACGAAAATGGGGAAGAGGTTGAGGTAACGCATGGCCGTTACAGCAGATTCCTTGAAAGTGAAGATCAAAGGGTAAGGCATGATGCATTTAAAGCTGTTTATGATACGTATGGGAAATTTCGCAATACGTTTGCAAGCACATTAAGCGGAAATGTTAAAATGAATAATTTCAATGCGAGGATTAGAAACTACAGCTCGGCTCGCCATTCAGCATTAGCTGCTAATAATATTCCAGAATCAGTTTACGATAATCTTGTTCAAACAGTTAATGACAATCTGCATTTGCTGCAGCGCTATGTAAAGCTTCGTAAAAAGGTTCTTGCTGTCAATGAGCTTCATATGTATGATCTGTACACACCCCTTGTTAAAGACATCAAAATGGAGGTTAAGTATGATGAGGCTAAAGATCTGATCCTTAAAGGTTTAGCCCCTCTTGGCGATGATTATATAAACGTGTTGAAAGAAGGCTTTGAAAATCGCTGGGTTGATATTTACGAGAATAAAGGAAAGCGCAGCGGGGCTTATTCATCTGGTTCATATGGGACCCATCCATATATACTAATGAACTGGCAGGATAATATAAATAATTTGTTTACACTGGCACATGAATTTGGCCACTCTGTTCATAGTTATTACACGAGAAAAACTCAAAAATATCCATATGGCAATTATTCAATCTTCGTTGCAGAGGTTGCTTCAACATGCAATGAAGCGCTATTAAACGATTATTTATTAAAGACAGTGGACGATGATAAGAAGAGAATTTATTTATTAAATCATTATTTAGAAGGCTTTAGAGGCACCGTATTCCGTCAAACGATGTTTGCAGAGTTTGAGCATCTAATTTATCAAAAGGCGCAGAATAATGAAGCTCTAACGGCTGAGGCGCTGACAAATGATTACTATGAGCTGAATAAGAAATATTTTGGTGAGGAAAATCTAATCATCGACGAGGAAATTGGATTAGAATGGTCCCGGATTCCTCATTTCTATTACAATTATTATGTTTATCAATATGCGACCGGCTTTAGTGCAGCTACCGCATTAAGCAAGCAAATCTTAGATGAGGGACAGCCTGCAGTAAATCGATACATTGACTTCTTAAAGGCTGGAAGCTCCGATTACCCAATAGAGGTGCTGAAGAAAGCTGGAGTGGATATGACTAGCTCTAAACCAGTCGAGGACGCTTGTAAAGTATTTGAAGAAAAGCTCAATGAAATGGAAAAATTATTAGGGTAAATAGAAATGCGGAAGCGCCTTCGGAACAATAAAGGACAATTGTTCCTGCGATGAATATTCGCAGAAGCTTTCCTTTGTGGTCACCCCCGACAAGCACAAGACGAGCCTCCCGGAAAGGTGTTCTTTACCTTTCTGGGAGGATTGGCTTGTGACCTCGAGGGGGTAGGCGCTGAAGCTGGACAGAAAAAAGGAGAATGAGGTTCTAAACTTCATTCTCCTTTTATATAACAGATTCAAAAACCTTTAAACTTCTTCCGGTCATTAATCGTGATAATGAGAATTAATATCGATAAAAATAATAGCGGTGAGCTTATATAAATGGGAAACATCTTCATAAGCGCGAAGAAATTTAAGATAAAGGAAAGAGAAATAAAGATAATCATAAGAACAAAAGGAAGCTTTTTCACTTAGAACTCCTCCTGTTAGAGTGTTAGCTAGTATAGGCATAATGGGTATTATATTATATTCAGTCGTCCATCTATTATGTTGAGTATTTGACAATATTGTGAAATAAGGCACAAACTTATTGTGCACTCCCGAAATTCATGTTATATTACAGACATGAAGTTGATCACACACAAACACCTACCCCTTGTTTGACCGTGAAAGATTTCTCCCATCCCCTTTTTCGTATTATATATAAAAAAAGACCGCGCAGACTAAATTAGTTTGTACGGTCTTTTTTTGGGTATAGAGTTATAAGAAATGAGTTCAAATTTCATCTGAAGAATTAAACTTCCAAAACATACCGTACTTAACGGGAATCTGTTCGACTACTTGCTTTAATTGCAGCTTCTTCATTTCGCGGTCAACTTCATTAATCGTCATATTGTAGACAACTGCAATTTCCTTAGAAGCAACAAATTTAAAATACTTTAGAAAGATTTCTAAAGGGGGCGGAGCTAAGCGTTCAGGCTTATCCAGCAGCATTTCCTCTAAAATTTGCTCATACACCTCATAAGGATAAACACCTGTAATTTTTATTCCTTCATCCTCGATATTTTCATTAAAAAAGACGAGGGTAGGAATTTCTTGTACATCCATTTCTGCGGTAATTTTCAAGTCGCATTGAAAGGCTTTTGCGGCACTATCAGAGTGGATATCAGAAATAAATTCCGCTACATCCAAGCCCACATTTTCTGCACAATCTCTTAATATATCCAAGCTAGAAACATTTTGCTTTTCCAAGAATAACACTTCCTGCAATTTTCGCAAAAACCGTATTCCTGCTCTTCTGCCTTGCAGCTCTGCAGCTTTTATTGCAACCGATGCAAGATGTGGAGATGAAATGGGGTTTTCAAACCAAAGGTTTCCGTCACATGACATTCCTGAACGGCTTGCAGTTTTTTCCCAAAGCTCAGCTATGCTATCGTAGCTATGCTTTCTGCCTATATTCAATGTCGACAATCTTCCGCTTATGACATGCTTAATGGAAAAATAACGACCATACTCAATCATGAGTTTTTTTAAGATGGGTTCAAGAGCCCAGCATTCAGGACAAAGAGGATCAATGAACAAGTACAATTCAAGCGGCTTTTTCTCATTGCCATGACAATGAGGTGATGGCGACTTTGATTCGAATGATTCTTGATTGTTCACAAGTTCTCACCTTTCATCTTTTCATTTTCAGATGTATTAATCATATGCTGTGCAGTTAAAAAGAGTCTTGCATAAAAATCTTCTCGTATTTGTCCTTCCAGCCCAATCTCGTCCATCGCTTCTGTCATGCATGAAAGCCATGCTTTGGCTCTCGTTTCAGTTATTTCGAAAGGCAGATGCCGGGCACGAAGCATTGGATGCCCATGTTCGGACGTATACAATGGGGGGCCGCCTAAATATTGGGTTAAGAATTGCTTTTGCTTTCTTGCTGTTTCAGTAAGATTATCTGGAAAAATAGGAACGAGATCAGGATGTTGTCCCACTCGATGATAAAAAGCTTCCACAAGTTGATGGAGCTTCTCTTCTCCAATCGCATCGAACGGTGTATGCATTTTCTCGACCATAATAAAAAATCTCCCTTATTTGAGTTATATAATGTTAAGCCTGTTAGCAGACATTTAAGATAAATGATTAGCAATTGATCAAGTAATCTATTTTCATTCTATCAATGTGTGATTTTTAACTCAAATAAATAGCTTTCAAAAAATTTCAAGGGAGTTTTTTGAAGAGGTGCACTCCCTTAATTTTCACTAAAAGCTTAGGATAGAAATGCACTCTTGATTTTTCGAACGTAATTCATCGTTTCTTTGAATGGAGGAATCCCTCCGTGTTTATCGACATTTCCTGGTCCAGCATTGTAGGCTGCTAAAGCTAGTTCAATATTTTCATCATATTTATTCAGCATTTGACGTAAATATTTCGCTCCGCCAAAAACATTTTCTTGTGGATCAAAAACATTTTTCACACCTAAAGACTTTGCAGTTTCTGGCATCAGCTGCATTAATCCAGATGCGCCTGAATGGCTGATTGCATATTGATTATAATTAGACTCCTGCTTTATGACAGATCTCAGCAATTTGGCTGGAATACGATAAAGCTCTGATGCTTTTTCAATAATTTCATCAAAAGCTGTTTCCGTTCCGGAACCCGATAGCTTCGTAAGCATGAATGGAGGCAATGATTGCCCATTTATCACCGCTTGAGGGTTGCTTTCGGTTTGACTGGCAAACTTCTCAAATTGTATTTCATTAGCAGTTGAATCAGGCAAATTAGTTTCTTGCAATAATTGATTCAACAGATCTTGAAATAGTTGGCTATTTTCTGATGGAGCTTGAGAACTGTTAAAGTTTTTTAGGGCTTGCAAGTCAAGCATAATTTTTAATTGCTCTACATTCATTTCCTAGTTCTCCTTTTTAAACCTTGCTTGTTGATTATATTTTTCATTATAAAATCGCATAATTTTATTGTCAGTTTTGCGGATTGGGATATCTAAATGTAATAGCAATTCTGAAAATACTTCCAGGCCTTTTTCTCTATTACTTACTTCATATTCTATCTCAAAATCCTCTTTATTTAAATAATAACTATGATCCAATACGATCAGTCCATTTTTATAGGCTGTTTCGGCTCGATTCGTTGTTAATGAGCCAAAATACTGCATGAGGTTAGGATCGATCTTCATTCCTTCAATTAAATTTCTAATCGATTCCACCATTGTTTTTCCCGTTTGGAACATGTTCTCAGCCATCTCATCAGTCAAATATTCATTCGTCTCAAGAAGTCCGTCCCCGTAAGGCTGCTTAAGTGTTAGTTCATATCGATTATTCTTTCGTCTTATTCTTAGAGCACAGCCGGCCTTTTTTAGAGCAAAATCCTTCGTATCAAAATAATGATTTTCCTGTGTGAAAAAATTTTCATCGTTAAACTGAAAAAACTTTATTAACTTATTGAATTCTTGTTTTGTTAAGATGTTTTTTAATTCTATTTCAATTGATTGCGACAAATTTTTCATTCCTTTCAGATGTTCACTGTCTAATTATCCACTTACTAATTGTTTACTGCAATTTTTTTAAGCATAAGAAAAGCAAATACTTGAAAATGATTATGCAAAATACTTATATTAGGGTTTTATTGCCCGATAATCTGCGATAAAATAAGATAAGTTTGGAGGTAGAAATAATGACAAAGAAAATATCGATAATTGATGCAAGTTTCAGAGAGAATGAAAGGGAAGTTGAATTCATAGCAGAGGAAGGTTACTCCGTTATTGATTTAAAGCCAATGGAGCAGATGTTAGTTGATTCAGATAATCTTTCCTTTGTTTACATAACAGACATGAATGATGAGTATACATATTTAGCAATTCCAGAATCCATTTGGTCGAAGCTTAAGGAAGCATTAGACTCGGAGTTTAAAGTATATGTTACAGATAGCAAAGATCGGATCCATCTTCCTGGATTTATAGAAGAGTTCAGCTACTTAATTGAAAATATTAAGGGGAATAGTAATTACGGAGAAGAGATGGTTAAAAAGGTCGAAAGCATTTTTTAATTAATTGAATAATCATCCGCCCATACATAATCTAGCCTAAATTTCCTTTAAAGGCAGATTTTAATTAGACAATATTTTCGGATGAGGTGTTGATGAAGTGAAAAATTGGGATCAATTTTTGGCTCCATATAAGCAGGCTGTGGAAGAATTAAAGATCAAGCTTAAAGGAATGCGTAAACAATTTGAACAAGAAGGTACACACTCGCCGATCGAATTTGTAACAGGAAGAGTGAAGCCTATTGCAAGTATACTTGATAAGGCTAATCAAAAAAGCATTCCTTTAGATATATTAGACACGGAGCTGCAAGATATTGCAGGACTTCGGATGATGTGTCAGTTTGTTGATGATATTAAAAAGGTTGTTGAATTGTTAAGAAAGCGAAATGACTTCGAAATAGTGGAAGAACGAGATTATATTTCCCACAAGAAAGTAAGCGGCTATCGGTCTTACCACGTTGTCATTCGCTACCCCGTTCAAACAATTAATGGTGAAAAGCAGATTTTGGCTGAGATTCAAATTCGTACACTTGCGATGAATTTTTGGGCAACTATTGAACATTCGCTAAATTATAAGTATAAGGGGCAGTTTCCAAAGGATATTCAAATGAGACTTCAAAGGGCAGCAGAGGCAGCTTTCATGCTTGATGAAGAAATGTCGCTAATTCGAGGGGAAATCCAGGAAGCTCAAGCTTTTTTTTCAAGAAATAAAGAACAGCAAGGCAACAACCCTGATTCACATAAAGGTTAAATGTTGATAAAGGAGAATTATTGCGATGAAATTTGCCATTACATCGAAAGGCGATAATAAATCAAATGCACTCATGCATAAAATGAGAACGTATTTATTGGATTTTGATCTTGTTTATGACGAAGAGAAGCCTGATATTGTCGTCTCAATTGGTGGGGATGGCACTTTGTTGTACGCTTTTCATCGTTATACCGGCCGACTGGACAAAACAGCATTTGTTGGAATTCATACAGGGCATTTAGGCTTTTATGCGGATTGGGTGCCTGAGGAGATTGAGAAACTAGTTATTGCCATTGCGAAAACCCCCTTTCAAGTGAGTGAATATCCATTGCTGGAAGTGATCATTCGTTATCAGCACGGGGGAAGAGAAACCCGCTATCTTGCCTTAAATGAATCTACAGTCAAGGCGGTTGATGCTACCCTCGTTATGGATGTAGAAATACGCGGTCAGCATTTTGAACGGTTTAGAGGGGATGGGCTATGTGTATCAACCCCTTCTGGGAGCACCGCCTATAATAAGGCATTAGGCGGTGCCATTCTTCATCCTTCCTTATCTGCCATTCAGCTTGCGGAAATGGCGTCTATCAATAATAAAGTGTTCCGGACTGTCGGATCACCGCTTGTTCTTCCTGCACACCATACATGTATGCTAAAGCCGGTTAATGGCCCAGACTTTCAAATTACAATTGATCATTTAAATCTGCTTCATAAGGATGTAAAATCAATTCAATTCCGTGTCGCCGATGAAAAGATTCGCTTTGCCCGTTTTCGTCCGTTCCCATTCTGGAAAAGGGTCCATGATTCATTTGTGGCTGACTAATATAGTTATGAAAGAAAAAGGTGGACAAGAATAGATTGTCAACGTTTGAACTAATGTGGCGTATAACCTCGGAAGACGAAAATAAAAACATTAAAGGTTTTTTACATGAAAAGGAAATTTCGAAAACGTCTTTAACCGATATTAAATTTAAAGGCGGTTTCATTGCTGTAAATGGAAATGAACAAACGGTCCGTTATACACTTAAAGAAGGAGACATCCTGACTATTGGATTTCCTGAAGAAATTCCAAGTGATGGGATTAAAGGGGAAGAGCTCCCGCTAAACATATTGTATGAAGATGACTTTTTACTAGTAGTAAATAAGCCTGCCGGCATTAGTACGATCCCTTCTAGGGAGCATCCTGCCGGCAGCCTTGCAAATGCCTTGATCGGCTATTATCAGCAAATTGGTTTAAACGCTACAACCCATATTGTGACAAGACTTGATCGTGATACATCAGGCATTGTTCTAGTTGCTAAGCATCGGCATATCCATCATTTGTTTAGCAAACAGCAAAAAGCTGGAATGATAAACAGAGAATATGAAGCAATTGCTGAAGGACTTCTGACAGAAGATTATGGTGTTATTAGGCAGCCAATAGCAAGAAAAAAGGATAGTATCATTGAAAGAGAAGTGAATCCAGAAGGGCAGTATGCCTGCACTCATTATGAGGTTATTCGAAAATATCGGGACTTTACCCATATAAAGCTAAGACTTGAAACAGGGCGAACCCATCAAATCAGGGTGCATATGTCATATTTGGGCCACCCTTTGCTTGGGGATGAGCTTTACGGAGGAAAGCTGGAATTGCTTTCACACCAAGCCTTGCACTGCAGCAGAATCTCATTTGTTCACCCGATGACTGAGGAAAGGCTTACTTTTATGCAGGATTTGCCAGATGATTTGAGAAAAATACTTTTAGAAGGAGGGTGACTGTTAGTATAGTCACCCTTTCCCTTTGTAAGAGCTAAATTTTCCGAAACTTTTCTTTCACTAGCGGCATGGTCGATGGGACAGATACGATTTCCATTTCCGGATACTGAAGTGCAGATAGTTTATTGCCAAATACAGCCCCAGTGTCGATATTGTATGTATTATTAACGATCCTGACATCCTTTACAGGTGTGTGACCATACACAATTACCGCTTTTCCATGATAGGCTTGGGCCCAATCTCTTCGGACAGGCGAGCCGTCTGGATTTTTTTCTCCGGTAATATCTCCATATAGCACGAAGGTCTTTACCTTTTCAGAATGCTGGCCTATATAGTCTTCTCTTATGCCTGCATGGGCAATGACTAGCTTCCCTTCATCTAGAACGGCATAAAGTGGAGCATTCTCATATAGGTTCATAAACTTTTCTCGAATTGCCTGTTGATTTTTCTTATCGAGAGAATCATATTCGGCAGCGGTCGTTTCAAGGCCGTGGGTAAGCTGTACCTTATTCCCCAGGAAGAAGCGGTATAGCTTGTTGCAATGATTTCCAGGCACATAATAGGCGTTGCCTCCGCTAACAAGCTTGCAAACAATTTCCGCCACTTTTAAAGAATGTGGACCACGATCTGTTAAATCTCCTACGAAAGCTAATTTTCTGTTTTTGTTATGAATGGGAATCCCTTTCCCCCAGCTGTAGCCAAGCTTAATGGTCAGCTCTTTAAATTCATGAAAACATCCGTGAATATCTCCAATAATATCAAGCTTCATATGTATCTCCTTTTTTATTTTTATCATATCAATTAATACAATTCTTATCCTAATAATCTATTCAAAATAGTTAAATATTATAGTTACATAAAAATGGTTAGCCTAGGTTAATTGATGATATGAATAGGGTAAAGAGGGGAAGGTAATGGAAAGAAACCTTTGATATTTATTTCATAAATCGAGCGACAAGGTTGTTAAAATTTGCTAGTATTATGGAGTATTCAGGCTTATATGCTTGATATGAGAAAGGGGGCTGTGAAATATGGATGAAGCTTTAAGCGAAAGGTCCACCCATCATATGGACAGGGAATTGCTCATTAATTCTTTACAAAATGAAGATATAGAAAAATTCCGGGATGAATTTCTAGAGCTGCACCCTTATGATCAGGCTTCATTTTTTAAGGAATTGGATGAAGACACACGAGAAAGAATTTATCATTATCTTTCCCCTGAGGAAATGGCTACATTATTTGAAAACTTAGAAATAGATGATGAGAGCTACCAAGATGTCTTAGGAGAAATGAATCCAAACTATGCGGCAGAAATGATTTCAAAAATGTACGTTGATGATGCAGTTGACGTATTAAATGAGCTTGAAAAGGATCAAGTTGTCAGCTATTTAACAATTATGGACGAAGAAGCAGCACAGGAAATAAAGGATCTGCTTCATTATGAGGAATATACAGCTGGAAGTATCATGACAACTGATTTTGTTTCCATTGCGGCCAATCAGACGGTCCGTTCTGCCATGTATATATTAAAAAAAGAAGCGCCAAAGGCCGAAACAATTTATTATATCTATGTTCTTGATGAAGACGAGAGACTGGCAGGAGTCATTTCACTTAGAGATTTAATTGTAAATGATGATGATACAATGATTTCAGAAATAACGAATGAAAGAATCGTTTCGGTATCTGTTGGCGACGATCAGGAAGAGGTAGCGCGAAAAATTAAGGATTATAATTTTCTAGCGCTTCCTGTTGTTGATTTTCAAAACCATCTGTTAGGGATTATTACGGTTGATGACATTATGGATGTTATGGAAGAAGAGGCATCTGATGACTACTCGAAGCTTGCTGCCGTATCAGATATGGATACAATTGACCGCAGTCCTTTTTCAGCTGCTCGAAAAAGGCTGCCATGGCTCATTATCCTCCTGTATTTAGGAATGGGGACGGCAAGCCTTGCTGCCCGTTTTGAAGCAACACTGGAGAAGGCAGCCATATTAGGGGCATTCATCACTTTAATTGCCGGAATGGCTGGAAATACCGGAACACAGGCACTAGCCGTTGTTGTTCGAGGGATAGCTACAGGTGATTTGGAAAAAGAAAGCAAGCTGAAATTAATTTATCGAGAAGCCGGTACGGGCTTAATCACTGGCACCATTTGTGGAATCCTTGTTACGGGGACCATTTTTATTTGGAAAGGGAATTTTTATTTAGGCATATTAGTCGGGATATCTATTTTCTGTACATTAATTATTGCCACTTTAGCCGGTGCAATTATTCCGTTAGCTATGCATAAATTCAAAATTGATCCAGCGGTTGCTTCAGGTCCCTTCATAACTACAATTAATGATATTATCAGTATTCTAATTTACTTTTCAATCGCAAATATGTTTTTAGGGTTTTTGCCTAAATAGGTTCCAGACACCGATTATCGTCAGTGATGTTTATGCTTTTGAGTTGGACTCTTGCTGATTAAAGGAGTGATTCGATGGAAGAACATGGTGTTTCGTTAGCATCTTTGGTCATTGTAATCGTAATAGCTTTCCTGACACCGATATTATTGCATCGGTTCAAGATCCATTTCATACCTGTTGTCGTTGCGGAAATTTTGATGGGGCTTGTGATTGGGAAAAGCGGCTTTAATCTTGTTCAGCCAGATATGTGGCTTGAGACGCTTTCAACACTTGGCTTTATTTTTCTCATGTTTCTTAGCGGCCTAGAAATTGACTTTACTGCATTTTCTAGTAATAAGAAGCGGGAAAAGCTGCCGAGCGGGAAATTAGAGCCGAATTCATTTTCTGTATCTTTTATTGTATTTTCCGGGATATTTCTTATTTCGTTTGGGCTTTCCTATTTGTTCGTAATAGCCGGTTTTATTGAAAATGCTTTTTTGATGACCTTAATTATTTCTACCATTTCATTAGGTGTTGTCGTCCCAACTTTGAAGGAAGCCCATCTCATGAAGACTGGCATTGGGCAAATTGTTCTATTGGTTGCCGTTATTGCTGATCTGGTCACGATGATTTTACTTGCCGTATTTGTTTCTCTTTATGATGGCGGAGAAGGCAATGTGTGGTTATTGCTTATCCTTTTTGCTGCAGGAATCCTCTTATATTTTATTGGAAATCGATTCAAAAACGGTAAATTTTTCGAGGCGATGTCAACTGGAACTATTCAAATAGGTACAAGAGCTGTTTTTACTTTAATCATTCTGCTCGTTGCATTATCTGAATCAGTAGGGGCAGAGAATATTCTCGGCGCTTTCCTTGCAGGAGTGCTTGTTTCCTTGCTAGCTCCTAATCAGGAAATGATTCATAAGCTTGACTCTTTCGGTTATGGCTTCTTAATTCCAATATTTTTCGTAATGGTCGGTGTTGATCTAAATATTTGGTCATTATTGAGCGATGAAAAAATGCTCCTGCTCATACCGCTATTGCTTATTGCCTTGCTAATTTCGAAGCTTGTGCCTGTTTACTTATTAAAGAGATGGTATGATATGAAAACGGTTATGGCTTCCGGGTTCCTTTTGACATCGACATTATCATTAGTTATTGCCTCTGCAACGATTGGCGAGAGAATAGGAGTAATAACGGCAGAAATGAGCGGAACATTAATCCTAGTTGCCGTTATTACGAGTGTATTTACCCCTGTTGTCTTTAAAAAATTATTCCCAAGGGAAGCAAATAGTCAAAAATCATTAACTGTGGCATTTATCGGTGCAAATCAGCTGACCCTCCCAGTATATCGGGAACTAAATTCAAACCATTATAAGGCAACCCTTTTTCATAAAAAACAAGAAAAAGCAGATAAAAATTTAGCAGATTCCTTATTCGATATTGTGGAATTAGACAACTATTTAATTGAAACGCTTGAAGAGCAGAATGTTTTACACTCAGATATTGTTGTCATCTCAACAGGAGATGAGGAATTAAATGCAACACTTGCCATTGCCGTTAAGGAACAGGGAATGGAGCGGGTCATATGCCGCCTTGAAAGCCCCGACCTTCAAGAAAGTATGAAAGAGCATGGCATCGAGATTTTTTCAGTATTAATGTCACAAAAAACCTTGTTGAGAGCATTAATCGAAACCCCGAGTGTGATGGATATATTAACAAATCAGGAAAATGCCCTATATGAAATCGAAATGCTTAATGATCAATTTGATGGTATGACTTTAAGAAAGTTTCCGTTTACCGGGGATGTCATTTTTGTGAGGATCTTTCGAGGGCATGATTCCATTGTCCCCCATGGTGAGACAGAGCTCCATTTAAATGATCGTTTAATAGTCACTGGCACAAAAGAATATGTCGATGAATTAAAACGTGAGCTTGAATTTTGCGAATGGTGCTAAAATAGAACCAAATTCAACTACTTTCTTTCCTTTTTCTAAATATTATAGTAAAATTAGTACTAGGTACTAATAACTTGTAATAATATTTAGGAGGCTGGAAAAAATGACCCTTTCTTTAAATGGAAAAACCTTTGTTGTCATGGGAGTAGCCAATAAGCGCAGTATCGCATGGGGGATTGCCAGATCCCTTCATACGGCAGGCGCCCGTTTAATTTTTACTTATGCGGGTGAACGGCTAGAGGGAAGTGTTCGTGAGTTAGCAGAATCCCTTGAGGGGGCAAATTCCCTTGTCCTGCCTTGTGACGTAACAAATGACCAGGATATTGACAAATGCTTTGCAGAAATTAAAGAGCAGGTTGGAACGATTCATGGGCTTGCACACTGTATTGCATTTGCTAATAAAGAGGAACTTCAAGGTGATTACATGAATACAACGAGGGACGGATTTTTGCTGGCACATAACATTAGTTCCTACTCTTTAACTGCTGTTGCAAAGGTTGCGAAGGATTTAATGACAGAGGGAGGAAGCATCGTTACGTTAACATATTTAGGGGGTGAGCGTGCGATCAAAAACTATAACGTCATGGGTGTTGCGAAAGCTTCTCTTGATGCGAGTGTTAAGTATTTGGCTAATGACCTTGGTAAAGCTGGTATTCGCGTCAATTCTATTTCTGCAGGTCCAATTCGTACCCTTTCTGCAAAAGGAGTAAGTGATTTCAATTCAGTTCTTAAGGAGATCGAAGAACGAGCTCCACTACGGAGAACAACTACACCTGAAGAGGTTGGCGATACGGCCGCATTTCTTTTTAGTGACTTATCCCGTGGGATTACTGGTGAAAATATTCACGTTGATTCCGGCTACCATATCCTATAGTATAACGATCCCGTTTCCATGTGAAACGGGTTTTTTTCTCTAAAGTAATTATAATGACACCTTTTTCCTCCAAATGGCAACGAAAATAGATTATTTGCATACTTATAAATGAACCCATTTGTGATGGAGGTAGATAAAATGCCAAAAATGAATAAAAAAGAGCCTTTTTTTCATATTACTCAACCTGGAATACAAAGGCCCGTTCCTAATATGCAGGAAACTTTTTCAAGTAAAGCAGCAGAAAGAGAAAAAAAGAGGACAGCTTCCGCTAATAACGTCAAGGATTTAAATGATCAAGAAACTTTGGGGACGAAGGAGCATGAAGAATTGGCCGAAAATGAAAGGAAGGAAGTTGTTGTAAAGGAAAGCGGGAAGGCAACAGAATTAATTGAAAATTACGAAGCTGAAAATAGGGAAAATGAATCTGAATCTTCCTTGGCCCCACATATTAGAAAAAGACCAGAGCCCTCTTTTAAGCGGTTAAAGAGCTTTAAAGAAATGAATACCGAGGAACGTATAAATTATTTATTAAACTTTCCTATACAGCTTCCACCCGTCCCTTGTGTGTTTGAAACAGAAGCAGGCAGCTTTCGAGGGGTATTGATTGGAAAAACAGATGAACTGATTGAAATCAAATTATTAGATGGAAAAACGAGAGAGCTTCAAATTCAATCAGTCAAAGAAATCCGAATGGTTGGAATAAGAAAATAGCATAAAAAAATAGCCAGCCGTATTTAAACGACTGGCTTCTTTTTTATTCATTTTTTTATTCGCAAATATTTAAATCTACGTCAGCAATACATTGGACTGCGCAGAAGCAGCCAAGATCAACTGTAATGCAGTCTCCTGTACTGCGGAAAAAGTCAACATCGCATACTGCATGTAAGTCGATTTTGCCATCTTTTACAAGGTTTACTGGCTTAAATCTTTGCATTTGCATTTGCTGATTTTGATTCTGTCCTTGTTGGTCTTTATTCCCTTGGCCTTCCATTTTAACTGGTTCTAGAACACGAAGGACTGCACAGCAGTTGTCAAATACATCTTCAACCCTGAAGAAGATGGATACACATGCTTGATCTTTGTCTTTACCACCGTCTTTTCCCATTCCCATGCCCATTCCCATACCCATTCTTCTATTATTGGTGAAAAAAGCATGGAAAGGTGTTCCATCAGCAGTGCTAAGGACAATTACACGTGTATCCGGGCGCATTGGTCTTCCCTTTGCAGAAGGTGAGATAGCTCCAAGCGGTTCTAGAAAGCAGTTAGAAGGGCATTGGCATTCTTCTTCTGCATTTTCTTGAATATCTTTTATCGCACGGACTACTTCACATACACAATTCTGATTGTGCTGTTTTAAGTTGTCGTCTTTTTTTCCACAACCCATTATAGTTTCCTCCTTATTTGATTCTTGTGATACTACACTAATAACATATTGCCGAAGTGCCCTATGGGTTACGGACAAACGCCTTGTTTTATAAAAAAATAGGCAATTTTTTTACGAAAGGATGGAAATAGCTTGGAATTATCATTAATGGAATTATTGATACTAGCCTTGGCAAGCTTTAGACTAACGAGGTTATTAGTCTATGACAAAATTACTGAATTTTTGAGAAGTCCATTTTTTGATGAATTTGAGGAGAAGAACGAAACAGGAGGCGTTGATATTTATGTTTCTCCGAAAAAAGGCGGCATTCGCGGATTTATGGGTGAATTGCTAAGCTGCTATTGGTGTACGGGTGTTTGGACATCTATTTTCGTATGTGTTGTGTATATATACTTTTTATCAATTGCTATTCCTATCCTTATTATTCTTGCTGTGGCAGGGCTTGCATCAATTATTGAAACAATTGTTCAAAAATTGCTAAATGAATAACCAATATAGGCCTCTGATTTACACAAGCTTACACCGCTGCTCATATATTATATGAAAGGAGATAGTAAATGCCAGCGATAAGCAGGAAAAGGATGTTCAAAGGTGAACTTAAAAAAGACTCATAAGGGGTGAGATTAAACATGTATAAAAAAAGTTCTGAACCAATAAAGAATCAAGCAAGTCAAACAGTTAAGAAAAAAAGTGGTTGTGGATGCGGGAAAAAAACGAAGAAAACGAAGCAATAGTACAGTCGGAATTTCCGGCTGTTTTTTTATTATCTTATTTACATAATTTGGTGACTCGTGAATTCATAATTTTACTATGAATCGAGGACAATAAATGAAGAAATACTTTATGATTACGGACGAGTAAGGAAGGGAAGATTTATGCGGACAAAAATTTGCATCATCATTTTCATAATGGCTGCCGGATTAGCAGGCTGTGGCATAGGGAGTGACGAGACAAAAAAGAGTGAGCTTGCATTAATTAAGACAACTAATCCTAGTCCAGCTTTACTTGAAAGCAACACGAAGGAAAAGCTTGATTTAGTGGAAAGCATCAAACAAGACATCAGTTCTATGAAAGAAATATATGATGTTGCGGTCATAAAAGGAAAGAAGGATACTTTGGTTGTTTATAAAGTAAAGCAAATGTACCGATTTAAGATGAAAGGAATTGAGAAGAGGATATCAGATAAGTTGGAGAAAAAATATAAAGATGAGAATTTTACAGTCTCCAGTGATTATAAAATTTTCCTTGAAGCTGTAAAACTAAATGAAAAAATGGAAGATCCTAACTTCACAGATAAGAAAGCAAATCAAAAATTAGAAGAAATAATTAGACTTAAACAAGAAATGGCGTAGAAAGGAGAATAAGATGGGGAAGGACAAGAAGAAACTTACACCAGAGCAACAAAAATATCAAACATTGCAGCAGAAGCATGAGCTTAAACGCCCGGTCTTAAAAAATTGCTTTAAAGCATTCTGGGTAGGCGGCGTCATTTGTGCAATTGGACAGGCGATTACTTATTTCTATATATATTTTTTCAACTTTACCGAGCAGACGGCTGGAAGTCCAACTGTTGCTACAATGGTATTCTTATCTATGCTTCTTACAGGTCTCGGCGTTTATGATCATATTGGCCAATACGCTGGAGCGGGAACGGCTGTACCTGTAACGGGGTTTGGAAATGCAGTAATTTCTGCGGCGATTGAACACAAAACGGAAGGGTTTGTTCTTGGGGTTGGGGGAAACATGTTTAAACTAGCGGGTTCGGTTATTTTATTCGGAGTCTTTTCAGCCTTTGTTGTTGCCTTAATTAAAACGATATTAATTCAATGGGGTGTTTTGTAATGCTTAGAGGAAAGCAGTCTTGGGTATTTCAGAATCGTCCTATTATCGCAGCAACCGGTGTATCAGGGGGGCCATTTGAAGCAAATGGAAAACTTGCTAATGATTTCGACGTTCTTCACGATGATTTATGGATGGGGCAGGATTCATATGAGAAGGCCCACAGAGTGTTAATTGAAGAAGCCTGTGAAGCAGCTTTAAAAAAGGGCAATCTGCAGGATGACGATGTTCATTTCTATATTGCGGGAGATTTAATAAATCAAATTACCCCGACAAGCTTTAGTGCAAGGACGAATCAAATTCCGTATTTTGGGATATTCGGGGCTTGCTCAACTTCCATGGAGGGTTTAGCACTCGCTTCCTTTATCTTAAATAATCAAGGGGCCAAATATATTCTTACAGGTGCGGCGAGTCATAATTCAGCAGCGGAAAGACAATTTAGATACCCTACAGAATACGGAGGGCAGAAGCCTCCAACAGCGCAATGGACGATAACAGGTGCTGGGATGGCCCTTGTAAAAGTAAATGAAGGCAATGAAAATCTTCCCTATACAACTTCCGCAACAATTGGAAAGGTCGTTGATATGGGTATCACTGACCCATTTAATATGGGAGGGGCGATGGCTCCAGCAGCAGCCGAAACGATTAAAGCCCATTTCAAGGACTTACAATTAGATCCATCATACTACGACTTAATTGTAACAGGGGATTTAGGGAAAATTGGACAGAGTACTACTTATGAATTATTAACGAATGCAGGCTTAAAAATAGAGAGAAATAAATTTCAAGATTGTGGATTGCTTATATATAAAGAGGATCAGCCTGTCAATTCAGGGGGCAGCGGTGCAGGCTGTTCAGCAACGGTTCTTTATGGACATTTGCTGAATCAAATGAAACAGGGTGTATATAGGAGAATTCTAGTAGTGGCAACTGGTGCACTTTTGTCACCCTTAACGTTTCAGCAAAACGAGACTATTCCCTGCATTGCACATGCTGTTTCAATCGAAATGGATAACAAGTAAAGGAGGGATAAACAAATGCTGCCAATGTTTTTTTGGGCTTTTGTCGTTGGAGGAATAATCTGTGTGATTGGCCAGTTATTATTTGATGTTGCTAAATTAACACCAGGACATACATTAAGCCTTCTTGTCGTAATAGGAGCTATTCTGGATGGTGTTGGACTTTATGAACCATTAATTGATTTTGCCGGTGCTGGTGCAACGATCCCCATTACAAGCTTTGGGAACTCCCTCGTTCATGGTGCCTTGAATGAAGCGGAAAAGCACGGCCTTGTAGGCGTATTAACAGGGATGTTTGAGGTTACGAGTTCGGGTATCTCCGCAGCTATCGTATTCGGGTTTATAGGGGCTCTTATCTTTAAGCCAAAAGGATAAAAATCAAATTTATAAAATAAGACAAAGATAGGAGCTTGCCCACACACCTCATCATCATTTGTCATATTGTGTTAAAGACTAAATAAAGTGAGGTGTAGGGACATGGGCTTCGGTTTTGGAGGATGCGGTTTTGGAGGCTATGGCGGATACGGCTACGGTGGCGGCTTCCGCTCAAATTTCGTCTTAATTGTCGTTTTGTTTATTTTGTTAATTATTGTTGGTTGCAGCTGTATATAATACTGCTAAAAAACAGGCAAATGTTTAACATTTGCCTGTTTTTTTTCACGTTTTACGCCCAATTTCATACTATATAAAGTAGTTTAGGAAAGGGCGTGAACCTAGAAATGGATAATAATTTTTTTAAAAATATTGAGCAGAAAACTGGCGTTAATATGAAGGATGTATTTGATTTAGCTAATTCATTACAAAATGCAAATTTTAAAGATGAAAAAACAGTGAGAAGTGTCATTCGAAGAGTATCGCAAATTGCAAATAGGCCAGTAAATAAAGAAACAGAGGACAAAATTGTACAGTCAATTGTCGCAGATGGAAAACAGCTTGATTTTGGCACCATTTCACAAATGATCAATAAAAAATAAGGAAAAAGAGGACCTGGAGTTTAAATATCCAGGTCTTTTCTTAATGTAAAGATATATTCAAAGCCATTGAGTGCCTTTGCATACCGGAAAGAAATCTCGATGGGGCAGCCTGTTTTCCGCGTCTTTTTTCGGGAATTGAAATGTATAAATATTCCATAGCTCTTGTCATTGCTACATACAGAAGTCTACGCTCCTCTTCAATAGAGGAAGAATCTCCGTTACGAGATGCTTCTAAAGCATAATCATGAGGCAAATTTCCATCAACGGCTCCTAATATATAGACGACCTTATACTCTAGTCCTTTTGCACGGTGTATCGTGCTTAGCGAAATGGCATTTTGATTTTTTTTGCTGAATTCCTTCATTTCCTTATTCATGGCTCGCATATGGTCTGCATGATTTAATAAATCCTCAATTGATGAAAAGTTCCTTGCAGCAACCTTAAGATCTTTAAGATCGTCAGAGCCTTTCTCCATCATATTCCCGTCATTGCCCCGCTTTTTAATAAAGTCTTGAAATCCAAGCTCCTTTTCAATGGCTTCAATGGCTGAAACAGGTGACATTTTTGATAAAGATCGGATCACTTTTATACTCTTTGACAATTTCTTTTCTTGAAAAGAAAAGCCTGTTTTTATATATTTCAGGCATTCAAGAAGAGAGCAATCCTTTAATATACTTTCTGCGATTAAATCCTTCATCGCTGTTTGCTTGACAAAAAGAGCTGGAAGAATATTTTTAATCGCATCTTGATGATCTTCATTAATAGACAGCTGTAGAAAGCTCAGCATGCTTTTTATGACAAAACGATCGTAAAAAGACTCTGCATCCATTTCAATCCTGAACGGAAGGCTGGAGTTAGCCAATCGTTCGAAAATGGCGCGGCTTCCGGTATTCGTGCGAAATAAAACAATGATGTCACTTGGCTGTAAGCCTTCTGCTATTTTTTCCTGCATATCAGTAACAATTGCGGTTGCTTCTTCTTCTTCATCATATGGGTAGAAAATGACAGGCGGATTTGTTCCAGAAATTTGAGCTTGCATTTTCTTCACATGGCGATTTTTGTTTTGTGATATGACTTCATTTGCAGCAGAAACAATTTCATGTGAAGAGCGGTAATTTTGACTTAATATGACGATTTCTGCTGTAGAAAAGTCTTTTTCAAAGTCTAGCAGGTATTGGGGATTACTGCCGCGAAATGCATATATAGATTGGTCATCATCCCCAACTGCGCATACATTTTGCGTTTGTGATGACATCATTTTAATTAATTCATATTGTATTTTATTAATGTCTTGAAATTCATCAATTAAAAAGTATTGAAACCGCTTTTGGTACTTGGCTAGAATGGACGGTTCATTTTGAAATAATGTATAACATCCAAGCAGCATATCATCGAAGTCAAACCATTCATTTTTCCTTTTCTCTTCCTCATAAAGCTGATAAAGAAGAGCAACCTGCTCTTCCCATGCAGATTCAGGCCTAACCTTGTCATCGGGTATGATGGAATTTTTCCAAAAGCTAATTTGCTGGAGGGCGAGATCAAAGGCAAATTCCTTCTCATCTATGTTTAATGTTCTGCCAGCCTGTTTTATAAGCTGGTCCCGCTGCCAGCTCTTGCTTAGAAGTTTAGAAGCAGACCATTCTTTCGGAGAATGAAAGGCTAAAATCCGATAGAACAGACTATGAAAGGTGCCAGATACAATCTGCTGAATCTTATGTTGGTCAATGTTTGGATAGGTTAGAAGTCTATTCTTCATTTCTGCGGCAGCTTTCGCTGTAAAAGTAACGAGCATAATTGATTTTGGGTCAATTCCATGCTCACTAATCATGAAAGCAGTTCTTGCTGTCAATACACGAGTTTTTCCGCTGCCGGCTCCTGCAAGAACAAGGAGCGGTCCATTAACTCGGGATACGGCCTCCGCCTGATTATGATCAAGAACGACACCCGCTTCATTCAATTCACGTAAATAACGAAATGATCCATTCATTACATATCCTTTTGCCGGAATAAAAGGAGTTTTTGTTTTCAATGTCTGTGCTTGTTTATAATTGTTTCCCGACGGAGTTTCTGCTGTTATGGATCTCGATTTTGGAATTCTAAATCCATTTTGTTCCTTATATTCATGTTGTTCGTTATGTGTTGAAATAAGGAGGGGTGGGGGATCCACACACTTCTTATCTTCATTATGAATATGATAAAAGTAAGGTTCCTTTTCAATCCCTATGTAGAACCGAACAGGATCACCACAAGATCGGCAATGGAGCTTTCCCTTTTTGCTATTTTCATATATGGATTGGTATAATTCCCTGTTCATATGAGTTAAATCAATGATTGCATTATTAAACTTCGCTGTTTTCATCTAGTTATCCTCAACTTTGCCTTTTTTTAGACAAACTCTATCATAACAAAAAAGCCTAGACTAACGAAAGTTTTTTAAGAAAATGGTCATAAATAGAAAACTATTTTCGTAATTCTATAGAAATTGTTTGTACAAAGAAGGAGGATAAAATGGGGTATATTATTCCAGTTAACCATTATCAATATAGCCAATATGCGGAGAGAGCGGCGATCAAAAAGTATGACCCATATCGATTCGTGCCTATTAATCGAATAAAGCCTTCAGTTAATTCTCCAGAGAAAGAGCAGTCACACGAGCTTATCCCCACTGACAAAAAGGCATCAGGAAAAAATCAGAAAACGCCTAATAATCAAATGGAAAGATTATATGGGGAAATCACTGGGAAGGGACTTCTTTATAGTGATTTTGCCTAGTGTTAAGTATTTACGAAAAAAACTTCTGTCAAAGTGACAGAAGTTTTTTTTACAGATTTTTTTTCATTGTCCGATGGGGGATGCCAGCATCCAAAAACTCATCAGAGATGATTTCATAGCCTAATCGGGTATAAAAAGGAATGGCGTGTGTTTGTGCATTCAGCTTTACAGACTGAATGTCATGCTCTTTCGCATAGTCCTCAATTTTCTGCATAATTAATTTTCCCGCACCAGTTTTTCGCTTGTCTTTAAGAACACAAATTCTTTCCACTTTCCCAATCCCATCAATTGTTCGAAATCTGCCTGCTCCTATTGGAGCTTCACCGTCATACTGAACAAAATGAACGGCTGTGTCATCATATTGATCAATTTCTTCTTCTGCCGGGACTTGCTGTTCATGAATAAAAACAATTTTGCGAACAGATAAGGCATCCTGTAATTCTTGATGATTTTCTACGACTTTTACAATCATTTTAGTACCCTATTCCCTTCCAAGTCGAAATGTTTCATATACAGTCCATGATCCGTTTTCAAGCTGATACAACAGGTGAAAACGGTCAACGCTGTCCTCATAGTTAAATTGGTTCATTCTTAGCGTGCCGTATACATCTGAATGCTCATCATTAGAGAGTTTTTGTCCAACTGTAATATGGGGGACAAAAGCATATTCGGAATTATCGATATTAATTTTCGTGTTTAATTCATTTTGAAGCTCTTTCAGTTCATCTGCTCCTTCAATTTTTAAATAGATTGCATTGTTAACCGGTTTAAATGAACTAAACTTTGTCGTTTGGATATTAAAAGGCTGATAGTTGTTAGCAATTTGATTCAAAGTAACTGTAAGCTGGTCCATATTTTCTTCTGTTACATCGAATGCGGATTTTAGTGTAATATGCGGAGGAATTAAGGAATAATTCGGATCATACCTCTTTCGGTAAGAATTCGCAAAGTCCTGAAGCTTTTTTGATGGAAAAATAACAATACCTAATTTCATCACATTACCTCCATATCAGAATTTGAATGTATTATATTATAAAATATTGAGAAAAATAAAATATTTATATAATTATAACAAATTTTTAATAAACAAAGTACTTAACATAAGAAAAAGTAATTAATCTTGTAAAGAATTAGGAAACATTTGTTGTAATGCTCGTTTTAAATCTGGCTGCCAATAAGTCCATGTATGATTTCCATCAAATTCTTCATAAAAATAAGGGAACTTCAATTCATTAAATAACTTTGATAATTCACGGTTAGGTGTTAAAAAGTCTTCTATCTCACCTTTTGTTGTTTTGACTGTCGTTTCTTCCTTGCCAATGACATGATAAATATGTAGGAGGTGAGGCTCTTTAACAGCTTTAACGGCATCCATTACATCCTCATTAACCATTGGGGATTGTAAAATCACCTTACCAAATGTATGTGGATATTGAATAGCCGCCAGCAGAGAAACAGTTGCTGCTAAGGAATCTCCAATCAGTGAACGGCCCATCCCCATTTGATATGTTGGGAATTCATCATCGAGAAATGGAACAAGCTCGTGTGCAAGAAAGCGGATATATGCCTGATGCTGCTCACCACTCGGATGATATTTTCTTCTTCGATCTTCTACGTTTTTATAAGGAATGCCTATAATAATAATATTTTCAATATCCTTATTTTCCAGCAATTCATCTGCAGTCCTGCCAATTCTCCCTAATTGAAAATAATCACGCCCATCTTGCGCAATAACGACCGAATATTTGTATAAAGGAGAAAATGAAGCAGGCAAATAGACTAAAAGCTGAATATCCTCACCCAACTCTTGACTAGCAAAGGTAATATCTTTAATTGTTCCTCTGGATTGACTCATGCATGCTCCCCCATATCATAAATATATAACAATTATTTTCATGATATTTTAACACATGATAGTAAGAAATACTTTTATTAACACTTTGTTGACAGGAATTTAATTCAGCAGTTTGTATGTCTGTTATAATATGGATTCATTTTTGGATTTCATGCTAAAAAATATAAAAGTATTATTAAAACCTCTTTTAGAATGAATTACTTACATACGGAATTAAAAACGGGAAGACTCAGAAAAACAATAGTTAAATCAAAGTTAATTTTAGATTATTGACAATTTTATTAAGTGTTGTGTTATTATATAATCTGAAAACTAGAAATCTATAAAAAGGGGGAAATAATTTGAAAAAGAAGAGTTTTCTTTTAATGACGGTATTATTGTTAACGCTTTCTATGTTTCTAGCAGCTTGCGGCGGCGGAGCGAAAGAAGAAGAAGGTGAAAAGACTGATGGAGGCAACGCTGGTGGAGATAGTGGTACTGAAACAGCAGAAAAGCCTGAATACATTAGTATTCTAACTGGAGGTACAGGCGGAACTTATTTCCCGCTTGGAGGATCTTTTGCTAATATCGTTACTGACGAAACGGGCATTAAGGCAAATGCTGAAACGTCTGGTGCATCAGCTGAGAACATGACAACTTTAAAAGCTGGAGATGCTGAAGTTGCCTTTACACAAACTGACATCGCGTCTTATGCAAAAGAAGGCAAGTTAATGTTTGAAGGCGATAAAATTGAAAATATTAGTGCAATTGGAACTCTATACCCAGAAACAATCCAAATTGTTACTACTGCAAAATCTGGAATTAAATCTGTTGAGGATTTAAAAGGTAAAAAGGTATCTGTTGGAGCTCCAGGTTCTGGTACAGCAGCAAACGCTGAGCAAATCTTAGAAATTCATGGAATTACTTTTGATGATATTAAAAAGCAAGACCTTTCATTTGATGAGTCTACTGCTGGTATCCAAGATGGCACCATTGATGCAGCTTTCGTTACAGCTGGAACTCCAACTGGTGCTGTAGAAGGACTTTCTGCAACTGAAGATGTAGTAATTGTTCCAATTGCTCAAGATAAAGTTGATGCAATAATTGCGAAATACCCGTACTATGCAAAGGAAGAAATTCCGGCTGGCACATACAAGTTAGCTGAACCTGTAGTAACAGTGGCAGTTCAAGCAATGCTTGTTGTTTCAAATGATCTTTCTGATGAAGTAGTTTACGATATTACTAAAGCTATTTTCGAAAACTTAGACAAAGTTACTCATGCTAAAGCAAAATTAATTAATGTTGAAAACGCTTTAAACGGAGTTGGAATTGATGTTCACCCAGGTGCACAAAAATACTTCGATGAAAAAGGCGTTAAAGCTCAATAATTGAGTAGTTGGCCGGTAGTGAACTTCTTGGGAAGTAGTGCTGCCGGTCAAATTCACTTTAAGAGAGTTAAAACGTATGGAAAAAAGAAATTCAGCGATTAAGCTGATCCTCATCCTATCATCCATCGCAATTATGTTATTCATTCCATTTAGAGAAGGACTTGTGTTTGAATACCAGGACTCAGGGAAAACGCTTGCCTATATCCCTTTTTCAAAGGAAGAAAGGTTTCAGATAATATATACCCATTCTATTCATTTAACAGATGTGGTAGAAAGCTATGAAACAACAGGTCAGTACGAGATTAAACAATACGAATTAATGTATGAGGATTTTTCAATTGGCATGCCGGAAAATGCATCGGAAGGCGAAGTGTTTGAACAAAGAAATGGTAAATATTATTTAAAAAATATGAACCGTATTTTCCCTTATTTTGACATGAGGATTGGAAGGATAAGGGCTAATCATAGAGTTGTTTATAATAATGTAGAATATCCCCTTTCCAAATACATTGAACCTGGAACATGGATCCGTATTAAGATTGAAAAAATGAATTTGTTACAGCTATTGAAAGGAGTGAATATCCTTGAGTCAACATGAAACGTTATCTCAGGAACAACAGCAGGAGCTACTGGAAAAATATGACCCTGAAGCAGGTACGAGAAAGCTAAAAGGATGGATCGGCTGGGTCGTCTTTATTGGATTGCTATCTTTCTCTTTATTCCAACTTTATACAGGGGTTTTTGGAATATTAACAGCACAACTTCAGCGTTCGATTCACTTAGGATTTGCTCTAGCCCTTATTTTCTTATTATTCCCTGCTAGAAAGAAAGACAAAGGGAAAAAGCATAAGCCAGCATGGTATGATTATATTCTTGCCCTTGCATCTATTGCAGTGGGTGCCTACTGGCCGCTCATGATTGATGTCCTTGTAATGAGGGTTGGCCGTCTGACTGACCTCGACTTTATTATTGGATTAATGGCTATTATACTCGTATTAGAAGCAACTCGTCGTGCAGTCGGGATGCCAATTACAGTTATTGCTACTTTGTTCTTGCTTTATGCAATTTACGGACAACATATGCCTGGCTTCCTTGCGCATAGAGGTTTAGATTTAAAGCGACTTGTCCAAACAATGTTTTATACAACAGAAGGAATTCTTGGTACGCCACTAGGTGTATCATCAACCTTTATATTTTTATTCTTGCTCTTCGGTTCATTCCTTGTTAAAACGGGAGTTGGCCAATACTTTAATGATTTAGCTCTTTCAATTGCTGGAAAAAGTATTGGTGGACCTGCAAAAGTAGCTGTTTTCTCAAGTGCTCTACAGGGGACAATTAGTGGAAGCTCTGTTGCTAACGTAGTAACCTCTGGATCATTTACGATTCCAATGATGAAAAAGCTTGGCTATAAAAAAGAATTTGCCGGTGGGGTAGAGGCAGCAGCTTCAACTGGCGGACAGCTTATGCCTCCTGTAATGGGTGCCGCAGCTTTCTTAATGGTAGAGTTTATCGGCGGGATTACCTATTGGGAAATTGCAAAAGCGGCGGCCATTCCTGCTTTGCTTTATTTCACTGGTATTTGGATTATGACTCACTTTGAGGCGAAGCGAGTAGGACTTCGAGGCTTGACAGATGAAGAAATGCCAAACCGAAAAGAAGTATTGAGTAAAATCTACTTGCTGTTGCCGATTATTGGAGTTATGGTCCTTTTAATGAGCGGAATGAGTGTTATTCGTGCAGCACTATGGTCAATTGTTATTACAGTTGGTATTAGTGCCATTAGAAAAGAAACACGAATCACATTTAAGGATGCGATTGATGCACTTGTTGACGGAGCGCGAACGGCACTTGGAGTAGCATCAGCTACAGCGGCAGCCGGTATTATCGTCGGGGTTGTGACGAAAACAGGACTAGGCCTTAAACTTGCTAACGGATTACTTGATCTTGCTGGCGGTGCTATCATCCCTACATTAATGTTAACGATGCTTGCAGCGCTTGTACTAGGAATGGGTTCACCTACAACAGCAAACTATGTCATCACATCAACGATTGCGGCACCTGCAATTATTTTACTAGGTGTACCTGATTTACCAGCTCACTTATTCGTATTCTATTTTGGTATTATTGCGGATATTACACCACCTGTTGCCTTAGCTGCATTTGCTGCCGCTGGTGTATCAGGAGGGGACCCAATAAAGACTGGGGTCAGTGCGTCAAAGCTGGCAATTGCCGCATTTATCATTCCATACATGTTTGTACTGTCACCTGAACTCTTAATGATTGATACAACTTGGTATGGGGTCATCTGGGTAGTTTGTACAGCTTTAGCGGGTATGACAGCCATTGGCGGCGGAGTCATTGGATTCTGGTTCAGAAGGCTTAATTGGTTTGAAAGAATCATTGCAATAGTAGGCGGACTTCTATTGATTGATCCATCAGGATTTACAGATATAATTGGTATTGTTTTATTTGCTGTCGTTGTTGCCTTACAATTTATTTTTAAGCGTGACAACACTTCCAAACCGCAAATTGCATAAGAGAGAAGGGAAGCATCTTAATAGAGCTTCCCTTCTAATGGTCAAAATTGGATGATAATTAATATAGGATTAAAAAATAATATTGACTTTTCTTCAATAATTAATATAATAATATATATACTATAATATTCGATCTGATAGTTCAGCGGGAGAACACTACCTTGACAGGGAAACTATCCTTTATATTACGAGCGATTAGTTCAGTGGGAGAACATCACCTTGACAGGGTGAGGGTCGGGGGTTCGAATCCCTCATCGCTCATAGGTTTAAGGCACTTTCTAAGAAATTAGAGAGTGCCTTTTTATTTGTCGAGAATGTTATAACATTTAATCGATTTTCTGTATTATTTATTTCACGGTGGGATTTTGGCGGGGGAGTTTTTAATCCCTCACTTTATTCAAATAATCGTTCAAATTTCTCAATTGCTTCAGTCTCCATTGAAGGTAGTAAATGTGCATAAGTGTCCATTGTTATTTTAATTGAACTATGACCAAGCCTTTCTGAAACTACTTTCATTTGAACACCTGCTTTTAACATTAGAGTAGCATGTGTATGGCGTATTGCATGGAAAGATAAAGTTTTATTTACGGGGCTTGATTTTAGTGTATGACGGAAAATACGTGAAAAGTTATCAACAGATAAGAACTTACCGTTTTGAGTAGCAATAACTAAGTCATTGTCTTCATACTTATTCGTTTCTTGTTCAATCTTTTGCATTTCTTTATGTTTAATAATGTCTTGTTTCATTTGTTCCGAGAAGGCAACAAATCTTCCAATTGAGGTCTTGGTACCTTCTTGCATATATCGATCTGTACCCATAGCCGCTCTAACTAATCTTTTTCTGACATTTATTGTTTTTCTATCTAAATCAATATCACGCCACTGTAAGGCCAATAATTCCCCACGTCTAAGCCCGGTGTGTGAAGCCAATCTAAATGCAAAAGCATAACGAGTGTAGCCCTCAGCAAACTCTAAAAGTTCTTTGAGTTCCTTTTCATCAAGTACTTCAATTTTTTTGTTCGTCTCTTTTGGTTTTTCAACCCCATTACATGGGTTATACTTGATTTCTTGTCTTTTTAATAGGTCGTTATAATACTTGTTCACAATGTTATATGCTTTTTTTACCGTAGCACTGCTTAAGTTCTTATCATATAAACTGTTTAAAAATAATTGGACATCAGTGGCCTTAATTTGATTAACGGCTTTTTTGTTAAAGAAGGGCTTAATGTGGGTATCAAGTTGCATTTGATAAACACTTCTTGTGTTATCAGATAGGTTTCTTCTACCATTTAGCCAAACTTGTATATGTTCAGCCATATTGTCTTCAATTTCATAATCCCCACTTAATTGTCTTTTAAGTTTTTCTCTATCTGCAGTTTCTGCATCTCTAGCATCATCTCTATCTTTAAACCCACTTTGTTTCCTTCTTATTCCCTTATATTGATACTCAAAGTACCATAACAAATCTTCCTTTTTACTTCTATCCTTGTGTTTGTATTGTGGCATTCGACCATCCCCCTTTTTAATTAGTTTAGTAGATTGTATCACTCCGGAGTGATATTGAGTAGGAGGTATTTTTATGATACCAGCCTATATGTTTTCAATAAATAAACACTTATTTAAGGCGTTATTACGATGAATAATTAGATTCTATCATTACGGAGGGATTTAGGGAAGAAGGTACTTTTATGTTACCACTTCCTAACTTATAAAATATAAGCATTCAATCTATGGTCATATTTAATTTAAAATATTTTCTAGTTGATAAATATATCGATTCGTCTTTTGGGTATATTAAAAATAAAAAATATTAATAAATGGTTTACTTTTTATAAAAAAATGTAGTAAGATTAAATCAAATAATACATAGTCCAAAAATGAGAGGAGATAGTAAATGAGTATTAGTTCAGACATGGGTCAATCGGTTATTGGGAATCTCGTTAAAGCATTTACAGGAACAACAAATGAAGTTGTAAATGAAGTTAGGCAAGAGTACGGCTGGGACACAGGGAACTTTAAAAATGGAGGATCATGGGATACTAGGTTCAATAGAATCAAACAAGTTGCATTACAGAATGAATTATTGGTTCTAACTAGAAAAAGAGGAATATGGTCATTTATTTGTGTTCTAAATCTTGATTCTGGCACTTTATATGTCTTTTCAAAAGACAAGAATTTAGAAGGGGTTATTAAAAAACTCGGAAGGAAAAATATTCATTACTTCCAAGCCTTTGTATCCCTAAATAGTGACCCAGTTGATATGGACAATCAGCAAATGTCATTATTTTCTGTTTTTCCTGAAGATTACGAGATGCGTAGAATCAGAGAGGCTCAGAAAATACTAGGGGAAGAATATCCGTTAGTAAACCAAGTGATTTTTGTAGTTGCTAAGGAAGAAGAAAGAAAGATAGTTGGGGTTGAAGCGAAACTATTTAATCGATATTTTGAGTTAATTGATGTTCAAGATTGGTCTTCGCACGTTCCTGACGATGAATACGGAAGCATTCTAGTTATAGATGATGAAACCATTGACAATACTGAAAATATTGGTATTATTCCTAAGGTGAAACTAGAGGTTAAAAACAGAAAAAATCATTTTGAAAAAGAAATTCCAAGTAAAAAGCAGCATAAAAGAAATATAAAAGAGGAAGGAAACAGTTAAATGGTCCTGTTCTCATAAGGAGGTATCAGGGTGTTAGAACGCCAATTTAACGGTTCAAGACTAAGAGAAGGAAGAATATATCGAGGATATACTATTACCGACCTTGCAAACGAACTAGAAGTAAGTAAACAAATGATTTCAAAGTATGAAAATAACAAAGCAGTTCCTACTTTTGAATCCCTAATACAAATAAGCAATTTATTAAAATTTCCAAAAGAATACTTTTATGAGAATTCGATAGAAGTCAAAACTGGTAACACTTACTTTCGTTCTCTGTTAACAACTGGTAAAAAAGAAAGAGAAATGCAGTACGACCGTGTTAAATATTTAACAATTATTCGAGCATTACTTGAAGAGTATGTTGATTTTCCAGAATTGCATGTCCCAGACTTTTCTGAAAGGGATTCTGAGAATGTTGAAGAGATTGCGAATCGATTAAGAGTAGAATGGGGCTTAGAAGATAAACCTATTAAGGATATTGTCTTTTTATTGGAGACAAAGGGATTTGTCATTTCTTCTTTAAATTTGGATAAGAGAACAATTGATGCTTTTGGATCGCAACATGAAGTCAATGGAAAACAATATTATTCAATTGTTTTAGGAAACGATAAAGGTTCTTTTTACAGACGCCAGTTTGATGTGGCTCATGAATTGGGGCATAAAGTCTTACATGATCCTTATTTAAATTTAGATGACTTGAGTAAGGATGAGTTCAAACAAATTGAGCAAGAAGCCAATGATTTTGCAGCAGCATTTCTTTTACCTAAAGAAAGTTTCTTGAGAGACGTCTCAATTCATCCGAACGATTTAATGTATTATAAACTTCTAAAGAAGAAATGGTGTGTATCTATTGGCGCAATGGTTATGCGCGCTTATAAATTAGGTGCAATTACAGAAGGAACGTACCAATACATGCAAAGGTCTATAAGTCAAAAAGGTTGGAGAACCAAAGAACCACTAGATGATATAAAAGACATTAGAGAACCAGTATCAATGAAACAAGCAATAGAACTACTTATTGAAAATAACTACATTACTGGTGATGAATTTATGCAGAAACTATCCCAACATTATGGCCTAAGTTTATATAGGGAAGAAGTTGAGGAATTGCTTGGATTAGAGGAAGGTTATCTTAAAACAGAGTCTGTTCCTTTAAAGGATAATATAGTAAGTATTAAAGACAGACTAGAATCAAAGAAACAAATCAAATAAGTGTTAAACAAGTAAGACATAATAAATAAAACCTAGCTGATATATCAGCTAGGTTTTATTTATGTAAGAAAAGAAGGTAACACACTCTCTATATAGAACATCATGACAATAATGAAGTTTACGAAAGAGGGTAGAGATATGAACGTAAGAAATGAAACGGAAATAGTACAAGTAAATAAAGACATGGTTGTGGCACAACAAGATGATAATTTTGTTGCAGTTATCAAGATTAAACCTTCAAGGGGAAATCAGACTAAGTATGCCATAGTGATTCCTAAAAATAGCCCTACGAAACATCAAAGGACACTGTTTAGGAAAGAGAATAATGATTTAAATTTTTTTATGAAACTTAAGGTTGCAATCACTCTCTTTAACATTTACAAAAGGGAAATGAAAGAAACACAAAAGGGTCAAGAAAAAAATATTTAATTATCTCTAATGAGCAAGTAAGGATAAATTTTTCCTTACTTCTTTTTTGTTCCTTTATAACTCACTAAAATATGTAATTGGTTCTAAGCTGGTTCATTGCTTATGATTAATCTGTTTCGAATACAGTTACAATTCTTTTTTAAAAAAATAAAGGTTAGAACGTATATGCGTGTAAATGAATATATGTAAAGACTTTACAAAAGAAAGGATTGAATATAATGGCTAGCAAGGGAAAACAAAAGAAATTGGATTTTGTGAAGGCAATTCACGATGATTATACTTTTATTATTGCCAAGCATCCCCGTTACGGATGGATGCACCATAGCGAAGAGGAGTATATATATTTTTTGTATATTACCCGCTCACAGAAGAGATTTGTAGACAACCGCACAGCTAATGTCGGTGAATACAATATTTTATGTTTTCAAAATTTCTTTTCTTCATATGAGAATCTCATGAATGTTATTGAACCAGTATTGAGTGAATATATACTGGATAACAAGAAGTTATTTCAAATAGCGATGTTATGTGAGGAACTTATAGAACCTAACGAAGATCCACTCCATAAAAAAGCAAGTGGAGAATGATATCTCAGCAAGGATTGTCTCCTTGCTCTTTTTTTTGTTTATTTTTAATTATGACTATAAATATTTATTTGGATAAAAAAATAATAAAGGTTTTTCTTGCCCTAGAAAGAAGTAGCAAGTATGGGAAACCAATGGAGAGTAAGGAAAGGAGAGGAGAAGAATGGATAAGTTTGAATATAGTGTTCAAGATTTAATAAGTATTAATGAATTATATAATCATGCGGCAAGTGTTATGTTCCATAATTTAAATAAATTTGTTTACATTGAAATCATTGATAGTGAGGGTGAAAAGAATTGTTTTACTCTGACTAAAAGAGACTTTAAGGCAGTTCAGACTGACTTTTTTATTTGTGTACTTAACGATATTATTGTAGATGGCTTAGACGATGAGTTAATCATGAGTGTTAAATTAAATCCGAGTGTTGAAAATTTTCCAGTTGAAATAATATTTACTTATCAAAATGAAATTCATGAAAGGTACTTTTGTAATTTTAAGGAATTGGGTTTTATTTATAACTCATTGAAAAAGCAAAGATCAGGCATTAGGTAGAAGATATGAAGGTGAAGTAATACTTAGATAGAATTTTGCTCACAAATGACAGGGCCTGCACCAACAAGCTAAATAATTTAATGTGTTGGTGTCTATGTTAGGAGGTGCTGCATATGCAAACAATAATAGCCGTGAAGTCCCCTACAATTATGGCAATAGACGCCTCATTAACATCCTCCGGTATTGCTATTACAAAATTCAACAAAGAAATTGTCATGCTCCATACAATTAAGACTACTGCTAATATGCCTATTCATCAAAGGATTCTCTTTGTATATATAAATTTAGACAAAATTATTGAAGACTACAAGGTTAAAGTTATTTTAATGGAAAGTAACTATACTGGAGGAAGTAAGGAAGTAAATTGGATTATAGGAATAATCTATTTAATTGCTGCAATGAGAGGAATTAATGTAGTGACTTACGCTCCTGCTTCTATTAAAAAGGCTGTTACAGGGAATGGAAGAGCAAGCAAGAAAGAGATAAAAATTGCCATACATAAAATATTCGGGGATTTAAAAACAAATGAGCATGTTCGCGATGCATTGGGAATCATTCATTGTTATTTTATAAAAAAGGTTGAAGCGATATAAAAAAATTAAAATATAAAATAGTCATATAAAGAGTAGACATTGCGTTTGCTCTTTTTTCTTTTTGTAAATAATACCAATTAAGGAGTGATTATCTTGTATAAACACGATATACATAAAGGATTTACTTATTTATTTTTCTTTATGATAACGATATTTATTCTTATACCATTTGTTCCGATATCTTTTCAAATTGACCAGTTCACTTACATGAATGCTTTAATTTTTTCTATAATTGGTTCATTTTGTTTTAGTGAAATATATATCGGATTACATGAATCAATTAAGGAAAAGGGATTCCTTGCTATCTTTGTTCGATATCTATTTATTCTTCCTGTTTTTGCAATAAATTGTTCTTTAGTCTTATTGGGAAACTGGTTTGCAATGCAGCACAAAATAGTGGATACATTAAATTTTACATGGTTTGCAGTTGTTGGAGGCTTTATATGGTTTATTAGTTTCCATTCGGCAAAGTTAGTTCCAAATTTGCCAGCAATGGCATTTAAGAAAAAGGAGCAATAATCCCGCTCTTTTTCAAATGTCAAAATATAAAGGTTTGTGTCTTTTTATACTATTCATTTGGCCCTGACTGTATTCTTAGATCGACGTATAATAATAGAATACCAATAAATTTCTAAGATTAGGGGGCGTTTGATATAGAACTACTTATACCAAGTAAAAAGACGAGGCTGAATACTCATTTATTTCATTTCTTATGTAGATTGTTTGTTATAACTTTGTTTGCTCCTTTGACCTTACAATTCTGGGAAAACAGTGCTATGGCATATTTTATCATTGCATACTTGACTATGCAGATAGGTGGATTTATTTATAAGCGAATGTACGTTCTAACATATCAATACTTGGTCAATGAGAAATATAATAATAATGGAATGCCACCAATATTTTCTTGGATTATGCTTACGCTCATATTGTTTGTCTCATTAGTGTCCGGGGTGATACTTTTCTTTCAAGGGAATAGAGTATTTTCTACTTTTTTTATGCCATTTTTTTTCTTTATGGGGGCATTCTGCTGGAACTTAGTAATCTATTCTGTCTTGGCATCATTAAGAGAGAGGTGAGCCAAGTTGCATAATATAAACGAAAAGGATATTAATACTAATTTAAGGATTATTTCTGTACTATTTGTTTGGTCTATAATTTTTTGTTCAATTTCTTCAGTTATGCTATACCCTATTAATTATTTAACATTAAAACTTGACCCAACCTACTATTTTTTATCCTTTGCTGCAGTATTCATTAGTAGTGGCGTTCTATTTCACCGATTTTATTTATATATGTATGATCATGTTGTAATCTTAGCAAAAAATCAAAATGAAAAATTTTGGAATACGATTGCTATTAATATATTTAACTTAACAGGAGCATTTGCTGGATTCCTAATTTACTTGTTTACCAATAGCCCCGTATATGGAGGGATTACAATTTTGGTTTATTTGTACGGTTCTTTAAGTTGGTACATCCCTCTAAATTATTTTAGAAAGGAACTTAAAGAAAAAAGGGAAAGGAAATATAATACTGTCTTTATAGACGAGAATGGGAATAAACGTCTCTATTTCAAAGTTTAAAAATGTGTCATGCTAGTTACAAAATAATAATGAAAATTAGCCGATAAGAATCAATAATAATGATTATTTTTAGAGGGTACAGAGGGAATAGCTGATAATATTTTTAATATAAAAGAAGGTAATTATCTGTAAATGTTGAAATAAATAGTGTCAGGATAAATCATTCCCCTTAGAATCTTCTGACAATGTCCTCTAATTCTTTTGCCGCTTTCTTGTGTTTACTTCTTTTTTGATTGTAATAATAATACACAAAAGATCAAATGGTTTTGTTAACTATTTGATCTTTTCTTATTTTTAGAAGAAAAATTTTTGCTTTCTTGTAATTAAAATTTAGTAAAAATTTATTAACGAAAAAAATAAATTCAATGTACGAAAAAAATCCATACAATAGGATAATATTAAATGTTTACTATCAAGGAAAATGAAAGAAAACGAACAAATTTGCATTACATTAACATTTATTAAGTTTGACTGTTTTAGGCTATATTCAACAGCTTTCGGCTGTTTTTAGGGATTTATAATTATAATGGGAATGTAAATTTTCGGTTCCTCAATGAACATTTTTTTTGAATTTTAAATGACTAATCACTCTTAAAATAAAGGTTTTTTTGAAAAGAAATATAAAGAACAGGTATGAAAAAAACTTTTATGATAGAGAGGGGTTTTCTAAATGACAAAAGAATTAGAAGTATTAGTAGATAGTATTGATCGCATTGCAAATGGCTGTATTATTGCAGTAGCAATCTTTTTTGTAATCACTTTAATTAAGTTTTTCATTAATAATAGGATAAATGATAATTTACCAGAACAAATGGCAAAAAAAATTGAGACAATACTAGAGTGGACAAGTTTAATGACATTCAACATTGGAGTAATGTGGGCTATTTTGAACAACTAAACAATTATTTAACAACTATTTGTAAAAGGAACTGAAAAACGTTTGCAATCATTTTGATTATGGTCATTGTATTTAACCACCGTTGCCATACTTTTTACAATTAAGTAAAAAAGATTGTACCAGTAAATGACATACACTTACCACTGAATATTTTTGTGTAATTAATGTTACTCTCACGATAGATTTACACTATTATTGCGTAGTAGACTCTTACTACGCAATAATTATCATCATTTTTAGATGCAATTGTGGTGAATGTACCTAAAACTGAACGGATTAGGTTTGTGCAAGAAAGAAAGCAGAAATAAAAAGAGATAAACAGTTATCCATTTTTTAATATTCCAACGCAATTTTGCGGTGTGTTTTTATAAATAAAAACAACCATTAACTCTTCGAAAATCTAAAGAGTGCCACAAAAAATTTTTTTTATCTAACTTCTTCCTCGTTCCTAAAAAGTTAAACAGACTATATAACATATATTTGTAAACAATGAGACAAGTGAAGAAGCTTGCACAAGATATTGAAGATCGTTTAATTGGTTGTATTAATAAAAGTATATAGAAGGATAATAAGGGAAGAGGATAACTAATTATTCTGTTCCCTTTATTATTTAAGAAAGAGGTATGGTAATGAAAAGATATACTTACATAATGTGGGGGTTATTAATTTTCCCATTGTTAACGATACCACTAATAGGAAAGAAACATTTTTTTCGATTTTTACCATCAGCGACTTTTGTTTCTTTGCTTTTAGCGCTAATGAGTGAAATAGCGCAATCTAGAAGATGGTGGAAGGTGAAAATCAATTTAATACCTGATCTAACCACTAATGTTTCCTTTGTATTGAGCTCCTTTTTTGTAGGAACGTTATGGGTATTTAAATATTCATATGGGAATTTTTTTAAGTATCTAGGAGCAAACATTATTTTGGATTGGTTATTTTCATATCCTTTTACCACCTTGTTTCAAAAACTTAATGTATTCAAATTAATTCGGTTTAGACAACATCAAATCTTTCTAACATTTATTTCATTTTCACTTATCATTTATTGGTTCCAGAAAAAAGTTGAGGAGTATGTAGGTAAGTCAAAAGTTGAAGAGTTAAAAACCCCGTAGCAATGGTCTTACCCCTGTCAAGTAGACAGCCTAAAAAACCTAAGCTGCCAACGCGTGTCGATACTCAATCGGCGCGCGTTTGTTTAGTTTCTTTTGAATACGTTTGTAATTATAGTGATAGATGTATTCTTCAATCGCTTGTCGTATCTCCACTTCTGATTTACACTGTTTTATATACAACTTCTCTGTTTTGAGATGCGAAAAGAAGGATTCGATGCAAGCATTATCCAAGCAGTTTCCTTTGCGAGAGTGGCTGCCCTTAATGCTGTATGCTTCTAATCGATTATTGTATGCCTTAGACGTATACTGAAAGCCTTGATCCGAATGGAGAACAGCTTCAGCTACGTCTTTTTTCTTTGTCCATTTTTCTATTGTATTTAAAACAAGTTCAAGATCGTTTCGCTTCGATAGTTCCCATCCCACAATTTCATTATTAAATAGATCCTGAATGACCGATAAGTAAAAGAATTGGTTACCATCTGAAACATAAGTAATATCTGTTACCATTTTTTGATTAGGTCCTGTTGCCTTGAATTTTCTCTTAAGGCGATTCGGGAATATAACCGAAGGGGTATGACCATGACGCTTTCTTTTCTTTCGAATGACAGACTGGATGTCCATTTCCTTCATTAATCGATACACTTTTTTATGATTTATCATATAATCATTTTCATTTAACAAAAAGGTCATACGAGGGTAGCCAAATTCAGGATGTAGAAAATGAATTCCCATCATGTGTTCTTTTATATCCTGATCTTGTTTGGCCCTTTCATTTCTTTTTGTATAAGTGGCTCTCCATTTATAGTAGCTAGAACGCTTAACGTAAGCTATTTCCAGTAGCCAAGTAATAGGGTATGTACTTTTTAATCCTTCGATAATTTCATACTTAATTAATTGAGGGATATCTCCTCCTTTACTAGATTTGGATACTGCTTTTTTAAATAAAGTACCTGTGCCTTTAGATAATCTCTTTCCTCTTCAACTGATTTAAATTTAGTACGTGGTCGCCCATTTAATGGATTACTTATTCCACTACGCTCATCAAAGGCTTGTCCATTTTTCCATTTCTTCACCCACACTTTTAGTTGTGTACAGTTTCGAATTCCCAACTCGTCCGCCATTACTTTATAACTTTTAGACCCATTAATATATTTCATAACTGCATTTAATTTAAACTCTTCTGTATAAGTCTGGAATTGTTGTCCCTTTTTAGCCATAGAAAAATCCCCTCCAAGTAATAGTGTAACACCCAAACAATAATCATGGGTTTTTTACACTGTCTACTTAAAGGGGATAATAGCACAATACAGGGTTTTTATATACCGAAGAATACGTTTTCCAACCACGATCTAAATTGAGGGCTTTATATCCTAAATTAATTAAAATTCTAGTGGCAGTACATATTTTACTGTTCTCTTCTTGATTTAATTTAAACACTTCACTAAGATTTCAAATATCTAAATTAAACTTTTTACTCATACTCTCAACCGTTTGAACCAACATCTTGCTCAGTCCCTTAATCGTTTCCCCAATATAGTTAGGCAATCCACAGTTGGCAAATGAAATGTGTATCCCTTTTTCAAATAAAACAATCGTTGATGTTTCATCCAGCCTTCTCAATCTTGCGGCAGTTGTTGCTTCTTCAGCAACTCCACCTACTATTACTACGTTTTTTATGCATGTTGATATCTCTATTAATTTTTATACTTTGATGTGTTAAAAGTCACACCTTGGAACTTGTTTTGGTTTTATATGGAGGGGTGTTAATAAACATATTTACCAGAAAAAAGAGAATTCTAAGTATGACTTGTATACTTCAACATAAGGAGTGACGAAATGAATACTAAGTCAAAAGTTGCTGAGATTTTACCAAAAGAAGTATCTGAAAAAGTTAGGCAAGGAAAAGCGCAAAGTATTATCGATGTTCGTGAACATGAAGAAGTTGTACAAGGGAAAATACCTGGTGCTTACCATATCCCTTTAGGAGAGCTTGAAAATAGATTACATGAAATTGACAAAGACAAGGAGCATTTTATGGTATGTCGATCGGGGAGTCGGAGTGGGATGGCTGCTGAGTTTTTGCAAGATAAGGGGTATAAAGTGAAAAATATGGTTGGTGGAATGCTAAATTGGGAAGATGAAGTTGAAAAACCGTAACCCAAGAAGGAGGAATCTCAATGGAAGTTACAGTTAACAGGGTGTTAGATGCAAAGGGACTAGCTTGCCCGATGCCAATTGTAAAAACAAAAAAAGAAATGAACACCCTTGAACCAGGTGAAGTGATGGAAATTCAAGCTACCGATAAAGGTTCAACAGCTGATTTAAAGGCTTGGGCTTCTAGTACCGGTCATCAATATTTAGGAACTGTAGAAGAGGGCGAGACATTAAAACATTATCTTCGAAAAGCTCGTTCAGAAGAAGAAAAACCTGAAGCAAAACATCCGGATGTGGTTCATTTAGATGAATTATTAAATAAATTAGATGGTAATGAAAAAGTAACTGTTTTAGATGTGAGAGAACCGGCTGAATATGCATTCGGTCATGTTCCAGGCGCCATAAATATCCCTCTTGGTGAATTAGAAAATCGGTTTGAAGAACTTAACAATGTAGACAATCTACATGTCATTTGTAGGACGGGGAGTCGGAGTGATTTTGCTTCACAAAAGTTAACCGAAAAAGGTTTTAGAAACGTTAAAAATGTAGTTCCTGGAATGAAAGACTGGACAGGTCCGGTCGATAAAAATCATTAAACAAGGAGGAATAAAAATGAAAGTAGCTATCATTGCCTCAAACGGTGGGATGTTTGATGCCTATAAAGTATTCAATATTGCAACGGCTGCAGCTGCTACTGATGCTGAAGTGGGAATCTTTTTTACATTTGAAGGCTTAAATCTCATTCATAAAGAAGGTCATAAAAATTTGCCAATGCCTAAAGGAACAGAACATTTTCAAGAAGGATTTAAAAAAGCGAATGTTCCACCAGTTGAAGAGCTAGTTGCAATGGCGAGTGAGATGGGTGTAAAAATGATTGCGTGCCAAATGACAATGGATGTTATGAGTTTAGAAAAAGAGCATTTTGTAGAAGGGATTGATGTTGGCGGTGCAGTTACATTCCTATCCTTTGCTAAAGATGCAGACGTGACCCTTACGTTCTAAAGGAGTGAAGAATGATGAGTAAGAATGTTACTGTCTATACCACAAACACACTTGTCCCTATTGTGTAATGATAAAAAACTTTTTAAATGAGCAAGGTGTGGCATTTAAAGAAGTAAATGTGCAAGAAGATCCTGCTGCAGGAGATAAATTGGTTGAAACAACAGGTCAGATGGGAGTCCCTCAAATTGAAATCAGTGGTGAGTGGGTTTTAGGGTATGATACCGAAACGGTTACTCAACTTTTAGAAAAGTAAAAGGAGGAGACACATGGGAACAACAACATCTGTGAAAACAATATCTGTTAAAGATTTAGCTCGGAAAGTAATTAATCATGAAGACCTTTTCATTCTTGATGCACGAAATACAGATGATTTTGACGATTGGAAAATCGAGGGACGAAATATAGAGGTCATAAATAAGCCATACTTTGATCTTTTAGAAGGGGTAGATTCAATATTAGAGAAGTTACCAAAAAATAAAGAAATTTATGTCATCTGTGCAAAAGGTGGATCTTCTGAATTCGTTGCAGAACAAATTATGGGAGCTGGATTTACAGATGTTTATTCGGTTGAAGGTGGTATGAAAGCCTGGAGTGAACACCTTGAGCCAATAAAAATAGGTAGTTTAAAAAATGGAGGAAGCATCTATCAATTTGTACGTATTGGAAAAGGCTGCCTTTCCTACTTAATTGAGTCTGACGGGAAAGGGGCAATAATTGATACTAACAGAATGTTGTCTCCATATGAAGAGATGATAAAGGAACATAATATTACGTTAACACACGTTTTAGATACTCATTTGCATGCTGACCATATTTCTGGTGGTAGAGAACTTGCTGAAAAACATGGTGCAACCTATTATTTACCACCAAAGGATGCTACAGAAGTCACATATAACTATTCACAAATTAATGATGGCGATGAATACAAGGTTGGACAGACAACCATAAAAGCCATTTACTCTCCTGGGCATACCATTGGTAGTACATCTTTTGTCGTTGATGATCAATATTTGTTAACTGGTGACATTTTATTTATTGATTCCATTGGTCGCCCTGATCTAGCTGGTAAAGCTGAAGACTGGGTAGGAGATTTAAGAAATACCCTTTATCAACGTTACAAAGAGCTAGCTGATAATCTTCTAGTGCTACCTGCCCATTACATGGGAATTAACGAAATGAATGATGATGGAAGTATTTCAGAAAAACTTGGTGTGCTTTATCAACAAAATCATGGATTAAATATTAATGATGAAGCTGAATTCAGAAAAACGGTGACAGAAAATCTTCCGCCACAGCCAAATTCATACCAAGAAATTCGTGAAACAAATATGGGTAAAATCAAACCTGAGGAAGAACAACAAAGAGAAATGGAAATCGGTCCTAACCGATGTGCCGTTAGATAAGGAGGTAATACCATGGAAGCTAATAAAGTGTTAGATGCAAAAGGGCTAGCTTGTCCTATGCCAATTGTAAAAACAAAAAAAGAAATGGATGCATTAAGTTCAGGGGAGGTCCTTGAGATTCATGCAACAGATAAAGGGGCAAAAAATGACTTGACCGCATGGGCACAATCGGGTGGACACGAATTGCTAAAAGATGAAGAAGAAAATGGTGTTTATAAGTTCTGGTTAAAAAAAGGATAGAATTTAGGGGAAGGTACCTTTAAACGGTTACCCTCCCCCTTTGATTGGAGGAAAAAGAAAGTGGATATTGCATTTATCGTGGTTATATTCCTTATCGGTTTTATTGGATCCTTCATATCCGGAATGGTTGGAATTGGTGGATCGATTATTAAGTATCCCATGCTTCTATACATTCCGCCACTGTTTGGATTAGCTGCATTTAGTGCACATGAGGTGTCTGGAATTAGCGCCGTACAAGTTTTCTTCGCCACAATAGGGGGAGTATGGGCTTATAGAAAAGGCGGGTACTTGAATAAAACGTTAATTATATACATGGGTGTTGCCATATTAATTGGTAGTTTTATTGGTGGATATGGCTCAAAGCTCATGACCGAAAGTGGAATTAACTTTGTATATGGAATTCTAGCTTTAATCGCCGTTGTGATGATGTTCTTGCCTAAAAAAGGAATCGACGAGATCCCTCTTGATCAGGTGAAGTTTAATAAATGGCTCGCAGCTGTTCTAGCTTTAATAGTTGGGATTGGTGCGGGAATTGTTGGTGCTGCTGGTGCATTCATTTTAGTTCCTATCATGCTCGTAGTGCTAAAAATTCCAACTAGAATGACGATAGCGACTTCTTTGGCTATTACGTTTATTTCGTCAATTGGTGCAACTGTTGGGAAAATTACAACGGGTCAAGTTGAATATTATCCAGCGTTAATCATGGTTGTTGCAAGCCTAATCGCTTCACCACTTGGTGCTAATTTTGGGAAAAAAATTAATACCAAAATCCTACAATGGATTTTGGCACTACTCATATTAGCTACTTCAATTAAAATTTGGTCTGATATTTTATTTTAAAACACCTTATTACTTTCAACGTATGTCTCAAGTGCAGGATGATATTCCCTTTGGAAATGATTATCTGGACATGATTTAATTACAATTGAGAGTAATGAGTTCGTTTTATCGCTGACTAAATTTTTATTACAAGTAGGACATTTCTCATTGAAAAGAGATTTTAAAAAACGTTTCATATAAGGTTCCTCCTATATCCTTTAATTCCTATAATTATACTAGGTATTATAGAAGATTTATTTTAAAAACTCAATGGGTTTATATACCAATCAACGAGAGGATGGGAATACGTGAGAGATCTATTTCCACCAACTACAATTAAAGTAAAGTTAAACACTGATGATGGAATCAATAATGAAATAGAACGAAAAACTGCCCATAATATCAACAAATACTACCGAAAAACTGAAGAAGAAATAGATAGACGTATTAAAGAATTAAATTATGAATGGGATACCGAAAGAGTTTTAGAACTTAACTTTGCATCAATTGTATTGATATCATCTTTACTTGGATTATTAGGCAATAAAAAATGGATGGCATTGTCTGGAATTACAAGTGTGTTTATGATCCAACATTCTTTACAGGGATGGTGCCCACCTTTACCGATTATTAGAAGAATGGGAATAAGGACAGCAGTGGAAATTACGAAGGAAAAGGAAGCTTTAAGAAAGCTTAAATCTTTAAAATGAAGAAATTCATCCTTAGGATAAATGCCTATAAAAGCTCATGAGATATTATTCATGGGCTCATTTTATATATTTGTTTTTAGAGTGTTGACAATATACCCAGTACGGTATATTATAAGTCTTGTCAGCCGCTGAAAGTTAGGAGGACAGTCAACATGGCGATTGTAATGTTTGTTTTATTAATAGTTGTCGGTTACCTGATAGCTATAAGATATTTTCCAATCATAGGACTAAATTATATAGATAATAAGAAAGAACTAGATTTAACAACATTGATTAAAGTAGATGTTAGGGACTATAATGAGTCCTATAAAAATCCCGTAAAGGGAGCAATCAATGTTCCAGTTGCATACCTGAAAAGGTACTACTTGGAAATACCAAGTAAAAATCTGATAGTAGTTGCTTCGAATCGCCTTGAAAAGAATGTTGGTATTCGATTCTTACGTACAAAGGGATTTAAGGTGGTTGGATACACAATTACTAATGAAGAACAAACTGTATCAAAGGGAAATCAATTAAATAAAGAAACTTATTGTTAAGGGGGGAAAACAGATGGAATACAACGATCAAATGAAAAACAGAGTAAAGCGCATTGAAGGACAACTTAGAGGAATCTTAAGAATGATGGAAGAAAATAAAGACTGTAAAGATGTTATCACTCAGTTATCTGCAGCAAGAACAGCAATTGATCGGACAATTGGAGTTGTCGTCAGTTCAAATTTAGTGGAATGTGTTCGAAACGCCGAAGAAACTGGTGAGAGAAATACAGAAGAACTACTAAAAGAAGCTGTCAATCTGCTTGTAAGAAGTAGATAGAAATAAAGAGGTTGACTCTCTTTTATTTTTAATAATATAATACCCATGGGGGTAGAGATAAGTGTAAAAAAATTATACAGATAAATACCCTAATGGGTAACAACAAAGAGGAGGAACAAGCATGACAGAAAAGAAAAAAACCACAATCGTATTATTTAGTGGTGATTATGATAAAGCAATGGCAGCTTATATTATTGCAAATGGTGCAGCTGCCTATGATCATGAAGTAACAATTTTCCACACATTTTGGGGGTTAAATGCTCTTCGAAAAGATGAAAATATTCAAGTTAAAAAGGGATTCATGGAAAAGATGTTTGGCAAAATGATGCCAAGAGGTGCTGACAAAATGGGTCTGTCAAAAATGCATTTCGCAGGTTTCGGTCCTAAAATGATTAAAGATGTGATGAAAAAGCATAATGCAATGCCACTTCCAGATTTAATTGAAATGGCAAAAGAACAAGATGTAAAGCTCGTTGCATGTACGATGACAATGGATTTATTAGGACTTCAAAAAGAAGAACTTTTAGATAATATTGAATATGCAGGTGTAGCTGCGTATTTAGCAGATGCAGAAGATGGAAATGTAAATCTATTTATCTAAACACGTTAGGGGGATTCTCCCCTACATAAAAAGGAGGGAGTAAGTTTGGAATATCTAAATTATATAATTATTGGACTCTTTCTGTTATTTATCATTAAACGAATCATCCCGGTTAAAGGTGTTAGACAAATTTCAACAACAGATTTAAAAAATGAATTAAAAGATAAGAATAAACAATTTGTTGACGTTCGTACTCCTGGGGAGTTTAAGGGAAATAACATCAAAGGGTTTAAAAACCTTCCGCTCCAACAACTTGCGCAAAAAGCGGAGAAGGAACTATCAAAAGACAAAGAAGTAGTTGTTATATGTCAAAGTGGAATGAGAAGTCAAAATGCTACTAAAATATTAAAAAAATTAGGATTTACGAACGTGACAAATGTAAAAGGTGGTATGAGTGCCTGGAGATAAAAAGGAGGAGAAAAAATGAAGCAGTTATCCGCTAAAGAAGTAGAAACATTATTAGTAGAAGGTCAACCATTAAACCTAATTGATGTTCGTGAAGTGGAAGAAGTGGAAACTGGGAAAATCCCAGGAGCGATCCACATTCCACTAGGGTTATTAGAATTCCGTTTGCATGAATTAGATAAGTCACAAGACTATATCATGGTTTGTCGTTCTGGTGCACGTAGTGGGCGCGCCTGTCAATTTCTTGAAAGTCATGGGTTTAAGGTAACCAACATGACAGGCGGAATGCTTGCATGGGAAGGCGAAACAAAATAAGGTGATTTTTTTTAGAAGTTAATATACCCATAAGGGTAATAAATAGGAGGTTTTTATATTATGAATTCATTAAAAACAGATCTTTTATTAGATGCAAAGGGCTTAGCTTGCCCAATGCCTATCGTAAAAACAAAAAAGGCAATGAATGAGTTACAAGCTGGTCAAGTCTTAGAGGTTCAAGCAACAGATAAAGGGTCAAAAGCTGACCTGGAAGCATGGGCAAAAAGCGCTGGACATCAGTATCTAGGCACAATTGAACAAGGAGATGTGTTAAAGCATTACCTTAGAAAATCTTCCAATGATGGAACAATTGAAAGAAAACATCCTAATGTTACAAGTAATGAAGAGCTTGAAAAGAAGCTTTTAGCAAATGAGAATATTGTAGTTTTAGATGTGAGAGAAGCAGCAGAGTATGCTTTTAACCATATTCCTAATGCAATTTCAATTCCTTTAGGAGAGTTAGAAAATCGATTCTCAGAATTAAATACAGGAGATGAGATTTATGTGGTTTGCCGAACAGGAAACCGTAGTGATCTTGCAGCTCAAAAGTTAGCTGAAAAAGGTTTTTCTAATGTAATTAATGTTGTGCCAGGGATGAGTGCTTGGTCAGGCAAAACCAATAGTGTAAATAAATAAGGAGGGAAAATTGATATGAGCACAGTAACGGTATACACAACCACACGCTGTCCGTATTGTGTTATGTTAAAGAACTTTTTGGAAGATCAAAATATACCTTTTAGAGAGATAAATGTTGAAGGAAATCTAGAGATTATGAACCAAATAGTCGCGAAGACGGGTCAAATGGGAGTTCCTCAAACAGAGGTAAATGGTAAGTGGGTTGTTGGTTATGATCCAAATAATATAATGCTAGCATTAAGAAACTAGGAGGAATTAAGAATGAATAAAGTAGCAATTATAGCAAGTAATGGTGGATTATTTGATGCATATAAAGTGTTTAATATTGCAACAGCTGCAGCAGCATCGGATCAGGAAGTAGCGATTTTCTTTACATTTGAAGGATTAAACTTAATCCATAAAGAGTCATACAAACAGCTTCCAATGCCGGAGGGAAAAGAACACTTTGCCGAAGGTTTTGCTAATGCAAATGTTCCAGCCATTCCAGAATTGGTAGCAATGGCACAAGAAATGGGTGTTAAGTTCATTGGTTGTCAAATGACAATGGATGTTATGGGATTAGAAAAAGACTCATTTATTGATGGAATTCAAGTTGGTGGAGCAGTAACCTTTTTAGAATATGCAAAGGATGCAGATGTAACACTTACTTTTTAATCTTAAATATTTTTTTAAATTAAATTATACCGTAGGGGGTAAAAATATATGACTGTAAAAGCTATGACTTCAAAAGAAGTAACTCAAAAAGTATTTAATAAAGAAGAATTGTTTATTCTAGACGTTCGTAACGAAAGTGATTTTCAAGATTGGAAAATTGAAGGTGAAAACTTTGACTATCTAAATATCCCGTATTTTGAATTACTGGATGGAGTGGAAGAAATCTTAGAGAAGCTTCCTTCTGATAGAGAAATAGTGGTTGTATGTGCTAAAGAAGGGTCATCTGTTATGGTGGCAGAGATGCTTTCTGAAGAAGGATTAACAGTTTCCTACTTACAAGGTGGCATGAAAGCATGGAGTGAACACTTAGAACCAGTTAAAGTTGGGGAATTAAGAGATGGAGGCAAAGTGTATCAGTTCGTTCGTATCGGAAAAGGATGTCTATCATACATGGTTACTTCAAACGGTGAAGCTGCGATTATCGATGCAACTCGTATGACTGACATTTATCTTGATTTTGCAAATGAAATTGGAGCAAAAATTACGCATGTTTTTGATACACACCTTCATGCTGACCATATTTCAGGAGGAAGAGTGATTGCTGAGAGAACAGGTGCAACATATTGGTTACCTCCAAAAGATGCGACAGAAGTAACATTTGAGTACGAGGCTCTAGAAGGTGGAAATGTAGTGACAATCGGAAATACGGCGATTGATATTCATGCGCTATACTCTCCAGGTCATACGATCGGTTCTACATCTTTTGTTGTTGATGAAAAGTTCCTTCTTTCAGGAGATATATTATTCATCGATTCAATTGGAAGACCAGACCTTGCTGGTATGGCAGAGGATTGGGTAGCAGATTTAAGAGAAAGTCTGTACTTACGCTACAGAGAGCTATCAGAAGATTTAGTTGTTCTGCCAGCACACTTTATGATCATTGATGAATTGAATGACGATGGTAGTGTATCAGAAAAATTAGGAACACTGTTTGCAAAAAATCACGGTTTAAACATTGAAGACGAAAATGAGTTCAGAAAACTAGTAACAGAAAACCTACCACCACAACCAAATGCGTATCAAGAAATTCGTGAAACAAACATGGGGAAAATCAACCCTGATGAAGAAAAACAACGTGAAATGGAAATCGGACCAAACCGTTGTGCGGTTAGATAAAAATTAATTTTAGGAGGAATAAACAATGGAATCAACTAAAGTTTTAGACGCAAAAGGATTAGCATGTCCAATGCCAATTGTAAAAACAAAAAAAGCTATGAATGACTTAGCAACAGGAGAAGTTCTAGAAATTCATGCAACAGATAAGGGTGCTAAAAACGACCTGACAGCTTGGGCAACATCTGGTGGTCATGAATTAATTAAACATGAAGAAGAAAATGATGTATTTAAATTTTGGATTAAAAAAGGTTGAAAAATAAGGGGGAGCCTATGTAGGGTTCCCTTTTTTCAAAAGGAGGTAACAAGATGGATTTTGGATTTATTATTACAATATTTTTAATCGGATTTATCGGATCATACATTTCTGGAATGTTAGGTATTGGTGGGTCAATTATTAAATACCCAATGTTATTATATATTCCACCATTATTTGGCTTAGCCGCTTTTAGTGCTCATGAGGTTTCTGGTATAAGTGCGATTCAAGTATTCTTTGCAACCATTGGTGGAGTTTGGGCATACCGAAAAGGTGGATATTTAAATAAAACGTTAATCATGTATATGGGTGCTAGTATTTTAGTAGGTAGTTTTGTTGGAGGATTTGGATCAAAGTTAATGTCAGAAGGAGGCATTAATTTAATTTATGGGATACTAGCTTTAATTGCAGCTGTGATGATGTTTATTCCGAAAAAGGGGATAGATGATATCCCTTTAGATCAGGTGAAATTTAATAAATGGCTCGCAGCAATCTTAGCCCTTATTGTTGGTGTAGGTGCTGGAATCGTCGGGGCAGCAGGAGCCTTTTTATTAGTGCCAATCATGTTAGTGGTATTAAAAATTCCAACAAGAATGACAATCGCATCATCACTAGCAATTACGTTTATATCATCAATAGGTGCAACTGTCGGTAAAATTACAACTGGACAGATTGATTATTTCCCTGCTTTTATTATGGTCGTTGCAAGTTTACTTGCTTCCCCATTAGGAGCAATAGCTGGAAAAAAAGTGAATACAAAAATACTACAAATTATTTTGGCGTTATTAATTGGAGCTACTGCTGTTAAGATTTGGTTAGATATCTTATAAAAATAGGGGAAAATAAAACATAAAATTAGCTTATCTGAAAGAAGGGCTAAAAATGACAAATAAGAAATACATCTATTTTGTATCGTTAAGTTCAAATGTTCCCTATGTACTAAAGAAATCGATTGAAATGGTCAACCCAAAAAATGAAGTCACCATATTTTTTGATCTTGATGGAGCCCGTGTTTTAGATAAACGTTATTTAAAAAAAGTGACGAGAACGCATGGAGTGGATCTAGTCTCACTTTTTAAAATAGCTTTAGAGGCAGGGATTAAATTGTATGGTTGTCAAATGAACGTGTTAATTGCAGATGGTTTGGAATTAATAGATGGAGCAGAGCTTGCAGGCGTTGTTACCTTTTTAGAAGCAGCCTACCAAGCTGATGCTGTTTTAAGCTATTAAGAGGGGGACTAAACATGAATAAGAAAAAGGTTGTAGTATTAGCACTTCATGATGAATTAGAGTCTGCTTACCCACCCTTAAATGTTGCCGTTGGAGCTGCTTCATCCGGGGCTGATGTGATCTTAGCCTTCTCACGAAAAGGAGTAAACATTTTAGACCATAAATACATTCCTATTCCATCGGATGGAATTGAATACTTGTCTAATGCGCTATCTGATTTTAACGCACCTTCAATTAACGATTTACTTGAGATAGCTGTTGAATCTGGTGTTAAATTTTATGTGGTGGACTTAGATATAAAGGACCATACGCAATTTAAGTATCCAGCTGAGCAAGTCCCCATTAAATGGGTTTTAAATGAGGCAGTTTCAGCGGATTTATTTGTACATTTTTAAATATATAGGAGGAATAACGTTGATTAAAATTACAGATGCTGCGATATCAAAAATAAGACAAGAAGTTAAAGATGTAAAAAAACCGGTTATTCGTCTTGCAATGGGCATTGGTTGAGGGGGACCTCAGCTTCGCCTGGCTCTGGAAGAGTCAGCTTTAGAAAATGATGAAATCATTGAACAAGACGGCATAAGTTTTTTAGTACATGAAACAAGTAAACCATATTTTAATAATGTCAAAATTGATTATACCAAGACCATATTGGGTGGCGGGCAATTTATTGTCCTTACACTATAAGTACATCTGAAAGCAGGAGTTTCTTTGAAGATTAAAACAATAGCATTATATCTACCCATTGTCATTTTAGTATTATATTTTGTCTATACCCAGTTTGAAAATAAAAGTATTAAAACAATTTCAATTAATGAGTTGGAGCAAAAATTACAGGATCCCAAATCAAGTAACATAATCTTTGTTGATGTGCGTGAACCCCATGAATATGAAGCAGGTCATATTAAAGGGATGAAAAACATTCCACTAAGCACATTAAAATCCGATTATAAAGGTCTGTCTAAAGATGCGGAAATCGTTCTATTGTGTAGGAGTGGGAAACGAAGTCTTCAAGCTGCAAACATTTTAAAAGATATTGGTTATGGGAATGTTGTAAGTGTAAGTGGCGGTATTCAAGAATGGCAGGGAGAAATTATAAAATAAGTAATGGAGTAGACTGATAATATGAATAAAGATCATAACAACTGTGGAAAAGGTAGTTGAGGAATTCCTAACAAAAAATCACGGTCATTTTTTCCACCGATATGACCAGGGATTTTAGTTTGGCTCCTGGTAGGAGTCATCGTCTTGATTCAAAGAATGTTTTAAGAAAAGGGGCTAAACAGCCCCTTTTTGTGTAAACATCAAGCAATTTTTTAGGAGGTACCCATGGATATCATTCAAATCGGTTCTTTTACGATTCTCTTTAAATGGTTTCTTCTTGGAGTGGCAATTCTATTTGGAATAGTTCTTATAAAAGTATTGCTCCTACGCTTACCGAATAGGGAACAAAATAAGGCAATATTTGACTTATTAACTAATAGCGTGTTTTTAGGCTTTTTTATTTGGAAAGGTAGCTTACTTCTTACGGAGCCTTCATTAGTCATAAAAAGTCCTTTGTCGTTGTTGTATTTTACAGGAGGAAGAAGTGGCTTAATTTTAGCTATTATTTTTTCAATCTACTACTTTATTTATAGAGCAAGGAAATTAGATATTTCAATGCTAGTTACTTTGAAATACGGCTTACTATTTAGTTTTTCAGTGCTGTCTGTCTATCACTTTTTATTCGCCACCTTTGTAGAGGATAATTTCATTTATCATGTTCTTATTGGCATTTATTCGTTGACTAATTTGATACTCATTCTAGTTAAAAGGATTCTATCCTCATATAAGTCATTTTTTTCTGTCATCGTCTTATTTTCATTCTACAAAATAATACTCTCATTGGTTCTAATCAATGAAAATACTGTCTTTATTTTCTCGATGGAGCAGTGGTTTTTTATAGGATTAATAATCTTGTCTCTTTACCTTTGGGACAGAAAACTACAGTAGAAAGAAAGGTGGGTAAGAATTGGAGAATATCACAATATTTTTTGCATTAACTGCAGGGGTACTTTCATTTTTTTCACCTTGTGTGTTTCCATTAATTCCTGCATATGTTGCCCATTTAACCAATGGGTCAGTAAAAGATGGAAAAGTAAATACCCAGAAGAGTGTCCTATTGTCTCGTTCAATAAGTTTTATTTTTGGATTTAGTATTGTATTTGTGTTATTAGGAGCTTCAGCAAGTGTTGTAGGACAAATATTTTTAGATAATAAGAAATTGATTCAAATGATAGGGGGATTCCTCATCATTATTTTTGGATTGCAGATGCTTGGTGTATTTAAAATAAAGCTTTTAATGACTGAAAAACGGTTTGATTATAGTAGGAAGTCCAAAGCTAGTTCTCTAAAATCATTTATCCTTGGTTTAGCATTTGGATCAGGGTGGACACCTTGTGTAGGACTTGCTTTATCGTCCATTTTATTACTGGCTAGTTCAACAGAAACGATTTATTCTGGTATGTTTTTATTATGGATATACGCCTTAGGACTAGGTATTCCTTTTCTTTTGTTATCTTTTCTTGTGACATACTCTTTAAATGTGATTAAAAGAATCAATAAGGTGTTACCAAAGCTTTCGTTAGTTAATGGAGTAATTCTTATCATAATGGGGTTTTTATTATTCACTGGTCAAATGGAAAAAATCAGTGCTTATCTCTCTACATTCACGATTTTTAAAGGAGTGGGATTATGAACAAACAAATACTCGTCTTAGTAGGTTTGATTGGTCTTTTAGGTTGGGGAGTATATGACTATGCATTTTCAGAAAAAGACAATATGGATGAAACCTCCCTTAACAATCGAATAGAAAATAATGATTTAATTAGTGGAATAAAAGAAGGGAATTTGGCACCTGAATTTCAACTCCAGACTTTTGAAGGAAGAGAAGTAAAACTGTCTGACTATAAAGGAAAGAAAGTCATTTTAAATTTTTGGGCTACTTGGTGTCCTCCTTGTAAAGCTGAAATGCCTCATATGCAAGAGTTTTATCTAGATCAACAAAAAGAAAATGTAGAAATCCTAGCAGTTAATTTAACGACTGCAGAAAAGAACACAAACGATATTGGAAAATTTGTAAAAGATTATGGATTAACTTTTCCAATACTGCTTGATACTAAAGGCGATACAGGAGAAACATATCAAGCTTTTACGATCCCAACAAGTTATATAATTGATTCGCAGGGGATTGTTCGAAAGAAAATTGTCGGACCGATGAATAAGGAAATGATGGAGCAATTAATAAAAAGTGTCGACTAAAAAATTAAACCAAAGGAGAACAAGCTATGAATTCCTGGAATGATCGATTTAAAAATGAGAATTATGTTTATGGAACTAATCCAAACGTATTTCTTGCGGATGTCCATGAAAAATTAAACCTATCAGGAGATGTATTGGCTATTGCTGAAGGAGAAGGTAGAAATGCAGTCTACTTGGCGCAACAAGGAATGAATGTAACTGCATGGGATTATGCGCAATCCGGACTGGCTAAAACAGAAAAGCTTGCCAAGGATAGAAACGTAACAGTTCAAACAAAGCTTGTAGACTTAAATGAAGCTAACTGGGATAAAGATCAGTGGGATGGATTGATTTGTATTTTTGGTCACTTTCCAGAGGCATTACGTACAAAAACACTTGAAGGTGTCAAAGAATCAGTTAAGCCAGGTGGTTATTTTATTTCAGAGGTGTATTCGGTATATCAACTACCATACAAAAGTGGTGGACCACAAAATATAGAATTGCTATACAAACCAGAAGAGTTTCTAAGCATATTTTCAGATTGGCGGATTGTTCACTTTTTTATGGGCGAGGTTGTAAGGAATGAAGGAGAACTTCATAATGGTTTGTCACATGTTATTCAGTTTGTGGGGCAAAAAAGAGAATAAAATAACTTTGGAGTCTTTTTGCATTTATCAGTAGGACAGAAATCATTTCTAGTTGGCGGTTAATTAGATGATAAAACCTTTAATGAAAATTAAGACTTGAAGATGATTAGATTCGCGTTAATATAGTAAGTACTAATAAATTAGTTGGGGTGATTACGTGTTTTTAGGGGTAGTATTTGATTTAAAAAAGTATAATCAATACGCTGAAAGTATTAAAATACATGGAGATTTATTTTATAAAAAGACAATGGTTATAAGTCTAAATGATGTTTCGCTATTGAATGAGTTTCTTAATATGGAAAAAGAAAACAATAATATTCAAAGAGTAATAATCTATGATTATGAAGAATTTAGGGAGCTTAAAAATTTTAAAATCTTCGAAAATACTTGCTCTAAGCACAGACTAGAGTTCAGCATTTTACGACAGGATTTGCATTCAGATGTTCCAGTTGAGTTGGGCTATATGTTACAGGTAATTTGATTTAAATATGTATTCATTCAGAATATTTCTACCATATATCAAAAGAGCTCCATTATTTTGAAGCTCTTTTGATATTATTACTTTCAGTCAGTCAACCACAAATTTGTGACTGCCTCATTTTTATCTTCCTCATTCGGTGCAGCATACCTCATAACCATATCAGCATTTGCATGTCCTGATAATGCTTGGACGATGCTAAAGTCTTCACCGTTTCTAACTAGTTTTGTAATAAATGTGTGTCTAAAAGCATGTACATTAATATCGTATCTTTGAAAAATATGTTGAACAGTTCTTTCTGAAATTCGTTTATATCTATTCGAAAGAAACAATGCTTCATGCTGATCCTCTCGGGTTTCTAAATATTTTAAAATGGCTCTCCTAGTCTCTGAAGATAAAGGAATTTTCCGTTCTTTATTACCTTTTCCATATCTAATGGTTACGGACCCTTTCCGTTCAGTTATTTCTATATCTTCACGATCAAGTTGTACTAATTCATTCAGTCTGATTCCTGTGTTTATTAATAACTGAACAATTGCAAAGTTTCGGACGTTTCCAGAACGATCAATCTCACGAATAATCTTGTGTATTTCATTCCGGTTTAGCGACTTTGGTGCTTCATTTAACATATTAGGTGGAGAGATTACAGATATGTCCTCAATCGTTTCTTCTTTTTTAGCCCATCGGCTATAATGTTTAATCGAACTCCAATGTTTGTTAATCGTAGTAGCTGCAAATCTTTTGCTAACAAGATAATTAACATATAATTGTACATCAGTTCGTGAGTAATCTTCTAAACTAGTACCGGCACCATCTAGCCACGTTTTGAATTGAGAAAGGCAAAAAGTGTATGTTTTTATCGTTTGTTTAGACTTCCCTCTTAGTCCTTCTACGAGATATATGTCTAACATAGAATCACCCCATTTTTTAGATTAATTTATTCCACGACAAAATTTTCTTGAGTTAATAGCCCTTTCTGTTATAAAAAATAATCAAATATTAATCTTTTATTACGTAGAATAGTAATTCCACGACGTTTTTCCACGACATTCTCCTTTCCTTTCTTTTGTAGGGTTTTAAGGCATTTTCATTTTCATGATTCAATGTAACTGGCCAAAATCCTGTAAAAAGTAAACTTATATCATAAAATACTTACGCTAAAAATTTGAAAACAAAAATTAGGTCAAATATTATGTAGCTGTAACCATTGAAGAAAGATTTAGAGGAGTTGATAAAAACAAAATTAAGAGAATTTCATTAAAACACTATTAAATACCATGCTCCTCCTTATAGAAAGGGGGGATCACAATGGTTAAGGAAGATACAATTTTTAAGAACAGAATTAAGGTATGCTTAGACTGGGAAGGATTTATACAAAAGCCTAAGAAAGAGGATATTATAGATATCTCTTCTAGGATTGCAAAGCAAAGGGTAGAGGTTACTATTGAAGAATTAATGAAATCTATTACGTTACCAAATGCTCAATCATTTACGCCTGCTTACTTCCAAACAGAAAAAAGGTTGAATGATAATTGGGCTGGTCAGCAATTATTTGCAATAGATATCGACAGAGGATTACGAATCGATGAGGCTATTAAACATTCTGAAGATATAAATGTTAAACCAATTTTTATTTACTCATCATTTAGTCATTTAGAGAACCAACATAAATTTCGAATGGTTTTTTTATTAAATGAAGAAATCCAAGATACCAGAGTAAGAAAAATAATACAAAAAAGTTTGACCACGTTGTTTCCTGCTGCAGATCCAAATGCAAATGATGAGGCAAGATTCTTTTTTGGTGGAAAGAAAATTGAATTTACTAGCAATTCTATGCTGACAGTTCCCCAACTTTTAGATGCTGTGGTAATAAAGTTAAAAACAGGGACAAACTCATCAAGGGAAATAAAGAAGTTCTGTGAGGTAACTAATCTTAGTTTATACAAGGGTTATCCCTACTATAAAGTCATTAATGATAGTGTTGCACCAGAAGGGAATAGTTCAATTTATGTCTCGTTGAATAAAAACCGCACTAACCCTATTAATTACTATAGGACGCGTGCAGAAATTAGTCATAGTGATTACTATTTAGTATTTGAAAAAGATTCAAAATTCAATAGCGAATATTCTAACGGTTTATTGCAGGAAGAAAACGTGAAGTTAATTCGGAACTTTCCATTCGGAACGTTGGAGGATAGATGTAAACTTTATCGTGAGGCAGTTTCTGGAGAATATTGGTTATACCATCATGAAATGTTTGGTTTAATGACTAACCTACTTAACATTGAAGGTGGCAAGTCTAAAGTTGTTGAGATTATCAATTCAAGAAGTGAGTATCTTCAGAAGAAAGAAGATTGGTCATTGATGTTGAACCAAATTAAGAAAATGAACTATCTTCCGTCTAGGTGTGAATCATTTTGTCCATTTGCTAATGAATGTACTCATACCAAAAACATGATTGAACAGGGAAAATTACCGCGTGGAAGTGTTCAAGTTCTAAATCAGTTACATTTTCAAGAAGTTGATGAAGTATATAAAAATTTGGAGGATCTGTGTGGGGAACTTCTAAGGAATAATGAGAAGGGAGTTTATGTCATTAAGGCTCCAACAGGTATTGGAAAAACGGAATTGATAATCAATAGTGCCAAGAATTATACTTTCAGCGTTGCATTTCCTACTCACAAATTGAAGGATGAAGTCTCTCTACGACTTAAAGAGCAAAATGTTCAGCACTTTAAAGTTCCGGAATTACCAACACTTGAAGCCCATTTTAGAGATAAAGTAGAACATTTATACAATATTGGTGCATATAAGGCTGTTAATAAATATTTGCGTAAATTATCATTAGAAAATGATGAAGTCAGAATGTTCCTTGAGGAGTTGGAAAAAATTAAGAAAACTAAAGGTGGGATCCTCCTTACAACACACCAAAGGGCAATTTACACTAATGATGATTCAAATTCAACCATTATTTTCGATGAAGACCCAATTCCTTCATTGTTTCCTATTTCCCAAATGAGGCAATCCGATTTAGTTTATGCTTTTACAAAACTACAGGAAAATCAAGATAATAAAGATGTAATCATGGCACTACAAAAGATGATAATTGATGCTCCGTCAGATGTAGTACATGAGCGTTCCTCATTTCTGCTTCCTTCAGTTAAAGAAATGGAACATACCGTTATTGAAGATTCAAATATTCATTCTGATATATTAGGATTTTTGAATTGCGATTATTTTATAAAAAAGAGAGTAAATGATAAAGAGTGGGTTTATTTTATAAACAGGAACCAGCTTCCTGAAAATAGAAAAATAATTATATTAAGCGCCACTGCGAATGAACAAATTTCCAAACTTGCATTTGGAAACAATGTCCAATTTTATGATTTAGGTGAAGTAAAGCCAAAGGGTAGTATACTACAAGTTACATCTAAAAGTTTTAGCAGGTACACGATAAAAGAGAATGAAAAAGACTTAATAAAATTGGCAGAAAATCTTATACAACGATATAATCCCTGCAGCGAAATTATTTCATATAAAGATTTCTTCCAAATTGAAAGAGAAGAAAACCTTTATTTCGGAAATACTGAAGGAATTGATTCAATGAAAGGTAAGAATATTACGGTTATTGGTACACCACATATTAATCCTATTGCATACTTGTTAATAGGTGTTTGTCTAGGCTTTCGCATGGGTTTGGAAGAAAGCCGTATGGAATATAGACAAGTTGAACGGAATGGTTTGCGATTTTACTTTACTACATATAATGGTGAGTCTTTATTGAGGGAAATTCAGTTTTACCTGATAGAAAGTCAATTGATACAAGCGATAGGACGGGCACGTGTCAATAGATATCCGGTCAAAGTGCTTATTCTTAGTAATTTACCGGTTCTAGGCGCTGATTACAAATCTTTTTCTCAAAATGAAATACAAGAAATAATGAAATAGTCAAAATTAGAAAACGCCCAGCTTCAATTAGTTGGGCGTTTTCTAAGTGGCTATTCAATTAAGTAAATGGTATATCCGCTTCATCAATGTGAAAAGGAGCATTATCCTCTAATCCAATATACCAACTTAAAACAGGAGGCATACTTATAAACTCGCTTAAATCCATTGAAGTGTTTACCCATGGGGGCGTCTTAATTATTTATGGATGACAAATTATGATGGGTGTGTTAGATACTTTATGAAATTGATGTCGCAAATTTAACAATATGCCGGGGGATATGTATATAATGCGCAAATTTTTATCTACGAAATAGCACAAGAAGGAAAAAAATTTTTAAAAAAAGTTTTAAAAAAATAAAAGTGTTGATATGTATGGATTTTCAATTCGGAATGGTAATATTTATATTTCCAATTTTTATCTACGAACAATTATCGAGGGTTGTCAACAATAAAAAGGTGTAATATACTCCTTATCAACCGTAGCAAACAAAAATTATAGGTTTGTTAAAAGGTAGTTTTCAAGATTGGAGGTGTATAAAAAAATGAGAGAAATTATTAAGGGGAAAATTTACGAAACAAAGAAAGCAACATTTATTGCTGAGTATAGTAATGGGTTACCTAGTAGTGATTTTAGATATGTATTTGAGGATTTATATTTAACTAATGCTGGTCAATTCTTTGCACATGCGCAAGGTGGTGCAAAGACAAAGTACAGTCAATCAAGTGGGAATTCAACTTGGAGGATTGAAACTCTTATTCTTCTAAACAATGATCAAGCGTACGAATGGTTAAAAAAACATAAAAAAATCAACGAAATTGAAATTCACTTCACAAATGAATCCAAAGGTTGATATTTAAAAAACTATTTAAGGATGTAGAATACCATAAAAAGGAGGAGATGCATGTGTACAAAAAATCAAAAGCATTTGGCTACGTTTTAGTTGAAAAAGAATTTGCTGAAAGTAACCATGAGCATTATAAAAAAGTCCTTAAAGGATTTGAAAAGGTTTGTAAAGAAAGAAATCTAAAACTAGTAAAGGTTTATGAGGATAGGTTTACTGATGCGAATGCACCTCAGCCTACTAAAGAATTTCTCAATCTCTTAAGAGTAAAGGATAAGTATGATTATCTCATAAACTTTTCTCTGGGACATTATATGATCATGTCACCAGACGGTCATCTCGAAATTATATAGATATTTGCAGTATCTATAAAAACATTATCAAATTAGTAATACGTTGGTTACACATATACTACCACAAGGTTAACCCATTGTGAAGTGGAAGTAGAAGAAAACTTTAAGAAAACTATCAATTATATAGCTCTTACTCAGACGGCTTGGGTAAGAGCGATAAAATAAGAATTTATACAAGGAGGAGATCAAATGAAAAAGGCAGTGGGATATGTCTTGGCTGACTTCAAGAAATCCGATAATGAACTAATAGGCTCACTATGTGATGAGGTAAAAAAACATTGTAAGGAAGAGAAAACGGAATGCATTGGGTTCTTCTTTATTGATGATGATATTAATAACCCTATTACACTAGAATCTTTTGCATCTGAAGAATTAATCACATTCGTCAGTCAGGAACTAGGTATTAATGTTTTTCTAGTTCATGATAAGCCTATGTATTCAGAGGAAATACGTTGGAAGAATGTTGGACCATTAGATAATCATTTGAACGAACTTATTGAAATTATAAACCGTGGTGAGGGTATATGAAAAAAGTTATTGGATATGTAACTGTCAAAAGGGATTAGGTGAATCATCCGTACCACAAATTTGTCATGAAAAGTTTGTCCAATGTTATGTTGTTATGTGTTCAAAATGGGGGATTTAGTAAAAGTTTATGAGTATGTTTGCTTTTCCCAAAAAGAACCAAGAATTGCTCAGATTCAAATGCACAATGATTTAACAAGGCGCAATGACATTGATTTATTACTCTCGTATGCTTTGGGAAACTTTTAGTGACGGACATTTCTAGAAGCATACAAAGAAAGATGGTGGCAAAATGAGTAATGCAATTGCTTATGTAATGACAGCAACACAACAATCAAGTTTTGATCATGGAAAAAGACTTAAAGATAAAATCCATGATTTTTGCAGGGTCTATGAAATCAATCTCCTCAATTTATTTGAGGATATCGTAGATTACAAGTTTCACAACCCAATCAGAAAGGGTTCTGCAGGAAAAGAAATGATGAACTTCATTGAAAAGAATTCAGATTCAATTGATTTTTTCCTAATAAACGATTTAACAGATTGTGTTGAGGAAGAGGAATGGGAGCAATTAAAAGCCTTCTTTTCAAAGCATAATATCGAAGTTGTTGAGTTGCTCATGTGGGAAAAAATAAGGCCAGTTATGGACCTTAGGCTAAGAGATGAACTCGAAAAGGAAATAGAAGGCCTACAAAAATTTAAATTCACCAAAAGGTGAAATAGAAAGTAGTTATCGGATATGGAAATAAAAGTAACCAAATTAAGAGGGGGCATTCATATTATTACTTTACAACACATCCCTTTATGACGAAAGGGAGGATGATTAAATGTTCAGACAATTAAAACTAGCAGTAGGCTACATTAGAACTGCATCATTAGAAACAGATGTGGAAAATATTGTTCGATTAAAGCAAGAGAGGATTTCAAGGTATTGTACAACCCGATCAATATTAATAGAAGAGATTATTGTTGACAGAGGCTCAAGTGGTCTATCACCTTTGGTAATGAGAATAGGTGGAGGTATGCTTATTGATTATATTATGAAGGGTGAAACAGATTGTATTGTTGTTCATCACCTCTTTGAATTGAGTAGGGATATTGAGGAACTTCATTGCCTTTTGAAAATATTTAAAGAGAAGGGAATAACGCTTATAGACCTTTCGATATTAGATTCGGAAAAAATGCTTTGAAAAATTAAAGACAAGGGTGAGGCAATATAAAAATCTTATCCCTTCTTATAAAAAAGGAGGAATTTTAATGAATAAAAAAATGAGAAGTTATCATAAAGGAGAAATTACTGGCGGTTTTGGAATAAAGGTGGGGGGACAAGAAGTTTGGTTTGACGAAGGAGAACTTGTATATGTTCTTGCTGAGATATTTGACGAAGAAGATTCTGATTGTATCTTATGGTACGCAATAATGAAGCCTACTAGTAAGGAAGTGCTAAGGATAAACTCAGATTTCGTCAATGTGAAAAATCATGGGAATGTTATGAGATTCCCGCATTTCAATGAGGAATAGTAATAAATAACATTCTCAATGTTTCGCCATACGTATTAAAAAATAACAAAAAAATATATGAAAGGGTGCCAATATAATATGTAATCATACCATATCCCTTCCAATAAAAAGGGAGGAATTCTAATGTACTATGAAATGAACAAATTCCATATTGGAAAAATTAAAGAGGGTTTTGAAGAAAAAATTAAAGGCATTGACGTTTGGCTGGAGGAAGGCGAACTTATTTATGTTTTATCGGAACTATTTGACCCGGAAGACCCAGATGTCATAATATATTTTGTCATAATGCTGCCTGTTGTTAAGGACGTCCTAACGGTAGATGCTGATTTTGTGAAAGTGTTAAGTCGTGGAACTGTCTCAAGGTTTCCATTTTAGGGTCAGATAAAAACAAAGGTAAACAGTGATTTTCTACATTGTTCAAATATGATTTGGAAGTTTTAATTATAATTAAAAATAAGTAAAGGTCAGCATTTATAACACAATTCAGAGCATATTTTTCACAACACAATTCATCATACGTCTGGCCTCCATTTAGGAGGTTGATAGTATGTATAAAAATGAAAACGAAATTCCATTAGTATTGACTGTAAAGGATTTAGAGGACATTTTAAATATTGGGCAAACTACTGCCTACGAGTTAATGAATAGTGGTCAGTTTCATGTTGTCAAAGTGGGTAAACAACTAAGGGTTTATAAGTCAGTGTTTTTGAAATGGCTGACAAAGGGAGAAGAGATTGCATTATAATGTGCAGTCTTTTTTTATTATTCTATTAAATAAACAAACATAATTGGATTGAACTTTATTTCCATATTATTCATAATGGTAGTAAACAAAAGTACATTACAGAAGGAGTATTACATGTTACAGATTATTTCGGGTAAATTTTTTAATAGTGATACAGTTTATTCAACACCATGTAAGGCTGTTTTATACTCAAACTACTATTGGCCGTTAAAGATTGAAACATGTATTGGAACATTAGAACCTATTGACAATAGGAGTGAAATAAACACTTATATTTTTCATTACAATAATCAAATAGAAAAGGATATGCATTCAGGATTTAACTTGGTAAGAGTTGGTGATCCGGAAATTGTACAGCAGTTTATGCTGCTATGTAGTTTTGGGTTGCAAGCAATATTTTCTACGGATAAAGATGAAGTTGAAAGATTATGTAGAACAAGCTCTAGTCATTTTACAGAGAGATATCAACCATCAAAATTTTTGAATAGATTTTTTGATTCCAAAATTAATGGTAATCAAGAAGAAGTTAACTCTTTTATAGAATTAGTCAAAAGTATCATCGGCCTTAACAGAGAAACTTACAAGGCTGTAATTAATGGATTTTATAACTTTTTTAATTCATTTATAAACCTTAATACAAACATTGAAGCATCATACGCATCTTTAGTTTATTGTCTGGAATCCTTTTCGCAAAACTTTGATGAATATGAGCCCCAATGGGAAGATTACAGTCATAATATTAGGGTAGGTTTAGAAGAAATTTTTGAAGGTATAGAGGAAGGGCCGGTTCAACAAATAAAAAGCGTACTCTTACAAAATTCCTTCTTAAAATTACAGAAGAGATTTATAGAATTTATAAAAGACAATGTAAATGACAGTTACTTTGTAGAAGAAGCTGTGGATATAAATAGACCTCTAAAAAAATCAGAATTAGACCAAGTTCTATTTAATTCTTATGACATGCGGTCAAAATATGTACATGAATTAAAGCCATTACTGAAGCATCTAACATTTCCAGATTTAAGTAATGGTGAGGTTTTTACTTGGGAACATAATGTGTATTTGACATATAGTGGATTAGTTCGTTTGACTTTGCACACAATAAAAAATTTTATATACAAGCAACAGACTATAGAAAAAGAAGAATATGACTGGAATGGAGATCTACCCGGTTCTATAAATTTATACTTATCACCAGAGTATTGGATTGGAAGTAAGGAAAGTTATGGACCAATTAAATCTTTAGAAGCACTTCTTAACCTTACGGTAACCTCACTTTATTCAGGTGATTATAAATTACCAGATATGAATAGTGTTTTAGAATTAATTGAAGAAAGTATTAATTCTTCTAAAAAGCCAGAAAAACATTTAATGTTTTCTTTCTATATAATATTAAATGATTTTTATCTTAAAGAAGATAAGAGAGATAATTATGAAAAAGTAATTAGACAAAACAAGGAATTGTTGACACATTGTAATATTGAAAATATGGTTTTGGCATTATTTAATGACGATTATTGGATATGGAGTGCAACAGATTGTGAAACTATTTTTAAGAGGTATCTTAAGAAAAGATATTTAGTTAAAAATATTAGTCTACCGTCAACAATCGAAGTATCATTATTAATTTGTATCGCCAATTTATATTTTGACCAAGATAATCTAGAGAAATATAAAGAACTTATAAAAGTAAGCGTCAAACTATACCCACATTTTAACGGAAAATATATTATGAGATAATCTCCTCATAAATGATTCGGAGGAGGATCTCTTTGGAAAAAACAG
>NZ_LMAS01000003.1:391174-760113 GCF_001509555.1 Bacillus sp. FJAT-29937 | reverse complement strand
TAAGAGAATGGGATATTTTTGACATAAAAAAACTCCCCCTAAGGTTCAACAGATTTTTATTTTTTAATCTGTCTACCTTATGGGGAGCATATCACTGTCTTCATTTCGTCCTTTTTTATTATTCAATTTTATTTGCTTAGATCGAGATTAATTCTTTATCCTTTACAAACTGGATTGCCTCGAGGCGGGTATTAATCTTATTGGATATGAGCATTTCCAGCAAAGATACATAAAAGCTGCCATCAAATGTTTTTTGTGCTTTTAAGGTTAGTTCGATTGCTGTATTCGTCAGTTCATCTGATGCATTTGTATAATGCTTCCCAAAGTAAATAAATCCAACCGCATCCTCTTGAAATTGAAAGCCTTTACTTTGTAAAAAACTAATATAATCTTCCACTGTCTTCAAGAACATGTCATCCCTTTCCCCTTTTTAACCCAAACACTCTAAATTTTACCTTATATTTCGACAATTATCTATCTTTTTTTGTGAGTAAATACCCAATCGTTCCTGTTGCAACCCCAAGTAAGGCTCCACCGATTACTTCTGCCGGCTGATGCCCGAGCATTTCTTTCAGTTTCTTTGGTGTCTTTTCTTGCTCAAATTCAACAGACTCTTCTTTGTGAATTTTGTCAATCAATTCACCCATGCTATTTACTTTTAATGTTAATTCTCCTGTTTGTCTTCTAATCCCTTGTGCATCATACATAACAATGAGCCCATAAACCAATGAGAGGGCAAAATCGATTGTTGGGATCCCTCTTCTTAAAGCAATAAAAGTGGTTAATGATGATACGCCAGCTGAGTGTGAACTTGGCATTCCGCCAGTGTGAAAAAATAATTCTGGCCTAAATTCTTTTTTCTTGAAAAAGTGAATCGGAATTTTCAAAGCTTGTGCGAGTCCTATGCTTAATAATGCGATGTAGACACCTTTATTCATTTACTTCTCACCTCTAGTATTAGTGTGAAGATAGAGGAGTGTATTTATTCTTTTCGGAAATACTAGTCATGAAAACAATATTAGGGAGGTGTGTAAAAGTTGGGCAAAAGAGAGAGAAATAGAGGAAAGCTTGCATCTGGAGTGAATCCGCAAGGCTATGGACAGGATATAACAGAAGATCCTAAAAGCAAACTGGAGAATGCTGCTAAGAAAAAAAATACGAAATAATAAAGAACGGCTGTCCCTATCTTGGGACAGCCTAAATGTTAAGCATATTGTTTCATATCAAGCAATCGGTCTAACCCGCGAAATTCAACTTCATCAAATTTATTTATCACTTTGTCACGATTCATACGGAACATTGCTTCGTCTAATGCACACTCAACTGGGACATCACATTTAATCTCAGCGAGCTGTCTGCTTAGGTGGAGCATCTCTAGATCCTGTTCAATTTTTGTCTTTTGTGCTTTAGTTAATTGATCCAAGTTTTCAAGAACGCCTTCAATATGTCCAAATTGCTGTAAAAGCTTTAAGGCTGTTTTCTCGCCAATTCCTTTCACCCCTGGATAATTATCACTTGTATCACCCATAAATGCTTTTAAGTCAATCATTTGCCTTGGGTGAATGCCCTTTTCTTCATAAAAACTGTCTTTCGTATGAACTAAATAATTGCCATACCCTTTTTGCAATAACACAACAGATATCCGTTCATCCAAAAGCTGCAGAATATCCTGATCACCTGTAAGAATATTTACAAAGGCTTCTTCTTTGACACGACTAGCAATCGTCCCAATGCAGTCGTCTGCTTCATAGCCCTGCAAGCCGATATTCGGTACATCAAAGGCTTCAACAATTTCCTTTACAAGATCGAACTGTGGAACCAGTTCAATAGGCGCCTCTGGCCGATTCGCCTTGTAACCGTCATACATTTCCGTTCTAAATGTTTTACTCCCCATATCCCAACAAACAGCGACATGTGACGGATTGAAATTTGAAACTGCCGCTAAAAAGTGTTTCACAAACCCATATACTGCATTCGTTGGGACACCTTTTGAATTCACCATAAATTGTCCGTGCACAGCAGTAGCAAAATAGGCTCTAAATAATAATGCCATCCCATCCACTAGCATAAATGAAGGCTTATTTTCGTTTAACAATTTTTTCTCTCCCGTTCTTATTTATTCTCCTGTTTCTATTTCATTTTCATCATAAGATATCCAATCACTAAAGCTTCCAGCATATAGTTTAACATGCTTATAGCCTGCAGCCTTTAGTGCCATGTAATTCGGAGTGGCAGTGACACCTGAACCGCAATAAACAATAATTTGTTTATCTTTATCAATTTCAGTGAATCTTTTTGCCTGATCCTCGCCGCTTTTGAAAAAGCCATTTTCATAGCCATCTAACCAAACCTTATTAATCGCTCCTGGAATATGGCCTGCTTTTTTATCAATTGGCTCAATTAGACCTAAATAGCGCTGACTTTCTCTAGAATCAATGATGATCGTTTCTTGATTCTTCTCTTCGACTATTTTTTTAACTTCTTCATAGGAAGCAAAAATGTCAGCATCCAAATTTATCTCAAAATCCGTTTTTGGATAGTCAGGAATTGAATGATCTACTGGGTACCCGGCCTCTGTCCAGGCTTTATAGCCCCCATTTAAAACATAGACATTTTTGTGCCCAACATAATGTAATAGCCACAAGAGCCGGGCAGCGAATGAACCCTCGCCGCCGTCATATGCTACGATCGTCGTTCCATTATGAATGCCGGCATTTTGAAGCGTCTGCTTAAACTTTTCGATTTCAGGCAATGGATGTCTGCCGCCATGAGAAGAAATGGGTCCTGATAAATCTTTCCCGAGGTGAAAATAAACAGCTCTCGGAATATGACCCTTACCATATTGTTCCAAGCCTTCTTCTGAAGAGCCCAAATTATATCGACAATCAGCGATCCTCAAATCTCCATTATTTAAACGCTCTTTCAGCCATTCCTTTTCAACGGTCAAATTCATTCCTTCAGCTCCCTCAATCTTTTTTCCATCAGCTTCTTCACATGTTCTTTCGGTGTCCAGCATTGAAATTGGTAGTTTGGTTTCGTTTCATAACTGAGACGCTTGCAATGATAAGTTATTCCTTTTTCGAATTTTTCCGCCTGAAAATGAATACACGTTGCACATGCATGAAAGGATTGAATCTTCATTATGATTCTTGAGAGAAATGAGTAATTTCTTTCTCCGTTTTCTCCAGCTCCTCAATTGGGAAGTCATCTCTTAGCACAGTCAAAAGTCCTTCATAATATTCATTCGCCTGTTCAGATAGGATTGAAAGCATATGTGAATATTCATCAATCAGAAGTGCGGCATAATGTTTTTTCAAGCGTGCGCCTTCCGTTTGTAAATAATGATCAGAAGACGGATTTATTAGCTGCTCCAATTCATCGCTTAAATTCTTTCTTTCGTTCTTTTCAAAGAATGACTTTGGATTTTTAAAATGGGCTAACGCCTTTGAAAACTGGGCTCTGTTCTCGCCAGCAAAAGCTGAATTAAACTCAATCCCTTCCATTTTTCTCGTTTCATACGGGCTAAAGCTTAATTTTTTATTAATCTCCGCAGCCTTTTGACCAAGCATATCTTGAGCCTGCATACATAATTTACCGATATATGCTTCTAATCTTAACGTTGTTGCTCTTAATTCCTGAGCAAAATCAAATCCAAAGCTTTGCAGGAAATCTTCAAGAGCTGCATGCAGGGCTTTCTTTAAATTACGGCCATCATCCTTAAGAGCAGCAGGGTTAAAGGCCTCCTTAATGAAATCACCATAACGCAGAAACACTCTTTGCTTAATATAGAAAACTAGCTCGTCTGACTCTTGTTCCAGTCTTTGCGTGAAAATCGCCGCATCCTGATTTTTGAACAATGCAAGAATTGTCTTTAATTCTTCTTCAAGCTGGGTTCGTCTTTGAGCCTTTAATTCCTTATTCGCTTGTGATGACTGAATAAAGGTGCGAAGCTGTTCCAATACACGATTCCAGCCCAATTCTGCAGAGGTGATTGAAATTTGCATAAGTTCATTTGTAATAAACGAATAAAAACTTTCCTCAAACTGATCAATTTTCGAATGTTTTTCCTGTCTGTTTTCAAGCTTTTCAGTTAAAGCTTCAAGGCTTGAAAGTCCAAAAAGATTTGGCCTGCGTATCCCATATTGAACAAGCTGTTCACCGACATATTGTAAAACAGATTCCTTTTCTTCTTCATTATTGGCAAGATCAATCGCATTGACGACAAAGAACATTTTATCCAGTTCAAAGGAATCCTTCACACGCCCTAATTGGATAAGGAATTCACGGTCAGCCTTTGAGAAAGCATGATTATAGTAAGTGACAAACAGGATTGCATCTGAATTTTTGATATAATCAAAGGCTACACCAGTGTGACGGGCATTAATAGAATCGGCTCCAGGCGTATCTACAAGCGTGATCCCCTTTCGAGTCAGCTCACAATCATAGTACACTTCGATCATATCAACAAAACACGATTTTTCTTCGATTGCCACATAGCCTTTAAACTCGTCTAAGTCAGTCTGGACAGTTGTTCCCAATCTTTCTTTAAACGAATCAAATCCTCGTGAAAAAGCATTCAAGAAGGCAAAGTGCGTCTTTTCATTGGCATCGAAATCTGAAATGCTGCTCATTACTTTTTTAATCTTCACAATCGCATCATCGAAATCTGCGGCTGATTGATTGAAGACTTTCAATGATCTGTTTACATCTTCAAATAATATGTCTGTTGCCTTTACCTTCACTAACACTGTTCCATGAGCGTATTGATCATTAATTGGCATGATTTTATTAATCGCGGCCGTTGTCGGGTTTGGCGACACTGGAAGAAGCTTATGACCAATTAATGCATTGGCAAAGGAAGATTTCCCAGCACTAAATGCTCCGAAAAGTGCGACTGTGAATTGCTTATCTTTTAGACGCTCTGCTTTTTGCAGCAATTCTGCCGTCATTTTTTTGAATCCGGGTACCTGTTGGATGGCATTCGCCGTAAAGTTTAATTTTCCAACTAATGCATTTACAGTCTTTTCCTCTACTTTGCTGCCGGCAGCTTGGAGAGTGCTGTCTCTTTCATCTAAAACGTTATCTGCTTCCTTTATATCAAGCACAATTTCATTTGTTTGATGAACAATTTCAACTTCTTCAGTAGGTAATGAAAGTAAGGCTTTTGTCATTTCCTCATATTTTTGGTGAGAAAATTTCCCTTTTAATAATTCATTCATGTCGACTTTGGACGTGCGAAGGCCTTCCTTTATTTCTGTAAGCATGTGAAAAGCTTCACTGTACCCCTTGTACAGATTCCATTCACTTTCTATTAAGCTTTGCTCCTTTTCTGTTTTTAAAGACAAAGTACGCAAGAGCAATTCCTTAAATTCTGCTAAACTTCTTTTAGTCAATTTCTTAATAGATTCTGCCAAATCATTCGTATATTGGAGAACATAGTCACCAGAAAGGAGTGCACCGTCTTTTACCGTGTTAACGAGCAGATCTTTATTAAAAAGAACAGTAAAGTTTTGTGCTTTTCCTAATAATTCAGTTTCATGCACTTCATGCTGCTTTAGTTCATTCACCATTAGTTCCTTCATATGCCAGTCAATTTGCGACTTTACTTTTTCAGAGAGGTCTTGGAAAAATGCTTCTAGACGGTTCGCTCTTTCTTGTTCTGTTTTTTGCCGCGAGAAAAATAGTCCTACCTTAAAGCCAGATTGGCATGACTCGATATAGTTTTCTGCAAGCTCCCTCGTTTGGAAGGGCATTAAATAGGCATTATCTAGAACATCGTCAACTTTGTGTATGAAGTTAATCTCTGCTGTATTTAGAAACGCTCTTCCTGCCTCTAGCTTAGCCTCTAGTTCTGCAAGCTTTTTAGCCAGTTCTTCTCTTTCATCGACAGGGAGCTCTTCTAATTTTTTCTCGTATTTTTCAATTTCAGTCCAGCTTTTTTCTTCTAAATAAATCAGATGCTCACTTGAAAGCTTATTCAATGAATGATAAACAGACTCAGGTAGCAACAATTCGCTGTTGGCAATTTTATCAGCAATAAACTTTTGTAAAGCTAGGAACTCATTTTCTTTATGGTCTTCTTTTTTCAATGAAGTGTAAAATATTCTTTCTGGTACTACCCCCCATGAGGCAAAAGAATCCTTCACACTTTGTTTAAACTGATCGAAGCTCAGTTCCTCATCCCGATGCTTATCAATTTGATTAATAATTAAATACACTTGCTTCCCGGCAGCAGCCAGCTCTTTTGTAAATAAGAAGTTCAATTCTGACTGGACATGGTTATAATCCATGACATAAAACACTAAATCTGCAAGGTGCAAGGCTGATTCAGTCGCAATTCGGTGAGCATCATCCGTTGAATCGATGCCGGGTGTATCCATTATCACTGCATTTTTCGGCAGGCTCGTATCGGAATAGCTTATTTCAATTGAATGGATTTGGTCGCCATCCTTACAATAGGTTTTCACTTGATTATAATCATAGGGAGCTGGATATAATCTCGGATTGCCTTCTTTGAAAACAACCTTTGCATAATCCTCTCCCGATTTAATTTTTACTAAATTTGCACTTGTCGGGATCGGGCTGGATGGCAGCAAGTTTTCACCAATAATTTTATTGATCATGCTCGATTTCCCGGCTGAGAAGTGCCCGCAAAATGCAATTGCATATTCTTTTTTATCAAGCTTTAAAGCTAGATCCTTTGCTCTTTCCGCAGTTTGCTGATCTTGATTTTTATTAAAAAATTCATATAAAGCTGTTACCCTGTTTATTAAATCAACCGTATCTAGTTGAAGTTCTGTTCGAACCATGAATAACCTATCCCCTTGTTCAATCATTTTCCTTCTATTCTAAATGATTTTTCTTCTAATGCCTATATTTAGAATATGGAACTTGACAATTTTATGAACATTACTGTCAGGCAAAAAAATAAAACCAGGTCTTCACCTGGTTATGTAGTAAAAGAATTTATGCTCTTGTATGTGGCTTTGCTACATGATTTAAAACATATTTCATAACTAACGCATAGGCTGTTACTGTTCCCGCAATAAAAATCGCTACCATCTGTAACAACACCTTCCTGTTAATGAGAATAATTTTCAAATTCAATTAGATTTTATCATTAACGAGAATCATTTTCAATAGAAGTTTTCAAACTTTCGTTAGGTTTGACCCATGTGAAAAAGCTTGTTCATATGCCGTTAACTTCTTTAGGGCATGTTCTTCAGCAGGAATTCTAATCGCCAATAGGATGATATTCAATATTGTAAAGACCATCGCTGTTGTATAGGCCTCAAACATAAGCGGTATAATTAGAAATTCAGCAGAAACTATCGTATAATTGGGATGTTTGATGAAACGGTACGGCCCCTTTCTAATGATCCTTGCATTAGGCAAAACAATAATTTTTGTATTCCAATATGGACCAAGAGATGTTAGCGCCCATATTCTCCCTGCTTGAGTAAGTATGAATAATGGGAAGAGGATTGGCCAATAGGAGGAAACTTCATTGTCGACTAAGCTCACCTCTAATATGTAGGATACAAAAAACAAACTATGTACAGCTACAATGAAAGGATAATGGGCTTGTCCAAACTCAAGCGCCCCCTTGCTTTTCATCATACGTTCGTTTTTCTTTGCAATATATAATTCAGCTATTCTCTGTACTATGATCACTGAAATAAAAATCGTAAAAAGCATTTGCTAATTCTCCCATCTCAGCAGCAGCATTTCCGAACAAAAACCCGGCCCTAAAGCGGTAGCAAGGCCATAATCTCCCTTTTTTCCTATTTTCATAAACCTTTTCAATACATATAATATGGTCGTTGACGACATATTTCCGTATTCTTTAAGAACTTCGAGCGAAATCCTTGTCATTTCCGGCTCGAACCCGATGGATTGGATATACGCATCAATCACTTTTTTTCCCCCGGGATGTGCAATGAAATGGTTAATTTCATCAATATCCATTCGTTCTTCCACCAAAAAGTCAATAACAACAGGCTTGAGCCAGCTTTCTATAATTGTGGGTATATCTTTCGAAAAAACAACATAAAGGCCCTTGCTCTTTACGTCCCAGCCCATCACATCTAATGAATCCTGCATGAACATTGATTGCGTACGAAGAATGGCAGGTACGGATTCAAGCTTCTGAAAGGTATTTCTATCCGCCTGATCGCCTGCAACGAGTGCACATGCAACACCATCGGCAAAAAGAGAAGTGCCTATTAGGTTGCTTTTTGAACGGTCATTCATTTGAAAGGTTAAGCTGCATAATTCAATGGCAAGCACAATTACTTTTGCCTTTGGGAAAGCAAGGCAATACTCATATGCCCTTGACAATCCCGAAGCCCCGCCAGCACAACCTAATCCCCAAATAGGAATTCTTTTTGTATGTGGATGGAAGGCAAGCCTGTTCATAATTCTTGCCTCAATACTTGGTGTAGAGATCCCCGTGCTCGAGATAAAAATAATCGCGTCAATTTCTTCATATGCTATATTCCTGCTGAGAAAATCCTTACTTTTTAAACAATTTTCAATTGCTTCGATACCCAGTTCCACAGAGCACTCTATATATGCTTGATTTCTTTCTTCAAATGTCTTCTCCTTTTTATACCAATTCAAGTCTTTCACAAAATGCCGTTTTTCAATTTGACCATTGTGAAAAGCTCTTAATAATCGTTCAATATTAGAAAAAGATTCGGAAAATAGATCTCTCGCAAAATCCATTACCTCATCCTGATTGAGAGAATGGGCAGGTATAGCTTCGGCAACTGAGACAATTGATGGCATAACGTTCTCTCCTTCTTCATGCTTATCGTTAATTTTTCCCATTGGTTACATAATATTCATCCAAAGTCACCCACAGGGTGGATAGGGAAAATCTAGCAATACGATTAAATAAAAAAAAGCTCCCTCGGGCTGAGGAAGCTAACGTTTTGAAGGAGTTGCTGTGCACTTATTATTATAAATTCTTTTTGAACAGGAAGCATCACCAAAACATTTCCAATTGTTTTAAAACCATAAATCAAATGTTAAACGAATTCTATGAAATAAGTAACAGAAAATTATTATTTTATTACATATTTTTATAAAAAATAATGATAAAATAGGTCTATTGAACTTCATGGGGGAATGCCTTATGACACTTACAAAAAGTGTAACTGATATTTTGAACGGTACAATTGAAGCGGTTAAATCAGTTGTGCCATTAGAAATGCAAGTAGAAAAGCCAGCTCTATTTAATCAGCCCTTCACTCAGCATTCCATAGGGGTCTTAATTGGGATGACAGGTGATGCTAGAGGAAGAATTATCATCGATGGCGATGAATCCGTTTTTGGCAAGATTGGTGAAGCTATGTTTGGAATGGTTCTTGAAGGTGAAATGCTAGAATCCTTTGCTGGTGAGCTTGGTAATATGATAGCAGGAAGTATATCAACCTATGTCTCTCAAAGAGGATTTGAGATGGATATTACTCCCCCAACTGTTTTGGTCGGCCAAACGAAGGTATATGGTTTCACTAAAGCCTTTCGCCTGCCGGTCACGATACGTAATGCGGGAAGCTTGATGATTGTATTAATGGTAGAGGTCGGATAACACATATAAATGAACTGATTATTTCGGTGGACGATCATTTTTATTGTTATTTTGCATTTGGACTTCGATAAAAATCTTTTTTTCTGCTAGCGCTCCACAAACTTTGCAATACTCTTCTTGTTGATAGATAAGTCTGCAATGATCGCAATAATATTTTTCCATTCTTGACGTTCACATCCTATAGAATTTCGGTTAAATCATTATATTTACATAAATATGGATGTGTGAAAGAAAAATACGTGGGAAATTTAGGAATCATTGCTGCTGATTCCCGCATCTAAGATTAAGAGGGTCCGCACTGATGGGTGGGAGATTAGATAAACCACCCAGGCTAATAAATAGACGGAAAAAATCCGCTTAATTAGTAAAAAACATTAAAAACTGCCCTAATAGACGGAGGAATTCCGCCTATTGACTCGAAATACACAAAAATGGGGGATTTTACTTTATGTAGTCGGAAAATCTCCCCTTATTTACCCCGAAATGAGCTCCATTCTGCATCTAACCGGAAAATCTCCGCTTATGTTTTACTTTCGATAGTTACTCGTTTAATGTGTGAAATTTACCTCTTCATTTTCATGACGCGATTCCAGAAGATTCAAGTGTTAATATCTTTGTAATTCCTTCGTTTCTAAAACGGCTGGCAAATCAATGTCCACACCAATATCCCGTGTGAAGCACACCTATTCAGGCTTACACCGCAAATCTAATCACTTCCTATTCTAAATCAGGAAAACTGATCTTCACATTTTCTTCACAATTCTCTATGTTTTTATGTGATATACATCACTGTTCTATCAACTTTTCACTATTGCCATAGTAACAAAGTAACGAATGAACAATTTGTGAACTCAGAAAAACCATCTAGATTCTCTTAAATTGTGGAGTATTATGAAATTGTAATCATTTACTTTTTCCAAATTTCCGAAAGGAGTGAAAGAAAAATGGCAAAACCAGAACTTAGCAGAAATCCAGAAACTGAAATTGAAGATAGTTCCTCATTAAAGGGGACGCTTACATCCGTAATGATTTTAGGAGTAATCTTAATCGTTACTTGGGTTGGTATTTATTCATTATTCTTAGATCGTTCTTAATAGTTGAAAGGGGAAAAAAGCCATGCATATGCATAAGTTTGAAAAAATCTGGCTTATTTTTGGAATAGGTTCGCTGCTCGTATTTTTGACTGTTATCGGTGTTAGCGCATTTTATTTAGGAAATCAGCCGCCAAGCTGTTTAGCTGTAATAGATCCTGAGAAAGTTGATACAACTGCCCCATTTAATGAACCTGGCCTTAAAAAGGTTGAGGGTAAGGAATGGGATTATGAACTAGTATTTGTTGCATCTGCCTTCAATTATGAGCCTGGGGAGGTTCAAATTCCTAAAGGGGCAAAAGTAAAAGTGATCGCTACAACAAAAGATGTTATTCACGGCTTTGAAGTAGCCGGCACTAACGTGAACATGATGCTAGAGCCTGGCTACATAAGTGAAAATGTTTATAATTTTAATAAAACTGGTGAATTTTTAGTCCTTTGTAATGAATATTGCGGGGTTGGTCACCATATGATGACTTCGAAAATTGAGGTGGTTGAATAATGGTTACACATGAAGCAACTCCAAAAGCTGACCGCCGTGACGGCAAAATGACAAAAGCGAACATTACGCTGAAACAACAAGCAAATCCAAAAGTAGACCGCCGCGATGCAAAATTAGCAATGGCCCATTTCCATGTGGCATTCATCGCTTTAGCCATTGGCGGGCTTGCAGGATTACTGCAAGTATTAGTACGTTCAGGTAAATTTGTTTTGCCTGCTGGCATCGGATATTATCAAATTCTAACTGTACATGGTGTTGTTTTAGGTCTTGTTCTTACTACCTTCTTTATTATCGGATTTATGGTTTCTTCAGTTAGCAAAACGTCTGGAACATTTACTGGCCGCCAGCGTACACTTGGCTGGATCGGATTTTGGTTAAAGACGATCGGTACTGTAATGGCTGCAACAATGATTTTATTAAATGAAGCAACAGTATTATTTACTTTTTACGCACCACTACAAGCACACTTTCTATTTTACCTTGGCTTAACTTTAGTAATAGTCGGAACTTGGTTTGACAGTGCAATTGTTTACATGAAATATGGCGAATGGAAGAAAGCAAATCCTGGAGTGCCAAGCCCGCTTCTTACTTTCATGGCTGTCATCACATTTATTATGTGGGATGTAGCAACACTTGGTGTTGCAACAACGGTATTATTCCAATTATTACCTTGGTCCCTTGGCCTTGTTGATACAATAAACATCGGTGTCAGCCGTGCATTATTCTGGTATTTTGGCCACCCGCTTGTGTACTTCTGGTTATTGCCTGCTTATATGGCATGGTATGTTATTATCCCGAAAGTTATTGGCGGGAAAATTTTCTCAGATTCTTTAGCACGTATGTCATTTGTACTTTTATTACTTTTCTCAATTCCAGTTGGTTTTCACCATCAATTATTGGAGCCAGGAATTGACCCTGCTTGGAAATTCTTACAGGTTGTACTAACTTTCCTTGTTGTTATTCCATCTATGATGACGGCTTTCTCACTATTTGCTACTTTCGAAAGCTATGGACGTTCAAAAGGTGCAAAAGGACTATTTGGCTGGTTCAAGAAGCTTCCATGGGGAGATGCGCGCTTTACAGTTCCATTTATCGGCATGCTTTCATTTATCCCTGGAGGAGCTGGAGGAATCGTCAACGCTTCCCACCAAATGAACCAGGTTGTTCATAATACGATTTGGATTACAGGTCACTTCCATTTAACAGCTGCGACTGCAGTTATGCTTACATTCTTCGGTATTGCTTTCTGGTTAATTCCGCACTTAACTGGCAGAGTATTCACGAAGAAATTAAATAAATTAGCGATGATTCAAGGGATTACTTGGACAATTGGGATGACATTTATGTCTGGAGCAATGCATGCTGCTGGTCTTCTTGGTGCACCACGCCGTTCTGCTTTCTCTGAATACGGTGGTGCTGCACAAGCTGCAGAATGGATCCCATATCAAATTGCACAAGCAGTTGGCGGATCTATCCTATTCATAGGTATTATCCTTATGCTTTACATTTTCATCAACCTTACCTTCTTCGCTCCTAAAGGTGACCAGGAATTCCCTGTTGGAGAAGTTGCAGACGAAGCTGAAAAGACGCCAATGGTGTTCGACAACTGGAAATTATGGGTTGGAATTACAGCTGCCTTAATTCTTTTCGCCTATACACTGCCACTCATCGATTTAATCCAAAATGCGCCTCCTGGTGCTAAAGGATTTAAATTGTGGTAATCAAATAACAGAAGCACTCCGGATATTTCGGAGTGCTTTTACTTATGAAATCTTCTCTTCTAATGGCTTTGCTCCCCTTTTGCGGAAGGTTACATTCACGATAATGACTGAGCAAAGGATTAATACAGCACCTGCCATTTGAATAAGACCTAGTCTCTCCCCATAAAGCATAACTCCTAATAACGTAGCAACGACCGGTTCGACCGTTGCAATGACCGCAGCCCTGCTCCCCTCTGTCTTCTCAAGACCCCATGTGTATAAGAAAAAAGCTAAAACGGTTGGAATTAAAGCTAATCCCATTCCATAAAACATGACTTGACCATTCAATATCAGGTCAAATTTTTGCCAAAGCTGAGTAATCGGCAGCAAAAAGAGTGCTGCTATCGTAAAAGTATATAATGTAATCGTATAGGGCTGATATTTTTTTAACGCAAACTTCCCGAATATTGTGTACAAAGCGTAGCCTAGTCCTGATCCAAGGCCTGTTATTACCCCAATCAAGGTAACATTACTATCACCCGAAGATACACCTGCAATCAAAATACAGCCAATGATTGTTCCTAATACTGCAAGAACCTTGTTCACAGTCAAGTTTTCCTTCAAAAAGATAAAGGATAAAATAGTTACAAAAGCCGGTGATGTATATAATAGAATGACTGCTATTGAAATATCCATTTGACTTATTGCTGTAAAATAACAAAAGTTGAAAAATACAATGCTTAAAATCCCTGTTCCAAGAAATAGTTTTACATCTTTTATAGTTTTTAATTTCATTTGATCCCGATATCTAAAAAGGCCAATTAATAGTAAGAAAAGTGCGGCATATATGACCCTAATAGCAACAATCTCCATAGGAGCAAAACCAAAGTCTGCCAACCCTTTTACAAAGAAGGCAATAATTCCCCATAGACTGGCTCCCGCTGCAATCATGAAATAAGGTAGAAGCCTCTTCATTATATCTCTCCTTAAGGGAAGGGAATGACGATCGCCATCCCCCACGTCAACCTAGTTTAATTGATAAACTTTGCTATACTTTTCATCTAAATATTTTATTAAGTGTTGTGCATTTAAACCTTCACCTGTCGCATCTTTAAGAATCTCAAGCGGTTTTTTGAGCTTTCCAAATTTGTGGACTTTCTCAGTGAACCATTCCTTAATCGGAAGCAAGTTTCCTTCCTCTAATAGCTCGTCAAAATGCGGCAAATCTTTCAGCATCGCATTCTTTAACTGTGCTGCGTACATATAGCCCAGCGCGTAAGATGGGAAGTATCCAAACATCCCCCCTGACCAATGTACATCCTGAAGAACTCCTTTGCCATCATGATCAGGTCTTATCCCTAAGTATTCTTCATACTTATCATTCCAGACTTTCGGCAGATCTTTAACTTCAATTTCATCATTAAATAACCCTTTTTCAATTTCATAGCGGATGATCACATGCAAAGGATAGGTCAATTCATCTGCTTCAATGCGAATAAGTGATGGCTTAGATTCATTGATAGCCAAGCAAAAGTCATCCACCGCAACGTCATCAAATTGCCCTGCAGAATATTCCTTTAATAAATTGAAATTCTTTTTCCAAAAGGAAGGATGGCGCCCGACAAAGTTTTCATAGAATAGTGACTGGGATTCGTGAATTCCCATTGAAGTGCCATCGCATAATGGTGTACCTATTAAATCTTGTGAAATATTTTGTTCATATAACGCGTGACCGCCCTCATGAATTGTACCAAAGACAGCTGTCTGGAGATCATTCTCATCGTATCGTGTCGTTACACGAACATCACTAGGATTTAATCCTATTGCAAAAGGATGGACGGTCTCATCGAGTCTTCCCGCATTAAAGTTATAGCCCATTTGCTCTAAAATTTTTAAGCTAAATTGGCGCTGGTTTTCCTTTGGGAAGTGCTTAAATAAAAATTCCGCATTTGGTTTATTTGGAGATTCAGAAATTTTTTGTACTAGTGGAACGATGTTTTCCCTCAATTCTCCAAACACTTGATCTAATGTCTCAACTGTAATTCCTGGTTCATACATATCGAGCAAAGTATTATATTTATTGCCTTCATAGCCCCAGTAATTGATAAAGCGCTTTGTCGTACTAACAAGCTTTTCTAGGAATGGCTCAAACATCGCAAAATCAGACTTTGCCTTTGCCTCTTCCCAAATACTTTCTGCCTTCGCTTGAAGAATTACATATTCCTTAAATTCAGCAGCAGGAATTTTTTTGTTACGGTCATATTCCTTTTTACATTGGGCTACAGTCTTCTTCGTAATGTCCGATAACTCATTTTCACCTGATAATTTTTCTATGTATGCTGCCATTTCTTCCGAAGTAGACATATTAAACACATCTGAAGATAGCATTCCAATCACTTCAGATCGCTGCTCAACCGTTTGTTTCGGTGCCCCGGTACGCAGATCCCAATAGATTAATGACAGTGCTTCATTATAAGCTTCTATTTTCTTTACATATTGTAAGAAATCCTTTTCTGCTTGCAGTATTTCCTCATTCATGAAAAAGTCCCCCTTATTGTTAAAATACTCTTTCTATTTTAACACATTCCTTCGAATCGGAAGATTGAATTTAATCTTTTATATGTAAAAAAAAGACAACAGTTCCCACTGTTATCTCTTTAATCGGTGATTATTTATATTTGCTTATTTTCTTCCAATTGCCACTTTCCAAAGATCCGGTCCTTCTTCTAAATACTCCCAAGTGAAGCCATTTTCTCTTTCTATCATAAATTGATATTGCAGCGGTTTTGGATCATGATCATTGACAAGAAGCATGAACTCTCCAGTCTGTAAAGAATCAAATGCTTTAAAAATAGTAGGATGCTTCTCTCTTGGCGGAAAATCTGGTGCGATAACGGTTTGGGCAAACTCGATCATTTTTTCTCCTCCTTAACTTTACTTACAAATGTATTGTATAAAATAAATTCTTGAAAAAAAGTGAGCATGGTCACTAAAAATAAAGACTTTTTTAAGGAACAGGTAAAAGGAATGATTCACTAAAATCGTTTTCTAGAGGGAAAACAGTTATAATATAGAGACACAGACTATGAACTATAGGAAGAGATACTATGAAACAATTTATTTTTATTATCGTTTTAATTTCTTTTATTGACATGTTTGCACAACTTCCCATTTTGAGTCCTTTTGCTAAAGAACTTGGAGCTACTCCGGCGTTAATTGGAATAGCTGTTGGGATGTATTCCTTTTCGAATATGTTCGGAAATATTCTCGCGGGGTATTGGATTGATAAACATGGCCCGAAGAAAGTGTTATTAGCTGGCTTTTTTCTTACAGGTTTGTTTCTTCTCCTTTACATATTTGTCACTACTCCATGGCAATTAATTGCGGTTAGATTCCTCCATGGTTTATTTAGCGGCTTTCTCGTGCCTGCAGCCTTCACAGTCGTTGCAAATAGCGGAAAAGAAGGAAAGCAAGGGAAGTCAATGGCCGTTACGGGAGTGGCAGTCGGCATTTCAGCTATCATCGGACCAGCCTTTGGCGGGATTATCGCTTCGAAATACGGAGTGAACTGGGTGTTCTTAATCATCGCCATAGTAATGCTTGTCATTTTTATTTTGTCAGCCTTTGTTATCCCAAACAAAACGGCGCAAATCACTAGAAAAATTGACCCTTCCGTTACAACACTTGTAGCCTTATTAAAAAGCCCTATGCTTTTGACTAGTTATAGCGGTGCCTTTTCCTTAATGTTTGCGCAAGGAGTACTAGCCTATATGCTTCCTTTGCAAGTGGAATCACTGCAATTTGGGACTCAGTATAGCGGAATTCTCCTTAGTACATTCGGGATCACCGCGATATTAATTTTTGCCTTGCCGACCAATCGGCTGTTTGACCGCTATCAATACCATAATACGATGATGGCTGGTATGAGTATTATTGGGATTGCACTCATTTTCCTTAGCTTGTCTACATCATTGTCACTCTTGTTTATTTCTATGGTTGTTTATGGAACTGGTTTTGCATTTCTTTTCCCATCCATCTCAGCAATGCTTGTAAAGCATACGGATCATGGCACAAGAGGAAAAGCATTCGGTTTATTTTATGCGTTTTTTTCGCTTGGTGTTGTCGTAGGCTCCTCCATAACAGGAGTCCTAGCCGTATCCTTCGCAACGGGTTTTGTTATTGCTGCATGTATATTATTTGCAAATACGGTGTGGATGCTCCTCTATTTTAGAAGCAAGGCTCAAGTTACCGAAAGGATGGAGTGAACGATTCATGAATGAATACGTTGGCAATTGTGTTGATTGTGGGAAGAAGCTGTATTGTTTAGATGGTTTTTTTAATGGTGTTCATACTGAGAATAATGAAGCATTATGCTTTGATTGTGCTAATAAAAAGAAGAAATCCGAAGAGTGAACGCGGATTTCTTTTTTTTTGCGTTTTCAATTGAGAATGATAATCATAAATTTCTTATTCTATGATTCATGTCACTTATGGGATGTATCTATGATGATATACTATGTTTAAAGATCAAAGATTAAGAGGTGACTTAATAATGGAGATTAAAACGATTGAATTAGACGTAAGGGAAGATATTAAAAATAAACTTGAGCCTTTTCAAAAAATTATGCAGGCCGTAAATGAATTAAGTTCAGGTGATATATTTATCCTTCATGCTCCCTTTAAGCCAGCTCCCCTATTCCCTATTTTGAAAGGAAAGGGTTTTGACTATGAAGCCGAAGAGCTTGAGAAAAAACATTGGAAGATCACATTTACAAAGAGGAGCTGATCATCATGTTATTAGATAATCGCGGACTTGAGCCGCCTAAGCCGATGATGAGAACGTTAGAGGCTCTTGAAGGCTTAAAGCCTGGAGAAAAACTGTCCATTATTAATGACCGCCGCCCGATGTTCTTATATGAGCAGCTTGAAGAAAGAGGCTTAAAGTATGAAACGACACCAAATGAAGATGGAAGCTTTTTAATTGAAATTACGAAATAGAGCAGGTGATGAAGATGTTATCTTCTTCAGGAAATGAAACAAATATAAAACTGCCATTTTCCTTTATCCTTGTCAGTATCATTGCGCTAATCGGTTCACAAATCTTACTTCTATTTCATGGAGATTACATGATTAGCGGCCAATTTCGTATACCAGGAATATGGTCAGCAGCCCATTTGCTGCTGTTAGGATGGGCGCTGATGATTGCGATGGGTGCTATGTATCAGTTAGTGCCCGTTGCTTTCCTAACTCCTATTTGGAATGAGAAATTCGGCTTAATTCAATTCGGGGTATATGTTATCGGGGTATTCTCTTTTGCACATTTTCTTTTTTATGAACCGCAAAAAGCGTTAGTGCCTGGAATCATCACATTATTAGGTATTCTCATGTTCCTTTTTCAAATGTTCATGACATTGAGAAAACAAGCGAAGCCCAATATATTAACCTTGTATGTCGGAACTGCATTAGTTTGTCTATTAATTACTATTATCCTAGGTATTACAATGTTAATTAGCATGAAAACTGGCTTTGGCGGCCAGTATTATCAAGCCATTTTTAAAAGTCATTTACTGCTTGGAATGACCGGGTGGTTTACTCTCCTTATTTTCGGTTTTTCTTATAAAATGGTGCCCATGTTTTCTTTATCACATGGGTTTACGATGAAGCTGGCTAATTTTGTTTACCCTATCTATACACTTGGATTAGTTGCAGCAGCCATTTCATTTTTTATAGATTCAACAGCACTATTAACTGCAGCACTCTTTTTTCTGTTCCTTGGATTTATCATTTTCACGTATCATATTTCAACCATATTAAAGAAAAGAGTGAAGAAAAAGCTTGATTATTCCTTTATTTTCGCCCTTATCGCGATCGTAAGCGGGGGAATAATTCACCTCAGCGCATTTATTACGGGGCTGTTAGGAGTTTTTCATAAAGCAGCGGGTCCATTGTTATTTCTATATTTGTTTTTATGGATTGCCTTCAGTATTATCGGCTATTTATTCAAAATTGTGCCGTTTCTATGGTGGACAGCTAAATACAGTAAGGAAATCGGGAAAAAGGATGTCCCTTCATTAAAGGATATGATCAATGACCGAGCGGCAACCCCGGTATTTATCTGTCTCATGCTTGGTGCAATCGGTGTTGCGATTTCCCTTTTCATTGGGAGTAAAGCATTATTTTTCCCAAGTCAAATCATTTTCATTTTTGCTTGTTTGATGTTTTCAATTGCCATTGTTAAAGTCGTAAAAAAATAATAGGAGGGGTTTTTTGTGAAATTAAAAGATAAAGTATTGAACAATTTGCGCAGAGTTTTGGACCCAGAACTGAATATCAATGTTGTAGATTTAGGATTAATATATAATATCGAGATTCCAGAAGATGAAATTGTAATGATAACCATGACATTAACAACCCCAGGCTGTCCGCTTCATGACAGCATTGTCAGCGGGGTTAAATACTGCATCGAAGAAATGGAAGAAGTAAAACATGTCGATGTTGAACTCGTCTGGGAGCCTGCTTGGACACCAGACCGAATGACTCCTGAAGGAAAAAGCCAGTTAGGCAGATAACAAATATCCCACTCTGCTTCACATTCGCTGAGTGGGATATTTGTTAGTTTAACCCTTCCGTTGTAGGAAGCACACTTTTAATTTGCTCAAGTACTTCCTTATCTTCGTTTTCCTTGATAAGAATATGAACTTTCCCTTTGTCTTCATGTGTTCTGATTAATCTTCCCATTCCCTGCCTTAATCGTAAAAGCATATACGGCAAATCAACCTCTTTGAACGGGTCAGAAGCCCCCTCACGTTTTGCTTTAAAAACAGGATCTTGTGGAGGAAATGGCAATGAGAATATAAAGACATTTTCAAGTGATCTCCCAGGAACGTCTAACCCTTCCCATAAATGAACAGAGCATAGTACTGATTGCTCTTCATTTTGAAAATTCGATACGAGTGTACTAATTTCAGCATCTCCTTCAAAATAAACAGGGAATTTCATCTTGCCTTCGATCCGCTTTTTGAAGCTGGCAAGCTCCTCTTTTACTGTAAAAAGGACTAACGCTCTTCCTTCAGACTTTTCTATTTGTTCTTGGACATATTGCATTTTTTCGTCCATCGAATCCCCATTGAATGCCGGCAGATGAATAACCATATTTTCATCATAATTAAATGGCGAAGAAACGGTGAAAGATAAGTAGCTGTCGATTCCTAAGCTTTTTGCCATATAATCAAATGATTTATTTTCCGAAAGTGTCGCTGAGGAGAAAACAAATGGCTTCTGCTGTGAAAAGACTTCTTCTCTCATAATATCCTCAACCATACGAGGCATGATGACGAGCGTTCTTTCCCCTTCATTTTCTTCAAACCAAGTGATTCCTTTCAAATCCTTTAGAAATAAGGAGAGCGAATAGGAGATTTGTTCTAAATATTCCTCAACAATTTTTAAATCATATTCATTAATGATATACATTTCACTTTCAAACACAAGCTCATCTTCAAGTGAACTAATATATTGAAGAAGTTTTTTTCCTTCTTTAATGACAATCTCAGATTTTTTTATTGTTTTTTTATTTGAACCTTCTGCTAAAGAAGAAGCCTTTTCAAGTGAAAAGAAAAAACGCTCATTTTGAATAATCGTTTCATCGATCATATGCAATGTCTTTTCTCTTACATCATTAGATGTTAAACGGGTTAATAATGACTCAAGAATTTGCTCAGTAAATCGATAGGTTAATGCCTTCTGTGAGGCATATTCCAGTAAATGACCTTCATCGAAAACGACACAGGAACTATCCGGCAAGAGTGGAAGCTGGCCTTCTCTCTTTCTAGATTCCTTCGTCCAAATATGCTCCATATAAAAATCGTGGGAACAGATGATTAAATCCTTCGCATTCCGGTAGAAATCCCGGTTTAACGTTTGTCCACATCTGTGGCGTTTTTCACATGTAAAGCAGTCTTGAAAGGGATCCCATGCGATATGATTCCATTTTTCATCTGTTAATTCCGGGTATTCCTTACGATCCCCGTATTTTTCAAAGGTTTGCATCGAGGAACCGGAATGGACAAATTCAGGAAGCTGATCATAAACCGAATTATATGTATCCATATCATCACTTGCAACTAGCTGGTCGAGCTTATTTAAACATAGATATTGGTCCCTTGACTTCGCTAGCCGTACATCAATATTTAAGTTTAGCGCCTTTTCAAGCTTAGCAATATCGCCTTCTTTTTTCACAAGCTGCTCAATTAATGTTTCATCTGCACAGGCAATGATCGCTGGCTTGTTCAAGTACCTTGCATAAGCTAGGCTATAGAGCAAATAAACAATCGTCTTTCCTGTCCCTACACCCGCTTCAGCGAATATAACCTTTTTTTCCTTAAATGCCTTTTCAAGCTGAAATGCCATGAAAATCTGTTCATCACGCATTTCAAAGCCGGATTCAGGCAGAATATCGTAAAAAACATCCCCGATCCATTCACTTAATTTATCAAAAAAAGATTCACTTTTGGACAATGCAAAAGGCATTCTGCTTTGCATATTACCCCTCCGACATAAAAAAATTTAAGCGTCTGTATATAGACGCTTCGTTTCATACCTGTATCATTATCTCATCATTGTTTCATTGTTAAACAAAAGACCATCAATCATTGTATCGCAAATAAGAAAAGTGTCAAGAAAAAAGAAAAGAACCTGACACTTCTCAGCCAGGTCCTAATCAATAGCCGATCTTTTTATGTACAGATGAAAATGATAAAGACATCGCTTGCTGAAGTTCATTTTGAGCAGTTTGCAGCTGTTCAAGTGCCCCAGATGATAAATCCTGTTCCCCCTTCACCGCTTCAATCGTATTCATTAACACCTGTGATATTTTATTAAAATCTAAATTGGAATGCATCATTTTAGCTAGTCCTCCTGATCCTTGAAATGATACATCTATTGTATTCAAGGTCAGGTGGTTCTATGCTCCCGGGATCATTTCTATTTTATTTTTTGGGGTCTTTTTCCCCAATATTGATAGTAGTCTGTTTTAATAAAGCCATTAAACAATTTACGCTTTTTCGTTGCTTGTTTTCCGAAAAACTTCTCAAAGTCTTCATTGGAAGTAAGAACATATATGGACCATGTATCAAGGGACGATAATGCCTTACCCATATCTTCATACATTTTCTGAACTGCATCTTTTTCCCCTAATCGTTCTCCGTACGGGGGATTGCAGGCGATGACTCCATATTCCTTAGTTGTTGTAAAATCCTTTACTTGCATTTGTTTAAAGCTGATTAAATCGCCAAAGCCTGCTTCAAAAGCATTCTCCTGGGCAATTTTCACCATGCGATGATCAATATCTGAACCTGTTATATCAAGCTGCTGATCATAGTTCGCTAAATCCTCTGTCTCCGTTCTCGCCTCATCCCAGACTTGTTCCGGCACCCATGACCAAGATTCAGAAATAAATTCACGATTAAACCCAGGGGCTATATTTTGTCCGATTAGCGCTGCCTCAATTGGGATCGTGCCAGAACCGCAGAAAGGATCAACAAAAGGCTTTTCTGGAGACCAGTTCGTCAGCATGACAAGGGCTGCAGCAAGTGTTTCCTTTAATGGGGCTTCTCCCTGGCCAGCGCGATATCCTCGCTTATGCAAGCCACTTCCGCTCGCATCAATGGTGAGCAGAGCCACATCCTTATGTAAAGCGACTTCTATTTTATAAAACGGGCCATTTTCTTCGAGCCAGCCAGTTTTTTTATAATGTGTTCTCAATCTCTCAACAACTGCTTTTTTGACGATTGCCTGACAGTCGGAAACACTGTAGAGCTTTGACTTAACTGATTTTCCTGTTACCGGAAACTCAGCGTCCTCTGATAAAAAATTTTCCCACGGAAGTGATTTTGTCTTCTCGAAAAGTTCATCGAAGGTAGTAGCTTTAAATTCCCCGATTTTTATTTTTATTCGATCGGCTGTACGAAGCCATAGATTCGATCTTGCAATCGCCAGAGCGTCCCCTTTATAGCTGATTCTTCCGTTTTCAACTTCACAATCATACCCTAAAGCGCGTACCTCTTTCGCAACGAGGGCCTCTAAACCCATAGCAGATGTTGCAATTAGATCATAATTTGTCATAATTTCACCCTAATTCATTATTTCCGTTTCCCAGCACGTCAAAAATGTCAGCAGCTTATGTAAAGGAATCGGTTTGGATATATAGTAACCTTGAATAAAGTCACATTGTTCTTTCTTAAGAAAATCATATTGTTTTTTATTTTCAACACCTTCTGCCACTACCTTTAAGTGCAGCCGATGCGCCATCGTAATAATTGCTTCCACAATGGAGGAATCTTCCTCATAAACAGATATTCTGTTTATAAAGCTTTGATCTATTTTCAGCGTGTCGAGCGGAAAACGGTTTAAATAGCTTAATGATGAATAGCCAGTCCCAAAATCATCTATAGATAATTTAACACCAAGCTGCCTTAACTTTACAAGCTTATCGACCGATTCACTTGCCTTTGGCATAATCATACTTTCTGTAAGCTCAAAATCAATATAATTCGGGTTTACATTCGTTTTTTGGAAAATTTCACCGATTGATTTTACAAAATTATCTTGGTTGAAATGGATTGCCGAAATATTTACACACATTCTCAATTTAGGGTTCCCTTGTAAATGGATGACTTTTAAATCTTCACATGCTTTTTGAATGATCCATTCACTTATTGGGATAATTAAGCCAGACTCTTCTGCTAGAGGAATAAATTCTGAAGGCGGCACTAGACCAAATTGTTCTTGCTTCCATCTGACCAATGCTTCGAGACTTACAACCTTATTGGTTTTCGCATCAATAATTGGATGATAGACAAGAAAAAATTCATTACGTTCGATTGCCTTTCGCAATTCATTTTCCATTTTCATCTGTCTTGTCTCATTGTGATGCATCTTTTTATGATAAATCTCGAATTGATTTCTTCCGCCGCTTTTTGCCTCATACATAGCCTTGTCAGCCGTTCGCAATAATGTTTCGATATCCATTCCGTCCAAAGGGTATAAACTTACCCCAATACTTGTAGAAACATAAACTTCATGCACATTTAGATGAAAAGGTTTTGTAAACTCTTCAATGATCATTTCAGCCATCTGGACGGCTTCTTTCGGATGCTTAAGATTGGGCAAAACGATGACAAACTCATCCCCGCCAAGTCTTGCAATCATATCTTTATTTTTTAGCAGACCTTTTAATCTTGTTGATACTTTCTTTAGAAGCATGTCTCCATAATTATGTCCGAGGGTATCATTTATTTGTTTAAACCGATCTAAATCAAGAAAAAGAATAGCTAAAAGCTGATTATACTTTTCAGCGGTATATATTAAGTCTTCAAGCCGCTTATTTAAACTATAGCGATTGGCCACTCCTGTCAGGGAGTCATTATGTGCTAAATATCTAAGCTGATCCTCTGCATGTTTCCGGTCCGTTATATCAGAAAATACAGCAACAAAATTTGTTATGTACCCCTCTTCATCTTTAATGGAGCTAATCGTTATCCATTCAAGAAATACATCTCCATTTTTTCGTTTATTCCAAATCTCACCTTTCCAAAATCCGTTTTCATACATTTGATTCCACATATTTTTATAGAACTGCTCATCATGAATTCCAGATTGAAGGATGTTTGGATTGTTTCCCACAACTTCTTCCTTCGTATAGCCAGTCACAATTTCAAAAGCTGGATTGACAGTGATAATTCTAGACTTCCCGTCTGTAATCATGACTCCTTCACTCGTATTTTGAAGAATCTTCTCAGCTAGCTTGATTTTTTGATTGTTCCTGATCTCAGATAATATCATATTTTTTCGTCCTTATTTACGATATATTTTCATCCTTAGTATTTATTATTATCATATAGTTAATCTCCTCAATATACAATATTGGCAGAAGTTTCATATTTACACTTTCACGCAAAAGTCAAAAAAAGGACAAAATTCTATGTACAATAGGAAAAGCCCCCCTAGAAAGGAGGGCGTTAGCTTCATTCATTCATGTCACTAATAACGTTCTGTAAGCCATGTTTTGTTCCTTTGTACTGCATACGACCCTAAGTCTCGTACTAAGGTGGTAATCATCTATCTACAAGGTTAATCCCTGTCCTTCTCTTCGTTCATTTCCTTAGAGAAAGTGCCCCTACCATAATTTGGGTTTCTCGCTCGTGGGGTTTACCTCGTTCCACCCTCATCATTTCTGAAGAGGCTCCGTCACTGTGGCACTTTCAAGGTATTCATGCCATATCCAAGGACTTAGGCATTTTCCCTGCCGTCAGCCAAGCAAATACACGTATTTGCCCAACTGCCCTAGCTTATGATTTCGCTAGGCACGAACACTACACGCATCTCAGCCTGTGCGAGCATGGACTTTCCTCTACAATAAGCTAAATGCTATTGCAGCGATTACCCGAACGTTATTAATGATAACAAAAGTTATTATATGTAACTTTCAAATGAATAGCAATGGTTTTCAACTTGAAATCGAGAAAATATTTGTCAATCGTACAATTTACTTCCAAAAACGTGCTTTTCTAAGTTGGACAGCCGCTTTAGTATATCAAAATTAGTTGTCCCAGCAGTTTGTGCGGCGACTGGACGTCTGGAAGCCTCTTCAAGCTGCTTCTTTAATCTCATATTTTCTTGTTGTAAATCTTCAATTTCCTGATGGAACGTTTCATAATCCTTAATGACCCAATCGAGAAATTTATCTACTTCTTCTGGTTTGTAGCCGCGCATAGCGGTTTTAAATTCTTTTTCCAAAATATCTTTTGCCGTTAATTTCACTTTATCGGAAAGCATGACAATCACCTCAAAGTTCACCATCATCATATCTATTTTTTCAGAGATATGCATTTTTGTCAATTTTTCTTTCGAACTAATTTTTCACTCATAGCTGGCCTTCATTTGCTCTTCTTCAGCTAGTACTTGCAAGTCATCAAAACTGATGAATCTAATTTCATAATGACTTTTTTCCTGCTTCCTTTTTGCTTCTTCATATAAATATTTTGGGCTTCCTTCTTTCTCTGAATCATAAAATAAAAGCAGAACATCACTTTTTTCCACAAAAAATTGGTTTTTTAAACGGAATTGCCAAGGCTTTTCATAAGGCTTTCTTGAAACAGAATCAATATAATCAGCTTGTGCCAATATCGATTCATACCATTCTTTATTTGCTTCCTTCCATGTATCTTCCTGATTCAAGAAAGGAGTTATAACGGCAAGCTGAAGATCATGGAAGCCTTCAAGCTGAAGGTCGAACACTACCTCTGCAGCCCATAATTCTGTACCAAGCTGACCGCTAATGATGACCCATTCCAGCCCTTCGTCTAATAGGGATAAGAGCTGGTTTTTTATAGCCATTTTAATAATAGGAACAGCTGGATCATCATTTTTAAATATACCGATTTCATAAGGTTTATAGCCAGATATGATTGCAACTTTAGTCATAGCACTAGCCCTTCTATGTATGATGAATTTCAAATGGGACATGATCACTTAACCGGATATATAAAAACAAGGGCATATCCGAGTATGCCCTTGCTTTGTTTATTTTCTAAAAAATGGTCCTGGAGCACCGAAGCCTGGAGCACCGAAGCCTGGAGCACCGAAGCCTGGAGCACCGAAGCCTGGGGCACCGAAGCCTGGAGCACCGAAGCCTGGAGCTACTGCTCCTGGAACTGGTCCACCAAATCCTACAGGTGCTGCTGGAGCAACAAACTGCTGATTTGTTACTTCATTTACTACTGATTCAGTGTGCGGGAATGAATGCACATGCTGGAAATTATGATGGTTCACAGTAGTTGTATGACTTGGATGAATATGTGGAACGATCGTATTTTGGAAAGTATGATTCACACAGCATTTAGTTGGTGATACTGTTGCTGGCAAAATATTCGTTGGTCTTGGTCCACAAAACATTTTAAAATCCCCTCTCTACATAATTTATTTACATTAACAGCCTATGTAGATAGGGGGAATCTTGTACTAATGAAAAAACCTATTTTCATTCCTTTTCACTAATATTGTACGTTTACCTAAAAAGAAATAAAAGCAACAGGATTTCAGAAATATGTATGACCCTTTTAGAACATACTATAAAAACTCCCCTTTAAATTAGAGAAAATAACCGCTACAAAAATAATGACGAAAAAAAACAGAAATAATATTGCTTTATACATGATATCTGCCTCACTCTATTCCTAAATAATACTGCACAATTACACATTTTACAGCTTTTGCAATAGGCTTACAACTAGGAATTAGTGGGTTTTTCAAACAATTATTAATAATTTGTGAAGATATTAGATGACTCCTTCTTTCTCCTCAGTCGTTGGAGTCTTTTACTGAGATCCTCATATTTAAATGCAGCGTTTTCCATATCATTTGCCAGATAAAAGGAATCAGCCATTTCCGTATAGACAAGGGCTTGTTCTAAATTTTTTTCACGATGCTCAAAAATTTTGGCCAATTCGATACATGCCGCAAGCTTTATTTCCATTTCGCTACCCTCAGCAACGTCTTTCCATAGCTGAATAGCTTCAAGCCATTTCTTTTGTTTCTTATATTCGAATGCAAGTGCATGCTTTGCTCGTAGTGCTTCTATGCCATCTCCTGCTGAAATATTCGAGAAAGCCTTCTTGGCTGATGAAGATTCTCCCAATTGTGAGAACCATCTTCCGACTTCGTATGTCTCCCGTGCTGTCTGCGACTTATCAATCCCAAGAATTTGATAAGAAAGATGAGTATATAAGCTAATAAGAGATAAAATGTCTATTTCATTATGCTTTAATACACCTAGCATTCCTTCTGGATTTTTCGTTTCCACATAATCAAAATAAATCATCGGTGCTAAAAAACCTGGAAGATCATCTTTTCTTTCGACACCTAATATTTCTTTTTCAACTACAGACAGCTTTAAACGTTCTAATTTATGCTTCCACATCCTTCTAGAAGCATGGTATAAATCGAAATGGCCAAATGGAGGCAATTTAGGAACTTGATCCCGAATAAGAGTATGCCTCGTTTTCACTTGCGGCCAATCAAATGATTTTCCATTATAGGTCGCCATCATTTTATAATCTACACTGTCTAGAAAGCTTTTGTATAAAGCAACCTCCGCTCCCGGATGGGGTAAAATATGCTGCTTAAGACGAACCTTGTTTCCTTGAAAACTTGCATGGCCAAGGATAAAGATTGTGTTTCCAACGCCTCCACCGAGTCCAGTTGTTTCTGTGTCAAAGAAAAAGAATTGATCTGGACGAAACCCAGCAGCTGACAGTGGATGGTTAATATTTGAAGAATTCCATGCTTCCACCGCCTGATAAAATTGGTCAAACGTATAAATGCCGTGTTTATCGTTAACTGAATATTCCTTTTCCCTAATTAAGCAAAAATCCTCGTCGAAATAATACGGTGCAACCCCTTCTTTTTCCCAAACCTCTCTATAAGGAATGCTGGTTAATTCTGGTTTTTGAACAAGCTTTTCAGTGTTGCTTTCATGGGATAAATGTGACTTTAATCGATTCAGCTTGTTTTTAATGGACATGGTTATCACCAGTGATTACATTTCTAGATGTGAAGCTTGTTAATATTTTAAGGACATCTGCTTTTGCCAAATTTGAAGCCGTTTCAGTCCCAATGCAGGAAGGACAGCCTTGTTCACAAAAACAATTACCCACCATTTGCCTTGCCTCATGCAACACATGCTCGAACCCTTCGTATATCTTTTCGCTTAATCCAACCCCGCCGGGATAGCGATCATAGAAAAATATCGTTGGCTTCTCATTATGAGCCGCTTTCACTTGCGGGACAACATGAATATCCTGAGGATCACACATGACAAAAAGCGGAGCAATATGCCTTAATGCATGAGCTGACCCAATAAGCCCTTGCTCTAGTCTCTCTCGCTTGTCTTGTAAGTCCTTATCATTAAATGAGAACCATGCAGAGTTTGTATGAAGCTCTGCCTCTGGAAGGCTTATAGGCCCGGAGCCAATATTTTCGTGTGTTTCAAATTTTATCTTTTTAAAAATAGTAGCCATGGCAACAACGCTCACATCCCCATAACCGATTTCCCCTGAAGGCAGGAAACGCTGTTTATCCTGTTCGAGAACCTTGAGTTCAACTGCGAGATTAGCATCTGTAAAGTAATCCGCGTCCACTTCTCTTACGAAGGCTTTTTTCTCCTCCCAATCCAGCAGCTCAACTTGGTACTGCGTTCCTTGATGAAGATAGATTGCCTCTTCATGCAAAAGTGTCATAGCAGAAAATTGATCCATTTCACCGATTACCCTCACATTCGCTATGTCAGATTGATCAATAATGACTACATTTTCCTGAGAAGCTGAACGTAAACTAATATTATGGGCTGGAAATGAATCATTCATCCAATAATATTTCCCCCCATTTTCATAAAGAACCCGTTCTTCAGCTAAATATTCGAGGACTTCTTCGGTTTCAAATGACCCAAAGGATTCTCCTGCATGAAAAGGAAGCTCGAAAGCTGCGCATTTGATATGATCAATTAAAATGATTAAATTATCGGGATGAATTCTCGCTGTCTCTGGACTTCTTTTGAAGAAGTAATCCGGATTTTGAATGACATATTGATCCATTGGGCTGCTGCTCGCAACCATAATTACTAGGGATTCTCCATGTCTCCTTCCGGCACGCCCTGCTTGCTGCCATGAGCTCGCAATCGTCCCAGGGAAGCCATTCATGATACACACTTGCAGCTGCCCAATATCTACTCCGAGTTCCAGAGCATTCGTGCTGACAACTCCGTATATTTCTCCAGAACGAAGCCCTTTTTCAATTTCCCGTCTCTCTGTTGGCAAATAGCCGCCTCGGTAGCCGCGAATAGCCTTTGGACCTAATTTATGCTTGACGAGTTCCTGTAAATAGGTTAATAAGATTTCAACCCTTACACGGCTTCTCGCAAAAATAATCGTTTGAATTTTATTTTTCAACAAGTTTGCAGCTAGTTTTCTAACTTCTAATGTAGCACTTCTTCGAATATTTAAAGGTTTATTAACAATTGGCGGATTATAGAAAACAAAATGCTTTCTCCCGCTTGGAGCTCCATTATTATCAATTAACTTTACCGGTTTTTCTGTTAGCTTCTCCGCAAGTTCCAATGGATTAGCGATCGTCGCTGACGTACAAATGAAAATCGGATCACTTCCATAAAATCGGCAAATTCTTTGTAATCTTCGAATGACATTTGCGACATGACTTCCAAAAACACCACGGTATATATGAAGTTCATCAATCACAACAAATTTCAGATTTTCAAAAAGGGAGACCCACTTTGTATGGTGGGGAAGGATAGCAGAATGCAGCATATCTGGATTGGTAATAACGACATGCCCTGCTTTTCGGACCTTCTGCCGAATATTAGCAGGTGTATCCCCATCATATGTATAGCTATTAATAGCTAATCCTGTTTCATTAATAATCTCATTCATTTCGCTTTTTTGATCTTGGGCAAGGGCCTTAGTTGGAAACATATATAGCGCTCTTGCATGAGGGTCATTAATAATGTTCTGTAAAACAGGGAGATTGTAGCATAGTGTCTTTCCTGACGCGGTTGGAGTGACTGCCACAAGACTTTGTCCCTTCATTGCCGTTTCATATGCCGATTTCTGATGGGTATAAAGACTTGTAATCCCTCTTCTTTGTAAAGCTTCTTTAAGATTAGGGCTTAAATCAGCGGGAAGGTCGTCAACCCTCGCTTCCTTTTCTTCAATTGTGTGCCAATGAACGATGTTTTGCTTAAACTCTTCCAGTTCTTTCATTTCCTTCATTAATTCATGCAAGCTTTTCCGAACTTTCATCTTACTCACCTCATATCTATTATTCTAGCGAATAAGCGTTCGTTTTTAAAGGAAAACTTCCGTGTCATAAAATGTTCAAATTCTTCCAAAGCCAAATTGCTTCTTTCTAGTGTCTTTTTTGTTACAATATTGGTAACAATGGGTTTAATTAAGAGGTGATAAAATGAATTATTCTGACATTAAAAAGGTACTTTCGCAGTTTACCCTTTTTAAAGAGCTCAGTGATTCAGAAATTGAAAAAATTGTTGAGATCTCCATCTCTAGGGAATGGAAAAAAGGCAGTCATGTATTCATGCAGGATGACCCGCTAGAGAATGTATATTTTATTCAAAGCGGACGCATTAAAATTTATAAAAGTGATGTAAATGGCAGGGAACAAATCGTGGCAATCGCTAAAGATGGGGATATGTTTCCACATGTCGGCTTTTTCCGAAAAGGAGGATACCCTGCATTTTCAGAAGTGCTCGAAAGATCCACATTAGTTGTTGTGCCAATTGACCAATTCGAAAAGGTCCTTATAGAAAACCCTGAGCTATGTATTAAAGTGTTTAAAGTGCTTGGGGAAAAAATTGTTGACCTGCAAGAACGGCTCGAATCGCAAATCCTAAATAATACGTATGAGCAAATTATTAAGCTGCTCGTTCGCTTAGCCAAAATTCATGGTCAGAAAATGGATAACGGTTTCTATCTCTTAAAGGCAGAGTTCACTAATAAGGATCTTGCCAATATGATCGGCACAACGAGAGAAACTGTCAGCAGGACATTAACAAAGCTTAAAAAGGACCAGCTGATTGAAACGGATTCATCCGGAAATATAATTATTGATCCTGATAGTCTATTAGAGGAAATCTTATAAGCTTAACAAAGAAGAACCACTTTCAACGGTGGTTCTTCTTTGCTATTATTTTAATATTTCATTTTTCAAGAACAAATACCCAGTTGCCTACATAAGATATTGTGGCTATGCCAACATCATTTATTGATAGGGGCTGAATAAATTGAGCAACGATAGCAAAAAGGGAAAAAATGAGTTGGGGGATTTTGTGAAATCGATGAATCATTTCTTTAATGAAAGGCCGGTTAAGGGATTCTTGCAATCAATAGATGAATTCTTCAAGAGCCCATTTCCTTTTCATGCTACTTTTCATGTTGATGTCCGAGAAACGACGGAAGAGCATATTATTACGGCAGAGTTGCCTGGTGTAAAACGTGAGCAGATTCAGCTCGATATCCTTGATAATTACGTCACTATTTCCGTTCAGTCGAATGAAATGTTTACTGAAGAGGATGAGCATCAGAAAATTATGAGAAGACGGCAAACGATGCAAAAATCGAGCAGAACGATTCCTCTTCCGCAGCCAATTATCGAAAATAAAGTAAAAGCATCATACCAAAATGGACTACTAAAAATTCGTATTCCAAAACAAAAGGGAAAACATATCAAAATTGATGAAATTGAATAAAAAAAACAAGCAGTCTCAAAAACTGCTTGTTTATTGCTTGGAAGTATCCAGCCATTTATTAAAATAACCAGTCGGTACACTGAAATAATCTTTTGTGAATCGAATAAATTCCTTCGTGTCTACTTCTTTGTATTTGAAATGCTCATAATAGCTAGAAAGAAATTGCATGCTTACTTCCTTTACATCGTCACCTTTAAGTCTATACTTATCCTCCACCATTTTTAATATTTCAATGGCAGGCTGACCATATATAAAGCCTGTATTTTTTACTTTGTCTAACGAAACATTTGAATATTGTCTGCCAAGATTAGCAGCCTTTATACGCTCCATCCGGTTATATGGAATGCTAAATGCCTGTCTCTTGCCTTGATTTTTGCCCGCAAAAAAGTACATAGAGGTCGCAAATTCAGTCATGCCTTCATCAACCCATGCCTGATGATATTGATCATTCGCCACCACACCATAGAAATACTGATGTGCGATTTCGTGAACGATGGCGTTTCTGTAAAAGTACGTATCCTGGATGTAAGGATTAATCGTTACTACCCCAGAATATTCCATAAATGGTCCATTATCCAAAATAATATCTAATTGCTTATGAGGGTATTTCCCAATATTCTCCTGATAGAAGCTTAAGGCATCTTTTGCTAACTCTAAAGTTTCCTTAATATTTTTTTGATGATCCGTCTTCGTGAATAATCGGATTTTGACTCCGTCATTAGCCTCCGTTTCATGGACATCCATATCCTTAACAATGGCAATGAAGAAATCCCTCACTTTTTTTACTTTGACCTTCCCTTCACTTTCCCCCATTCGAGGATCTTTATCGGAAGTAGAAATAAGTGAGTACCCTTCTGGAATTTTATAAGAGACTTCAAAATTAGAAAAGTCCGTATGGAACGTCTCCATTCCTACATCATAATCTTCCTTATTCCATTTTCCATTTTGATAGGTAGCCAGCATGGGGTACCAATGAGCCAAATAATAATTTTCCTTTTCATTTGAAAGACGTTCACCTTCATTTGGAATCGTGAACACATACTCGATTCTAACTTTATATTTTTTCTTTTTATGTATGGATGCCGGGATGTTAATTTTTAAATGATCTTTTTCCAGGCTATATTTTGCTTGCTCGCCATTAATCATGATTTTATTCATTTGCACAGTTGAATAGTCTTTAATCGATTGAAAGGAATGCCCTTTTATAAATGCATTTGGAATGAAATAAAAGGTCATATCCTCCCAATTATCATCTGATTTATTGTTGACCAGAATATTTGCTGTCGTATGAAAGACACCTTTTGAATCCATTTCTATATGCATATCATAGGACGCTTTACTATCATTTTTCACCCCTACATCTGCATCCTTTGTGGCTGTAACATAAACACCCGCCCCAATAAATAACATGATAAGCAAAATGAAGGCAAGCCTTTCTCCTCGAGGAAGTATACGCTTTCTATCTTCATTCAATTGTTTGCGAATGGGCCTGATCCGATGTACCTGTCCAGTCTTTATCCATGGGGTTCTTGAGTAGTTTGCCTGAAAGCGATTTTTCAGACCATTTGCCAGTAAACTGAATGATATGGTCGTAAATAATAGAACCATTAAAGGGATGATCAAGATATGAGTATTCCCGTAAATATTTCCTCTTGCTTGTCCAACTAAACCAGATAACTCCTTCGTCACCGATAAATAAATGAGCGGATCAAATCTGACAGCAGTTCCGCCAATGAAAATATTCATAAGTGACAGCTGGCCCATAATCGTAATGACATAAACAATTTCCAAAATAAACATCACTAAAATCGTTTCCTTCAATTGCGGAAAAATATGCTTCCAAATGAGCCTGTTTCTGCTGGCGCCAAGAACATGAGCAGCCTCAATATACACTGATTTATATAACTCAGCCGTTTTCTGTCTTACAGATGAAACAATACTCGGGATGCTGATCACAGAAGCAATAATAATAAAATAGCCTATAAGAGTGCTTGTACTTAATTGACTATTAAAGCTAATTGGCCTCATGAAAAAATATAAAATGAGAAACAAAGGGATATAGCTCCATGCATTTTCAAAAGCAGTCAACAGGCTAGGCGTTTTTTTCCACATTCCTGCATATAATCCTATTACTGTTCCTAGCACCATCTTAATACATGTAACAGCCAGTCCTACAAATACCGTATAACGAATTCCATATAAGACCATCGTCATCAAGTCATAGCCCCATTTATCTGTACCTAATGGGTAGCTTTCATGTTTAAATGGCTGCATCGGAGGGGCTAATACCTTTCCATTCGTATATTGCGTCTCCAGCATCTCTGTTAATGAGTGTGGAGCGAGAATTGGACCAAATACACAAAGAAAAAGGATGATAGCTACGAAGAAGCTCCCTATATATAAAGAATAATTGATGTTAAATAATTTATTCATAAATTAATCCTCGTTTGAAAAGGTAAAGTACTAGTCTAATAGATAAATATACGATACCCGATATTAAAAGCATCGAGAAAAGGCCAATCGCAATCGGCTGAATCTCATTACTTTGAAAAATGAACTTCGTAATACCAGATACATTCATAATGTACTCGACGATAAATAGATTTCCGATACTTAAGGAAATGACTTTAATTAATTCAGCTTTAATAAAGGGCTCTACATTTTTATAAACATGCTGAAAATTAATATAATTTAAACGCATCCCTTTTGCTACCGCTGTTTTAATATAATCTTCGCTGCTCGTTTGGAGATATTTCACTGAAACAAGCTTAAACATATATAATGTCGGAGCAATACTTACTAGAAAGGTCGGAAACCATAGATTGAGCGCTCCAGCGTCGGCACGTAAAGATATGACTCTAACCCCTGTAACTTTATAGACTTTTACAGCTAAAATCAAAGACAATATAATAATTATAAAATCAGGTATGGCTGAAAAGAGGTTCAAAATGAAATTAAAAAGCTTCGTTAATCGAAAACGGCTTACGAAAATGCCAAAAATCAAGCTAATGATAATTGAAACATTCACTCCAAAAAGCATGATTTTTAAGCTAGTAAAAAAGTTATTCTGTATATCCTCCGCAATTTCCCGCTGCTGAGTCCCTAACTGATATGTACCAAGGCTTCCATGACTAATTTCACTTATAAAATCACCATAAATTACGGGCAATTTCTCGAAATGCCATTCCAACCGATTCTCAGGTGCGTTTACTTCTACTATCATCGGTATTGCAGCTAGAGAAAGGATTAAGAGGAATATGATAACTACTTGCTGTAATGAACGTAACATTTGCATCCCCCAGTTTATTTTCATTTCTCTATTTTTTCACCATTTTCTATTTACTGTCAATCTTATTTAATAAATCTTTTGAAAAAAACAAGGTATTCACATGACATTCTTTCGCGAATACCTTGTTTATTAAAAGTCATTAAACCTTGATAATCCCGCCAAGTCCTTTTACAAGTGATGAAACCTGACTAACGGCATTTACCATCTGTCCTGCCGTATTCATCATTTTATTAACATCGATTGAACCATCCTGTGACTTGAATGAATTCATAAGGGATTGAACACCTGATGACTGTTTAGGAATAAAGGACTGCTTCGGGTAAGGGTTCATATAAGAATTAGAGAAATAGGGATTATAAGTGTTCGACATATTTTTGTTTGTTTCAGGATCTAATGGATTTTGGAAGATGCTCTGTGAAACATTACTTTGCCCCAGTTGCATCCCATTTTGCTGCATCGGGTATCCATTAGTTGGGTACTGGTTATACATCATATGTTGACTGCCCATAGCAGGATAGGCATTTTGATACATCATCTCATTTCCGTATGGAAACGGTTGATTGTTAGGACCATTGTAGAACCCCATATTCCCTCCAGGAGAAGGATAATAAGGGGGCTGCTGTCTCCAATGATATTGGTTTAATCCGTAATCTGGTTGATTCATATATGTTGGGTGATATTGATTTAAATAAGGGCTCGCTCCTCTTCGGCCAAACATAGGGGGACATCCTCCTCTTTCATAAACAATCTATCTCAGCTTGTTTGAGAAATCATTACTATAATTTATGAAAAGGGAGCCTATATTGTGATTATACTGGAAACGTTTTCATTTTTTGTCTATTGGTGAAGATTTATGTCGGAAGTCTTAATATTTGAAAAATAAAGAACCGCACCTTTTTTATGATAGGATATTGAAAAGAAATAAACGCTCTGCAGTAAATTTTCGCTATTCTGCTAGTGAATCAACTATATAGTTTAGCAGAATGCGAGAAAAATTAGAGGAGGGAAATTAGCATGAATGTTCACGAACTAGCAATGAAATTTACTACAATGAGGAATTACAGTCCTGAAAGTGTAAACGAATTACTTGATTTTACGAAAAAGTCATATGTTCAAAACGATATTTGTATTACTGTGTATCGTAACCTTGTTCGTGAACTCGAGGCTCAAGGAGCAGAAGTTCCTGAATCCCTTTAAGACTCATTAAGAGAGACAACCTCTAGTACTGACGTACAAGTATTCATTCTTATCATCACTGAAGGAATTCTTAGCTGCAAAACATAATTCAAGCGGCCCTCTTATTAAGTGACAGGAGGGCCCATTTCTTCTTTTACCGTTTGAATCAGTCTGTCTAGCACATATTGCGAAGATACAACTAAATTAGTAAACCTCGACTTGCTCGTTTCGGGATAAAAGGCTTGCACAGATATTGTCTCAATATTTTCGTATGTAGATTCTACTTGCTGGATAAAGAGATTTTTCGGCCGATTGATTGTAATCCAAAGGATTGCTTTATTTTTCCATTCATCATTTATTAATTTCACTTCATCCGCGAACGGTTTAACCTCATTATAAAAATCTCCGGGCACCTTCAGCTCCCTGGCCTTTTCATATCTTTCAGATATAAAGAACGTATAATTTAATAATTGGTTTGTCAGATCAATCAGTTCTATATCTTCATTCATAAACAATCAGCTCCAAATTCATAGACAGAAATTGCTGTCAGGAGAATTTTTGCAAAAATAAAAGTAGCTTATAAAAATCAGCTACTAAAGAATGACCTTATTTTAGTGTAATTTATAACCTAATTCAAGCTTTATGCTTGGCTGACGATGAAAAGCATCCTTCTCATCTGCTTTACCGCTCTTTGCCTGATAATAAGCGGCTTCCAAATCTAATGCTTCCATGCTATTCGTGCAGGTTGAGATCTGTTCTGAACAATTTATTTGTAATTGGTTTCTAATGCCGGCAAAGTTTGAATCAAGTACAGTTTCTAATTCCTCAAGCTGATTATAAATTTCAGAAAGCATATGAATTAATTCCTTTTTTGCGTTAACATTTTTCTTCATCTTCTAAGCCCTCCTTGGAATAAGAACACCGGTTATAGATGCTTGTACCTACTCTATTCGCTCTCCTTAATTCCAATCCTTCACGGCTGACAAAACTAGAAGCGTTTCGTCAAAGTAAGAAAAAATTTTTATTAAACTCCCCTTTTTTTCGACATTTTCCTCTCGCATGGAAACCCCATTAATGTGCACACTAATAAGCGGAGGTGCGATATTTTGAATAAAAAGGAAAAACAGACGGGAACTCAACCAAAAAAGCAGGAAGAAACAAAAACCGGTTATGGTAATAAAAAACTTGAGGGTCCCAATCGCCCATCAACATAACAGGCCGCTTTTGCATTTTACAGCTAAAAAAGTGGAAGACAGCATCCGTGTTGGACTCCACTTTTTTAGCTATCTTATCATTTCCACTATTTCTTTTAAGTAAATAGCCTTCTTTATTTGAGCTTGTTTATCTTTATACCATTCTGTCAATTCGATTGGGTGAATATGCTCCACATTCCCCATTAACCATTTTCTTTTTAATCGTTTATTTTTAGACCAGTCTCCTGCTTTATGTTTTTTATGCTTAATAATCGGGAATGTACATCTTAAAAATGGGGATGTTCTTCTAGGCTTTTTCTTAAAATAAATTTCATAATCATACCGGGAGCCTGTGTGAACAGTTCTCTTAGCAAATTCGTAAAAGGACGGATATAAATCGTTATGAAATAGAATAGCAGCAAGGCGCTTACCAAGATCAATCCTATTGGTTAACGATTTAAATCCATTTGCACTCGCACCAAATAGCTGCCCATTACATGTTGGAAAGATAACGGAGCTATAATGAAACCAATCCTGGAGCAGGAACAGCGGAGATTGGAACACTTTCCTTCTATAGGCAGGATGCTTGATAACAGGCTTTTGAATGATATTTTGTTCGTTAATGATTTGTGAAATCATCAGCCTTTTTATACATCTGCGCTCCCAAAAAATCCGCCATTCCTTTACCATAAATGAAGATACTTGGAAATATCTTAATAAATGAAACATTGGACGATTCATTTTCGTCGAATATTGATAGAGCAGCAATTGCGGAAATGCATCTTGAAAGATTAGCCAATTGGCTCTCTCATATGTTAAGAACAATTTTTTTCTTATTTTTTTATTTATTATTTTTGGAAACCATTTACCTTCGAGATCACACATATTCCATCCCGCATTTCGGGACACCATGCTTGCAAGGAAGGACCAAATGATTTCGGGATTTCGATTATAATAATGAAAATAGGCGTCTGTCCTGGAAATATTATCAGCATTATACTTTTCTGTACGATTTCTTATTCTTTGAATCAATTCTATTTCTTCTATATTTAGTTGATTTAAATCGCTTGCCCTTTCAAAAAACATCATGGATCTGCCTCCAAAATAAGCATATGGCTTAACATTTACAAATCTGTACTTTTTATTCAACCACAAATAACGATGATTTGTTATGATAAGGAGTAGCTTGTGAGGTGAATAAAATGAATTTCCATTATCCGAACGGCAAGAAGTTTCTACCGATAAAAAAAGAAACGATGCGCACAAATAAAGAAAAAAAATGGACATATAGTAATCGTGGTATGACTTTGGAGGAAGATATAAATGAAACAAATGAATATTATTTAGTGAATGGGATTGCCTCCATTCATAAAAAGCCTACACCTGTGCAAATTGTTCATGTCGACTACCCGAAAAGAAGTGCGGCGGTCATAAAAGAAGCGTATTTCAAACAGGCTTCAACAACAGATTACAACGGAGTCTACAAAGGCAGGTATATTGATTTTGAGGCAAAGGAAACTCAGAACCAAACTTCCTTTCCCTTGAAAAACTTCCATGATCATCAAATTTTGCATATGGAAACGATACTAGAGCAAAAAGGGATCTGCTTTGTTCTATTAAGGTTTTCGGCAACTGAGGACATTTATCTGCTTGAGGCTCATCATTTACTCATGTTTTGGAAAAGGATGAAGGATGGCGGCAGAAAATCGATTACTAAAGACGAAATTGAAACATTTGGCCATCAAATCCCGCTAGGATATAACCCTAGAATTGACTATATTAAAAAAATCGATTATCTTTATAGCCTCGGTTAAATATCTCAATCAACCTTCTACTCATCAGAAAGGATGAAAATAAATGGCAGAAAAATATCAATCGAGAGAGGAGCGCCGTAAACAGCAGGCTTCCAAGCAAAAAAGCAATGGAAAGAAACCGGCAAAGAGCTTATTTAAACGTATCTTTCTAACTCTAATTGCACTTGGGATTGTAGGAATGCTTGTTGGGGCGGGGACCTTTGCTTATATGGTAAAGGACGCACCTAAACTTGATGAAAAACAATTAAGGGATCCAATCCCTTCCAAATTATTAGATAAAGACCAAAATCTTATTACGGAAATTGGCTCTGAACGAAGGGAATATGTTGAATATGAGGATATTCCTAAATTAGTGGAGGAGGCCTTCCTTGCAACAGAGGATGTGCGGTTCTACAAGCACCATGGAATGGACTTAAAGCGTTTAGCTGGAGCAGTACTTGCAAACTTTACCCGCGGATTTGGTTCGGAAGGGGCCAGTACCATTACTCAGCAAGTCGTAAAAAATTCCTTTCTAAATAATAATAAAACGATAAGCAGAAAAGCTCAGGAAGCATGGCTTGCTTTTCAACTTGAGCGTAAATATACGAAACAAGAAATATTTGAGATGTATGTAAATAAAATTTGGATGGAAAATCGCAGTCATGGGGTTTTAACTGCTTCTCAAGTTTACTTTGGCAAGAATCTTGATGAGCTGACACTTCCAGAAGCTGCACTGCTTGCAGGCTTGCCGCAAAGTCCGGCAAACTATAATCCTTTTAAACATCCGGACCGCGCAGAAAAAAGACGAAATATCGTTCTTTCACTAATGCATCAGCATGGTTTTATTTCAAAAGAGAAAATGGAAGAAGCTCAGGCAGTTTCTGTAGAATCCTCGCTCGTTCCAGAGGAAGATAGAAAGCAGAACGATTCTCCCTACGATTCCTTTGTTGATATCGTCATTGATGAAGTTCAGAATAAGTATCCTGATCTTGATATTTCTTCAGACGGCTTGACGATTTATACAACATTAGACACGAATGCCCAGGATTATATGGAAAAAATGTTAAATACTAATGAAATTATTGATTTCCCGGACGAAGAATTCCAAGCCGGCATTACTTTGCTTGATACGAAAACAGGTGAAATTCGAGCAATTGGCGGCGGAAGAAACCTAAAAGTAAAGCGCGGGTTTAATTTTGCCCAAGATACGAAGAGACATGCCGGATCTACATTTAAGCCAATTATTGATTATGGTCCAGCCATTGAATATTTAAAATGGGGCACCTTCCATACTCTTGACGATAAACCTTACACTTATTCAACTGGGCAGAAAATTAATAACTGGGACCGAAAACATATGGGTCCTATGTCGATGAGAGAAGCATTAGCTCGTTCAAGAAATATTCCAGCCTTGCAAACATTGCAGGAGGTTGGGCCTGAGAAAGCAAAACAATTTGCTAATAACATTGGATTTAATATTAAGGAGGCTTTCGAATCAATTTCCATTGGTGCTTACGAAGTTTCACCGATGCAAATGGCTGGCGCATACAGCGCTTTTGGAAATAATGGGATTTATACGGAACCTCATTCCATCACGGCCATTGAAATGCGTGATGGTTCAAAGATAGATGTAGCCCCAGATTCAAAGCCAGTCATGAAGGACTACACAGCTTTTATGATTAACGATATGCTTAAAAGCGTTCTGAAAGATTCCTATGGAACTGGAAAGTTAGCTAATATCTCAAACCTTCATGTTGCAGGTAAAACGGGTACAACTAATTACACAGCACAAGAAATAAAAGATTGGGATATTCAAAATGGCGGCATTCCAGATGCATGGTTTGCCGGATATACGACTAACTATACAGCTGCTGTATGGACGGGTTATAAGGAAAAGAAAAACTCTATCGCACCAAAAGACCAAAAGCTTGCTATGCTTCTTTTCAAAAATCTAATGGCACATGTTTCTCAAGGGGTCGATACACCTGACTTCCCTGTTCCTAACAGTGTTGAAAAGATTGCGATAGAAAAAGGCTCAATCCCAGCAAAACTTGCTGGTGAATTTACACCTAAAGATCAAATCATATATGAGTATGCGGTTAAAGGAAATGCACCAACAGAAGTATCCGAGAAATTCGATAAGCTTGATTCTCCTTCAAACCTAAATGCATCATATGATGCAAATACGAATGAAATACTCTTAACATGGGATTATCCAGAAGAGGCAGCGAACATTCAATTCGAAGTTTCAGCAGCATTAGACGATGGTGCAGACCAGCTGCTGCAGGTCATAGCTGAAAAAGGAATTAAAGTCGCAAATCCGGTTCCAGGTGGCATTTATCAGTTCAAGGTTACAGCAATCCGTGATGATCAAAGGAGTGACCCAGCCGTTCAAACAGTTCAAGTCCCATTACCAGAAATGGACGATGGATATGATGATGATCAAGACTTGGATGAAGGTATCCCTGGTGATGATGGAAACGGAAATGACAACGGGAATGGGCAAGGAAATGGCAACGGACAGGGTGATGGCGATGTTGGAGACGGTGATCAAACTGACACCAATCCTGTGATCCCTCCCATTATAAATCCGCCCGGCAGTGGTGGACAATAAACGAAAAAAAGCGTCTTAAGCTTATAGCTTAGACGCTTTTTTCATTGCCTGTTGTTTGACAAATTGTTTATTCATTTCACTTATTAATTCTGCTAATTGAATATAGGAGTGGTATAAGGATGGTTTCTTCATAATAAATTCCAGCCGCTCTGATAAATTGACAGGCTTAATGGCTAATTGATCAAAGTCCAAATTTGAAAGAACAACTGGAAGCCCATTTGCCCAATAAACCAATTCCAGTAAGAGGCTAATCCCTTTTTTCATAGGAGGCAGTACATGAATCCTCTCCCGTTTAGCAAAAAAGGCTTCTAGTAATTCATTTACTTTTTGCCACTCTTCGATTAGAATCGGAATGCTTTTTTCTTGAACTTCCCATGGTTTTACTGCTTGTACTCCTGAAAAAAAAGCAGTCTCATAAAGAAATGGCCTAGAGGCATACAAATTTTCCAACACTTCCACATCAAGAATAATCTTCTCATTCTTTGCAAAGAAAAACGGGTGAACTAATTCTACAGGAACTAAAAGGGTCTCATGATTGCTCATTCCCCAATTTCCCCTTCATTCTTTTTTTCCCTTCTCTGCATACTTCCAGTAGCGGACAGCTCTCACATTGAGGGTTTTGTGCTTTACAGTGATATCTTCCGAAAAAAATCATCCGATGATGCGTAACAGACCATTCGTCCATTGGCACCTTTTTCATCAATGTTTTTTCTACCTCTAAAACGGAATCTTTCCACCGACAAAAAGCTAATCTTTTACTAACCCGTTCCACATGGGTGTCAACAGCGATCGCTGGAACACCATATGCTACGGAGACTACTACATTAGCTGTTTTCCTGCCGACTCCCGGAAGCTTTGTCAGTTCATCACGATCACGGGGTACAACTCCATTATATTCATCTAATAGCAGTCTGCACAGCTTTTGAATATTTTTTGCCTTGTTTCGATATAGCCCAATTGATCTAATATCCTCTTGCAGCTCCTCCAAAGTTACATTTAAATAATCTTCAGGAGTTTTATATTTTTGAAATAAATTCTTTGTTACTTTATTGACGAGCACATCCGTACATTGTGCAGATAAAGCAACTGCAATGACAAGTTCAAATGGGTTGGAATGGTTTAACTCACAGTGTGCATCCGGGAACATTTCCCCCATCTGATCAAGGCAAAATCTTATTTGACTATTATTCAACAACTATCTCACCACTTTATTTATTTACAATTTATTGCTCGAGCCAATTATAAAAAGGAATGGTTTTTCCAGTTTGTTCAGGAGCTTCGTTAGCCCTACCTCTTTGCTGCTGGTTTTGTCTGAACTTTTTTCCGTAGCTCTTCGCTTGTTCAATTGTTTTTATTCCATTCTTTTTCCATTCGAATAAAATTCTATCGATATAGCGGAAATTTAATTTCCCCGAAATAACCGCTTCTCGAAGAGCCGCTTTAATTATATGGGGATCATGTCGGTCATCATCCATCCACAGTGCAAGTGTTTCACATTCAAATGGAGATAAAGGCCTTCCAAATTCTTGTTCAAAAGTAGTATATAAATCAGTCTCACTTTGCTGATTTATCATTGCCGTTTCTTGCTTTTCCTTTAATAGAAAAAAATCTATCAGCTTTTCCCATAAAGGTTCAATATTATATTGTTCGTAGCGAATTCCATCAGAAGAGTAGCTATCTTTAATTTCGATATACCCTTTCTGGATTAATTTTCTAAGGATCGATGTACATTCTGAAACGGAGATTGTCATGCTCGAAGACAATTCAACTGGAGTGGGAAATGCATTCCCTTTTTCAATAAAGGAAGTAACATGCAATATAAGCACTAGTTCATGCTCATTTAAACTCATCTCTTTATAATGAGTTAATAAAACCCCAGGTATCGTAATATTTCCCTCCTGGAGCCACTTTAATATACTAGTTTTGGACATTCCTGACACCTCACTATCAGTATATCATGAACAAACTATTTGTAGTAAGGAGAAAAACAGGTAACTTTTCCTTTCTTACTACTCTGAAAAAATAAAGGAATCGCCAACAGGACGATTCCTCTATATTGCTCAATTTATGTTGCTTACGGATATAGACGATTTAATAAACGCGGGAATGGAATTGTTTCGCGTACATGCTCCACTCCGCTAATCCAAGCTACCGTTCTTTCTAATCCAAGTCCAAACCCAGAGTGAGGAACTGAACCGTATTCACGAAGTTCTAAATACCATTTGTAAGTATCCATGTCTAAATTATTTTCTTCTAAACGCTGTTTCATTAAGTCATAATCATGAATACGCTCTGAACCGCCAATAATCTCTCCATACCCTTCTGGCGCAATTAAGTCTGCACAAAGGACAACTTCTTCCCTGTTTGGATCTGGCTGCATGTAAAATGCTTTTAATGAAGTTGGGTAATGAGTAATGAAAACTGGTTTGTCATAGCTTTCTGCTATCGCTGTTTCGTGAGGGGCACCGAGGTCATCTCCCCACTGAACATCGTCAAAGCCCTTTTCATGCAAAAACTTAATCGCTTCATCATAAGTAATGCGCGGGAAAGGTGCCTTAATATTCTCTAGTTTAGACGTATCTCGGCCTAGAGTTTTTAATTCTAATTCGCAATTTTTTAGGACAGATTGAACAATATATGACACATAGTCCTCTTGCACCTTTAAACTATCCTCATGTTCATAGAAAGCCATCTCAGGCTCAATCATCCAGAACTCAATTAAATGGCGTCGTGTTTTGGACTTTTCCGCACGGAAAGTCGGACCGAAAGAGAATACCTTTCCAAGTGCCATTGCTGCTGCTTCTAAATGTAATTGTCCGCTCTGTGATAAATAGGCATCTTCATCGAAGTATTTCGTAGCAAATAATTCTGATCCGCCTTCAGCCGAGCTCCCCGTTAAAATTGGCGGATCGACTTTTACATACCCTTCGTTATTAAAAAATTCATACGTGGAACGGATAATCTCATTTCTAATTTTCATGACCGCATGCTGGCGGCGAGAGCGAAGCCATAAATGACGATGATCCATTAGAAATTCAGTTCCATGCTCTTTCGGCGTAATTGGATAATCTACTGCTGCATGGATCACTTCTAATCCCGTTACAAGCATTTCATATCCAAATGGTGAACGCTCGTCCTCTTGGATTTTTCCAGTTATGTAAATAGAAGATTCTTGAGTAACAGACTTTGCCGCTTGAAAAACTTCCTCAGAAACATCCGCTTTCGCGACAACACCTTGCATGAATCCTGTTCCATCGCGAAGCTGAAGGAAAGCAATCTTTCCGCTTGAGCGTTTATTTGCGACCCAAGCGCCTATTTTCACTTCTTGATCAACATATTTGTATACTTCAGATATCGTTGTTTTTAACAATTATATTCCCTCCAAAAACTAGCAAATCGCTTTTATATCCTATATATTATACTCTTTTGTATATAGGACAAGCAACTACCAAAAGCGGCAGCTAGGTTACTAGCTGCCGCTTCCATATTATTTCATTTTCTTCTCAACAAATTGATGGATTCTTTCAACCGCTTTTTCTAATAAGTCCAATGATGTTGCGTAGGATAATCGAATATTATTTGGAGCACCAAAGCCTGATCCAGGAATTACGGCAACCATTGCTTCCTCAAGAAGTGCTTGAGAGAATTCATCTACATTGGCAAAGCCTGTTAATTCAGCCGCCTGCTTTACATTAGGGAAAAGGTAAAAAGCACCTTGTGGTTTAATGCATGTAAAGCCAGGAATAGCAACAAGCTTATCATAAATAGTATTTAAGCGCTGCTCAAATGCCTTTTGCATTTCCGAAACCATCTCTTGTGAACCAGCATATGCAGCAATCGCCCCATATTGAGCTGTTGTTGTTGGATTCGATGTACTATGGCTCGCAAGATTTGTCATTGCCTTAATTATTTCTTTATTACCTGCTGCATATCCGATTCGCCAGCCTGTCATTGAATGGGACTTTGACACACCGTTTATTAGTAAAGTTTGTCCTTTAAGCTCAGGTGAAAGCTGAGCAATGGAAACATGCTTATTGTTTCCATAAACTAATTTTTCATAAATTTCATCTGAAACGATCAGAATATTATGCTTTAAACAAACCTCGCCCAATGCTTTTAACTCATCTTCAGAATATAGCATACCAGTCGGGTTGCTTGGTGAATTAATAATAACAGCTTTTGTCTTATCCGTAATGGCTTCTGCTAGTTGTTCAGGTGTAATTTTGTACTCGTTTTCCTCTTTACCTTCAACATAGATAGGCACACCGTCTGCTAATTTAACTTGTTCAGGATAGCTGACCCAATATGGAGTAGGAATGATGACTTCATCCCCTTCGTCCAGAATAGCTTGGAATAATGTATAAAGGACATGCTTTGCGCCGCTTCCGACGATGATTTGAGAGGCTTCATAGTCAATTCCCTGGTCTACTTTAAACTTGTTAACGATCTCTTTTTTCAATGCAGGAAGGCCTGCAGATGGAGTATATTTTGTATGTCCTTCATTCATCGATTTAACGGCGGCATCAATAATATGCTGCGGCGTATTAAAGTCAGGCTCACCAGCTCCTAAGCCGATTACATCAAAGCCTTGTTCCTTCAATTCTTTTGCTTTCGCTGTAATGGCAAGCGTTGTTGATGGGGTTAATGCTTTTACTCTTTGTGCTAATTGAACGTTCATTTCCTTTTCCTCCACTCACATAATGACTAAGAAGAATAAGAACGAAGATCATAAATTCTCGATCTTCTTTAGCCATTCACCTGTTTTGAAATCAACATAATAATAATTTATTAAATTCCCCTCAGTCCGGTAATAAATTTCCCATAACGGAATATTCTTTTCCATTCCGAGGCGAACGGAAATAATTTTTTTCGGATTCTTCTCTTCTTTTAGCTTATTAATTGCTTCCTGTTTGGAAACTCCATCTGTCACCTTTCTAACAATTATCTGTCCTTCTTTTTCAGGGACCCAGACGTAAATGCTTGTTCCGGCTTTATTTACCCCTTTAATGACATAATATGTTTCCAGACCATGATAAAGCTGAAAATCCTCAGCCTTCCAAAGCCTCGTTTCTGTCATGGCTCTTTCAATGGCTTCTTTCTCAGCTGCCTTTACAGGCTCTACTGCATTTACATAAACGATAACCCCAGATCCTAATATAATTGCCAATATTAATAAACTTATAATAATTACTTTTTTCACATTTGTCACTCTTCTTATGTACGATAAATCGAAAAAATGGCTTTATTTTGATCTTCTTTATCAAGTGCCAGTCCAAACATTAAATCTTTTTCCTTTAACGTTCTGTTTAAAGCATCAACAATTTTATAGAGGTCAGGGCTTAGCTGAATTTTCACCGTTGATAAAACCTCAATTTTGCTTTCCATACTGGAATTCCTCCTCAGGTAGTACAATATTTGTAACTAATACAGAAGTAAATATAGGACAAGCTATATGTACGAAAGTTTTTAACCTTTAATTATCAGTATAACAGCTACATCAAACAGCTTGAATAAAAAATTCTATTAATTCTTCTAATCCACCAACGTCATTGGCTGCACCTTAAAAGGCGCAGCCCTTTTTTCATCATACGTTCATCTTTCATTTATAAGGTTTTATTAATTAAGTCGATTATTCCACTAATATCGCTTTTCGTATGAGAGATTTTCGGGATGGAATCTAAAAAAGCTTTTCCATATTGGGTTGTCACCAATCTGCGATCAAAAATAAAAATAAACCCTTTATCGCTTTTCGTTCGGATTAGTCTTCCAAATCCCTGTTTAAAGCGAATGATCGCTTCTGGCAATGAATAGTCAGAAAATGGATTTCCGCCATTTTGCTTAATTTGTTCACATTTCGCTTCTGTAAAAGGTTCATCAGGTGGTGAAAAAGGAAGCCGAACGATGATTAAACACGATAAATCCTCTCCAGGGATGTCCACACCTTCCCAGAAACTATTCGTCCCTAATAAAATGGCCTTTTCGAATTTTTGAAAATTACGGGTTAACCTTGATCGGCTCCCGCTCGATACACCTTGGGCAATAAGGGCATATTCATTTAGAAAGCCAGATTCCTTTATAAGCTCATATGTTTTTTTGAGCATTTCATGTGAGGTAAATAATATAAGCATTCTACCCTTCGTTGCTTCTGCTATCGAGATAATATGTTCACTAATGGACATGACATATTCATCCAATGAAACAGAATTTACTTCAGGAAGATCATTAGGAATGATGAGCTTTACTTGTTCATGATAATCAAATGGGGATTGAATTTGCTCTGCACTGCATTCTGTTAATTGCAATCCCAGTTCATTTAACATATAGTTGAATGAGTTTTTCACCGATAAGGTAGCAGAAGTGATAACAGCTGATTCTTTTTTGCTGAAAAATTCATCCTTTAATAAATGGCCTGCATTGACAGGCTGTGAATAGACTGTCGTAGCATTCTGCATCGAACGAACGTCCATATCAATCCATGTAACATATTCCTCAGATGGCTGTAAAAAAATATGTTTAATGGCTTCAACTATTTCTTTTAATTCATCTACTATAGAAGCGAGTTCTTCCAATGAAGATTTTTCACTGGCAGAAAGGTTCTCCTTGATCATACTCAAGGCATATAATCTTTTCTCTAGCTCTCCAGTAAAATCCTTAGTGTGGAATAAAAATCTTTCTGCACTAGCTTGCACTGCTTGGCTTTCATGGCTGGAGTCATCACGTAAAAAACGGCTGCTAATCCGATTGTACCCTTTTCTGGATTTTGCTTTCTTTTTCGCAAATATGCTTATAATTTTGAACAGCTCATCCATTTCAAAACTAAGTTCTTGTATCATTTGATTCATTTCAAAGGAATGAACTAAGTGCTTTTTCTCAATCACAGCTTTCTCTAGAATTTGTTCAAGCATATACAATAATTGTTTCTGCTCCATATGCCCAATACGGCTGATCAAAAAACGAGTCTTTAAATAATCCAGAGAATAGCCGAAATACTGGCCAGACACTTTCACAAAATGATGGCCCTCATCAATGACAATATGACTATACTCCGGCAAAATTTTATTATTTGAGACTAAATCACTCAGAAGCAGAGAATGATTCGTAATGATTAGATCAGCGTTTAAAGCGGATTTTCGGGCCCGTAAATAAAAATCTCTTGAAAGCCAAGATTTATTCTGAAGAAATATCGCCTCATCATTTTTGATTTTATTCCAAAATATCATTCCACCGCTGGACAAATTTATTTCATCTATATCCCCAGTAGTCGTTTCTGTTAGCCAAACAAGGATTTGCATTTTTGTTAAGGTAGTGTCGTAATTATCATCGAATTCCTTTAAAGATTGCTCAAATTTAGCCAAACTTAAATAATGACTTCTTCCCTTCAGCAATACCGCCTTAATCGGAAATGGAAGCATCTGTTTTAATTTAGGAATATCATTGGAAAGAAGCTGCTCCTGTAGCTGCGTCGTAAATGTACTAATCATAACTGTTTGTCTATTTTCTTTTCCGTAAATAGCTGCAGGAATTAAATAAGCTAATGATTTTCCAACACCTGTGCCAGCCTCAATTAATGCATGTCGTTTATAATTAAAGGCTTGATAGACTGAATCCATCATTTTAAATTGTCCTAAACGAATTTCACAATTGGAAAAAGCCTTTTTGAAAAGCTCCTCTTTCGCTTCTTGCTGTATAGGATAATTGACTGTCCCATTGTCATCATCAGCATCTTGTTCATGAAGCATTTTCAGTGCGATTCCTTGGTGTATTTCGAGATCGTTTTGCAAAACCTCGACAGTTGCTTCTTTTTTCGTAAGACAAGAATCTATGAGTAAATCTAAATCGCTTTTTAAACCGCCGGAAAGCTTGTAAATTTGCTTGATTGTGGAGAGCGGCAACCGTTCCATCCGATCCAAAAGGAGAAGCAGAAGCTCAGCCGTTACATAGGCATCGCTGTCAGCCTGATGAGGACGCTCATGATTTAATCCTTCCCTAAAAGCCAATTCTGATAATTGAAAGCTATCTGCAGTTGGCATAAATACACGAGAAAGCTCTACTGTATCCAAAACCGGTCCATAAAATCCATTATAGCCAGCAAGAAGAAGCTCCTCCTGCAAGAACGATAAATCAAAAAGGACATTATGTGCAACAAAATAAGCATCCTCTAATAAAGTGAGGATTTTTGGTGCAATCTCGGAAAACACAGGGGCATCCATTACTGCTTCATCATCTAGACCTGTTAATTCTTCAATAAATGGAGGGATAGGCTGTCCCGGATTCACAAGTGAGGAGAATTCCTCCGTTATTTTTCCGTTTTCGATAACAACAGCGGCGAACTGGATGATTTTATCCCCTTTCTTTGGGGCGTTCCCTGTTGTTTCTAAATCAATTACAACATATTTATTACACATAAACTACACACCTCTAACATTCAGTCAATCAAAAGGTATCATAAAAACGGAAAAAGAAAAAGATTTAATGCCGTGCATTATGTATTTTAGGCCATTTTCAATGTTTTCAAAATAACCTTGGACAAAAAGGCCGACTCGGTCCATACATACCGGGTCAGCCTTTTTCACTTTTAAAAAATATTTTACATCATAATCGTTTTTTCAGGTTCTTTATTGATGATTTCCTTTATTCGATTATTTTCGTCCATAATAGCAACTTTAGGGTGATGCGTATAGATTTTGTCCTCTGCAACAAGTGCATAAGAAATGATAATTACAATATCTCCCTCTTGAACAAGTCTTGCAGCTGCACCGTTTACACAAATGACACCACTGCCTCTTTCACCGGGAATGATATATGTTTCGAACCTTGCCCCATTGTTATTATTCACAATCTGTACCTTTTCATTTGGAAGCATCCCAACAGCATCAAGAATATCTGTATCAATCGTAATGCTCCCGACATAGTTCAGATTAGCTTCTGTCACAACTGCTCTATGAATTTTACCATTCATCATGGTGCGGAACATGATGATTCCCCCTAATATGAAATGTGGAAGCGCCTTGGTCACCCCCGACAAGCACAAGACGAGCCTCCCGGAAAGGTGTCTTTTCCTTTATGGGAGGATTGGCTTGTGACCTCGAGGGGGTAGGCGCTGCAACTGGACACTAAATAGTTAATATCAAATTATCTATAAGTCGTGCTTTTGAAAATTTTACTGCTAAGGCAATAATAATATTGCCTTCTAGCTTCTCAATTTCTTTAAGATTAGGGTAAGAGTAGATTTCAATATAGTCGATTGTTCCGCTCGTCTTTTCAGAAATCAATTCTTTAATAGAGGAAATGATTATATGAGAGTTTCTTTCCCCTTCATCAATCATTGCTTTAGCCTCTAATAGACTTTTGTATAAAAAAGGTGCTTGCTCTCTTTCTTTAGGAAGCAAATAAACATTTCTTGAGCTTTTAGCTAGCCCGTCATGCTCTCTCACAATGTCCACTGGCACAATCTTAATTGGGAAATGGAAATCATTCACAAGCCCTTCCACAATTGCTAGCTGCTGAGCGTCTTTTTTGCCGAAATATGCCTTATTCGGCTGAACGATATTGAAAAGCTTCGTTAAAACCGTCACAACCCCATCAAAGTGGCCAGGACGGGATTGCCCGCATAATACATCAGTCCGATCATTCGCAGTTACGGTAACCGATAATGGTGCAGGATACATTTCCTCTGCAGACGGGTAGAAAATATAGTCAACTTGATGTTGTTCGGCTAAATTATGATCACGGTCAAAATCCCTAGGATATGAACCTAAATCCTCCGTTGGCCCAAATTGAAGCGGATTTACGAAAATACTTAGGACAACTATATCATTTTCTTTTCGAGCATAATCGATTAATGTCAGATGTCCTTCATGTAAAAAACCCATTGTCGGGACATAGCCAATTGATTTACCTGACATTTTCTCTCGAATCATTGTTTGCTGCATGTCGCTAATGGTTGTAATGACTTTCATGCTTTCCCTCCGTACAAGCTTAAAAGCTCCGTTTCTTTCATTGAGAAACTATGCTCATCACCAGGGAATACCCCTTGTTTTACTTCATTCACATAATCAGTCAGACCTTGCTCCATGTCGATATTTATATTTGAATATTTCTTAACAAATTTCGGTACTCTTTCAACACCGTAAGAAAGTACGTCATGATAGACAAGAACTTGCCCGTCCGTATGAATGCCAGCACCGATCCCGATTGTCGGGATTGACAAGCATTCTGAAACTTCCTTTGCTAATTGCTTCGGAACACATTCTAATACAATGGCAAACGCGCCTGCCTGCTCGCATTTTTTCGCGTCTTCGATTAGCTTACGGGCCGTTTCTGCATTTTTGCCTTGAACTTTATAGCCGCCAAGCACAGCGACGGATTGCGGTGTTAGCCCGAGATGTGCCATGACAGGTATGCCAGCCTTCGTTAAAGCTTCGATTCCGTCAATCACTTCATCTGCACCTTCGACTTTAACGGCATGTGCACCTGTTTCTTGGATAATACGCGCTCCATTTATTAGGGTGTCGCGAACGGACAGATGATAGCTCATGAAAGGCATATCTACTACAATAAACGTGTCTAAAGCTCCTCTTCTGACAGCCTTGCCATGGTGAATCATGTCTTCTAACGTAACAGGGATGGTTGACTCATATCCCAATACGACCATTCCAAGCGAATCACCTACTAAAATCATGTCAACCCCGGCCTTTTCCGCTTGCTTGGCAGCCGGAAAATCGTAAGCCGTCAGAACAGCAATCTTCTCCCCATTCTCCTTCATTTTCAAAAAATCAGTTGTTTGCTTCATCCTTATTCCTCCTTTGAATTAAGGAAGAGGGTGAAAAACAAAGATAAAAATCCTTCTGTAAGCAGAAGGATTCCGAATTTCTTTCGTTCTTTATTATGTCTCATCCCTCTGTCCCGGTCCATTATTGGATCTAGGCAGAATATCTTTAATTTTAGGTGTTTCAAAGAACTTTTCATCGACGACCTAAACATACACGGTGCAGTTCAACTTGAGGATACTGCCCAAACATTTAGCATTTAACTAAACACGTTAAGTATAACAAATCGATGATTCATTTGACTAGAAAAACTTTTATTTAAGTTCAATATCCGCTGAGTAAATATGGTGAACTTTACCCATTTCATCTTCTATCATAAGAACACCATCTTCAGTAATACCCAATGCCTTTCCCTGGATACTTCCCGTAATTGTTCTTGCTGTTATGACTTTGCCTATGCTGATGGCATAACTTTCCCAAAGCAGCTTGATTGGATAGAAGCCTTTGTCTAAGTATAGGGTATATAAATTCTCCAATTTGCTTAACAGAATTTTTACTAATTCTGCTCTTTGGAGTTTTTTACCGCTTTCGATCGATAGAGAGGTGGCAATCGTATGCAGCTCCTCAGGATAATCTTCCTTTTGTTGATTTACATTAATGCCAATTCCAATAATAATGGAAGTGATCCGGTCTGCATCGGCTTGTAGCTCTGTCAATATTCCGGTCACCTTTTTCCCATTGATTAAAATATCATTCGGCCATTTTATTTGCGGAGATAGGTCAGTTAACTCTTCTATTGCTTGAACAACGGCAACCGCAGTTATTAATGTTAGCTGTGGGGCTTTAGGAGGCGGGAGATTTGGACGTAAAATCACACTCATCCAAATCCCAGTATATTTCGGAGAATGCCATCTCCTGTCCATTCGTCCCCTGCCTAATAACTGCTCCTCGGCAATAATAACTGTACCCTCCGGAGCATCTTCATTTGCTAGACGATGGGCAATTTTTTGTGTGGAGTCAACACTTTCCTCATAATGTATATTTTTTCCGATAAACTTCGTTAAAAGCCCCAATCTTATTTCATCTGCTGTAATTCTTTCCGGAACTCTTGTTATTCTATATCCCTTCTTACGAACAGCTTCAAGCTCAAACCCGTCCCTACGCATCTCTTCTATATGCTTCCAGACTGCGGTTCTTGAGCATCCTAGCAGATCAGCTAAATATTGGCCTGACAAATACTCATCTTCATTTAATGTAAAAGCATCAAGCAGTTTCTTTCTTAACTCTGATTGCACCGTAACAGCCACTCCTTTAATGAATCTTTGCGATTACTGACATGCTTGTTTAAAACTGAAATCTCAGCCTCAGCTAATTTTTCCTTAATCCAAGGTCCAGGGGTTTTTTGAAACCATTCTTGCAGGTCGGTTCCTGTAACTTGTAATTCACTTCGCTGTTTTATTGGCAATAAATCATAACTTAACAGTAAACTTTCTATATGTACGTTAACATCCTGAGTATGTAATACATTATAAATTTTTTCTGTTCCCTCAACGATTTCAGCGCCGGCATCGAACATCGCTATATTTGTCCAATGGCTTCTTTCTCTAAAATTAAGCCAAAACAATAATTGATGGATTTTTTTTATTTTTTTCACTGGCAGCTTCCAACTTTTTAAAAAATCATTCACTTTATGTAATTCAATATTAAAAAGATAGAGTAGGATCCCCCACATTTCATTCACTGAAAGTTTGCTGCAATCATATTTTTCAATGCTATTTATCGTTTCGACAAATGGGCTCGTACAAGGTAAATAGCTTAAAAGGCCGGTATCAGCGAGTACAAGCAATGCTTGAATTCGGCTTTTTCCAGCTAGAAGCTTTTCGAACTCAGCTAGTTTTCTCTCTGTTGAGATATTTGCGAGTAATGAGGCGGAGGATTTCAAAGCCTGATAGGTCGTTTCTTCAATTTGAAAGCCTAGCTGACTATAGAAACGGACAGCACGCATCATTCTTAATGCATCCTCTGAAAAACGATCCTCTGCCGTCCCGACCGTTTTTATTATTCTATCCTTAATAGCCTGCATGCCATGAAACGGGTCAACAAATCGTCCTTCCTTGTCCATGGCAATCGCATTCATCGTAAAATCCCTGCGTTTTAAATCTTCATCCAATGACCGGATAAATTGAACCTCTGATGGCCGTCTGAAGTCAATATATTCTGCTTCCGTTCGGAAGGTTGTCACTTCATATGGAATCCCATTATATAGAACAACAATAGTTCCATGCTCGATTCCAACATCTATCGTTTTCGGAAAAATCGTTCTAATTTCCTCAGGTGTTGCAGAAGTGGCGATATCGACATCTGCAATCTCCTTCTGCAATAAATAGTCTCTAACGGATCCGCCGACAAAGTATGCTTCAAAGCCGGACTCTTGAATTTTTGATAAAAGGGGAATGGCTTTTAGAAAAGACTCTTTCAAATTACGTCATCCTCTTTAAGTAGGCTGTTATAAATATTCTCATATTGAGTGACAATAAGCTCTGAACGAAAGTTATGGTACGCTGTATTTATCGCTTCTCTTGAAAAGCGCTGATGCAGTTCTTCATTCGATAGCAAAACGATTCCTTTTTCAGCGATTGCCGGAATATCGCCAAGTTCGCATAAATAACCATTTTTCCCGTTGGAAATCACTTCTGGAATGCCGCCGATATTTGTCCCAATACAAGGCACGCCACAAGCCATCGCTTCCAACGCAACTAATCCAAAGCTTTCCTTTTCTGAAAGCAGCAGCATTAAATCACTCATTGAGTATAGCTCTTCCAGATTATCCTGCTTGCCTAATAATAGTACTTTATCATTAATGCCCAACTTGTTTACAAGACTGCATACGACAGTCATTTCGGGCCCATCTCCGACAAGAAGCAGCTTGGCAGGCAGCTTTTCTGCTATTCGAGCAAAAGCCTTTACTACGTCCTGAACTCTTTTCACTCCGCGGAAATTTGAAACATGGATAACAACCTTTTCTTCTTTTTTAATTCCGTATTCCTTCCTTAAATAGGAGGAATCCATTAAACGGTATACACGCTCATCAATAAAGTTGTAAACGACATCGATCTTTTTTTCAGGTTTGATTACATCGTATGTTTGCGTAGTTAAGGAGCTTGATACTGCCGTAACGGCATCGGATTTTTCTATTCCAAAACGGATTGCCCCCGTTAAAGACTGATCATAGCCCAGAACTGTTATATCAGTCCCGTGTAAGGTCGTAACAATTTTAATATCCCGTTCACACATTTGCTTGGCTAGTATGGCACAAACAGCATGCGGAATCGCATAATGAACATGGAGCAAATCAAGATTTTCCCGTTTTATAACTTCAGCCATCTTACTGGCAAGGGCAATATCGTATGGAGGATACTGAAAAACGGAATATTGATTAACTTCAACTTGATGATAATAAATATTTGAATGCATTCTATTTAAGCGGAACGGAAGGCTTGAAGAAATGAAATGAATTTCATGACCCCTTTCAGCAAGCTTTTTCCCTAATTCAGTAGCTATCGCTCCAGATCCGCCTACTGTCGGATAACAGGTTATCCCTATTTTTAATTTTGTTTTCATTCGTTTTCACCAAATAAATCTAGATTTATAATGACTGGCCTTTTTCGTTTAAATCCTTCAGCATAGGCTACCTCAACTTCTTTGCCAAAGAGTCTTTCTCTTGCTTCAATTGTTTCAATATACCCATTTACTAGCGGCGTGTTGAAGGTTCCGTCATTTTTTTCAAACTGGCTTTTATATGCTCGAAGGCTCTCGATTTTTTTATCCATATAATTTGAAACATCAATGACAAAGTCCGGTTCATGATACCCATTAATCATATAAAAGAAAAGATTTTTTACCCGATGCGGGCCAAATTCATCTTCAGTAGAGTATTTTCGGATTCCAGCAGAAAAGATTGCCTCCTCTACAAGACGGGCACATTGCCCATGATCAGGGTGGCGATCATAATAATAAGGTGCAAACACAAGAGAAGGGCGATATTTGCGAATTACTGCTGTTATTTTCTTTATAAATTCTGGATTAGGAAATAGTCCTCTATCAGGCAGATTAATGTTCTCCCTTATGCTAACGCCCAAAACCTCTGCTGCTTTTTGGGCTTCTATCTTTCGTGTTTCTACCGTACCGTTCGATGATAGCTCCGCATTCGTTAGATCACAAATACCGATAGTTTTTCCTATATATGCGAATTTTGCAATGGATGCACCCATGCCGATTTCAACATCATCAGCATGTGCACCAAATGCAAGAATATCAAGCTTTATTTCAGACATCCTGACCACCGCTTTTTCCATAGACAATATTTCTCCAAGATAGGTCCCCGCGCTCAAGCCCTTTAATTAGTATTTCTGCAGTCCCCATATTTGTTGCAAGCGGCACAGAGTATACATCGCATAAACGAATTAATGCCGTCACATCTGGCTCATGTGGCTGAGCTGTTAAAGGATCTCTAAAGAATATCACAATATCCATTTTATTATTGGCTACATATGCACCAATTTCTTGATCTCCACCGAAAGGTCCTGATTGAAATCGATGAACGTCTAAGCCTGTTGCATTGATGATTCTTAAACCAGTAGTTCCTGTGGCGAAAAGTGTATGCTCGGCTAGAATATCTTTATACGCCGTTGCAAAGCCAACAAGCGCATCCTTTTTCTTATCATGGGCAATTAAAGCAATATTCATCTTAACGCCTCCTTACTATTCTAATATGTTTTCCAGTCCGTAAACTAGAGTATCAATTCCTAACACGGTATCAACAGCATGTTTAACTCCCGACATAAAGGAGGCTCGATTATAGGAGTCATGCCGGATTGTTAAAGTTTGTCCTTCTGAGCCGAACATCACTTGCTGATGGGCGACTAAACCAGGTAATCTGACTGAATGAATATGCATCCCTTCAAAATCTGCTCCTCTTGCACCAGATATTGTTTCCTTTTCATCTGGATGACCTTGTTTCTTTGACTGCCTAACTCCTGCAATCATTTCTGCCGTTTTTACCGCTGTTCCTGACGGAGCATCCAGCTTTTGATCATGGTGGAGTTCAATAATTTCGACATCATTGAAATATTTTCCGGCCATTTGGGCGAATTTCATCATTAAAATTGCGCCAATGGCAAAATTAGGTGCAATGATACAGCCTAGTTCCTTTTCACAGCAAAGTGATTCAAGCTCATTTAGGTTCTCTTTCGTAAAGCCTGTCGTTCCAACAACAGGTCTAACCCCATGCACCAATGCCGTTTTCGCATGAAGCATACCAAATTCAGGTGTTGTTAAATCGATAAGGACATCTGCCTTAATTTCCTGGAAGCATTGAGACATATCCGTATATATAGGAATATCCAATCCAGTGAAGCCATCAAAATCACTGAGCAAGCCTCCGCCATTCTTATGATCAACTACCGCCACTAACTGATATTGATCGGTATTCTGAACAAGCTGAACGGCTTCCCTTCCCATTCTTCCTCTTGCACCTGCAATTACAATATTAATTTTATTCATCTTATTTATCCCCCTGCTCTTCAATTCTAGTCCAGCGGTCTTTATCGCGGGTATTAAATTTATTCATAATTTGGTTATGTGCAGTCTCCAAATCGATATTTAATGAATTGGCCAAGCAAATGAGGACAAACAGCATATCTCCCATTTCCTCTTCAATTGCTTTTTCCGCTTCAGTTGCTTTTTTTGGTTTCTCCCCGTATCGATGATTAATTTCTCTTGCAAGCTCGCCTAGTTCCTCTGTAAGTCTAGCAAGCATGGCTAAAGGACTAAAATACCCTTCTTTAAATTGGCCTATGTATGTATCTACTTCTTCTTGCAGATCTTTCATTGTTTTTTCTTGCACTCTTTATTTCATCCCTTCTTCTGTTAAAAGGTAAACCTACTAATTCCCTTCTTTCATGTTAGCTAAACGATAGTTCTTTTACAAATATTTTTTATTAAATAATAGGCAGATACGTTTGATTAGGTTCGAAACATGCTTGACTTTATCCTTTCCGAACGGGCACAATAATTTATGTAGGAAATTGGAAGCGGAGGATTTTTATATGAAAGTAAAAAATATTCTTTTTATCTTGTTCGGGTCTGCCATCTTTTCTTTCGGCATCGTACATTTTAATATGCAAAATAATTTATCTGAAGGCGGTTTTACTGGTATTACCCTTCTTTTATATTTCCTGTTTAAATGGGATCCTTCGTACACGAATTTATTATTAAATATTCCGCTATTTTTTCTAGGCTGGAAATTGCTCGGAAAAACCTCATTCCTATATACAATACTCGGTACTGTCAGCGTCTCAATCTTCCTATGGATATTTCAGCGCAACCAAATCCATATGCCGCTCAATGAAGATTTAACACTTGCCGCATTATTTGCTGGTGTTTCTATCGGTATTGGCCTTGGAACGATTTTCCGATTTGGGGGAACAACTGGCGGAGTTGACATTATCGCAAGATTAGTGAACAAATATGCAGGCGTTAGCATGGGAAGAACCATGTTCATATTTGATGCCGCCGTCATTACGCTATCTTTAATTTTTTATTTATCCTATCAAGAAGCGATGTATACACTTGTTGCTGTATTTGTCGGAGCAAGGGTGATTGATTTCATGCAGGAGGGTTCCTATTCTGCAAGAGGAGCTATGATTATTTCCGATTTAAATGATGAAATAGCCAATAAGATTATGATAGAAATGGAACGGGGAGTAACAGTTCTTAGGGGATATGGGTCATTTACTAAAAAGGATCGAGAAGTGTTATATTGTGTCGTCGGTAAGAACGAAATTGTCCGGTTAAAAAATGTCATTAACTCAGTGGATCCGCATGCCTTTGTTTCGGTCACAGTTGTCCACGATGTGCTCGGAGAAGGCTTCACTTTAGACGAAAACAAAAAGCCAATCGAACATTAATAGAAAAGCGGAAGCGCCTTGCTCACCCCCGACAAGCACAAGACGAGCCTCCCGGAAAGGTGTCTTTTCCTTTCTGGGAGGATTGGCTTGTGACCTCGAGGGGGTAGGCGCTGGAGCTAGACAATTCTCAAAGACAAAACCAGCCAAATGGCTGGTTTTATTCTTGTCTTTGCATTCCGGTATAAATAAGAATTAAGCGAAGTAATTCTAAAACAGCAACAGCAGCTGCTGCTACATAGGTGAGTGCTGCCGCATTAAGCACCTTTCTTGTTTCCCTTTCCTCATCGTTTCTGATGATGCCAAGCGATACAATTTGATCCATCGCACGGTTGGACGCATTAAATTCAACTGGAAGAGTAACAAGTTGGAAAACTACAGCTGACGCCATAAAAATAATGCCAAGCAACACGAATCCGTTTAATCCTGCAAGGAAACCGATCATAATTAGGATCCATGAAAAATTGGAACCGATATTTGCGACTGGCACAAGCGTGTGGCGGAATCGTAAAGGTGCATAATTTTGCTGATCCTGTATGGCATGACCGACTTCATGAGCTGCAATGGCCGCAGCAGCTACGGAGTGACCGTGAAAATTTGCAGATGATAGTCTTACTGTTTTGGATCGTGGATCGTAATGGTCTGTTAAATGACCTCTTACTTCTTCAACATTGACATGGAATAATCCATTCGTGTCAAGAATTCTTCTTGCGACTTCCGCACCTCTCATATGTGATGAGGCTGGGACTTTTGAATATTTAGTATAAGAGCCCTTTACTCTCATTTGCGCCCATAGCGGAATCAAAATAATGATAGCAAAGTATATGAGGTATCCACCCATTGCTATCCCTCCTTATTCAGCTTTCTCTAGTTGCAGCACGTATATAATCATTGAAAGAAAATTCTCCACAAAATGAGTGAAGCTTCTTTATATTATTGTATTTTTGCTGAATGATGGCGTCAATCTTTTTGCCTTCTGGAAAGTGACTTTTCCTTCTCCTTTTCCTGATCTCCCTTATATTTTCTCCATCCAACGTAGGATAATGTAAGAATAATAATACTTCCCGTTGAAATGATTACCCACCATAAAGAAGGATCAGCTTCGTCTTCAGTCATTTCATCAAATAAGAGCTGTAAATCCGCTTCCAATGCTTCAAGCTCCATTTGGCTGGCCGTTTCTGTTAATACTTGAGGCCGATATTTATCAATAAAATTTATTTTTGCATCTAATCTTTGTATGCGTTCTTTATCGACATTTATTTTTATACTAGGGTAAATCATGTCATATAAAGATAAAAAAGAATTCAAGTTCGTATGAAATTGTTTTTTATCACCAGCATACACAGCTTCCTTCACTTCTGCAAAAACAGTCATAATCGGTGATTCCATTTCAGTCCATAATGGTTGATACGGTGAAGTTATCGCATCCATTACAAGCCTAAACTTCGTAACGCGGTTAATTTTCTCTTCATGATTCATTGTGGCATTAGCGGCAGCCTGTACAGCCTCATCATGCGAAATCGTCAAAATTCTCAACTCATCCGCAGTGAATGACCTTTCTTTCCCTGTAACTGAAACAAATTGTTCAGAAAAATAATCTAGAAGCCGTTTGGCATCTTCGTATCGGTGAAGCTTAACCATCTGCAATGCTTCATCGGATAGTTGATCCAATCTATCTACAGGTGAGGTTTCGTTTGCGATAACTGATGCTGGCAATAATAGAATACATATAATGACTGTAACGATAAACCTAGCCTTCATTCTTGTCCCCCCTCAAATTACTATTAAATATCTATGAGAGATGGGACAAGGTTATACCTATTCATTAAGAATTCAATTTTAAGATAAATCGATTTCTTCTTAAGGTTAAAAAAGCGGTGATCCCTAATGAAAACATGCTGAGCCAAAATGTAAAATAACCGATTTGCGGCGTATACAAGTCCAAAATAGGGTACCGGGGGAGCATAAAAAACACATAATCAATTACATCATTATGTAATGTCCAAATCCCCGTAACAACTAAATGCCAAGTTTTAATACGATAAAATGGAGCATACAGTACACCTTGGACTGCCATTGCACCATGTGAAATGATTAGCATGAGTGCAACCAAATCCAATTCGCCCGTTACATTGAAAACTAATAAGTTCATGACTACGGCCCATACCCCATATTTAATGAGAGTGACAATGGCCAATGCTTCAAAAAGCGGCCAGTTCTTCCCCAGTAAAAAGGCAATTAATACGAAAACAAAAAACAGACTCGCTGTTGGGCTGTCTGGTACGAATGGCAGGAAAATGGGCGGTGTCTCAACTAGCTGCCATTTATACCAAATATAGCCGTATACAGTTCCTGCAACATTTACTATTAATAATAGCCACAGTACAGCTCGATTTGCTAGGATAGGATAAATCCACTTCATGAAGGTCCTCTTTTCTTTAATATGGTTTGTATTATATTAACTATTTTACCATATACATTAAATATAGTTAGATTCAAAACATTTAACATCAAAAAAAGCTGACGCATAACGTCAGCTTTTCCAGTTATTTACTTGTTAATCCTGAAATATATTCAGCAAGTACTTTTAATTCTTCATCCGTTCCTTTAAACATACCTGGAGGCATGCTTCCTCTACCATTTACCGCAATATCAGAAATTTCTTCAGGAGTTAAACCCGTGTCGATAAGAGCAGGTGAACCTGCACCACCTGCAAGTTCAGCTCCGTGACATGACAAGCAGTTGTTTGATTCAAGAAGTTTATAGCCTTCTGCTTCAGTATCAATATCTACTTCTGCTACGATTTTCCCTTGGTTTGCAGCAGCTTCCCAGTCATGAGTAGCTACAGACTGCCAAGTTAGGAATGTAATACCTGCGATAGCTAGAAGCATAAATCCAGTTGCTAATGGTCGTTTAGATGGTTTGCGTTCAGGACCTCGGTCAATAAATGGCGCTAGTAGCAGCGCCCCAAATGCTAGACCTGGAATAATAAACGCACCTACCGCATTGAATGGTCCAGATGCATAAGTATATTTAAGCAATTGGTATAAGAATAAGAAATACCAGTCTGGAAGCGGGATATAAGCTGTATCACTCGGATCAGCTATTTTTTCTAACGGTGGTTCATGTGCAATTGTTAAACATAGAAATCCGATTAAGAAAACAGCACCAACCATCCATTCCTTTAATAGGAAGTTCGGCCAGAACGCCTCTGTTTTTCCAGGGTATTCCGAGTAATCCTTCGGAATATTCGGTTTACGTTCAGCAGGAACACGAGAGTCACCTACGAATTTCATACCTTTACCACGATGCATTGGGCGATTCCCCCTCCTTTTTCAATATTATCGTAATCGTATTTTTTACAATGGACCTGAAATACCTTGTTTACGAATCATTACAAAGTGTGCCGCCATTAACCCGAATAAGGCTGCAGGCAAGAAGAATACGTGAATCGCGAAGAAGCGAGTAATCGTTTGAGCACCGACAATTTCCGGATCTCCTGCAATTAGCGTTTTTAATTGCATACCAATAAGTGGTGTTGATTCAATAATTTGCATTGTAACTTTTGTTGCAAATAATGCTTTCATATCCCAAGGCAATAAATAACCAGTTAATCCAAGTGCAAGCATAACGAAGAAAATAAGTACACCAACAACCCAGTTTAACTCACGAGGCTTCTTGTAAGCACCTTGGAAGAAAACACGTAGCGTATGTAAGAACATCATTACAATGACTAAGCTTGCTCCCCAGTGATGCATTCCTCGGACAATTTGTCCAAAAGCAACATGGTTTTGCAAGTAATAAACAGATTCCCATGCATTTTTGATATCTGGAACATAATACATCGTTAAGAACATTCCAGACAAGATTTGGATAACAGTAACGAAGAACGTTAATCCGCCAAAGCAGTAAACGAATGCAGAAAAATGGTGTGCCGGGTTTACGTGCTCAGGCACTTCATGGTCTGCAATGTCTCTCCATAAAGGCGTAATATCTAAACGTTCATCTACCCAATCATAAATTTTGTTTAACAATGATTACGCCCCCTTTCGTGGCTTGGCTTTTCCTAAGTGTAGGAAGCCGTCTTTTTCAGTGTAAGGAAATACGTCTAGTGATGCAATTGGCGGAGTTCCAGGAACGTTAGTACCATCCTTAGTATAAAGACCGCCATGACATGGACAGTAGAAATGGTCTTGATGTGTTTTATCAGTGTTCCAGTCTACTACACAGCCCAAATGCTTACATACTGGTGATAAAGCGACAATTTCACCCTTATCATCTTTGTAAACCCATGCAGTCCCCGTTACATCTGATGTATACCACGCATCCTGCTGTTCAAATGTATAGTCAACCCTAGTTGGAACATCGGTAATATCAGCAACTTTTTGTTTAGTTGGAATGAAATCACCTTCAGCTTTTGCTTGCAATACTGGATCAATCGCAAAACGAACCATAGGCATTAACATACCTGCAGCCATGAAACCGCCTACACCAGTTAGAGTATAGCTAAGGAATTGACGTCTTGATACACGATTTTTGCTCATACTTTTCCCCCCTCTATTATGAAGTCAAGTCCAACGGACAAAATTCAACACAATATAAAACTAGGACATAACCATGATATATCAATCTTCTTTGAAGGTCAATATAATCCTTTGGTAAAAACATGTAGACTCTGTGACAGATTTAAATTATTTAAAAATAATTACGTTTTTTAATCATTCTTAGCGACTTTCTCCATTTTCCCATTTTTGCATAAACAGAGTTAGTAGCTGTTTAACTTGATCCTCAAGTATAGAAATTCGATTCCGCTCTTCCAAATGCTCAAGTGGAATGGACGGAAGCCAAATTAAACTTCCATTTAGCCGATCTTCAATCCCCTTCCAGCTGCTGTCAGAGGTGACATGAAAAACATGCCTAAAACCATTTGCAAACAATTCATCTTCCCAAACCCTTATATCCTCGTTATGCTTGTCCAATGTTGCTGATTTAAGATAAGAAAATCCTGGCAGCATCATAACTCTTCCCCTAAACTGTCTCTCTAGCTGAACACTAAGCAGGGAAATAAACTCACTCATCGAAGCTGATTGTTTCATATCATTGCCGAGGGAAACAGGAAGCAACGGCAATACCGCTGTATCCACATACTCCTTTGATTGAAGAAACTTTTCAATATCCTGAGAAATCCACTTCATCCAACTCACTCCATGTATCTAATTTATCCTATTTATCTTACCACTATTACGAAAAAGCGACAAAAATAAAAGTGGAAGCGCCTTGCCCACCCCCGACAAGCACAAGACAAGCCTCCCGGAAAGGTTGAACTTTACCTTTCTGGGAGGCTTGGCTTGTGACCTCGAGGGGGTAGGCGCTGTAGCTAGATAAAAAAATAAAGCTTGCTAATAATAGCAAGCCTAGGATTAAGACTTTAATCTTTTTAGTTTTTCAGTTAATTGGATGAATGCGGATTCGTCTTGACTGTCCAGAGCTTCATCAATTTGCCTAAGAAGGGTCTCTCTTTGAAATTTCTTTATGCTGTCACTAAGAAACTTTTCAGCAACCATTTTATCTTTTTCACTAATTTCCATTTTATTTGGCAAAAACGGGTTTTCCTCCAAAACAGCTGCATATTGATGCGCTTTATTGGAAGCGTGGAAATTTAACTGAATAAAGATATCCTCCTCACGATTAAGCCGGATGTCGTGAAAAGATTTCTCTGCATCAGTCGTCATGACATTTTCCTTGTAGAAACGAAATGGGACTTCATCTACACAATGAGTTGACATGATTAATCCTTTAGGACAATACTGTGCGTGATCAACAAAATGAACTTTTTCCATTAACTGATCATGGCTCATTAAATAGTTAAGAATCCATACACATTCCCGTCTCTTTAATTGATAATGGTTCAGAAACCAGCGAATAAAATCTTTCTTCTCGTTGACAGATACAGGGGCTGACATATTCGATTCCCTCCTCTGCTATTTGCAAAATTAATAAGCCCATTTCACTTTTATCATTGATCCAAGAGTCTTTGCAGTATTTCCTGATATTCAATGACACCTGGCTCAAGTTTTACTAATTTACTAAAAACTTCGGCAGCTTCAGTGTTTTTTCCTTCTTCAATTAAAAAATTTCCGTAATCTATTAGAAATTCCGGCTCATCCTTTAAGAAAGTATATGCACGATTGTATTTGTTTAATGCCAATGAATATTCTTCAAGCTGATGATGGGCCAAGGCTGAATCCCAAACAAACTGCGGTTCCTCTTCCGCAAAATCACTTAACAATTCCGTAATTTCCAAAACATCTTGATATCTTTCCTGCCTAAGAAAAAGCTTTATTAAACTGGCCCCTGCTTCAATAAATTCTGGATCAAGTGCAAGTGCCTCTCTTAATAAATTTTCCGCTTCCTGTTCATTGCCTAACTTTAGCGCAAGCTTGCCGCCATATAAATAAAGCTCTTTATTATATTCGTCATATTGAATTCCCATCTTAATCACATGAAAGCTGTTTTCCAATTCCTCTTCACGCTCGTAAGCCTTTGAAAGATTGATATATAAGGAATGGTATTCTGGATCAAGCTCCTTTAATTCATTGAACTTTTCGATTGCTGTTCTATTATATCCTGCTTGCAATGCAGTAAATGCATAGCTAAACAGAGTATTAATTTCTAATTTGTCCTCCATTGCTTTTTCGAAGTAAGGCAATGCCTCTTCGAATGCTCCTCCTACGCTAAGAACCTCTGCTAACCTCTGATTAACATTCACACCTGCGATGATTTCATCTGTTTGAAGGACATGCCTATAAATTTTCGCAGCTTCGAGAAATCTGCCTTGTTCTCCGTAGAGTTCACCAAGGGCAAAATCAACGATTACCTCATTAGGCAAAATGGACTTGGCTTTTAACAGTTTTTGTTCACTCACCTCATATAAACCTTCCATTTGATAAAGATCTGCGAGCAGCAACAGCGATTGCGGGAAACTTGGATCTTCTTCTTGTACCTTCTCTAAAACAAGGATGGCTTCGTCCTCTTCTCCAAGATCAATATGAGTTTCTGCTAAAAGGACTAGCAATTCTCCTTCTTCCGGATAAGATTCAAGCAGTCTTTCGAATAATTTTTTTGCCTCCACCAGAAACCCGTAGTGAAGTAATTCTTCACCCAGAAGAAATCTTTCTTCATGAGATCCATTTAATAAAATTCTCCGATAATGGCTCAACGCTTCTTCATGTTGGCCGTTTTCAAGCATTTTAATGATTTCATTTATTTTCTCCATAATAATTTCCTTTCACGTCTATACGTCAATCTTAAAAAATGATGGTGTCTTTATTTTAACATGCTTGCCATATCCAGGCCTATAAACAACATCATTGCCAGAACGGATAACAACACCATTTTGAACTGTAATAACTAACTTATCTCTATGATAATGAAATAGTTCAGATTCTTCAATTTTTCGAATTTCTCTGCTTTGCAAATAAAAATTATAAGACAATTCGCACCCTTGGTAAATGCTTGCCTTGAATGGATAAATCCCCATCTTACATAAAACGTCATTTGGAATGGGCTGACCTTCTTGTAATTCCTCCTGTACAAACGGGATTTTCTCTTCTTTCATGAGCCTTGACCATTCATTTGCAGCCTGTTTATTGCTATTCGTAAATATTGGTATTAGAGGGCTATTATAAGGAAACATAGCCTCCCGCAGCCATCCCCAAGGCAAATCGTAAAGCTCGTCCACTTGATTGATGTCAACAAAGACAGCAGGCACCTTTTCTCGCTTACACTTTCTTAAAAAGGCTGGGGTTAAAAGCCGGATTGGAATCCGAACACCTATAATAAAATCAATTGGGCTGTTTAGCAGCTGTATTTTTAATCGTTTTATGGCAGCTGATAATTCATATTCATGCTTTACAGGTGCCACAGTTATGAATGTCGTGCATCCTTCAAGGATAAATTCTTCCCGATAAAATTCTTTCATTTCCTGAAAAGATTTTTCTAACGGAAAATCCTTTTTAAAGAAGATTGAAGTGGGGGTCATGATAAATGGTTCAGCATTCATTTTTATATACTTATACCTTTTAAAGTCTTGTTTAATTGATACGATCAATCCGTTTTCAATTAGAAGTGAGGCTTTCGTTAATGTCTGGTCCTTAAGAATATTGGCGTTTTCAATGATATATGTCATAAAACCACCCTTTTTACTGTCTTATGACAAGCTATGAAAAATATTGATTTTTATGATTAGTTATTTAGAAGTTATTCCTGATTTAATATTTGTAACAAAACAAAAAGAGGCTGATATGCAGCCCCTAAATAGTATTTTACTTACTAAGAATTTCTAAATGTGTAAAAAATGAAGGATAGGAAATATAAATGGATTCTTCATTTTCAAGGAATACCTCTTCCTTGCATAGAGCGGCGGCGATGGCAAGCATCATCCCTATTCTATGATCGCCATAACTTGAAACGGTTCCGCCACCGTTCAATTCAGAACTGCCTTTAATAATCATTCCATCCTCTGTTGCCTCAATATCTACTCCAAGCTTTGTAAGCTCATTTACTACTGTATCTATACGATTTGTCTCTTTCACCTTTAATTCCTCAGCATCTTTAATAACCGTTTCACCTTCAGCTTGCGATGCTAGAAGAGCGATAATAGGGATTTCATCAATCAGTCTCGGAATTAGGTCGCCTTCAATCGTAATTCCTTTTAGAGTCGATGTTTTAATCGTAATATCTCCACATGGTTCAAATGTATCGTCTTCATAAGGAACAATGGTCATATCAGCGCCCATTGCCTTCAAAACATCAATAATTCCCGTTCTTGTCGGATTTAGACCAACATTTTTTAATGTTATACTGCTATTAGGCACAATAGCCCCTGCAACGAGGAAGAAAGCCGCAGATGAAATGTCGCCTGGAACATGTATATCAGTTCCTGTAAGCTTCTGACCACCCTTAATGCGAACTGTACGTTCATCCACTTCAATCGAGCCGCCAAACTTATTTATCATTCTTTCCGTATGGTCCCTTGTTTTTACTGGCTCTATGAGAGTTGTAGTCCCATTAGCCTGTAATCCCGCAAACAACAGAGAAGACTTCACTTGGGCACTTGCAACAGGTAATGAATATTCCATCGGTTTTAACGAGCCGCCTGAAATAGAAATAGGTGTATATTCACCATTCTTTCTGCCCTGTATGACTGCTCCCATCGTTTGTAATGGCTTTGTCACCCTAGTCATCGGTCTTTTTCCAATCGATTCGTCTCCAACTAATACAGAATGAAAAGGGCGGCCAGCAAGAATTCCTAACAATAAACGAATCGTAGTTCCTGAATTTCCGACATCTAATATTTCAGAAGGTTCCTTAAGCCCAGCAATGCCGTTTCCTTCGATGACGACTTTATCCTCAAGTTGCTCAATGGATATCCCTAATTTCTTAAAGCAGGCGATTGTACTTAAACAATCCTCCCCGAGCAAAAAGTTTGTAACGGTTGTTTTCCCTTCAGCAATAGCCCCAAACATGATGGATCGGTGGGAGATTGATTTATCACCTGGAATATGGATAGTTCCCCTTAATGAAGGAATATTGGTCTTTAATTTAATTGGCTTCAAAAAAAACACCCCTTATACATGCTTTTTCCTTCCACTTCTTCACAACAAACTTAAATTCCTACAGAGGTTTCAAAATTAGTGTAATTATGAATACAAATCTCTGCACGCGCACGATCTTCTTCCGTTTGAAAACTAATCACTAGAATTCCATTAATATCCACTCGTGTTTCCAAGATACGAATATTGGTAATGCTGATATCCTCTTTTGCTAAATAACCTGTAATCTCAGAGATCACACCTGGATAGTCAGGGACATCAACAAACAGATCGTAAAAAGAGGGGATGGCTCCTTTTTCTTTTTGCGGCAATTCATCACGAAATTGCTTAGCACGATGAAAATAATTATAAATCTCATGTTCATTTTCTTCGGCTAGCATGTTAGATACCTTCTGCATTTCATTTTGCCAATCATCAAGCAGATGCAGCATAACCTCTTTATTATGTAATAAAATGTCTCTCCACATTTCAGGACTGCTAGATGCGATCCTTGTCACATCTCGAAAGCCTCCCGCTGCCAGACTTGGTACGAGCTTTTGCTTCGCACTTGTTTTCTCAGCTTGATGAACGAGCGAGGCTGCAATAATATGGGGAAAATGACTAATAACACCTGTTAAATAATCATGTTCCTGTGGGGATAATGAAATGAACCTTGCTTTTGTCCCAGAAAGCCAATTTTGCAGTTCCTGCAGTTTACTGTCTGAAATATGATCTTCTGGAGTTAAAATATAAAAGGCGTTTTCAAAAAGGATCGATTTTGCAGCGGTGACACCGCTCTTGTGTGACCCAGCCATTGGATGCCCGCCAATAAAAGTGATTCCCCTTTTCTTAAAACCGCCAGCCAATTGAACGATTTCCTTTTTCGTACTGCCTGCATCTGAAATAATCACTTGATTCTTTAATGGATTCTCTTCTAGAATTTTAAATATCTTCTCGGTTACTTTTACTGGAGTAGCAATTAAAATCAGGTCAGCATGTTCTGCAGCTTCTTCGATTGAAATGGCGATTTCATCAACCACCCCAAGCATCCTTCCAAGCTTAGTCTGCTCTTCATTTGTATCGAATCCAATGACAACTGCATCCTTGTGAGCCTTTTTTATGCATAATGCCAAGGATCCGCCAATTAATCCTAAACCTATAATAAGTACACGGCCTTTCAAGCGGCTCACCACCTTTACGTTCGAAATTAGTGCGAAAATAGGTTCAGAGGCTATAGCAGCCTCTGAATTTAAATAAAAAATTGTTTTCTTAAGAGACGATTGTCTTTTCTGCTAATAGTTCAGACATTATGTTAATAACACCTTCGTTTTGTTCCTTTGAACCAACCGTCACCCTCACACATGTAGGGAAGCCTAACGCCTGTCCTGAACGAACAATATATCCTCTTTCGAGTAAATATTGAAATACTTCATTTCCGTCCTTGTTAAAATCAATTAATATAAAGTTTGCTTGAGAAGGATAATAGTTTAAACCATTCTCCTCACAAAATGTATAAAATTGCTCCAGACCTTCACGGTTTTTTTGTTTACAGAAATTAACATACTCTTTGTCGTCAAGAGCTGCTATCGCTGCGGCCTGGGCAATAGTATTGACATTGAATGGTTCCCTGGCCGGTTCCAATGTTTTAATAATTTCTGAATGACTAATTCCATATCCAACACGGAGGCTCGCTAGGCCATAAACCTTCGAGAATGTACGTAAGACGATAATATTAGGAAAACGATCAAGTAAATGTATAGAGCTGCCATAGTCCTCAGCAACAGCATAGTCAAAATAAGCCTCATCAATCACTACAAGAATATCATTAGGAACTTTCTCTAAGAATGACACTAAACGATCTTCACTTATATAAGTGCCAGTCGGATTATTTGGATTACAAACCCACACGACTGAAGTTGACTCATCAATTGCCTCTAGCATTCCATCAAGATCATGCTCCCCGTTAATTTGCGGAACTTCCCTAACCTCTGCTCCATCAATGATGGCGTTATGCTTATACTGCGAAAAGGTTTGTGTAGCCATTACTGTATTTAAGCCTGGTTTTAATAGAGCCCTTGAGATAATTTGGATAATGTTATCGGCCCCATTGCCAAAAATAAATTGCGACGGGCTTAGTCCGAAATAACCAGCAATCTTTTCTCTTAAATTGGTTGCATTCCCATCTGGATATAAAGGAAATGAAGCAGTTGAACTTTTGATTGCTGTACTCACATTTTCCGAGCATCCAAACGGATTTTCATTAGATGCCAGTTTAACAATTTGCTCTAAACCATATTGTCTTTTTACATCATCAATTGGTTTCCCAGGCTGATAAGGGGATAATTGAAGCAACTGTTCTTTCCATTTCATAAAGATCACCTTTTCTATTGAATGTCATAATAAATCAATTCGAAATGATTAATTTTAATCTTAGTCTGCAGCATTTAAATCAGGTCTTAATTTAATGGCGTCACCTAAGTAAATATGAGTAACTTCTTTTTGAGAAATATTTGTATTCACATGCATCATGACACGAATACATTTTTCTAATGAGGACTCGACAGGAATTTCCCTCATACACATAACAGGGACATATTTCCAGCCCTCAATTAATCTCATTGCTTTGGCAGGGAATACTGCTGTGATATCTTCTGTCACCGAAATAAAGACAGATGCAACCATCTCTGCATCAATCGAATTTTCCTCAATCATCTTCCTTAGCAAAATCTCAGTAGCCTCAACTATTTCTATTTCATTGTTTTCATTTATTGTAGTAGCTCCTCTTACGCCACGTATCACATGCAACCCCTCCTTTATTCTAGAAAATATTCTAGCTGCTTGATTAATTCCGCTTCTGATACCTCAAATAATTCGGGGTTACCGATTTCCTTTAATAGAACAAAGTTTACTTTTTGACCGATTGACTTTTTATCTTGTTTCATTCGCTCAATTAAATTTTGAACTGTCAATTGTTTAGGTATTTCGGTCTCATACCCAAGACGAATGAGCCAATTTTTTAATGGCTCTATATTAAAGGATAGATCTGTTTTTGTTTTGCTCAATTGCAATGCAAATAGCATGCCAATCAATATGGATTCCCCATGTGTCCATTTGCCGTAGCCCATTTCAGCTTCAATGGCATGGCCAAGCGTATGGCCAAAATTTAAGTAAGCACGGATTCCAGACTCTTTCTCATCCTTTGAAACAAAATAGTTCTTAATTTCAATCCCCTTAACTAAAGCGTATTGCAAATCCTCTCCGCTGAGCTCTTCTAGTGAGTTCACATGATTGAACAGCCAATCATAAAAGGCCGGATCATGAATTAAGCTATGCTTTATGACTTCAGAAAAACCAGATCGTCTTTCTTGCGGCGAAAGAGATCTTAGAAAATGCAAGTCATAGAATACAGCTTCAGGCTGATAAAAAGCGCCAATCATATTTTTTCCCAATGGATGATTGATGGCCACTTTTCCGCCTACAGCGCTGTCATGAGCTAATATTGTCGTTGGCACTTGGAGAAAAGAGATTCCACGCATGAATGTAGAAGCTACAAATCCTCCAAGGTCTCCAATTGCTCCACCGCCAAAAGCTATCAGGATTGATTTTCTGTCCAGCCTTTTTTCCAATGCAAAACTTAATGACTGATAATATACATCAAATGTTTTCGCTTTTTCTCCGCTTGGAACGATGCAAAATTCCGCCTTATAATTTGATAAGGCAGCTTTCATGTCATCTAAATAAAGCTCAGCAACCGTTTCATCAGTCATGACCATAATCGTTGTTAAAGAAGGGAATTTATCTCGAATAAATGAGCTTAATTGCCTGGTAACTCCTGCGCCAACATATACAGGATATGTTTTCGAATTCGTTTCAATGGTAACGGCGTCCATTAGAAGTCCCTCGCAAACGCTCTCTGCTGATCAATAATTTCCTTTAATGTTTCGAACCGATCTGAATAGTATTGATTCACGATTGCCGCTGCTAATTCCCAGGCTACAACATTCTCTGCCACTACTGCTGCTGCGGGAACGGCACAGCTGTCAGATCTCTCAATGCTTGCTGCAAATGGCTCCTTCGTTTCAATATCCACACTTTGAAGTGGTTTATATAAAGTAGGAATAGGCTTCATAACTCCCCTTACTACAATCGGCATGCCTGTTGACATTCCGCCTTCTAAGCCGCCTAAACGATTCGTTTTGCGATAATAGCCTTGTTCCTCACTCCACGCAATTTCATCATGAACCTCACTGCCTGGTTTACTTGCCGCTTCGAAGCCGATGCCAATTTCTACACCTTTAAAGGCATTGATGCTCATAATCCCGCTTGCTAATTTAGAGTCAAGCTTCCGATCATAATGAACATAGCTGCCTACTCCCGGAGGCATGCCTTCAACAATCACCTCAACGATACCGCCAATAGAATCACCCTGCTCTTTTGCATCATCAATGGCTTTCATCATTTGCTCTGCTGCATTTGGATCAATACAGCGAACGGGTGAGTCTTCCGAAATCTCCTTGAGCTTTTCAAGCGTTTCGTATTCTCTGACTGCAGATTTAATTCCGCCAATTTCGATAACATGTGAAGCAATATTAATGCCAAGCTCAGCTAATAGCTTTTTGGCTACTGCACCCGCAGCCACCCTAACAGTCGTTTCTCTTGCTGAAGAGCGTTCAAGAACATTTCTCATATCTCTATGTCCATATTTTAGAGCACCATTTAAATCAGCGTGCCCGGGGCGTGGACGAGTAATTTTTCTTTTGATCTCGTCTTCTTCTTCTGGAGCGATAGGCTCTTGCCCCATGATTTTCGTCCAGTGCTTCCAATCATTATTTTCAACGACTAATGCTACTGGAGATCCTAAAGTGTAGCCGTGCCTAACTCCCCCAGTAATTTGTACTGTATCCTTTTCAATTTGCATTCTTCTGCCTCTGCCATGTCCTTTTTGGCGTCTAGCTAATTCTATATTTATATCGTCGCTAAGCAAAGGCAGCCCCGCAGGCAGCCCTTCAATAATAGCTGTCAGCTGAGGCCCGTGTGATTCACCTGAAGTCAAATATCTCAAAGCTCTTTCCCCCTTCAACTCATTAAAGAATTATGTATCAATATAACATATCGGCAAAAATATGAATAGTAAAAATAGAAAATTCATTTAATTTTTTGCAAAAAAACAATATTAATGTAGACTTGCGAGCCATTAATGAAGACTTATATTTCTAAAAGAAAGAAGCCTGCATCCAAACAGACTTCTGATCTTTATTTTTTTCTGTAGAAGAACGTATCCTCTGTTTCAAAACTATATTTATTAGGATTAAAAATCTGCTCAGTGCTGCCTACAAAAAAGATGCCATCTGTTTTTAAAGCACTGCTAAATTTATTATAGAGTACATCCTTCGCCTCTTCCGTAAAATAGATCAGGACATTTCGGCACACAATGAGGTCAAATGGTCCGCCAAATGGATCTGATAGCAAATTTTGCTTTCTAAAGGTTACAGTTTTTTTGATTTCATCTAACACATGATAAAAGCTTCCGTCCTTCACAAAGTATTTCTTCTTCATATCTTCTGGGACTTCATTTAATGATCTTTCAGGATATGTACCGACCTTTGCTCTTGCAATCACATTTTCATCAATATCTGTCGCCAATATTTGCACTTGGCATAATGGCATAAATTTTGACAGGACCATGGCTAACGTGTAAGGCTCTTCACCAGTGGAGCACGCGGCACTCCATATTTTTAACCGTCTATTATTGGCCAGCAATTTAGGAAGGATTTTTTTCTCTAACACTTCCCACCTTTTTGAATTTCGGTAAAATTCTGAAACGTTAATGGTCATTCGATCCAAAAATTCATCTAATAGCTGATTATCTTTTCTAATGGCTTCAAAAAACTCCTGAAAAGTGTTGTATCCCTTTTTTTCATAAAGAGATAAGAGTCTCCTTTTCATTTGTGCTTCCTTATATAAAGATAGGTCAATTCCTGTTTTCTTTTTTATATTTACAATAAAGCTTTGATAATCACTAGACATTTGCCCTTCTCCCCTAAACATATATTCATTCTATTCTTATATAAAGTAAGTATAGCTGAATTTTTGACAAAAAGGACCAAAATTTGTTTCAAAAAGGAATTATAAAAAAAAGCACCCGCAATGTTTGCGAGCACTTCTTCCAATTAGTTAATCCACTCATTCATTAACTTTGAATATTCTACAAGCTCTTCTTGTTTGAAGAATAAGCCAATTTCACGTTCTGCACTCTCTGGTGAATCAGAACCGTGAATAATATTTTTTCCTACAGTAGCTGCGAATTCACCACGGATCGTGCCAGGTGCTGAATCTTTCGGATTAGTTGCTCCCATCATTTGACGAGCTGTTGCAATAACATTTTCACCTTCCCAAACCATTGCGAAAACAGGGCCTGAAGTGATGAAATCTACTAACTCTCCGAAGAAAGGACGCTCTTTGTGCTCCCCGTAATGCTGCTCAGCAAGTTCAGTAGAGATGCTCATTAGCTTACCGCCAACAAGTTGAAAACCCTTCTTCTCGAAACGGGCAACAATCTCACCAATTAAATTACGCTGAACGCCGTCAGGCTTAACCATTAAAAATGTTTTTTCCATAATTGTCAACTCCTAAAGCTATGTATAGTGAACTATCCAAATACGATAATCCACGAAAATATTAACATTGTTTTGCAGATAATACAAGGTCAATGAGGAAACAACGATCTGCTCGTGATTAAAATCTTCTTTTGCCGATCACTTTCGCAATATCGATTAGTGTTTTCTTTGCTCGATTTTGCGGGAGTTCATTTAATATTTCCAAAGCCTTGTTTAAATATAAATCACTGACTTGAAGCGATCTTTCGATGGCGCCAGAGTTCTTTATGAGCGAAATAACCTTTTCAATATCACTACGTTCTGTTGATTCACGAACTTTAATAATTTCTTTTCGAATTTCTGGATTCTCCATGGCAAAAAAGACCGGTAAAGTAATATTACCTTGTTGAAGGTCATCTCCAGCTGGTTTCCCAAGTTCTTTTTCTGTGCCTGTAAAATCAAGGACATCATCAATAATCTGATAGGACATTCCAACATAATATCCAAAACGATAAAGCTTTTTGTGGATCTTTTCATCAACGTCTGCCGCAATCGCCCCAAGCTGGCAGCTTACAGCAATGAGTATCGCTGTCTTCCGCTTTATTCTTCGGAAGTAATCGCGAATATTTTGTTCAAAATTATATTTATCCTGAATCTGTTCAATCTCACCAATACAAAGTTCAACTAACGTGTCTGACAAAATCTGATGAGTAAATGGATTCTCAATATCTGTAATCAGTTCTAAAGCACGAGCAAAAATATAGTCCCCTGTATACATGGCGACTTTATTATCCCATTTGGCTTTAATAGTTGGCTTTCCCCGTCTTAATTCTGCATCATCTATGACATCATCATGAACGAGGGAAGCCATGTGTATTAACTCAAGAGCAACAGCCACATTTTTTATTTTGTTTATGTCATAGGCGCCAAACTTGCCAGCAAGCAAAACAAATACGGGGCGGATTCTCTTTCCCCCAGCTTTTAATAAATGCAAGGATGCTTGGTGTAATAAAGGAGACTCCGCTTGAACTGTCTCTTCGAGTGCTTGCTCTATATTTTTTAAATCGGAATTTAGAAATGAATACATCATTTTTAACTTCATTTCCTATACTCACCCAGCTTAAAATCCTGTCTGCAGCTTCCATACATTAGAGGACGTACAATTGTTTTCATTTAAATCCGTCCGGACATTAATTCCTATGAAAAAAGCATTCAGAAAAAAGTTTTATTTTTCTTTACTTCCAATGTGTACCGCAGCAACTCCACCGCTGTACGGTTTATATGTTACGTTTACAAAACCAGCTTTTTCGAACATGTTTGCAAGCTCCTTCATACCAGGGAAATCGCGGGCTGATTCTTGTAGCCATGAATACTCTTTATAGCTTTTTGCAAAAACTTTTCCGAACATAGGCATGATAAAGCGGAAATAAAGATAATATGCTTGTTTATATCCAAACATCGTTGGCTGGGATGTTTCAAGGCAAACAGCCATACCACCAGGCTTAAGCACGCGGCGCATTTCCTTTAATACTTGCAAATAATCCGGTACATTTCGAAGTCCAAAGCCTATTGTCACATAATCAAAGGAGTGATCAGGGAATGGCAGTTCCATTGCATTGCCATGAATAAGCTTAATTTGCTGCAAATTTAGCTCTTTTACCTTTTGTTCACCGATTTTCAGCATGTTTTTGCTGAAATCAAGGCCCACTACTTCTCCATCAGAGCCTACTGCTTCTGCCAAGCTAATCGTCCAATCAGCAGTTCCACAGCAAAGGTCTAAAGCTTTGGAACCTTTTTGGACATTCATGCGTTTCATGGTGTCCTTACGCCATCTTAAATGCTGCTGAAAGCTAATGACGGAATTCATCTTGTCATAATTGTCATAGATCTTCTCAAAAACATGATGGACGCGCTCTTCTTTTGATTGTTGCATGCCTTCTAACCTTCCTCCACAAATATATTTTCTGCGGGCTGATGCTGACTAATAATTGCATACGCTCTTTGCTTCATCGGTTCATTCAGATCCGGGAGTTTACTCATATATTTATCAATTAATTGCTTTGAGCTATTGAGATATCTGTCACAAGTGTGAATCAATAAATGCTGCTGTTCTGTGCGCAGCACGGTATATTGATTTTTAGGAAGTAATAATTTTTTCAGTGCTTCAAAAACGATCGATGTCTCACCTTGTAAAAATCTCATCTTTTCCATCAACAATCTTTTTCTAAATAAAAAGTTAGAGGCAAATTCGTTCCAATTCGGATCCTCCAGTAAATCAATTACCTTTTCAAATAATGAGGATTCAATTTTTTTGACGCTTTCCATTAATATATCAACTGCTTCAACGGCTGTTTGATAAACAGAAATCTTATTTTCATTCACTTCTTTAATACCTGTGGCAAGCGATTTGATCAAGGGGATATCCTCAATTTCAGAAAGGATTTTATAATATAATCCGCTGTAATACACACCGGCAAGAACTGTCAGCTGCCTGCCTTTTAGTTGATTTGAATCAAGCTCTTCATTCGTGACCAATTCATGTGTATCAAGCGCAACTTGAATCAGCATCGTTGTAATAGCAAAGTTTCTTAGCCTTTCCTCTGGAAGATTAACATGATCAAGAACCGTAATTAGGAGTAATAGCTTATCTTCATCTATATTTGGAGATTCTATGTATTTAAGTAAATAAGGGTGCCGTATCTTTTTCTCGATCTGCTCCTTAACAATTGCCATTTTCACATTCATGTCTAGCATGCGATCACCCTTGTTTTCCTTAAGTTTTCTTCATCAGTGTGTTATTATCATTTTTTACCTTTTTTCAATTATTACGCATACGTGTATCCATAAGGCAGGACAATTATATCACAACTTAGAATACCTTAATAGGAGATTTTCCGGAAAAACGAAAGTCTTACATACAAAAGCCCGCAAATGGATCAAAGTTATTTTTTCCCTTCGCTCTCTATCTCACCGTAGGATGTCAGGATTTTCGCGCTTCCTCTTATTTTGATAGCGGAAGTGTGCTCTGTGAACTGAGCAATCATCACTTCACCTTGGTCCAGTTTTTCCGAATGATGAAATCTAGTATCAGTTCCTCTTGTTAAACCTATGACATTGACACCGTCTTCCTTTGCCTTTATAACGATGTAATCATTTCCATTGGGATTTTTCTTTTCCATACTAACACCCTTTTAGCGATTATTTAAGCATCTAGATGAATACTCTTATTCTTAGCTTAATGGATTAAAACTTTATTAAAGATAAAACTTCAGCACGTGATTTATCATCTTCTGAAAAAGTGCCTCTAACAGCCGTTGTAACTGTTTTGGAGCCCGGCTTTTTCACTCCGCGCATTGTCATGCACATATGTTCAGCTTCCACTACGACCATAACACCACTTGGCTCAAGCTTCTCTAAAATCGCATCCGCAACTGTAGAAGTAATTCGTTCCTGAAGCTGTGGACGTTTCGCAACTGCCTCCACTGCCCGAGCCAATTTACTTAAACCTGCCACACGGCCATTTCTAGGAATATATGCAACATGAGCTTTTCCGTAAAAAGGTACAAGGTGGTGCTCACAAAGGGAATAGAAAGGGATGTCCTTTACTAATACCAACTCTTCATGCTCTTCGCTGAAAATGGTGTCGAAGTATTCTCTAGGGTCCTGATTTAGTCCAGCAAACACTTCTTCATACATTTTTGCTACTCGCTTTGGTGTATCTAATAATCCTTCACGGTTTGGGTCTTCCCCGACTGCTTCTAATATTAAACGTACGGCATCCTCTATCTGCGCACGATTTACGTTCGACATCAAACTTCCCCCTCAGAAAATCTTCACTTTCTTAAACTCCAATATTTCCATATTAGCATATTATTTTCATAACAAGCAAAAAGAAATGCGGAAGCGGGGTTGTGGGTATAAAAAAAACCGCGAATGATTCGCGGTTTTCTACTTGTGGCTTTGTTTAAGCACTTATATGTACTTATTTAACAGCATCTTTCAATGCTTTACCTGGTTTGAATGCAGGTACTTTGCTTGCAGCGATTTCGATTTCTTCGCCAGTTTGCGGGTTGCGTCCTTTACGAGCAGCACGCTCACGAACTTCAAAGTTTCCGAAACCAATTAATTGTACTTTATCACCAGCTTTTAAAGCATCTAGGATTGCATCAAATACTGCATCAACTGCTTTCGTAGCGTCCTTTTTAGAAAGTTCACTGCTCTCAGCAACTGCGTTAATTAGTTCTGTCTTGTTCATGGTTTCACCTCCTCCCAAAATTGAAAAGCGTCTTGCCTTAAAACATAGACCTATTAAGCATTCTTACTTACATTTGTAAACAAAATTATGGAATTCTAAACGTTGTAACGAATTTTTGTTTAACATGCTTCATAATAAATTAATTTGATGAAGTTTTCAAACCATTTCTTCAAAAAAACCTTTATTACTAAGGGTTTAGGCGGTTACAACGGTAATTCTGTTAAAAGATTATCACAATCATTTCGTGTTATCAAGAATAATTCACGTTTTATTGGGAAAGTTTTCATTTTAGCCCCATTTACCGCCTATTTTTTTGTTTATTTGTCATTTTATATGGGTAAAAACAAAAAAGACCCCAAATGGAGTCTTATAAAATAATGGCTATTAAACCGCCTGATCCTTCATTAATAATTCTTTCTAGTGTCTCTTTTAATTTATATCTTGCATTTTCAGGCATCATTGAAAGCTTTGCCTGAATCCCTTCCCTTACAATCGAGCTTAGGCTGCGGCCAAAAATATCGGAATTCCAGATTGATAAAGGATCATCCTCGAAATCCTGCATTAAATAGCGAACGAGTTCTTCACTTTGCTTTTCTGTTCCAATGATTGGAGAAAACTCTGATTCAACATCAACCTTAATCATATGAATGGATGGAGCTACCGCTTTAAGTCTTACCCCAAACCGTGAGCCATGGCGTGTGATTTCCGGTTCATCAAGGCTCATGTCGGCCAGTGATGGTGCGGCAATTCCGTAGCCTGTTTGTTTAACCATCTTCAGTGCATCTGATATTTGATCAAATTCCCTTTTCGCATGGGCAAAATCTTGCATTAATTCTAATAAATGATCTTTGCCGCGAATTTCTACCCCAACAATCTCTTTTAAAACTTCATCATAAAGGTCGTCTGGAGCATATAAGTCAATTTCCGCTACACCTTGACCCATTTCGATGCCTGCTAGTCCTGCCCGATCAATAAATTCAAAGTCACTGAATTGATGGACAACCCTATCCACATCCCTTAATCTCTTAATATCTTTAACTGTTTCTTTAACAGCTTCCTGATAGCTTTCTCTTAACCAATGGTCTTCGCGAAGCACCATCACCCAGCTTGGAAGATTTACATTGACTTCAAGAACTGGGAACTCATACAAGGCTTCACGCATAACATTTAATACGTCTGATTCTCTCATGCCCTCTACACTCATAGCGAGCACTGGAATATCATACTTTTCAGAAAGCTGATTTCTTAGAGAATCCGTATTTGGATGATGAGGCTGAACACTATTAATAATCATAATGAAGGGTTTTCCAACCTCTTTTAATTCATTTATTACTCTTTCCTCGGCCTCTAAATAATTGCTGCGAGGGATTTCTCCAATTGTCCCATCAGTCGTAATTACGACCCCAATGGTTGAATGCTCTTGAATGACTTTTCTAGTTCCAATTTCCGCCGCTTCATGGAACGGAATTGGCTCTTCATACCAAGGAGTATTAATCATTCTTGGGCCATTTTCATCCTCATACCCTTTAGCGCCAGGAACCGTATAACCCACACAATCAACTAATCGAATATTTACGTCCAGACCTTCATCCACATGGACTGAAGCTGCCTGATTGGGTACAAACTTAGGCTCTGTTGTCATTATTGTCTTTCCGGCTGCACTTTGAGGGAGTTCATCCTGGGTGCGAGCACGGTCAGCCTCATTACTCATGTTTGGCAAAACAACTAATTCCATAAATTTCTTTATGAAAGTTGATTTGCCTGTCCGTACAGCTCCTACTACTCCGAAATAGATATCGCCGCCAGTCCTCTCAGCAATATCTTTAAAAATATCTACCTTTTCCAAGTGATCCCCTCCCGAATATGTGGGATAATATTATCCTATCAATTACGTTTGGACATTATATGTTTATGATGTTGTCCTATCTCGTTATGACAGTTTTTATTAAAAATTACCCCTTGAGATAACATTTTTTTCGCTTATTATGCTTATGCATTTACATATAATGTTAAAATAGCAGTAAAAAAACCCTTCTCCTACAATATATTTTGCAGAAGAAGGGTTATGCCTATTTCGTTAAAAAGATTGGATTTTTTGTTTCCTTATCAATTGTATACGGTAAGGAATAAGCAGGAACAAATGCAGAATCATTCGTAAGGATTTCCCTTACATCGTCCCCTTGTTTATATGAAACCTCTTGATTCTTCATGGCCTCATGAAGATCACTTGTGTAATCAACGTATACTTCAGCATCACCTGTAATAACAAATGGCAGTTCTCTTCCACTATAAGGGCTTAATGCTGTCGGGCTTTCTTTATAGCCAAGCTTAGTAAAATCTAAAGTAAAAACATTTTTTGCGAGCTGTTCTTTATAAGGCGGGTATTTCTGTGATTTCATTCTTAGTTTAATATCCCGAATCGTTTCAGCCATTCGCAAATCGAAAATTTTTACCTTAGGGTCTGTTTCTGCATCTATTAGAACATATTGAAAAACCCCGCCAGATTCGTACGCATTCCCGGGCGGCTCAGCCATAAATTGGGGTGTGAGCTTTTTGAAATCGATTGGGTACTTTTGATATATTGGGGTTGATTCATCTTTTGTTTTAATAGGCAGGAGTCCGCTATTTGCTTCTTTATAAGAATTGACAGCTGTTTGTACAGCCTTTATCTGATCTTCATAAGGAATTTTATTTTGTGCTAATTGTCCTTTCGGATACATGCATCCAGATAATAGCGGAATAAATAACAGCAAACAACCGAGCAGCTGCAAACCTTTTTTCATTTATATCCATCCCTTTAGTCTATGTATAATAATGTTGTTAATCACTTGTTGGCCCACTGAAAACGACTAAGACTATAATAATTCCTGATATTATCATTAAAAAATAAGCAATAATGGCAGTTATAACTTTTAAGATTCCACCTAATTTAAAGCGGCTTAAATAAATCATTAATAATGAGATAAACATAAAGCCCATTGATGCAAGAGAAACCCACATTTTCATTAATGACGGTGACATGACTTCAACTCCTTTTTCCGAAATGATTATAACACACAGCATGTCTGTTTGAAAAAGAAAGTACATAAAAAAAGCTGAGTTAAAGAAAGGGGCATTTCTTTAACTCAAGCTTATGAGACTAAATAACCCATACACCCTGTTCATTTCACCAGTTTGCTTCGTTGCATTGTATGCAAAAAGTAGCCCGCTCGCATCCTCGAATGCCTATATTTCAAAAATATTAGGATGTATTATGTTAATTTTATTCAAGAAAATTTGTTAAATCATCCATTTCGTCCTTTTTGCCTCGCGCCATCAAAAGATCTACTGCCTTCTTTGCATTCACACCATTAAAAAGAACGTCATAAAGAACATTAGTAATTGGCATATTCACTTCGTATTTTTCCGCTAGCTGCTTGGCAGCTTTAGTTGTTCTTACACCTTCAACTACCATGCCCATATTATCGAGAACTTCCTGTAAATTATGTCCCTTGCCAAGCAAATTCCCAGCTCTCCAGTTTCGGGAGTGAACGCTTGTACAAGTTGCAATTAAGTCGCCAATTCCCGTCAAGCCAGAAAATGTAAGGGGACTGGCACCCATCTTCATCCCTAAACGGGCAATTTCAGCTAAACCTCTAGTCATTAGTGCTGCCTTTGCATTATCACCATACCCTAATCCATCTGTAATACCTGCTGCCAGTGCAATGATGTTTTTCAATGCTCCGCCAATTTCAACTCCGATAATATCGGGATTTGTATAAACACGGAAATTCTGATTAATAAATAAATCTTGAATTCTTTCAGCTGCATCCATGTTCTTTGATGAAACAGTGACTGTTGTCGGATGCCTCAAGACAACCTCTTCTGCATGACTTGGACCAGATAGAACGACGATACTGTCTAAGTTTTCAGGCGATATTTCCTGTTCAATCATTTCGGAAATACGAAGTAAAGTGTCTGGCTCAATTCCCTTGCTCACATGAACAATGGTTATAGGCTCTTTGCAAATGGAGTTAATCTTGCCGACTGTTTCACGAATGGCTTTTGACGGAACAGCTAGAATAATTGAATGGACTCCTGATATTGCTTCCTCTAAATCAAAATATCCGGTAATTTCTTCTGGAAGAATTACCTTTGGCAAATATTTTTTATTCGTATGGAATTGATTAATTTCATTTATTTGCTGGAGTTTATGACCCCAAAGACGAACTTCATGGCCATTATCTGCCAGAACCATAGCCAAAGCCGTTCCCCAGCTTCCCGCTCCAACAACAGCTACTCGTTCAACCCTTTGCTCCATTTAATCACTGCCTTATAATCATATTTGTCTAGCTCCAGTTCCCTAGGGGTCTGGAAAGTCAATCCCCTCAAAGTTTAACGGAACCACAGTCCCCTAAGCGAGGCGCTGGAGCTTTTTATTACTTTCTCTCTCTTGAAAATATCTTGATCGGTGTTCCTTCGAATCCAAAAGCATCCCGAATTCTATTTTCTAAGAAGCGCTCATATGAAAAATGCATTAATTCAGGCTCATTGACAAAAACAACAAAGGTTGGCGGCTTAATCGCAACTTGAGTTGTATAATAAATTCTCAAGCGTCTTCCTTTATCGGTCGGTGTTGGATTCATGGCAACCGCATCCATAATGACATCATTCAGAACACTCGTTTCAACACGTAATGCATGATTGTCACTTGCTGTATTGATCATAGGGATAAGAGTATGAATCCGTTTTTTTGTTTTTGCGGAAAGGAATACGATCGGTGCATAATCTAGAAACAGGAAATGCTCGCGAATCTTTTGTTCAAATTCCTTCATCGTTTTCTCATCTTTTTCTACAGCATCCCACTTATTAACGACAATGACTACAGCACGTCCAGCTTCATGTGCATACCCTGCAATCCGTTTATCCTGCTCGATAATTCCTTCTTCCCCGTCTAAAACAACAAGAACAACGTCAGAACGTTCAATCGCTCTTAAAGCACGCAAAACACTATATTTTTCAGTTGTTTCATACACCTTACCCTTTTTGCGCATTCCAGCTGTGTCAATGATGACATACTTGTCTCCATTATAAGTTAGCTGTGAATCGATTGCATCTCTCGTAGTTCCGGCAATATTACTGACAATGACTCGATCTTCACCTAAAATAGCATTTACAAGTGAGGATTTCCCAACATTAGGACGGCCAATTAATGAGAATTTGATTACATCATCATCATAGTCTGTTTGGCCAGATTTCGGAAAATGCTTCGCTGCCTCATCAAGTAAATCTCCTAATCCCAATCCATGTGAACCGGAGATAGGAAAAGGTTCCCCAAATCCAAGAGCATAGAAATCATAAATTTGCTCTCGCATTTCCGGATTATCAATTTTATTGACGCCTAATACGACCGGCTTTTTTGCCTTATAAAGGATTTTTGCCACTTCTTCATCCGCGGCGGTAACCCCTTCTCTGCCATTCGCTAAGAAAATGATGACGTCAGCCTCATCAATCGCAATTTCAGCCTGCTGGCGAATTTGCTCAAGAAAAGGCTCATCTCCAATATCAATACCGCCTGTGTCAATTATATTAAAATCGTGGTTTAACCATTCCGCTGAACTGTATATACGATCCCTAGTAACTCCGGGAATATCTTCGACAATAGATATACGCTCTCCAACAATTCTGTTAAATATCGTGGATTTTCCAACGTTTGGACGTCCGACAATCGCAATCACTGGCTTTGCCATGAACATCACCCTTTCTTCCTATTAAATAAACCCTTTCCTGTACAGAGAAGGGTCGAACTTTATAAGTTTATCAAAGCAGTGCCTGACTAGCAATTAAAAACTTGATCTCACCCTTACGATAATTTTTGCTTTCCTTTTTCCTTTTCTACTTGGTTAATATGTTTTTCATAGAAGGAAGTCAGATATTCAAAGCATGACCAAGCACCAAGAAGAGCAGCTGAGAGCATAATCCCATCCAAATAAGCATTTGAACCAATTACATGTGGAAATGAATATTTATTAAGGATGTATGCATAAAGAAATTCGCCCTGTATCGAACCAAATAGAATGGTAATTAACCGATACATTTTATTTGAATGTAAAACGATCGCTAATACTATCATAAACAAGGCCAGCATCCATTTTCGCGGGAAAATTAGCCATACAGGGTCAAATAATGCGAATAAATGGAAACAAACATAGGCAATCATGACAATGAATGAGCTTAATAATACATAGGCAGCTGTTAATCTTTTGAATCTGCTGATTATTACTAATAAGGTGCCTGCAAATAGAATACTTACGTATGTGATCTCATAATTAAATAGGAAAAAAGAATATGGAGAAATAATAATAAGTACAAGTAGCCATAAAGAGGAACAAATCCTAATAAAGCTATCCTTTTTCAAAAAAAAGGTTGCGATGACCCAAAAAAACCATGCCAGCCAATAAAAGGTTAATCCTTCCATTTCGACACCTCCCAACACTACCATTATGGCATTTTCAAATGCACTTTAATCATTTTTTATCATCTATATTTCGTTGAATAAAATACTTTTGCTAGTCCATGTTAAAGAGAGGGAGGTGTTTAATAATGGGAAGAGACCGACAAGAAAAGAAACTGAAGAAGAGCAGAAGAGTTGAATCGGACAGGGACCAAGCACTCCACTATGATGGGGCTACAAAATTGCAAAGCCCAGAGGAAGCTAGGGAATTAAATAATAATAAATTATAAATAAAAAGCTCTTGCTGATTTTTACATCGCAAGAGCTTTTTATTATTTAGAGATTATTCGCTGGCTATATTTTTTTGTATCAATGTTTCTTTCATTTAACCAATGATGGGTTTTTCCTGAAATGATTAATGGGGCTTGCTGCAGTTCTGTTACATTGCTTGCACCTAATGCAGTCATGATCACCTTAATCTCATCCTGTATAGTTTCAAGCTCTTCTATTAATGCTTCTATGCCATTATTCATCAAGATACTAAGAACAAAGCCAGCCATTCCTACAGCTTCAGCTCCAAGGGCTATTGCTTTTGCAATATCAAGACTTGTCTGTACTCCCCCAGAACCGATAATAGATATATCTTTTGAGTTTTCTTTCGCTTCAATAATGGAAACGGCAGTGGGTATACCCCATTCATTAAAAATGGATAACTCTCTATTTCGCCGTTCATTTTCGATTCTAGCGAAATTTGTGCCGCCAAATCCTCCAACATCGACTGCCGAAACTCCGATAGAACGCAGCATTTGAACCGTTTCTCTACTCATTCCAAAGCCAACTTCTTTAACGATGATGGGTATATTAGCGGCCTTTACAATTGCTTCTATACGGTGAAGGGCTGATCTGAAGTCCCGGTCCCCTTCAGGCATTGTTAGCTCCTGAACTACATTTAAATGAATTTGCAATGCATCAGCATTAATCATGTCAATGGCAGCTTTAGCTTGGTCGACTGTTGCTTCACTGCCAAGATTTCCAAAAATAATGCCTTCTGGATTTTCCTTTCGAACGACTTCATAAGATTTTCTTTCTGAAGGATCCTTAAGAGCAGACATTTGCGAACCGACGGCCATTGCCATTCCCAAAGATTTTGCAGCCATTGCCAGTTCACGATTAATTTGGAATGTCGGCTCACCCCCGCCGCCTGTCATCCCATTTATGAAAATTGGCGAACTTAAAGAAAGTTCGCCAATTTTTACATTTAAATTTGCCTGTTCTAATGAAGTATGAGGCATACTTTGGTGAATAAAGGTAATATCCTCAAAACCTGATAGCCTTTTCTGCCCTGTAGTCAAAGCTAATTGAATATGATCCCATTTCCGTTTTGCCCTAGACACCATTTATCACCATTATCATTTTAAATTCTTTAATTGATCTCCAATCATTTCACCTAGCTGAAATCCTTTTGATTCTTCTGGAAGTTCATAATCAGTTACATATTCTGGTTCTTTTTCTTGCAGCTCTTTAATGCTAAGAGATAAACGCTGATCTTGTTCATTTGCGTCTAAAACTTTCACTTTAATTTCTTGACCTTCCTTCAACACTTCATGCGGAGTGGCAATATGTTTATGTGAAATTTGGGAAATATGAACGAGTCCTTCTACACCAGGGAAAAGTTCCACAAACGCCCCGTATGAAACAAGTCTTTTCACTACTCCGTCAAGTACACTTCCCTTTGGAGCTTTTTCAGCGATATTCACCCAAGGTCCTGGCTGAGTTTCTTTAATGGATAAAGAAATGCGTCCGCTTGCACGATCAACACTTAAAATCTTAACTTGAACTTTTTGACCTTCTGCTACTACTTCTGAAGGATTGCTAACATGCTCGTGTGAAAGCTGGGATATATGAACAAGTCCGTCAATGCCGCCAATATCAACAAAAGCGCCAAAGTCGGTAATTCTTTGAACTGTTCCTTCTAATTCACGTCCTGGTTCAAGAGAATCAAGGATTTGATTTTTCTGCTTACCCTTTTCTTCCTCGACAACAGCACGGTGAGATAGAATTAATCGATTTTTATCTTTTTCAAGCTCTACAATTTTGAATGTCATTGTTTTTCCTTTGTAGTCTGAGAAATCCTCAACAAAGAAATCTTCAACTAATGAAGCAGGGATAAATCCTCTGACACCAAGATCAACGACTAAACCGCCTTTAACAACGTCTTTAATTTCAGCTTCGAAAATTTCACCGTTATTAAATTTTTCTTCAAGATTAGCCCATGACTTTTCAGCATCTACTTTACGTTTTGATAGAATTAATGCATCCTCTTCTACCTTTAAAACTTCAAGCTCCAGCTGATCTCCTTCTGAAACAGCATCGCTTGCTATCTCTACATGAAGACTTGATAATTCACTAATAGGGATAATTCCATCAAGCTTGCTGTCATTGATGTTTACAATTACTTGCTTCTCTTCAACCTTTGTAACTTGGCCGGAAACCTTATCGCCAATTTCGAAATTTCTCACTTCAACTTGATTCATCTCTTCTGACATATGTATTCCTCCTTATTTGAAAGGCGGAAGCGCCTTCGCAATATCTAATTATTACTATTAATAAAATTCGCCTTTTTACTAACTTCTTACAAACAACATCTTTTGTCAAGTAAGAAGGTTTATCTGTTCTCCATTATCAGCTTGCGAATTTCACCCATTATTAATTCAGTCGTCTCTTCAGCGGAAGCTTTCCTTTCACGTAAAGGAGCCATGTCTATCGGCTTTCCGTAAACGACTTTCAATCTTTTAAAAGACTTATATGGTCCTATAATCGCACACGGAACAATAGCAGCATCGGTACGAAGTGCAAAAAAACCTGCTCCTGCAAGCCCTTGACCCAACTCTCCTGTTTGACTTCTTGTTCCTTCAGGAAATAGGCCCAAAACTTTGCCTTCTTTCAAAATCGCAAGCCCTTTTCTAAGTGCTTCCCGATCACTCATCCCCCTCTTAACTGGAAAGGCATTTAAATCAGGAAGAAGCTTCCCTAAAATAGGCACTCGGAACAATTCTTCCTTTGCCATAAAGTGGACTGCCCTAGGTGCATTGATACCAACTACAGGCGGATCAAAATTATGAATATGATTGGAACAGAGCAGAACACCGCCTTCTTTAGGGAAATGCTCTGTTCCACTCACTTCAAAGCGGTATATTGGCTTTAATATTCCATAAACAACTGATTTAGCAAAAGAGTATAAATTCACAATCATCCGATCCTTTCATAGGCAAGCAACATGATTCTTTCAACAACTTGGTCAATTGATAAGGAAGTTGTGTCAATTTCGATTGCATCTGCTGCTTTTTTCAATGGCGCCACTGCCCGTTCTGAATCTAATTTATCTCTTGTAGCAATTTCTTCTTTTAATTTCTCTAAATCAGATGGAAAGCCCTTCTGGATATTTTCAGTATGTCTGCGAATCGCACGTTCATCAACAGATGCTAATAGGAAAATCTTTACTTCTGCATTCGGCAGGACATGTGTCCCAATGTCCCTGCCATCCATGACGACACCGCCGTTTTCACCAAAGCTTTTTTGTCTGGCGACCATTTCTTCCCTAACGAGTTTATGTTTTGCAACAACCGAAACGGAATTGGTTACCTCTGCAGATCTAATTTCATTTGAAACATTTTTTCCATCTAAATATATGTATTGACCATTTTCACCTGGTAATAATTCAATGGTTGTCTCATTTAAAATATTCAACAAACCGTGTTCATCTTCTAAATCCATTTTCATATTTATCGCTTTATATGTTAAAGCTCTATACATAGCCCCAGTGTCGATATAAATATATGAAAGTTTTTCAGCTGTAATTTTTGCAACAGTGCTTTTTCCTGCAGCAGCAGGTCCATCAATTGCAATAGAGATTTTTTTATTCATAGTGCCTCCCGAAATTTGAAATGCGGAAGCGCCTCGCTCACCCCCGACAAGCACAAGACAAGCCTCCCGGAAAGGCGTTCTTTCCTTTCTGGGAGGATTGGCTTGTGACCTCGAGGTCGACAAAAACGCGACGTCCTGTCGCATTGTCGACACTAGTACGTCCTGTACGTCGGGTCTAGGCGCTGAAGCTAGACAGTTATCTAACTCGAAAAAGGTAAAGTCAATTTAGTAATGTTTCTCATCCATTTTATTTTATCATATGATGGCGTAAATAACCGTATTAAACTATGATTACAATCATATTGATTCTCATTTATAAAAAAGAAAAATAGCAGGCAAGCACCTGCTATCATTGCCCCCTGAATGTTTCAAGGAATTCCGTAAAGTTATTGTCCGTAACACCTTCATATTGAGTAAGCTGTTTAAGTTCAGGAAAAATATTAAATTTATGAAAAAACAATTGGGTGATGAAAAGGAATAAGAACTGTATAATCACAACTTTTATGAGAATTCTTTCAATCGATTTCATAACGCTCTCCCCGCATAGCTAATATATTTAAAGTATGCGAGTATTTTTTACTTTTTATTCCTATCCTTTACACTTCTACCCCTTTTTTCTTATAAGCAAGCTGCCGGTCAAAACAAAAGCGAAGCAATACTTGCCTATCAGTCGGTGAAATATCAATAAATTGAAGAGAGATAAGCGATTTCCAGTCATTGACGGCAACGATCCTGACAATTTTACTTCTTAGTTTTAAATAATGGGTCTCCCCATTTTGCATCGGAAGAACAAACCAACTCTCGATTATCATATTTTGTGACAAAGGTCTTTTTTTGTCATTTATGATCGCTGCCCCTCCAGCACTTATATCATCTGTTACTGTTACAAAAGGAGCAAATTCCCCTTTGATCGGATGAACAGCAACATCTACTCCAGTCTCAATACGGACAAATTGCCGGCGTTGTATCTTGACTAGATGTTCAACTCCTGGATAGGATAATATAATCATTGGAATATTCCCTTTGACTTTTCTAAGTACCTCACATTCAAATAGAAAAACAGACCCATCCCCTGAGATAAACGTTCCTTTTAATTGTGTACCATCTATAAGAAAAACGGTTCTATTCGTATTCATATTTGTCGGATAATCAATATAAACCGAATTGTCCCCTTTTTCTAAAATCTTACATTTGTACTTTTCAGCACTCAGCGAATGCCTTGGTTCCAAAAAAAGTACATCACCAATTTTTATCATGCTGACCACACTTTCTCTATCCATTTTCCTTCAATAGGATAATCTTGTCATTTTATTATGACATGTATACTAGTGTTTGTACATCGACTTTTAATTCAAAAAAAGAAAGGCTTTAGGCCTTTCCTTAAAGAACATCTTCATAAATGGGTTCTGCATTTTTTAGTTTTTCAACAAGTTCTTCATGTCCATTTTCGGCATTAATAAAGATTCTGTACGTATCGTCGCCGAGTGTGCCAAGGAACTCATAACAGAGAACCTCTTTCCCTAAATCATTTTCGATAACGGCAAGCCTGTTTTCCATGACATTCACTTGAGGATTTATATCAGAACGGGCATCTTCTAGGGAAATAGCCGGTTTCTGCAGATTTCTAATGCGGTTGCTTTTCAAATAGTTCCCTGCTGAAAATCCAACAACATTCCCATTATCTAATGCAACCTTTATTTTAATGGAGTCTGGATAAATTCTAATATCATCCTGCTTGGAAACGAAGTTAAAAACTCCCGTATGGTTATACTGTGCACTTTCAAAAAGCTCCAAATCCTTATATCCATTATCATTTAGAAATTTAAGTGCTCGTTTGCTTGCCTCATTCAAGCTTAATGTTTGTTTTGTAATATCTCTTGAGAGAATAAACCAGATCGGATATCCGCCTTTTTTGGTGATATCCATGTTGGCTTCTTTTTTTGTTTTTTCATCCAAAATAGATACACTGAAAAATCCATAATCTGAACCTTTCCCATTTTCAGTCACTCTAATGGCAACATCATTATTAAAGCCGGAATATTTTCTTGCGATATTGATGGCATCCTGCTGTGAAATCTCCTTGCCTTTTAAGTTTTTAAAATTATTATCTTCCTTCTCTATACTGACGTTTGTTGGCCCAAGGTCGGTTTCGCCGTATCCCTCTACCGTTTTTTCTACCGTTTTAAATCCGTCAATAATCGTATTGTCTGCTGTTTCTTTACCGGTCGCAATGGCCATCTCTACATCCATCCAGCGAAGATTATTTTTGAGCACTAAATGCTGCACTTTACGCAACTCTTTCTGGATTTGGGCAGAATTGGAATATAATTTTTTAAGGCTCTCATATTCTTTATCAGTTAAAGGTTCCTTATCTAAATCCCTGACAGCCGTCCTGTAACTAAAATCACCAATATTAGCAAGAAACTCCTCTGTCTTATTAAATGGCAATAGCGTTAGCGGCAGCTGCCCTACATTTGAATGTGCTTCTGATGTAAGCCTCCAAACATCAGCCAAAGCCGGAGATAAAGATTTACGTGTATTCATAGCTAATGTTGTCCCAATCTTATCATGCAGCAAGTCTATATTATAGGTTAGGCTGTGAAAGGCATTCTGATAATTATTTTCCGCATTAATTAAGATCGCATTTTTTTCACGATGCTCTTGGTAGCCCCAAAATGCCGTTCCAGCTACACCTAATGTAAGTACGCCAATTAAAATTCCTCTAATCAATATTCCTCACCTCTTTATTTGCAAAAAATATGTTTTCCAATCCGCTTAATTTGCGGGCGTGTCCAAATCCATGCACTCGTTGCCGTATCAGGATTAAAATAATAAAGGGCATGTCCTGTCGGATCCCAGCCATTAATAGCATCAATAACCGCTTCTTTTGCCCTGTCATTGGGAGTAAGCCAAATCTGCCCATCTGCCACAGCAGTAAATGCTCCAGGTTCAAAAATAACGCCTGATACGGTATTCGGGAATGAAGCACTGTTAACACGGTTCAAAATAACAGCCGCTACCGCCACCTGTCCTGTATATGGCTCACCTCTTGCTTCACCATAAACAGCATTTGCCATTAATTGAATATCATTTTGCGAAAAACCGTTAGGCATATTCGCTGCTGTTGGCTTTTGCGCTGTTTGATTCTTTGCAGGAGCAGGCGTAGTTTTTGCTGGATTTTTTTGCGATTCGAGATTTACTCCCCCGTAATGAGTAAATTTATTCCCTTTGGAAATTTGCTCTTTTACAAATTGCTGATTATATTTAGATGCCTTGACGAGCTTGTTTTTCGTATCAGCTCCTGCCATCCCATCAATTTCAAGTCCAAATTCATATTGAAAATTTCTTAAAGCCCAATACGTTCCCCAGCCAAATACCCCATCGATCTTCCCGTTGTAAAATCCTAAGTATTGCAGTCTTGACTGTAATTCAATTACATCATCTCCAACAGCTCCTTGCTGAATGACCTGATTCGTAAAAGCTGTTGCCTTCTGCTCGTTCCCGCTCATAGGGACTACAATCATACAAAGTGAGACAATAAGAATTACTTTAGTAAACAAAAAGTTCTTTTTCATGAATCGTACCTCCAAAGTAAATCTTGATGACATTATCTCTATATTTTGTAGTAGCTGGATTTTTATGCGAATTCCTTGTTATTTTTTGACGAATAAAAAAAAACTCCCCATTTATAAATGAAGAGTTTTTTTTAGAAGTTTAGCTGGTTCTCTATATGTTTCGCGCTTAATTCGCGGGCTTTCTTAACTTTTCTTAATCCAAACCACCAGAGAAATATCATGAATGGGAACATAATGATCAGCCAATTTTCTTGGGTAATAAGGATGAAGTCGTAAGTACCGTGAAGAATAACAGGAAAAAGGAACGAAAGCATGATCCATTTCGCTTTAGAGGTTGCCGAAAATTTCCCTTTTCCTATATAATAGCCCATAATAACACCAAATAAGGCATGACTGGAAACAGGCAGAAGCGCCCGGCCAATCGCATGCTCTAAGCCATAGGAAATAAGATACAAAATGTTTTCCAACGAAGCAAATCCTAATGATACAGATGCACCATACACAATCCCATCATATGGTTCATCAAAATCAACATGCTGATAGACAGCATAAAACAGGATAAACCATTTGAAAAATTCTTCCAGCATCCCTGAAGAAAGAAATGCATTTATAAGACTTGATTGGATATTGTACTCTTTTTCCAGAACATATTGAATAAACGCAATAGGGAACACAAGTATTGCGCCAAATAAAAAAGTTCGAAAAACTGTAAAAACCGGCTCAGAGCCATATTGATCTTTCAAATAAAAATAGCTTAATAGTGCTAGCCCAGGGGCAATACCCGCAGATAATATACCAAGCATGTACTGTCCTCTTTTCTATAAATTAATGAGGTCCATTTCCCCAATAAGGTGCTGAATTTACCATTAGCAATGAAATTTTTGTACCCATATTCATTACTTTTATCGTAACATGATGATGGAAGAATGAAAATTGATTTTCAAATTTTGGAATAAGTAATATGTTAATTCTCTTAAATAGTAAACTTTCATTCAATTATACACTTTTTACACTAAATTAGTTTAAAATATTTGTAAACTTGGAGGTTTTCGTATGGAAAAGAAAAAAATTCTTGTTATTCATACTGGCGGAACGATTTCAATGAGTGAAGATGCATCTACTGGGGCTGTGAAGCCGTCTGAAAGCAATCCGATTACGGAAAAAACGAAAGAACTGCTTACACTTGCAGACATTATCATTGAGGAGCCATTTCATCTTCCTTCTCCGCATATTACTCCTGTTGAAATGCTTATGCTGAAGGATCTAATTAACCGCTATTTAGAGAAAAAAGAAATCTCTGGAGTCGTGATTACACATGGTACAGATACACTAGAGGAAACTGCTTATTTCCTGCAGCTAACAGTTCAAACTTCTCTGCCCATTGTCGTAACAGGTGCTATGAGATCAAGTAATGAAATTGGCTCTGACGGCCTATACAATTTAATTTCATCTATTAAAGTAGCTTCATGTGAAGAGGCACGAAATAAAGGAGTTCTTGTTGTATTAAATGATGAGATACATACGGCAGAAAATGTTACGAAGACCCATACAAGCAATGTTTCCACCTTCCAAAGCCCTCAATATGGACCGATTGGAATCGTGACTAAAAGAGGTGTTTTCTTCCACCATCTGCCAACGAACAATGAATTTTACGACATCGATATCGTATCGACACGTGTCGCCTTAATAAAGGCACATGCAGGGATGGATTCAACACTGCTATTTGCCATCCGTGACTTAAACTATCACGGTGTAGTGATTGAAGCATTAGGTCAAGGTAATTTACCGCCTGCTACAGTAGATGGGATTAAAGCCCTAATCGACAAGAACATTTCAGTTGTCATCGTATCGAGATGCTTTAATGGAATTGCGCAAGACGTTTACAGCTATGAAGGCGGGGGGAAAAACCTTAAAGATTTAGGCGTCATTTTTTCCAATGGCTTAAATGGTCAGAAGGCACGAATCAAACTGCTCGTTGGCTTAGCAACAACAAATAGCCGTACAGAAATCGAAAAAATGTTCATGGTTTAATGGTGAGCGCAAAAGGAAATCGGCGAAAAAGCCGATTTCTTTTTTACTTATTAATATTCTTTATTAATGATCGACTTGGCAATTAAATCCCCATGAAACCGGCCATTTTCGATAAAAATTTCATTCGTATTATTGCCGGCAGCAATGACGCCAGCAATATATATCCCTTCCACATTTGTTTCCATTGTCTCGCTGTCAAATACCGGTCTCCCTGTCTCGGAATCAATATGGACGCCCATCGCTTGGAGAAAGTGATGATCAGGATGATAGCCTGTCATAGCAAAGACAAAATCATTTTTTACTTCAAACCTTTCTTCATTTACTGTATAAATGACTTTATCGTTTAGAATTTCTTTCACATGCGCATTGAATTCCATTTTGATTACGCCATTGCGGATTAAGGAATCAAATTCAGGCAAGATCCATGGCTTGACACTTGGCGAATATTCGCTTCCCCGATAAATAACCGTAACTCTTGCACCTGCTTTCACTAATTCTAAAGCAGCATCAACACTTGAGTTTTTTCCGCCTACAACTACGATATCTTTATCAAAAAACGGATGGGCTTCTTTAAAATAATGAAATACTTTAGGCAAATCTTCTCCAGGTACATTCATGTAATTCGGATGATCATAATAGCCTGTTGCAATAATGACATTATTTGTCACGTATTGATTCTTATCTGTCATGACTAAAAAGCTTTTATTTTGTTTTGTAACTGACAAAACCTTTTCATAAGCATTTATTTGGATGTTTTTCCGCTTTACAACTTCCCGGTAATAGGTTAATGCCTCATTTCTTCTTGGTTTATAATCAACTGTAATAAATGGCACGTCGCCAATTTCCAGTTTCTCACTCGTACTAAAAAAGGTTTGATGTGTTGGGTAACGGTAAATCGCATTAACGATATTTCCTTTTTCAATCAATAGCGGCTTCATCCCGATTTCCTGAAGAGAGATCGCAGCCGCTAACCCACAGGGACCTCCCCCTACAATAATTGCTTCTTCACTTTTCATTTTTCGTTCTCCTCCAATAAATAAAAATCTCCCATCACATATGATAGGAGATTTTTCATTAAGATTCAAATAGGACTTACACCCAGCCGCGGAATCTTGATGCCTCGGCCATTTTGCGCACGCCAACCATATAAGCAGCAAGACGCATATCTACACGACGGGATTGTGAAGTTTCGTAAATATTATTAAAGGATTGAACTAAAATCTTTTCAAGCTTTTCTGCAATTTCTTCTTCTGACCAGTAATAGCCTTGGTTATTTTGTACCCACTCGAAGTAAGAAACCGTTACACCGCCTGCAGACGCTAATACGTCAGGAACGAGAAGAATTCCACGCTCAGTCAGAATTTGTGTAGCTTCTAATGTAGTTGGCCCGTTTGCTGCTTCCACTACAATTTTCGCTTTAATGTTATGGGCGTTCTCATCCGTAATTTGGTTTTCAATTGCAGCTGGAACTAAAATGTCACAGTCTAATTCTAAAAGCTCTTTATTTGTAATTGTATCATTAAATAAATTAGTTACAGTTCCGAAGCTATCGCGGCGGTCTAATAAATAATCAATATCAAGTCCATTAGGATCATGTAAAGCACCGTATGCATCAGAAATACCAATTACTTTTGCACCAGCGTCATGAAGGAACTTAGATAAGAAGCTTCCTGCATTACCAAAGCCTTGAACTACGACACGAGCACCTTCTAATTCAATGCCGCGCTTCTTAGCCGCTTCTCTAATACAAATTGTTACCCCTTTAGCTGTTGCAGTCTCACGGCCGTGAGATCCGCCTAATACTAATGGCTTTCCAGTAATAAAACCTGGTGAATTAAATTCATCCATTCTGCTGTACTCGTCCATCATCCATGCCATAATTTGCGAGTTTGTAAATACATCTGGTGCTGGAATGTCTTTTGTAGGTCCAACGATTTGGCTGATGGCACGTACATATCCACGGCTCAAAGCTTCTAATTCGCGGAAAGACATATTACGCGGGTCACAGATAATACCGCCCTTACCACCGCCATATGGCAAATCAACAATACCGCATTTTAAACTCATCCAAATTGATAGAGCTTTAACTTCCTTTTCAGTAACACCAGGATGGAAACGAATTCCACCTTTTGTAGGCCCAACCGCATCATTATGCTGTGCCCGGTAGCCGGTAAAGACTTTAACTGTTCCATCATCCATCCGGACTGGGATTTTAACTGTCATCATTCGAAGAGGTTCTTTTAATAATTCAAACACCTCATCAGAATAACCTAGCTTTTCCAAAGCCTTATGAATAACTGTCTGCGTTGACTTTAATACGTCAAGCTTGTCTTCTTTTTTAGTATCAGTACCATGATTGGCTACCATTAGTAAACCTCCTAGAAATCACTATCATTTGTTGTTCGCTTCCATGCAATAGTATACACCTTTGTTTAATATATGCAAGAAAAGTAGAAATATTTTTCCGCATTTTTTGATTATTTTATGTAACTGTTTTTCCGATTGGTACTTTCAGGAAAAATCAGCCATTAAATAACGGCAGATTCGTTATTAGGAAGGGAGAAAAGGGTCTCCCTTCCCTACTAATTACGAAAAGAAATGTATAAGTTTCTCAACAGCCTGATCTTTCATAATTTTCGTTCCATATTCTTCTACCACATGTATACTTATCATAGCTGGGTTTCCATATTCCGCTGCGATAGCGATAAGTTTATTATGATCGTCCGAATTTTGGTTTTTCAGATGAATATAATAACGATTCTTGTAAGCATACAAGCTTGTGTTTGTGATGTTTAATAGATGAAGGCGTCTAGCCAGCTGAATGACGTTTTCGAAGTCGTCCAGTTCAAAGAATAATTCCTCGCTGCCATCCATAATAACCTGCATTTCTATAAAGCCGTCCTGAAGCAGCTCCTCATCATTCTGATCTTCCATCGTTACGATCATAATCATCCCTTGCGCCTGCATGGAGAATATCTCTACTGCAACAGAGCCTTGTATTTCTACCCCAAATTCTTCACTTGCCTCTTCAAGCATATCATGGAAAAGCTGATGCCATTTCATCGAATCCTTCCAAATATCCTCTTTCGTCAGCCCTCTTTCCGATAAATCATCTTGAGTTAGAAATATTTTGATTTTGTTATAATTTAAACGTTCTAAGCGCATGTTACTGCCCCCTGCCGTGAACTAACTCTTTTATTTAGTGTATGACAGAAACAATGGTTGGTGAGTCGTCTAAGTTTTTTACCTTATGCGCTTAATTTTCCTTTACTTTTATACAAAGAAGACAAGCTTAGGCATCATATTTCCCATTTTTTAATGAAATTAAATGTGTTTCTGCTTTTGCTCCTAATCTCAATGGCAAAGCAGTCGTTCCATAACCATTACTTATTAATAATGTCGTTTCCTTTCGTTTTTTTATACCCCCTTTTTCATAAGGACTGTAACCCAAAATATGTATTTGCCCTCCATGCGTATGACCGCTTAACACTAATGATATTTGATGCTCCTTTTTTATTTTACTTATAATTTGGGGACTGTGGCTTACTAATACTTTAAAGCCTGTTTGTCCCGCATCAAGTAAAGCGAGATCAAGTCTATCGCGTTTCTTACTCATATCATCGACACCTAACAATATGAATTCATCACCTGCTTCAGATTCAAAGGAGACTGCTGTATTATCAAGAACCTTAACGCCGAAATCCAGAAATATCGTATCTAGCTCGCGAAAATTCACTTCGTAATCATTATTGCCCCAAACGAAATAAACTGGGCCTAATGTTTTTAGTTTCGTTAAATTTTCTTTCACTCTTTGAAGCGGAACTCCTTTTTCAACTAAGTCACCGCCAATAATAGTAATATTTGGTTTCAACAAACGGACTTCCTCAATAATTTGATCGGAGACAACTCTCTTATGTATGTCAGAAATGAAAAAAATCTTAACTTCACCAAAGCTTGCCGGAAATTCTTCAAAGGACAGATGGTTTAAAATGACTCGATCGGCATTAGCCTCCCTATACATAAAGGCAATAAACCCTATCCCTATTAATAATAAAATGATGACTATTGTAAAAATCATAATGCTCCTTCCCAGCAATCTGTTATCTATACTTTTGCTAGTTTAAGTTCCTCGAAATCTATAGAAATAATACCATAAAGTATAGAAAAACAGAAAAATACAACTGTTTGCCAAAACCCTAATAAGAATAAGATGGTGAAGCCTGCGAGGAAAAACAAAGAAAACAATAAATTAAATACCGTTGTCTTGCGGTTCATAAATAACTGAGCGGTTTGGATGATTTCTTCACAAATCAACTCAGCATTTGTCAAAAAGCCAAATATGAATACAACTGCGGAAGCAAAAAATGAAACTGGCTTCAAGATGCAAGCTGCCAAAATTTCCGCCAGCCCTGTCGGAACACTAATCGGAAACCACTCAATAAAAAGGTAACCACAAATGAAGCCGCCTATAAGCTGAACTGTTTTACGCAACAAGAAAATCCCTCCCATAAAATTGTATGAGAGGGATTATTCTTTCTTGCTTTGATTTATTATTCAATTTGGGCAGCTATTACTCTTCATCAACATTCAGAATCCTAAAACCAGATTCTTCAAGCTTCTTAATGAATTTCTGTATATTATCTTTCTTTTCTATTTTCATAACAATTCTGCGTATAAGTTTATCTGTTTCATCAAATGTAACGATGGAAATAATCTGTTCATGAAATTGACGGGCAATCTCAGATAATCTTGCCAATCTGCCTTCTGCTTCAGAAGCGGTAAACGCAATTCTTACACCTGGTTTGTTCATACCGAAAGCAGATTGAAACTGGGCAAGAACATCAAAACGCGTTACAACCCCCAAAAACTTTTGCTTCTCATCAAGAACAGCCAATAACGGAAAGTCCTTTAAACTAAGCAATGTTTTTTCGAAGATCTCATTCCCTTTAAGGTATTGATCTTGATGTGTAGCAATGTCTTTTGCTCTCGTATTCTGTAAATAATCTTCCTTTGTTTGTTTGCCTTTAAAGTAATTTTCATAGATCCCATATCTGGTAATCATTCCGACATAGTTGTCCCCATTTAATACCGGCAATCCATCGATTTGATGCTCCTCTAATTTGTCGAGGGTTTCCTTTATTGTTGATTCATGATCAATTGTATAACTAGAATATTTAGGAATCATCACGCTTTTTACAAACATTCGTATCACCCCAGAGAATTATTTTACCTACTAAAGGATTCGACAGGAAAGATTCATTACCCTTCCTTTATTTAACATGAAAGCAGTCTTTTACTCATAAGATGGAATGACACACAATGAAGGAGGGACAGCATGTTTACACTTCGAAAATCCTGGCACCCATATGTCAGCCCTTTTGACCCTTGTGAACCGATCCACGTAAAAACGTTTTCGACTCCCCCGAACCTTTATATGGGCTTCCAGCCGCCAAATCTCCCGCAATTTACTCCAATGGAGGCGTTAAGGGCAGGAACCTTATGGAAGGCTTTCTACGATCCTTATTATAGTCCATATGAAAAGGCAAGGGAGTGATGTCAACATGAAGCAGATGCCGGCTGAATACTATCAGTTATTAGAGCAGCTTCAGGCTGTAGACTTTGTCTTAGTTGAACTCAGTTTATACCTTAATACCCATAATGAAGATGAAGATGCCATTAATCAATTTAACCATTATGTAAGGGAAAGGAAAAAAATCAGCAAATTATTCGAAAGCCAATTTGGTCCCCTTATGCAATTTGGCCACAGCTATTCAGGAAAGCCTTGGAACTGGGATGATACACCTTGGCCATGGCAAGTTTAAAAAGCGGAGCGCCATGTCTCAGGATAAAACGGAAGGGAGCTGCATTTAATGTGGGTGTATGAAAAAAAACTACAATATCCCGTTCGAGTAAGTACATGTAATCCAAAACTTGCAAAATTTTTAATCGAACAATATGGCGGGGCAGATGGGGAACTTTCTGCAGCATTAAGATACTTAAATCAACGATATTCGATACCTGATAAAATTATCGGACTGCTTACCGATATAGGAACTGAAGAATTTGCCCATTTAGAGATGATTGCCACTATGGTGTTTAAGTTGACTAAGGATGCCACTCCTGAACAAATGAAAGCTGCAGGATTGGATGCTCATTATGCAAACCATGATAATGCTCTATATTATGAAAATGCCGGGGGAGTTCCTTGGACAGCAACTTATATTCAAGCTAAAGGGGATCCAATCGCAGATTTATATGAAGATATTGCTGCTGAAGAAAAGGCTCGGGCAACATACCAATGGATCATTAATATGAGTGATGATGTTGAATTAAATGACGGTCTTCGGTTCTTAAGAGAAAGGGAAATCATCCACTCGCAAAGATTTATGGAAGCAGTTGAAATTCTGAAAGATGAACAAGGGAAGAAGAGAATATTTTAAGTAGCTTAAATAGAGTTCTGTGATAAAAAAAAGACCCTTTGATTAGGGTCCTTTTTCATCAGCTTGAAAATTCAATAATTTACTACTAATGTCTCCTTTTATTCCTCTTCATTAATTATGACATTTCTGCCTCTCATTTTTAATACTAATGGAATGATCATCCATAATGCTGCAACGATCAAAAAGGCCAACGACAGCGGTTTCGTTACAAAGATTGAAAAATCACCATTTGATGTTGTTAAAGCTCGGCGCATATTATTTTCAATCATTGGTCCTAATACTAGTGCAAGCACGAGTGGAGCCACAGGAAAATCATTTTTCGTAAGAAAATAACCAGCCACACCGCAACCAACGAGAAGCAGTAAATCAAATTCAGTATACTGAACGGCATAAACACCAAAAAATGAAATAGCAATGATAATCGGAAGCAAGAATCTCTTTGGTGTTTCGATAATTTTCGCAAACACTTTAACGAGCGGCAAATTTAAGATTAATAGCATCATATTTCCGATTAACATACTGGCAATAAGTCCCCACGCCACTTCCGGATGATCCTCGAACAACAATGGACCTGGCTGGATATTATACATAATTAAAGCACCCATAAGGATTGCTGTCGTTCCGGAGCCTGGAATACCTAAAGTTAATAAAGGAATCATCGCTCCGCCAGAGGCAGCATTATTCGCAGATTCCGGAGCAGCAACCCCTTCAATCGCCCCTTTTCCGAACTTCTCGGGATTTTTGCTGATCCTTTTCTCCGTTAAATAGGAGAAAAACGAAGCAAGCGTAGCCCCAGCTCCCGGCAGCACCCCAATAAAGAAACCGAGAAATGATCCTCTTAATATAGGAGCGGCACTATCTTTAAGATCTTGTTTCGTCGGCAGCACTTTGCCAACCTTCGTAGGTCCATCATCGTCGCTATCTTTTTCCAAGATTGTCTTAAACACTTCGCCAAGTGCAAATAAACCAACAGCAATCGTTAAAAACTCGAGCCCTGAATAAAGGACTGGAATGTTATACGTAAACCGGGCAATTCCAGAAACATTATCCATCCCGATCGTGGCAAGCAGCAAGCCGAATACAGTCATGATCAAAGCCTTCGTCATGCTTTTCCCCGCTAAGCCGCTTACAGCACAAAGTCCAAGAAGCATAAGTGAGAAATATTCAGCTGGGCCAAATGATAATGCAACGTTAGAAAGTGGTTCTGCAAGTAGAATTAGACCGAGAAGTGCAATAAGCCCTGCGACAAACGATCCGATTGCTGCAATGGCAAGTGCCGGGCCGGCTCTTCCCTGTCTAGCCATCTGATAACCGTCGAGTGTTGTAACAACAGATGAAGATTCCCCAGGAGTATTGATTAATATGGAGGTCGTTGAGCCGCCATACATGGCTCCATAATAAACCCCTGCCAATAAAATGATTGAACTTGTTGCTGCTGCTTCAGGAGAAAGTCCTGATGTGATCGTAGCGGTTACTGGAATCAATAAGGCTACTCCACTCATCGGCCCTATTCCCGGCAAGACGCCTACAGCTGTACCAATGAGAACTCCTATAAAAGCGAAAACAAGATTTTGCCATTGAAAGGCAATTTCAAACCCATTTGCTAGAAAATGTAGAGTATCCACCTAAAACCCCCCTAACGGAAATCCCGGAAGCGAACCTTCTAATAATTCAGAATATAGGTAGTAAACTCCGTAGGAAAACAATGCTGAAATAATGATTGTTTTCAACCAGCTGCCTTTTTCCATCGCCTGAAATCCAATTAATAAAAATAAAAAAGTAGAAATGACATAACCGACAACTTCCAATAATAAACAGTAGGCAATGGCCGCGATTAAAATAATTAAAAACCTTTTGTAATCTAATTTTTCCTTTTCTTTTTTCACTTGTTTCTTTTTAACCGATTCATAAATAAGGCGGGCACTTAGTATGGATAATAAAATTCCAAGACCCATTGGAAAAATATTGGGTCCAACTTGGCTTCCATAAGCGCTTGTTGATATCTTAAAACTCTCAGTTATAAAGCCGACACCTAGCAGCAAAAATATGATACCGGCGTAGCGATCAAATGAATGTGTCATATTCTTGATACCTCCAAAACCGAATGAGGAGAAGAGAATTTCTCTTCTCCTCCATCAGGTGTTTATTTTTGCATGTCTAGGGCTGTGAGTAATTCAATAATCAATTTATCTTGTTCATCAAGGAAAGTTTTGAAATCATCCGCATTTTTAAATTCGCTTTCCCAGCCATTCTTCTCTAATTCTGATTTCCACTCTTCTGTTTCAGACATTGCTTTTAACTTTTCGTCCCAGTAGCCAAACGCATCTTCAGACATTTCTTTCGGACCAAATATTCCGCGCCAGATGGTAAATTCGGCATCAACCCCTGCCTCTTTATAAGTTGGCACTTCAGCTAAAACTCCTCCTAAACGTTCAGTAGAACTTACTGCCAGCACGCGAACTTTACCGGCTTTTACGTACTCACCAACAGAGGAAGCATCAGTGGCTATGATGTCAGCATTTCCTCCTAATAATGCAGCAATCGCTTCTCCCCCGCCATCATAAGAAACATATTTGACAGATTTAGGATCAATGCCATATTTGAATGCTGGCAAAATTCCCACTAGATGGTCCATTGATCCAGGGGCCGAGCCTCCTGCCAGAGTTACTTTTGTCGGATCAGCTTTAATTGCGTCTAAAGCAGATTTAAGATCTGTGAATGGCGAATCTTCTTTAACAACGAGCGCCCCGTAGTCGCGGGTCAATTGGGCAAGTGGTGTTGTATCATTATATCCGTATGGGCTATTTCCTTCTTTTTTGTCATTGTTAATTAATATTGGCGGTGAACTGATAAATAGCTTGTACTGATTGTCTTTATCTTTCGTAGCATATTCAGCTAAAAATACTGCTCCGCCTCCGCCAGGCTTATTTTCAACCGTAATTGATTTGTCTACAAGCTTTGTTTCGCCTAAGACCTTCGCAGTTGCACGAGCTGTTAAATCCCAGCCACCCCCAGCACCAGATGGCGCAACAATCACAATTGGTTTTTCAGGATAGGTAGAAGCGGTTTTTCCAGCGTCAGCGTCCTTCGTTCCGGCTTCCTTCGTACCTCCGCCACTGCACGCGGCAAGACTTAATGCCAATGCTCCTGTTAATAATAATGTTCCGAATTTCTTCATAGAAAACTTTCCCCCTTCTATTTACGCATGTAATGAAAGCGCTATCTACAAATTATCAGAATACATTTTATATTAAAAGTTTTTGGCCATTAGAAGGATAAACACCATAAAACTCATTTTGCTCATAAAATTCACACTATTCAATAAAGTATCTCCGCTCAGGTCTGCCTACGTTCCCATATCTCAATTCAGCGTATATTCTCCTCTTAGAAATTAAATGCTCTAAATACCGTCTCGCAGTTGAACGGCTGACCCCAGATACTTTACTCACTTCTTCAGCGGTCATTCCGTTTTGGTTCATTTCGGAAATAGATTTTAAGATTTTTTCTAATGTCAGTGGATCAATTCCCTTTGGAACGTCTTCAATCGTTAGCAAACTAGAATTCTCTCGATTCCACAGCCTTTCAATTTCCTCTCGAGATAACTGATCCTTCTCTGACCATTTCTCAAGCTTCGATTTATAATGGAGTAGACTTTCTTTAAAGCGGTCAAATGTAAGTGGTTTAACAATATAGTCAAATACCCCGCCGCGAAATGCTTTTCGTACGATTTGCACTTCAGAAGCTGCAGTGATCATGATAATATCAATATCTGGGTAGTCTTGACGGATAAATTCCACTAACTCAGTCCCTTTCATGTCTGGCAAATAAACATCTAACAAGACTAATTGGGGTTGAATAAGCTCCAGCCATTCCATTGCTTGCTCTCCATTTGCAGCCGTATACACTACTTGAAAACCTTCTATCTTCTCAGTAAATCGCCGATGAATTTCCGCAATTCTTGCATCATCTTCCACAATTAACACTTCAATAAGCTTAGTCATCCTATTTCTCCCCTTACTATCGGTATGGCAACAATAAATACTACTCCATTCAAATCGCCATTCTCAAAAGCTATGCTCCCGCCCATTTCCTCAACAAGATCTTTCACAAGGGCTAGGCCATTTCCCCTTTTCAATCCCTTTTTCGTAGAAAAACCTTTTACAAATATTTGACTAGCAAGCTGGTCATTAACTCCTGATCCTGAATCCTCTACTTCGATTATCAGTTCACTGCCCATATTCATTACAAAAAGTCTTACTTTTTTATTTTCTTCATCGTTCTTCTCAACTGCTTCAAAAGCATTCGTTATAAGATTGCCGAGAATGGAAACAAGGTGGCTATTTTCAATATGTTTAGGGAGTTGGTCCAATCTGCTTTCCTGATCAAGTGTAAAGTTGATCTTCAGCTCCTTGGCGCGATTAAAAAATCCGATCAAGATTCCTCCAAGCCATGGATCTTTTATTTTGTTCATTACGAATTGGATCATTTCTTGATGATCTGATGTTTCTTTATGAATCAGTTCTAACGCTTCCTCATACGATTCTAATTGAATCAAACCGGAAATCGTGTATAGGAGATTATTAAATTCATGTGTTTGTGAACGTAGAGCATCTGTATACCTTTTCACCTGTGAAAGTTCCTCTGTTAGCTGGTCAATCTCTGATTTCAGGCGGATGCTTGAAACTACCCCTATCACTTCATTGCCAATAATAACCGGCAGCCGATTGACGATTACCGTTTTCCCTTTTAAATCCATCTGCTTGTCCAATTGTTCTTGTCCAGTTTCAAGTACTTCGAGCATAGGGGAATTAGGTATTATTTCTAGAAGCGGCTTCCCAATAATGGAGACTTCATCAGGCAATGAAAGAATATTATTAGCTGCCTGATTGGCAAGAATGATTGTACCTGTCTTATTTACAACAATAATTCCTTCCCTGACAGATTGTATGACAGCATGATGCTCTTTATATAAAGAGGCAATCTCTTCCGGCTCCAATCCAAATATAAGCTTCTTTATACTATAGGCTAAATAAATGGAACCAAGCACACCAATAACTAGTCCAGACAATGCTATCCAAACAATAGGATTATCGTAATGACTGATAACATCTTCTATATCTTCCATAAGAAAACCAACAGATACAATTCCAATAATTTCGCCATTATTATCTAGGATCGGAGACTTTCCTCTCAGAGCAGGTCCTAATGTTCCTGTGGCTTTGGAAACATACGACTGACCATATATGAGAGCTCGGTCATTGTCCCCTCCGACCATTTTTTCCCCAATCCTTTCCATTCTAGGATGGGCGAGGCGGATGCCATGTTTATCCCCGATTACAACATATTCAGCACCCGTTTCGACTCTAACTCTTTCTGCAATAGGCTGTACCTTCCTCCATGGTTCCTCTGTTTGAAAAGCTTCTCGAATTTCCTTCATTGACGCGACCGTCTTGGACACATTCAATGCCCTCGTTGCAATTTGATTTTCAATTGTACTGGAAAGAGTATGATAAAAAAGGGCGCTCGTTTGAATAACAATGATAAAAATTAGAATAACGATAAATACAATGATTCTATGCTGCAGCTTTATCCGTTTAAGTTTACGCATGCTGCCACCTGTACAAAGCTAAAAATATAATCATCATAGACTTACATCCCTTCCGGACCAGTTGCTTAAATTTTCTTATAATTTAACACAAAATGTCATAAGACAAAATAGATTAAGAGAATTTAAACATAATTCAAAGTTTCAGAAACAAAAAACTACCACATGCTTTTAAGCTGTGGTAGTCATTATCTTTATTTATTTTCATGATACAAATTAATATCATAATTCGCCTTCATCATTTCATAAACGACATGTCTGTTTTTCCACTCGTCTTCCTTTTTCCAAAGATCTTTGCTCTTATCGATAATTTCGCATCTGAGTGCATGGTACTCCTTCTCAGCCTTCTCTCTTTTCTCCTTTAATAAATTCATTAAGCCGTATAGTCCAACTGTGAATATAAGTAAATACAAATTAGCCGACTGGTTAACAAAAACCGAAAACATGGCCGAAAATGAATAGGAGAAGGGCTTCATTACCGTATGATAAATATAAAAAAAATAAATGAAGGACGAAAACATTGTTGCCCACATTGTAATTAAATGCCTAAGCTTAAAAGTGTCAAATTTCTTTTTCCTTTCAACCACTTTTTGAAGCATCTGCCTTGTAGCTTGATCTGTTCGATCATCAAGCTGTTTTATAGATGTTTCCATAATCCCCCTCCGTTCACAATGGCTAACGATATACCCTGCCAACACTCTTTTCTACTTAATGTATGAGCTTGTACAGCATTATATGATAGGGAGATTTGGAATCTATTATTTAGGTATTTTCAACACTTGTCCAGCTTGAATCTCATTATCTTTTAAATTATTTGCTTTTTTAATAATATCAATGCCTGCCTGTGAATTATAATATTTCAATGCGATCCGGAACATGTTTTCATTAGGTTTGACTGTATGATAAATCATTTCCTTTTGATCCGTTTGCTGATTTTCCTTCACTTGTTCGTTTTCATCCGTTTCAGAAGGCTTTGCAGAACCTTTATCTTCAGAATTACTACTAATTACTGGAGTTTCAGAGGCAGGGATAGAGGGTTTCTTTTCCTCCATTTCAACTTTGCCTTCGGTGCTCCCCGTCTCTTCTTCTCTTTCCTCAATAATTGTTCCTTTTTCTTCTTTTTCTTCTTGCTCTTCAAATCCGATTGTTTCAAACCCGTTTTGGGTGCTTGCTTTTTCAGCTCCGCCATTTTCATTTTTCTGCAAATAGTTATACATACTAAAAATTGTAATCGGCAGCAAGATAAATAGTAATGCCAGAAGGCGAATAACAGGGTATTTAACCTTCCATTTATTTTTCTTTCTCTTTTCCCGGTGAAGCCTGCTTCTCGGCGGCAACTCTTCTTTTTCTAGGCTAGGTTCATCACTTTCCCAATTTCTATTAACCTTTTTCCGAAGCCGTTCAGCCTGATCCCTATAAGGGCCTTCTTTGTTCATGAAACATCCCTTCCTGTGTTCCCGCTGTTGGAACCTGTATTATGACGGTATTTTATTATTAGTCCCAGTAAAAAATCAATAATAAAATGTGTAAAAATAGTCACGAATAAATTGTTTGTTATCAAAAAAATATAGCCGATAAAAAAGCTTAGGACAACAACATTTAAGAACAAGAACCAATTAAATAAATAGCGGTAATGGACAACCGCAAAAATTAGACTGGAATAAACAAGTCCAACATGTGTCTGAATGATGCCTCTGAATAATAATTCCTCACAAAAAGCAACGGTTGCAGCAATTAAAGCAATATGTAAAACACTCCGATTACGAAAAACTCTTTCATTTAATCCCCCATCATCGTAAAAGGAGGGAGGCAGGAGCTTCATAAGAATTACATCCAAAAGTACGACTCCTAGTCCAGCTGTTCCCCCGATAAGTAAAATATTCATATCATTAATCTTAAAAAGATGAAGTACATCAGTAAGACGATTAAATAATATCAAACTTAAAATAAATGAAATGGCTAACAAGATAAATTGTGTTAAATATAAATGAAAAAGCAGTTCTCGATCGGATAACCCTTTAATGATTCCTGTATATTTATCTTTCATGTCATTCGCCTGCTTAAAAGTATTTCTCCCAACTGGTCTTTCCAATTAAAAGAAGATTCACTCTCAGTTTTCTCTTTTTTATCAATGGAGGAATAAAATTTTGAATAATTAACTCCGCACAGGTCGCAGCAATCCTCTACCTCTATTTTGTTATCTTCCCCGAAATACTTCAAGATATTTTTTCTGCGACATTCATTTAATTGCGTCCAAACAAACATTTCATCTATCTTTTTCCTTTTGACCTGAATTCGCTCCTGAATAAATGACTTTATTTCAGTGCTAGATTGACCTAATTGATCTTCCCTAACTTCTTCAAGCAGATCCCGAGTAATTCGCCATTGAATGTCTGTTAACCCAGAAATTCTTCTGATTTCTTCCTCATATGCTGGCAATTGCTTTAACGCATGCGGATTGACTCTAAGCCAGTTAAAAAGCCAATCAATTTGCTCTACTGCTGGCAGCTCCCCTTCAGCAAGCTGGTAGGGCAGCTGTTCATCTCCAGGAGAATACAGCAAAACGGCAAGGCTCTTCCTTCCGTCCCTTCCCGCTCTCCCGATTTCCTGCAAATAGGATTCAAGCTGAAGCGGCATATGAAAATGAATAATATAACGGATATTATCCTTATTAATTCCCATGCCAAATGCACTTGTCGCACAGATTACATCTAATTGCCCTTGAATAAATTGCTGCTGAATTAATATTCTTGCCTCCTGTTCCATTCCACCATGGTAGGCGGCAACATTGGAAACTCTGCTTTCCTTTAAGAATTCAGCCATTTGTTCACACATTTTCTTGCTTGAAAAATAGATAATCCCAGTACCATTTAGTGAATGGACGAGCTCAGCAACCCTTTCCTTTTTTTCTTGGAAGGAATTTATCGTTTCAACAGTTAGCGAAATATTAGGGCGGTCAACAGAATATATAAATTCCTTCCAATTTTCCCATGATAGCGACGCAATAATATCATCTTTAACCCCTCGTGTAGCTGTCGCAGTTAAAGCTAATGTCAGCGGGTTTCCTATTCTTTCTCTAACCTCGCCAAGCTTTAAATAGTCAGGTCGGAAATCATACCCCCATTGTGAAATGCAATGGGCCTCATCAATGACAAATAAAGCAATATTTAAATGACATAGCCTTTTTATGACATGGTCTTGACGCAGCATCTCAGGGGATAGGAAAATAAATTTAAATTTATTTAACTGTGATAATGCACGATTTTTTTCTTCAGCAGATAAAAAGGAATTAAAGGCAATGACACTTTTCTCCCCGTTCATCATTAATTGTTCGGCTTGATCCTGCATTAATGATAAGAGTGGTGAGATGATAATCACTTGTCCATTTAATGCATAGCCAGACAATTGATAACATAGTGATTTCCCTATTCCGGTAGGAAGCATGGCAATTGTATGATTCCCATCCAGTATAGAAGAAATAACTTCCTTTTGACCAGGTCTAAATGCAGTATAGTTAAAATGATGCTGTAATAATTTTTCAAGCTTCATTTTCTTCACCTACTCTAGCTAATGTTAAGCGTATTTCGAAATAATCTGCATTTGGAACTAATTCACGAATTTGCTTTAATTGTTTAGTGGAATTTGTCTTAACAGCTTCTAAAATCAATTGCTGTTTTTCCTTGCTAACGAAAGCAGTTATTTCAAATCCCTTATTATTCAAGGCGATCTCAACGATATGATCCTCTATTGTGCTTCGCTTAAGCCTTCGACTCTGAACAATATCATTTATTCCCATGCCGCTCTTTAATAATGAGTACGTCCTTCTGGCAGTCTGTGTCAATGAAACTAACAGCGATTCATCCGAAATAAATTTGCTTAAAAGCGTAAAACTTTCTGGTTTTAATTGGATAGATTCTAACATAAAATGAATCAAGCTTCTAAATTGAATATGGTATACGTCTAGTTCCATTTTTAACCTCTCAGCAGCCTGCAAAGGAGTTAGACCAATAATTTGGCTGCCAGTCAGTCTTAGGATGAGGACAGAGGGATCGATCTCCTTATTTCCTTCAAGGATTTTAACTAACTCGTTATAAAGGGTCTGGCATAATTCGTCTCTGTTTAAGGACGTTTGCTGCAGAAAATTCTTTACCCAGAAGTGAACCTCTTTTTTTCGTTGGATTGGAAGATATTTTGTTTCTCTGCTTTTTAAATAGGATATGACCTGTATCGTGAGGGATAATCTTTCCCAAAACAGTTCGGTAACTTGATGGAACTTTAAACCGTTTAAGAAGCTTGGAATGGGCTGCTTCGTCAAAGAATCTGTCAGAAACTGCGTACCAGCTGTTGTAAGACGAAAGCTTTGCTCGGAACTTTGTCTAATGAACCCCCTGTCCTTTATTTGACTAACAAGATGATCTAAATCTGTTCGCTCAAGTAAAGGAAAAGAATTGAAAAGGTTCGTTAACTGGAAGAAATGAGCATCTTGAATCGTTTGGGCTGATTTTTTCCCTTTCAGCAGATGTAAGATTGAATAAATGGATCGCTGTCCATCAATTTTGTGTAAACAATATAAAACTATCAAATTCAAATATGAATCCTTCATTATGATCACACCATTTATAATACTTTTTTGGACATACTAACAAATAATCATCTTCTATATCTTAACATGAATAGAAATTATGAGCCTCTATAATTCTAACTATTGTGAGAACCTTGTTATGATAAGCATTCTCAATACTTTTACTATTGAAATGTTTGCCATTCAGTTTTACAATAGGGATGAGGGATGTCTTTCCATCTTCACAAAGGAAAATGTTCATATTATTTTGTTATAATCTTGGGAGGTAATTTTTCATGGCAAAGTTTACGATTGTTGATAAGGAAACATGCATCGCATGTGGGGCTTGCGGAGCAGCTGCACCAGATATTTATGATTACGATGACGACGGCATTGCATTCGTTACTCTTGATGATAACCAAGGAATTGTTGAAATTCCGGATGTATTAATTGATGATATGATGGACGCTTTCGAAGGCTGCCCAACTGATTCCATTAAAGTTGCAGATGAATCATTTGATGGCGACGCACTTAAATTTGAATAGAACCAATCAAGTCTCGATTTGAATAACACTCCCTTTCATTATGAAGGGGAGTTTTTTCTTTGAATTGGAAAAAGATTGGAAAGAGACGAAAAGCAACGGTTGCCCGTTGCTTTTCGTCTTATGCCGCACTTTTATAAGAACCTTGTTTGCTAATCCATGTACTCATACGTGCAAAAATTAGCATAAACACAATGGTTATAATTAATCCTTTTACAATATTAAACGGTAAAATGCCCGTTACGATCATCGTACGCATTTCTGGAGCAGACATGGCTGGCATATTCAAGAAAAATGTATAGGCAGGCAGGATGATGAAGTAATTTAAAATACTCATCATTACAGCCATTATAGCCGTCCCAATTACTAAACCAAATGTCATGCCCTTTCTCGTTTTTAATTTGTTGTAAACATAATAGGTTGGCAATACGAACAGGATGCCCGCAATAAAGTTAGAAATATGACCAACTGGAACACCAGTTGCACTTCCTGTCATAAAGTAATCCAAAATATTTTTAAATAATTCAACTAAGATGCCTGCCAGCGGACCAAAGATTAACGCAGCGATTAATGCAGGAATATCGCTAAAATCAATCATTAGAAATTGTGGAAATGGCGGCAGCGGAAAGTTTAGCAGCATTAATACGTATGATATACTGCTTAACATCCCAATCGAAACTAAAGCTTTTACAGAATATTTTTTCATGTTCCTCTCTCCTTTTTAGGACTATCTCTCCTAAAGAAGAAAGGTTCAGCAGTTCATGAAGCCATCATAAATAAAACCCTCAAGTGATACACTTGAGGGAGATTTAAAAGGCTCACTAAATAAACGTTCATCAATCCTGCAATTTTTGAACGTCCGCAGAACCTCCATCTTCTCCCATCCAGACTGTACTGTCGGCTTTGGAATCGCACCAAATCCTGCCAAAGCTTAAGGCTGTTCACCTAGTATTAGAATGATTGATGCCAATTGACAATCTTTCATTGCTATTTCCAAATGATAAGCTTAAGCCATAAAGGCTCGCGGGCTTAGAGATAATACCTCATCACCGCCGGTCGGGAATTTCACCCTGCCCCGAAGATAGACCGTATTTATTTGTTACAGTTTTTATTATACTTGAAAACTAACAAATTGGGAAGGAATTAAACTTTTGTTGTATTTTCCTCCTTAAAGCTTGTACAATGTTCCCCCTAAAAATAATAAACTAATAAAGATCCCCATAATTCCCGCAATCATAAATCTTCTTAAATAATCCCGCATTTTATCCTCCTGTCAATGCTAATAAGTTTTGTCCAATATCCACAGTATGTAAACAGAAGTTAGATTAGAACCAAACAGCGCAAATCTGATTAATCTATCCATGAAAAACAGACAAACGTATTGAACTTTATTAGCCAACACTTTATGACCCCAAAAAGAAAGACGAGCCAAATGGCTCGTCTCTAGTCCTGATTGGAAATCATCAACTTGTTAGGTGCAACAGGGACCTTAATCTCTTGATTAAGATCAAATATTCCAATTCTGTCGATATTCGCATTTTCAAGTTTAACAAATTCATAATTAAACTCTTTCGCCGTTAATAAAATCGCTTCAATCGTATGAAGGGTTGACTGATCATTATTTAATTGTGATCCCTTTTCAAATTTAATAATCAGTTTTCCTTCTTTCGGATTTTCTTCCGTTTTAAATTGGATCGTTTCAGGAATGGATGCGATCAAATTTTCCCCGGCCTGATTATTTCTCATTAATGAGAAAGCCTCTTGGATTGTGCCCTGTTTTTCAGTGAATTTATAAGGAACTATAAATGGCTTTGTTTCAACATTGCTTGGAAAATAAAAATAATAGGCATCATCGCTTGGCTGGTCTTTCGATACAAACTCATCTATTTGCCCAAGATGGCTAAATCCAATTCCAGGGTTTCCTTCAGTCGTTAGATTCACTTTCGTCATATCAAGGGAGGCCATTATATAATTCATAACTTGGTTTAATAACCATTCCGTATTCGAAGACATGCCATATGAATGATCAGCTGGAACATCTAATGTCAAAGTTTTATTTTCCTCATCAAAATTCAAATCTGCTTGTAATGGGTAATATTCCGATAACCCCCATTTTTCTTCAGCCAAATTCGGCATATTCTCTATATATAAATCAAATTTTGACTTTTGGTCATCTTTAGGAACAATGAGGCTAATAGGAACAATAAATGATACATCCTGATTTGGAACACCATATGTTAGCACTTCCTTATCAATCATATCATCCTCATATACAGCCGTTGTCTCGTCATCCAATTCAATCGAAGTGATCCCCATGGGTTTCTCTTCTTCCTGTTTTGCCATTTCAATAGAGACTTTATTTTCCTTTGAAGCTGCAGGCTGATCTTGATTATCATCCAGGCTCTTTTTTTCCATCATTATTTCGGATCCAGATGAGGATTTATCCGCTGATTCCATTGATTTCTCTTCAGAGCCTTGCCCATTGAAAAGGTTGGGAACTAGGATGAAAAATAGAAGGAAAGCCCCTGCTGTTGCAATACTAGGCATTATCCACATTTTTTGTTTTCGCTTTTGCATTTTGATTGCGACATGATGATAGATTTCTCTTGAATCCCGATCATCCTTAATTTTTGGCATCTTGCCCAATAAATCTTCAAGCTGTTCTTCAGTCCATTCTAATTTTTTCATTTTCTGCGGTTCCCTCCTTCCTTTTTATTTCGTCCATATGAGTCTTTAATACCTTCAACGCCCGATGCTGAGTGGTTTTTACTTTACTTTCTGTCCATCCGAGAGCTTCAGCTGACTCTGTAATGGAAAGTTCATGAATATATCTCATAACAATGACCATTCTTTGATCTACTGTACAATGGTCAAGGCATTTGTAAATAGATTGAATTTCTTCATTCTGGACAATAATTTCCTCTGGAATGGGGTGTTCATCTTTTACTTGTTGTGTAGACCAATCGAATTTCTCTAGAAGCCGCTGCTTCCAACCCTTTTGTTTGCGGAAGGAATCAATTGCGACATTTCTTGCAATGGAAAATAACCACGTCTTTTCACTGCTTTTTCCTTCAAATTTTTCATATGATTTTAGAACTCTAATATAAACCTCTTGAACAAGGTCTTCAGCAAGTTCCCTGTTTTTCACCATATAAAAAAGAAATTGAAAAACGTCATGATGATATTTTCTATATAATTCATCAAAAACGGAGTCCATTCGTTTCACTCCCCGTTTAATTTATTTGTCGTAAAAACTCTAGAAAAGGTTACAAACCTCAAAACAAATCCTCACGCCCTATTATCTTTTAATTTGATAAAAAAAGGAAGGATTTTTATATAAATCCTTCCAACAGAAAAACATATATTTAATTAAATCGATTTGAATGTTTCCCGTGTATCAAGAACAATCGGCATTTTTTTCTATATTAATCTATATTTCGAGGGATAAATAGAGAAAATGTCGTACCTTGGCCAATTTTACTCTGGACAGATATTTGACCTTTATGTGCATGAATGATATTTTTTGCAATGGCAAGTCCGAGACCGGTTCCAGATCTTCCTCTCGTTCTAGCTTTATCTGCTTTATAGAAGCGTTCAAAGACGAAAGGCAAATCCTCTTCAGGAATTCCTGATCCGGAGTCTTCCACTTCTATATAAAGACCACGTTCATCATTCCGCTCTGACACGATTACCTTTCCCATATTTGGGGTATGGCGAATTCCATTATCGATTAAGTTCGTTAATACTTGCTCGATTCCATCCGGGTCAAATCTTAACCACCCAGACTGTTCACTAAGCTGTAAATCAAGGTGTATTTCCTCTTCCTTTGCTAATCCTTGGAACTTGCGGACAACTTTCTGCAGAAAGGGTTTAACCTCGATTTCCTCCATCGAAAGCTGGATATGACCAGCTTCCATTCTTGCAAGATCTAAAAGCTCATTCACTAAGCGGCCCATTCTTAATGACTCATCGTAAATAACACTTGCCATCTCTTTCTTTTCTTCATCCGTACTGGCAATATCATCAACTATCGCTTCACTATATCCCTGCATCATCGCAATCGGTGTTCTAAGCTCATGTGAAACATTTGCAATGAAATCCTGTCTTAGCTTATCAAGCTGTCTTTCTTCAGTCATATCCCTAATAACGGCAACTGCACCGCGAATATATTTTTCATTATACAATGGACTAACGATCATGACCCAGAAACGGCCCTGAATAGAAATTTCACCAACCTGCTCCTTCTCTGTACTTACTGCGAGCTGGAAGAGCTCCATTACTTTAGATGGCACTGCTTGTGTATCTTTATTCTCCGTATCCTGTTCGTAATACCAGTTATGCAAAAAACGGTCAGCAGGAGGATTAGTAATTAAAATCGTTCCATCTCGATCAAATGTGATCACTCCGTCAGCCATTCCACTTAGAATACTCGTAAGCTGTTCCTTTTCCTGTTTAAGAGCATCCATATTAAATTTCAGCTGCTTCCCCATTTGATTAAAAGCAATAGCCAATTCGCCAATTTCATCCTGAGACGGGAAAGGCACCTTCGTATCAAACTTCCCTCTGGCTACTTCAAATGCTGCTTCACGCATTTTTCGAAGAGGAGCAGTAATTCGTGTGGATAAGAAAAACGCAAAAATGGTCGTCAAAATAATGGCAACACCCGCGGCAAGGAAGATAAATTTCGTTGTTGTGCGTGTTGTTTCCTCCATCACCTCAAGCGATTGATAAATATAAACAGCCCCATTTTTACTAGTAGGTTCCTTAAGTGGAACGCCGACTATTAATATCCGGGAATCGTCGTTGTTTTTCTCCTCATCCACATCAAAGGCAGACATTTTCTTCACTGTTTTATGCTCCGTAATAACCTTTTCCAGCTCCGGATCCTCTGTAAGATATGTGATAGGAAGTTTAAATCCTTGATTTTCATTCGGTGAGTAATAATATTCGTTTGGATTTGTTACGATAACTACCTCAGTTACGTCATCCACTAATTCCCAAGATATCTCGAGGCCGACATCTCGATCATGTTCATCTAGTATACGGGAAATTTTTTGGGCAGTATTCGTAAGCCCTCTTTCCATTTCATTAATATGATAGTTTTCAAAAAATTCTAATAGCATAATGGTTAAAATAAATAGTACTAAAGAAACAAGAAATAGAATTGTAAACCAAAGCTTACCTACAACACTTCGCCAGAGCATCATTCATTAATAACCTCGAACTTATAGCCTACACCCCAAACAGTTACAATCATCTTTGCAGCCTGTTCAGAAACTTTATTTAGCTTTTCGCGCAAACGCTTCACATGTGTATCAACCGTTCGCAAGTCCCCAAAAAACTCATAATGCCATACTTCTTTAAGTAATTGTTCACGATCAAAGACTTTATCAGGTGATTTGGCAAGGAAATAGAGTAATTCATATTCTTTCGGTGTCAGACTTACCTCTTTCCCATCTGCAAGCACTCTATGTGCATCGTTATCAATCGTTAAGTGTGAAAAGACAATAATATCTTTCGCTGCTGCCTCCGTTTGTAAATAAGTTGTTTTGGACGCTCGGCGCAATAGCGCTTTAACACGTAAGACTACTTCTCTTGGGCTGAATGGCTTAACAATATAATCATCCGTTCCTGCTTCAAAGCCTTGTACTCTATTTACTTCCTCACCTTTTGCAGTCAGCATGATAATAGGTGTAGCTTTCTGTTCCCTTAATTCCTTACAAACTTCAATCCCATCTTTACCTGGCATCATCAAATCAAGCAGGATGATATCATAATCATTTTCTAGAGCTTTCGCTAATGCCTCGTTTCCATCTCCTGCTTCATCAATTATAAAGTCTTCTCTTTCCAAATACATTTTTAATAAACGGCGAATTCTCTCCTCATCATCAACGACTAAAATTCTTACGTCCTTTTCCATAATCGTATTTCCCCCTTTATATTTCCGTTAATGAATAGAACTTTTGTAAATAAGCCTCCACAAAGTGAAGGCTTTTAGCTTTAACTAAAGAACTTATCTGTAAAAAGAAGATGACCCGATTTAAGATCCCGCATATGAATGTAAACCAGCAATTACTAGGTTTACTGCCACTAAATTAAACATAATTATGACAAAACCGATAACGGCAAGCCATGCGGATTTTTCACCGTGCCAGCCTTTAGATAACCGTAGATGAAGAAAGGCTGCATAGAAAAGGAATGTAATAAGTGCCCATACTTCCTTCGGATCCCATCCCCAAAAGCGGGTCCACGCAATTTGCGCCCAGATCATTGCAAAAACTAAACCGCCTAGCGAGAAGATTGGAAATCCAATTAATACAGAGCGATACCCAATTTCATCGACTAAATCAAGATTGATTTTCCTTACAATCGGCTGAAGGGAAGCCGCAATACGTTTCCGAAGTACAAGCCTAAATAATAAATATAGAATAATACCCGCTCCGAATGACCAAATGACTGTGTTCAGTTTTTTGGCATTAATAATAGCCGGAACTTCTATAATTGGTTCAAACTTTCCAGCAGTAACCAATTCTCCTTCATGAGGACCTATTAAAGCAGGCATCGTATACTCAAATGTAGCGTTCTGTTCTTCTTTATTGATCCAATTAAATTCAGCTTTGTAATCCATTGCAGAGAAGCTGATTGAAATAATAATATAACCAAGCGTACAGATTAATCCAAACATGACTGCTTCAAGCCAAAAAGTACGTTTGCTAGATTTAGATTGATCGACAGATTTCACTAAATATAATATTCCTGCTACAAAACTGATCGACAATACTGCCTGACCGACTGCTGTCGTTGTAACGTGAATATAAAGCCAATCACTTTGCAAAGCAGGAATCAATGGGGAAATATCTCTCGGAAACATGCTTGCATATGCAATAAGCAGCAAAGCAACAGGCATCGTAAATAATCCCAATAAAGGGGTTTTGTAAATATAATAGATAATGATAAATGCACCAACTAGAGACATTCCAAAGAATGTAATAAATTCAAACATATTACTAACTGGGGCATGTCCAGCTGCAATCCAACGAGTAATAAAATAGCCTAAATGAGCAATAAAGCCGATTATACTTACGATCAGACCAAGTTGTGCCCATCTGTTCGGCCCTTTCTTCTGATTCCTCTTATCCTTTATTGAGCCGGCGAAAAGCACAGTCGCAAAAATATAAAGAATAAAGGCTATATATAATAAATTACCACTTAAATTTGCCACCTAAATGGTTCCCTCCTCATGCTGTTTTTTCGGTTTCTGTTTTTTCGGTTTGTGTTTGATCTTCCGGTTCTTTTATTCCAGTATCCTCTAAGACTGCCCCGATTTCTCTTTTCAGTCCATGCCAGTTTTTATTTGTATGACCTGCAACCCAGACCTCGTCATCAACACGGCGAATCCAAATGCGTCGATGAGTCCAATATGAGCCCTGTGCAACACCGATCATGAAAATCAAACCACCCAAAGCAATGATCCATAGCGTTAAATCTTTTCGCACCGTTAAGGCAGTAACATTTTTCGTTTCAACACCCTTAAATGCTACTTTATATTCATTATCGCCAAATGGCTCAATCGTCTGACGAATGGCAACAAAACTGACTTCCCCTTCCGGCTTATTTGGAGTAACCATGTTAAACACGAAAGCAGGATTGTTAGGAATTCTTGACTTTGTAATCGGTTCCCCGCTCTTATCAAATTCAAAATCCGGGAAATAACTCATAACTTCAACAGAATATCCATTTCCTAAATCATATTTATCTTGTGGATCAAATAAATCAACCGTAAGATTTCCGTACTCTACATTCGTTTGTTTATTTGCTAGCGCAAAAGTCATTTTGTTTAATTCATCAAGTTTATATTCAACCTGATACAAGGCAAAGTTTTCAAACTTTAAAGGTTCGTTCACACGAATCTCGTAATCCTTTACCTTTTCAAGCTCAGGCTTTTCCCCAGCAATGGCCTCCCCTTTCCTTTTGTATAGGGTAACATTAGACTGGAAATTCTTAGCGACCATTCCTGTCCTTTCGAGCGCATCGCTAAAGACCTCATTATCCTTATCTTTGTCATAAACTTCAAGAATAAAACGATCGTTCTTCAAGTGATATTCTCCGTTCGTTTCCGGAATTACTTTCGTTTCCCCTTCCCGAAGCCAGAGAATTTTGTCAACATACATCCCAGGGACAAAGCGAAGCATCCCGCCAATTAGGAAAATAATTAAGCCAATATGGTTAACATAAGGGCCCCATCTTGAAAAACGGCCTTTTTCAGCAAGTATGTTGCCATCTTCTTCACGAACATTGTACCGTTTCGCTTTTAATTTTTCTTTAACTGATTCATAGGATTCTTCAAGGTTTTTCACTTCAGATTTTCCAAACAGACGCTGACGCTTTAAGAATCCTTCATGTCTTGTTACGCGCTGGACCTTTAAGGCACGGTAAAGCGGAATGACTCGGTCTAAACTACAAATAATGAGTGATATTCCAATTGAAGCGATAAGCAATAAATACCACCAAGAGCTATAAAGGTTATGGAATCCTAGATCATAATATAATTTTCCAATCCATCCATATTGGTCTTGATAATATTCAGCAGCCGGCATGACAGGAGGTATGTACATTTCCTGAGGCAAAATCGTCCCTAATGCAGATGCTGTTAATGTGATAACAATTAGCCACACACCAACTTTAACAGATGAAAAGAAATTCCATATTTTATCTATAATCGTTTTGTTGTACGTTTGCGATCGGCGCGCACTTCCCTCATAGCGCATATCTACAAGCTTTTTGTCTTTCTCATGCTCTTCCAAAATTCTGCCGCAAGCTTCGCAAAGAATTGTTCCATGTGGATTTACATGTCCGCATTCACATTTTACGTCTTTCATTTTTAAAAACTCCCTATATCTTATGGTTTAACCTGCTCCATCATAGCTCTAATCATGTCTTCTGTAAGCTCGCCTGTATGATATTTAACGACTTTTCCATCCTTATCTATCATATAAGTTGCTGGAAGAGGACTAATTTTGTATGCGGTTTGCACTTGTCCATCCGTATCTTTTAATATAGGAAAAGTTAAGTTATGTTTATCAGCAAATTTTTGTACAGCGAGATCCGATTCACCTACATTGACAGCTAGAATCGTTACGCCATTGTCTTTAAATTCCTTATATTGATTTTCCATATATGGCATCTCACGTTCACATGGCTTACACCAAGTGCCCCAGAAATTCAAAAAGACTCCTTGACCTTCATAATCTGACAAACGATGTTTTTCACCGTTCATATCCTCAAGAACAAAATCAGGTGCTTTCTCACCAAATGCTACTTTCTTCACATCATCCTTCGTAAAGTTTGCATATAAAGTGTAAGCAACGGCGGCGCCTAATATAAGTAATATGATTGTCCTTATTACTAAACGCTTTTTTTTCATTTAAATATCCCCTTTTTAAAGCACTATTCATGAAACACTTATAAAGCTTGAGCATTTCATTTATCTTTCTTTAACGAACGAGAATAACAGAAAAGCTCATATTAATTATAGCATTTATCACCATTATGATAATGTTTACAATATGAAGGAAGTGTGACCATTCTATGAAATTTTACTTATAAGCTATTTAGCTTGGGCAAGTACACGGAGCTGTTTCACTTCATGCGCTGTTAATTCCCTGGCTTCTCCTGCTTTTAACCCTTGAAGTGTAAGAGATCCATATCTTTCTCGTTTTAATTTCATTACTGGGTGGCCAATCGCTTCAAGCATTCTTCTTACTTGGCGATTTCGTCCTTCATGGATTGTTAATTCGATAATGGCTGTTTGCTTTTTCTTATCCATAGATATCATTTTTACCCGTGCAGGTGCTGTCATCCCATCTTCTAGCTTAATGCCTTTTTCCAGACTTCGCGTTTTTTCACGTGATGGAATCCCTTTCACCTTCGCGATATAAACCTTCTCTACTTCGCTTTTCGGATGCATCAGCAGATTGGCAAATTCTCCATCGTTCGTTAATAAAAGAAGGCCAGATGTATCAAAATCTAACCGCCCAACTGGGTAAATTCTCTGTTCAATATTGGCTAGATAATCTGTAACGACTTTTCTGCCTTTATCATCTTGAACACTGGAAATAACTCCTCTTGGTTTATAAAGGAGAAAATAAACCGGCTCTTCCCGTTCGATCGGTATTCCGTTTACTTCCACACGATCAGAAGAAGTTACTTTGACACCGAGTTCCTTCACTATTTTCCCATTAACCTTAACATGTCCTTCTACAATTAGCTGCTCGGCCTTTCTTCTTGAAGCAAAACCGGCGTGCGCTATTACTTTTTGTAATCTTTCCAAATTATGTCACCCCAACTCAAATTACCTTCATATAAAGGATTTTACCTAATTCTGTCCTTTTGAATTATGACATATATCAAGCTTTTTTCAAAGTAAGGGTTTTTAGCAAAAAAAAGATACCTAATTAGAGGTATCTTCGTACAAAACTATTTAAATACCGAATACGAGGGTCACGACGATAATCGCTGCAATAATTCCGACTAAATCTGCCAATAGACCAACCTTTAAGGCATCTCCCATTTTTTTTATTCCTACTGCTCCAAAATAAACTGTTAATACATAAAAGGTCGTATCTGTACTTCCTTGAAGGACAGATGCCAAACGGCCAATAAAGGAATCAGGTCCGTAGGCAGCGATGAGGTCAGTTGTCATGCCAAGTGCAGCAGACCCTGAAATCGGGCGAATGATGGCAAGCGGAAAGATTTCAGGTGGGACCCCAATGGCTTCAAGTGTTGGCCTCATTAACTCTACGAAATATTCTAATGCACCTGACGCACGAAAGATGGAGATCGCAACGAGCATGCCAACAAGAAAAGGTATGATGGATACAGCAATTTTTATTCCTTCTTTTCCCCCTTCTACGAAGCTTTCATAAGTGGGAACACGTTTAATAGTCCCATATAATAATATGAAACCAATGAGGACAGGAATAAACCATAGAGAGACAACGGATACAATTTGCATGCAGCTTCATCCTTTTCTTGTTCTTCGATAATAGAAATACCGATCAATTAAGATAGCTCCGATAGCCGAGCTAATGGATGCAATTAATGTAGGACCAACGATTTCTGTAGGAGAAACGGATTCATATTTCATCCGAATAGCAATAACCATCGTTGGAATAAGGGTAATGCTTGAAGTATTAACAGCAAGGAAGGTGATCATTGAGCGGGTGGCCTCAGTTTTTCCGCCGTTTAAACGTTTTAATTCTTCCATCGCCTTAATCCCTAGCGGTGTGGCTGCATTCCCTAGCCCAAACATATTTGCCATCATATTCGATAATATATACCCCATCGCTGGATGATCTGTAGGTACTTCAGGAAAGAGCCGTTTAACAATCGGTTTAAAAGCTTGTGATAGTTTATTCAACAGCCCTGCATCTTCAGCAATTTTCATCATGCCTAACCAGAATACGAGAATACTAATTAAGCCAATACAAAGTGTAACAGCTTCTGCTGCTCCCTTAAAAACCGCCTCATTCACTTCATTCATCGTCCCATTGACCATAGCAAAAACAATTCCGATTACCGCCATCAGCGCCCAAATAATATTAATCATCCGTTTTCACACCAACGATTGAAATGAAAATATTTCTAAAAATATTCAAGAAGGACTCCTTCTCCTTCGTGCTTTCCTGTTTAAAATAGATAGGAAGTGTCTTTAATGGGCGGTTATCAAAATAAACAGTCGCCTTTCCAACGATTTTTGGAATGTTCTCTTCATCCTCCCACTTACTGTCGGGCTTCATCAATTTATATTTAATCTCGAAAAAGTCTTTCTCTTCACTTGTAATTGGATAATCAAAGCCTGTCTCCAAAAACACTTTCTTTTTATAAAACTTATCCTTAATATCTTTAATGACACCCTTTGGCAAAACTTCTGCTAAACGGTAAGTTTTAAAACCCATTTCATACATTTGGATATGATCATTCCAGTCAGATTGTCCCGTTGCATTTAACGTTACGGCTATTAAATCAAGCCCACCCTTGGAAGCGGTAGTGACTAATGTTCGTTTAGCCCGCTTTGTAAAGCCGGTTTTTCCGCCTGTACTATATTCATAATCTGATAGTAAACGATTTTTATTGTTCCATTCTCGATTCCAGCTTTCAGTTGGATGCGGGGTTTTATAAACCTTAGTTCCTGAAATTTTTCCATAATCTTTATTATTCATCGCATAACGGGTTAATAGCGCCATATCATACGCTGTTGAATAGTGATTTTCATGATCATCAAGTCCATGGGGATTCTCAAAATGGGTATTCTTCATTCCGATTTCTTCTGCCTTTTGATTCATTAAAAAAACAAAGCCGTCAAGGCTCCCTCCAATATGTTCAGCGATGGCAACTGCCGCATCATTCCCTGAACGGAGCATCAATCCATATACTAAATCCTCCAATTTAATTTTCTCTCCAGGTATTAAATAAATGGAAGATCCTTCTGCTCTCACTGCTTTTTCACTAACCTTCACCATCTCGTCCATTTTTCCTGATTCAATGGCTAATATGGCAGTCATTATTTTCGTGATGCTCGCTATTCTTCTAGGTGTGAACGCATCTTTATCGAATAATATTCTTCCAGATCCCTGCTCCATCACGATTGCACTGCGCGCACTTACAGAAACAGAAGCACTTGCCTTCTGTGGAATTAATCCGGTTAAAAGTACCGCAATCAACGGAAAGATCAAAAGCTTCTTAATTTTTTTCATTGCATAACCCCGTCTCCTAAAGTCTAGCCCCAGCGCTTCCGCTTTTCTTTGTACAATTTTATGCGGGACAAGCGGGGTTATGACAAAAAACACGAACTTGGCTGCAGTCCTTAAACTTTATATTGTCATTTCTAATAAAACAAAAAAGCGAAAAACGATTTGTTTTCCGCCGGCGCAAATTGATTAATACGGCTTCCATTTAAGCTCTGATGCGCTTCGGAAGCGATCTTCAACATTTTTCCAATTTACAAGATTCCACCAATTATTTACATAGTCGCCACGATTGTTTTGGTACTGCAAATAATAGGCATGCTCCCACACATCCAGAACTAGCAAGGGAATTGTATCCCACTGGGTTAAAAGCATATGCCTTTCAGATTGAAGGATTTCGAGATGACGTGAGCGTGGAGACCACACAAGGATAGCCCACCCTACACCTTCGACTTGCTTTGCTGCTTCACTGAAATGCTTCTTAAATGCTTCAAAGCTGCCAAAATATTTCTCTATTTCTTTCAACAAACTTCCGGATGGCTTTCCTCCGCCTTTAGGCTTCATATTATTCCAGAAAATTGTGTGCAAATAATGACCAGAGCCATGGAATGCCAACTCCCTTGACCAATGCTTCACAAGTGAATAATCTCCAGATTTCCTTGCCTCATGCAACGCGATCTCAGCTTTATTTAATCCATCCACATACGATTTATGGTGTTTGTCATGGTGTAATCTCATGATTTCTTCTGATATATAGGGCTCGAGCCCATTATAGGGATATGGCAGCGGCGGAAGCGCATGGTTTCCTGGTGCCACATTCGGTTCATGCATGTATATGCTGCCAACCTGCTGCCTTTCAATAAAATATTTCTCCATACTTGAGTGGAGCTCGTCAACATAATTTTGGACAACAGAGAGCTCCTCTATACTTTGCGGGCTCTTAATCCCCTCTATAATATTTGCCAGGCGATCCATCTTAGTCCAAAGTTCAGACTTTCCCTCTGTATCCTCCGATTCAAGAAATGCTCGCATTTCCTGATTCCACTTAAATACATCTTGAATATATTCTTCCAGACGGCTCATGCTGATCCCTCTTTCCTGCATTTTCTAGGTCCGTTCTATCGTATGACCAACTTTCTGGAAAATTGCATAAAAAAAAGCAGCTTGTAGGCTGCTTTGCAATTAATTTGCTATTTTGGCTGAACAATATATTCTAATGGCGAGCGGAGATGATAGCTTTTTTGACTCCCTAAAGCATCAAAAATGGCAGGAAGTTTAGAAAAATCAACATCCTGAAAATAAGAAGCAAATTCCATCTGTGTATTAATGTAGACACGTTTGCGGTGGCGGAAGCCTGGGTTCTTCAATAAGCATACAAGCGCAACGATATCTTTCAATTCCACTGCTCTTTCGCCTGCTGAAAAAATTGGATTTGATTCAAACGGTGTAAATTCACTTAACAAATCCTCAAAATAGCGGACATACAATACATGCAATGTTTTTTCTACACCATCTTCTTCAAAAGTTATTTCGCTTCGATTAAAGAAATCCTCTGAAGTATTCGATTTTTCTTTTTCGAGCTCATAGCCATTACACTGTTTAATGATCATGCCATACCCTCCCGGACATAAATCCTATATGTAATAAATGTTATCATTTAATATAGTTATATTTTAACATAAAAAGTTAAAGATTTATGACTAAACTCAAGAACCTAAAGTTTCCTGGAATTTCCCGAAAAATAAATCTGCATCCTCCTGAAGGAAATCGTCCTCATCCATTTTTTCGGGAAGGGGTGGCAGTTCTTCTATTCGCTTTAAGCCAAAATAATCAAGAAATTCCTTCGTCGTTCCATATAAATAGGCTCTCCCTGTTCCTTCAGCCCGTCCTACCTCTTTAATTAAGGCTTTTGCAGCTAAAGTATGCAGGGGGCGCTCTGTTTTTACCCCTCTAATTTCTTCAATTTCCGCTCTAGTTATCGGTTGTTTATAAGCAATAATAGCAAGCGTCTCCAATGCGGCTTGAGAGAGACCTGAAGTTGTTGGATTGACGACTAGTTTTTTAATGTAATCGGAGTTTTCTTTCTTCGTTGCCAGCTGGAAGGTTCCAGCAAGCTCAACGATTGTGATCCCACGTGAAGAATTGGTATAATCCTCCATTAATTCATTCATAACTGATTCAGCCTGTATTTCATCTATCTCTAACACAATGGCGATTTGTTTCAAAGATAGCCCCTCATCTCCAGCTGCGAAAAGAAGGCTTTCTGCAATGCTTTTCCAATTGATTAACTCCAAGTATCTATACCCCCTTTAGTGTATTCATATATTTTGCCGTAAACCTAAATAGCCATCAGGAATATTTCCGAGAAGTTTTTCTCTTGCTCGATATGTATCTCTTTTCGCTTTATCAGCTCTAAAACAGCAAGAAATGTGACAACAATATGTTCTCGGTCAGGGACGTTAAACAAGTCGTTAAAGCTTTTTCTGCCTCTACTATTCTTTAAATCATCTAAAATCTCAGTCATTCTTTTTTCAATTGGGATCTCTTGCCGAGAGATTTTTGTTGTAACCGGCTTCTGCAGTTTCTGCCTGCGCAAAAGCTTCTGAAACGCACCGAGCATGTCATATATTGACACATTCAAATCCGTTTTTTCAGTCTGAACGTCTTTTACATAGTCGGAAAGATCACTTGGAGGCTTTGTAAACATCAATCCTCTTTCCTGCTCCATCTCCTTCAGTTCAACAGCCGCTTCCTTATATTTACGGTATTCAATTAATTTCTCAACCAACTCGTCCATTGGGTTCTCTTCTTCTTGAATGATCGGCCCATCATCGAGTAAATCCTCTTCATGCTTTGGGAGGAGCATTTTACTTTTTATTGCCAGAAGTGTTGCGGCCATCACTAAATATTCACTTGCCACATCAAGCTGAAGCTCCTGCATTGTGTGGATATATAATAAATATTGCTCCGTAATCTCCGCCACCGGAATATCATATATATCGATTTCAAGCCGATGGATTAAATGAAGCAGCAAATCGAGCGGACCTTCAAACGCGTCAATCTTCACATTATAATGCATAACATCTTGCATAAAATTTCACCAAAATTTCTTTTTAAATTCCCAGTTTACACTATCATTAGTATAAATTATTAATAGTCGTTATCCAATAGAAATTTAAACCTTATTCATTCTCCAAAATTGGAAGAAAAAACATTTCATTCGCCCAAACCATTTGACAACTGCCTACATATGATGATTTTGAACAACTAAATGAGAGATATATAGGAGGTATAAGATATGTCAAATGCAGGCTTTGGATGTGGGGGCGCAGGATTTGCTCTGATCGTCGTGTTGTTTATCCTATTAATTATTGTAGGTGCTTCTTGGTTCTAATAATGAGGTAAGAATATAAAAATTCAGAAGAAGTCAGACGGCTTCGGAGATTAGAATATGAAAACTCTGCATGAATTAAAGTGAACCCGGTTCATAGCCGGGTTTTTATTATTGAAAGTAATCACGTTTGAACAGCCTTTTCGAATGCAAACCATTATGTTTCTTATGTTAAAATAGACATAATCGGGGGTGAAAGCGTGTATCCAAAAGAATATATTGATTATTTAATTCATTTCCATGGGGATCGGGATTATTTTGAGTGTCATGAAATCCTTGAGGATTATTGGAAAAGGGTTCATCCAAAGGATAAGCATTCCATTTGGGTCGGACTAATCCTATTTGCCGTTTCTAATTATCATCACCGGCGGGGAAACACTGGCGGTGCGAAAAGAACTTTATCAAAGTCAATCCAAATTTTCAAAAAAGACTTGGGCCAAATAGAAAAATTGGGTCTTAACAGAGAAACATTTTTACATGATTTAGCACAAAGGCAAGTTGACCTTACAAAAGGCTGCCATTACACGAGCTATATGTTCCCGATAATGGATGCATCTTTACTTGCCAGCTGTAAGGATAAATGTACTCAGTTAGGGCTAAACTGGTGTGAAGTGAGCGATTTAAACAATAAAGATTTAATTCAACGGCATTCACTAAGAGATCGTAGCCAAGTGATCAAGGAACGATTATTAGCTCTGCAAAAAAATAGCAATCGGTAAATACTCCGATTGCTAATATCCGCGTGTATGTTAAGGAAGCTTTATGCATCAACATTTAAATCACATTTATTTAGAAAAGAATCAGTCATCTCGTTTGAACGTAATTCTTTCTCTGCAAACATATCTTTCAAGGCTTTAACCATTGCCTTTCCAATGCCTTGATGCCTATGTGAAGGATTGACTGAAATATGCTCAATCATAGCTGAATCATCCAGAAATGAAACGCCAATTAAGCCAATAATGTCGTCCCCATCCTTCCATAGAAATAATTGCTTATTTTCTGCCGTTTCATATTGCTTCATCGTCTGCTGTAAAACCTTCAGATCTTTTTCATTTGGCATAAACGATAAAAGTCCCATAGCAATTTTTTCAAAAGCCTTTTTATATCGAATTAACATATTATCCCTCATTATTAGTAAAACATATAAGAAAATTTTGATCGCACTTCATATATACCTATTTTCCCCAAAAAATCTTCATTTCAAACTTAATAATAATATATGTACTAAGTCTTCCTTTGCTCCATCGCAACTGCTATTTATCTACTATTCATCTCGGTATTTTATTGTCGGAATGGATTTACTTTGATGGAACAATAACGAACCAATAAAAAAGCCCCCATGCTAGGCTGCCAAATAAGAATAAAACGAAAAGAAGCCAATTATTTTTCTTCATATAGCCTTAGTTGCCCTCCTAAAGAAATCTAAAAAACTACGGACAACTTCATTTTACACGATATAGAACATTATTTCCATGCTACATACCGAAAATAAAGGAAAGCTGCCTTTAAATGGGCAGCTTTAATTATTAATTTTTTGTTTAATTGAAAGATCCATTCTAATTAAATCTTCATATGTTTCCCGTTTGACAACAAGTTTCGCTTCCCCATTTTCAATAAATACAACTGCAGGCCTCGGGAGACGATTATAGTTATTAGCCATAGCATACCCATATGCCCCTGTACAAAATACAGCTAATAAATCATCGCTATCCGATTTTGGAAGAGGAAGATCCCAAATAAGCATATCACCTGATTCACAACACTTCCCTGCAATTGATACAGTTTCCTCTGCTTTTTCATGAACCCTATTAGCTAACACGGCCTCATATTTCGCCTGATATAGCGCAGGTCGAATATTATCGCTCATCCCGCCATCAACTGCTACATATTGACGAACATTTGGGACTTCTTTTCTTGACCCAATTTTGTAAAGAGTAGTTCCAGCATCCCCTACTAAAGATCTTCCCGGCTCAATCCATATTTCAGGCATCTTCATCGAATAATGTTCTGCTTGTTTTTTCACTTCTTCAATAATTTCGGCTACATATTGGGCCGCTGGCAGAGGCTTGTCCTCATCCGTATAGCGAATCCCGAAGCCGCCTCCTAAGTTTAAAACCTTAGACTCAAAGGAAATCGCTTCCTTCCAATCATGCAGTTTTTCAAAAAGCTTCTTCGCCGCTAAAATAAAGCCTGTAGTTTCAAATATTTGCGAGCCGATATGACAATGAAGGCCAAGCACTTCTATTCTCTCAAATTCAAGCGCCATTTTAAGAGCCTGCTCTGCTTGCCCATTTTGCAAATCAAAGCCAAATTTAGAATCAGCTTGGCCTGTTAAAATATAATCATGGGTATGCGCTTCTATCCCCGGAGTGACTCTTAGTAATATTTTTGTATCCATTTTCAATGACTCGCATAGGGAATTTAATAATTCCAGCTCATAAAAGTTATCAACAACAATACAGCCGATCTCGTGCTTCAGCGCCATTTCAAGTTCTTCTTTGCTTTTATTATTTCCGTGAAAATGGATGCGCTCTCTCGGAAACTCAGCTGCTAAGGCTGTATATAACTCACCGCCTGAAACAACATCTAATGATAGACCCTCTTCCTCTGCCAGCTGAACCATCGCAATCGTTGAAAAGGCCTTGCTTGCATAAGCAACCTGAGCAGGTACCTTTAAGTTTTCGAATGTTTGCTTAAAGCCCCTTGCCCGCTCTCTTATTAACGATACATCATAAATATATAATGGTGTTCCATATTTCTTAGCAAGTTCAACCGTGTCTACTCCGCCTATTTCAAGATGACCTTTCGTATTAACCTTTGATGTGCCATGTAAATACATAATTTCCCCTCTTCCTAAAAGCACAGTCGTATACATGCCTTAGATATTATCTTATTCACTAGCAATGAAGCTTGATATACAATCAGCCTTTTCTAATTTATTTAGCATCATTTTTTTGAAATAAATAGACAGAATCTGAAAGAGAAACTGTCTACTTAAATATTCTACCTGAAAATATTACAAATACTTTAACATAAATATACGCAAATCTCAATCTGAATTACTAGGCAGTTTAATTATTTTACGGCTGTCTGACTCGATCTCTAGGACGATTAATGCTTGGACGCAGCTTCGATCCAGGCACCGCCCTTCGAACGATAATCTGCAGTAATGCTTTTGGATAAAATGGAATGAAGGGCCATAAATAAGGTGTATTCAGAGGCTTTTTGCTTGCCAGCCAAATAATGAATAATGTAATTGAGACCACAAACCCTGGTCCATGGAATATGGCTACCGCGATTAAAAAACAAAGCCTAGTAATTTTGTTGGCTACACTTAATTCATAACTTGGAGTCGTATAGGTTCCTATGGCTGCCAATGACACATAGAGGATTACTTCTGGCACAAATAATCCAACATCTATCGCAATTTGCCCAATTAACACAGCGGCAATTAATCCCATGGCCGTGGCAAGCGGGGTCGGTGTATGAATAGCCGCCATCCTTAGAATTTCTATCCCAAAATCAGCTAGAAATATTTGTACGATAATCGGTACGTTCGTTTTTTCATTTGGCCCAATAAACGCAAGACTTTCCGGCAAAAGTGACGGCTCCAAAGCAAATAAAAACCATAGCGGCAACAAAAACAATGAGGATAATATTCCAATAAAACGCATCCAGCGTTCAAATGTTCCTACTGCAGGTGACTGTCTGTATTCTTCTGCATGCTGCATATGATAGAAATACGTTGTCGGAGTGATAATGACACTTGGTGAAGTATCCACATAGACGAGAACATGCCCTTCAAGTAAGTGCGTTGCGGCTACATCCGCACGCTCTGTATAACGAACATATGGAAACGGATCATACCCTTGTTTGAAAAGAAATTCTTCTACTGTTTTATCAGCCATTGGGATTCCATCAATTTTGATATTTGCAATTTCTTTTCTGATAATATCAATTAAATCAGCATCGGCAATATCTTTAATATATCCGATTGCCACATCTGTTTTAGATCTTTCCCCCACTGATGTGATTTCAAAGCGCAGTCTTTCATCTTTAATCCTTCTCCTTGTTAAGGCTGTATTCAAAATGATATTCTCGACGAAACCATCCCGAGATCCGCGGATGACCTTTTCTGTATCCGGCTCCTGCGGTGTTCTCCCTGGATAGCTGCGAACATCGACGACAAATGCGGTATTTTCACCCTCAATTACAACAACAATTAATCCAGATAGTACTTGATCGACAAGTTCATCCATTGTCTTTATTTGTTCTACAGAGTCATGGACTAAGCGGTTTTCAACAATTTCAAAAATTTTTGAAGATTGTTTTTCATTGTCATTAATCTCAACTAGTTCTTCAATTAATTGAACGATAATCAGTGAGTCAGTTAAGCCATTTACATAATACATATGCACATCTTTGCGAAGAATTTTAAGCTTCCTTATCCCTAAATCGAAGCTTACACCAAGCCCAATTCGTTCTTCCATATATTTTTCAATTTTATCTAATGATTCAGGAATAGGCATTTTATTCTGCATTTTGTTTTCTGACACGATAACCGCTCCTTTCTATAATAAGCTCAATTGCTTTCCGCGTTATCGGAGACCCTATATCAAGGTCATCCATTTTTGCCATTTTTCCAATATCGCCAATTCCAACAATGATTGGAACATCCAGTTCATCAAGGCAATAAACAGTGTCGCCATTTAGCCTGCCAATATCCATTTCAGGCAGGCCATATTTATCCACCCCATATGGAGTTAATTCCCCTTCTCGGTCAATGCATACATCTACTCGTGTCCATTCAGCCTGCCTCGTCTTTGCTGCAACAGCCACAATTCCCAGCACCTCAATATCTTCGTGAGAGGCTACATACTTTAAGGCCCTTTCCCCAGCCCCCTCTCCTTCAAAGCCACTATCATCAAACATAACAATTACTGGATCATGAGAAGCTTTTTTTATCAGATTAACGATTGCGGAACCGCTTAATACTGTCGGATTCCCGTGGGATAATGAAATGCATCTTCCACCTATTTCCTTTGCCACATATTCAATAGACCTTCTAGCATAGTCATCCCCATCTGTTACCAAAATCACGCTTCTCCTATCATCCATATGAATTGATCCTTTCATTGTGGTATGGTCTATTATTTATCAACAAAATACACCCATTGATATAAGGAGCCAAAGATTTTCCCGAAAACAATTGCCATTAGTAAAATAACAATTTGTCCGTCAACCCCAATTCTTTTCGCGAGAATTGGGAGTACATTTAATACTTCCGTTAACGCTGCGGCAACCATTCCTACAAATACACCTGAGGCTAACCCAATTGGTAATAAAAGGTAGGGGGTAAAAGTAAAGATGGGGTCCCATAAAGTAGCTGCAGCACCAGCAACAGCACCTAACACAATGGCCCACTCATAAAAACGAACCATTTTCATCGTTTTAGTTAGCTGTGTCAGTCTTGGGATAATGCCAAATACAGTTAAAAACGCTACGAAGCCTGAGCCTACTGCTAAACCACCGGCAAGACCAATAAAAACAACGATCATTACATTAATGGTCGTCAATATTTTTCATACTTTCTTTGTTTTGATGCATCGTTATATAGTTGTCCAAATCCATTTGATAATTAAACATCTCCACTTCCAGCGGGCTCGGCTCTTCATTTAGACGCTTCTTAAATAAATGGTTAAAAAATAGAATCATTCCAGCACCTAAACCAATCGAATATGGGATTTGGAAAATTAACGGCTTTGAATCGATTTCTCCAGTCATAATCGTATAGATCCGCTGTTGAACAATCCGCATGCTTACATCTTCATGGAAGTTCATGATTGTCAATGCAGCACCGAAAAATAATAATAGCCATACGATAAAAAATAGCGGAATGGAAATCCTTCGTTTTTTGGCAATCACTTCAATGATTACTTGTGATGGCCCTATTGTTTGAATTTCAACATCAGGCTGTTTTTTAATGATCTCCCGGATTACCTTCATTACATCTACTACGATCATATTTTGATCCTTTTCACTCACCTCATAAACTTTTAAATTTCCTAATTGGGTGTAGATCTGTTCATCGGCAATGATCTGCGCAATGTCCTTTACAAAAATGGAGGCTCGCGGTCGAACTTGCAATCGATGTCGCAATCGAATATAAACCGTTTGTTCCATTTTTCTCACTTCCTACATATGAATTTCCTTATATATGTAGTATGAGTTACATATATTAACTTCATGATTACCAATATTTAGATGCATAAAAAGGACAAGCGCGTATGAGCTAGACGTGAAAAAGACCGTATGGATTATACATCCATACGGTCTTTCATTTGCTGAAGTATTTTTTTCTCCAGCCTTGAAACTTGAACTTGTGAAATCCCGAGTCTTGCAGCAACTTCTGATTGGGTCTGGTCTTTGTAATAGCGTAAGTAAACGATTAACCTTTCCCTTTCATCTAAATCATTAATGGCTTCTTTTAAGGCAATTTTATCGAACCATTTCCCTTCATTGCCATCGTCAATTTGATCAAGCAATGTAATCGGGTCCCCATCATTTTCATATACGGTTTCATGGATGGACGAAGGGGTGCGTCCGGCTTCCTGCGCAAGAATAATATCCTCTGGCGGAATATCAAGAAACTCAGAAAGTTCATTGACAGTTGGGATGCGGCCAAGTGTTTTTGATAGCTCATCTTTCGCCTTCCGGATTTTATTCCCCATCTCTTTAAGAGACCGGCTCACTTTCACTGTTCCATCATCGCGAATAAACCGCTGAATTTCTCCAATAATCATTGGCACCGCATACGTTGAGAACTTAACATCATAGCTTAAATCGAATTTATCAACAGACTTTAGCAATCCAATACAACCGATTTGGAAGAGATCATCTGGTTCATATCCCCTGTTTAAAAAGCGCTGGACAACAGACCATACGAGACGCATATTCTTTTGAACAATCGTATCCCGGGCACTTTGGTCCCCATCCTGGCTCTTTTTAATAAGATCCTTCACTTCATAATCCTTCAAAAATGCTTGGCCTTTATCAGCTTTTACCTCCACATCCATAGCAAGACTCCTTAATTACACAGCATTTTACTATTTGATAAATGCTTTCTTAATCGGATCTCTGTGCCTTTCCCCGGTTGCGTTTGAATTTCGATTTCATCCATAAAGTTTTCCATAATCGTAAAGCCCATGCCTGATCTTTCCAGCTCAGGCTTCGTCGTAAATAATGGCTGGCGGGCCTCTTCTACATCCACAATCCCTGATCCTTCATCCCTAATTGACATATCGATAAAGCCGTCCTCCATTTTCACGGTTATATAGACCATTCCATTTGGATCCTGATCATAGCCATGAATGATCGCATTCGTAACTGCTTCAGAAACAACGGTCTTTATTTCAGTTAATTCATCCATTGTAGGGTCTAGCTGCGTAATAAATGCCGCAACAGTTACACGGGCAAATGATTCATTTTGGCTTAATGCACTAAATTGAATATGCATTTCATTTTTCATATTAGGCAACCCCCAGTCTTTGCAAAGCAAATTCTTCAGTCGGTTCTAAGCGAATAATCTTAAATAATCCCGACATTTCGAATAATCTTTGTACGGCTGGAGAAATTGCACATACGACCATTTCACCATGATGCTGTTTAATTTGTTTATACCTGCCTAGAATAACACCTAGCCCTGAGCTGTCCATAAATGAAAGCTGCTCAAGATTTAATAAAATATGGTGTATATCATAATCTTCAATTGCCTTCGTCGCTTGTTCACGAAGCCTATCAGCTGAATGATGATCTAACTCCCCGCTAAGACGAATACATAAGACATCTTTTTTTACTTCTAAATTAATCGAAAGACTCACTATTTTAGCCTCCTTATCTAGTCTCTAGTGAGTCAAATTCGATATTATAACTCGCATTTCCTTCCTTAAGACAAAACTAGTGCTTATTCGCTAAAAGTAGAAGGCATATAGTTATTTTCGACATTAAAGCTAATTTCCTGCTCTTGTAAACATTCCAATGGACCGTTTATACAATGTCCACCAGTTGGCTTCTTTACTTGCTTCTTTCGCTACAAGAGGACTTTCCACTAATATTTTTCCGTCTTGAATAAGTTTTAATGTACCGACCTTATCACCTTTTTTAATAGGTGCCTTTAAATTTTTATCTAAAACGATCGATTGTTTAATATTTTCAATGTTCTCGCCTTTTTTCGTTAACAAGGAGATCGGCTCGCTTGTTAGAGCCTCAATCTTTTTCTTTTCACCTTTGCTGACAGCCACATGACCGAGGGCTACGTTTCTTTTAAACATCGGATGGGTTTTGTATTGGCTAAAAGCATAGTCGAGCATCTTTGTCACTTGAGCATTCCGTTCTTTAGAAGTAGGCGCCCCAAATACAACAGCTATAACGCGCATTCCATCTTTTTGTGCTGTAGCTGTTAAACAATATTTAGCTTCATTTGTAAATCCGGTCTTTAGTCCATCAACACCTGGGTAGAAACGAACTAGCCTATTCGTATTAACGAGCCAGAACTTTTTATCTGAGCCTTCACGCAGATAGGATTCATAAGTACTTGTAAACTTCGTGATCCCTTCATATTTGAGAAGTTCTTTAGCCATAATAGCCATATCATGAGCAGTACTGTAATCCTTTTTTCCCGGAAGTCCAGTGGCTGATTTAAATTCAGTATCTTTTAATCCGAGTTCCTTCGCCTTTGCGTTCATTTGCTTAACAAATTCTTCTTCAGAACCAGCTAGCCTTTCTGCCATGGCAACAGATGCATCATTTCCGGATGCAATTGCAATCCCCTGTAACATTTGACTCGTTGTCATTTCCTCGCCAGGCTCAAGGAATATTTGTGAACCTCCCATTGAGGCTGCATATTCACTCGTCCGAATCTTTTCATCCATAGAAAGCTTGCCTTTATCGATTGCTTCCATGATTAGAAGCATCGTCATAACCTTTGTCATGCTTGCAGGCGGAAGTTTTTCAGCACTGTTTTTTTCATATAGTATTGTCCCTGTGTCGCGCTCAATTAAAATAGCAGACTTCACATTCTGTACAAGATCTACCTCACTATCTCTAGCAAAAGCAGATGGGACAAAGGCAGATGCTAATAAAAAAGACATCACCATTATAGAGATTATTCGTTTCATCACATAACCCTCCATTCTTTATAGCCTCCATCTTTTCCATTTGGAGGGAAATTATACAACTCGTTTCTCGCTAAAATGAATATTTTCTTCAGAGATCGGATATTTAATAAATTTAGTTCATTCGTTACTTATTAAACATAAAAAAACGCCAGGGAAATTCGTTCCACTGACGCTTTTATTATGCATTTCTTATTTAGTTATTTCTTCATGAATTAATACTGGCGGGGTTACTTTATTCTTAGAAATCCTTATATTCTCATATAGCTTTGTTGTAATCTCCGAAATATTTTCGAAGTTACTATAAATGGTAACGAGTGAATCGCCTTTTTTCACTTGATCGCCAATTTTTTTGCGAAGAATTAGACCAACTGCAAGATCGATGACAGATTCCTTCGTTGCTCTCCCTGCCCCAAGAAGCATAGCCGCAGTTCCAATTTCATCTGCGACCATTTCAGATACATAGCCATCTTCCTTCGCTTCCAGTTCAAAAGTAAATTTCGCCTGCGGAAGCCTATCTGGATTATCTACAATGGTTCCATCCCCGCCTTGCGCGCTTAAAAAGGTTTTAAAGACACTCAATGCAGTCCCATCCTTCATGACACCCTCAAGCATTGTACGTGCTTCCTCCAGTGTATTAGCCTTTTTAGCCAAATAAACCATATAGCTCCCTAAAGTCAGGCATAGTTCGGTTAAATCCTCTGGACCTTCCCCTTTAAGCGTATCAATAGCTTCCTTCACTTCCAGTGCATTTCCGATTGCATACCCGAGCGGCTGGCTCATATCAGATATGATTGCCATCGTATTTCTGCCAACATTGTTACCAATTTGAACCATCGCCTTTGCGAGCTCCCTAGAGTCATCAAGAGTTTTCATGAAAGCTCCGGCGCCGGTTTTGACATCAAGAACAATCGCATCCGCACCGGCAGCAATTTTTTTACTCATAATGGAGCCTGCGATTAGCGGAATGCTATTTACAGTAGCCGTTACATCACGGAGAGCATATAGCTTTTTATCAGCAGGTGTTAAATTCCCGCTTTGTCCAATGACAGCAATTTTATTGCTATTTACAAGATTTATGAACTCTTCGTTCTCTAGCTCCACATGGAAACCATTAACTGATTCCAGCTTATCAATTGTTCCGCCCGTATGTCCAAGACCTCTGCCAGACATTTTTGCAACGGGAACGCCTACCGCTGCGACGAGTGGTCCTAATACGAGTGTTGTTGTATCTCCAACTCCGCCTGTTGAATGCTTATCTACCTTTATTCCGTCAATTTTTGATAAATCGATTTGATCGCCTGACTGTACCATAGCCATCGTTAGGTCGGCTCTTTCCTTTTCAGTCATATCTTGAAAATAAATCGCCATCATGAGAGCACTCACTTGATAGTCAGGAATAGATCCATCTGTATATCCTTGAATAAAAAATTGAATTTCTTCAGTAGAAAGCTCTTTTCCGTCTCGTTTGTTTTCAATAATATCAATCATTCTCACTTTTAATCACCGATCCATTTTCATAATTTCATCAATGCGAAAAATTAATTGTTCGTTCCCATCGCTGCCACTATTTCTTTTACATACTGCAGAAAATGAGCCTTCACTTTCTCTGTAGTCTCAATTACCTCTTCATGATTAAGCGGCTGATCTAATATTCCGGCTGCCATATTCGAAATACATGAAATTCCGAGTACTTTCATTCCTGCATGTCTTGCCACAATGACCTCAGGAACGGTTGACATTCCAACAGCATCCCCGCCCATCGTGCGAAGCATGCGGACTTCAGCGGGGGTTTCATAAGTCGGTCCTGTATTACCAACATACACACCTTCTTGAATGGAGAGGTTTATTTTTTCGGCTATTTTTCTTGCAAGCAGCCGCAGCTCTTTAGAGTATGCTTCTGACATATCTGGGAAACGGACTCCCATCTGAGCATCATTTGGACCGATTAATGGATTATTCCCCATATTATTAATGTGATCAGAAATAAGCATTAAATCACCAGGCGAGAATGTTTCATTTACTCCGCCAGCAGCATTCGTCACGATTAATTGCTCAATTCCAAGCTCCTTCATGACTCTTACCGGAAATGTTACTTTATCGAAGCTGTATCCTTCATAATAGTGAAAACGGCCCTGCATAACAGCAACTGGTACGCCATTAAGTAAACCAAAGACTAGATTTCCCGCATGTCCTTCTACTGTTGAAACTGGGAAATTGGGGATTTCATTGTATGGAATTTTTAATGCGTCTTCTACTTCATCCCCTAATACACCTAATCCTGAACCAAGAATGAGGCCAATTAATGGCTTCTGCGTATATTTTCCTTTTAAAAATTGAGCAGCCTGTTGTATTTTTTGATAATCCATTTATGATTTTCCTCCTATTTTAATTCTGTTAAGAAACTTTTTCCGTATGCTGGCATTTTAACTTGGAAATTTTCTGCGACGGAAGCACCAATATCTGCAAAGGTTTTCCTAATGGGAAGCTCTCTACCTTCTCCCATATTTTTTGCATACACTAAAAGCGGCACAAATTCTCTCGTATGATCTGTTCCATGATGGACTGGATCGTTTCCATGATCTGCAGTAATAATTAATAAATCATGCTCTTGCATTTTGGCAAATACTTCGGGTAGTCGCTCGTCATATTCTTCAAGCGCTTTGCCATAGCCAATTGGATCACGACGATGTCCATAAAGTGCATCGAAATCAACAAGATTCAGAAAGCTTAAACCTGTAAAATCCATATCGAATGATTGCAATAACTTATCCATGCCGTCCATATTTGAAACGGTGCGCAGAGATTCAGTTACCCCTTCTCCGTCAAAAATATCGGAAATTTTTCCAATCGCAATTACATCCAAGCCAGCATCCTTCAGTTCAGACATAACTGTCCGTTCAAATGGCTTTAGCGCATAATCATGACGGTTTGAAGTTCTTTGGAAATTCCCTGGTTTGCCGATAAAAGGTCTGGCAATCACCCGGCCGACCATATACTTTTCATCTAAAGTTAATTCACGGGCAATTTTGCATATCCGATATTGCTCATCAATCGGAATAATTTCTTCATGGGCCGCAATTTGCAAGACTGAATCAGCTGAAGTATAGACGATGAGAGCCCCTGTTTTCATATGCTCTTCCCCAAGCTCTACAATAATTTCCGTTCCGCTTGCAGGTTTATTGCCAATTACTTTTCTTCCAGTACGTGATTCTAATTCGGAAATAAGCTCATCTGGAAAACCATCTGGGAAAACTTGAAATGGTGTTTGAATATTTAGCCCCATTATTTCCCAGTGGCCTGTCATTGTGTCCTTTCCATTTGACGCTTCCTGCATTTTTGTATAATAAGCAAGCGGTTTGTCAGCTTTTTCGATGCCTTTAATTTCACGAATATTACTAAGCCCGAGCTTAGCCATATTCGGCATTTTTAGCCCATTCATTTTATCAGCAATATGACCGAGTGTATCTGCTCCGATATCCCCAAATTTTTCTGCATCAGGTGCTTCACCAATTCCAACAGAATCCATGACGATGACGAATATTCTTTTATACGCGAATGATGACATATTCATTCCTCCTAGTTTCATGAATGCGGTTACAACAAAAGTCGATCTGTTTTTTTACTATATTTAAGGTTGCCCTTTCTATTTGTGATTAACACAATTTTTCTTTTCATTCGTCAGAAGTCTGACATCTATATTTTACATAAGGAAAGCAAAAAATAAAAGAAAAAGCTGCCAATTAATTTGACAGCTTTTATGGAGCTATTTAGATTACCGGGCCGTAAGCTCTTTATATCAAGCGCGCGGATGAAACTGACTATATACATCTTTTAATCTAGTTTTCGTCACATGTGTATAAATTTGCGTAGTTGAGATGTCCGCATGTCCAAGCATTTCCTGGACAGCACGTAAATCGGCGCCATTTTCAAGAAGATGAGTAGCAAAGGAATGTCTTAACGTATGTGGGGTTAAATCCTTTTCGATTCCTGCTTCTGCTGCCAAACGTTTAAGTATTTTCCAAAATCCTTGCCTTGTTAGTCTTTTACCATGATGATTGAGAAAAAATGCATCGTCCTGAGCTTTTTTGGAGACAAAATAGTTTCTTCCTTCTTGCAAATATTGATTGAGAGCTGTTGCTGCCGTTTTTCCAATTGGAATGATTCGCTCTTTATTTCCTTTTCCAATACAGCGGACAAATCCCATCGTAATATGCACATCGCCCATATTTAATCCAATTAATTCACTGACACGAATGCCGGTTGCATAAAGGAGCTCGAGCATAGCCTTGTCACGAATTCCGAAATGGTCGTTTGCTTTAGGTGAATCTAGTAAAATCTCAACCTCTCGCATGTTTAACACCTTTGGCAGAGATCGCTCATGCTGCGGAGATTCTATGTGGACAGAGGGATCATGATCAGCCGCTTTTTCACGGAGAAGAAATTGATGAAATGCCCTAATGGAGGCAACATGTCTTGCCATTGTTTTCGATGATTTCCCCTGCTCTTTTAATAGCCCTAGGAAATGAATGATTTGAGTGCGCTGAACTTCATTTAGAGATGTCAGCTTTTCTACATTCTTTAAGTACTTCGTATAGCTTTTCAAATCTCTTTCATAAGAAACAATTGTATTTCTTGCGAGACCTTTTTCAACGATTAAATAATGAATAAAATCTTTAAGCTCGTCCTCCATGATGACTCTACTCCCCATTTAAATAGAAAAGAATTAACCGGTTCAGCCAGTTTGAAGGCTCATTGCTGTTTGCACTTGCGGAAACCTTCACAGCCGCGCCCTTTGGCTCATCATACCGGTGATAATCCTGATATTCTTCATTTAACCACATAATACCATAATAAAAAAGGATTGTGCATCCTGTGAAAAGCACGAATACCTTTATCGTTTGAAATGCAATTTTTAGCCAAGATACCATTCTATTTTCCCCCACAAAACCTTAATAGTAAAGGTTATGCCATATTGGACAAGAAATATACCTATTTCAAGCTAATTAAACCTAGTTACTGATTATTGAATGTTAATTTTCAGTTAAATGCGATTTCGGAAAAATTAATGCGGACACTGAATCCTTTATTTTATTAAAAAGCCTTATTTTAAGGTCTAAGCGGACACTGGGTACGCTATTCACGAATTTTAGAAGGAAATCACTGCTTTTTTGCAAAATAGAGGAAGCTGTGTCCGCAAACATAAGGAATTAACCATTTTGTTGCGATTAACGGAACTCGTGTCCGCAAAGATGACCATAATAGTAATCTCGCTGTTAGTTCATATGATTCTTGTTGTAAAATAAATATAAAAGACCAAATCAGATACGATTTGGTCTGCTGATAAATATGCTATTTACAATCCTTACTGAACTGCCTTATCTAATTGTCATTCGCTTTCTTCATTATTATCTTTATCATGACAGCGGTGGCAAATTCCATGGAAAGTAAGGCGATGATCCTTAATCTTAAAGTTCCATCTACGTTCAACGACTTCTTCTACATCTTCAAGTAGGTCTTCCTGAATTTCATCCACTGCCCCGCATTCAATACAAACTAAATGATGATGGAAATGTGCTGCCCCTTCTTGGCGAAGGTCATAGCGGGATACCCCATCACCAAAATTGATTTTATCGACAATTTTAAGTTCCGTTAGCAATTCAAGTGTTCTATATACAGTTGCTAGGCCTATCTCAGGCGATTTTTCTTTAACTAGGAGGTAGACATCTTCCGCGCTCAAATGATCCTCTTCATGCTCTAATAATACGCGAACGGTTGCTTCACGCTGAGGCGTCAATTTATAGCTAGACGAATGCAACTGCTTCTTTATTCTATCAATTCTGCTTTCCATTCTGAAGTCCTCCTCGCCCACTTACACATTCTCATTATAGCAGAAACGCGAGTAGATTCAAAATAAAATTATTACAATTAAGCAAAGATAATCATTATTAAATTGGAATTATTTAAAATAACTCTGTCATTATAATGAATTTATCACCGATTTCATTAAGGCAGGAGATAAAAAGGCCTCAATCCCAGCAGCTAAGCATAAAAACACGAGGGCGAGAGCAAATGAGATCATATACTTTCCAAACAAAGGCATGACCGGCGGCCCAAGTTTTTTCATAAATTGTCTGCTTATCATTTTTAATGAAAAAGAAACGGCTATTGTTGCAGAGATGATAAATATCGGAATGATGATTAGATTTTGCGGCAAAACAGAAACAAACGACAATAAAAATCCTTTCCATTCCATTTGGTTAACTAAAAATCCAACGGTAAATCCAACAACCATCCCTTTCATAAATAGAAGAATGAGGATGATTGGAAGACCGATAATCGAAATTCCTAAAATACACATTAACCCAATAAATTTCATGTTATGAAAGAGACTTTGTTTGAAGAGATCTTTCGTGGTTGCAACTTCCTCATTAGAAACTTGGCTGAAAAATTGGGATAAATAAAAGAATAAATCTTCCTTTTGCGTTAAGCTTAAACTGTTGACAACGATGGCCCCGAAAATAACACCCATTAGAAATAAAACAATCACAAACAAATAAATTGAGGAATGCTCACGAAAATGGGTTGCGATGACGTTCTGGTACATTTTTTTTCTCATTGCTCTTCCTCCTGCAACAATTCTGTTATTAAATTGTATGCTTGTCCTGCAGCTGTATGACAAAATTAGAGGAGAAAAAATATGTTGAACTTTTTGAATTTTACATTATAATAATCAAAATTGGCTCTTCAAATACAGGGGGGGAATTTAGCGATGGATCCAGTATTAATTGAATTTCCGGATAGAATTGAAACTGAGAGAATTTATATGCGGATTTGTATGCCCGGGGATGGTAAAACCGTTCATGAATCCATTCAGGCTTCTATTGAGGATTTGAAGCAATGGCTTCCTTTTGCTAACAAAGAACAATCGTTAGATGATGTCGAAATAAATATTCGTAAATCTTATTCTCAATTTTTATCGAGGGAAGATATTCGAATTCATATTTTCAGAAAAGAAGATGACGTTTTCGTTGGTTCGACAGGCTTGCATCGAATAAATTGGGATGTCCGAAAATTTGAAATTGGCTACTGGTGTGATTCCCGCCATCAAAAAAATGGGTATATAACAGAAGCAGTTAGCGGGTTAGTTGATTTTACTTTTAGCGCTTTAGAAGCAAACCGAATTGAAATTCGCTGTGACTCGAAGAATATCAGCAGCAGAAAGATTCCAGAAAAATTAGGATTCCGGTTAGAAGGCATTTTAGTGAATAATGATCTGAGCGCTGATGGAAAAGAGCTAAGGGATACTTGTGTGTTTGCTAAGGTGAGGAAAAGTTATTGATTTATTCAATTGAAAAAAATCCTGTGTTTGGTGATTGTCGGTGACTTTTTAGGCAGGAGCGGACACATAAGGAGACTATTGATGACCGCTAACTGCTCTAAACCCACGAAGCGGGAACCAATGCTCGTGGTTGGTGACCGTCGCTGACTTTTTTAGACAAAAGCGGGCACCTAAAGGGACTATTGATGACCGCTAACCGCTTAAAACCCACGAGGCGGGAACCAATGCCCGTGATTGGTGACCGTCGCTGACTTTTTTAGACAAGAGCGGGCACCAAAGGAGACTATTGATGACCGCTAACTGCTCTAAACCCACGAAGCGGGAACCAATGCCTCGTTTTATTTTTAATCAGCAATTTTCCCGTATTTACCGCCGCCGCCTGCTGTAAGACTCAGTTTTCCTTCTCTGGCCTTTACGATGAGTTCGGCTGTTTTCGCAGGTATGATTTCACTTAATTTTTCTATTGGAACCTCATGCAAGATGGCCATTTCAGTGCCAAAGTGATCAAGTAATTTTTGAAGCATTTTTGGACCAAGCCCCGAAATGAACTCCAGTGGAACTTGGTGTACATATGGGGGCCGATTATTTGGAGATTCACTTGCTGTTTTTAATTCAGCAATTCTGTCGGCTACCCCTTTAATATACTTTGTACTTCCGCAATTTATACATTCATTATGATTCGGATCAAATGGGGCAAAGCACTGAGAACAAACGGTCTGATGGTACTTCCCAAGAAGCGGATCTAGGCCGTAGTTTGCTTTAATTCTGCGCCCTTCCTCTCCTTTTAACGCCTTTTCCAATTCAAGAAAAGAAGGTTCAGCCATTTGAAGGACATGATACTCCCTGGCAATTTTCTTTAAGGAATGTGCATCAGAATTTGTTATAAATGAATACTTATGAAGTTCCTGAATCTGATCAGCCATCGCCGTATCTGCACTTAAGCCAAGTTCAATGGCGTCAATTTGGTTTTTATCAAACACTTCCTCTAAAGATCTGTGAACCCCTTTTCCATAAAGGCTTTTAAAAGGTGTAAACACATGGGCCGGGATAAATAAACCACCCAATTCCTTCACTTTTGATTGAAGCTCACGTCCGGAAGCATAAATTCGCTGCGAGCTAAGAGTAATATTTTTTAGGTGGTTAGAAAGCCATTGTGAAAATTCTCTCATGATCATTAAGTTAGGAAAATAACAAAGTACATGAATAGGTCCCTGACAGTTCTCGTCGTAAATTTCCAATTCAGAGCCAGGGATTATGGTTAAATCCCCGTATTGTAAGCCGCCGTCTTGATGCTCGATCACGTCTCCTGTTTCCATGAGCTGAGCAATTTCAAGAATAACCTCCGGGGAATGACAATCAATAATCCCAATCATGTTTAACCCTTTTTCATTTCGCGCATGTTCAATAATATTTGTAAATGTAAGAGATTTTGCCCCTGTTATTTTTACCGGCTTCCCTGTCATCGTGCGGCCAATATGTATATGTAAATCTGAATAGTAATCCTTCATTTACTTTTCAACACCTTTTGAAGTTGCAAATATTGAATAGCATATGCAGTTTTGGCATCATATATTTTCTGTTCTTTCAAAAGCTGTTCAGCCTCTTCAAGTGTCACCTCAAGCAAATTCACGAACTCATCCTCATCTGGTGATGCTGCATTTTCCTTCTTTTCCAAGCCTTTTGCAATGTATAAATGAATGATTTCATCGGCAAATCCAGGAGAAGTATAGAAGGAAATGAGCCATTCCATTTCTTTGCAGTCATAACCAGTTTCTTCTTCAAGCTCTCTTTTTGCACAAACTTCTGGATCCTCTCCTGCTTCAAGTTTTCCAGCAGGAATTTCAACAATTATCTTTTCCAATGCTTTTCGATATTGCTCCACCATGACAATTTTTTCATCATCTGTTAATGCAAGCACCGCTACTGCCCCAGGATGCTTAATGACTTCTCGCTTGGACATATTTCCGTTTGGCAGCTCGACATCCTCTACTTGCAGACTAATCACTTTTCCAGTAAATATTTTTTCAATATTGGTTGTTTTTTCTTCTAGGCGACTCATCATTCCAGCCACTCCTGTTCTATTCCGATTAAGTGTACTCATACATATTATCATACTTTAATTGGGGGAATATGACATGAAAATATATGTTCACGAGAAGGGTGTCATCTTAGTCGGAAAAGCATGGGAAATTAGGGAGAAGCTAAAGGTTTACAGCAAGGACTATCGCTTGATAAAAGACTGGGTTGAACTGAAAAAGACCTCTTCATAAAGGTAGCTGAGATTTATTTGCGATAGTTGAAGATTTAATTGCGAAAGTGACAGTTTATTTGTGCAAGCAACAGATTTATTTACGAAGTCCGGATTTAACTTATTATTACAAAAAAAGTCCACTTTATTTGTGATCCACCCTTTTCTTTCGTTAAAATAAAAAGAAAAGGTGAAATCGAGGTTGTTTTTATGAAAAAAAGACAGTTGGGCAAGTCGGATTTATATGTAAGTGAGCTCGGACTCGGGTGTATGTCTCTCGGCACGGATGCAAAAAAAGCGGAAGAAATCATCGAAGCTGCATTAGAAGCAGGGATTAACTACTTTGATACAGCTGACTTATATGATTTCGGAACAAACGAACAAATTGTTGGGCAGGCTCTCCGCCATGTCAGGGATAAGGTCATTATTGCTACGAAGGCTGGAAACCGCTGGAATGATAACAAAGATAGCTGGAGCTGGGACCCTTCTAAAAAGTATATAAAGGAAGCTGTCAAAGCAAGCTTAAGCAGACTAGGTACGGATTATATTGACTTATACCAGCTTCATGGCGGGACGATCGAGGATCCAATCGATGAAACGATTGAAGCATTCGAAGAGTTAAAAAAAGAAGGTTTCATTCGCTTTTATGGAATATCCTCTATTCGGCCTAATGTCATTCGTGAATATGTAAATAAATCGAATCTTGTTTCAGTCATGATTCAATACAGTATTCTAGATCGCCGGCCAGAAGAGGAAGTGCTGCCGCTTCTTGAGAAAAATGGAATTGGAGCTGTTACGCGCGGACCTCTTGCAAAGGGGATCTTAAGCGATAAAATGTTAGAAAAAGCATCGGAAAAAGGCTATTTAGACTTTCAGCTGGAAGAATTACAGGAAACGATTCCGCTCTTGCGGGAAAAACTTTCTCATACCCGTTCCATGACAGAAATTGCCTTGCAATATAATTTAGCTGATTCTGCTGTTTCGTCCGTTATCGCGGGAGCAAGCAGTGTTCAACAAATTAAGGAGAACGTAAAAGCCATTATGGCAAATCCATTATCAGAAGATGAGCTCTCCATTATAAAATCAATCACAAAAATGAGTTTGTATGAACAGCATAGATAATAAGCATTAAAAAAATCGCTTGAATTTAAGCGATTTTTTTAGACCCTATTTATATTCCTTCCAATTAAGATTGCTTTCACCAAGCAATTCTTCAAAGCTTTTGTTTTTTTCCCGTAATCTTCTTTCTTCTTTCTTTCTTTGCTCTTCCTCTTCTTTTTGCTTATCTTCTGCTGCTTTTAATTCCTGCTTCGTGTCTTTTAATTTTGCCATTAATTCTTGGTTTAGCATATCTCCAAGTGTAATTGGTTTATCATCCTTTTTAGGCTGGGAGTGCTGCTTTTTCTTTTTCATCGAAATCCCCTCATAAAATTAATTTTGTCACCAATTATATCATACTTACTTATTTTACAAACTCTAGAAATTCAATTCTATTGCCGAATGGATCATCGACAAAAAAGCGATTTCTTCCTTCGATTGGCGGCTCCTCTTTAATTTTGCATCCTTTCATTTCTAATGTACTTCGCAGGTCCTCTAAGTTCTCTACAACTAAGCCAGGGTGCGCTTTTTTTGCTGGAAGAAAGTCTTCTTGCACCCCTATATGTATTTCCTGATTTCCACATAAAAACCAGCATCCTCCCCGCTTTTGGAGATTTTCTGGCTTCGGTATTTCTTCTAGACCGAGGATTTCTCCGAAAAATAATCTTGCCTGCTCCTCACAGCCTTTTGGTGCCGCTAATTGAATATGATCAATTCCTTTAAATCCGAATGTCATCGTATCTCTCCTTTAATTAGGAAAAGCACAGCCATTGATAACTGTGCCCCTAAAATTTAATAAGCGTCTGTTAGAACATGATCGTCTACCTGTAAAGAAGCCTCAGTTGATTGGACAACCTCCTCAACAGTGTAGCCCTTAGCCACTTCCACAAGCTTAAGTCCTGAGTCCGTTACATCAATGACCGCTCTCTCCGTAATAATCCGATTGACAACTGCCTTGCCTGTTAATGGGAGTGTGCATCGTTTTAGGATTTTCGACTCCCCGTTTTTATTCGTATGGTCCATGATGACGATAATTTTTCCCGCGCCGTGAACGAGATCCATCGCACCGCCCATTCCTTTAATCATCTTGCCTGGAATCATCCAGTTTGCGAGATCCCCGTTTGCAGAGACCTCCATTCCTCCGAGAATCGCAATATTGACATGCCCTCCACGGATCATGGCAAAGGATTCAGCACTGTCAAAATAAGCAGCACCTGGAATAGCTGTCACTGTTTCTTTGCCAGCATTTATTAAATCTGGGTCCACTTCCTCTTTAGAAGGGTAAGGGCCTATGCCAAGCAGACCATTCTCAGATTGAAGCACGACTTGCTTATTACTTGAAATATAGTTAGCAACGAGCGTTGGCATTCCAATACCTAGATTCACATAAAAGCCATTTTCAATTTCCTTTTCGGCTCTTCGGGCAATTTTTTCACGAACTCCTGCTTTATCGTTACTCATGGCAACTTCTCCTTCCCGTAAATTATTTCGCTAACGTCAGTCTTTCAATGCGTTTTTCCTGAATCCCTTCAATGAGCATTTGCACATAAATGCTAGGAGTATGAATATGATTCGGATCTAGCTCACCGATTTCATACAGATTTTCCACTTCAGCTATCGTTACTTTTCCTGCAGCGGCAATCATCGGGTTAAAGTTTCTCGCCGTTTTGTGATAAACAAGATTGCCCATTTTATCAGCTTTCCAAGCCCTTACTAAACTGAAGTCCGCGACTAGTGCTTCTTCAAGCAAATATTCTTTTCCGTTAAAAATCTTTGTTTCCTTCCCCTCAGCAATTGGGGTACCTACTCCTGCAGGCGTATAAAAAGCCGGGATCCCAGCACCGCCAGCACGAATTTTTTCTGCCAGCGTCCCTTGAGGCAGAAGTTCTACTTCAATTTCACCGGAAAGCACCTGTCTTTCAAACTCTTTATTTTCCCCCACATAGGAGCCTATCATTTTCTTAATCTGTTTATTTTTTAATAGAAGCCCAAGACCCCATTCATCCACCCCACAGTTATTCGAAATAACCGTTAAATCTTTAACACCCTTCTCAACTAGTGCTAGAATCAAATTTTCCGGGATTCCACAAAGTCCAAAGCCGCCAACCATTAAAACAGCGCCATCATGAATATCCTTCACTGCTTCGTTAAAGGAAGTACAAATTGTTTTCATGTCATTCTCTCCTCTCATTCGAGAACGTATAATTTAGGCTTTACCATTAAACTAGTTCTACTACGGTAGCAACACCCTGTCCCCCGCCGATACATAATGTGGCAAGTCCTTTTTTCGCCTGACGCTTTTTCATCTCATGAATTAATGTCACTAGAATTCTGGCACCGCTTGCACCTATTGGATGCCCTAATGCAATGGCTCCTCCATTTACATTCAGAATCTCTTTATTAAATTGAAGCTCTCTGCCTACAGCAAGTGATTGTGCTGCAAACGCCTCATTTGCTTCAATTAAATCTAATTCCTCCATTGAAACAGATGCTTTTTCAAGTGCCTTTTTTACCGCCTTTACTGGCCCTATGCCCATAATACTTGGGTCCACCCCTGCACTTGCATTCCCTTTAATTGCAACAAGTGGCTTGATCCCTAGCTCATCAGCCTTTTCCCTGCTCATAACGATTAGAACCGCAGCACCGTCATTAATGCCCGAAGCATTTCCTGCTGTGACACTGCCGTCTTTTTTAAATGCCGGTCTTAGTCCCGCTAATTTTTCAGCAGTTGTTCCTTTTTTCGGGTATTCATCCGTATCAAATACAATCGGATCTCCCTTTCTTTGCGGAATCTCAACAGGAACGATTTCGTCCTTAAACTTGCCTTCTTCAATAGCCGTTACCGCCTTTAGTTGGCTTGCTGCAGCAAACTCATCTTGCTCTTCCCTGCTAAGCTCATATTGATCACAAAGGTTTTCCGCAGTGATTCCCATATGATAATTATTAAAAGCACATGTCAGTCCGTCAGAAACCATCGTATCTAATAGCTGCTGATTGCCCATTTTAAACCCATTTCGTGCATTTTTTAATATGTAAGGCGCCTGGCTCATGTTCTCTATTCCACCAGCAATCACAATGTCAGCATCTCCTGCCAAAATCGCCTGTGTTGCCAGATGAACAGCCTTTAGTCCAGATCCGCATACTTTATTTATGGTCATCGCGGAAACGCTTTCAGGAAGCCCCGCTTTAAGTGCCGCTTGCCTTGCAGGGTTCTGTCCAAGACCTGCCTGCAATACGTTTCCAAGAATTACCTCATCCACCTGCTCAGGCTTAATTCCCGCCTTTTCAAGTGCTCCTTTAATCGCAATTGCACCTAATTCAGGAGCGGATACGTCCTTTAAACTGCCATTAAAGCTCCCTATTGCTGTGCGAACTGCGCTGACAATGACTACTTCTGTTTTTGACATCCTACTCATCCTTCCTGTTCATCTTATGAGTTATACTTCTATTAAATAGTGCCAAAATCCTCTAATTTTCTCCCCTAAATTATCTAATGAATAAACCAGCCCTTCTTTATCCATCTTATTAGGTGTACTTAACAATACATAGAAGGGGGATGAAGAAATGAGTCAAAAGCGTGACAAGGGCCATAGTCAAAAAGGAAAGCCAAACAGTGATACAGTTAACCCTACAATTGCAGCAGAGGAATTAGAAAAAGCGACCCATCCTACAAAACGCCAGAATTCTGAACAATAAGCCGCCGCTCCTTGGGCGGTTTTTTACATTTAAAATAACAATCAATGTTTTAAACTCCATTTAAATGGTAAAATAAAGAAAAAGACTGAGAGGAGGATGAAATTGAAAAGACTTCTTCGTTATATCCGTTACTTTCTATCCTTCATTCTCTTTTTATCATCTATTGGGATTTATTTTACCAATCGGCTTATGTACATGAAGAAAAAGGAAGATCAATTTATTATTGACCGGGAAAAAGAAGCCGGGCGTCTCAATCCAATCGAATATGAAAGCCTGCCAAAAACGGAAGTGCTCATCCCTTCTCCATTTGGCTATCCTCTTAAAACCGTGATCGCAGAACCTTTTCCAAACAATCGCTTCGTCATCATTGCACACGGAGTAACAGAAAATAAGATGAACTCCATTAAATATATGAATCTTTTTTTGGAGCGCGGATTTAATACGGTTATTTACGATCATCGCAGGCATGGAGAGTCTGGTGGAAAAACGACTAGCTTCGGGCATTATGAAAAATTTGATTTAAAAGCGATTGTTGATTGGCTCCGTGAAGAAAAAGGATCTGATATTTTACTCGGTATTCACGGGGAATCGATGGGTGCGGCAACGATGCTGTTATATGCAGGCAGTCTAGAGGATGGAGCGGATTTTTATATTGCTGACTGCCCATTTTCCGATTTTAAAGAACTTCTCGCACACCGATTAAAATCAGACATGAAACTGCCTGCCTCATCCATCCTGCCCATTGCCGATCTGTTTTTGCGATTGCGGCAAAAATATTCCATTAAACAGGTATCTCCCATTTCAGTGATTGACAACATTCAAAAGCCCGTATTATTCATTCACAGCGAAAAAGATGACTATATTCTGCCTTATATGACCAATGATTTATATGAACGGAAAAAGGGGCCCAAAAAGCTTTACATGGCTCCCAATGGCATTCATGCTCAGTCATTAAATGAAAATCGGGAGGACTACGAAAAAGCCATTGACGAGTTTTTAAATGACTTTGTTTATACAAAGAAGGCCTGATTTCCTTAGGCCTTTTTTATTCGGGCATTACCTTGTTTTCAGTATTCCTCTCGCCGTCTCATAATCTCCCAATTTTATATAGTATCTTTCTCCTTCTTTTTCAAAGATAGGAGCATTTTCAAGCTGTCCATTTTCCCCGAATACGAACACGGATTGAATATCCTCATGTTCAATCTTTCCATAAATAACAGGAAGGCGGTTTTCCATATTCCCCTTATGATCATATTCGTAAAAAACATCCTTATAGACAGTCATCCAGCCGTTTTCCTCATGTTCCCAATGGTTATGCCCCGCATTTTCCCATCCACCCCGATTATTTCCTTTTAAAAACGCTACTGTTGCGGCATCAACCGGTTCTCCGTTGCTCTTCTGTTTCGTTACATACAGCAAGATGGCTCCATCCTTTACTTTTTCCTTATGAACAACCCCTTTCACATTAAATGGGATATCCTTTTCTATGACCCGATCCATTGTTGCACCTGAACAAGCTGTTAATAGCAGGACCGCAAACAAAAGAGAAGCGATCCATTTAAGCTTCACTTTATCTTCCCCTCCGTTCCTCTGCGTCCTTATCATTTAATGTGAAAAGACTATAAAACATACTTACTTTTACCTTTTTAGGTAAAAATAACTAGAGGCTGTTCAGTAAGTCAGGTTTTTGACTTTCTGAACAGCCCCTTTAGTTTCCATCCACGATACTAGCGAACTCCTCAAGACTTGTTGAATACTTAATATAAATTCTCGGTAAAACATACAATTCATCTTTTATACCCTTTTCAGAGAATAATTCGGGAGTCGTTGTAATTCCGAATAAATAGTATTTCTTTGTTTCCTCTATCACCTTGTTATTGAAATCTCCATACGGATACGCTAAAGCAATGACTGGTTTTTCTGTTACTTTTTCAATTTTCTCCTTAGACGTTTGCAGTTCATATTCAAAATTTGTGATTTTCGTTAAATCAGGATGGGTGGAAGTATGAGATTGGATTGAAAACATTTGCGTATCAGCCATACTTTTCAAGTCTGATTGTGATAATCGATTGGCGCGGCCAATAAAGTCGGAAATAACAAAAATGGTTCCCGTTGGTTTAAACTGGTCATTTCTTAGCTTTTGAAAAATAGCCAGTGCATTTAAGTTGTTTTTGTATCCATCGTCAAAGGTAATGAAAATGGGTTTCTTCACTTTATGAATATCTTGCCACCGTTCAAACGTTAATAATGTGTAGCCATGATCCCGTAAATACATCATTTGCTTCTCAAAATTCTTTGGCGTTACATATAGCTCTTTAGAGCCATGGCCATGGTACTCGTCAATGGAATGGTAAATTAAAATCGGTATTTTTTGTGCTGCCAAAGCTTGTGTTGGTTGAAAAAAGATAATAAGACTTATGAAAAATAAGACAGTTTTCTTCATATGAAACTCCCCGCCCTTTTTCTTATTATTGTTAGTAGGCAGGGAGAAATTAATACGGACACTGAATCCGCTATTTTCATTAAATGACCCTATTCAAGGGCTGGGCGGACACCGAGTACGCTATTTACGAAAAAACTCATGGAAATCATCGCTTTTTACAAAATAACGGAAACCATGTCCGCATATATTGTGAATTAACCCAATTTCATATAATTAACGGCTCTGGTGTCCGCCAAATTACTACTATTGATAGTTTTCCTCTTGAACAGACCCTTTTTAGCAGGTCTGCTTTGTTTTTCATTATCCTACTGTCTTATCAAATAAACTCATCCTTGGATTTAAGTATTCATTAGGTGTTTTCAATTGAAAGCTGTTTGCTTTTTCGGAGAAATCTATTTTTAAATTTTCATCAAGAAAGACTTCTTTTGATTTTTCTATGTAAATACTGCCAATATCTGTTTTAATTTCCCGGTCATCATCGTCTAATTCATTTACTAGCCAAAGAGCTGTTACCCCGCTTACAACACATCCGCAGCCTTCTGTATCGTATTTAAGCTTTAAATAGCCTTTTTTTCCGGCTGTTCTTTCTTTAATTTTTCTTGCTGCCGCCTCGGTTATTTCAATGTGCATTTTCTTATTCCCCACCTTATTTTTCCTTATTGTAGCACAATCCGCTCCAGGCACCTTATTGATGGCACTTTTCCTATTAATAGTGTCAAAAAACATCTTATTTGCTTTTTATGGCTTTACCTCTTAACATGGTAGATAAATGTGGCATTTTTGTGAAGGGATGGATTTAGATGACAAAAGTTACAATTAAAGTGAATGACAACGGCTCATACCGCATTACGGGGGATGTTGACTTAGTTGATGCGGAAGGAAACAAGTTTGAAACAAAACAAACTTTCTCGCTTTGCCGCTGCGGCAGATCCGCTAAAGCACCATTTTGCGATGGATCTCATAAAGGAAATTTTGAGTCTGTTGTTCGTGCACCGAAATCTGAAGAAGTATAGTGTAACCGAAACTGTTCATTAAAAACGGGGAGATTATCCCCGTTTTTTCGTTTCCCTTCCAACTTTCGCTGGAGCTACCTCCTCTTCCTCCGTTATCCCCCGCAGAATTTCCCGATCCATCATGCTGCTGTCATCCCCTGCACCCGGAGCGACATTAGCCATCGGAAGCTGTTCGAGCTCTTTTCCTCTTGGCATGCGACAAACACCTCCTTCTTTGTTAAGGTGCTTCTTCTGAGGGGTCTTTAATCATTTCCATTTTTTTATTCCGCAACCCGCACATCAGCTATATCAGAAATATGAATCCGGTGCACTTCCTCGAAACGATCAACAATATGCAGCTTCTGATTTATTTCATCCCAAAAATGAATAGTCCCCATTACAAGCTCATAATTTTTATGGCGATAATGAGTAACAGCAACGCTTTTTCCAAATTCCATTGCCTCCGAAATGACGGTGTTCATGCTTTCAAAATTTTGTTCGTCTATGTCCCGTATTTGGTCGTACGTATCTTCCTTCGTCCAGTCTCTCAATAATTTCACATGTTCTGGGAGCATCATGGACGTCCACTTGATTCTGCCTCGATCCCGAATCATCTAGTCCCCTCCTCCACTACATTTTATGACCTCCAACTAAAGTCGCCCGGTGCCTGGCTGTTCCCGCATTTGTATAGGAGACTGCTCTTAAAAGGGCGCCTGCACCGAACTTCGATCTAATGTAATCAACTGTGTAGCCTAGCTCCCTCTTCTTCCAGCCATTACTGTCAAAAAGATTTAGCTGCATTTCATTATCATCAACAAGCTTTCCAATGGAGAGTGAAATTTGCCTCACTGTTTTTCCTTCATAAAATTGATGAAAAAGCTGTATGCATACACGATAAATATCCATTGTCACATTTGTTGGCTCAGCAATTGTTTTCGAACGGTAAAAGCCGCCTCCGAATTCATCCTGGCTGTAGCCGATCCCAAAGCTAATCGTCCTCCCCGCCTTCCGGTGACTTCTCACCCTTCTGGCTACCTCCTCACACATCTCAAGAATGACAGACTTAATTTCATGCTCTTCTTTATAATCCCTAAGCAAAATTTGGCTTTTTCCAAAACTAATTTGCCCTTCTATGATCGGTGCGCCGATTTCAGACAGATCAATCCCCCAAGCATGATGGTAGAGCTGATTTCCCATAATGCCAAATTTCTTCTCCAGCTTTTCTAAATCATAGTGAGCAAGCTGGCCAACGTTGAAGATTCCCATTCCATTCAGCGTTTTTTCGACACGGCGCCCGATCCCCCACATTTCCCTTAACGGAGAGACCGGCCACAATTTCGTTTGAACATCCTCATATGTCCACTCAGCAATCTCTAATTTTTTTGCTTCTAAATCAAGACAAAGCTTCGCCAGCAGCATATTAGGTCCAATTCCAATGGCACATGGCAGCTGAAACTCGCGCTCAATATCATCCTTTATCTTTTGGGCAATCGTAAAAGCATCACCCCAAAGATGCAAAGCCCCATCCACCTTTATAAAACTTTCATCCACGCTATACGTGTGAATCGCTTCTTTCGGAACGTAACGATTAAATACACGAGTAATTTCGGTCGATATCCTTAAATATGTCGCCATCTTCGGCTCCGCAACAATAATGCGCGGATCATCCGGAACTTCATAAAGCCGATTTCCCGTCTTAATGCCGAATTCCTTTTTCATCTTTGGCGATGCTGCCAGGACCACACTCCCCTTCCGCTCCTTTTTTCCGGCCACAACAAGATAGCATTCAAGAGGGTCATATCCCTCTATAACAGCAGAACAGCTTGCATAAAAGCTCTTCATATCGACACACAATATTTTATTTCTGGGCATCGTACTGTAATCAATCATGACTTTTGCCATCCTCCTAGAAAAACACAAGCTCCTTGCGAAAAAGAAAAAGGGAACGTATATTCTTATGTATATCCATTATAATAATCGAATATACGTTCTTGTTCAATGGAAATTTTACGACTAATTCCCTAAAAAAAGGGGGACTTAATGTACCTTTCCGCCTAAAAGGTCGTGTGATCGATAAAACGTCCCTGTTTAGGATATTTATTCCAAATCCGACAGAGACTCCTCTACCACCATCCCTTTGCATAGTTTGCTCTAAACCATGTTTAGTATATCCCGTTATTTTTCCAGCTACAGTTTTAGATCCAGCATTCAGCGATTTACCTGAAGTAGGCAAAACACCTCTAAACGCCCTTCCACCACTTTTAACTAATTTAAATTTCCCTCCACCAACTGTACCTAAAGCAGCAGCGCCGATTTATATGTCTTATACCCATCGTATACGGCAAAACCAGCATTTATTGCTTGTGCTACCTGCAAAAAAGGTCTGTCTCTTACCGCTTTTTAATACAGTAAGGGACAGACCCTAAAATTAGAATTTGTTTATCGAATAATATCTTTTATTTTCATCAGCGCTAAATCTGAATCCGAAATATTAGTTTATTACTGGATTATTAACAGTACCAGTCACAGTAAAAGTTCTTGTATTAAAAAGTTCATGCTGTCCCCATTCGTCTCGATATACTGGGGTCATTGTGTAACTATTATTTATACTCACCGAATTTGATGGTGTTTTCCCATGAGAATAAGATGCTTTGATTTGGAAAGAATAATTTGGATGCCAAATATCACTAATAACTGAATTGTCATCAATACTTAATATTTGGCCTGTACTTGTATTATAAGTATATTTAACTGTCAAAGTATCTAACCATGAAAATTCAATGGAACCTCTACTATAAACAAATTTTTCATTCAGTCTTTGAATATTTCTTACATATGTTGCTTGTCGGCTGGTGCTTGCTAAAAAGGACTCCGAATCATCATTATTTAAATATGTTAACTCCCCTACGTTAGCAGAAAAGTATTCATATAGACTTTGAAAATCTTCTAACTTATAAAAATTCGAAAAGTTTTCAATAAAATCATCTGTAATATCAATATTTTCTGGATTTATAACTCTTATTGTATCTAAGTTCTCTGACATTTTCTCGAAAACCTCGATATAGGCAGGATTAATGTTATTTTGTTCTGAATTTGCTGAAGCAGGATTGTTTAATGTAATAAGAAGAATAAAAGAAAATATAAAACTAGAACATAATTTTTTTATCATTTTAATTTCTCCTTTATTATTCAATAATAATATTTCTTCCATCTGCATAACTCAAATAACTATACGGCTTAGGTCCTTGCCATAAAACTTTAAATTCTTCTACTATTCCATTAACATTTCCATGAAACCTTACATAATTTGTATATGACGAGTATGCAGCAGAAGCTCCTAGTTGTTTGCATTGAATTACCGATGCATAAGGGATTCCAACACATGCCACACTTGTATCTGCATAATTGCTAGGCATGTTAACATATGTATTGTTAGCAGGATTATAGTTAAATCTACCAGTGTGCGATAGTTTTATAGAGGCAGAATCATCTTTTCCATCATTGTCATAATCATGTTGTAAAGAAAAAGGATAGTGCACCGTTGCATAGGAAGTTCTCAGTCTAGTTTCACTTAAAATTGTATGCTTTCCTTTTTGTATATCCATATCTTCTAGAACTACTATTTCATAAGCAAAGTGCCAATTATTTTGTAGTAAAATCTCTATGATTGAATGATAATCCTCTTCTTCTATGAACTCAGCAGCCAGACTATAAAAAGATTCATTGACATTATCACCATTTTCATTAAGAACAACAAAAGTATCTTCGTAACTTAATGCTATTTTTAGTTCTGTTACTAAATCTGTAGTATCATCGGATGTACTTGAAGCAGACGCATGATGTCCTGAAAAAACAGTTACCATCAATAATAATGCAAAAGAAAAAATCATTTTTTGCATACCAATACCTCCTTTTTATAATATACTGATAATGACATATATTTAAAATTATAACAATATTTACCATTCTTTAAATATATTTCCTAGTGATTAGGAGGTTTTAATGTAATTTATTTATTGTTGTTATGATGTTCAATTTATTAACATAAAAACTTAGGAGGGGATTTTTTTGCGGATTTTCATTCTCTTGATTATTTTGTTAAACTGCCTAATTTTAACTTCATGCTCGAATGAGGCCATTTTTTTTTCTAAAACAAATACTACTGGAAATACTATGTTTAACTATTTAGAGCGTAGTCATACAACTTCGCAAGACAAATGGATTTTTTATGTCGACTATGAAAAAGAAAGTGGAATTTATGCTCAAAAGAAAAACTCAAATTATAACAAACTACTTATATCAGAAGTGGATCCTGGAAGTCCGATTAGTGTTGTAGGAAATGGACTCTATTATGTTAGTAACAATAAGGTAATGCGGTATGATTTAAAAACCGAAGAAACCATAGTTGTTATTAATGAACCCGTGTTCTATTTCATCGTTGTAAAAGATATTATTTACTATATTCCAAATGAAGAAGATAGGCAGCTATATTCAATTAAAACAAATGGTACTGATAATCAAATTCTAGTGTCTAATCTTCACTATTCATCATATTTTGTTTATGATAAAGGTAAAATTTTTTATGTCGATATCAAAAGCCGTTTCGTCTCACTTTCATTAGAAAATTTCGAATCCAAAATTATTTCGGAAAATGTTTCGCCTATTTTCCACATCATGAATAACAAATTTATCTTTTCACTGACTGAAGGTATTCGTCTTTTGGATATAGAAAGTAACAATTGGACGACTATAATTCCTAGAGAAAATTTAAGGAAAATTGTTCGTTTTGATGAAGATACGATTATTTATTCCACTTTTGTTGATGAAAATCAAAGTCTACTCCTTGATACTACTCAAAAGTATAAAATTTCTACTAATACTCTTACTGATACTGACCTCGATATTTTAAATATATATCATGTTAATGTTATTGACGGTATTCATTATTACTATAGTGGCTCTCCAAGGAATATTAAACGGGAAATCTATTAGTAAATATATAGAGAGAATTATAGAGCTTGTTGATGAAGGTTCAAGAAAAGTGGGTATGGAAGAAACATACGAAGGCTCGTTAGTTATAGGTAGCCTACATTCATTATGGGATTATCTATTGTTTCCAATAATGAGTGAGTTTCAAGCAAAACATCCAAGAAGAGCACTTCGCTTCATTACTGGACATTCATGGGATATAGTTCAGCATATTCATGACGGAATTATTGATTTTGGAGTGGTCCTTATTCCACCTACACATTCGGAAATTGATGTTATTTACGAAGTAGTCTTGTTCTAGAGCTGCTGCCGTCTGTTATTCGCCTGCCATTTTCATCGTATTGATAGGTGACAAAAGGAGTGGCTTCCCCAGTTTTTGTGACTGAAACTAATTGATCAGCTGGATTCCATTCATACTTATACTTATCATCTGATATACGATTGCCATTATCATCATAGGCAATACTTTCATTCCCAAATTGCTTTAATTGATTGGCGATATTATAAACCGTTGATGTTGTTGTCGTTTGGCCATTTTTTGTAATCTTTACTGTATCTCTATTACCAAAGCCATCATATGAATAGTCAATCACCGTTCCGTTTCGTATTGTTTCCCTTATTAATTGATCTAGGCCATCGTATTCATAAAAGACGAAAGTACCATCTTCTGGATATTCTATTTCTTTACGGTTTCCATTCGCGTCATAGCTATACTTTTCTGTTAAAATGTCTGGCCTATCTAAAGTAGCGACGGAAAGATTTTTTCCTAACCCACGGTCATCGTAGTTATAGCTTGTTCCAGTCCCGTTACCCGTAGTGAATGTCTGAACATTCCCTTTTTCATCATAATCAAAACGATATGTGTTACCTCCAGCTGTCACGACAGTGTTCTGGTCCAATTGATTATACTCGAATTGTTTTGTTTGGTTAAAAGCACCATGTGAGAAAGTGAAATGTTTCATTTTATCAGAATCGATGAGATAATTCCACTGCTGAATACCTCCGCGATCCCTTCAATGATGTGACTCTATCAGAGGGAATCCTAATAGGGCATATATTTAAAATTTTTGTATGTCATGATATTTTAATATTTAAATTGCAATCTAATAAATTGTCATATTAGGCGCCCCTATACAACAAAAGCCTTAAGAGATTGTCTCCTAAGGCTTAATTTACAATGGTTAAGAAGATTTGCTTTTCAAGTGGTAATTTACATAAAACACCTACCAATTTGGTCTATTAATCTCTCCAGTTTTATTCCCATATCGTTTGGTTCATCATTTTTATTTAACCCTTTTTCCAAAAACTCTTCATTAACAATGTCTCGTAATTCATTACCTAAAGTATCATCTATATTAGTTTCATTATCTAAAACCCAAAGAAGGTCAGGACTACGAGACTCCAAGCATTCTCTTAATAAAAGTAACATATCTGCATTCAATTTTAACATTTATTTCCTCCTTATACCTTTTGAACCCTTTGCATAAGTAGTAATTACCTTTCCAGCTTTATTTAGAACTACTACCGCACTCTTACTCATATATTTCATTCTGCCTTCGGAATGTTGTACCATTTTCGTTGGATTTTTAACTGTATCAAGAATGGCTTTAGGAGAGACTCCTCTACTACCATCTCTTTGCATAGCTTGCTCTAAACCATGTTTAGTATATCCCGTTATTTTTCCAGCTACAGTTTTAGATCCAGCTTTCAGTGATATACCTGAAGTAGGCAAAACACCTCTAAACGCCTTTGCACCACTTTTAACTAATTTAAATTTTCCTCCACCAACAGCACCTAAAGCTGCTTTTTTAGCTACAAATTTCCATCCTTTTCCTGTCTTGTATGCTTGATACCCATCATAGGCAGCAAATCCAGCATTTATTGCCAACCACACAAAGTGACCATCCGGATCTAACATCATTACCGGATTGGATCTAATGATAAGAACACTCCTTGCTCTGGCTGATAATATCTTGCTATTAAATAATACATACCCGTTTCATGGTCATACTGATATCCTGCATAACGGTAAGGGTTATCCTTAACAATATCTGATTCACCTGCTGCTAGAACATTTCCCCAGCTATCGTATACATAGCTTGCAACCTTTTGACCATTTTGATCTGTTAAAGCGATGACATCACCGTGAGCGTTATAGTGGTAGAAAAATGTCTGTGCGCCCTTCTTCATGGAAAGCAGCTGTCCGCCTTCTGAATAAGTGTAAGAACGTACTACATTATTTTGTCCGTCTGTTTCATAAAGAACATTTCGACTGTCGCCATCATAATGGTAATTGGTAATCGTTACGTTTTCCTTGCGTGGTCTCGACAAGGTGCATGTCGAATTTGGAATTGTGGCATTAGCCCACAACATCCTAATAATAGCAGGCATCCGCAAGCTATTATCAGGGCTAAATCAAAAAAATAAAAAAACAGGTGGAGAAAAACGATACATTTTTCTCCACCTGTTTTATTTTAGGGACTTATCAGACAGCCCCATTATTTGATCCACAATCTCTATTTAACTTCTAGTTCTTAATTATTTTGTTCTGATAAACAACCCATGTGTCTCAGCAAGTTTAGATATATTTTCAAATCGCGCTTGTTCCTTGCAATAAAATGGTAAGTTCATTTCATAATTCCCAATCACTGCAATCTTTGATTTTACAAAAAAGAAGTTGATAAAAATATATTCTCTAAGAGTAATGGCTAATAAATTTGATAGTGTAGCAAAATCTTTTATCTTTATAAGTCCATCACTCTCCTCAATTTTATTAATTAGACCTTTAATTTCTTTAAAGTTTAATCCTGAATCCTTCTTAATCATTTTCATGGTAGATTTCATTATTTTACTAAAATCAACACAAAATGCATAGGTTTCTGATTGATTTTCCATAAATATGTCATAGAAAAATTTCTTGTATTTTCCCTCTTCATTAAGATATTTTATTAATTCAAAGGAATTAGAACGCCATTTAACATCAAATGAAATAAGATTTCCTTCAACTTCTTCCAAAGTCAGTGTTCTAGGAAATCTATCTAATATTCCTACATTGAAAAATTCAGAGGGTGATTCTATTTCCTCTAGATCTAATCTTTGAAATAATTTGATTATAGCGTTTTTTTCATCTTTAGTTGCTCTAATCATACACATAGAAACTCCTAACTTCTTCGTAATATTTTACCGTTTTTGTCCAATGTCCAATAACCTCTTTCTCCTTCTTTCTTTAACTTCCAGTGACTACCTCCATGTCCTCCAACACCTGAATTTACAGCTCTATCTTTTTCCAGTTTATATCTATCAAATTTACCATTATTAAACTTTTCTATTTTCACTCTATTTCCACTTAATATTTTGGTACTTATTCCTTTTGTTAATGGCACGCTTTTACCAAATAATTGCAAATTAGATTTTAGCAATTTAGCCCCTTTGAAAATATTCCCTGGACTCCAAGGTACTTCGGATTTTGATACTTTTATATTGTAATCTTGAAGATCTGGGGCTGGAAGATCTTTTAGATTAAATTTGTTTTTTTGCTTTTTCGCTTTCTTCCCATCTTCATCGACCATTAAAACCGGATTATTATTAGCATAAGTATATCCATTCTGAGTAAGAATATCATCTTCATCACCTGCATCAGGATCTAATGATAAGAACACTCCTTGCTCTGGCTGATAATACCTTGCAATTAAATAATACATACCCGTTTCATGGTCATATTGATATCCTGCATAACGGTATGGGTTGTCCTTAACTTGAGCTGTTTCCTCTGCTATTTGAACATTTCCCCAACTGTCATATTCGTAGCTTGCAACCTCTTGATCATTTTGATCTGTTAAGGCGATGACATCCCCGTGAGCGTTATAGTGGTAGAAAAATGTCTGTGTGCCCTTCTTCATTGAAAGCAGCTGTCCACCTGCTGAATAGGTGTACGAACGAACAACGTTATTTTGACCATCTGTTTCATAGAGAACGTTCAGGCTGTCGCCATCATAATGGTAGTTTGTGATTGCACCATTGACATTCTTTTGGATTCGCTTGCCATCTTCATCATATTGATACGTGACAAACGGAGTGGTCTCTCCTAACTTTGTAATCGAGATTAATTGATTAGCGGGGTTCCATCCATATTTGTACTTTCCATCTGATATACGATTGCCATTATCATCATAGGAAATAATTTCATTTCCGAATTGCTTTAATTGATTGGCGATATTATAAATCGTTGATGTTGTTGTCGTTTGGCCATTTTTTTTTATTTTTACCGTATCTCTATTCCCAAACCCGTCATATGAATATTCTATGACCGTTCCGTTTCGTAAGGTTTCCTTTAGTAATTGATTTAGGTCATCGTATTCATAAGAAACGAAGGTAAAGGTACCATCTTCTTCTAGATACTCTATTTTTTCACGGTTTCCATTCGCGTCATATCTATACTTTTCTGTTAAAATGTTTGTCCCATCTAAAGTACCGATGGAAAGATTTTTAACTAACCCACGGTCATCGTAGTTAAAGCTTGCACCAGTCCCGTTACCAGTAGTGAATGTTTGGACATTACCTTTTTCATCATAATCAAAACGATACGTGTTACCTCCAGCTGTCACGACTGTGTTCTGGTCCAATTGATTATACTCGAATTGATTTGTTTGGTTAAAGGTACCATGTGAGAAAGTGAAATGATTCAATTTATCAGAATCGATCGGATAATTCCACTGCTGAATACCTCCACGATCCTTTAATGTTGTAACTCTATTAGAAGAATCAAAGATTCTTTCCTTCTTTCTTCCTTCTTTTACATAAGTAACGAATGTTTCGTTACCATTTCCATCGTATTCAAAGGAGTGTAGCTCCGAGTTGTTATAGGAAATGCTTTGGACACGATCTGCACCGTCATATGTCCATTGAATTAGATTACCATTAGGTAAAATGGTTTTCTTCTTATTTTCGACATCATCATATTCGTTGATTGTGACATCATTTAATGGTCCAATTGTCTTGGTTAGCCTATTCAAAGCATCATTTTCATATTGAAATTTTTGCGATTTGCCAAAAGGATCGACAATCGATTTCGAAGACATATTCCCATTTTTATCATACTCGTAATGAATGTTCGTCCCATTCGGGAGAAGAAGATTCTCTAAAAGATCCGTTGGGAAGTAAGAGTAACTCTTCTTATATCCTTTTGCATCCGTTTCGTCTTCTTTGTTTCCAACCTCATCATACTGATTAAATGTCTTATATCCTAGTTCGTCTTCTGTTCCAGCTAGGTAACCATTATTATCATAATTGTTTTTTGTAATAATTGAGCCTTTCATCAAGCGAATTGCATCAAACCAAACCGTCCCTGAATATGAACCCTTGAAGGTAAGCGAAACCTCAATATTACTAATCGGCTTGGAGGCTGGAATACTGATAGCTGAGCGATTCCATTCCTGTGTCCCAGTAGGAAAATCTGCGGAGAATACTGCTGATGTTCCATCCGTGTAATACGCATTTGCAGAAATAGAATAATCATCTTTTTTCACTTCGCCATTTGCTATAACATTATCAGCCTTTGATAATCCAGTTAACGTGATAGAAATAGGGTCGTTAGAAGAGCTTTGACCTACGTTGATGGTTTGCTTATAAACAGCAGGCTCTTGTGAAATGCTGCTTCTTTCTAATTTTAACGATTGGGTTCCATCAAATGCAATAGTGTCAATCATTCCACCAGTTCCGGTCCAATTCGTTAGTCCCCCTTCAAAACTACTGTTCACGATAGGGTTGTAGCTTGAAGAAACTTCAGCTTTTTCTAATTGGACTGCATCAAACCATGCCTCTCCAGAACCATTAGCATCCTTATGTTCAACCTCTAAATAGATACGAATTTTCTTAGCATTTGCATCGGTTTTAAATGTCAGCTGTCGATCAGTCCATGACTTTTCACCAGCTAGTTTGCTATAGCGATTGTCCCTCCAAGAAATAGGTGCATTTTGACTGTCCAACATCTCAATATTAAACAGTGTATTAGCCTTTGATAAATTTGTTTTTACTTTTCCACTAAGAGTGTAAGTTGTATTTGGCTGAACTGCTATTTCTTGCGTTGCTGCAATAAATCCATGTTCACTTTGGGTAGTGCTGGAATTAACATTTAATTTTAATGTGTTTTTTCCATTCAAACCATTGGATGGGTTTGTGTCAACAGCCATGGAGCCAGTATCGTTTTTACGAACTATTGTCCAGGAAGACGTTCCTTCTTCAAAGCTGTTGTTAACGAGTAAATTGTTCGCAGCACCAAGAGAAGCACTAGACTCGAGAATGTTTCCGAATTTATCATATTTCGAAATAGAAGAAACTTTTCCGCTTTGGTCTGTTTCAGAAACCGGATTAAGACCATCATATGCAATTGTAGTTTGGCGCCCTTCCGTGTCTTCCATTGAGATGACATCATTATTACCGTTATACGTATAATTTTCTGTCCCATAGCTATCTGTTGCTGAGGTAACATTTCCATTTTTGTACAAATATGATTCCGTAAAAGGCTTCTTACCCTGATCTTTTGGATCTATCTTTTTTTCTAGATTGTTTCCTGAATATTCGTAGCTAGTAATTAGGTTTTTACCACCAACGTCATCAATATATTGAATCGGATTTCCGGCTTCGTTAAATGTGTATTGGGCCATTTTATTAGTTGGCTTTGTTAAGGTTAATTGTCTCTTTGATTCGTCATAATCTAAAGAATAGATGTTATTTTTAGCATCTGTCACCTTTTCTAGACGATTGTTTACATATTCATATTGCGTTTTTACCGGTTTAGTATCTGTATGATTTGGTTCTAATAACGTCTTTAAGTCTTTATTACTATCGTAAACATATTGCGTCATCTGTCCGCTGCTATCAGTTACTTTTTCAAGCAGGTCTTGATTATAATCAAAAGTTATCGATCGTTGCAGTGGATCTATAACTTTTTCCACTCGACCATCTGCGTTAAGCAATAATTGAATCGTACGGTTGTTAACGTCAGTAATAATTATTTTGTTAGTATTAAAATCATATTTTGTTGCTTGGTTATAACCATCCTTAATTTCCGATAGTTTTCCGGTGTTCTTCGAAAGGGAATAAATGGTTTGATCCTTTGCCTTTAGCTCATAATAATCTGATTTCACTTGTAATTCTAAATATACTCCAGTTGGTGGCTTATATGTTCCATCTGGCTGCTTTTTGAACAGATGAATCGTTCCATCTTCATCCGTGAATTTTAAGTCTTGTCCTAGTGGAACAATACTCATTTCCAAATCACTGTGCCAGCCCTTACCAAATAATCCTACAGTTGAAGAAATACTATTGTAAGTTCTAGCTACTTCAAGACCTGGTCCATTTCCAGAGATGGATATGTCACTTTCACTTATAAGAAGGTTTCCAGTAGCAGCATTAACTGTACCATTTGGAACACCAATCATCGTCCAATAATCTTCGGAACCTAAATACTCTAAACCTTGTGGAAGTTTTGTGATAAACGTTCCATTTGAAAAGACCGTTTCGCCATCACTGTTGTAAGCACTGACCCGGAACCAGAAATTTTTAGATGTTGCATACTTTGTCCCCATTTTTGCATAAAGAGGAGATGGATCAAGAGGCAACTCTACACCCGAACCATCCTGCAACAGATGCAGCGTATTAGAATTTCCGGCTTTAATCTGTTCTGGTTTCGGCCAAATCCCCTTATTTTGTGTAGTCCAGTTTGTTACATTCTTTACATCAAAAGCTTCATAGCTTAGGCCATTAAAGATCCATACTTTATAGCCCGTAGCTCCTGGAATTGGATCCCACTCTAAATTGACATAACCTGAATTCATTCCAATTTGGTTGCTGTACGCATCTCCAGTTGGTCCCGCAGGAATAGCTAAATTAGGTATTGTTGGAACTATGGGATTTGCTTTTGGGCTTTCCCCATCTCTGAAAACTGCACTGACTGTAATGGCATAGTTCGTCCTGTCATTGTAAGTGGTTCCTCCAGAAGCTCTGTATACCGATTGAGGATTGACAGGAAGATCGGGTCCTACTTGAGGCCAAACAGATTGTCCCTTAGTTGACCATTTCGTAGTGTTTCCTACATTAATAGGTTTATAGACATTTCCATCAAAAATCCATACATTGTAGCTAGTTGCTCCTGCTACGGCATTCCATTGTAAATCAATATACCCTTTTCCATCCCCTATGCTATACGTTTCAGCTGACAAATTGCTTGGGGATGGATAGGAATAAGCAATATTCATATGTGGACGATAATCTGCAACATTATGTTCTGTTGCATAGAACTTTTTCCAGAATGTTTGGCCATTCCCATTCGTATGAAGTTTAAAGCCATAGTTCGGAGCTGTCCCTTTCATCCAATCATTAACGGCATTTTTCACATTAAATGTAGCCCATTTCCCTTTATGGACACTTGTTGAAGTGAACAACGATGATGTAGGTTTATTTTTCCAATTAATTGTTGTTTCATTCCAATCTCCATTAACCCGGTCCAGCCAAACACCTGTTAGACTAGTATGATAATAGGAGTGAACATTATAAATATTAAAAATCGCTGTATCAATCGTTGCATAAGGTAAGGATGGAGTAGGTGTCTTAACATAAGAAAAGTTTTCTCCGGTTGTTCCATCATAATTGCCAACATTTAATGTATAGGCCCCGATTCCGCTGTCCCAAGAACCATTAAAAGTAGTATTTTGAGCGGCAGACGAAACATATGCATCCTGATTAGCCTGAACCTTAGTTGTTGGATCAATATAGACAGGATATACACGTGAAGAATCCTTAAGCCATTTTTCGTCAGCAACAACGGTAAATGCATATCCTTTTTTCTCTTTGTTCAATTCATAATGTACATCATCTGATTGTACCGCTTCTGCAGATTCTGGGTTAATATTAGAATCTGCCATGAAAGGCTTTGGTAAAGTATAGATTGTTTCGTTATTTTGATCTCTGAATACGATCGAGCCATTTTCTTCGACTTTGGCTGCTAAATCTGTTTCAATAAAGAAATGATATTTATTTGTGCCGTTATAATGACTTAGAATAATGTCTTCTTTTACCGAATCATCAAACATAATGTTCCGAATAGTTAAACCAGGTATAGGTTCTTTGTAGAAGATCTTATTTTCCTCATATGTAGCATCTGTATTTTTTACTTTTTGAACACCATTTTCACCCGATGCTTCTTTGAAGGTGTATGTCAAAGCATGTCCTTTGTAAGATAGGACTGCATATTTGTTTTTATTCATCTTTGGAGAAAAACGAATATCAAGCAGTGTATTATCGGTAGATAATTCATCAGTTGACTCTCCTGCAAACATTTTCCCCGCTTTTTGCTTTTTAATTTTCGGTTGAATTTCTTTCAGCTTGCCCTCATTTTTCCTAAAGATCGGTTCTTGGAACGATTCTAAAGTATAGGTTCCATCCCCATTATCTATAGTCCTTGTCGTCTCCGTACGCAGCTCCACTACTTCCTTTGGCTCTGTTTTCGTAAAAGGAGGAGCCTCACTAGATTCTACTAAAGTTTGTTCTTCTTGAATGCTTGTCGATTGTGGTTCCATTATCTGAGTTTCTGTGTTTTCTGTTGCCCCAACAGTTAAGCTGGTAAAAGGTATGGATGAAAAAATTTGCAATGCTGCTAGAATACTAGATAACCACTTTGAAAATACATTATATTGCAATTTGATGTTTCCCCATTAAAATATTTTAAGATAATTTCCTTATCTCAAAGTATTTTAAGTTTTTTGTAGTTAAAATGTTATGTAATCTTTATTCCAAATGTGCTTGGATTTCCCAGTTGGTCTTCGTAGATGATCATTATCCAGTAAGGTGGTTTTAATTTTTGTTATTTTCGTTCCTCCTTTAGTAGTTTTCCAAAAACTATCACAGACAATTAGATTATAGAAACAATAAAGACAACATATTTTGTAATACCACATAAAGAAAATTGCCTATATTCAAAAAAACAATACAATATTATTAAGAAAGGATTTGTTAATATTTATGAGGAGGGCGTGTTACTATGAAGAAATCGTTGTTTATAATATTATTAACTTTGTTACTTTTATTAGTAGGATGCTCTAAAAATGATTATATTGTTTTTTCTGACGAAACAGATAATTGGAAGGTAAGTTTTTCTTTAAATTCCTATGATTCGAAATATAAATTAAGCGTCAGTTACAAAGGACCTTCACAGGATTTAATAAATATACAACAATTAGGATACTCGTTCAAAGTGGGGACAGTAGAAGGAGAGCGTTCAGAATCAAGAGCAAAAGGTTTCCCCACTAACAATAAAGTTGTATTTGAAGAAGAAAGCACGATGAATTTTGGAACTAACGAGAAAAATCTTAAAACAATTCCTTTTAAAATTGAATGGAATAATAATGTGGAAGAATTGGAATTGACTCTAATTGATTAAAATAAAATTTTTAAAAAGCTTGCATCTCAATGTTGAGAGTGCAAGCTCTTATTTTTTAAAGCGGAACTTATGGCATCGGGACACGAAAGATTTACTATCACTCTTAAAGATTTTATCTTAAGTTCTGTCATATGCTTCTGGAGGTGACTCCAACCAACCTTTATCAATTAAGATATTCATGCCGTCGTCAACAAATAAGCCTATGTTTATTAGAGTTCTTGCGTACAATAAATTTAAATCTCTTCTTCCCGTTACCGCTAGTGAGTTTCCGAATGACCTTATCTTCATTGCAAACATATCCACTTTATGGAACAGCATTATTTTATCGGAAAAAGGCGAATATGTAGATGTTGTAACCAAATGGTCTAGGTAAGACGGTGATTGAATGTGTTCAGTGTGCAGTTTTTCCTGATACTGTTTTACTGATTTATTAGTCATGTCTAAACCTCGTTTAAACAAAAGCTTTATCTTTTCATCTTGAACAATCTGATGAAAACCCAATAATAATGCCAAACTTGTTACGTTATTCTCAATGTTATCCCAAAGATGTATGATTTCTAATGCCTGTAATGGTCGGACATCTCCAATAAAGCCACTTAAGTAACTTTGTTTATTAACTTTATCAATTCCATCTGGTGTTGGAATGATAGGAGGTGATGCAATGAATTTCTTTTCCATTAAAATACTATTAATTTGCCCTAAAAGGACGGTAGTACATTGATTACAATAAATAAAAAACTCTCTTATATCCTCCCTCATTACCAATGGAACGGCTACTGCATAAAGACTCAAACCTGCCTTAGCAGCATATTTTAAATAGTGAACGTAAAACTCATCTGCGTATAAACGGGGGGCACCAAGATTTACATCATCTTTCGTAAATCCAATAGGTATAGGGAAATTTTCTTTTTGATAAAAAACCTCAATTCTCTGCTTAAAATCATTTGATAAGGCTAAACCATTTTCCAATAGCGTCTTAATATTTTCATCTTCGCAATGTTGAAGAAAATACCTTAAAATCTGAATTGACATGCTGTTTCCCATATAGGTAGCCCACAGTTTACCAATTTCAAAGGTCGTTAAAGGTTGGGTCTCATCTAATGTTTTCGGATTTACATTTAATGGTTTCATCACATTCATTGGATTTAAATCTTTATCAGTGGTCATAACTATCCCCTATCTCATATTTTTCATTAGGTTTATAGTTACCTTCAAATTGTATTATTACTCCAATTAAAACAGTCGTATAATCGACCAAAGGAGGCCTGCGAAAGTTGGATCGAAAACTCATTTTTAAAATGATTCAAACATGTTTAAAGCAATATAATGAGTCAATTTCTATTGATAGTGTGGAATTTGAGGAAATGTACGAAAAAATAAATTTACGAAAACATGAAGAAAAAGAAATTGATTTGTACGACATTGTGAATGATGTTCTTTATGGATATATATCGGATTCGCCTTATTTTTAAGCAATAAAAAACAGACGTATTAAAAAATACTAAAACGTCTGCTTTCGTTCTGAATTAGATTTATTTTTGATTAAACATCCGTCTTCCAAGCCGTTCAAACAAGCGCGGAAAAAGAGTATACACGATACTGCCCGCATTCATCCAGCCCGGCAAATTAATTTCTCGTGTCGGGGTCAGCATTGTGTCTACAACCTTTTTTGCCACATATTCCGGCTTTAGCATAAATCGTTTTACATTTTTAACATAGGTTCCTTTTTCATCGGCAATGGTAAAAAAGTTCGTTTCGATCGGTCCAGGGTTAACGGCCGTTACAAAAACACGATGGCTAGAAAGCTCCATCCGAAGGCTGTTTGTATAGCCGAGCACAGCATGCTTCGTTGCTGAGTAGACACTTGATTTAGGTGTAGCAATTTTACCAGCCTGGGAGGCAATATTAATAATATGACCGCTTCCCTGCTGCCGCATGACAGGCAAAACCATACTTGTGCAAGCCATTAAGCCAACAACGTTGACAGCAAACATCCCTTTCATATCATCGATTTTTGCCTCATGAGCCTCGCGAAAAACCCCGTAGCCTGCATTGTTAACAAGAACATCCACACGGTCAAGCTGCTCCAAAACCTTTGAAAAAACAGCCTGAACCTCGTCAGTGCTGGAAACATCAAGCTTATGTATATCAACCTTAACATGAAAGCGGCTTTCTAAATCCGTTTTCAGCGAAAGAAGCTTCTCATAGCTCCGGGCAAGCAAAACAAGATTGGCCCCTCTTTCCGCACAAAGTGAAGCCATGGATGCACCAATTCCGGCCGAGGCACCCGTAATAATAATAGTTTTATTTTTCAAACGATCCGACATAATCCACCTCAGCTAAGCAGAAAAATAATATGCCTTCCCTGCCTTATTTATACTAATTTCTCCCAAAGCATCCAAATAGTCAAGCTGGGCAATCGTTTCTGAAATCGTTAAGCCAAACTCCTTTTCATATACGGCCGGAAAAAGGCGCTGACAAATTTCGAAAACAGTAAGAGGCTCCTGCTCAAGCCATTTTTTTATAAATATCGCACGCTCATGCTGGCGAGCCAGTCTTTTCTCAATTAATTCATTCGGATCATAAATATCCTCTCCATGCCCTGAATAAACAAGCTGGATTGGGAATTGCCTTAGCTTCTTTAATGATTCATTATATTGCAGCTGCGGTTTTGGCCGCTTTGTTTCTCCAGGAAGGGGCGGTTCCATTAGAGGATTCGGAGAAATATGTGCCAGTAAATGATCCCCTCCGATAAAAACCCCATCCTTCTCCCGGAACAAACCGATATGACTTTGAGCATGCCCGGGTATATCAATAACCGTCCAGTCATCAAGGCCAAGCGGAGAGTCTCCTTCCGCCAATACACCTGTCAGAGAACGGCTGCAGGAAAAACGCAAAGACCTTTTTAACGAACTAATAAACGGGAGAAATTGATCCGGAATTCCGCACTTAGGAAATAGCTCATAGTAAAATTCATCATGCGCCTTTAAAAACGCATCAGTCCGCATTAGCCATCTTTCATTATAACGATGTCCATATACTTCCACACTGGCAGGGAAAAAGTCCAAAAGGCCCGCATGATCAGGATGATGATGAGTAAGGACAACCTGTTCTATATCTTCAGGAGATAGATTTAAACCTTGCAATTGTACCTTCAAAGCCTCCCATGCCTCTTCCGTTTTAGGCCCAACATCAACAAGTGTCAGCCGCTCCCCCTTCACCACATATATATTCACATCCCCAACCGCAAATGGGGTAGGGATCACCAATTTAGCAATGCCATTTTTCCATTCTGCCATTTCTTCAACTCCTCATAATGCTATATCTAAATAAAATAATATCTTATCAACACAGTATATAAACATAAGTTTACTCTTTAATTTACCAATTGTCATTATTTTCACATAATTAGAGTAGGAGGACTACAGATCCGTTATTTGTCTGAAAAGATAGTTTTCACCAAGGTGAACGGCCACTGATTCCGCTATTACATGAAATGAATGCTGTTTTCTTATGTTTTTTCATCATTAGCGGATTCTGTGTCCGATTCATCCGGCTAAGAGGCAAGTTTTACGGAAATAAAGGATTCTCTGTCCGCCAAATATAAAAATCTGGTCGTTTTCGATTTTCACTATGAATGAAGGCGAAATCGGAACTTTTTATTAAAATTCGAATGCCTTGTTCCTTGCCTAACATTTTTCCTTTCAAAAATGAATAAATATAAAAGAAAGTCGAATTTATGGAGGAAGAAAATGAGGTTCGGCAAGAAGAAAACATGGCTGTATATAACGGGAATTACTGTTCTATTAATTTTAACGGGGACAGCCATATACGGGTACTTAATATATAAATCTATCACAGAGGCTATCGTAACTATGCATCAGCCAATCCAACGAGAAATATCAGAAAAGAGGAGCGAAGACATCACATTAACGCAACAAGAACCTTTCTCTGTCTTGCTGCTTGGCGTCGATGAAACTGATGGTGACCGCGGCCGTTCGGACTCAATGATCGTGCTGACAGTGAACCCAAGTTTAAATTCTGTTAAGATGCTCAGTATCCCGCGAGATACTAGAACCGAGATCATCGGTCGTGGTACAGATGACAAAATTAATCATGCCTTTGCATTTGGCGGAGCAGAAATGGCCATAGCGACAGTGGAGAACTTTTTGGATATGCCGATTGATTTTTATATTCAAATAAATATGGAAGGTTTTATAGAGATTATTGATTCATTAGGAGGGGTAACTGTCCTTAATGACTTCGACTTTACCTCCGAGGGGAAACACTTTCCAAAAGGCGAATTGACTTTAAATGGGGAAGATGCATTATCATTTTCCCGCATGAGGTATGAGGACCCGAGAGGAGATTTTGGCCGCCAAGCTAGACAACGACAAGTCATCCTCGCTATTCTTAAAGAAGGGGCAAGCATCTCCTCACTCTTCAATTACAAAGAGATTATTAGTACATTAGGCGAAAATATAAAAACAAATCTAGTATTGGATGAGATGATCGACATTCAAAAAAATTATCGATCAGCTGCCAAACAAGTTGACCAAATATCCATTGAAGGAAGCAATTCAATAATGAACCGTATTTACTACTTCATAGTTCCTGATGAGGAAAAGCAGCGTGTTCAAGATGAATTAAAAAAACATTTAGAATTACAATAAAAAACTTCCTAGCATATTCTCTGGATCAATTCCACTGAATTATTCTTTGGCGAATTGACAAGTGAAGATACTTCATATGTCTCCATCAGTTCCTTATCAAGCGGCTTAAGGAGTTGATCTAAATAGGCTGTATCAGTGATTGTTCGATTGAGCCAAATTTTTTCATCTTCCGGATTTAAAATAACTGGCATCCGATCATGAATGTCTTTAACGAGTTCATTAGGTGTTGTCGTGATCACAGAGCAGGTGAATACCGATTTTCCTTGTGGGGATTTCCATTGTTCCCATAAACCAGCCATCGCAAATAACTGATCCGACTTCAGTTTTATCCGCATCGGTGTTTTCGTTTTATCATCATGCCGCTTCCATTCATAGAAGCTGTCGGCAATGACTAAACAGCGTCTATTCTTGTATGCATGGCGAAAGCTTGGTTTCTCATTTAACGTTTCAGCCCGTGCATTAATCATTTTGTAGCCAATTTTCTCATCTTTTGCCCAAGAAGGGATTAACCCCCATCTTAGAAACCCTAATCTGTTTTTGCTGCCATCATTGATGACGGACAAAACAGATTGGGAAGGAGCCACATTGTAACTCGGAGAAAATAAATCTTCTTCCATAAATTGTTCAATATCGAACCGGTCAATAATTTGCTCAAAAGAAGCTGTTAATGTGAAACGGCCGCACATATAGATCACCTCACAAAAAGTCATATTAGATTCATTTTACCAATAAAAAAAGAATGCAATCAAAAAAAGAAGAATATCTCACCAGTACTGGGGTTCATTCTTCTTTTTCATTCCTTTTTATTTATTGCAAAACCTTTTCTTTTTTCACTGCAAGCCATGGCCTATCTTCTTCCCAGCGCACACCGACCGGGGTTTTAAAGGTTTCCGATAATAGTTCATCTGTCAAAACCTCTTTCTTTGGTCCAGCGGCTACGATCTTTCCATCACGCAGAAGCAGGACGTTAGTAATTTCTTCGACTAACTCTTCAATATGGTGGGTCACATAGATTAAATGGCAATTGGTTTTGACAATTTCCTTCATGAGAAAAAGAACTTCCTCCCGAGAAAGAACATCTAGACCTGTGCATGGCTCATCGAGTATGAGAAGCTTAGGATTGCTCATTAATGCTCTCGCGATTAATACACGTCTCTTTTCACCTTGCGATAAAAGACGGAAGTGCTTTCCTTTCAGATAATCAAGGCGAAGACTGTTTATTAATGACTCTGCCGTTACTACATCTTCCGTTGAAACCTCTTCATACAAACCGATGGATGCAAACTTTCCGCTTAAAACAATATCCTCGACCGTTTCATGATTTAAACTATTTGTAAACCGGTCCAATGAGCTGCTGACGAACCCAATTTCTCTGCGAAGCTCTGGTAAATTCGTTTTTCCAAATATATTTCCAAGGACAGCTACTTCGCCCGCAGTCGGAAATTGATAGCCTGTTACAATATTTAAAAGAGAGGTCTTTCCTGATCCATTTAAACCGAGAATGGCCCAATGCTCATTTTGATCTATGCTCCAATTTAAATTGCTTAAGATTTCCTCGCCGTTCCTGCGCCATGAAACATGTTTGAAAGATACAATATTCCCCATTTGTATGATCCTCTCTTTCCGTTTTTGAAATTTCCCAATAATCACTTTAATTCGACAATAGCACAAACCTATTTCGATTTAAAGAGAAAAGAAGCTAACGCCATATTATGCGATAGCTCCTTTTCTCTAATTTACCTAGGCAAGATTCACTGTTTAGCTTGCCTCTCCCCAAATGATTTCCGCCCATTCGGGGTGATCAATAAATGGATTTCGGTTATGCTGCCACTTTTCATAGATGATATTGTTGCGGTTTCGTTCGAAATCATCTACTGGATCTTGGAGATGCCACTTAAGTAGAACAGATAGCTTGCCATGATATGGCTGCGAGCCATTCCCGACTTTATCGTTTAATTCTAAGTCAATCTCGCCATTCGTTCCTTCATAGCGAACAGCCATATAGAAGAGCATTCTAGCAACGTCTCCCTTTACTCTATCTGGCGGCTCCCAAGAATTCGAAGTTCTGAAGCAGCCATCACAGCCGTTAACTGGGGTTCCGCCATTATTAAAGTCGAGATTGCCTCTTGAACTATTAATCTGTACATCAGTTGGACGAAGATGATGAATATCGGTACCCGGTCCTATTCCCGTTCCAAACCCGCCATGTGATTGCGCCCAAACATGCTCGCGGTTCCATTGACCAACATTCCCGCCGTTCGCAAGCTTTGAACGGGATTCCCCTTTATATAGCAATATAATATTGTTACTATTATTCGGATCCTCATCCGTCTCTCTCAATGCATCCCATACATTACTATAAGAAATTTTCGTTTGCTCCCGAATAATGTTGTGGAGAGCGAGCTTTAGATCTGCCCCAGTTTTGCCTGAGGCTGATTCATAATAGCCATCAAATTGTCCCTTCTCTACTACCGTAAACGAGAAGCGGGCTGTTAACTCACCGCCATTTCCGTCTTTAACAGTAACCGCCACTAAGAATGTGCCAATTTCTTCAGTTGAAAGAGTAAGACGGGAGCCGTTAGTGATAGTTCCAAGTGATGATGTGTAAGACAATTGATCTCCATCTGGATCTGAGAAATGCTCACCTAATTCGATCGAGACTTGCTCGCCTATTTTAGCAGTAATTTTTTCTAAAGGCTTTGCCATTACAGGTGCTTTGTTTTCTTTTGGAGCGAACGGAGAAGGAATTTCTTCTCCCTTTGAGTTAGTAAATTTAATATGAGAGGTATCAACCTTTTTACCAACTGACCAAGATTGAACGTTTTCAGCTCCTCTTATTTCCTGCACTTTATCCTTTTCAATCAGTACCTCTTTAACTTCTGTTCCAGTTAAATCAACAATAGTGCCTTTTTGAGCAGAGCTGACTACAACCGTCGTTTTCTTCAAGCCTTCCCCTTTTAGAGTAGCTGACTTTTTCAGCCAAATCCCCTCTGTAATGGAGGAAGTCTTATCCATAATGATTAAGGCATTATGTGGTCCAATAACAAGTTTCTTCGCTTTGTAGCCGACTAGATCATACACTTTGTCATACTTCTGCTCTTCTGGTTTTGTTGGCTCTTTCAATGTCGTTTGAATCAAAACAGGGTCATGATCGCTTGCACGCCCATGCTCTTCCATGAAACCAGAGTTAATATGAACAATATCCACTTCTGTTGAAGCAGCAAGATTATTTGATACTAAAATATGATCCAGCACTTGCGCATTTCCTTGATAGTTATACGTATAACGTTCTTCTGCAGGAACTTTTTCTATCATGTTTGTCAATTCCTGCCCTTTAAGAACTTGCAACGGATTTGAGAATTCGAAATCATTAAAATCACCAAGCAACACAATGTTTGCATTCGGATCTTTTGCTTGAACCTCCTTGACAAAATTGTTTACAATCGCAGCAATTTGCATGCGCTGGACTTCACTATTTAAGATAGGAGGCTGCACTTTTCCAAACAGAGGAAGGTCCCCGCCTTTAGAGTTAAAATGGTTAGCAACGACAATGATATTTTCGCCATTAAATTCGAACTGGGCTGCTAATGGTTTACGGCTGGATTCAAAAGCAAGTTTCGTTGGATCGATGCGTCCAGGATTTAACGTAAGCTTGCCATCTTCAAATCCAACTGCTTGAGTGGCCATTCCTTTCGTACCTGGAACTAGCGAAACACGTTCCTCATTATAAAGGAAGCCTACACGAATATTTCCGCCTGGCTGCCCGCCATCTGCTTTATCTTCCGGTGCAATATCTGTATATGTGTATTTTGGTCCGCCAAGTGAAACAATTCGATCAATCAATTTCGCCGCACTCAAATCTGCGTCAGTCGTTCCGCTATCTGTTGATCCATCATTATCCTGAACCTCTGTCAAGCCGATAATATCCGGCTGCTTCATATTCGTTACAATGGCTTCTGCCAGTCTAGTAACCTTTGAATCATCTGTTTTTGTTGAAAAGTTTTCAACATTGTAAGACGCAATCGTTAATTTATTTTCATCAAATAGAATCGGTGTTGTTTCCCTTACATTCGAACCTTCAATAAGAGATGGCAATGCTGCACGGTCACTTAATACTTTATAGTTGCTGAAGCCATAGCTGACAACGCCTTGAATCGAGCCTTGAAAATGATCGCCCATTTTGGCAACGAATCTAGTGTCGTTGATATCAATGGTTATTCTTTCTGGGTTATAATCAGTCTCCGTAATACGCAACCCGCCAGCTGTCGTATTTGTTAGAACATTTTCTGGAACAACAATGACTTCACCATAGTTTTGTGGAGCAACTACTTTAGGGTTATTTATTTGTACAAGCATCCCCTCTAAGCTTTCAAAAAAGTCAATTCCATCTTCGTCAGGATCAAAATTCTCGAAACGATCATTATCAATAACTTCTAAAGGAAGCATCCGGTCAACGCCGATTACAACCGGTGCCGGAAGCGTTTGGTTGCTTGCAATGATTTGGATATGGGAAGCATTTATTTCAGTAACAGGAAGGTCTGTTTGCAGTTTTTCCGCATAGCCTTCTAAAACCCATTCCTTCACCTGACCGCTAGCTTTGACAACATCCCCTACTTTAACTCCATGGGTTCTCTTATAAACTAAAATCCCTTCAGATGTATTAGGGTCATTATCCAGCTGCAAGTCTTGCATATAAAAATTACTTCCGTCAACAACCTTTGTAACGATCCCCTCAACACCAGCGACGTTTTGATCCGCATATGGGGAATAGTGGCCAGCACCTTGAATGTCATGAATGCGAACATTATTTGGCTCTGTCACTTCATCAAAGGAATAGGAAGATGGATTTTTTAATCCAGGTACGCTGAAATAAGCTTCTAAGCTTCCTGTAATTTGGATTTTCTTTCCGAGATTTTCTGGATGGGCAGCAAGATTTAGTTCATTTCTAATTGATCCAGATGTCAGCTGCACAGGCAAAATCATCTTAACATCCGTTTCATTTGCAGAATCAGCAATGGCAATATTGGTGTTAACCGTAAATGGCCCGGTATGCTGATACTTACCTACATTAATCGTAACCCCTACAATATACCCCTCCACTGTCCCCTCTCCGCTATTATTGGCGATGGCCTCTGCAACGGTTATAGTCCCAGCGGCTTTTGAAACATGAAAAGGAACAAACAAGCTGAAAATCATAGTGAGAGTTACTACAATGCTGACCGTTTTTTTCTGAAGCCTTCCTATCATTCAATCTCCTCCAGACTCTATTATTTTGGCAAAATCTATTTCACTTCAAGTTAAGCATGGCTCTATTAACTGTACAATTGCTTTTATGTAAATTTTATATACTTTTCCAAAAATGATATTATAAGACTAGCAACCTTATGGGATGTTCTACTCAGTTTTTCTATATGAAATACCTTTCTTCCTAATTTCACTTGCAAGTTAGGCTGCCAAAATAAATAATTGAAAAATCCCTCTTTTCAAAAAAATATAAAATTACCCTTGACAAACACTCCTGTCCTCCCCCATAATCACAATTAATATATTTGAAAGACGCCATTTGTGTCTGATCAATTAAAGACAAGAAAAAAGCGATGAATAAGGCCAGTAAATGGATAACGGCGAAAGAGAGTGAAGCTCAGCGGCTGAAAGGCTTCACCGTCCACTTGACCATTGAAACCTACCTTATGAGCAGTTAGGAAAACCTAAACGAGCTTCCGGCGTTAACGGAATTGAGATGCCTTTTTCAAGAATATGCCCTTCTTGAAAAGGGTAATTAAGGTGGTACCACGAAAAGCAAAAGTCCTTTCGTCCTTTACATGGATGAGAGGGCTTTTTTTATTTTCTCTGAACGTTCATAACTACTGTTTAATAAAACAATAACTATTAATTTAAGGAGGGTCACAACATGAAGAAGATAGCTTTTATCGGTGCAGGGTCAATGGCAGAAGCATTAATTTCTGGTTTAGTTGAAAATAAATTAGTTGATAGCAAAAGGATTTGGGTTACAAATAAGGCTGATCAAGAAAAATTAACTGAGCTTCAGAACCGCTACGGAGTCCAATCAACTTATCAATTAGATGAGATTTTTCAAGATACTGATATTGTTTTTCTCGCAATGAAGCCTAAAGATGCGGCAGAAGCCATTTCACGAATAAAGAATTACTTAACAGAAGAAATCCTTGTGATATCCGTTTTAGCTGGAGTAGGAATAAGCAGTATTGAAAAGCTGGCGGAAAAGCCACTCGCTGTTGTGAGAGCGATGCCGAATACATCTGCAGCTGTAGGAAAATCCGCAACTGCACTTGCCATAAATGATAAAGTATCGAACGAGCAAATGAGGCTAGTTTCGAAAATGTTTGAAACCGTTGGCCTAACGACGATTGTGCAGGAAGAGCAGCTTGACGCAGTCACTGGATTGTCAGGCAGCGGGCCAGCCTATATATACTATCTCGCGGAAGCAATGGAAAAAAGTGCAATGGACATCGGACTTGAAAAAACGGTTGCGAAGGAATTGATTGTGCAAACATTACTTGGTGCGGCTGAAATGCTCTCAAAGTCAGCGAAAGAGCCAAAGCAACTTCGTAAAGAGGTGACGAGCCCAGGCGGAACAACTGAAGCAGGAATTAAAATTTTGGACTCCTACAGTGTACAAAATGCGTTTATTGATTGCATTAAAGAAGCTGCTGCACAGTCAAAAAGACTTGGGAAAGCATTCGGTTCCGAAATTAGCGTGTAAAAGCGGAGCACTTAAAAAGGGATGGGGCAGAATTTTTTTATAAAAGGAACTTCCTTGATATACTATTTATGAAGGAAAAAAGGAGGCTCTTTATGGATACAAAGCTGTTTTCCCCGTTTACAATTAAAAACACAACCTTTAAAAATCGAATTGTCATGTCGCCAATGTGTATGTACTCTTGCCCGAATGAAGACGGGAAGGTGGAAAATTGGCATCGAACTCACTATACAAGCCGTGCTGTCGGTCAAGTCGGGCTCATTATTATTGAAGCAACAGCTGTTACGCCACAAGGACGAATTTCTCCGAATGATTTAGGAATTTGGAGCGATGAACATATTGAGGGACTAAAAGAGCTAACTAATTTAATGAAGGAATACGGCTCAGCAACTGGTATCCAGCTTGCCCATGCTGGGAGAAAAGCAGTTCTTGAAGGAGAAATTATTGCCCCTTCTGCACTCGCGTTTAATGAACAAATGAAAACACCGAAGGACATGTCGGTCGAAGACATTCAAGACACGATTGATGCATTTAAGCAAGGAGCTGTAAGAGCAAAAAAAGCAGGTTTTGATGTCATAGAAATTCATGGGGCACACGGCTACCTGATTAATGAATTTCTCTCCCCATTATCAAACAAAAGAACAGATCAATATGGGGGCTCTGCAGAAAATCGTTATCTATTCCAGCGTGAGATCATTAATGCCGTTAAATCTGTTTGGGACGGACCGCTTTTTGTTAGAATATCAGCAAATGATTATCATGAAGAAGGCTTAAAAGTGGACGATTATGTTCTCATGGCAGGCTGGATGAAGGAGCAAGGCGTTGACCTGATTGATTGCAGTTCGGGTGCGGTTGTTCCTGCTAGAATACATACGTATCCAGGCTACCAAGTACCGTTTGCCGAAAAAATTAAAAAAGCTGCTGATCTATCAACAGGCGCAGTCGGTTTAATCACATCCCCTCTTCACGCCGAAGAGATCCTGCAAAATAATCGCGCTGATTTAATCTTTATCGGACGCGAGCTTCTGCGGGATCCATATTGGCCGAGAACTGCTGCCAAAGAGCTCGGAGTAAAAATCGAACCGCCGAAGCAATATGAGCGGGGCTGGGTATAAAAAATAAAACAGGATGGGGAATTACTCCATCCTGTTTTATGATTTTTTTTCGCAATCTGATCTTGCCACCCTTATACAAGACATAGCGATGCTTTCCCATCAAGCACTTTTCCAACCTCTTGTGCAACTAATAAGGATATCCGAACTTGAGACTCGGTCGTCAGCCCGGCAATATGTGGTGAAAAAATGACGTTGTCTAATTGCAGCAGCGGGTTCATCTGATCGATCGGCTCCGACTCCAAAACATCTAAATATGCTCCCGCAATCGTTCCTTCTTTCAATGCGCAGTAAAGGGCTTCTTCATCTATAATACCACCCCTAGAAGTGTTTATTATATAAGCCGATTGTTTCATGGACGATAGCTGTGACTCAGATATTAAATTTTTTGTTGATGAGGTAAGTGGAACATGTATGGAAATAAAGTCAGCTGAGCTTAACACATCTTCCAACGTATGTTTCAATTGAACTGATGTTTCTGCAACGATATGATCATGTGAGGTTAAAAAAGGATCGTATCCGATTACATTCATGCCGAACGCTTTTGCCCGTTTCGCAACGCGGTGGGAAATTTCGCCGAGCCCAACGAGCCCAATCACTTTATGAAAAATTTCCCTGCCCGTATGTTGCTTCCGGTCCCAGTTTCCTTTTCTAACATCCTCATTTGCTAAAAAAAGCGGCCGGTTCGCCATCAATATTGCCGCCATTACATATTCTGCAACAGAGGTGGCATTCGCAAAACGAGGAACAACCGTTTGAATGCCGCGTTTTTTCGCATCGTCTACAGCAATGTTTTCCAAACCGACTCCTAACCTGCCAATTACCTTTAATTCAGGAGCCTTCTCAAGCAGTTCTTTATCAACCTTTGTTTGATTCCGTACGATGAGTGCATCAACATCATTGACCTGCGAAAGAAGGGCCCCGCGGTCATCCCATAAATGTGGGTCGTAATGAACATCAAAGCCCAGCCTTTTCAATTCCACAAGTCCTTCTTCCCACATTACTTCGGTGACCAATACTTTCATGGTATACCCTCCCTCAAAATAAATTTAATTTATCTTTTGAAAACTATTCGTACAACCATCAGCAATCACCAGGTTTGCCTAGATTCTCATGCAGGATATCCTCACAAGCAGGGATTTTGTCGATCATTTTCAATTCCTTCATGACCTCAGCAAAATTGATGAATCCATTAGGCTTGGAAGTATACTTAATATAGTCTTGCGTTATCCATTCTTTGTACTGTTCTGCCGAAGGTTTGCCATCGGAATCTTTTGAAAGAATTTCGGCTGCTTGAACCGGATCATCGTTTAGCAAATCAATCGCTCGTTGAACGTTTTTGTATAAAACATCCATTGTTTCGCGATTAGCGTTATAGTAATCTTCTGTAACCCAAATACTATTGAAGGTATGTTCCCCGAAAAGATCATAGCTTTTTAAAATGATGTGTGCACCCTCGGCTTCCTCTTGCATTTGGTATGGCGGGGCAGTAAGATGCGCAGCAATTTGATCACTTAAGAGTGCTTGCATAGCGGTTGGATGCTCTAATGCGACCATATTTTCATCTAAACCTCTTGCGTCACCCAGTTCTTCAAGCGCACCTTTTCGTAAAACAACAGATTGAATTGAATCCAGCCCGGGCATCGCAATTTGATCTTTTGGGCCGAAGTCTTTTAAACTTTGTTTGTTTGGATCTTTACCCATAAGCCATAACTCCATGTTGTCCATTGAGCTCAAAATTTTCCATTTTACTCCCTTATCCCAACCGAGAAGAAAGGGACCAATTCCGCCTGCACCAACTTGAATTTGACCGGCAAGGAGACCATCTCTAATCGCAGCACCCGAAGCCAAGGTTTTCCATTCAATATTCACATTAGGAAGTTCTTCATCAAGCCAAGCCATTTCGCGTAAAATAGTTAATGGAGCATATCCAAGACCCGGCTGAACAACAATGGTCATGTTTTGTTTGGCAACATTTTTATCGCCATCTTTTTGGCTAGCCGGTTCAGCCGAACCTCCGCCGCATCCAGCAAGAACTAGAATCATCGTGAATACTATAACCATAATAATGGAATTTTTCTTTGAACCCCGAACTTTCAACATCAATCAACACCCCTTTTCTAATTTCCGATATACTGAAGATTTGTTTATTTACCTTGAGCCTTCATACCCCACCTGATAACAGTTTTCTTCTCAATTTGGTTGAACAACACATCAAACAATATCCCAATCAAAGAAATCGTCACAAGACCGGCAAACATATCAGGAATTTTCAAGAAGAAACGCGCCTGACTGATAAAAAAGCCAAGACCGCCTCCGCTGCCCGCAACACCAAAAACCAACTCAGCAGCAATAATGGTCCGCCAGCCAAATGCCCATCCTGTCTTTAGACCAGAGATCATATGAGGTAACGCAGCTGGCATGTAAACGTCTTTTACCAATCTCCATCCGCGCAGTCCCAAATTTCTCCCTACCATTAGAATTGTTGGAGAAACCGTGCGAAAACCCATGCTAACATTGATTGCAATTGGCCATGTGATTGCATTAGCCAGTACAAAAACTAGAGAAGTAGGGGTTAGGCCAAACCAAATAATTGCTAGAGGCAACACACCTATTGCCGGAATTGGATTTAATACCGCCGTAAGTAATGTAAGTAAATCATTTCCTATTTGCGTCCAAGTAGCAAGAGTAGTTAATATTGCAGCAACAACAATCCCTATAAACATACCGAGAAGTAATATTTTCATTGTAGCTACAGTTACGCTCAAGAGAGTTCCATTTATCCAATTTTGCCAGAACACTTTACCTATTTCGGAAGGGCTTGATAAGAGTAAAGGGTTTATATCCATAACCTTAAAAGTAATTTGCCACAATAGCAGAATAACGACTAAAAGAGTTGTTTGTCTTGCCCATGCGGGTAGCTGGGACCATGAAAAATTATTTCCTTTTACTTTACTTTTCACTGGCGCTTCTTTAAGAACCTTACTTTCTATCGACATATTTGTCACCCCCTATTAATCTAGCTTCCTAATAGTTTACGCAAGTGTTGTTGTATCTCGATGGATTCGTCGCTTTCCAAGTTTTTGGCCTTATCTGAAACATTGACAATTTCAGCAATATACGATGGTGGATGAGTAAGTACGATGATTCGATCAGCGAGAAGCACTGCCTCTTCAATACTATGAGTGACAAAAAAGATAGTCACACGTGTTTTTTCAGCAATTAACCTTAGCTCTTCCTGTAAGCGAGTGCGTGTAAGCGCATCCAAAGCACCAAATGGTTCATCCATCAAGAGCATTGAAGGTTCAAGGGCGAGAGCACGTGCAATGGCTACACGTTGTTTCATACCACCAGACAACTGATGTGGAAATAGATCATGAGCCCTTGCAAGATTTGTCATTTCAAGGTAGTATTTTGCGCTTTCAATGGCTTCACTTTTTTTCCGACCGGTGACCCTTAGTGAATAAACTAAATTATCGAAAACTGTTCGCCAAGGAAAAAGTTGATCATGCTCCTGAAAGACAACAGCACGGTCAGGCCCAGGCTCTAGGTCAGTACGTCCCGCAAGTAAAATATCGCCAGCGATAGGCTTGTTAAATCCAGCAATCGTCTTTAACAAAGTCGATTTTCCACATCCCGAAGGTCCGATCATCATGATTGTTTCTCCAGACCGAATATCAAAGCTAATATCATTGATTACTAGGTTAAATTCATTTTCAACTTCGTACCCAATCTTTACATTTTTTACGGATAATATTTGTTGTGGCTGCACGTTTTCTCTTTGCTTACCTGTCTGGGAATCGCCATAAAGGTTTCTATCTAGCGTGGGTATTTGTTGTTGATTTCCCATCTCGTACTGACCTCCTTATAATTTGAAGCCGAACAAATTTATGTGAACCTGGAAAGCAATTTTACGAAATCCAGTCTTCGACATTATGTTCGGACAACAAGTATGTGGTATTACCGATAGTTTTAAAATCTTTCACAAAATTACAAAATAGGTGTTGGAATGATCCTATAAGAATGGCAATCATCTTTTTCAAATTCGCTGTTTTTTGCCTCCTTCATCATAATTAAATATGAAATTTAGGAGTAGGATCATCTCAGGCGCAGTGACCCTACCACTTGGGTATCATTAAACCATTTTCGTAAAAATTAGTCAATACTAACTTTTGTGAATTTTCGGAATAAATTATACAAACGATCTATATATACTATTTTGTAAACTATTTGAAGAACTGAATGTACAGTTTCGCGCAGCAATAGTTTAGTTAATAGAAAGCGTTGTATGTAGGGAAATTGTACAACCGCTTTGTAAAGACGGTTGTAATGACCACTAAGAAAATACTTTTAAAATATAACGAAGTTTTTAAATATTTTTTTTGGGTTAGGGGATTTCTTTAGGGGTAGACCTGCCTAACAATATGAGTGGGCTGGTCTAAATAATAATACAGGATGGGGGTAACTCCATCCTGTTTTGTTCTTTTTCGCAAATAAATTTCCGCTGCCTGCTTTTCATCTACATCTTTTTAAAAATTCCTAAAGAATCAATAAATACAATAAGAATGACAAGCGGAACGACATATCGCATCAGTAAAAACCACACAGTAAAAATTAGATGGAATCCTTTTGATCCTTGAATCAATTCACTTCTTAATAAATCTTTTTTCATTTTAAAAGAAACGAAAATAGAAATCAGAAATGCACCAGTAGGCATTAAAATATTGCTGACTAGAAAGTCTGCGCTGTCGAAAATGCTTTTTCCGAAAAATGATATGTCTGAAAGCGTACTAAAAGATAAAGCTGATGGGATCCCAACAATAAAAATAGCTGTACCAATCATCCAGGCTTTCGAGCCTCTTCCTTTTCCCTTTTTGCTGTTGACTGCTGCGACAACGATTTCTAACATAGAGAATGCAGACGTAAGCGTTGCAAATAAGAACAAAGCAAGGAATAGCAGCAAAAACCATTTCCCAAAAATAATTTGGTCGAAAACAGATGGCAAAACAATAAATAGAAGCCCCGGTCCTGCTGTTGGCTCAAATCCTAAAGAGAAAACAGCCGGAAAAATAGCCAGCCCAGCAAGAAGCGAAATAAAAAGATTCATGATGACGACAGATAATGCCGGCTGAAGCAGGTTTTCCTTTTTGGATAAATAAGAGCTATAGGTGACCATGACTGAAACACCAACACTCAATGAGAAAAATGATTGCCCCATTGCATAAAGAACGCTTTCTGACGTTAAGCTTGAAAAGTCAGGTTTTAAGAAGAAACTTACTCCTTCCATTGCGTTATTCAATGTAAGTGAGCGGATTATTAAGATAATAAATAATATAAACAAAGCAGGCATCATGATTTTACTAATTTTCTCAATTCCTGCTTGTACGCCTCTAGCAACTACCATGATCGTAATGATAAGGAAGATGGCCTGGGAAATAACAACTGAAACTTGGCTGGATACAGTTGTGCCAAACAGGGATTCATAATCGACACTTCCTTGTGCTCCGACAATATCCGAAATATTATAGTACAAATATTTTATAATCCAGCCGCCGATGACACTATAAAAGGATAATAACAGAAAGCATGTAAACACACCTAAATAGCCAATCCAATGCCATTTTGACTTTGGGGCAATCGCTTTATAAGCTGAAATCGCTTCTTTTCCAGTACTGCGACCAATGACAAATTCACCAAGAAGAAGCGGAAAACCTATTAGCAGGGAAAATATTAGAAATAATAAAATAAAGGCACCGCCTCCGCTCACCCCTGTTACATACGGAAGCTTCCAAATCGCGCCGAGTCCAATTGCCGAACCCGCTGAAGCTAAAATAAAACCTATTTTCGAAGACCACTGTTCATCATGCTGCATCTTGCTTCCTCCAGAAATCAAATATTATGCCAATATATTATGTCAATAAGAAAGTTTAATTACTTTTCTCAACTGCTACAGAGAGCTCTTTAAAGTCATTTGCCATTTCGGTATTTGGGAAAATAGCTTCCGATTCTTGAACTAATCTTAGCCAATCCTTTCGATCGTAGCGCGAACTGATATGTGTCAGGCAAAGCTTTTTTGCACCTGCTGATTTCGCAACCTCTGCTGCTTGTGTTGTTGTGGAATGATAATATTCATAGGCAAGATGTTCCTCACCCGCAGAAAAGGTTGCTTCATGAATAAGCAAATCTGCCCCATTAGCCAATTCAATAGCCGCCTCACATTTTCGAGTATCTCCAAGGATTGTCACGATTCTTCCCTTTTGCTCTGGTCCTAAGAATTCAGATGGATGAATAACACGGCCATCATCAAGAACGACCCTCTCCCCATTTTTAATCCTTTTATAAAGAGGTCCTGGCTTTATGCCTGCCTCTAGGAGCTTGTCCGCTAGGAGAGTTCCAGGTCGATCCTTTTCCACAATTCTATAACCATATGAAGGAATTCCATGCTCAAGAAGACGTGCTTCAACGATAAATTCCTCATCTTCAAAAATGATCCCTTCATCTATTTCAATAATTTCTAGAGGATATTTTAAATAAGTTTGGCTAATGGATAGAGATACTTCCACATAATCTTTTATGCCCTTTGGTCCATATAAGGATACCTCCGATTCTCCGCCTTGAAAGGAACGGCTTGAAAGCAAACCAGGCAAACCATAAATATGATCGCCGTGAAGATGTGTAATAAATATTTTTTCAATTCTTCGAGGCTTAATTGATGTATGTAAAATTTGGTGCTGAGTAGCTTCTCCACAATCGAATAGCCAGATGGATCCTCGTTCCTCCAGCAGCTTTAACACGATAGAAGTTACATTTCTCGCCTTAGCAGGCATACCGGCACCTGTTCCTAAGAAAAAAACATCCATAAATATTCTCCTTTTTCAGTTACAGCTCATTATTTTTTTACTATACCATACCCTTTCCATTGGATAACAACTAGCTAAATCTTTCTACTCTTTTTCTTGATCTGAATGTGTAGATAAATCATGAAGAAAATCCTTATTAAAGCTAGTCTCTGTTCCGATTCCTTGCTGTTGCTTTTTTATTTCCGGCATGCCGGCAGCCGTATCAATTATCTGCGCCCCATATTTTTCACGCAAATGAGAGAGGGCCTCAAACAACGGTTCCTTCTTCGCTTCCGTTTCATAGCTAAATAGATCAAGCTGTTTAACCGCTTCATTATGTTCCACTAATTCCATGCCTGTAACTCCCAGCAGCCTTACAGGGTCGCCATTCCAATGTTTTAAAAATAATTGCTTTGCGGCTGCAAAAATATCTTCGCTTTTTTGAATCGGGTTTGATAGCTTTTTGCTTCTTGTCACTGTTTTTCTATCCTTATAACGAATCATGATACTTAAAGAAGCAGCAAGAACCTTTTTTCTTTTGAGCCGAGTGGAAACGGTTCCTGCAAGATCCTCTATTACATGAAGCAGCTCTTGCTGATTAAAGTAGTCTCGCGGCAGAGTAGTAGAATTCCCTACACTTTTGAATTCAGAGGCGGCTTCTGGATCGACCATTCTTCGATCAATCCCATTTGCCCTTTCCTTTAAACGAAGGCCATTGATCCCGAGTGCCGATTTAAGCTGGATATCATTGGCGGCTGCTAGATCTCCAATCGTTTGAATATGTATGCTCCGCAATTTTTCTCCCGTTTTCCTTCCGACTCCATGCATGCTTTCAACTTCCAAAGGCCAAAGAATAGCAGGGACATCTCTTTTCCTTAAAACGGTAATACCCATTGGTTTTTTCATATCAGATGCGGTTTTTGCCAAAAATTTATTTGGGGAAATCCCAATACTGCAAGGCAAATCAAGCTGATTTAAAATTTGCTTTTGAATTTTCTCGGCAATTTCGGGCGGTGTTCCGTGCTCATAGCTATTTGTTATATCAATATAACCTTCATCAATCGAAACGGGTTCAACAAGTTCAGAATATTCATTAAGAATCTCAAACATTCCGATGGAAGCGGCACGATATCTATCAAAATTCGGCTTTTTAACAATAAGCTGCGGGCAAAGCTTTTTCGCCTCCCAAAGCGGCATAGTTGTTCGAACACCAAAGCTTCTTGCCTCATAGCTGCATGTTACAATGATCCCTCTCCTTTCGGCGGGATTCCCTGCGATTGCAAGCGGCTTCCCTTTTAATGTGGGATCATATGCCATTTCGACTGACGCATAGAAACTATTCATATCAACATGTAAAATGACTCGGCCATTTTTCGGATACATTTGTTTCATGCTGACACTTCCCTTTACTTATTCTGATACTATTTTACCAAATCATTAAGGCTCCTTCATCTTGCAAGGTTAAAAAAAACAGAGGATGGCCAATCATCCCCTGTTTGAAAATATTATGTAACTTTCTGTGATTTCATAAATTCTTGAATTTGCTTGATTCCTTCTAATGATTGGACCATTTGCGAAGGATCTATTAAAGTAATAATTCGAGAATCTAAATTAGCAATACCCGTAAAATAGGTTGTTTTTTTGTATGCGATCAGCCCAAGCTGCTTTAATTTATCAGGCGGAATGTCGATGATTTCCTTGGCATCCTTGACAATGACTCCGATTGACAGATCATTTGTCTGCAAGACAATAATCTTTGTTGTTTCATTTGACCTTGTAGGCTGATTATATAGAACTCTTTCAAAATCGATAACAGGGATCAAATCTCCTCTTACTTTAAAAATTCCATTCACATATTCAGGCAGATGAGGGATCGGCGTAATTCCTTCTATTTTTTCTATTGAAATGACAAATCGAATCGGAATCGCATATTCTTCATTTCCTACTTGAAACACAACCACTTTATTCGTCTCTCCCAAATGCAACCCCTCCTAATCTAGTGGGTAATTTCCCCTATCCTTATATTACTAAAGGGAGAGGTGTTTTGGAAGAAAATATTGCTTTTATACCCATATACATGTCATTACTGAGCCGCAACTTCCTCAATGATGGCAATCACCATTTCCGCCAATTTATTCAATTCCTCGATTGGCATACGCTCATTAGTCGTGTGAATTTCTTCATAGCCGACAGCAAGGTTGACTGTTGGGATGCCGAAACCGGCAATGACATTGGCATCGCTGCCTCCCCCGCTTTTCAATAACTCACAGCTGCGGCCGATTTTTGCTGCAGCTTTTCTGGCAACTTCGACAACATGATCGCCTTCTCCAAATTTAAAGCCCGGGTACATGACTTTAATTTCAACATCTGCTTTTCCACCCATTTCTTCAGCAGCACTCTCGAATGCTTCCTTCATTTTACGGACCTGAGCTTCCATTTTTTCATTCACTAAAGAGCGGGCCTCGGCTAAAATATCCACGCGGTCGCATACGATATTCGTTTGAGTTCCCCCTTCAAAACGGCCAATATTAGCTGTTGTTTCCTCGTCAATTCGGCCTAAAGGCATTCTTGAAATCGCTTTTGCAGCAATTGTGATGGCTGAAACCCCTTTTTCTGGAGCAACGCCAGCGTGAGCTGTTTTCCCATGAATGGTTGCTAACACCTTTGCTTGTGTTGGTGCAGCAACAATAATGTTTCCAACTTTGCCATCGCTGTCTAGCGCGTAGCCATACTTGGCTGTCATTAGTGATGGATCAAGTGCCTTTGCACCAACAAGGCCAGACTCTTCCCCAGCCGTAATGATAAATTGGATAGTGCCATGTGGAATGCTTTGTTCTTTAAGAACTTTTATAATTTCAAGCATAACAGCAAGTCCAGTTTTATCATCTGCTCCAAGTATGGTTGTCCCATCTGAAACAACATAGCCGTCCTTAATCGATGGTTTAACCCCTTTAGCCGGAACAACTGTATCCATATGGGAGGTGAAATAGATTGTGTCTACTCCCTCTTTTGTCCCATGAAGCGTGCAAATCAAATTGCCTGCACCGTGCCCTGTCTGTGCTGTCGTATCATCCTCAAATACCTCTACACCTAAGTCAGAAAACTTTTGTTTTAAAACTTTTGCAATTTCAGCTTCATATTTTGTTTCTGAATCTATTTGGACTAGCTCCAAAAATTCGTTAAGCAAACGTTCCTCATTAATCATTCTTTTTTCCTCCAATTATTCACATTAAGTATCTGTCTATTATAAATTCAATTTTAAAGCGGAATGTTTCCGTGTTTCTTCTTCGGTCTGGATTCCTGCTTATTCCGCAGCATCTCAAGGGCTTGAATGAGTTTGATTCTTGTTTCACGAGGGTCAATGACATCATCAACCATCCCTCTGCTTGCCGCAACATATGGATTAGCAAATTTTTCACGGTATTCTTCAATTTTCTGTGCTCTAGTTGCCTCCGGATCTTCACTGTTTTGAATTTCCCGAGCGAAAATAATATTAGCCGCCCCTTGAGGCCCCATAACTGCAACCTCTGCATTCGGCCAAGCAAAAACAAGGTCAGCACCAATCGCCTTACTATTCAAAGCCACATATGCCCCTCCAAAAGCCTTTCGCAAGATGACGGTTAGCTTTGGAACAGTTGCTTCCGAATAAGCGTATAAAATCTTGGCACCGTGGCGGATAATTCCCCCATGCTCTTGTTTAACACCAGGGAAAAAGCCTGTTACATCCTCAAAAGTGATAATCGGAATATTAAAGGAATCACAGAAACGAATAAATCTCGCAGCCTTATCAGATGAATCGATATCAAGGCCGCCAGCCATGAATTTCGGCTGATTGCAGACAAGACCAACGACTTCACCCTTTATTCTCGCTAAGCCAACAACAATGTTTTTTGCAAAGTCCTGATGAATCTCCGTAAAGGACTCATGATCTACTACCTGTTCTATAACCTTCCGTACATCATAAGGACGTACAGCATCGAACGGGATGACATCTGTTAAGTCCGGACGATAATCGTCCTCATTGTCTACAAGCAGCATTGGTGGCTTTTCCTCATTGTTTTGCGGCAAATAGCTTAGTAAATGGCGAACTTGTTCGATGACCTCCGCTTCTGTCTTGCCTTTAAAATGCGCATTGCCGCTAATCGTATTATGTACGTTTGCTCCGCCTAAATCCTCAGCAGATATTTGCTCCCCTGTAACCGTTTCAATTACTTTAGGTCCTGTAATAAACATTTGGCTCGTATTTTCAACCATGAAAACAAAGTCAGTGATCGCAGGCGAGTAGACTGCTCCACCCGCACATGGGCCCATGATGACGGAGATTTGTGGGATCACACCAGAATAAATTGAATTTCGGTAAAAGATATGGCCATATCCGTCTAATGATACAACACCTTCTTGAATTCTCGCACCGCCAGAATCATTCAAGCCAACAAATGGCGCCCCATTTTTGGCAGCTAAATCCATCACATTAGCAATTTTTTTCGCATGCATTTCACCAAGTGCTCCCCCGAAAACCGTGAAATCCTGAGAAAATAGAAAAATTGGTCTGCCATTTACTTTTCCGTACCCAGTTACAACTCCGTCCCCAGGCCCCTTTTGTCCTTCCAGTCCAAAATCCGTACAGCGATGCTCAATAAACGGATTTAGTTCAACAAAAGTCCCTGGATCAACAAGTAAATCAATTCGCTCTCTTGCCGTTAGCTTCCCCTTCTCATGCTGCTTTGCAATTCTTTCATCCCCCCCGCCAAGTTCAATTTCTCTTCTGCGGTCATATAATTCGTTAATCTTTTCATAGATGTCTGCCATGATCCTCATTCATCCTTTCCTTTCGCACAATTCATAAAGCACTTTTCCTGTAGATTTTGGATGCATAAAGGCGATCTGTGCTCCACCTGCCCCTATTTTTGGAACTTCATTCAGCATGGATATTCCTTTTTCCTTCATTTCATTAATCCGATCCTGGATGGATTCCACACCTAATGCTACATGATGAAGACCTTCTCCGCGATGCTCGATAAATTTTGCGACAGCGCTTTCAGGATTAGTCGGCTCCAATAGCTCGAGCTTCGTATCTCCGGCTCCCAGGAAAGCAACTTTAAGCTTTTCACTTTCCACCTCTTCAATGCCAAGCAGAGGAAGCTTTAGAATGTCTGTATAGAACGGCAGTGCCTCCTCAAGTGAGCGAACTGCAATTCCGATATGATCAATCTTTTTAATCATATGTTCCCCTCCAATTGCTATCCTTTTAAAATTATAATCGTTTCTATACTAAAGTGAAACATCCATCCTGAATTGGACTTTTTAACACAAGCCTGGAAGTTGCAAAAAAACCGTCATATTATGTATTCTCTAAATATGTCGAAAAATCCTTTCGAATTCGAGCGGTTGTTCATTTTGATTTTTCCTAGTAAAATGTAAGTAAGAGAATATAGATTCAAGGGGGAATTATTTTGTCTAATAAAAAAGCACGTAAAATCATCGTATATTTAATGATTTTTGCAATGCTGGCATCTTCATTGTTAGTTGGAGCCTCATTTCTTTTCTGATAGAATTTAAAAAGCAGTGGAAGAAATCCACTGCTTTTTTCATTGAATCGCCCCGTAGGAACGCCCAATATCTTCGAAATCATTCGGAGAGGTAACAATTAATATTTTCGTGCCGACTGGAACCAAATCATATAAAGATTCGACTGCTTCATTTTGCAGGCGGATACAGCCTTGGGAAACATATTTTCCAATGGATGCCGGATTATTTGTGCCATGGATTCCATACATTCTTCCATCGGTTTCCGCTGCATCAAAACCAATCCACCTTGTTCCTAAAGGATTCTCGGGATCCCCGCCTTTAATATCTTTTTTCCGATAATAAGGATCCTTCGCTTTTACCGTAATCGTAAAAAAACCTTCAGGTGTTAAATCTTCTTTCTTGCCTGTTGCCGCAGCGATCACTGTTTGAACTTTATTATCATGAATAAAAGCAACTTCATTTGTTTTTTTGTTGACTATGATAAAAGGATCGCCTGGCACCGGGTTTTGCCCAAGAGGCCAGATCGGCGAGATCGCAAGTACCATCATCAGCGAATAAATGAGCTTAAGCATGTGATCACCAACCTTTTTAGGAGTTAGTTTTCACCTTACTCATTGTGAACATGCACCTTTTTTCCAATCGGGAGTTCTTTTGTCGAGCTTTTAATTAATAAATATTCGCCAATTTCACGTGTAAATTGTACAAGAGCAGCCCGTGCTTCAAATTCAATCCTCGTTTTTGGCAACTCCATGCTTTTAAAAGATTCATTCATTTTATTAAGCTTTTCTAAAAATATATGGGCAGTATTTCCTGAATGAATATTTTTGGATAATTCCTCGATAAAGTCAGCAACCATTTCTCCTTGTTCAACTGTATAGGAAATGGAGGTAACAATTGGAAGAACCCGCTCAATGATTTCAATTTGTTTTTCTCTCATTTTAAAATAGTTGTAATAAACATTTTCATTGCGCAGTAAATGATTTTCTACATCGCGATAGGATAGGGCTTCAGCTTCCTCAATCAGCCTAACCGTTTCCGTAAGTTCCAGCCCGTCCCAGTTACTCTCATTTTCCCGAAGATAAATGACAATTTCCTCAAAAATCCGTTTGAAATTTTCTTCAATCTGTATTTGGTATTCTCGAAGCTTCTGATCGAGGCTCGGCATAAAAAGATTTGCAATAAGGGCAACACCAATTCCGATAGTAATGATGCCAATTTCATTTAAAACTAGATCTGAAGTTACTTGCCCTGCAGTGTAAAAATGTAAAATACTAACACTGCTTGTCACAATCCCATCACTTATCTTGAGCATGACAGTTAGGGGAATAAAAACTAACAGCAATAGCCCAATCATTAATGGGTGATAAGCAATTCCTTCAAAAATCAATGCTGATAAAAAAATGCCTAACAGACAGGCAAAAAATCTGTCAATTGATGCCCTCAGTGACATCTTCTTTGTAGGCTTTATACAAAGAATCGTAATAATCCCTGCTGAAGCAAAATTATCAAAACCTAGTATTTGGGCCAAAATAATAGCTGCCGTTGTACCTATGGCTGTTTTAATTGTTCGATAGCCGATGCGAAACTTCATTGTTTATTTACTCCTAGTCAGATCCATTATATGCGAATAATTATAAGCTTAATTATGTCCAAAAAAAAGAAGATGATCAATAGAACTCATCTTCTTTTTTCATTAATTTCTTAAAAGTTATATTTTTTCACATGATTACAGAACTTTTTGCAAGAAATCTTGAGCCCTTGCGGATTTAGGATTTGCAAAGAATTCATTTGGCGGCGCATCCTCTACCAGCACCCCTCCGTCAAGAAAGAGAACTCGATCTGCAACCTCTTTAGCAAAACCCATCTCATGGGTAACGATTGCCATGGTCATTCCCGTATGTGCCAACGACTTCATTACATCAAGCACTTCTTTGACCATTTCAGGGTCTAGTGCTGAGGTTGGTTCATCGAACAGCATCACTTCAGGTTTCATTGCAAGCGCCCGAGCGATTGCCACACGCTGTTTTTGTCCCCCGGATAAGCGGTTTGGATATTCCTGAGCCTTTTCGGATAAACCAACCTTCGCTAACAGCTCAAGCCCGATTTTCTCTGCTTCCTGCTTTGACATGCCTTTAACCGTCATAGGGGCATATGTTAAATTTTGCATAACTGTTTTATGAGGAAAAAGATGAAAATGCTGAAAAACCATTCCTACATTTTCACGGACCTTCATAATATTTGTTTTCTTATTTGTTATATCTTGATCGCCAATCCAAATTTGTCCAGCTGTTGGGCTTTCCAGTAAATTAATACAGCGGAGAAAAGTCGATTTTCCGGAGCCTGATGGGCCAATAATGGCAACAACTTCCCCGTCTTTTATCGTCGTTGATATCCCTTTAAGCACTTCCAGATTTCCGTATTGCTTATATAAATTTTCAATTTTAATCACCGCGTCTCATTCTCCTTTCAACTGCTTTGCCGAGGAGTGTAAGCGTAATAACCATTAAATAATAAATCAAGCCAGCTAATAATAATGGTTCAAAGAAACGATATGTGTTCGCCCCGACTTGATACGCTCTGCGCATAATATCCATTACCCCGATTGTTGTTACAATCGCGGATTCCTTTGTTAATGTAATAAATTCATTCATAAGGGCAGGTAAAATATTTTTTAAGGCTTGCGGTAAAATGATATGAAGCATCATCTTGTTGTACGGGACACCAAGAGCCATGGCTGCTTCTCTTTGACCTTTATCAACAGCAAGAATTCCCGCACGTATAATTTCGGAAATATATGCTGCAGAATTAAGACCAAAAGCTAGAACAGCAGCAAGGTATGGTTCAATTTGATAGCCAAATATTTGCGGAGAGCCAAAATATATAATCATCAGTTGAAGAACTAATGGCGTTCCACGGAAAATTGAAGTATACGCATCTGCAAACCATAATAACGGTTTAGCGGAACTTATTTTAAATAATGATAAAATAATTCCCAATACAAACCCTAATAGGCCAGCTGCTGCAACAATTTGAAGTGTAATGGTAATCCCCTTTATCATGTATGGAAGGGAAGGGAGTATGGAAGTAAAATCTAAATTCATCCGAATGCTCAGTCCTCTCTCTTACAATCAGGGCAAAAAGAGGCTGTCCTTTAGAACAGCCCCTCGCCGCCAATTCTTATATTACTGTTCCTCAAAATACTTTTTAATAATCGCATCTACTTCGCCATTATCGATCATTTCTTTCAATGCTTTATTGAAGTCAGCAGTAAGCTCACTATTCTTCGGCAAAGCAATCGCATATCCGCCATCAGCGTCTTCAACAGTAAACCCTTCGATGTCAGCGTTATTATCTAAGTACCCTTTAGCAACTGTATCTTCAACAATTACTGCATCAAAACGGCCAGCTTTAATTTCTTGAATTAATTCAGGAATACGGTTGCGGTTTTCCACTGTCATTTCCACTGTTTCAGCTAATTCATTCGCTTTTTCTTCTTGAATCGAACCTAATTGTGCACCAATCTTTTTGCCTTTAAGATCTTCTACCTTTGTAATTCCACTATCTTTTTTAGAAATAATCATATGTTTTGAAGTATAGTATACTTCACTGAAATCTACGCTTTGCTTTCTTTCTTCTGTTGCAGACATAGCTGCCATAACGAAGTCAACTTGACCAGATTGCAGAGCCTGAATTAAGCCGCCAAAATCCATATCACGAACTTCAAATTCATAGCCTAATTTCTCTGTTACTGCTTTAGCAATATCAATATCGATTCCGATAATGTCATCGCCTTTAGCTGTATCGATGTATTCAAACGGAGCATAATCTCCTGATGTCCCCATGATTAACGTCTTCTTTTCAGATCCCTTTTTCTCTGATCCATTTGATGAAGGCTCTTCGCTTGTTCCACATGCAGCAAGTAAACCCATTAATAGAATACTAACAAAAAAATAAGAAACTATTTTTTTCACGTTCATTTCCTCCTGTATGTTTCTGAAAATTATTATTATTATTGAAATATATTATCGTTGATTCTCTACTAATTTTCAAGTAGTCTATGAAAAATTAATATTTATTCAACTAAATGTATTTTAACACATACTGATAATTATGCAATATGTTTTTATATTTCCCGCTGTTTTACTATTCTGATAAATATTCTTTTAAAAATTAGTAGTAATCTTTTATTTATCCAGGTGAATTATTATACATTACTTTGAATATTTATTATGAATAGCAAACAAAAGAAAAAGCCCCTGAAAGGGACTTTTACAGATCATCACAATATTGTTCAAAAGCATTTTGCAGTTTTTGTACGACAGCCATTGGTTCGTGTCCTTCGATTTCATGACGTTCAATCATCGTAACTAGTTTTCCATCCTTCAGCAATGCAAAAGAAGGAGATGATGGCGGATATCCTGTGAAATAATCTCTTGCAGCCGCAGTTGCCTCTTTATCCTGTCCAGCAAATACTGAAACTAAATGGTCTGGGCGCTTATCATAGTGAACGGAGTGTGCTGCTGCAGGTCGAGCAATTCCACCGGCACAGCCACAAACAGAATTAACCATTACTAATGTAGTTCCAGATTTTTTCAGAGCTTCCTCCACCTCGTTTGGTGTTTTTAGCTCTTCATAGCCTGCAGCCACGATTTCTTTACGTGCTTGATTAACGACATCCGTCATAAATAAATTAAAATCCATATTCATTTAAAATGCTCCTCCTTGTTTCAAAAGTTTGCCATACTTACATCATACCAATAATTAATCATCCTTTTCAATGCAACTGCCTGATGGACTGCATCCATTTACAATTTTTTCACGTATGCCTCAAATAATTCTCCCACTGCTGAAGTCGCAGTGCGATTCCCCGCAATGACTTCATTTTCCATCTTCGGCAGCAGCTGCTTAACATCCTCATGATAGAAAAAGCTGAATTGCAGCTGATCCATGATCATAGAGTAAATCCATTCCTTTTGCTGCACTCTTCTGCGTTCAGCAAAAACACCTGATTCTTTCGTCTGCTGTTCAAAGATTTGAATCGTATCCCATATTTCCTTCATGCCTTCATTGTATCTGGCCGAACAAGTAAACGCTTTTGTTCCCCAGCCTTTTGTTGCGGGCTGCAGAAAATGAAGGATTCGGCTATATTCGGATTTTGTTTTTAATGCGAGTTTTTTATTTTGTCCATCCGCTTTATTAACGACTACTGCATCTGCCAGTTCCATAATTCCTTTTTTCATTCCTTGAAGCTCATCCCCTGCCCCAGTTAATGTCAATAGCATAAAAAAGTCGACCATATCTCTGACGATCACTTCGCTTTGTCCAACACCAACCGTTTCAATAAGAATGACATCAAAGCCTGCCGCCTCACAAATAAGCATCGTTTCTCTCGTTTTTCTGTGAACACCCCCGAGCTTTCCTGCAGATGGGGAAGGGCGAATATAGGCTCTAGGATTCCGGGAGAGGTGCTCCATTCTCGTTTTATCACCGAGAATGCTTCCTCCGCTGATTTTCGAACTTGGGTCAATGGCAAGAACCGCCACCTTCAAGCCTAAATCACATAAATAAGTTCCGAAAGCCTCAATAAAAGTACTCTTTCCTGCCCCTGGAACACCGGTTATCCCAATTCGAAGGGCCCTCCCTGAATACGGGAGGAGCTCTTGTAAAAGCTCCTGGGCTTTTCGGAAATGATGCTCTGCATTGCTTTCAATTAGAGTAATGGCACGGGCAAGTATGGAGCGGCTTCCTTCAAGAATGCCAGCAGCTAGTTCATCATTATTAAGTTCAAGCTTATTCTTCTTTTTGAATCTAGTATTCTTTGTAAACCCATAGCCATCCTGCGGCAATTCCACTCCCTTCTTTACTACACTTGTAAAGCCGTCGGGATTTGCGCCATCAAACCATTCAGGTTTTTTCTCCTTATCCATTTGCTATTTCCTCGTAACCTAGGCGATTATAAATCTCACGAATGACTTTTTGCGCTGCGACAGGAATAACTGTACCAGGTCCAAATATAGCTGCTGCACCTTGTTCATATAAGTATTCGTAGTCTTGAGCTGGAATAACTCCGCCAATAACGACTAGAATATCTTCCCTGCCAAGCTTTTTAAGCTCATCAATCAGCTGGGGAAGTAATGTTTTATGGCCAGCAGCCAATGAACTAATCCCTATAACATGAACATCATTTTCAACTGCCTGTTTGGCAGTTTCATCAGGAGTCTGGAATAATGGCCCAATATCCACATCAAAGCCTAAATCCGCAAATGCTGTTGCAATGACTTTTGCTCCGCGGTCATGTCCGTCCTGCCCCATTTTGGCTATGAGAATTCTTGGTCTTCTGCCTTCATTTTCTAAGAAATCGTCCGTCATCGTCTTCACTTCTGCAATTTCTTCTTCATTAGAAAATGCAGAACTGTAAACACCGCTTATTGATCGAATGATCGCTTTATGGCGATTGGCCACCTTTTCAATAGCATAGGAAATTTCGCCAAGTGTTGCCCGTGCTCTTGCTGCTTGAACAGCTAACTCCAGCAGATTGCCTTCTCCGGTTTCGGCAGCCTGCTTAATTGCTTCAAGCGCTTTATTGACGTTTTCTTCATCTCGTGAAGCCTTAAGCGTTTCTAGCTTCTCAATTTGTTTTAAGCGGACTGCCGTATTGTCAATATCCAAAATCTCAATCGGCTCTTCTTGTTCAAGCCTGTACTTATTTACTCCGATAATCGTTTCTTTCCCGGAATCAATCTGTGCTTGCCTTCGTGCAGCCGCCTCTTCAATTTTCATTTTTGGCAGTCCTGTTTCAATAGCCTTTGCCATTCCGCCGAGATTTTCTATTTCTTCAATATGCTCAAAGGCGCGTTTGATTAATTGATCTGTCAAAGCTTCAACATAATAGGAACCTGCCCATGGGTCGATAACGTTTGTTATACCCGTTTCCTCCTGCAGATAAAGCTGTGTATTTCTTGCAATCCGAGCGGAAAAATCAGTTGGCAACGCAATCGCTTCATCTAAAGCATTTGTATGAAGTGACTGTGTGTGTCCCATTGCCGCAGCATGTGCTTCAATTAATGTCCTCGTTACATTATTAAACGGATCCTGCTCGGTTAAACTCCAGCCGGAAGTCTGAGAATGAGTTCTAAGTGCCATTGACTTAGCGTTTTTCGGCTCAAAGGTTTTCATCATCTTTGCCCAAATAAACCGGGCTGCACGCATTTTGGCAACTTCCATAAAGTAATTCATGCCAATTGCCCAGAAAAACGATAGTCTTGGAGCAAAAGAATCGACATCTATTCCAGCCTTTAATCCCGTTCTAACATACTCCAGGCCGTCAGCAAGTGTATAAGCCAGTTCAATATCTGCCGGTGCCCCCGCCTCCTGCATATGATAGCCGGAAATACTGATGCTATTAAACTTTGGCATATACTTAGACGTGTATTCGAAAATATCAGCAATAATTTTCATCGACATATCTGGGGGATAAATATACGTATTTCTTACCATATATTCTTTTAAAATATCATTTTGAATCGTGCCTGATAATTTATCCTGGCTAACTCCCTGCTCTTCTGCCGTTACAATAAAGAAAGCCATGATCGGGAGAACTGCACCATTCATTGTCATGGATACAGACATTTGATCTAAAGGGATCCCTTCGAAAAGCGTTTTCATATCTAAGATAGAATCTATTGCTACTCCAGCTTTTCCTACATCCCCAACAACTCTCGGATGATCAGAATCATAGCCTCGATGTGTAGCAAGGTCAAACGCAACTGATAACCCCTTTTGCCCCATTGCAAGGTTTCTTCGGTAAAAAGCATTACTTTCCTCAGCTGTTGAAAAACCAGCATATTGACGGACAGTCCATGGGCGGTTTACATACATAGTCGGATATGGTCCGCGTGTATATGGTGGCAACCCAGGTGCACCATCCATATGCTCTAAGCCTTTAAGATCATCTTCTGTATACAGAGGTTTTATAGCAATCTGTTCATTCGTTTCAAATAGAAGATCATCAATCGAAGCGTTAATTTCGGCTTCTGCTTTCTTTATCCACTCTTCCTTAGATGGCTTCTGCCTGTCAAAAAGAGGAATGCTTTTAAAATCTGGCTTTTTAGTCATTGCTTGCCACCTCCATTTCGCTTAACAGAGAAGATAGGATTTCAAAACAATTACTGCGAAGGTGAATAAATTGATCCACACCAGCTAGCCTATATTGCTCCTGTTTATCTGAATCTGGAAGACCGGCAAGATACAGCTTTACATCAGGCTGCTTTTCTTTTATTAAGTTAATGATTTCAATCCCTATTTCCTCATACTGTTTGTCCGTTCCGCACATCACATAGTGTTGTAGATTTGACTCCATCACAAATTGCACAGCTGTTTCTGACTTAATGATATTCGAACTTTCGAACGCGTGAATGCCGCCAGGGGCAAAGAAACCGCTAATGAAATCTTTTCTTGCTTTATGGGACTTTAATTCTCCTAAACAAATTAATCCAGCTGCCGGCTTGTTCCCTGCTTTCCCCATTCTTTCCGCCAGTTTACGCAGTTGTTCAAATGGCTCTGATAATCGGACTTGAGGGATGCCCCCTTGATTTGCGTTAGCCCTTTCATGTAACTGCAGTGGAGAGTCACTTAGGTTTGCGTATACATTCGTTCCAATTACACTTTTCTTTCTTGTGAAAATATCTTCGCTTCTATTAGCCAAGACTTCAGCAATTTGAGCCTGTATCCAGCCAGACGCCAAACATTTCTCAATTCCATCTTGATCTTCTATTTCCTGAAACAATATCCAAGCTTTTTCAGCAAGCTCTTCTGTTAAACTTTCAATATACCAGGAGCCCCCAGCAGGATCGATCACTTTTTCTAAATGTGCTTCATGTTTTAAGATTAATTGAGTATTGCGCGCAATTCGTTCAGAAAAAGGTGTTGACCTTCCTTCTGGCTCATTAAACGGACTAACATGAAGATATTGAATTCCCCCAAGGACTGCAGCAAATGCCTCATTCACTGCTCTCAGAATATTTACATATGGGTCATAAACGGTTTTCGTAAAGGCAGCCGTTTCGGCAGTAATGACCATGCTGTGATCTTGAGAATTTAGCCCGTATGCCTCCGTTACCTTATTCCAAAGAAGTCTTGCAGCACGAAGCTTTGCAATTTCCATGAAAAAGTTTGCACCAATAGAAAATTTGAAAACCATTTTTCTAAAGATAGTATCTAGCTTTAGTCCTTGATTAAGGAACTGTTGAACATGGTGAACCCCTGTTGACAATACCAAAGCAAGTTCCTGAACAGCATTAGCGCCTGCATGATTGTAGACACTTGTGTTAACAAGGATGGTACGAAGATTTGGCATACTGCTGTCAGCTGATTGGATTAGATTAGCAAATTTATTGTACACATCTTGTTTAACTGATGTACCGTTTAAAGCCGCTAACGGATCCATCGCGATATAGCCAGAAATCTTTTCGCAATTGGACAATTTTGACAATTCTGCAAGCAATTCTATTTGTTTTTCATTTATTTCAATTGAAAAAGGAAATTGAGTATAAACTCCCTCTATTAAACTCATAAATTCTTCAATGGTCATTTTTTCGGCATTAATCGCAATAGCGGATTGGCCTTTTTCTAACGATGTATGAAGGGCTTCCTTAAGGCTTTCTCCCTCTTGCACTGCTACTTTTTGTGCAACCTTCCATTCCTGTGAAAGATAGCCAAGCGAATTGGCACCCCTTCTGTAGTCAGGCTGACCAGGAAGCTGTGAGGCTTTTTCGTTATCAAAATCCTCTTTTGAATACAGAGGCTTTAATTTAATATTTTCATACGTATTTGTGTTTAAGGAATTAACAGATTTCCCCTTTAAGGCCTCTTCGGCTTTTTTCTCCCAATCACTAAGGGAAAACGTATCAAATGATCCATTCATCATCTTTTTTATTGTCATTATCACTGTCTAAACGACAGCTTCCCCTCCCTCCGTATGCTTATATATATTTTATTACACATAAAATAAACAAGCAATTAGGGTCTGTGCCCCTATCAATAAGGTATTCCATTGCCACTAGTCTTAAAAAGGGGCCGCCAACTTACTTGGCAGCCCCTAAAAATCATTACCGCATATTAATAGACGGATGTATTTTCTTTTGATGTATTTTCAAGAATTTCCTTCACACGCTGCAGGAAGCGTCCACAAACAAGCCCATCTAACACGCGATGGTCTAGAGACATACAAAGGTTAACCATATCACGAACGGCGATCATTCCGTTGTTCATGACAACCGGGCGTTTAACAATGGATTCAACTTGAAGAATAGCTGCCTGAGGATAATTGATAATTCCATTAGACTGAATCGAACCAAATGAGCCTGTATTGTTAACGGTAAACGTGCCTCCAGACATTTCTGCTGAAGTCAGTTTACCGGCCCGTACCTTTGCTGCAAGCTCATTAATTTCACGTGCAATCCCTTTAATTGTTTTCTCATCTGCATGTTTAATAACTGGTACATATAATGCATCATCAGTTGCAACAGCAATAGAAAGGTTAATATCTTTCTTTTGGATGATTTTGTCGCCAGCCCACATCGAGTTAATTTGTGGATATTCTTTCAAAGCTTGCGCAACAGCCTTCACAAAGAAAGCAAAGTATGTCAGGTTAAAGCCTTCTTTATTCTTAAAGTCATTCTTAATTGAATTACGATAGTCGACTAAATTAGTTACATCGACTTCAATCATTGTCCATGCATGTGGAGCTTCGTGCTTGCTGCGAAGCATATTAGCTGCGATTGCCTTACGGACTCCAGATACAGGGATTTCTATATCCCCTGGCAGAACCGGGACATTTGGAGCTGGAGCTGCTTGTTTTACTGGCGTTGCCGCTGTTGCTTGAGCTTGTGGTGCTTTTGCTTCCGGAGCAGCAGCTTGTGCTGGTACTGCTTGACTAGCTTGCGGAATATTACCTGACTCAATTATCTTCATTAAGTCTTTTCTAGTGATTCGGCCGCCGGCACCTGTACCTGTTACTAGACTTAAATCAATGCCATGCTCTTGAGACAGCTTTAATACAGCAGGCGAGTATCGAGCTTTGTTTCCGTCTTTAGCTGCAGGTGCAGGTGCAGCCGCTGCAGCTGGAGGATTGCTTGTCTTTTCAACAGCAGGGGCTGGAGCTTCGGCTTGTGGAGCAGCTGGAGCCACAGCAACAGTGCCGCCTCCTTCAGTCTCAATCGTCAGAATCACTTCACCTACTGCATAGGCAACACCTTCTTCTGCAATTAATTCTTTAATTGTTCCGGTAAAAGAAGATGGAACCTCTGCATTTACTTTATCCGTCATTACTTCTGCAAGCGGGTCATATTTATTTACTTTATCTCCAACAGAAACTAACCATTTGCTGATTGTGCCTTCAGTAACACTTTCACCTAATTGAGGCATTTTAATTTGTTCAATTGCCAATGAATTTGCCCTCCTTCTAGCTTCAGAACTTTAGCTGTATTCAATGATTCAGCATCTGCGCCAAAACTTACCGCATCTGCTTTCCTATTAAAATTCAGCTAGTTCTCTCATTGCTTTTTCAACTTTATCTGGATTGACCATAAAGAACTTTTCCATTGTTGGAGCATATGGCATAGCAGGAACATCAGGGCCCGCAAGACGCTTAATTGGTGCGTCAAGCTCAAAGAGGCAATTTTCAGCGATAATAGCAGAAACTTCACTCATGATGCTTCCTTCTTTGTTATCTTCAGTTAATAATAATACTTTACCTGTTTTTGAAGCTGCTTCAATAATTGCTTCTTTATCGAGCGGATAGACAGTTCTTAAATCTAGAATGTGCGCAGAGATGCCGTCTTTCGCTAATCTTTCAGCAGCCTGAAGAGCGAAATGAACACATAACCCGTAAGTAATGACAGTAATATCTTCGCCTTCACGCTTTACGTCAGCTTTCCCAATTGGCAGCACATAATCATCATCCGGAACTTCTCCTTTAATTAAACGGTATGCACGTTTATGTTCAAAGAAAAGAACGGGATCTTCATCACGGATTGCTGCTTTTAATAATCCCTTCACATCATAAGGAGTAGAAGGCATGACTATTTTCAGACCTGGCTGGTTTGCAAAAATGGCTTCAACAGATTGTGAATGGTATAAAGCGCCATGAACGCCTCCGCCATAAGGTGCCCGAATAACGATAGGACAGCCCCAATCATTATTGGAGCGGTAGCGGATTCTTGCTGCTTCTGAAATAATCTGGTTGACAGCGGGCATAATAAAATCAGCGAATTGCATTTCTGCTATCGGACGCATTCCGTACATAGCCGCTCCAATTCCAACTCCGGCAATTGCAGATTCGGCAAGCGGTGTATCAATGACACGATCCTCTCCAAATTGGTCATATAAGCCTTGAGTTGCTTTAAATACGCCGCCTTTTTTGCCCACGTCTTCCCCTAAAACAAAAACCTTCGGATCTCTCTCCATTTCTTCACGGATTGCCATTGTAACAGCATCAATATAAGAAATTACAGCCATTATAGTTCCCCCCTGCTATTCAGCATAAACATATTTCAGCGCATGTTCCGGCTCAGCATACGGCGCATTTTCTGCATAATCAGTTGCCTCATTCACTAGACCCATCACACGATCATTTATTTCTTTCTCTTTATCGTCATTCATAATTCCTAATTCTTTCAAATAAGCTCCAAAGGTGATGATTGAATCCTTTTCCTTCGCTTTAGCCACTTCATCAGGTGAACGATAACTGCGGTCATCATCATCTGAAGAGTGTGGTGTTAAACGATAAGAAACTGTCTCGACAAGGGTTGGCCCTTCTCCTCTTCTTCCTCTGTCTGCTGCTTCCTTAACAGCTTTATAAACGGCAAGCGGATCATTGCCATCAACCGTAACTCCCGGCATTCCATAACCAATCGCACGATCAGATACATTTTCACACGCTAATTGCTTTTCAATTGGAACTGATATCGCATATTTATTATTTTCACACATGAAAATAACTGGAAGCTTATGAACTCCCGCAAAGTTAGCACCTTCATGGAAGTCACCCTGGTTTGAAGACCCTTCACCAAATGTAACGAATGTGACTAAATCTTTTCCTTCCATTCTTCCGGCCAATGCGACACCTACAGCATGAGGAACTTGTGTCGTAACAGGTGAAGAACCCGTAACAATTCGATTTTTCTTTTGGCCAAAGTGTCCAGGCATTTGTCGCCCGCCTGAGTTTGGATCCTCCGCTTTTGCAAAAGCAGAAAGCATTAAATCTGTCGGAGTCATCCCGAAAGTCAAGACAACACCCATATCCCGGTAATATGGAAGAACATAATCCTTTTCCTTATCAAGTGCAAAAGCTGCTCCAACCTGTGCTGCTTCTTGACCTTGACATGAAATGACGAAGGGAATTTTCCCTGCACGGTTTAAAAGCCACATCCGCTCATCAATACGACGGGCTAAAAGCATGGTTTCATACATATTTAATACCGTTTCATCACTTAAACCTAACTCTTTATGACGGTTTTCAACCATTTCAATACCTCCTAAATAAGTATGGATCAAGAGCTGAAATGCCCTTGTTTGCTTTATGAAAAATAATGACTTCAGCTTAACCGTGAATGGCCTTTCCATCGACTGCGAGAGCAGCCTCGCCGATTGCTTCTGATAATGTCGGATGAGGGTGGATCGTATGCGCTACTTCCCATGGGGTAGCATCTAGGACACGAGCAAGACCTGCTTCTGAAATCATATCCGTTACATGCGGCCCAATCATATGAACTCCTAAAATATCATTTGTATCCTCATCTGCGATAATTTTCACGAACCCATCAGCTTCACCAAATACTAATGCTTTCCCGATTGCCCGGAAGGAGAACTTTCCAGTTTTCACCTTAAAGCCCATTTCTTTTGCTTCATCTTCCGTATAACCAACACTTGCTGCTTCTGGTGAGCTGTAGATGCATTTAGAAACAAGGCTGTAATTAATCGGTTCGGGATTCTCGTTGGCTAAATGCTCAACGGCCACAATTCCTTCATGCGAAGCAACATGGGCAAGCTGAAGGCCGCCAATTACATCACCAATCGCATAAATATGGGATTCTTTCGTTTGGAAAAACTCATTCGTTGCAATAAAGCCCTTCTCTACTTGAATATCTGTATTTTCAAGCCCAATGCCTTCAATATTTGCTTGGCGGCCAACGGAAACGAGCAGCTTTTCAGCAGTAAATTCCCTTTGCTCACCTTTCACTTCAGCTGAAATGGCAACATTGCCTTCTGCTTGTTTAAGAGTTTCAGGAAGCACTTTTGCACCTGTAACGATTTTTACACCTTTTTTCTTCATTAAACGCTGCATTTCTCGTGAAACTTCTTTATCTTCAGTAGGAATGATTCGGTCCGCATATTCGACAACCGTAACGTCTGCTCCGAAATCAGAAAGCATGGATGCCCATTCTATTCCGATTACCCCGCCGCCAACAATAATGATCGAGCTAGGGATCTCTTCCATTACAAGCGCTTCATCAGACGTCATGACATTTCCGCCAATTTCAAGTCCTGGTAAAGTTCTTGGACGGGAGCCTGTTGCCACAATTACATTTTTAGGAATAAGCATGGCGTTATCATCCCCATTATTCATTTCGACTGAAATGGTTCCAGGCATAGGAGAAAAGATTGATGGACCTAAAATACGGCCAGTCCCTTCATAAATGTCAATTTTGCCTTGCTTCATTAAATGCTGAACACCTTTATGAAGCTGGTCGACTATTTTACTTTTTCTTTCTTGTACTTTGCTGAAATTGACTTCAACATTACTTGCTGAAATGCCAAATTCTTCACTTCTTTTCGTTGTTGCGTACACTTCCGCGCTTCTAAGGAGTGCTTTACTTGGAATACATCCTTTATGCAAGCATGTTCCGCCAAGCTTTCCTTTTTCTACCAAAGCTGTTCTTAATCCTAATTGGGAAGCACGGATCGCTGCAACATAACCGCCAGTGCCTCCGCCTAAAATGACTAAATCATATTCTTCTGCCACGTATATTCCTCCTATTTGAATAGGACTAGCACTTCAAGAAAATTTGTGCATTTGCTATTCTACTAATTCTGATGAACTGCTGCTTTTGTTTGGATTCTTGGATATTCCTTTTCCGCTTCCTCTCCACGAAGTACACGAAGCGCACCTTCTGCTAAAGCCTGCAGCTCATTTTCTCCTGGGTGGACGATCACATCTGCAATCCAATTTATGCGGTCACTAATTTCTCTCACAAAATCTTTTCCAAACGCAAGGCCGCCGGTTATAACAATGGCATCGACTTTTCCGCTTAACACCGTGCTGGCCGCACCGATTTCTTTCGCAACTTGGTAGGCCATTGCGGAATATATGAGCTTCGCGTTTTCATCGCCGTTTTTTATCATTTGTTCAACTTTAACCGCGTCATTAGTCCCTAAGTACCCTACAAGTCCACCATTACCGACGATTTTCTTCATCATTTCTTCACGATAATAGGAACCGGAATAACAAAGAGAAACTAAATCCCCAACTGGAATAGTTCCTGCACGTTCCGGACTAAATGGTCCTTCCCCATGTAAACCATTGTTCACATCAATTACTTTTCCTTTTTGATGGGCACCGACTGTAATTCCTCCGCCCATATGAGTAACAATTAAATTTAATTCTTCATATTTTTTCCCGATTTCTTTCGCTGCTCTTCTCGCGACAGCTTTCTGGTTCAATGCGTGAAAGATACTTTTTCTTTCAATTAACGAAAAACCGGAAATACGTGCAATTGGAGCTAATTCATCAACGACAACCGGGTCAACAATATAGGATGGAATATTTAATGCGGACGCAATTTCATAAGCGATTATGCCCCCAAGATTAGAAGCATGCTGACCCGCATAGCCTTCTCTCAAATCCTTTAGCATAACTTCATTAACGGAATAGGTCCCCCCCTCAATAGGTCTTAATAAACCTCCTCTTCCGCAAACCGCACTAAGCTTAGAAATATTAAATCCTTCTTTATCTAATGTCTCGAGGATTACATTTTTACGAAATTCGTACTGATCAATAATATTTTCGAAAGCATTAATTTCATCTGATTCATGGCGTATTGTTTTTTCCAAGATTGATAAGTCATTATCGAAAACTCCAATTTTCGTAGAGGTAGATCCAGGGTTGATAACGAGAATTCGATGTTCTTGTTCTTGCACTTTGAAACCTCCGTATGAAAAGCGATTATGCTCACCGAACTAAATGTTAATCCGGTGAGCAAAGGATAATCCGCTGTTCTTCAGTCTTTTATAATACTTTACCGCTCCTATTTACGGCGGCTTAATATGTGATGGCCATTTTGCAGGAATTGGCTCCTAGAATTGCGCATTCTTTCAATTCTTTCTTCTACCATGCGGTCAGCAGCTTTATAGGTTGGAATTTGATCTCGTTTTGAAATTTCAATAACCTTTTCAATGCTTTGGTAAAGTCCTTCAACCTTTTTCAATGCCCTCTCTGCATTGTAGCCATATAATTCATCTGCAACGTTAATGACTCCTCCAGCATTAATAACATAGTCTGGAGCGTAAACAATTCCCATTTCATGAAGAATATCTCCATGACGCTCTTCTTTTAATTGATTATTTGCAGAGCCTGCGATGACCTTTGCTTTAAATTGCGGGATCGTTTCATCATTTACTGTTGCACCAAGAGCACATGGCGCATAAATATCACATTCCACCCCATAAATTTCATTTGGATCAACCGCTTTTGCACCAAAGTCATTCACTGCACGCTGAACAGCCTCTTTATTAATATCTGTAACGATTAATTGGGCACCTTCTTCATGCAGATGCTTACATAAGGTGTAAGCAACGTTTCCGACGCCTTGCACTGCAATTACTTTTCCTTCCAAAGAATCTGTGCCGAACGCTTCTTTCGCTGCAGCCTTCATTCCAACGTAAACCCCATAAGCTGTTACAGGGGATGGGTTGCCTGATGAACCAAATGCAGGTGAAATTCCAGTTACATAATCAGTTTCTTCATGGATGAGGTCCATATCAGCAACTGTCGTACCGACATCTTCAGCCGTAATATAGCGGCCATTTAACCCTTGAATATAACGGCCAAAGGCACGGAACATTTCTTCGTTTTTATCCTTCTTAGGATCACCGATGATGACAGTCTTTCCTCCGCCAAGGTTTAGACCAGCTGCCGCATTTTTATAGGTCATTCCTTTTGCAAGGCGTAAAGCATCCTCAATTGCAGCTTCTTCTGATGCATATGTCCACATACGCGTTCCGCCTAAAGCGGGTCCTAATGTTGTATCATGGATGGCGATAATCGCCTTTAAGCCTGATGTTTTGTCCTGACAGAATACTACTTGCTCATAGTCATATTTCTCTAGATATTTAAAAATTTCCATGTGAAATTCCTCCTAAGTTCGTTTGCTTTTTGCATTTAAGCAGCTCTAGTTTGAGATTTATATTTAATTAGCTGAGCATAAAGCCAATGCTAGGGAATAAAGCTTACTCTCAGCTGAATCTGCCCTTGATGTTAAAACAATAGGCGCCTTTGCACCGGCAATAACAGCCCCAACCTTTGCTTTGGCGAAATAAATCAAGGATTTATATAGTACATTTCCAACTTCAATTGTTGGAACTAATAATATATCTGCTCTTCCTGCTACATCGCTTTGTATACCTTTATGTTCGGCAGCAGTCATAGAAATGGCGTTATCTAAAGCTAATGGTCCATCAACTATACAATCTGTCAGCTGCCCGCGCTTGTTCATTAACGTTAAGGCTGCCGCATCAAGAGTAGCCTGCATAGCTGGATTAATCACTTCCACTGCTGCAATTGGGGCAACAAGCGGCTTGTCAATCCCAATGCTCTGTGCGATTCCAATCGCATTTCTAAGAATCTGTGCCTTCTGATCTAAATCGGGAGCAATGTTCATAGCAGCATCTGTAATCATAATAAATTTGTCATAAGTCGGAACTTCAAATACAGCTATGTGAGATAAGACACTCCCAGTCCTTAAACCATACTCTTTATTCAAGACGGCTTTTAAAATAGTTGCAGTTGGCACATTTCCTTTCATTAAAACATCCGCTTCATTTAGCTTTACAGCCTTGACCGCATTTTCAGCTGCTAACCCTTTTGATAACGTATGAATGATTTGGATATTGCCACTTGAGGCAAGATTTTCATGCTTATTGACGATATTTATAATTTGTTCTTTATCACCGTACAATAAAAAATTGGCTAAATTTCGTTTAACTGCTTCAGAAACTGCTTCGATCACCTCATGATCTTCTGCTGCAGCAACGGCAACTGTTTTCATTTGGTATTGGGTTGCTCTCTTTATAAGCGAATCCAAATCCATCTAGTCTCAACCCCTTTACTCCAAAGCGAATACTGCTTGTTTATTTGACAAAGATTTCTCTAGTTCAAAAGAATTTATCAAAAGGACTATTACCATTACAACCAACTTATTATTCTGCAAGAATTGTGCCAAAGGAAGTTACAATGAAAACGCTTTATTTACTGGTTGATAAACGTGAAGAAAATTGCGCACCATGAAAATTATTGCATGCTATTATTTGCAATCCCGTACTTCTCGAGCTTATAGTATAGGTTTCTAACTGATAAACCGAGGGTTTTTGCAGTAATCGTTTTGTTTCCGGCAGACCTTTTTAATGTTTGCACTATTAGCTCTTTCTCATACTGTTCGAGCAGCTGATTTAATGTGAGGTTCGGGATTGTTTCATCATGTTCCATTTCGTTTTGAGTTTTTTCACTTATTTTTATTAATTCCGGAACATGGGCTTCGTCCAAAATGTTTTCATTATAATTCATGAAAATAATGGCTCTTCCAAGAATATTATCAAGCTCTCTGACATTCCCTGGCCAATCATATAACATTAATTTATGTAATGCCGATTGAGATATTTTTTCTACATTCCGTCCGTACTCCTGATTGATTTTCTGGATCAAACGATTGCAAAGCAGCGGAATATCTTCCTTTCTTTTTCTCAGCGGCGGTATGTGAATGGGCATTCGATTCAAACGATAGTATAAGTCTTCCCTAAAAGTTCCATTGGCAATTCCTTTTTCTAAATTCACATTTGTCGCAGCAATGACTCTGACATTAATTTGGATAGGCTTTGTTCCACCTACACGAGTAATCTCTCTTTCCTGTAAAACCCTTAGTAGTTTTGCCTGTGTATTCGCTGATAACTCGCCGATTTCGTCTAAGAAAATACTGCCATTATTGGCTTCTTCAAATAGACCTCTTTTTCCTCCTCTTTTCGCTCCAGAAAACGCGCCTTCTTCATAACCAAATAGCTCACTTTCTAATAAAGTTTCAGAAAGAGCTGCACAATTCACCCGAATAAATTTATTGTATTTGCGGTCACTTCCATTATGTATTGCGTGGGCAAACAATTCTTTACCTGTACCTGATTCACCTCTTAATAATACCGTTGCAGGCGTTTTTGCGCCTAGACGAGCTTGCTCAATCGCAATCGTCATCTCCTCAGAATTACCGATAATGTCATCAAAAGAATACTTCGCTTCCAGATTTCGAATGATTTGCCGCGCATGATTTAACTCTCTATTTAAAGTTTTGATTTCAGAGACGTCATGAATAACACCGACACTGCCTTTTAATTTCCCATCGACGATGACTGGAGCTACATTAACGATAACCTCTTTTTTATTAGGTCCGACCCGCATGGCAACCCCTCTAACGGCTCTTCTTGTTTGCAGCACCCTCATATGTACACTCTCACCCTCGGAAATATCTGCGGTTGCCGGCTTACCAATCACCTCATCCTCTCTGAGTCCAGTGATTCTCGAATAGGCAGGATTTATTAATATTCCACGGCCATTTTCGTCTACAACAGAAATGGCTTCATCACTTGATTGGATGATGGCCTGAAGCATCGTTTGAATTTCTTTTAAATTTGTAATTTCCTCTGCAAGGTTCATCACTTCGGTAATATCCTTGAATACCGCAAAGGCGCCTATAAGCTCATTATTCTCTCCAACCATCGGGATTCTTGTCGTAATTATTTTTACACCATTATTAAGGACTAACTCTTGATTAGCGTATGTACGTCTTGTTTCTAATACTCTTGGTAATTCACTGTTAGAAATGACTTCAAGAATATGCTTTCCGATAGCTTCCTTCCTATTTGTCTCCGTCATTCTTTCAGCACTTTTATTAAAAAAAATAATTTCGCTATGTTTATTAATGACAATCATGCCATCGCCTGTAGAGTTGAAAATAAGATCATGCTTAAACTTTTCGTTCTGAATACTCGTAATTAAATCTTCTTTCTCCTCCATTAGATTGGCAATTAAGGCAGCAACACTCCCTGGTATAAGCACAGAATCTTTTCTTTTTGCTTCCCTTATCTCAATAAACACATCTTTATTGCCAGTCACTTCGACGATTATATCAATATCCTGCATAATAAACTTCCGCCAATCAGTGCCAGTGGGGATTCCATCTTCTTTTGCTATTAAAAGACCAGGTGCATGAATATTGTGGTCTACAACAGCGATTACTTTTAACATCGCCGTTTCTTTCATAATTTTTAAGATTGCGGATCCGCCTTTTCCCGCTCCTACAATCATTACGGTTTGCATCGTAAGCGACCACCCTCTAGATTGAAGTTTTTTTCATTAAATTCAAGCTTCTTAATGCAAGTTATTTCATATAACTATATTTTATCTTAGAAAATTGGCAAAGCCAAATAAAAACAGTTGAACTTATTTGCATAAAGGTCGATTAAGGCTGAATAGCTTGACAAATTTCCTTATTGATTTATTATTTTTATGAACGGTATATTATGTAGTATTTATGAAACGAAGGGATTTTTCAGATGGTTAGATTAATCGCTTTAATAATTATGCTCATTCCGGGCATTTTCGCTGCTTATGGAATAAAATTAATGAGAGACATGGTTTTTGGAATTTTGCAAAATCCTTTTCCATATTTATGGGTGCAATTTCTGGCAGGGCTGCTTTTCTTCCTAGCCGGACTTGGCTTTATTGCTGGATTCATTCTTCACCGCGATCGAAAGAAAAATAAGGTACAGCCGCGTTTCCAAAGGAAATAGAAATGCGGAGGCGCTGGAGCTGAAAAAACGGAAGAGGATGACTCGAAGTCATCCTCTTTTTGGTTCATACATATTTCTAATCTTCTTTGCTAAAACAGGATCATCTGTAATAAAAGCGGAACAGCCAATAGAAAATAATCGGTGCATTTCTTTTTCCTTATTAACAGTATATGGCCTTACCGCAATGCCATACTCTTCTGATGCCTTTATAAGCTCTGATTTGGCGATTGTAATTTTCGGGTGAATGCTTTGGGAGCCAATGGATTCTGCATAAATCCAAGGCATATAGAGACCTTCAGAAAACAATGGTGCTGTTTCAATCTCTGGGGCTAGATGTCGGCAATACACAATGCTGTAGTGATTGAATGATGAAAGGATGACACGATCTGCTAAATCATATGCCCGTATAAGGCTAATGACCTTTTCCTCCATCCCTTCATATGGAAAAACGCCATTTTTCAATTCAACATTACAAATGATGCGATTCGACTTCATCCATTCAAAAACTTCAATTAAAGAAGGGATTGGCTCTATTTGCGAAAATAGCTTTTTTTTCTGGCTGCTTGCGTCAAGCTTTCTTAAATCCTTAAATGTATAATCCTTTACATAGCCTTTTCCATTTGTTGTCCGGTCTACTTTTTCATCATGGATAACAACAATTTCGCCGTCCTTTGTGAGCTGAACATCTAGTTCGATCCCGTCTGCACCAGCTTTATCTGCTTCCCTAAAAGCCTTCATCGTGTTTTCAGGATAAAGGGCAGAATATCCTCTATGAGCAAAAATTAATGTCATGATCATTACTCCCCATTAGAAAAGCGCTCTCCAGAAAGAGAACGCTTTTTTCAATTTACTAAGATTCCTAACTCTTTCAGGAAGCTTTATGCTCCAGCCTTAATTTATCTGCTACCATTGCAATGAACTCTGAATTGGTCGGCTTTGCTTTAGACATAGAAACAGTGTAACCAAATAGGGAGGAAATTGAATCGATATTTCCCCTGCTCCATGCTACTTCAATAGCATGGCGAATAGCCCGTTCGACTCGGCTTGCTGTCGTATTGTATTTTTTTGCAATATCTGGGTAAAGGACCTTTGTTATTGAACCAAGCAGCTCTATATCATTATAGACCATTGAAATGGCTTCACGAAGATACATATAGCCTTTAATATGTGCTGGCACACCTATTTCATGAATAATACTCGTAATGCTGGCATCGAGATTTTTCGGTTTTGCTTCAACTGTGGATCGGTAAGCTGTCGATGAAGGCTTTCTAATGACTGGGTTTGCCTTTCCGCTAACTTGACGTATATGGCTAGCAAGATTCTCCATATCAAATGGCTTGAGAATAAAATAGGATGCTCCTAAATCTACTGCTTTCTTAGTCACGTCCTCTTGTCCAAAAGCAGTTAGCATTATTACATTTGGCAAGTTAGCCTTCTTCATTTCACGCATTTTCCCAAGAACTGCCAGCCCATCTAAATGAGGCATAATAATATCTAAAATAAGAACATCAGGATCTTCATGCTCTAAAATGTCGAGGCATTCCTGTCCATTATGACCGACACCCACAACTTCCATATCTTCTTGAGTTGAAATATATTCTTCTAAAAGTCCGACAAGCTCTCTATTGTCATCGACAACACAAACTTTAATTTTCTTCACGTACTCTTTCCTCCTCGATCCGTAATGGTCTCTATATTATCTATTCTTATTCTAAATGAGAAATTCGACAATGCAACTGAAAATCCTTTAGTTTTTTTAAAAATTCTCAAAAATAGGTGAAAATCATTAGTTTTCTTTCATTTTCTTTATTATTCGACCGTTTTCGATATTTGAACAATATTTCACTGTAGTTTTGTCGAAAAATCTTTATTTTTATTATAACATATATAACTTTTGAATTTTAGACAAAAAAAGAGACGGGGGAGGGGCCCCGCCTAAAGATTAGGATGCTTTTTCTTTTTGCTTTTCATAAATATCAATTTCTGCTTCATTTAACATCCACTCAATATGAACACCATATCCGCTAGTCGGGTCATTTACAAAAACATGTGTGACTGCCCCAACCACTTTATCATTTTGGATGATAGGACTTCCGCTCATTCCTTGGACAATTCCGCCTGTTTTAGCTAATAGCTTTGGATCCGTTACTTTTATAACCATTCCTTTTGTCGCTGGAAATTTTTGCGGGATCGTGCTGACAATTTCAATATCAAATAAATTTACCTCATCATTATCGACAACTGTTAATATTTTTGCCGGACCTTCCTTTACTTGATGAGATAAGGCAATCGGCATCGGCTTATCTAAAATGCCATTCTTTATGTCCTGATTTAGTTCCCCAAAAATTCCAAAAGGACTATTTCTGACAATATTTCCGATTACTTCTTTATCTTCCGAAAAACGAGCTAGTTTTTCTCCAGGATTGCCATTGCTGCCTTTCTCAATAGAGGTGACTGTTGAGCGAACAATTTGGCCATCATCAACAACAATTGGCTTTTTCGTATCCATATCGGAAATAACATGGCCTAAAGCTCCATATTTCCTAGACTCTGGATGATAAAACGTCATTGTTCCGATTCCAGCAGCTGAGTCGCGAATATATAATCCAAGCTTGAAGGAACCTTCGCCTTTTTCTTTAAGTGGAGTTAATTCAGTTGTAAAATAATTATTTTCACGATTCACAACGATTGATAGGGGCTTGCCGGATTTCCCCGCATTCTGGACAAAAGGGGCTACATCAGACATTTTTTCAATTTTTTTGCCGTTTATTTTCGTGATGATGTCTCCCACTTTGATTCCTGCTATTTCACCAGGAGATGACTTTCCATTTACTGTATTTATTTGATGGTGCCCAACAACTAGGACACCAACAGTATTAAGCTTAACACCTATAGACTGCCCACCGGGAATCACTTTAAAATCCTTTAGTACATTTACGTCGACCTTTTTAATCGGAAAACCTGCTAATTCTAAAAACATTTCATTTTCCCCGCGCTTTTTTGCTTTTAGGGAAACTGAATGATTGTCCTGTTTAAGTGCAATACTTGAATCTGTAGACATAGTTGCCGTTACCATTTCTGCTTTAGCCAGATCAAGATGCTGGCCCTCAAAAAGAGTGATTGAAGTTGGAATTTCTATATATTTTTGAATGGGTTTGGAAAATCCAATTGCAATTAATGAAACAAGGAGAATTCCACCAATTATTTTTCTTAAAACTTCTGTTATCAAAACTTTCACTCTCCTCGCTTCTAATCCACAACGTCAAATGGCTACATCTATAATTTTGCCTGTAAGGCGCGCATTTATAACTGATTTGGCGATAAAAAAAGCTATCCTGCTTTGGATAGCTTTTCATGTATTTTTTCTTCCTACACCTTAATTTTGTTTGCGAGCTGAAGAAGCTCTTTCGCATGCTCTTTCGTTAAATCGGTAATTTCGACACCTGATATCATCCGGCCAATTTCCTTCACTTTTTCTGCTTCATTTAAAGCTTTAACCGTTGTTTTCGTCCGGCCATCTTTAATATTTTTTGCAATATACAAATGGGTGTCAGCCATTGCAGCTACTTGAGGCAAGTGAGAGATGCACAACACTTGAGATTTGATGGCCACTTGGTGAATCTTTTCTGCAATTGCTTGTGCTACCCGGCCACTCACACCCGTATCCACTTCATCGAAAATAATCGAAGTAACCCCTTGATGCTTTGAAAAAATACTTTTTAACGCAAGCATAATTCTTGATAATTCTCCGCCTGATGCAATCTTGGAGAGGGGTTTTAATGGTTCCCCTGGATTAGTCGATAGATAAAATTCAACTTTATCCAATCCATTTTTTGTAAAGTTATCCATATCTGATTCAAATTTTACCTCAAATACAGTCTTGTCCATATAAAGCTCTTTTAATTCTTTATGTATTAACTTTATTAATGTTTTGGCTGTGTTTTTCCTTAAATTTGTTAATTCTTCTGCCTCAACTGTAAGATCCTTTCGCAATGAGGAAATTTCTTTTTCTAACTTTCCGATATGTGTTTCTTTATTTTGCAATGTTTCTATTTCCTCTTCAATTTTCGAGGCATATTCAAGTATTTCAACAATTGTCTTCCCGTATTTTCGCTTTAATTGTTGAATCTCATTTAGCCGGTCTTCGATTTCAGCAAGTCTTCTAGGGTCGAATTCAAGAAAATCAAGCTCATTCCGGAGACTTCTCATGACATCCTCAAGCTGGTAAAAGCTATTCGAGATCGTCTCAGCAAGCTCCTTATAGGCAGGATCTACTTCCGCAGCATCTTCAACATGCCCCATAACAAGACCTATCCAATCCAGGCCTCTTTGTTCCCCTTGAAGACCAGCATAGCCCGACTGCAAGGAATCATAAATCCGTTCGAAGTTACTGAGCTTTTTGCGCTCTTCGAAAAGCTCCTCATCTTCATTTAGCTTTAAATTTGCTTTAAGAATTTCATCATATTGAAATTGGATTAAATCTAGCCGATGGGCCATCTGCTGATCATTTTCACTTAATGTTTTTAACGATTTTAATTTTTGCTCATACTTATGATAAACTTGCTGGTATTCTATAAGTGCAGAGCTTATCTTTCTGCCGCCATATTGGTCAAGCAGATTTATATGCTTTATTTCATCCATCAGTTCCTGATGCTCATGCTGCCCATGAATGTCAATCAATGTACTTCCAATTTCCCTTAAAATCGAAATTGTGACAAGCTTGCCATTAATTCTACATACACTTTTTCCTGATTTCGAAATATCTCTTCTAAGTACAATCATTCCATCATCAAGCTCAATGCCAAATTCACTGGCCTTTTTGTAAATAGGATGATTAGGATCTTCAAACTGAAAAAGACCTTCAATTTCAGCCTTTTCTTCTCCATGCCTGACAAACTCAGCCGATCCTCTTCCCCCAACTAGTAAGTGAATCGCATCAATAATAATCGACTTACCGGCACCTGTTTCTCCGCTTAATACAGTTAAGCCCTTATCAAATGAGATCGAAAGGGCTTCAATAATAGCAAAGTTTCTAATTGATAATTCAGTTAACAAATGAAATCATCCCCATTACAGCATTTCTAGAAAACGATTAGTGATATCTTCAGTTTGTTCAGGTGTTCTGCAAATAATTAAACAAGTATCATCGCCGCATATTGTCCCCATGATCTCTTCCCAATCCAAATTATCAATAAGCGCTCCTATCGCCATCGCATTTCCCGGCAGGGTTTTCATCACGAGCAAGTTTCCTGCAGAATCGATCCGGACAAATGCATCAATTAGGTTTCGTCTTAATTTTTGTAAAGGATTGAATCGCTGATCAGCAGGAAGACTATATTTATATCTGCCATCCTGCAGTGGAACTTTTACAAGGTGAAGTTCTTTAATATCCCTTGATACTGTTGCTTGTGTTACATTGAATCCAGCATTCTTTAACTCATCTACAAGATCATCCTGTGTTTCAATATCATTATTTGCAATAATTTCCCGAATTTTAATATGACGTTGACCCTTTGTCATATAATCACCCCAATTATAAAAAACGCTATGCGCCTAAATTTTATATTTAACTTTAGAAATAGTTGTAAAAAAAGAATAAAATCTACTTATATGTTAGCCGATTTTCCCTATAAAGTACAATTATTCTTTGTTTTTCATGCTATTAATTAGTCATTTAGGCTGACTTAAATAAAATGAAGAGGAGTAAGCAGTTGCCTAATCCTCTTCATTTTGCTTTGTCTTAAGTTCTGTATGAGCTTCATTCACCATTGCCTGAGCCTCAAAGTTCAAGTTGTTTTCACCGATTTCCTTCTCACCTGTCCAATAAAGGTGCAGCAGGAATTCAATATTCCCATCGCCCCCGGTTATAGGGGAAAACGATAGGTTTTTCACATCGAATCCTTGACTTATGGCAAAGGCAATCATTGTTTCAAGAACATGAGTATGGACTTTAGCATCACGAACAATCCCTTTTTTTCCAACTTGTTCGCGTCCTGCCTCAAACTGAGGCTTAACAAGTGCCACTACATCACTGCCCGGTACTAATAAGGTTTTTAGTACAGGAAGGATAAGCTTTAAAGAGATGAATGAAACATCAATTGAAGCGAAAGTGGGCATTCCTTCTTGAAGATCTGCTGGTGTTACATAACGGAAATTGGTTCGCTCCATCACAACAACCCGTTCATCTTTCCTTAGCTTCCAAGCAAGCTGATTATATCCGACATCAAGGGCATAAGACATTTTCGCCCCATTTTGTATAGCACAATCTGTAAATCCGCCTGTTGATGCACCAATATCGAGAAGGATTTTGTCCTTCACATTAAGATCAAATACTTTTAATGCTTTTTCAAGCTTTAGCCCGCCTCTGCTTACATACGGCATGACTTTTCCTTTTACTCTTAGCGGAATATCGCTGCTAACCTTTTCTCCCGGCTTGTCGAGACGAGTCTCATTACTAAATACAAGCCCAGCCATAACCGTTCGTTTTGCCTTCTCCCTCGTCTCAGCTAAGCCTCTTTCAACTAATAAAATATCTAACCGTTCCTTCTTTGCTTTCATTCCTTAAGCCCTTTTCTGTTTCTTTCTAGCAAGAATATTTATTCGATCGACTACATCACCCGTAGTCATGCCGATTTCTTCTAATAGCTTATCAACGCTGCCATGTTCAATGAAACGGTCTGGAATGCCCATCCGGTCAATTTCTATATGATGAAAGCCGCTTTCATGGGCAAATTCAAGTACCGTGCTGCCAAAACCGCCTTGAAGAACCGCCTCTTCAATCGTTAAAATCGGCATATGTTCTTTAAATAACTCGATGAGCATTTTTTCATCTAAAGGTTTAATAAATCTTGCATTGATTACTTTTATAGACTGGCCTTGTTTCTCTAGAATAGCTGCTGCTTTCAATGCCATTGGAATCGTTGTTCCAAATGTGAGAATGGCAGCATCTGTACCGTTCTTAAGTACTTCCCAAGTCCCAATAGGAATCTTGCGGAAGTTTGTATCCATTGGCACACCTAATCCATTTCCGCGTGGAAATCTCATGGCAATTGGCCCGTCATCATAGTTAACAGCCGTATAGACCATATGCTGGCCTTCATTTTCATCTTTAGGCATCATCAGAACAAGATTTGGGACATGTCTCAAAAAGGCAATGTCAAAAACACCTTGATGTGTTTCACCATCTGCACCAACTAAGCCAGCACGGTCGATGCCAATAAAGACATTTAAATTCTGCCGGCAAATATCGTGCACAACTTGATCATAGGCGCGTTGAAGAAATGTTGAATAAATGGCAAGAAACGGCTTCATTTTCTGTGTTGCTAAGCCAGCAGCAACAGTCGCAGCATGCTGTTCTGCAATTCCAACATCATACATGCGTTCAGGGAATTCACTTGCAAAGCCTTCTAATTTGGAACCTACCGGCATTGCTGGTGTAATGGCAACAATCCGGTCATCTTTTCGAGCTAATTTGCGAACCGTTTCACTTACAAGCGAACTCCATGCTGGCGGTGTATTAACCGGTTTTACAAAATCCCCTGTTTCAATTTTGTATGGCCCCGTTCCATGCCAGTTTCCAGTTGTATCGCGTTCAGCAGGGGAATAGCCCTTTCCTTTTTTTGTAATGACATGCAAAAGGACTGGCCCCTCAGTTTTCTTGGCATAGCTTAAATTTTCAAATAAGCTTTCAAAATTATGACCATCAACTGGTCCAAGATAAGTAAAGCCCATCTCCTCAAAAAACATTCCTGATACAAAAAGGTATTTAAGGCTATCCTTTAATCTTTCCGCTGTTGAAGCAAGCTTACCTCCAACTGCAGGGATTTTTTTCAGGAGAAGTTCAAGCTCATCCTTTGCCCACTGGTATTTTCCAGCAGTTCGAAGTCTTCCAAGAACATTATGCAGCGCCCCTACATTCGGAGCAATGGACATTTCATTATCATTTAAAATGACAATCATATTCTTTTTTTCATGACCGATATGGTTTAATGCTTCTAATGCCATACCGCCCGTTAATGCTCCATCACCAATGACTGGTATGACGAAGGATTGTTCTTTTTTCAAATCCCTGGCAATCGCCATCCCCATTGCGGCAGATAATGAGGTTGAACTATGTCCGGTCTCCCATACATCATGTTCACTCTCGACCATTTTTGGAAATCCGCATAAGCCCTTATATTGCCTTAATGTATCGAACTGATCTGCACGGCCAGTTAGGATTTTATGCACATATGATTGGTGGCCTACATCCCAAATAATTTTGTCCTTCGGGCTGTTAAAGCATTTATGCAAAGCAATCGTTAATTCGACAACACCTAAATTTGGCCCAATATGCCCCCCGGTGTATGACAGCTTTTCAATTAGAAATTGTCGTATATCTTGACTTAATGTCTCAAGTTCTTTATTTGATAGCCCTTTTAAAAAAGATGGGTCTTTAATTTTCATTAGATCCATTCAGAGGATCACTCACTTTCATTTCTTAATCATGCATATATCTCTTTAGATGTTCAACAAAACTTAACCTTATTTATGGTTTATTATAACAGTATGACTGAAATCCTCAAGGCAGTGTAGTAAATTGCCAATTAAGAGATATTGCCTAATGCTTTATCATATAGTGTTTAATGGTTTCTCGTTTCTATTAGTTCAGCAATATCCTCGAGAAGCTTCGTATTCAGACCTGTTCCTGAAAGCCTGGACTTTGCTTGCTGAATATGATGGTGCAAAGCATCTTTTGCTCCTTCTAATGTAAGCAATGATGGATAAGTACTCTTATGTTTAGATGCATCACTGCCAACAGGCTTTCCAATTACTTCTTCCGTTCCTTCTAGATCAAGGATATCATCACGTATTTGAAAGGCAATTCCAAGATGGTAAGCAAATTCAGCAAGGGTTTCCAACGTTCCCTTGTCTGCCCCTGCAAGAATAGCACCGGCCACAACACTGTATTGCAACAGTTTACCCGTTTTGTGAATATGAATATACTCTAATTCATTTAAGTTTAAGGCTTTATCCTCACCGCTTATATCAGCAACTTGTCCACCGACCATTCCTTCAGCTCCAGCTGCTATCGACATTTCTTTAATGAGAGTAAGCTTCGTTTCTGCATCCGCAAATTCTGAAGGAGTTTCAGTAATTAATTGGAAGCTGTATGTTAATAGGGCATCGCCTGCCAAAATCGCAAAAGCATCGCCAAAAACTTTATGATTTGTTGGCTTTCCACGCCTTAAATCATCGTTGTCCATGCTTGGAAGATCATCATGAATGAGCGAATACGTGTGGATCATTTCTATTGCTGCAGCAGTTTGAAGACCTTTTCGTGTATCTTCCCCAAATGCTTCAAGCGTAGCAAATAACAGGAGCGGTCTAATTCGCTTTCCTCCGGCTTCTAATGAATAAAGCATCGATTCTTTTATAACGGAAGGTGCATTCAGTTTGCTGACACTTTCCCTTAACATATTTTCTAATAAGGATTTTTGATTTTTTGCAAATAAAGAAAGGGATTGTTGCAAAATTACTCCTCCTCGGAGATGACGAAATTTTCTTTTCTTCCATCCTCTGTCAAAATTTGAGTGAGCTGTGATTCTACACTTTTTAACTTATCATGACAAAGCTTTGACAACTCCATACCTTGCTTATAAATATTGATGGCCTCTTCAAGAGGGACGTCCCCTTCTTCAAGCTTTTCTACAATCACTTCTAATTTCTCCATAGCCTCTTCAAATGTTAATTTTTGTTCTGAAGACAACGTATTCACTCCTCTATTTCCGTAACAAGGCAATTTATAATTCCATCTGGCACTTGTATTTTTACTTGGTCATTTTCCTTAATTTGTTTAACGGATTTAATTAGGTTTTCTTGCTTTGAATAAACAAGACTATAGCCTCTATCCATAATTTTTAATGGACTTAATGCTTCTAAAGTAGCAATTTTATGTGAAAAATCTTTTTCTTTAGCGGCTATAATATTGAGCATAACTTTATTTAGCTGCTTTTGCATTTTTTCCTGTTGTTCTTTAGAGGTTCGTATTAAATCATTCAATGGCTTTCGCTGTATTCGTTTCTGCATTTTCTGCCAACCGTCATTTTTTTGATCAAAAAGCTTTTTAGAACCTTTCTCCAGCTGCTCTGTTAATTTGTCTACCTGCTCTAGTTTTTGTTCATACAATTTTTGAGGATAACGAAAAGCATATGATTTTTGAATTCTAGATAATCTTTCACCTTTTAGCGTCATATGTTCTTTCAGTGCCCTTAGCAAGCGCGACTCTCGATTTAGAATTCTTTCTGTTAAATCCTCAATGTGGGGGACAGCCATTTCAGCAGCACCTGTTGGAGTGGGAGCTCGCAAATCAGCTGCAAAATCAGCAATGGTAAAATCAGTTTCATGTCCAACAGCCGAAATAATGGGAATTTGTGAATGGAAAATGGCCTTAGCCACCTCTTCCTCATTAAAAGCCCAAAGCTCTTCAATCGAACCCCCGCCACGCCCAATTATAAGTACATCTGTTTCATTTAATTGATTGGCTAATTGTATTTGCTTCACAATAGACGGCGCCGCCTGTGGCCCTTGTACAAGTGCAGGGAATATCATGATATTTACCGCCGGATAACGCCTCTTAATTGTTGTTAATATATCACGGATTGCTGCTCCAGTTGGGGATGTAATAATACCGACTGTCATTGGGAATTTAGGAATGGGCTTTTTATTTTGGGGTGAAAAAATTCCTTCCTTTTCAAGCCGTTCTTTTAACTGTTCAAAAGCTAAATATAAATCGCCAACTCCGTCTGGTTGCATTTCTTTAATATAAATTTGATATTGGCCGCTTGGCTCATAAACGGTAAGATCACCTCTAATAAGAACTTTCATCCCATTTTCAGGTGAAAATTTCATTCCCCGATTATTGCTTGAAAACATGACAGCAAGTACGCGCGCCTTCTCATCTTTTAATGTAAAGTACATATGACCGCTGGAATGCTGTTTAAAATTCGAAATTTCACCCTTTACCAAAACGTCCTGCAAATGCGGGTCAGCATCAAATTTTCTCTTAATATATTTAGTAAGAGCATTCACTGTTAAATAGCGTTGGTCTTTCATAATAATCTCCTTTAGAGTTATTACCACAACAAAACTGCCCTTTCATTATAGATTTAGTTTCTCAAACCGTCACGTAAAAAGCGTGCAGTATAAGAGGACTAAAGCATCATTTGAAAAGGGCAGAAGCTAGACAATTTATTAATTTTTACTTTGTATTTTTTTGCTGAATGGACTTAGCGGCCTTTAATGTATTAAACATAAGCATTGTTATTGTCATTGGACCAACTCCGCCAGGTACTGGTGTAATATAGCCTGCTACTTCTTTCACTTCATCGAAATCCACGTCTCCGCACAGCTTGCCTTCACTATTGCGGTTTATTCCGACATCAATAACGATTGCACCTTCCTTCACATGCTCCTTCGTTATGAAATTCACCTTACCAACAGCTGCCACAATAATATCTGCTTGTCTAGTAAATTTTTTCAAATCTGTTGTTTTGGAATGGCAATATGTAACCGTAGCATGTTTATTTAGGAACAGCTGGCCAGCTGGTTTCCCTACAATATTACTGCGTCCGACGACAACTACATGTTTGCCTGCAACATCCACATTAATATAATCAAGCATTTCCATCACCCCATATGGAGTACATGGCAGGAACGCATCCTGGCCTGTCATCATTCTTCCAATATTTACAGGATGAAAACCGTCTACATCTTTATCAGGAGAAATGGTTTCAATTACTTTCACTTCATCAATATGACGAGGTAAAGGCAGTTGTACTAGAATTCCGTGTATATTCGGGTCCTCATTAAGCTCAATCACTTTGCCCAGAAGATCTTCTTCACTAATTTCTTCAGGCAGCTCGATTAACTCTGAATGCATTCCAAGCTCTTTACAGGTTTTCTCTTTACTCGTAACATATGTTCTAGATGCTTGGTTATTTCCGACTAAAATCACGGCAAGACCCGGAGTAATGCCTTCACTTTTTAATTTTTCTACTTCTTCAGCAATAAAGGATTTTTTTTGTCTAGCTATTTCTTTTCCATCAATCAAATTAACAGTCATGTCATCTTCTCCCTAATAAGTAATAAAGGAACCTTCTGTCATCAAAGCTGCTGTTTAATCTTGGAAAGAACCCCATTTATAAACTTGCTCGATTGGTCATCCCCATATAATTTTGCAATTTCAATCCCCTCGTCAATAACGACATTTTGAGGTGTATCTGTGCAAAATAATAGTTCATAAACGGAAAGTCTTAAAAGATTTCGATCTACAGTTCCTAATCTTTCTATTGTCCAATTTTCTAAATTTTTCTTAATGGTTTCATCAATTGTTCCTTTGTTTTCTACAACACCATTGACGAGCTGATTAAGAAATTCATTGCTTGGCGCGTCTTCTAAAACATGTTCAATAGCTAAGGCTGGATCTACTTCACTTACATCAATTTGAAAAATGGCTTGTAATGCTTTTTCTCTTGCTGTTCTTCGCTTCATCTATTATTAACTCCTTTAACAGGGAAAGATTCATTTAATGATTTTTCTTATCCTTACATGATGGCTATTATCATTTATGCCATTTCCTTCTCTAAAAATACATTTTAAATCATAGCATAAGTATGTCCAATAAGCACTGAGTAAGAAAAAATTTTCCCCGTTAAGCCAATACCTATACCCACCATTACTCTAGCAGAAAACAGAATAAATTTAAACTATGTAACGAAGATTCAAGTAAAAAAGCCAAAGACAAATTGGGCGTCTTTGGCCTTTTCCTATTCAATTACATTTCCTGCTCATATTCCACTGCGTGTTTTTGATTTTCAAATACAATTCCAACGACATGGACATTTACTTCTTGTGCTTCCAGTGCAGTCATATTCAATAATGCCTGTCGAATATTATCTTGAATTTTCTGGGCAACGTTTGGAATAGAGACGCCGAATACCATTGAACAATATACATCTACTTTAATACCATCTTCAGAAAGTTCCACTTTCACACCTTTGCCATGATTTTTCTTTCCTAATCGTTCTACAACGCCTGTAGCGAAATTGCCGCGCATTTGCGCCACTCCTTCTACTTCTGACGCAGCGATACCAGCAATGACTTCAATTACTTCCGGAGCAATCTCAATTTTGCCTAATCCACTATTCTCATGGCTCATTTCCAGAATGTTCTCGCTCACGTTTAGCACCTCCAATTAGTCTTCTTTCTGCATAACATTATACATTTCTAAGAATTTAGTGTTAAATTGACCATCCACAAATTTCTCATGACTAAGAAGCTTTAAATGGAACGGAATAGTCGTGTGCACACCTTCAATAACAAATTCACTTAACGCTCTTTTCATTCGGGCGATCGCTTCGTCCCTTGTTGCCCCATAGGTGATTACCTTTGCAATCATAGAGTCGTAAAAAGGAGGAATCATATATCCCGGATATGCAGCGGAATCCACACGAACTCCTAAACCGCCTGGTGGAAGATACATATTAATTCTACCTGCTGATGGCATAAAGTTCTTCTCAGGATTTTCAGCATTAATTCGGCATTCAATGGACCAACCGTTAAAAGACACATCTTGCTGCGTGAAATTTAGTTTTTCACCTGACGCCACTTTAATCTGTTCCTTAATCAAGTCAACCCCAGTAACCATTTCAGTAACTGGATGCTCAACTTGAATCCGAGTATTCATTTCCATAAAGTAGAATTTACGATTTCGGTAATCATATATAAATTCTATCGTCCCAGCGCCTGTATAATCAACTGCTTTTGCTGCTTTTACTGCTGCATTTCCCATTTCTTCACGTGTTTCCCCATCCAATGCTGGGGAAGGTGTTTCTTCTAATAGCTTTTGCAGCCGTCTTTGGATCGAGCAATCTCTTTCTCCAAGATGCAGCGTATTTCCGAACGTATCAGCTAGAACTTGAATTTCAACATGGCGGAAATCCTCAATATACTTCTCTAAATACACACCTGGGTTGCCGAATGCTGTTAAAGCTTCCTGCTGGGTGATCGTAATTCCTTTAATAAGCTCTTGCTCATTACGGGCTACACGAATTCCTTTTCCGCCGCCGCCTGCTGTTGCCTTAATAATAACCGGATATTCGATCTTGTTAGCAAGCTCTATTGCTTCCTCAATATCCTTAATAATTCCATTCGAACCAGGAACAATTGGGACGCCTGCTTCCTTCATTGTTTCTCTTGCAATATCTTTCGTCCCCATTCTTGTAATGGCCTCAGGCGTTGGCCCGACGAAAATAATATTGCATTCACGGCATAGCTCAGCAAAATCTGCATTCTCCGCTAGGAAACCATACCCTGGGTGAATCGCATCACAATCTGTTAGCTTTGCGACACTAATGATATTCGTGAAATTTAAATAACTATCTTTAGACGCTGTTGGCCCAATGCAGTATGCTTCATCAGCAAGCTGGACATGAAGGGCTTCCTTGTCAGCCTCAGAAAAGACGGCGACAGTTTCAATCTCCATTTCGCGGCATGCACGAATGATTCGAACAGCGATTTCTCCTCTGTTTGCAATTAGCAGTTTTTTAATCATCCTGTTACCGCTCCTTATTCTGCTTTTACTAAAAATAATGGCTGGCCGTATTCTACCAGTTGGCCATCTTTCACTAGTACTTCAACAATTTCCCCATTGACTTCCGCTTCGATTTCATTGAATAGCTTCATTGCTTCTACGATACAAACAATGGAATCATTAGAAACCTTAGAACCAGCCTTTACATATGGATCTGCATCTGGAGATGAGGATTGATAGAATGTTCCAACCATTGGAGAAACAATTTTATGTAGATTCTTCGTATGATCCTCTGCTGCCTTAGAAGGTTCCTGAACAGCCGTTTCAACAGCTGGAACATGTTTAACAGCCTCTGGTTGTACTGCCTGTGGAACTTGAACTTCCTGAACTGCAATTTTCGCAGGCTGAACTACAACTGCTTCAGCGGCTTTCTTTTTCATTTTTATTTTTGATCCTTCATGCTCATATACAAATTCATCAATATTTGACTGATCAACAAGCTTAATAAGCTCACGAATTTCTTGTACTTTTAACATATTGGGCACCCCTTGTTTTCACTTAAGTTCATATATTCCTGGCTAATTCACCTAATGAATAATGAACCCGTAGAATAATTTATGACTAGCTACTAATATCATACGATAAAATCTTATTGAAATTCAATCATGTATTGCGACTATGAATAATAATTATGCCCAATTACCCTCTTCTCAACGAATTTTTTCCATATTTTCTAGCTATATGTTAAAGTTTTTAGCAGATATACCCAGGTGAGTTTCAATTAAAACAGCGAAAATAGCGGCCCCACATGGGTTCCGCTATTATTTGCATGTATTGAAGTTATTTATTTTGGCGCTTTAAATTCAACTGTAACTGCTTGAAGGCCGCCAATTTCGTTGTTTACTTCACGAATAATGTCGTTTGCAGCTGAGCGGGAAAGTTCTTTCGCTTTCACAGTCACACGAACATTTTTCCCCTCTGCACGTACTAGTACATCTTCATAATTCATCGAGCGAATTAACATTTCCAGCATTTCTTCTTTTTTAGCAAGGGCATCAAGCTGGTCAATCTGATCTTTTGCCGCACTGATTTCTTCAGCAGGAAGCTCGGTATTGGCCATCTTAGTTGATAACTCTTCAATCATTTTACTGCGCTCATCATTCAGCTTCAGGCGCAAAGCTTCAAACATTTCATCACCAGAAGCATTCGTAATGACTTCGCTATCGTCTAAATTCTCTGTTGCTGCTGTTTCATTTGATGACTGCTCAGCTTTTTCAGTTGAATCGGCTAAATTCTGACCCTTTTGCTCAGGTGAAGTAATATAATACACCGACAAGACAACCACTAAGCTCAACATCGTTAATAACCAGACTGTTTGTTTTTTTAATAACATCATGAATCCCCCTTAGTTTTTTTTGGCATAACTGCAACTCTGTGGCTAGGTACATCCAAGGCACGTGTTACTGCTTCTATGATCCATTTTTTCACTTGTATATTATCAGCCCCTTTTGCAACGACAAGAACCCCTCTGATTTTAGGTTTCTTTGTTTCTATTACAATCGGAACCTCAACTTCTCCATTTCTTGTAATGACTAGCTGCTCTTCATTTGAAATATCCTCGACATCTCTCTTGCCGCCTTCACGATCGGTTTCATTGGTAACTTGTGTTTTGCTCGTTCTGTTCTTCTCAAGGATCTTCGATTCAGTCGCATCAACGTTAACAACCACTGTCGCATCCTCTACTCCAACGATGGCATCGAGAGCTTCCTTCAACTGGGCTTCATATGCCCTTTCATAAGCAGCAATCATATCATTGCCCGCCTTCTGCTTCTGGCCAAAAGCTGGTACATTCTCTTCCTCATTCGCTTCCTGCTTATTATTCATGACAGGTATATTTGCATTGGAAGACTTATCATTAAAGAACATATTGCTTATCAGCATAATGGCTGCCCCAAAGAGGAGGACAAGAAGCAAATATTGATACTTTCCAGGCTTTTTATCCGGCTGATCGTCTTTAGAAAGCCATTTTTTTAATAGTGTGAAAGGCCCTTTATCTTTATCCATTCTTTTTTAACTTCCCTCCTTCTACTCGAACTTCAATTTTTTCTTCATTCACATTCCACTTTTCAGCTAATAAAGAGGCAATTTTTTCAGTTTCGTTGTTTGGACTGTTCGAAGGAAGAGATTCCCGCGTATTGATTTCAACTTTTTTAACCACTTCTACAGCTTCCTTTTTTTCGTCTTTAACCTTCAGCTGCACTGTTACCTTTTGGAGGTTTTCCGGGAAAGTGCTATCGGCTTTTCCATTAACTTCAACATCAATTCTAGAAATTTCTAACTGATACTGTGTCATCAGCTCCTCTTCCACTAGCTTTTCTAATTGGACAGCCATGTCTTCTAGAATATATGCGTCTTGCCAGGCTTGTATTTCTCTTTTCTTCATTTCAATTGAATTTTCTAAGTTTTTTTCTCCTGGCCCATCCATTGCAGGTACAGAAGCAAGCACTTTTTCGAAATCATTTGAAATCAGCTTTAATACAGGTGTTAATATAACGGCAATCAGTAAAAGCCCTGTCACCATTTTTGTATACTTTTGCAAATTTGAATTTGGTAGCAGCATATCGATCACTGTGGCTAATAGGACAAATAAAATAATATTTGTAATCCATTCTTTAATAAAATCCATTTCGCTTACCTCCCTACCTGACCATCATCGTCAAGTTTCCAGCTGCAATGATTACAGTGATACTTAGAAAGAACATGAGGGAAACAACAGCAAGTGCAGCAAAAACATAGATGACACTTTTACTAATAATGTCAAGGCATGAGATAATAGGCCCGCCGCCTAAAGGCTGTAAAATAGCAGCCGCAAATTTATATATAAACGCAATCATGAGAATTTTGATTGCGGGAAATGCCGCAATTAGAATAAGGATGGCTACTCCAGCAATTCCTACTGTATTTTTTAGTAAGACAGAGGCACTAATGACAGTATCTGTAGCGTCTGTAAACATTCTGCCGATCACCGGTATGAAATTGCCGGTAATAAATTTAGCCGTCCTGATCGCCACACCATCTGTTACTGCTGCAGATGCTCCTTGAACCGAAATCACTCCCAAGAATACGGTTAAGAACAAACCAAGCAGGCCAATACTTACATTTCTTAATAAATTTGCAAGCTGTGTTACCTTGTACTGTTCTGACATGACACTGACAATACTGAGCAATGCTGACAGGAATAATAAAGGCAATACGACATATTGAATTAATAATCCGCTCATATTCATTAAAAAAAGAATGACTGGATGGAAAAACGCAGCCGATACGAGCCCCCCTGATGAAGCGATTAAAGCGAGCAATAAAGGAATAAGCGCCAAAATAAAGGAAATCATCGTATCAATTGCTTCCTGAGCATAGCTAATGGCTACATGAAAACTATTTAATGCCAGGATGATTAGGACCATAAATACGATTGCATAAGCTGCCTTGCTGACCGTGCTCTTTTCAAAAGAGTTTTGCAGTGATTGCAGAAACATACTGAATATGGTTAGTAATATGAGTGATCCTAATAGTTTTCCATTAACAATAAATTCATGGAAGATAAATTTCATGAAGCCTGATGTCCAGTCTTTAAAGGAAAATTTCTTCTCTCCTTTTAGAAAGTCATAGAGACTTCCTTTTTGGCTTTCTGGCAAAAAACCTCCATACTCACTGCTGATTTTTTCCCAAAAGCTTTTTAATTCATCTATATTGAGAGAATCCAACTGAGCATTCACAAGTGCTTGCGGACTTATTGTTTTATTTACTTCTTCTGTTTGCAAAGAGGCTTGTACACTTGGTATTAGTAAAAAGAAGAATAGTAGATTGAGAAATAATATTTTCTGCAGCCGTTGCTTCATTCGTTACACCTCTTTTAAGAAAAATGCCGCATCTATTTATTAACCAGGGATCATTTGAATAATCGTTTCAATCATGACAGTTAATATCGGGATTGCCATTGCCAGAATAAGAATTTTTCCTCCAAGTTCAATTTTTGAAGCAATGGCTCCTTGGCCTGCATCCTTCGTAATTTGAGCCGCAAATTCTGCAATATAGGCGATTCCAATAATTTTTAATATCGTTTCAATATAGATCATGTTCACTTTTGCATTGATTGCAATTCTTTCAATCATGTGAATAATGGCATAAATTTGGTCGACTAAAAAAAGAAAAATCGCACAGCCGACAAATACAATGAGCAAAAAAGCAAAGTTTGGCTTTTGTTCCTTTACAATTAATGCAAGAAAGGTTGCTACAAGTGCGACTCCGACTATTTGCAAGATTTCAATGGCAAAGACCTCCCTTAGCCCTGAAATAAAAACACCGATTTAATTTTCTGAAATAGGTCATCTACGATGGAGGCAACCATGAACAAAATATATATAAATCCAAACAGTGTCACCCACTGGGCATATTCCTTTTTTCCAACTTGATCGAGAATTGTATGAAGAAAAGCGACAACAATTCCGACTCCCGCAATTTTGAAAATAATATCAACCTCAAGGCCCATCCTATTCCCTCCTATGAAAATCAAGCAGCATGCTTTGCTCCAAGTATGTGTTTTAAGTCTTTTACATTAATAAAATGATTAATAACAATCCTGAAAGAAATCCTAGACTTTTCGCCATCTTTTCATATTTGGCTTGTTTGTCGTAGGCATCATTCTCTTCTCGTTCTAAGTGTGATAATGTCAGCATGATTTGCTTTTGCTGCGACTTTCGATCATGGCGGCCTAATGTTTCTCCAAATTGTTTCATTATTTCAAACTCGCCTTGCTTCAAAGCAGTCATCTTCCAAATTTCCTTTAGACTTTGCTCCCATGCATCCCTCACTGTTGTTTCAGTATTTGTTAGTTTGATTGCGAAAGTTTCAAAGAACCTAGACAACGGCTTTGCCGATTGAGCCGAGAGCCTTCTTGCCGCTTCATGCAGTGGAGTATGCCCGTACATAATTTCAGCTTCTAATGACTGTAGTGCAGATTTCAGCTGCCTAAGCTGGCGTGGCCTTTCATGCAGATGCCTAGCTGCTTCAAATCCGGCCCATGTCGTGGCAACGATAATAAAGACGGCACCAATTAATTTAAACATTTAGGTCACTCTCACTTCATGTATAATCCCTTTTCCATTCCCATCCTTTAGGCCTGCTATAGTTCCGGGGCCATTTTTTCTTGTCAATTCAATAAACCGCTGAAATATTCCCATCTCAATGATGGGCTTCATTGTAGGCCTATTTCGTATTTCTTCTAATGAGTTTCCGTGTGTGGTCATGATGAGTTTGATTCCCGCATTTACAGCCTCCATGATCGCTTCTGCATCTTCTTTTCTCCCGATTTCATCAACAATGAGGACATCAGGACTCATTGAACGGATCATCATCATCATGCCCTCGACTTTTGGGCAAGCGTCCAAAACATCTATTCGCGGACCGAATGTCATTTGAGGAATGCCATTCACACTGCCTGCAATTTCAGATCGTTCATCAATAATTCCAACCTTGAAGGCCGGAAAGCGATTATTTTTGTCGCCGCTGGAAATGATTCTTGCCATATCACGAAGCAAGGTTGTTTTTCCCGTTTGCGGAGGTCCAATGATCATCGTATGAAGCCATGAGCCATTTTCCAGCAAGTTCGTAATCAATTTATCTGCTATCCCAATTTGTTCTCTGGCAATACGAATATTAAAGGAAGAAATATCTCTTATCGCCTTTACACTTCCATTCTCCAGGATGACTTTTCCTGCTAAACCGACACGATGTCCGCCCTCAATCGTGATATACCCTCTGCGTAATTCTTCCTCAAGGGTATAAATAGAGAAATGACTAATCTTGTTTAATAAATGCAGAGCATCCTCTTGCTTAACAACATAAGGGATAAATAGTGGTTGTCCTTTAATCGTTAATTCAAGCGGGCGGTTAATTCGTACACGTATCTCTTCCAATTCATTTAATTGCGGAGGCGAAATATGCATCATTTTTTCTGAAATATTTTTCGGCAAAAAAGCTAGAATCGTTTCCAAAGCATTGTTCCTCCCATTTTCTAATAGGACTAGCATCTTACTACTTAAAATGTATGCCTGCTTTGAAACAATATGACTTTGATTTGTTTATTTTGAGTATTAATAGCCTGTTTCACAAAAAATAAAGAAGTAATTTAAGAGGAGGGATTCCCGAATGAAAAAAAGTAACTTTTGGCTTTTCATTGCTATTCTCATTTTCGGAATTGGCTTTCATGCTTTTACGTTTGCAGAAGGAAATGAGGAAATTAATAACAGCTACCGTGATTCCGGCCCCAAAAATGTCATACTTTTAATTGGAGATGGAATGGGGATGGGGCAAATTGAAATTGCCAGACAAATGGAATATGGGAAAGAGGGTCGGCTTTTTCTTGAATCCCTTCCATTTGTTTCACTTGTCCATACGTCTTCAGCTAATTATGCCGTTACTGATTCGGCTGCGGGGGGAACAGCTTTAGCTATAGGGAAAAAGACAAATAATGGAATGATTGGAATAACAGCAGATGGGCATGAATCTGATAGTATTCTTGATCTATTTAAAAGTCACGATAAGAAAACAGGTGTGATCTCTACTAATACAGTTACAGATGCCACACCGGCTGCGTTTACTGCCAGTGTCAAAAACCGTTGGACTCGCCAAAATGAGATTGCTCGCCAGCAGCTCGAAAATAAAGTAGATGTTTTGTTAGGTGGAGGGGCTGATTTTTTTCGGGCAGACCGTCAAAATGGAAGAGATTTGATAAAAGAGGCTATTCATGATGGGTATACTTTTGTTTCTACTCGTGATGAATTGCTAGCAGCGAAAGGCAATAGAATGCTTGGTCTATTCCATCCTTCTTATATGAGTTTTAAATTAGATCGAAAATTATTAAGGAGTCAGGAACCTAGCTTAAAAGAAATGACTGAAATAGCGATTGAGTTTTTATCTAAAGGAGAAAAGGGCTTTTTTCTAATGTCTGAAGGAGCACGTATTGACCACGCCTCACATGCAGCAGATTTAACAAGTGTCTGGAAGGAAGTCATTGAATTTGACAATGCTGTGAAATATGCCGTGAATTGGGCAAGAAGAGAAGGAAACACCCTCGTACTCGTTGTTGCTGATCATGAAACAATGGGTATTTCTGCGACAGAGCCGTTAAACATTGAAGGTCTTAAAGAAGTGAAGGCCACGCCTGAATATATGGTTAGTAAGTTTATCAGAAAAACTAATTCATTGGAGTTTGAACCAAATAGTGTACAAAACACGGTAAAAAAATATGCAAATATCGAATTAACGGCTGATGAAATGACTCTATTGAATGAAAGGGTAAAGAATGCACAAGGAGCAGTCTACCCGCAGCATCAGGCAGCCTGGGTATTGGGAAGTATAATAGCTAAACATTATCACGCGGGAATCGCTGACCCATCCATACGGTCCATAAGTAGTTCCACAGGGGGGCATACAGCCAATCCAATCCCACTGTTTGCATATGGAAAAGGAGCAGAGTTTTTTAATGGAGTGCTGGATAATACGGATATCCCTAAGAAAATTGCTGAATTAATGGGCTATGAATGGGAGTAAAAAAAATTATTCGAATGTTCTATTTCCTATAGCCGTATATATTTACAAATCGTTATATACGGAAAGCGAGGGAAAGTAATGTATTACCAACAGCCATCCTTAAGAATACCTCCTTGTGGTGGAAAAAAACAAAATATCATCAGAGTTTCCGGTTTAGGAAAAGTAACAGCGGCACCAAATAGGGCTGAAATCACATTAGGAGTTTCGACAGAGGATGTTCAATTAGAGAAAGCTCAGAACGATAATGCTGCCGCAATAGCAAAAATAAAAAACGCCCTAAATTCAATAGGTATAAACGACGAGCAAATACGAACGGTGAATTATTCCATTTTTCCACAATATGATTTTATAGAAGGGAAACAAATCTTCAGAGGTTACAGAGTAGAACATCTGCTGCTTATTACGATTAGTGATATAGAGAAGGCGGGTTTAGCCGTTGATACGGCGGTAAAAAATGGGGCTAACATAGTCACTGGCATTAAATTTTCTGTGAGTAATCCAAGCCAATATGAACAACAAGCATTAGCTTTTGCTGTTATCCATTCGTTCCAAAAGGCTGAAGCGATTGCAAAAACGTTGGGAGTTCAACTGAATAATACCCCCATTTTAATATCTGAATTGGGGCTGCAGCGCGGAGAGCCTTTTCCGATTCATACAACCGCGTTTGTTAAAAGTGAAGCAGCCACGGCCATTCAGCCAGGTACATTAGAAGTGAGCAGTGAGGTTATAGCTGAGTATACTTATTTTCAATAATATATAAAAAGCAATAACCAAATGGTTATTGCTTAAGTATCCATATGTATAGCCGCCTTTGCCGCCGATTTATATGGAGTTTCATACCTGCTCCTCCAGGTGGGTGTCCGCAATTACTTCACAAACGTCCTCTCATTGAAGGCATGTTTTTCAAGTAATGGTGTTGAACTCCCTTAATAAATATAAAGGTTGAAACTTCATATACAAGCGAACAACGCAGCTTCTGTATACTTATAATACGTAATATGGCTGAAAACTTCAAGTGGAAACCATTTACAATGTAAGGCTTTAGTGACCTTTTCAGGTCATTAACTACGCCCTAGATACGTATGTGCCTTCATCTGTATTGATAATTAATTTATCTCCTTGGTTGATGAAGAAAGGCACTTGAACAATAAGGCCTGTTTCAAGCTTTGCGGGCTTAGAACCGCCAGAAGCTGTATCTCCTTTAATACCAGGCTCTGTCTCAATTACTTCCAACTCAACTGAATTTGGAAGCTCCACTCCTAAAGTTTCTGTATTATACATTAAAATATGAACTTCCATGTTTTCTTTAAGAAATTTCAATTCATATTCAATGGCAGATGCCGGTAATTCAATTTGATCATATGATTCATTGTCCATAAAGACATGCTGATCGCCATTAGCATATAGGTATTGCATTTTTCTATTATCAATTTGTGCTTTTGCCACTTTTTCACCTGCACGGAACGTTTTTTCCTGAACGTTTCCATTGCGAAGGTTGCGCAGTTTTGAACGTACGAAAGCTGCACCTTTTCCTGGTTTAACGTGTTGGAAATCCATAACACGCCAAATTCCGTTATCTACCTCGATCGTTAAGCCTGTACGAAAATCATTAACAGAAATCATTAAAAAATCCTCCTAATTGTGTAACATGTCTTTGCTTGCTCATTCGCCAATGGTGCGCATTATAAAATGATTAGTTCTTTTGTTGAATGAGTAAGCGATTCATTATGGTCTTTCGTAATTACCGTATCGTCTTCAATCCGAACTCCGCCAAGTCCAGGGATATAAATGCCCGGCTCAACGGTTACGACCATGCCAGGTTCTAGAATTATATCTGATTTAAAGGAAAGTGTTGGTCCTTCGTGAACTTCTAGTCCAATTCCATGACCAGTCGAGTGTCCGAAGTTTTCACCATAGCCCTTTTCAGTTATATAATCGCGTGTCAAGGCATCTGCTTCTTTCCCGCTCATTCCTGGCTTAATGCCGTTCATTCCTCGTAATTGTGCTTGTAGAACAATATCATAAATCTCTTTAAGCTTGGCGTCAGGCTCTCCAACCGCAAGAGTTCTCGTGATATCTGAAATATATCCATTATAATACGCACCAAAATCTAATGTAACGAAATCGCCTTTTTCAATTACTTTGTCGCTGGCTCGCCCATGCGGAAGTGCAGAGCGGTAGCCGGAAGCAACGATAATATCAAAAGAAGATGAAGCAGCACCAGCTTTTCTCATAAAGAACTCTAATTCATTCGACACATCAAGCTCCGTTATGCCGGCACGAATGAATTCAAGAATATGTTTATATGCAGCATCCGCTATATCAGCTGCTGCCTTTAATATCTTAATCTCCGCTTCACTCTTAATCAAGCGTAACTTTTCAATTTCGCCGGATACGGGTACTAATTCTCCTTCTACTGCTTTTTCATAAGATTTGTAAGCAGAAAAAGTTAAATGATCCTGTTCAAAACCAAGCTTTTTAATGCCTAGTTTCTTTGCTTGTTCAGCTACCTCATCAGGGATGGAGCCTGCATGTTTAACAATTTCATAGCCTTCACATTCCGCTGTTGCCTGTTCAATATAACGGAAATCAGTAATAAATTGTGCATTTTCTCCACTGATCAGAACAACACCTGCAGAACCAGTAAAGTTTGTCATATAGCGGCGATTAAACTCACTTGTAATCAGCATACCATCAATGCCTAACCGTTCTAGAACCGAACGGAGTTTCTGAAGCTTTTCCATTTTTTCTTCTCCCCCTAAGTAAGCTGACTATTGCTATTATCTAATAGTAAACGTACAGCCGAATAATTCACCAAGAACATTCTATCACAATTGAATTTATTTTAACTACCATGAAAAACCAAATTGCGCAATCATTCATCTTTCCTATAGGTCAATTACCTTTAGGATTTCGCTTCTTTTTCTCTGCTTTCTTTATATTTCACTTCGCCCTCTTCATAAGAAATCGAATATCCGACAAATACACCATATAATACATATAAACATATAGATGTAATAATCGTATTTCTCCCCAGTTCATTGAAAGGGCTTATCCCAGGAAAAATCGGATTTAGCACAAAAAAGACTAACAGAAAAAGAACAATCCCATAAAGAACACCCACCCAAATACTAGGAAGCTTTCTTAGCACGGCATAATAAATGAGTGCTGCTACAATTGAGATTGCACCGATAATCAGAAGGGAAATGACCGTTCCGAGCCAGCTGTCCTTCCAATCTCCAATTGTCCATGGATCTAATATGACCTTCGGGTGTATTTCTGTTAAGTTAATATAATGAAAAAAATAACCAATCCCGCTCCAAAATATCCCTCCAATCAATCCTGTTAATATAACCATTGTCAAGAAAGACATCGGCTTTTCACTTTCTTTAAGATCAGTTTGCTTATCTTCTGCCATCTTTTCCACCTCCATTTATATTATGTCCTTATGCGATTATTCACTTGCATATGAAAATGAATTAAGGCTTCCTGCTTGGTTATATATTTCTTCCTAAGAAAATTATATTATTTTAAAATTAAATATTTAGTCATTCCTAGAGGTTTTTTTGGATTTCTAGTAGAATAAAGATAGGTACATACAGCTTTAGATGTATTCACACTTTGAACAAGGTTTTCAAGCATACTTTATGTTTAAACTAATGAGGTGAATTTGAAATGCACCCTTGTTTATTTAGCTGTTACATTCCGAGTTCAAATTAGGTTGGTGCAATTACACATGTCAAAAAATCAAAAACCTGTATACGGAGGTCAAGCAGTTGTAGAAGGAGTTATGTTTGGCGGAAAGCATCATTATGTTACTGCTGTCCGTCGCAAAGACGACTCTATAGAATATTTCGAGCTTCCCCGTAAATCGAATACTTCCTTACAATTAATCAAAAAAATCCCATTTCTCAGAGGGATTATTGCCATAATTGAGGCAAGCGCAAATGGCTCCAAACACTTAAACTTTTCAACCGAAAGATATGATTTGGATCCGAGCGATGATGAAAAATTAAATGAACAAGAAGGCTCCAAATTAACAATGTGGCTAGGTGTCGCTGCGGTTGGTGTTCTTTCCTTTCTTTTCGGAAAGTTTATCTTTACTCTCGTTCCTGTTTTCTTAGCTGAGTTGACTAAGCCAATATTCCCCGGACATTTTGCCCAAATCCTTGTAGAAGGCTTTTTCAAACTGCTGTTGCTGCTTGCATATATATACTTTGTGTCATTAACCCCTATCATCAAAAGGGTGTTTCAATACCATGGTGCAGAGCACAAGGTAATTAACGCATTTGAAAATGGAAAAGAGCTTACAGTAGAAAATGTTCAAGCCCAATCAAGACTGCATTACCGCTGTGGAAGCAGTTTCATATTATTCACAGTGATCATAGGGGTTTTTGTCTATTTACTCGTACCAACTGAGCCATTATATGTACGGGTCCTTAACCGGCTTGCCCTTATTCCTGTAGTACTCGGCATTTCATTCGAAGTTTTGCAATTAACAAACAAAGTTAGAAATGTCCCTGTATTAAAATATTTAGGAATTCCTGGCCTATGGCTGCAGCTTCTTACAACAAAAGAACCTAAAGACGATCAAGTAGAAGTAGCTATTTTATCATTTGAAAAATTATTAGAAAAAGAAAAGGCTTCAGAAGCACAATTAAAAACAGAAGAAATCGTTTAATTTTTTAATCTTCATAAGTTTAAAAGAATGGAAAAATGCTCATCATGCTCATAGGGAGGTGGCTTTCTTGAAAAATCGGATTACACTATTCGTAATCTCTGGTCTCGTTCTCCTAGCTGTTTTAGGAATAACATCCAGCATGATTTCAAATCCTGCCGGTTTTTTGCGGAGAATAGCTGTCATTTTATTAGTTGGTGCTATCGTGTTTTACATCTTTAAACGTTTTAATAGATCTAGCCCTAAGAAACAAGAGCAGCGAGCATTTGTTCGAGCAGCAAAGAAATCAAAGAAACGATTTAACCAGCCCGATGCTGGAAAGGGCAGCAGCCGCAAGGCAAGCTCCGGTTCTTTAACTTCCATTAAACGGACTAGAAAAAAATCTTCAACACATTTAACTGTTATTGAAGGAAAAAAAGGTAAAAAGAAAGATCGAGCTTCGCTTTAACTGGCTCGATCTTTTTATTTTACTAATAACTCCATTGTGAGAAGAATTGCTTTGTACATTTTTTACCTAAATCAACAAGTTGTTGCTTTTTCTCAGAGGTTAAATGAAATTCAGTCGTTAATACTCCTTCTGTCGGGATAAAAATAATATCACTAGCATGTTTTCTAGAAATATATCGAGAGTCATGAGCCTCTTTCATTGTCTCAAACAATGCTTCAAACATTTGAATCGCATTTCGGATTTTATGCTGAGGATGTTCACTAACACTATGGCTTAATTGCACGCCTAACACTGGCCGAACTTTTTTGACATTATCTTTGTCAAATAGCCACATTGGAAAATTGCTTAATACACCGCCATCCACGATGACATTTGCGTTACGGTTAGAATATAGCTTTACTGGTTCGAAAAAATACGGAAGGCTGCAGCTCATGCGGATCGCTTTTGCTACTGAAAAGGAGCCCGGGTCAATTCCATACTTAATTAAATCATCAGGCAATACGATAAGCTGGCCATTCGTTAAATCTGATGCTATGACACGCAAGGCTTGTGGAGGGAGATCTGAAAACTTCCTAACCCCCTTGTCCGCAAGCTTTTCTGCTAACCATTTCTCAAGCTCCTCCCCTTTATATAAGCCGAGACGCCAAAAAAGCAAAATCCATTTTGTAACGGCAAGAGGTATATACGTCTTTCGTGGATCAAGAAATTTTTCCAGATTTAATTCATCAAGCATTTCGTAAACCTCTTTACTTGAATAATTAGCAGCAATTAAAGACGCTATGATAGATCCAGCGCTCGTACCTGCTAGTCTTTTAAAGCGGAAACCCCTCTTTTCGATTTCTTCATAGGCACCGATTAGCGCAAAACCTTTAATGCCTCCCCCTGAAAAAACACCATCTATATACATGGCAGCCACCCCTGTCGATGTATTAATACATTTTTAATCGAAGGCTTATGAAATTAGTACGGAGGACAAAATGTATTTTTCAAATACTAGTTATTATTGGGGGAAAAATTTGATTAGGCTTCAGACAGTTGAGGAAAACAAAATGGTTAGTCTATCGGAAATGAAGGACACCAGTAATTTATAAGCAAGAATTAAATTACGCTTCAGACAGATGAGGTAAACAAGCGGTTAGTCAATTGAAAATGAAAGGACACCAGTTCCGTTATTCAAGACAAATTGGTTCATTCCTTGTGTTTTCGGACATGGGGGCCGTTATTTTGTAAAAATCAGTGAATTTCTTGTATAAATCAGTAAATAAGGTACTCGGTGTCCGCTTAGCCCTTCATTTAAGGCTATTTACTGAAATAACGGATCTATTGTCCGATTATTTTCTTTAATTTCCACTGTTAGTTGATATAAGGACAACAAAAAAGGAGGTACTAAATCAGATGCGATTTGTACCCCCGAAGTTGATTCCATATAAGGCTTATCCCCTTTGGGATGGACCCCATTAAGATAAGTTATTATCCTCTTTTTGCATTACATTATAAACCGCACTTTAATTGGGCATTACAGTTCGTACAAGTATTACATCCACCGATTTCTTCTACATTCCCTTTACGGCATACTGGGCAAGTGTTTCCAACTTCTGAACCAATGACGTTTGTTGAACGGAGGTCATTGATAGTGTCTACAAGCACAACATGCTGCTTCGTTTTTTCTTTTTTCCCGAAGCTCGTTTCATCAAAGCTATTTTCCTCGGCTTTTAATGTTAGAACCTGTGAATCACGTGAACCGTCAACGTATACAGTTCCACCTTTTGCTCCACCGCGATACAGGCGCTCATACACTTTTTCAACCTGCTCTACGCTGTAGCCTTTAGGCGCATTTACTGTTTTACTAATAGAACTGTCAATCCAGCGTTGGATGATACATTGCACATCCGCATGTGCTTCAGGAGCTAAATCCATCGCCGCAATAAACCAATCTGGCAGATTATTTGGATCTGCTTCCGGGTTTTTATCTAAATACTCTTGAACGATATCTGCTTTTACTTCAATAAATTTACCAAGACGGCCGCTTCTGAAGTAAGAGAATGAGAAGTAAGGTTCAAGTCCAGTTGATACACCAACCATTGTTCCTGTGGATCCAGTCGGAGCAACGGTTAGCAAATGCGAATTACGAATACCATTTTCAAGGATAGCTTGTCGGATATCCTCTGGCATTTTCTGCATGAATCCAGTTTCAGTAAAGGCTTTTCGCAATCTATTTGTTTCTTCTTCAGTTTCAGCAGTTAAGAATGGGAAGCTTCCCTTTTCTTTTGCGAGTTCTACTGAAGCACGGTAAGCAGTTGTAGCAATTGTTTCAAAAACTTTATCTACTAGCTCATTGCCTTTTTCAGAACCATATTCCGTCTCACAGTAGATTAATAAGTCATGAAGACCCATTACACCAAGACCAACACGGCGCTCACCGAGAGCCTGCTTTTTATTGTCTTCTAAGAAGTATGGAGTGGCATTAATAACATTATCCTGCATTCTGACTCCTACTTCGACTGTTCTCTTTAATTTTTCAAAATTAACCGTCTTATTCTCTTTATCTGCCATTGCAGCTAAGTTTACAGCAGCTAAATTACAGACACTGTATGGTGCAAGAGGTTGCTCCCCGCATGGGTTTGTCGCTACTACCTTTTGTCCATACGCTTTCGCATTTGTCATGTCGTTAGCATTGTCGATAAAGAAAATGCCCGGCTCTGCTGAATAAGTTGCGCAAATGTTTATTAAGTTCCAAAGCTCTTTCGCCTTGATTTTGCGGTAAACTCGTACCTTGTGGCCAAGCTTTTCCCATTCGCGAACATCTCCAACCTTGTGCCACTCTTCATTGTAAATGCTCATTTCTTCTTTATCATAGCTTTCCACGTCTGGGAAGCGAAGGTCATAATCAGCATCATTCTCAACTGCATCCATGAATTCCTTTGTTAAGCATACTGAAATGTTGGCGCCTGTTAGGAATTCTGAATTATGAACAGAATAAGTACCTCCAACTTCCAGCTTATCTTCTGCATCATGAATAATTTTTTCACTGAATCCACCATAACCCGGAATGTTCTTATAATTAATTATTCCTTGATACATAGCAATCTCTTGCTCCGTGAAAGGAGTAAATTTCAGTTTTTCTTTCGCATGCTTCCTGATTGTTTCATCATTAGTTGTTTCAAGAAGGAATCGTAGAATTCTTGGATTTTGCATTTTAGAAATGATAAATTCGATAATATCAGGATGCCAGTCCGTTAGCATAATCATCTGAGCACCCCTGCGCGATCCTCCTTGCTCCACAAGATGTGTCAACTTCGCAATATCATCCAGCCAGGACACAGATCCAGATGATTTACCATTTACGCCCTTTGCAAGGGTATTACGCGGTCTTAAAGTTGAACCATTCGTTCCAACCCCGCCGCCGCGGCTCATGATTTCCATTACTTGTTTACGATGTTCGGAAATGCCTTCACGTGAGTCAGCAACAAATGGCATAACGTAACAATTAAAGTAAGTTACGTCCGTATCCGCTCCCGCTCCATAAAGAACACGGCCAGCTGGGATAAAGTTTAAGCTCGCGAGCTCTTGATAGAACTTTTCAAACCAAACTTGCCTTTTTTCTTCTGATTCTTCAACAGAAGCTAGACCAGTTGCATTCCGCTTCGCAATTTGCTCATAAAAAAGCTCTAGCGGTTTTTCAATCACATCTAGAGATCTCTTGATGATTCCTGTTTTTGCCTCTTCTGGGTCATCAAGCACCCCTCGATAATCTTCTTCCACTAGAACGGTTGCAGCTTTGTTTTCCCAATCAATATCTACAATGTAACCGAGCCCTCTGGCAGGGAATTTTGGATCTTCTTTGATGGTAAGTACGACAAAGTCCCCATTAGTTAACGTGATTTTCTCCGTATCCTTAAATGTATACCTATCAAGCATAACTAAACGGGAGACCCCTTTGTGGGTCATTTTCATATCAGAGGTGATAGGATGAACCTGAGGAAATAATCGGATGTCCTGGTTTAAACGATCAACATTTAAACTCATTTTTTGTCCTAGTGCTACAGACATTTTTACAACTCCTTCAAAATATAATATTCAATTTTTAAGACAAACTAGGATTTGGCAGATTCTAGTTGTTTTTATTAATATATTTAAGGTATCATATCAAATATCTAAAATCAATAAATAAATCTATATATAGTATTAAAAATATTTCTAACACCACTACATATTGTGTTTAATTCATGTTTATTTTTTTTTGTCAAAATCAAAAAAAACTAGAATCGGGAGAAAACAAACGATAATCCTAGTTAATAGACAGATTTAGACATAATTTAATATATTTCGCGACTTGCATTTATTCTGCATAAAACAAGGATGACTCAAAGTTAAAGAGTCACCCTCCGCATTCTCGTTTATTTCTCTTCCTCTTTAGGGATATAGTCAAAAATCTTCCCAGAATCAAAACTGTCGACTAGTCGATTTAGCCATGTATAATAGCGAAGTGCATCGTTCATTTTCTCCATATCAATTCTAGCAGCGCTGCGAATTTCCTCATCTGTTTCCTCAGAGTTAACTAAGATTTCCAGCTCTCTTAATGATTTTTTCATGGCTGACACATTCATTGATATACCTGCCCTCCACTTAATCGTAAAAAAATCAGTGAAGGTTTGATACCAATCTTCCTCCGCTTGATACAGATCCTTTCTGATTCCCTTCTTCCAAATCTTTTCTACCATCTTAAGCTCCAGCAACGTCCTGACAGAAGTACTCATACTTGTTTTGCTCATACCGAGTTCCTCTTTCATTTCATCGAGAGTCAATGGCTGATCGTGAAAATACAACATTCCATATAATCGCCCAACCGAATCGGTAACACCGTATAAGTTCATATTCATAGCAATCGTTTCAATGACACGCTCACGCGCATGCTCAAGCTGTTCTTTCCCATTCATATAAACATTCACATCCATAAATGTAAATTTATTTTTTCTGTATTAAAAAAACTTTATCTCCTGAAAATTGACTGATCATTTTATAGATTAACATGTTTTTTTTGAAAGTAAAGCTGCTATGGATTATGGAAACGGCAGTAAATGAAAGGGATTGTAAGGAAACGTTAATTACAGTACGTTCAGTTTTTACTGTACAAACTTTATGGATTAATATGAAAGAATATCGGCTTTGCCCTTTAGTTTCTAAAACCTATACAATTAAAAAGTCTTAATGCTCGGCGTGAAAATAAACGAGGTGAATGATTTTGAGTGATAAAAACGCGAAATTAAGCGTGAGAAATGTAACAAAAATATTCGGAAGGAATGGAAAAAAAGCATTACAGCTTCTTAATGAAGGAAACGGAAAAAGTGAAATTTTAAAAAAGGCAGGTGCGACAGTTGGAGTAAACAAGGCAAGTTTTCATGTGTACGCTGGAGAAATCTTTGTCATTATGGGGCTTTCAGGAAGCGGTAAATCCACATTAGTCCGTATGCTTAACCGGCTTATTGACCCATCTGTTGGTGAAGTATTGATTGACGGAAAAGATATTACGAAAATGAAAAAAGACGAGCTAAGAGAGGTTCGCCGAAAAAAAATCAGTATGGTTTTTCAAAAATTTGCGCTCCTTCCGCATCGGACTGTGCTCGAAAATACGGAGTACGGTTTAGAAATTCAAGGGGTAAATAGGGAAGAAAGAAAACAAAAAGCATTAAATGCCCTAAAACTTGTAAATCTTGAAGGATATGAAAACCAATTCCCTGATCAGTTGAGCGGGGGAATGCAGCAGCGGGTCGGGCTAGCAAGAGCACTCGCAAACGATCCGGATATTTTATTAATGGATGAAGCATTTAGCGCATTGGATCCCTTAATTCGGAAAGACATGCAAGATGAATTAACAGAGCTTCAATCAAAAATGGAAAAAACGATTGTATTTATTACCCATGATTTAGATGAGGCCCTTAGAATCGGCGACCGCATTGCGTTAATGAAGGACGGAGAGATTGTTCAAATCGGCACTCCTGAAGAAATATTAATGAATCCTTCAAACAAGTATGTTGAACGCTTTGTCGAAGATGTTGACTTGTCTAAAGTATTGACTGCAAACCATGTAATGAAAAGAGCGGAAACCGTACAAATCGACAAAGGTCCGCGAGTTGCCCTGCAAATGATGAGGGAGCTCGGCATTTCTAGTATATACGCAGTAGATAAGAAAAAATCTCTCCTTGGAGTAATTCATGCAGCAGATGCAAAATCAGCTGCGGAGCATGGTAAAACCTTGTCTAACATCCTCGATAAAAAGGTGCAGAAGGTTGCAGGAGACACTTTGTTAACAAACTTGTTTGATAAAGTATCTACGGCATCGATTCCAGTTGCTGTTGTAGATGAAAATGGCCGCCTCCAAGGCATACTTGTCCGTGGTGCAGTCATTGGCGCCCTAGCGGGAAATAATGACGTAATCAATGATTTTGAAAAAGCAAAAGAGGAAGCGGCTGTGAGTCAAACTGATAAAGGGGTGATCAAATGGAAAGCGTAATGCCAAAACTGCCGATTGCAAAATGGATGGATCAATTTGTTGATTGGCTGACCATTACCTTTGAAGTGGCTTTCGATAGTATTTCTACAGTCCTTGAAAGTGTCGTTAACGGCCTAGTTGCAGGCTTAAGTATCATTCCATTCTATCTATTTATGATTCTATTAGCATTACTAGCCTGGAAGCTATCATCAAAAGGAATGGCACTGTTTACTTTGATCGGCTTGTTCCTCATCTATAATTTAGGCTACTGGGAACCGATGCTTGAAACACTTGCTTTAGTATTAGCAGCCGTATTTCTATCCGTTCTCATCGGAGTTCCCGCTGGAATTTGGGCTTCTCAGAGTAAGCGGGTGAAAAAGATTGTTACTCCGATTTTAGATTTTATGCAAACGATGCCTGCATTCGTCTATTTAATTCCGGCTATCTTCTTCTTTAATATTGGTGTTGTTCCAGGCGTTGTAGCATCCGTGATATTCGCAATGCCGCCAACGATAAGATTAACGATACTAGGCATTCAACAAGTCCCTGCTGATATTATCGAAGCGACTGAAAGCTTCGGTTCCACAACAAGTCAGCGTCTCATGAAAGTTCAGCTCCCGCTAGCCATGCCTACGATTATGGCGGGAATTAACCAAAGCATCATGCTTGCGTTATCAATGGTTGTCATCGCATCAATGGTAGGTGCACCAGGTCTAGGTGCTGATGTTTATCGTGCAGTTACACAGATTCAGATAGGTAAAGGTTTTGAGGCTGGTCTTGCGATCGTGGTTATCGCCATTATTCTTGACCGGATGACCCAAAATATAGGATTGAAAAAACAAGGGGGAAATATGTAATGAAGAAAAAATGGATGTCTGCGCTAATGATTCCTGTCCTCGCTCTAGGACTTGCTGCTTGCAGCTCAGACGAGGCTAGCAGTAACGAAAATACAAAAAAAGGAGCTTCTGATCAATCTGTTGGGGAAAGTGTTGATTACAAGATCATCGGGATTGATCCTGGTGCCGGAATCATGAAAGCAACAGAAGCGGCTGTTAAGGAATATGAGCTAAATGATTGGAATGTCGTTGAAGGTTCAGGTGCCGCCATGACTGCAGCATTAAAAAAAGCCTATGCCAAGGAAGATCCCATCATTATTACTGGCTGGACTCCACATTGGAAATTCTCTAAATTTGATTTGAAATATTTAGAGGATCCTAAAGGTGTATACGGCGGCGAAGAGAATATTCATACAATTGCACGTTTAGGGCTTGCTGATGATCACCCATCAGCCTATAAGTTTCTTGATCGGTTCAACTGGACTTCAGATGAAATGGGAGATGTCATGGTTAAAGTGACAGATGGCGAAGATCCCGAAAAGGCTGCAAACGCTTGGGTTGAAGCAAATACTGACAAAGTGAGCGAATGGACTGCAGGCGTAGAAAAGGTAGATGGTGATAAAATTACCCTTGGCTATGTAGCATGGGACAGTGAAATTGCCAGTACAAACGTAATTGCAACTGTGTTAACAGACCTTGGATATGATGTCACACTGCGTCAGGTTGAAGCGGGGCCTCTATGGGCAGGTGTTGCTGACGGAAGCGTTGACGCAAGTGTCGCTGCATGGCTGCCTGCCACACATGCTGATTACTATGAAAAATTCGAAGGTAAATTTGAAGATTTAGGTCCCAATATGGAAGGAACAAAAATTGGTTTAGTCGTTCCTGCTTATATGGACATCGATTCAATTGAAGATTTGAAAAAATAATCGTATGAAAAGACAATGCCGCCTTGGCATTGTCTTTTTTAACCATCCTTAACACTTCACGTTCCCGCTCTTTGAACGGTTACCAGCCGCGCTCCTGCATTCTATCTTCAAGAGACAATTTAGAGATGTCAATTCCTTTCATTGCAGCTCCTAGCTCTTTAGAAAGCTTCCCGATTAAATCATAATCAGTGTAATAAGTTGTAGCTTGAACAATGGCACTAGCAAATTTTTCAGGATTTTCGGATTTAAAGATGCCTGAACCAACAAACACTCCATCCGCACCAAGCTCCATCATTAATGCAGCATCAGCAGGAGTAGCAACACCGCCAGCAGCAAAGTTAACAACTGGCAGCTTTCCTAGTTCTTTAATTTGCTTTAAAATTTCAAAAGGCGCACCAAGAACTTTTGCTTCTGTCATTAATTCATCATAGCTCATTACAGAAATTTTGCGAACCTGAGCATTTACTTTACGCAAATGTCGAACCGCTTCCACAATATTACCTGTACCAGGCTCACCCTTAGTACGGAGCATTGCTGCACCCTCGCCAATACGGCGCGCAGCTTCTCCAAGATCACGGCACCCACAAACAAACGGTACAGTGAAATCACTCTTCAATAAATGGAATTCTTCGTCTGCAGGCGTTAATACTTCACTTTCGTCAATATAGTCAACACCCATAGCTTCTAATACTCTTGCCTCCACAATATGACCAATACGTGCTTTAGCCATTACTGGGATGGATACTGCATTCATTACTTCTTCAACAATACGAGGGTCCGCCATTCTTGCAACCCCGCCGGCAGCGCGGATATCAGAAGGCACTCTTTCTAATGCCATTACAGCAACAGCACCTGCCGCTTCTGCTACTCTTGCTTGCTCTGCGTTGACAACGTCCATAATAACGCCGCCTTTTTGCATTTGAGCCATGCCTCTTTTTACAGTTTCAGTTCCCAATAATTTTTCCATAATTCACACTCCATCTCATTTATCTATTGTATTTTACGAATCTATTGATTAGTATAAAAATTTATTGACCCTTTGAAAAGTGTCAGATTATCATATTTCTATAGGGTCAGTTATAATTAGAAATACGTGCTGTCCCATTCCGTTTCATAAACTATTGAATTTTTTGAATCTATTGATTAGTATAATGAGCAATTGACTGTATTGAAAGGGTCAGTTTTATCAAATATAACCAGTCCAGTATTAGGGAGGTTTGATCATAATGGAAATGTTATCATGTCACTTAAATAGATCCAGCGAAATACCATTGTATGACCAATTATACCTATACATTAAGAAGGAAATAATTGAAGGTCGCATACAATACGGAGCGAAACTGCCATCAAAGCGAAAATTAGCTGATTTTTTAAAAATCAGTCAAAATACGGTGGAAACAGCCTATCAGCAATTGACCGCAGAGGGATATGTTGAGGCTTACCCTCGTAAAGGATATTTCGTCATGACGCATGAAGACTTAGAATATATGCAAACAAATCATTCCTTACAGGAAAATACAAAAACAAGTCAGAAGTTTATAAAATACAATTTCCATCCAAGTATGATTGATACTGAGAATTTCCCATTTTCCGTATGGAGGAAATACGCAAAAAATACGATCACCAAAGAAAATCATACTTTGCTGCTGCTCGGCGATTTACAAGGCGAGATGGAATTGCGGCAAGAAATCGCTTACTATTTGTATCAAGCTAGAGGGGTACAATGTTCACCGGAACAAATCATCGTTGGGGCAGGTATCGAAATTTTATTGCAGCAGCTCTTTCTTCTATTTGATAAAAAAATGGTTTATGGTGTGGAGGATCCAGGCTATCATTTGATTTTGCAGATTCTAAAGGGCTTTCCAAATGAAGTGCACCCTCTAGAAGTAGATGAAGAAGGGGCAAAAGTAGAAACAATTAATCATAAAAACCTCAACGTTGTCTATGTAGCTCCTTCCCATCACTTTCCGTATGGAACTGTATTATCGGTAAACCGCCGGACTAAACTGTTAAAGTGGGCTGCGATTGAGAAAGATCGTTATATAATCGAAGATGACTATGATAGTGAATTTCGGTATAGCGGAAAATCAATCCCCTCCTTGCAAAGTATGGACATTCATGAAAAAGTGATCTATTTAGGTGCATTTTCAAAATCATTAATGCCATCAATCAGAATTAGTTATATGGTGCTGCCTAAGCCTCTTTTACAGCAATATAAAGAGGAATTGCCGTTCTACCATTCCTGTTCCGTCTCAAGAATTGACCAGCATATTCTAGCTCAATTCTTGAAGGAGGGAGATTTTGAAAGGCATTTAAATAGAATGCGAAAGATTTACCGTCGTAAACTCGAAAAAGTAGTAGAATTATTAAAACCATATCAAGATAAGCTTTCAATCATTGGTGGACACTCTGGCCTTCATATCGTTCTTGTTGTTAATAATGGCATGAGTGAGGAGGAACTTGTTCAAAAAGCAGCTGAGAAATCCATGAAGGTTTATCCATTATCCCAATACACACTTGAAAAAAAACATGAGAATCCCCCGCAAATTGTTCTTGGTTTTGCTGGAATTCGTGAAAATGAATTAGAAGATGCTATTCAATTACTATTAAAATGTTGGAAGCTTTAATTAGAGACTAAAAAATAGCAGCAAAAACCGTGGCTTTGGTCTTTGCTGCTATTTTTAGTATGTTTTAAATCCAGCCCTTTTCCTCCGCAATACTTATCGCCTCAATCCTATTTTTCACCTGAAGCTTACTAATGATTTCCGACATATAATTTCGAACAGTGCCTGCTGATAGAAAAAGAGCTGCTGAAATTTCCTTCGCTGTTTTTCCATCCGCAACCATTCGCAGCACTTCCCGCTCCCGTTCTGTTAGCGGATTTTCTTGCTTCATGCTGCCGAAAATTAACTCTGGGGCAAATTCACGCTTCCCTTTCATCACATTTCTAATGGATTCTGCGAGATCATCACTGGACCCGTCTTTAAGCAGATAGCCATGAACATCAACCTTTACAGCCCGTTCAAAATAACCAGGACGCGCGAAAGTAGTAAGGATGATAATTTTGCAATCCGAACCGAGCCTTTTCAATTCCTCAGCAACATCTAGCCCGCTTCTGATCGGCATTTCAATATCCATCAGACATACATCCGGCTTTAAAGCTAAAATAGCATTTAAGGCTTCCTCCCCATTTGGAACCTGCCCTACTACTTCTATATCTTCCTCTAAATCGAGAAGAGAGCCAAGGGCACCACGAAGCATTCCTTGATCCTCGGCGATTACTATTCTAATCATGAAACGACACCCTCCTCTCTCTCCTTCACAATAATTGGAACCGTAATCGTAAGCTTTGTACCATTTTCAGTCACAATGTTCACTGTTCCATCTATCAGCTTAAGTCTTTCTGACATCCCATTTAAGCCATTTCCAGATTTATTATTTAAGGAAATACCCTTGCCATTATCATGGATACTAATCAAAATCTCCCCTGCCTTCTCAGCAATGTGAACAAGACATTTAGTTGCTCCGCTATGTTTCACGACATTCGTTACCCCTTCACGAAGACACATGCTAAGAATATTTTGTGTGAGAACAGGAATACCTGTAAGCTTCGTTTCACCATGGAAAAAGAAAGAAATTCCAGCAGCTTCAAGTATGGATTCAGATTCAATTAATTCCTCTGAAACTGTTATCGTGCGCATATCAGACACCAATTCTCTTACCTGAGCAAGCGCCGCTCGTGAAGTCCTTTCAATTTCTTTCGCTTCTGAGATCGCCCTATTAGAATCCTTTGTAATTAGCTTTCCTACAAGCTGGCTTTTCAGCGTAATTAAAGATAGTGTATGCCCAAGAGTGTCATGCAGATCACGTGCAATCCTCATTCTTTCATCCCGTTTTACCAGTTCTTTAATCCTCTCATTTGCCTCATCAAGCTGCTTCTCTAACTCCATTTTATTAACCATTGAGCGAATGCCAAATGGGGAAACGAGCATGATTACGATAAATGGAATAAAATATAACATATTATTTGGATATAATTCATTAAATCGGATGATGAGCGGCGAAATGATTGTTACCCCAAAAAGAATGAGTGCATATACAAATTTCCTTCGGTCCTTATAATACCCGATAAAATTTGCTGGGAAAAAGCCGAGAAATAAATGATTAATATTATAGAAGACCGCTAGTATTAAAATAATCGAAACTTGAAGGATTAACCAATATGTGTACGTTTTATTGTTGGATTCAATAAATTGATAAAGCTGCCGGTATGTGACTAGAAATATTGCCAGCAGCACATACCCGACACCCCTCTTCCAGCCCGGTTCAAAAAATATATAATAACCTGGCATGAAAAGATAAATTAAAAACATATAAGGAAAAAATCCATACTTCGCCGGAAAAATTTCAAATTTCTTCTTATCAGGCATTTTGTTACACCACCGCTTCCTGCTTTCTCCTAATATATCCTGATAATAGCATAAAAGCGATCAGGTATCCTGCCAAAATTAACATATTACTCCAATCAGGGCTGTTCCCGCGAACAATCTCCCATGCGCCATTACCAAAATTATAGGAAGGCAGCCACTTTGCAAGCTTTTGAACAAAGTCAGGCATAATTTCTATCGGCATCCACATCCCTCCAGAAATTGCGAGTACCATATAAAGGATATTGCTAATGCCAGATGCCGTGTCCACTCGCTTCATCGTACCTACTAGAGTGCCTAGAGCTAGAAATGGAAAGGATCCTGCTAATATCCATAGGCCACTCATCACCCATTCATTTATAGAAAGAGAAACACCATTAATGATCGCACCTGCGATAAAAATAATTGAAATTGAAAATATATGAATGATTGTTTGCCCAATCATTTTTGCAGCAAAATACGCATGGTCAGATAAAGGAGTAATTCGCATAAACATTGACCAGCCTTTTGTCCGCTCCTCTACAAGTCTAATCCCTAATGTCATAATAGCTGAACCCATCACACTGAAAGTCGTCATTGACATTAAATAATGGGCCTGCCATACTTGTTTATCCTCAATGCCGGTATTAAAAATCTTTGTAAAAATGACATAAAAGAGAATGGGCATTAACAGTGACCAAAATACAAAATATGGGTTCCGCAGAATTCTAATAATTTCAGCTTTACATTGCATGCCAAATGCTTTCATATTATATTGCCTCCTTATTTTCCGTTAACTGTGAAAAAGCATCATCAAGTCGACCTTGATTGATTTCAACCCTTGATATTTGAATTTTCTGTTCAAACAGCCTCGCCAAAACGAGATCTGTGTTTTCAGCCTCGATCACTATGCGGTTGCCTTCTTCATTTACATGAGAAACAGTTGGCAACTGCTTTAATTTTTCGATGGAAATGCTCTCAGAAGCTGTAAAGGATATGGACTGCTTTGTCAGTTTTGCCTTAATTTCCTTAGGCGTTCCATCTTCAATGATTGATCCATTGTGGAATAAAATAATTCTTTCAGAAGCATCATCGGCTTCCTGTAAATAATGAGTAGTAAAAATAATTGTTTTTCCCCGCTCCTTTAAGATGCCAATTGTTTCCCAGAAACGTTTTCTTGATGTAATATCCAAGCCAACGGTTGGTTCATCAAAAAATAACAAATCAGGGTTTCCTGCCATCGCAAGTGCAAAACCGAGACGCCGCTTTTGACCGCCAGATAGTTTATCAGCTCTCTTTTTCAATTCATCTGCCTTTAAACCAGTTAAAGCGACAAGCTCTTCAAAGCCAAGAGGATTTGGATAATAGCTTCTGAATAATTGAATAATCTCTTTGACAGTTAATGCATCGATGACACTTACTTCTTGAAGCATCGCGCCAATCTTTTCACGCACTTTTTTATCCTTCGGCTGCATGCCAAAAAGATTTATCCTTCCCTCTGAAGGTTCAAGCAGTCCAAGCATCATCATAATTGTAGTTGTTTTTCCGGCGCCATTAGGGCCAAGGATAGCAACAATTTCGCCCCTATTAATTGTCAATGAAATATTATTCACTGCTTTTTTATTTTTAAATGTTTTTGTAACATAATCCAGTACAATAATCGATTCCATTTTTTCCACCTCCGTCATTTCTACCTTCATTCTATAATTTTGGAAAAAATTTCATTAGTGGATAATGTCATTTCTTTCAAATGACATTTGTCATAATAAAGGCGAAGGTGAATAAAAAAAGACAGCCAATTAATAAAGGCTGTCCAATAAAATCGTAAGCTTAATATTCACTTTCAATTGCTTTGATTCGATTATAGAGTTTTTCGTTTACCGGGGTCAGGATCCCATGATTTCTCCCTAATGCTAAAACAGTTCCGGAGAAGAGTTCAACTTCACTGAAGCGTTTAGCCTCTAAATCCTGTGCCATCGATGGCTTACCCTCAGGGCTTAATTTACTTAAGACGTCTAGCCAATACTCAATATCCTCTTCAGTTAAATGAATCCCTTCCTTTTCTGAGAGAACCATTACCTCTCTCATCGCTGCAATCATCGTCTCTCTTGCTTGTCCAGGTCTTTGAATTTCGCCATAATTGCTTCCATAGACCGCGACCGTTTGATTAACCCCGACATTTAACATAAATTTACTCCACAAATGCTTGAACATCTCAGGAATAATCTGATAGGGAACTTCCTTTTTATCAAAGAACTCCGCAACTGCTTTGATCTTTTCAGTTAATTCTTCATCTGGGTCACGTTCACCAAAGCAAAACATCCCCATATGATCATAAGTCAAACGGTTTCCTGCCTTAACGGCATCCATCCCCTGTGCCACACAGTATAAAACCTTTTCCATTCCGTATGTATCACCAATAATGGCCTCGCTTGTAATTCCATTTAATGCAGATAGGATAATCGTGTGTTCCCCTACATGATTTTTGCAAGCTTGGATTGCATCAGTCAGTCCGTCATTTTTCACCGCAAAAATCAGTAAATCAGCAGGGTCTGCCTGCTCTTCTGGAGTTACATACTGAAAATCACAGCGTTCCTCATTGCAGTAAACATGCTCGCTTCGATATCTATCTATTCTTTCCTTGTCTGCAATAATTCTTAGATTCCCTTTAGGCATTCTCTTTGATAGATGGTGACCGAATAGGACCCCTAATGCCCCTAAACCTATGATGGATACGGTTTTAATTTCTTTCACACCTATACTCCCCCTTCTATACTGAATATTTTAACATAGGGTGATGAGGTAAATGGTGAAATAAACCTAATTGTCAGCAAACAAAAAGCGGTGCCAATAGGCCCGCCTTATCGTTTGAAATTCCATTCATCTTGTTCATAGCGCTCTTTTGAAATTTTATTGACATATGCTAATTCATCTTCTGATAGCTCATATGGCTCCAATTCAATATTGAGCCCTTCTGCAAATCCTATTCGAAATGCTTCTTTTGCCTGTTCAAGCGTTATTCTTTCTTTACTAATTTCATTAATCGCTACAGCTTTATTTTTAAAAGCCCTTTGCATTCTTTCCTTCACTCGGTCATTTGGGTATTTAAATAGGCTAAAGAGCTTATCTTCTTCGATATCAAGTAAAATGGAACCGTGCTGAAGGATAACACCCTTTTGCCTTGTTTGTGCACTTCCGGCAACTTTCCGGCCTTCTACAACAAGCTCATACCAGCTTGGAGCATCAAAACATACAGCAGAGCGGGGATTCTTCAATGATTCTCTCTCTTCATCGGTCTTTGGTACGGCGAAATATGCGTCCATACCTAAATGATGAAAGCCTTTTAAAATTCCTTCAGAAATGACCCTGTATGCTTCCGTAACGGTTTTCGGCATTTGAGGATGTTCCTCAGACACAATCACACTATATGTAAGCTCATGCTCATGAAGGACCCCTCTTCCGCCAGTTGGCCGTCTAACAAACCCTAATCCATGCTGCTTAACAGCGTCCATATTAATCTCTCTATCAACCTGTTGAAAATATCCTATCGAAAGAGTTGCAGGATTCCATCCATAGAAACGAATGGTCGGAGGAATTTTCCCTTCACTATTCCAATCAAGAAGCGCCTCATCCAGTGCCATATTAAAGGAAGGGGAGCCGGCACCTGTATCAATAAATCGCCATGTTTCTTTTGTCATCGTACAAACCTCATTTACAAATTGTATATGTATGCGTGTTTAGTCTATCAAAAAATTGCAAAAAAACAAAGCAGCATGATTTTTGCAGGGAATTTGTCTGATTTCCTTTACTCGTCTCATAGAACACTTATATAATAGAGAAGGCAAGTTTCATTGCGAAAGGAGAAAGACATTTTGGAAACACTTTATTTCCTTCTAATCATGTTAGGCGGATTCCTTACGTATTCGTTAATAACTTGGTTATACCAGAAGAGAATTGTCAAGACATTGACAGAAGAACAATTTCGCGAGGGCTACCGAAAAGCTCAGCTAATTGATGTTCGTGAACCTAATGAATTTGAGAATGGACATATCCTAGGTGCTCGAAATATTCCGCTATCACAGTTGAAAATGCGCTTGAAGGAGCTTAGACCTGACAAGCCTGTCTATTTATATTGCCAAAGCGGCATGAGAAGCGGCAGAGCAGCCCAGTTTCTTCATCGCAAAGGGTATAAGGACCTATCACATCTTCAAGGCGGATTTAAAAAATGGTCTGGCAAAATTAAAACAAAATAATATTGAAAAACTACACACGATCAAAAGACCTCTGCACATTTCTACGCAGAGGTCTTTTTTTGGTTCATATTATTGTTTTTGGTAACGAAGCACTGGCTTACGAGCAGCCATTGTTTCATCAAGACGGCCAATAACCGTACTATGTGGTGCTTCTTGAACGATTTCTGGATTCTCTTCTGCTTCTTTGGCAATTTGGATCATTGCATCACAGAATGCATCAAGCGTTTCCTTTGATTCTGTTTCAGTTGGTTCAATCATAATACATTCTTCCACATTAAGCGGGAAGTAAATAGTTGGCGGATGGTATCCAAAGTCTAGAAGGCGCTTCGCAATATCAAGTGTGCGAACACCAAGTTTCTTTTGACGCTTTCCGCTTAATACGAATTCATGCTTACAATGCTTATCAAATGGAAGATCATAAGAACCTTGAAGTCTTCTCATCATATAGTTTGCATTTAGTACTGCATATTCTGTTACAGCTTTTAATCCATCTGGACCCATTGAACGAATATACGTATAAGCACGAACATTAATTCCGAAGTTTCCGTAATAAGGCTTCACACGGCCAATGGACTGTGGACGGTCGTAATCTAATACGTATTGATCGCCTTGTTTCACTAAAACTGGCTTTGGCAGATAAGGAATCAAATCTGCTTTTACTCCAACAGGACCTGAACCAGGACCGCCGCCGCCGTGCGGGCCAGTGAATGTTTTGTGCAAGTTCAAGTGAACTAAGTCAAATCCCATATCTCCTGGACGTGCTTTAGACATAACGGCATTTAGGTTAGCTCCATCATAGTACAGCTTTCCGCCTGCGCCGTGAACAATTTCCGCCATTTCAAGAATATTTTCTTCAAACAGCCCTAATGTATTTGGATTCGTAAGCATTAGTGCAGCAGTATCGTCGCCTACTACTCGTCTTAAATCTTCTAAGTCTACTAGTCCATCCTCATTCGATTTAACAGTAATCGTTTCAAATCCAGCAACTGCAGCAGAAGCCGGGTTTGTACCGTGTGCAGAGTCAGGAACAATAACCTTTGTACGGTTAAAGTCGCCGTTTGCTTCATGGAACGCACGAACCATCATTAACGCAGTCCATTCTCCATGAGCACCTGCAGCAGGCTGAAGTGTAACTTGATCCATACCCGTAATTTCGATTAAATGCTCTTGAAGATCATACATTAACTCTAGAGCACCTTGGACAGAACTCTCATCCTGAAGCGGATGCACATGAGCAAATCCAGCGAAACGTGCCACATTTTCATTGATTTTCGGATTGTATTTCATTGTACAAGAGCCAAGCGGGTAGAAGCCAGAGTCAACCCCATGGTTACGAGTAGATAGAGCCGTATAATGGCGCATAATATCTAACTCTGATACTTCAGGAAGCTCTGCTAATTCTTCTCTTAGAAAACCAGCTGGAATCAGTTCATTAATATCAGTTTCCGGAACATCCATTTCCGGGAGACTATAACCGATGCGGCCAGGGTTGCTTAATTCAAAAATGAGTGCTTGATCATCCTTATGCATGGTACTCCCCCATTTCTTTAACAAAAGTATCAATTTCTTCTTTCGTTCTTAATTCAGTGACTGCCACTAACATATGATTTGCTAGGTCAGAATAATCTCGGCCTAAATCATAACCGCCAATGATCGATTTTTTAAGAAGCTGTTGATTCACTTCTTTAACAGGTGTATTTAACTTAATGACAAACTCATTAAAGGATGGCCCTTCAAAAACCACTTCAAAGCCATTTTCTTTAAATGTCTTTTTAGCATAGTTGGCTTTCTGAATATTAGCTAAAGCCATTTCTTGAACGCCTTTCTTTCCTAATGCTGTCATTGCTACAGAAGCAGCAAGTGCATTTAAAGCTTGGTTTGAACAAATATTTGAAGTAGCCTTTTCACGGCGGATATGCTGTTCGCGCGCTTGAAGGGTTAGAACAAATCCGCGGCGTCCTTCTTCATCAACAGTTTGTCCAACAAGACGTCCAGGCACTTTTCTCATTAATTTATTCGTAACTGCAAAGTAACCGCAGTGTGGGCCGCCAAATGCTGTCGGAATTCCAAATACTTGCGCATCCCCTGCAACAATATCAGCACCGAATTTTCCTGGAGGAGTAAGTGCTCCAAGTGCTAGTGGGTTGCTTGATACAACAAACAATGATTTTTGTGCATGAATAATTTCTTCAAGCTCTTTCATTGGTTCAATTCTTCCAAAGAAGTTTGGATATTGAACGATCACACCTGCAACATCATCATTGATCATTTCTTTCAATGCATCAATATCTGTTACACCATCTTTATGTGGAACTTCAACAACCTCAATGAATTGGCCTTTCGCATACATTTTTACAACTTCTTTTGATTCTGGATGCACTGCACTCGAGATTAATAGCTTATTACGACGAGTTTGAGCAGCGCTTAGCGTTCCAGCCTCAGCAAGAGCTGTTCCGCCATCATACATAGAAGAGTTCGCCACATCCATACCTGTTAATTCGCAAATCATTGTTTGGAATTCAAAGATTGCCTGCAGTTCCCCTTGAGAGATTTCTGGCTGGTATGGTGTATAGGCTGTATAGAATTCAGAACGAGAAATTACATGATCTACGATTACTGGCATGTAATGATCATAAACACCTGCTCCAATAAAAGAAGTATTGCTCTTTAGATCAGCATTTTTCCCTGCCATTAATGAAAGTTCTTTCATTAATGCTGTTTCAGTTGCTGCTGGTTTAATCTTATATTCACCTTTAAATCTAACTTTTTCTGGAATATCACTAAATAATTCGTCAATTGAGTTTACACCGATTGTAGCCAGCATTTCTTTCTTGTCTGTCTCATTCATCGGTAAATAGCGATGTTTCATCATTATGTCTCCTCTCCTATTTTTTCTCTTTTTTATAGAAAGGCGTCGCTGCCACAACTGCTTTTAGGCGCTTTCCGCGAATCTCTACTTCTACTTCTGTTCCAATAGCAGTATTTTCAGTTTTTAATAAAGCCAAGCCGATATTTTTCTTTAAAGTTGGAGATTGTGTACCTGTTGTTACTTCTCCAATTTGCTCTTCGCCTTTAAAAACTGGGTAGCCATGGCGTGGAATACCGCGATCGATCATTTCAATTCCAGCTAATTTTCTAGTTAAACCTTCTTCTTTTTGTTTTAAAAGAACTTCTTTTCCGATAAAATCAGCTTCTTTATTCACCTTTACAGCAAAACCAATTCCTGCTTCAAGAGGTGTGATTTCCGGAGAAATTTCTTGGCCGTAAAGAACAAGATTTGCTTCAAAGCGCAATGTATCACGGGCACCTAATCCACAAGGGACTATGCCTTCTTCTTTCCCAGCTTCTAAAATATCTTTCCAGATTGCTACAACATCATTGGCATCGCAATAAATTTCGAAGCCGTCTTCACCAGTATAGCCTGTTCTTGATACAAGAGCTTTTTTCCCATTAATATCGACTTCATTTTGGAATTTAAAGAAACCGATGTCTGATAAATTCGTTTCGCTAGCCAGCTTTTGAAGGACACCTTCAGCTAATGGACCTTGGATCGCAACTTGTGCTGTTTTGTCAGAAAGGTTTTCGATTGCTACATCGCCTTCAAGATGGTCTGCAAGCCATTTATAATCCTTTTCAATATTTGAAGCATTAACTACAAGTAAATAATGATCATCTGCAAATTTATAGACAAGTAAATCATCAACAGTCCCGCCATTTTCATAGCACATTGCTGTATATTGGGCACCAAACTCTTTTAGTTTAGAGATGTCATTTGTCATCATTTTTTGAAGATAGGAAAGACTGTCTGGACCCTTCACTTCAATTTCACCCATATGGGATACATCAAACAATCCAGCTTTTGTACGAACTGCTTCATGCTCCTCTTTAATGCTTGAGAACTGAACAGGCAGATCCCAGCCACCAAAGTCAATTGTCTTCGCACCATAGTCTTTGTAAACATCGAATAATGGTGTACGTTTTAACTGTGACATTCACTTGTCCCCCTTTTATCCTTTTTAAAAATTTAGAAATTTGCCAATGGAATGCAAAAAGCTTAGAAGCTAGAACATTCCAATCACTAAAAAAGGACAGAAATCCCCCTAAAAAAGAAGATCCCTGTCCTTGCACCTGAAAGTTTACCGGAAACCGGCTTTCCCCTTTGGTGGCTTCTATTTTAAGAAGCACTCTCCAGAGCTACGTCCAACAAGGGTTCTTTTGCCTGAGAGATTCACAACAGAAATTGCTTGCTCCTTCGGCGCTACAATAGTAGTCTCTCCCCTTATCATCATCCGTATTTATAAAATTATCAAAATTGGTCATACTATACGCAAATGCGCTCCATAAAATAGGCTTAGCATTCAAACCAAAATGATATCTAATCCTTTGATTACATCGTTCGATAAACAGAGTGGTTGTGGCAAATTTCAAAACTTTCAAAGCTATTATTATCCTACCATTAGAAACCTATTTGAGCAATGGGTAATATTTTTCTCGTTAAAAGAAATGCGGAAGCGTCCCTGAAAGTTGACGCTAAAGCTAGACAGCTTTAAAAGGAGAAGTTTTATGACAGTAAAAATTGAATTTGATTCCTCATGGCAGGAGGACTTTTTGTCTAGAATCGAGCAGGACGGTCCTTGGGGGAACTGGGAACTCTATAAACTAGCAATAGAAGTAGAGAATCATACAACGATTCCTGAATTCGAGGGTCTGCAGGCACCTAAGCACCTGTCGGGTCTGACACCATTGCCGCACCAACTGGAGGTTGCAAAGCAAGTGGTGGAAAATATGAACGGCAAAGCCATTCTTGCAGATGAAGTGGGTTTAGGGAAAACAATTGAAGCGGGATTAATATTAAAAGAATACATGATACGCGGCTTAGTGAAAAAGGTGTTAATCCTTGTGCCGGCCTCTCTTGTAACCCAATGGGCGATAGAGTTGAACACAAAGTTTTTTATTCCAGCAATTACACAGAGGAAAAGCTATGTTTGGGAGCAGTGTGATGTAGTTGTATCATCAATTGATACAGCTAAGCGAAATCCTCACAAAGATATTATTTATAAACAAGATTATGATTTAATCATTATCGATGAAGCTCATAAGCTCAAAAACAATAAAACGAAGAACTATGAGTTTGTACAAAATTTAAAAAAGAAGTTTTGTTTACTTTTAACAGCTACACCCATTCAAAATCGGATCAGTGAAATTTTTAACCTTGTATCTTTATTAAAGCCCGGTCATTTAGGAAATGAATCTGCCTTTTATCAAAAATATAGTAAGGATGCTCGGAACTTAGATGATGATGAGCATTTAAAGGAATTAGTTAATAAAGTAATGATTCGCAACAGGCGTGCAGATACAGGCATCGAGTGGACAAAACGAGTGGTCGAAACGATTCCTATTGAATTTTCAAAAGAAGAAAGGGAGCTTTATGAGGCAGTCACTAACATGCGGAGAGATAGTGATTGGGCAAGCTCCAGCCAATTTTCTGTGATGACTTTGCAGCGCGAGGCTTGCAGCAGCCGTGAAGCAGTTTACTATACTTTAAAAAACATGCTGGAAAGACAAGAGGAGCCAACTGCAGCTTATCAAAAGCAGATTCAATTTTTAGTTACGAAGGTTGAAGCCGTACAAAAAAACTCTAAGGCGGAAAAGGCACTTGAATTAATTCAGCAAATTAACGATAAAGTCATTATTTTCACCGAATATCGGGCAACACAAATGTATCTTCAATGGTTTCTTAAGCAGTATGGCATTACCTCAGTCCCTTTTCGAGGAGGGTTTAAAAGAGGCAAGAAAGATTGGATGCGTGAACTTTTTCAAAAAAACGCACAGGTGCTGATTGCAACGGAAGCCGGTGGGGAAGGGATTAACCTTCAGTTTTGTAATCACATCATTAATTTTGACTTGCCATGGAACCCAATGAAGCTTGAGCAAAGAATTGGGCGTATTCACCGTCTTGGACAGGAAAAGGATGTAATGATTTATAATTTTGCTACAAAGGATACTGTTGAGGAGCACGTCTTAAAGCTGTTGTACGAAAAAATAAATCTTTTCGAAAAGGTGATTGGGGATTTAGACGATATTCTAACTAAGCTTGATTTCGGGAATATCGAGGATCACATTATTGATATATTTGGCAAATCCGCTTCAGAGGGCGAAATGAGAATTAAAATGGAGAATTTATCATCGATGATTCAATTTGCTGAAGAAATGCGGGAGGGTGAAAAAAATGCAGCAGCAAGAAATTCATAAATTTCTTGAAAAATACTTCCATGCAAACGGCTGTGAGATTGCAGAAAATAGGCAAGGTTATATGACTGTTCAACTAACGATTGAGCTGGATAAAGAGCTTATGAATAGACCTTTCTACTGGCATTATCTGGAGAAAACCGGAGGAGTGCCTAATCCGATGAAGCTTACATTTATAACCAACCAGCAGCTTGCACCGGAGCAAACAAAAGGAGAAAGTATTCACTTTGGCTCGCCGCGTCTGCACCAAATTTTTCAGTCAACAAAAAGCTTAGCAGGTTATATTCGATTGTATGAAAAACATCATCAGCCACCGGGGCAGCAAATCCCCTTGAGACCTTGGCTTGGTATGAATGTCCGCATTTCGTATGAATGTGACCGCAAAAGAGATATATTTAAATCAATTGGACTTCAATTAATAAATGGACAAATGGTTGAAAATTTTCATGACAGGCTGCTTCAATTACAGCTTACACCAAAAATCCCAGACTATTCATTTACACTCTCTCCTCTAATCATGCCAAAAAGCGGGATCACCAGAGTGGAAAATTTCCTTAAAAATCAAATTGAACAAGAGGATCACTCTTGGGCTGATAAAGCTAGAGAACGCTGGGACAAGGACTTAAAGCTACTGGAGCACTTTTATGAAGAGGCAGAAGAAAAAGATGAAAGCTACGAAATTGAAAAAACGGCCTTAAAGGAACAATATGAGCCCAAAGTGAAGATCTCCATCATAAACGGAGGATTGTTTTATTTAACGGATCAGGCTGTATAATTAAAAGACTGTGTTAAATAATAATATTGATTTTGACCACATGTTGATTGCAGTGGAAGGCACGAAGACTCCTGCGGGAGAAGCGAGTCAGGCGAGACCCCGCAGACACGAAGTGGCGAGGAGGCTCGACGGCCGCCCGCGGAAAGCGAAGTGCCTGGAACGGAAATCAACAATCGACATTAACAGAGCCACCCAAAAAGAAACCGCTCAAATTTTGAACGGTTTCTTTTCATATTTATTCTCTTTCTTCCTCTTCAAATTATAGTAGAGGATATATGGAATCAATCCAAACCACCGATATAAAAACGGCTCTTTAATGTCCTTCTTTTCTAATTTGCTTTTCTTGCGCTCGTCTTTTGGCTGATCAATATACTTTACAACAGTTTCGGTAATGTACTTTACATAGTCATTTGATTTCATTGCAGCACCCTGCTCAAATTATTTAATAGCTTTCCTAATCGAGTATGTCCCTTCCATAACATATTTATTCAACATCCATCATCTGAGCAAAGCCATTCAATTTCTTTCTAGCCACTTAATCATCTTGCCTTCCTTCGTATCAAAATACCCGTAGGCTAGCATTTCAATATTTGTTCCCATGCGTAAATTAAATGTTGACATCATCAAAGTATCAGTTACTTTAGCTGTTTCATAACGGACATCTCCATCTGAATAGGAAAATACCCCAGAGTATTGATCTTCATCCTCTGCTATTAGAATGTCTTCCATCCGTTTCATCGAGCTTAATAAATAATACTCTTGTTTCAAAAGCGCCTCTGATTCTTGTAAAAAACGAAGCTCTGATAAATAAAATTCAATATGCATAGTAAGGAGCAAGGCAACGAGCAGGATAATTGAAAAAGTAAGCGGGTACGTAAATCCCTTTTCATTCCGAAGCATAATGTTCATCCAAACTTACGAAGGAATATAATAATACGGAGTAATTTTGGCCATAAAGGTCGGATAAAGTCAGCTTGGCTCCATCTTGAATCGGAGAAAATCGGAATGAATCTACTTGCTGAAGAATGATTTCATGCCCTTTGAAATCAACCCGTCTTCGCAAATTAGTTCCATGTTTCTCATACAGTATTGTTTGACCATGCTTTGTTAATACTAGTCTGTTATCAGAAACTTTTATTTCATCTGCTAATCGAAGCTCCTTCTTTATTTGATTGACAAATACATGCCATTCCATTCTGTTAAGCCTAGTTTCAAACTGTTCATCTCCCATAATATACTTAAAGAAAAGTGGAAAAAATGAAACGACAAGCAGAAAAATGGAAAAGGCATATAACATTTCCAACATTGTGAAGCCTTTATTATTCATATATTTCACATTTCGACTGCAGCTTTTTGAATACATTCTCATATTTAATGCAAACCTCCTGTCCTGCGTTTCCCCCCGAAGTCCCTTCATATATTTCATAAACAGTTTGATTAATCGTCATCATTTGTGTTTGAGGCAGCACTCCCTCCTTTTGAGCCTTTAGCAATGTCTCATATAAAGCGTTCGTGCTGTCAAATTCCTGCCGAAGCTGAACAGATTGATCGACTAAATTCATTATTAACGGAATAAATATCGTTGCAATCACAAGCCATGCTGAGAGAGTTAATAGCATCTCAGGCAAAAAGAACCCTTTATTCTTTTGCAACATAAAATCTTCCCTTTCCAATATAAAACGTAAACCGATATTTCTCCTTGCCTGCATAAATATTAAAAGAACCAAATCTATTAATATTCCCGTCTGACTGAAAATAAAAGTAGAGCTTCATATTTTCCTCTTCTACTGTAATGCTTTCTGGTATTTCTCTTTCAATCAAATAGTTAGAACTTAGCTTTTCATGTATGACGTACCTTTTTGCTTCTGGAAGAACATGGACATACACATCAATATGATGGGCAAGAGCATACTGTTGAGCATAGTAAAGATCTGCTTTCAATTGTGAAATGAACTTTTCTTTTTCAAAGGAGATAAAATGCGGCTTTAAAAGAAAGGCAGGTACGGAGGCGATAATGAGAAAGACACTTAAGACAAATAAAGACTCTATTAAAGTGAAGCCTCCTTGTTTTCTTAACATAAAACTTAAGACTCCTCTTTTTTAGCAGGTGACACTTTTCCATCTGCTGAAATCACTATAGCTGTTCCATTTGGACATGATGTTTCATTCTCATTAAGATATTCAGCAGCTACTAGTGCATCAATATCAGCAGGCGGCTTTTTATTTTCAATTTCATATGCCTGAGCCTGGGCTTGTACCATTTTGACAAATGCCTCACACCCTTTGCTGTTGATTTTAGAATTATGCTTCGTGATATTTGGTATCGTAATAATGAGCAGAACAGAAATTACAAGGAGAACGATCATCATTTCAATCAGTGTAAAAGCTTTTTCGTTTTTCAAAAATTTCATATTAAAATCCCTCCAGTAAATGAAACATTGGTAATAGCACTGCTAAGTACATAAACACAATCATGACACCAATAACAGAATATAAAATCGGCTGAATAGTTTTTAGCAATTTTTCCGAACGCTCTTCAATTAACGTTAAGCAATGCTTGCTAAAGAAAGCCAGCTCCTGATCGAGCTTCCCGTTTTTCTGGCCATGCCTAATGATATGAGGAAGCTCTATTTCTAAAAAAGAATAGCCCAGTAGTATATCCTCAAGCCTCTCCCCCCTTCGAAGATTATCGATAATATTAGCCCCCAGCTCTTGATAAAGGGGCTGTTTTTCATTTTTCTCAAACATCCTTAATGCCTCGTGAATCGACAAACCACCCGATAATAAATAACTAATTTGAATCGAAAAATAATGTGAATAAAATAATTTTAAAAAAGGACCCACCACAGGAATTGAAACGAGTATACTCTTTTGCTTAACTTGAGAGTGTTTCCGGAATTGTAAAAGGTAGTAGCCGAATAAAACAATTAAGAAAACAGTACAGAAACCGAAGAAGAAAGGCATGACATTACTAAACATGGTGACTGCCTTCATAAAAAAGTTTGGCTTTAGCTTCATTGAAGAAAATAAGGAGGAGAATCTAGGAAGAATCATATAGTCAACAAAGATGAACAACACTAACGTAATAAAAATTAATAATACGGGATAAACAAGCAGTTTTTTCAGTTTTTCGAAATCCTTGTCTCTTTTTAGCATCATTTCACTGCCTTCTTGGAATGCCTTGGCCAAACCGCCATGCTGCTCCGCGAAAAAGACATAGCCAATCAGATGTCTGTTAAACTGAAGCTTTGATAATATTTGGTAAAATGGATAACCCTCTCTTAAGTCGGATAAACACTCACCTACCTCCTTTTTCTTTCTATGCGGAAGCTGAAACAGAATAGATTCTATTGCTTCGGATAAGGGGTAGCCTCTTGAAAGAAGCTCCCCTGTTCTTTTAAGAAAATGGCTTTGTTCCTGAAGACTCCACTTATGCCTCCGCATGATCAAGCACCCACCGATCATATTCTGTTTCTTTAATATAGCCTAGAGCAATTCCCTTCTTGATGACCTCTTTCAATGTAAAATAATCTACATCCATGTATTCGCCTTTCGCTTCCATCATTGCTGCATGTAAAGCGCGCCCTGCAAGGAGTTCAAAAACACTTGCTCTCTTCCATCTTCCATAACTAAAGCAGTAGGGTGAACATTCCCTTTGGCAAAATGGACAAGTCAATTCGACTAGCCTCTGCGCGGTTACAGCAACAAGTGTTTGTTCTATTTCTACCCAATTGACCCCAAATTCATTTAACCTGTAAATGGCACCTTTTGCGTCTCTTGTATGCATCGTGGAAAGCACTAAATGTCCCGTCAGCGCTGCTCGTACAGCAATTTTTGCGGTTTCCGCATCTCTTATTTCTCCAACCATAATGATGTCGGGGTCATGCCTCAAGATGGCCTTTAATCCAGCGGCATAAGAAACACCGGCCTTTTCATTGACCTGTACTTGAAGAACCATATCATGTTCTTTTTCTATTGGGTCTTCTAATGTAATGACATTGCGGTTAAACATGTGGGAGGTCTCATTCAATAGGGAATATAACGTTGTGGTCTTACCTGATCCAGTCGGGCCTGTGAATATGATTAATCCGTGGGCATGTTTGAGTAGGGCGAGCATTTTACGGGTCATGGCTGGAAATAAGGAAATTTGAAAAAAAGGAATTTGTTCTTGCTGAGGAAGGATTCGTATAACAAGGCTTTCGTTGTGGCTTGATGGGAGAGTGGAGAAACGCAATCCAATTATTTGTCCATCAATTACGTAAGAATAGGCTCCGCTTTGCGGCCGTCTTTTTTCGCCAATATCCATAGATGCGGTGAATTTAAAATGGGAGATCAGTCTGTCGCATTCTTCTTTAGGGAGATAGAGTCTTGGTACAAGTTTATTTGCGAGGCGCCATTGAATAAGTGTATCTTGTCTGCGGGGGACAATATGAATGTCTGAGGCTTGATTTCGCACTGCATCCTTAATTATTTTTTCTGCTAATTTTTCGATCATGTTCAACTGAACATTACACCACCTTTGGAATTTATAAAATTTCGAATTGTCACTAAAGACATATTCGACCTTATTATATATTTCCCTTTTAATTTTGACAAATTTTTCGCATGAAAAAAAATAATATTTCCAACACTAATAATTAAACCTCTATCCTAAAGACTATGTTCAATCATAATTTGCGGCTAAAACACACGCTTGATATTTGTGAACATTTTATAAACTTATAGTGAATACAGTGTTAACTCTGGAAAACTGTATTATAATGGGATCAATATCGTTCTGAGGTGAGTTACGTGGAACAAACTTTAAAAATTACAAATGTTTTATCAGATCCAACACGTTATTATATTTATCAATACATTACGAAAAGACATAAGGAAGTCACGGTCCAGGAAATCGCAGATAACTTTAATATTCATCCAAACGTTGCCAGGCTTCATCTTTCAAAGCTAGAGGATGTGAATATGCTTGTATCTGAGACGCAAAAAACCGGAAAAGGCGGGCGTCCAAGCAGACTTTACCGTTTATCAGATGATGTGATACAGCTTCATTTTCCGTATCGCGACTACCAGCTCCTTTCAAAGATTGCCATGCAATCATTGCTCTCACTTGGTGATGCTGCTAAACAAGCTTTATACGATACGGGTAAAAAGTTCGGACAAGAATTAATAGAGCAAGAAACGAACCGCTCTGCTCAATTTAATGAGTCGCTTTCATTCGAACAAAAATTAAATATTATTAAAAATGCAGCGATCATGTCAGGCTTCCATCCAGAATTTGAAGCAAATGAAGACGATTCAAAAATTTATTTTCAAATCTTTAACTGTCCATTTAAAGAAGTGGCAGAAGATTATTCAGAGTCAGTTTGCAGTATGCATTCAGAATTTCTTAAAGGGATGTTTGAAGCATTATTTGGTTCTGTAGAATTAATTGAAAAGGCAAATATGCTTAATGGCTGTGAAACATGTTCTTATCATGCAATTGTTACAAAATAGTGAAATAATAGTTCAAGGGTTAGGCGGAAGCATGATCCGTCGCACTCCGCCTGTATCCTAGTGAAACAATATTCATAAAGAGTGGTTTACTTTTAAGTTGGGAATAACTTATAATATGTAATGATGTACTTGTGATGGTAAAAGGAGGGATACATATGGATCGTATGTACAGAGTATTAGGATTCTGGACAGGGATTTTTGCAGTCATGTTCTTCGTAGGCGACATGTATACAACATCTTTAATCTTCTTCGGCCAAACAGGATTTTTCCTGCTTTTAAGCTATTTAAAGCTTTCAGAGCGTATGTATATGTATGTTTTTGCCGCATATTTAACCGTGTTCTTTGTTGGCTTCACTTACTGGTCAACCTTTATGATGACACCAGGAGTAAGCGGCCATTAAGAATTATACCTACATAATAAAAAAGCGATGCTCACATCGCTTTTTTATTTTTATTCCATTCCTTTTTTCTGCAAAATTACATGAAATGATCCGCTAATTCCTGATGGCATAATAAGGCTCCGAATCGCTCGATTTTTTTTACTTACTTCTGAAAAAGGGTCGGGGTCATAATGATTCTGTAATTCCTCTAATAAACCTGTAGTTAATAAGAATTCATCCTGTCTCCATTTCTGCTGAAAATCCAAGCCTAATTGATTCCCAATCCGGATGAGAGAATCAAAATGAACATGACTTGTCATATCCATCTCTCCTGGATAAACAAGAACATCATTAAATTGCTGATGCTGATAATATCCTCGAAGACTTCCGCCTCTTCGCTCCAGCCACTCTTCGTTCGTATACCCGTAGTCAACAGTGAGAACCAATCCTTTTGAAAGCGTATGAGCGATGCTGCTGATGACCTCCTCCATTAATAAAGGAATTTCAATTCTTTGGTTATTTTTTAATTTTAATCCGCTGCTTTTCATAAAGGTCATTATTTTCTCATTTTCCAATGGTACTGGTATTTCAACTAACTGATCATCATTTAGGCCAATCATCAGCTCGACCAATTGTCCATTATGGTTTTCGATAACATGAACAGGAAGAGCATCAAACAATTCATTTGAAAAGATTAAACCCTCAAATGGATGAATTTCTTCTAAATCTTCAATTTGTTTTACATAATCGTTAAAGCTTAGTATTTCTTGCTGCACCTTTCGATGATACGGACTTGCTTCCAAAATATAATAATGAATCGGCACCGGTGAAAGGCGATTCCATTCCTCAATAAATGCTTTAGCAAATCGGCCTGTACCTGCTCCAATCTCACATATGGCCGGGGCAAGCTTCCATTCATTCATTTGCTTAAAATACCATTTTGCAATAGATTTACCGTAAAAGTCAGATATATTGCTTGATGTGATGAAATCCCCTTTTCGGCCAATCTTTTCCTTTTCTCTCATATAATAGCCGTGCTCGTTGTGATAAAGTGCCACTTCCATGTATTCCGCATATGTAATCATTTTTAATGGCTGGCTCAATATGAACTCTTTTAAAAAATTTATCATATATACTCCTTTTTTTAAGTTAACACTATTGACACGATGTTAACTTTATTATATTGTAAATTAAGTAGCTTAACTATATCCCCTCCCATTATATGAATAGAACATCCCCCAGAAAAGCCCTTCTCATTTGAGAAGGGCTTTTCTATTTAATCCGCCTTTTCCACAATCAAATGTTAAAAGCCATTTAAAAATGGATTTGAATCCATCTCTTGCCCGATTGTAGTTGCAGGTCCATGACCTGGAAGAACGATCGTTTCTTCTGGCAACACTAATAATTTATTATGTATGCTATTTAATAGCTGCTGATGATTTCCGCCAGGCAGGTCTGTCCGCCCAATGCTTCCATTAAACAATGAGTCGCCTGCAACGACTAAGCCTGAATCCTTCACATAAATAGAAATGCTCCCTGGTGAATGTCCTGGAGTTTCATAAATTTGGAGGGTAAAATCCCCCATCGTAATCTCTTGTTCATTTTTGATTATAACATCCGCAGGCTTTCCGCTAATATCTGGTATCATTTCATAACGCGAGGACCCATTTAAAGCCGGGTCAAGAAGCCAATCAGCCTCTTTTTCATGAATATATACCGGAATATTATATTCCTCTCTAATATCATCAACTGCTCCAATATGGTCAAAGTGGGCATGAGTCAGAATAATCGCGAGCGGCTTTAAATTCGCTTTCTGAATATAGCTGCTTAGCTTATCACTTTCCTCGCCAGGATCGAAAATTAAGCAAGTATTATTTTCCTTTGACAATATGTAGCAATTCGTTTGTAATGGACCTAGTGGAAGCTGATTCCATTCCAATATTAACACCTCCAAAAAAAGCTTAATTAAGCTCTATTCTACACCATATGGATTGAACTATTAAAGGAAACGTTCTGAAAATATATTTAAAGCAATCCTAACAAAGGAGAATAAAATGAACATATTTTATGCGGTTGAAGCAAATATTATTATGGAAGAAGTACCAGACTTTAAAGCTCTTATCCTTAATGACACAAATATTTTTGACTTTTTTGAAACAATATTTATTTATGAATCAGAAAAGGATGCTGCTGAAACAAAGAATTTATTACTCGAAGCCGGGCTATTTGAGAATCAGTTTGAGCTTATCCTATCACCCCCCGGTGTAATAGGAGACACCTTTACAGATTTCGGATTCATCACAAACACTCATACATTTCTGCTAAAAGAAATGGTTTGTGGATTTTCAATAAGCGGAGGTGCAAACGAAGCGATTCAAATGGCTCTATTTCAGCTTGAGGAGCATTTGATTTTTAAAACAGAGATTGAAAATGCCGCTATTTATTTCGTGGAACATCATCTAAAAGATTTAGTAAAGGGGATAGCCAATGCCTACGACATAGAAGTGTCATTTTTTGAACTCGACAAACAGAGGAAAAAAATATAAAATATAATACGAATGTAAAAATAAGTTACATACATGTTTTACGAACGAGTTTTTCTAGGCATTTGCCTGCTGTTGATCATTAAAAGGAGGCTATTGATTATGGGACTAGTCATTATTTTTGCATTGGTTGCCGTTCTTGCAGCTTTTGGAACATTAAGCGCACTTAAGAACAAAAATGTTCTTGGTATCGTTTTCGGTGCTGGCTCATTTGTTGTTTTCGGCGGATTTGCTCTATTAACACTAATTAACAGTGGATACCCTGCTGTGCACTAATTTTTCAAGAAAGACTGTCCATTTTGCATGGACAGTCTTTTTTTCCTTTTAAAAGTCATTTACAAGCGGAATGATTGTTTTTGTTTCCAAATTAATCAGCTTTTCGAAATAGAACCCATACAAGCAATACTCTCCACTTGGCGCACAGCTCAATGGCTCATTATTCATGTTATCGATAATAACTTTTTTATCCCCATTTACGATATCAAATGAAATAAGCTGAAATCCATTCGTATACGTATCCGCATCTGTACTGAAAAGAGGCTGTAATGAAATAAAGCGCTTTTGGTCAAAGTCAAAGTAAGGTACAAGCCAGTCGGAATAACGTGTTAAATGCGGTACAGAAATGGAGGCTACCCTCTCAAGCCCCTTAGAAAAAAAGTTGTATTTTGCTTCATGGCTATTTTCTGTGTTGACCGTAATAGTCATCAATAAATCCTTCATTGTCTTTATATAATATATTTCATTAAGCAAAAACTTTTCATTTGGCTCATTTATGTTTCTTTTGACGAGAGGAGCAAAGAGAGATAGATCATTTTGACTCCAGTTTAAGTAAATAATTTCATCTTTAGCAAACCAATTTACGAATGGTTCCTTATTTTCAATCTCATCCAATATGCTGTTCTTTATGGACAGCAAGTATATTGAATAGTCCCAGCCCTCTGTAAATGACGAAATAAGAATCTTGTCTTCATCATAAGGATTCCATTCGAAATGAAATTCAAATGCACTTATCCGTTTATTCACCATTTCATTCCCATTCGTATCGACAATCGTAATGATCCCTTCATATGAATTGGGAGCGGAATGAATCAGCACATAATCGCCGGAAGGACTTGCCATTACTGATGATATAGGTGCCTCGCTTTCCAATAGCAATTGATTTTCACCAGTAAAAATATTGTAGGTATATATATTTGTCCCAAGCTCTACATTTGTCATATAAATAATCGTTTCATGATTTAACCAGCCATTTATTGAATTAAATTGCCCTCTTTGAATTGGAATAGGGGCTTGGACTTCATTTAACAAAAAAGAAGGAGGAATCGCAGCCTTATGTAATGTTTGACTATGCTTCAGAATTGGCTGTATCCCGGTTTCATCCTTGGGCTGACACCCAACTAATAAATAGAGGAGGAGAAAACACAATAAATAAAACAATACGCCACTGCTATTAAATTTTCGTACCAAATCCTCCCCCCTTTTACCCTATACGTAGTAATACGGAATATAATCTAAAATGTTTCATATGGCTATTCCTTATTAAAAGAAAAAGCCGAAAAACGGCTTTTATCATTCATTTTACATGTATAAGGCTGCTAGGTAAATACCAAGCACTTCTTCAAATATTTCATCAAATTGGGATAAAGGCAAGGGGTTTATTCCCTTTCCGAGCTCAATGGTAAAACCAGGACGGCGAAATTCTTTAATGAACCAATCTTTATAGCCTGCATAGCTTTCGATATATTGAACTGACCTATATCCGCTCACTCTAGCAAACTCTCTTGCCAATACACTTGATTCTGGGGGTTCCATCCCTTCATATCCCCAATAAAACTCCTCGCCTTGTGTATGAAAGGCAAGCACACGGTTAAATTGTCTCGATCTTGTTAGTTCTGCCATCGCAATGGCCTCGGGCTCAGTTAATGGGGCAGTACCGGGATAATCTCTAGGGGCTGGGGACTTTTCAGGGGACCTTTCCTTTTCTGTCTCCCATTTTGCGGGAAATTGATCATTTAAATCAACACCTCTAATATTTGCTTTCCAGCCGCTAAAATTGGAGCTTCCCCGATTGATTCTAATAACTTGCTCTCTTACATTCTCTGTAGGGCCATTTATCACTAAATTTACCCCATCCGCATTTACCATAGGTACAATGGAAAGATCTACTGACTCGTATAAAGGCATCGTCTGGAGCCCTCGTATGGGTTTCACATTTGTTAATGATAATAGAAAATGATTCAATAATGACATTAAGATACCCGAGGTAATCCATTCATTAGCATGAAAAGAAGCATTAAAATGAACCTTTTTGGTTCCTTTTCCTAATCGAATCTCTTGAATCGGCTTCCCTAGTACAGTGTTGCCTATTATGTTTATCTTTATGAAAGGATAGATTGTTTGTAAGCTTCGAATATCTTCAGATAAAGCATCAAAATTATAATTCCTTTTCCCATTGACAACGGGTGTGATCACCCTTGATGGGATGAATATCGTTTCCCCTGCTTGAAGATGGTTTGGGTTTGTATTTGGATTCACTAGAAGTAAAGCATCAACGGACAGATGCCTGGCCTGACTTAGCTTCCAAAAGGTATCCCCATTCTTAAGTTTATATGGAACTGCTTTAAAGCCTGGAATCTGGATGTCCTGTCCTATGTTTAAGGAGTTTGGATTAATCGAAGGATTTGAATCTGCTAATAAATTCAGAGGAACCATGAAAAGGCGGCTATAATACCATAGTGTATCTCCAGCACGTACTTTAACTTTCATTTAAATTACCTCCCTTATCCATTCATTTTTATGAATGTCGGCTGAAAAAAATGCAAAGGGAACAAAAAAGCCTGCAATTATATAATTGCAGACTTTTTCAGTTTATTCAGCATTGATCAGTATTTCATTTTCATAAAAATTTGAGCCCATAAGCTCTTTATCCTCATAGAATCTTAACAAGTCACCATATATAATCTTGTCGGAGTATTCTAGCTCATTTTTTGCTTTTTCTATATATGGTTCACAGGCGCTATTATCTGTTGGCTCTCCTGTATTCTTATCATAGCAAGTTTCACGAGTGTAAATATAATCTTTTGTAATAAAACTCCCATCCCTTAAGACAGTAAATTCCAATTTATCTTCAGAGAATAAATCTGAACCAAAATCGATATTATTTTTCGTGTTAATTCCTAATAAATGAAGAATCGTTGGCTTAACATCAATTTGCCCAGAGACAATGGATAATGTTTTGCCTTTCTGACCAGGAATATGGATGATGAATGGAACTCTTTGGAGCTGTGTACTGACAAATGGAGTTACTTCCGTTCCCAAAAACTCACCCATTGTTTTATTATGGTTTTCCGAAATGCCATAATGGTCTCCATAAAGAATGATGATCGAATCATCATACAAGCCCTCTTCTTTCAGCCTTTCAATAAATAACTTTAAAGCCTCATCTGTGTATCTAACAGTTGGAAAGTAATTATTAACTGTTTTATTATTTGACGTATACGGTTCAATAAATTTATCCTCTTCACCTAAATCAAATGGGAAGTGATTCGTTAACGTAATAAATTTAGCGTAAAACGGCTTTGGCATTTCCTTTAAATGCTGGATTGATTGTTCAAAGAAATCAATATCCTTCATTCCCCAGCCTACAGAGTTCTCTTCCGTAACTTCATAATCAGGCAAGGAATAGAAACGGTCATATCCTAATGATTGGTACATAATATCCCTGTTCCAAAAACTTTTATTGTTCGCGTGCAACGATGCAGTGAAATAGCCATTATCGCTTAAAATATCAGGTGTCGCCGTATATTCATTCCCGGAATGTGTAAAGAATACTGCTCCTCGGCTTAATGGATAAAGAGAGTTCTCTACGATAAACTCCGAGTCTGAAGTTTTTCCTTGAGCAGTCTGGTGATAGAAGTTCTCAAAATAATAACTATCCTTAATAAATTCATTTAAAAACGGCGTAATTTCTTGTCCGTTCACCTTTTCATTAATAACAAAGCTTTGTGTTGACTCCATAGAAATTAAAATGACATTTTTATTTTTGGCAATCCCAAACATTTCATCGTCCGGTTTTTTGTAGTTCGCATGGATATAGTTATCAATATCAACTAACTCACTGCCGTCAGCTAATGCTCTTTGTGCAGATGACTTTGATTGAAGGAACATATCATAAATATGATAATTATATGTCCCAATATTTTTGACAAGCATTTCACGGTCAAATGTACGTGTAAGCAGCTGAGGACGCTCCGTCTCAGAAAGTCCAAGATTAAAAAAGGCAATGGCAGCTGCTACTAAGAAAAACGCTCTTCGGTCCACTTTAGAGAATTCTCTATATGAAATAAATGCTGGTTTGAGGATAACAATTAATGCCAGAATAATAAAATCCGCAAAATACAGTAGATCAGTAAAGCTAAGCAATTCATTTACACTGCTGCCAAGATCACTCATATTGCTTGTTTGAAAAAGGACAGGAATCGTTAAGAAGTCATTAAAGAATCGATAAAAGACTACATTAGCAAACAATACCGCTGAAATGGCAAAGCTTGTGAAAAGTATATATCGACTTCGGTTCTTTTCCTTCAGAAATAAGCTAATGCCCAAAATAAAGAGCAAGAAACTGAGTGGGTTGATAAACAAAATAAATTCTTGCTTCCAATTTTCTATTTTAATATCGAAGCTAGTTTTATAGGTAATATACGTTTTTAGCCAAAGCAGCACAATCGCCATTCCAACAAGCGATATCTTTGACCATTTGAAATTCTTCATAGTCAGTGTTACCCTCCCTGTTTTTTTGGAACAGATATGGAAATTTTTTGATTTTTTTTACAATTTTAGGATAGATGTTTTAAATCAAACCTTATCTTAACTCTTTTTTTACATAAAATCAAATAAGGCTTAAACATATTTTTATATAATTGTAGACTACTCTTTACCCAATATATTAGACGTTTTAAACCTCCAAAAGTTTCGTGTTTGTCCGTTTTTCCAAAAATGATCAATTCGTCATAGTCCATTGTTTTTATTTTTTATTATTAATAATACTGGTCCACACTAAGGAAGTCCCATCTTTCTTATTCTGAATAAAATAAAAAAAAGCATTCGCAAAGGAACGAACACTTTTTTCTTAACATAAGATTTATCCCTTGTCTTTAAGATGCTGGATCTCATGTCTTAATAATAAAATTGCCATTTGATAATCCTTCGTCTCGATTAGCTGCGCTTGATAAAGTTCCTTTATTTCCGCTTCCATCAGTTCCAAATCAGCTATCCTATCCCCTACATAAATAAATGTGCCAAATTTTTTCAGGAATTGCTGAATATCATAAATCGTTTTCATTCTTGTCCCTCATATCCTTAAAATTTCTTTCTATTTACTTTACATGCTCATTAATCTGCTGCAGTAATTTCTGATAATCCTGTTGATCAGGCATTAACTCGGCTGCTATACTTGCAAACTTATGCGCTTCGATTAAATCTCCCTCCTGCGCATATAGAAGGGCTAAATAAAAATAAGCCTCATGAAAGTCTTTACGTTTTTCTATTGCAAGGTGCAAATGCTCCTTTGCTTTCTGTATTTCGTTTGTCTTTATTTCTGCAAAAGAGAGTCGGAAATAAACCTCTGCAGAAGCTGAATTTTCATCAGCGTAATTCTGAAGTATGGTTACAACTTTATCATACTCCTCTGTTTTCATATATTCCTGTGACAAGACTAAGATAGAATGTTCATTTACTACTCTGCTTGGCTCATTAAAGCCATATTTCAACAATCCTACAATAGATACAGTTGCAATAATGATAGAAGCTCCTTGAATAAGCAGCCTTTTTTTCTTCGGAAAATGAACAATTCCAGTTGCCAAAAATCCACCGATTAATCCGCCAATATGACCCGCATTATCGATGCTTGGCATCGTAAAACCAAAAACAAGATTGATTCCTAGTATAACGATAATATTTAAACCCATCGTTCGAAAGAATAGCTTTGGATAAATAACGCCAAAGTACAGCAGGGCCCCAATGCAGCCAAAGATCGCACCACTTGCGCCTGCTGATAAATTAGGACTGAAAACAAAGCTTAATAAGGATCCGAAAAATCCAGCGAGCAAATAGATGAATAGAAAGCGGGCATTGCCATATATTCTTTCCACTGTCGTTCCTAAATAATAGAGCGCAAGTGTATTCATTAATAAATGCAGAAGCCCTATATGCAGAATAATTGGTGTGAAAAACCGCCACCATTCACCTTCAAGAATAAGGGGGTTAAACTTAGCACCATATTCAATAAGTGTAGATGTGTTCGTACTTCCGCCCTTCCATTCCAATAGGAGAAACATAGCTACTTGAATAATGATAAATATATATGTAAAAAAAGGCTTTCCATATTGAAATAGGGCCTGTTCCTTCTTATGCCGGTTAGATGCTTCAGATAACGCCGCAAGCTTCAGTTCTTCAATATTCCTCTCCGTATAGTCCTCACTGTTAATGGATATTGAATGTATCCCTTGAAATATACTGTTAAGCTTTATTAAGCTTCCTTCATAATGGGACCGGTCAAAAATGATCGAGGTAACCTTTGTTTTTTCTTTGTCTGCTAGAATAAATGACTTTTCAATTCTAAATTCGTAATCATCTACTGGCGGATAGGCGGAGATGTATAAATTAATGACATTCATGTCACTGCGCATAAGCTGCTTTCGAATTCTTTCTCCATTCATCGCAGTGTGCTCAATGTCCTTCTGCATCCAATTGCTCCAATCTAAATTATACTTGAGCAATCTTATTACTTGAGCCTCTTTATTCTCCATTCTTTCCAGCCATAATTCTTGATGCTGCTCAGCTAATTGAACAATGCGATAGTTTTGTTCCGAAATAAAGTAATGGGCAAGCTTCCAGAACCAATAATCTTCTTGTAAATTCACCGGGGTTCCCCCTACTCTCTTTTCTAAACTTTGTATATACATGTAATATGACATAGCATAAAAAACTGAACCTCATTTTTACTATAGGCAATAACTCCTTTAAACGCAAAAGAAAAAGACCTCAGGAAGGTCTTTTCTAATGTGTTTCAGCAGGTCCTGCCGGGAATACCGATTTCATTAACCGATCTTTCACTCCTGGAAGCCCCATGATGGAATTGACGAAAATTCGGCGCAATAAAGCATTTCTAAATAACATATTCATCGCCCGGTAGCGATTTTGAAAAATAAAATATCCGCTAACTCCAATCATAATGATTGATATGATACGACCCATATTCATCCCTCCTCATTTTAGTTTGAGATGAATATATAAATTTTATCCATTTATGGTTCAAACTAATAAGAGGAAAAGTAATCCTAATAAGGCAGCTAGAAAACCCGATGAAAAATTGACAATATCATTATTCATCATAATAAGCCCCCTTTTGTAAATAGTTCTTTTCCCGCAATGAGTACTTGCTTCTATTTCAGCCCCGCAAATTTTGCACTGAAAGACTACTTGGATATAAGCCCCAAACATCGTATCAATAATATTCCCAACAAAGCCAAATATGGAAATAATCAGGAGCCCACTAAATGAAATAGGAAATAAATAAAAACAAAGGGCCGCCACTGTCAAAGCCCCACACAGAGCAGCAAAGGTCCCAAGAGGGCTAACGGCGCCCGAAGTACCTGGTTCAACCTGTTTCATTGAACGAATAAAAATAGGTGCTTGTTTGCTTAAAGAACCTATTTCAGACGCCCATGTATCGGAATTAGCCGCAGCTATAGAAATGGCAAAGCCATAAAACCAGATTTCTTGAGGGTAAGCTAGATAAAGTATGCTGAAAAGGGCAGCTGTGCCTCCATTTGCTGCAACTTGTACCCAATCTCTGCGGGAGCCTTTTTCATGCTTTTGCTCAATTTTCATTTTGTTTCTTTTTTTAAATTTAGACCATAGGCTTGAGCTGGCAAAAAAGAAGCCGAGCACAAGCAAGCCTTTAACACTGAAGCCAAGTCCAATAATTAGACCAGCTATAAACGCAGCTATACTGCCTGATCTAGTTAACAATCTAAAATAGTATCCGCAAATCGCAGTAGCGGCTATAAATAGAAACAGAAAGCTTGCGTCATTCATTTACACACTTAACCTCTTCGTCCGTAATTATTTTGCTGACAGGGATATCATGTGCCTCAACTGGAAGGTTTGCCACAATTTGATCATGAAAGGCAAGTGAAAGTGTATGGCCATTATATTTTGTTAAGAACCGGTCATAATAGCCTCCGCCAAATCCGAGTCTATAGCCATTCTCTGTAAAGGCTAAGCCTGGAACAATAATTAAATCTATTTCATTCGGCGACACTTCATCTGTTTCTGCTTCAATAGGCTCTAGTAACCCATAGTAGACCGATTCTAATTGATCAAACCGATGCAAAGTGCGGAATACCAATTCCCTCGTCTTAGGCAGGCATTTCGGAACGACAAGCCGCTTTCCCTCTTCCCAAGCCTTTCTAATAATTTGATATGTATCTACCTCTGGCTGCTTTGAAATGGTGATCCCAACAGTTTCAGCTTCCTGCCAATATATATCCTGATAAAGCTGATTAGCAATTTGATAGGAAAACTGTTCATATTGAGGTTTGTTTATCATTGAAAGCTTTTCCATTATTTCTTTTCGCAGTTTCTTCTTATCTTCCATCATTTCAAAGCCCCCTAATTATGAATTTGTAAACAACAAAAAAAGCAGTAGGAATCACCCCACTGCTTATTTTGTCTCACGATGTGTAGTAGAACGCTTTTCTCTTGGGCAGTATTTTTTAAGCTCAAGACGATCTGGATTGTTTCTTTTATTTTTTTTAGAAATATAGTTACGATCTCCGCATTCTGTGCAAGCTAACGTAATATTCACACGCATGTAATTTCCCTCCAAACTATGTCTAAACTAGTTCGTTCATACGACTTTTTTATAATATCACTTTTCAAATGTAAATGCTAGTCTGTTTTTAAAAGAGATTCGTTTAATTTTACTAGGTCTGTCTCATTGATCCCGCTAATTACCCATGATTTCCCTTCAATGGTTTGCTTCCCCTTGAAATAACAATCATAAAGAAATAAACTGACTGCATCGCCATTCGCCATCGGATTATATTGAAGCTTGCCGGTTGTAGGACAAGCCCAAAATTGATCAGTAAAGACATTCCTAATGGATTGGATGGTGCTAGCCCTGAAAGTTTTACCTTGGCAATAACCATTGGCAAGATGCACTTGTTCGTTATCTAAGTGGAAAATAACCTTCTCAGAAGGTGAAATAAATGAAAAATGCTCATGATCTTCGAATAAATGTTTGAATCGATTACTGCTTTGAAAATGTCTATTTTGAATAAGCAGTTTAACATTCAGATGACGTTCACGAAAGTTCGTAACGCTAACATTATATAATTGTACCTTAGTTGAACCCTCCTCTTGTTGTAAATGAACTGACAAACCTTCTTCTGCAATCATTGATTCTACCCCTGGTGTCAGCCAATATGTCTTTCCATCAACCCAGATCCCGGGAATGACTTCAATCCCTTCTTTTTTCGAAAATACGTTGTCCTCTGTAGCTTTTGGTTGAATCCAAGTTTTTATTTTCATATTCATTTCACCTCCGCATAAATTGTGAACAGATTAATCATTATGAATAAGTAATTCTTCATATACTTTAACGGTTTCTTCAGCCATTCTATCCCAGCTAAAAATGACCTCGACCCGTTTTTTTCCGGATCGTCCGATTTGCTCTGCATCGGATGCATTTTCTAACAGATACTTAATTTGCTCGATTAAGCTTTCTGAACTTCCCGGTGTCATGAGCATTCCTGATTTTTTATGCTGAACGATTTCTTTTAATCCGCCTGTATTCGAAACAATTGTCGGCTTTCCCGCTTGCATCGCTTCTAGCGCAACGATTCCAAAGGGTTCATAACGGCTTGGAAAAACAGCGATGCTGCAAATGTTATACAATGCAGACTTTTGCTCATCAGATACATAGTCAACAAAGAAAAGCTGATTTTGCAGCTGTAATCTTTCGGCCATCCTCCGGTATTGATCAAGCAAGGGGCCTTTCCCGGCAATTATGAAATAGACATCTGGAAAATGACTTTTCATTTTTTGGGCCGCTTCTAAAATGGTGTCAAACCCTTTTTCCTTAACAATTCGTCCAATCGAAAAGATCAGACGTTTATTTTTTTGAATCGGCAACCCTTCTAATGCCTTCAAGTCGTTTTTCACAGGTTTTGCAGCTGTCCCATTTGGGATTATATGAAGTTTCTTTTCGCTTGGTACACAAAACACCTGGTTAAGCTCTCGTTTCATATATTCACTGCAAACTATAACTGAATCCGCCTGCGTTATTAATTGTTGTTCCTTCTCGTGAATAAATGTTTGAAGTTCAGTATAGATGCCGCTATTTCTTCCATATTCCGTTGCATGTATAGTTACAATTAAAGGAATGCGAATGGTATTTCTTAAGACAATAGCACCTGCCCCGACAAGCCAATCATGTGCGTGAATCAAGTGAAAGCGGTGAATTTTATCCATCGCCAATGCTTTATTCAGCATGGCTAAGTTTAATCCGCCTATCCAGCTAAGAAAACCTTCATCCTGCTCATTTAATGGGACTACACGATGTATCCAAACACCATCAATCATTTCCTCCTCTGCCGCTCCATTTGGGTTTGAAGTAATGACATGCACTTCTATGTCCATTTTTTGAAGACAGTCGGCAAGTCCTTGGACATGTCTCGATAAGCCGCCAACAAGGTGGGGAGGATATTCCCATGATAGAATTAGAATTCTTCGTTTTTCATTGTTTTTAACCATTATTCGTGAATGGTCTATTTCCCTTGAACTATTCTTAACATAAGAAAGCTCGAATTTATTATTTTCATAGGCAACGGTTTGTTTATCCTTCCAGGAAAAGTCCTCATTCCGATTATTTGGCCCATAGTACGTATAGGTGCTAACCAGTTTGGACCAAGGATAAAATAGATCGGGAGGTTCAGTGGAAGCCCTATGAAGTTCACAACCGCTTTTCTGCGTATCGCTGGCAATGATATTAGATCGTATGATGGGAAAGAAATGATGGCTTGTTAGCTTGATCCCGACTTCAGCATAATAACTTTGATGATTTGTAAGCCCTTCCACTATTCTTTGTGATTGATTCCCCCTAATGATCATTTCTTGTTCATATACCTCTCTTCCTCTAATGCCATTTGCGGCATTATAAAGACGAATAGTCTTAGTCAATTTAGAGAAGGATTTGTTGAAATAACATTCAACAAGATTTCGTATAGGAAAAGAAATATCCCATGATACATAATAAAGGCTGTTGGAAATCATTTTAAAATGAAAGGATCTTTCAGTCATGATGCACCTCATGCTCCACCTGCGAGAAAACAAATATATATGAGTAGTAGAGTAAATTTATTCCTTATTTCTATATGTTATCACTGAAAACTCACTCCCACAATGAACGGAAATTGTCGTAATTTGCGTTTTGTTTCTCTGCTTGCATTTGTTAACTAAGAAAAATTTTTCCTTCGTTTCTTTTACAAGCAAATAAGATTTTTTCGACAAAAACTCCTTCATACATCCGATTAGAATCCGACAAAAAAACATAATTCCTTGTTCCTATTAACAAATCAAATCGAAATTTGTCACTATAAATGATAAAATATTGGCAGAACAAAAATTGAGGTGACTTAATTGGAATATGTAATGATTGGCTTGCTTGCCTTTGCTATTATTCTGCTAATATGCTCATTCTTTATGAAGGATCCGTATAAGATTATTCGTGAAGAAATCGATCAGCTATCAATAAAGCAAATTCAAGATATGTATATCATTAAGAAAAAATTAAAGGTTCTTGAGGAAGAACTGCTTGTTAACGATATTGAATTTCAATCGGTTTCTACTATACGCCCTCATCCTCTTTCATATGAGAAGAAGGAAATTCATGATATTATCAAGAATCAGGTCTGGTCCTTAGTTCAGCAGGGACTGACAGTAGATCAAATTGCAAAGCAATCATCCTTAACACCGGATGAAGTTGAATCAATCCTAGCTGAAAAGATCGGAAGAGGATAAGACATGAACAAGAGAAATACTCGTGCCTTCGCTTTTGGAATCCTAGTTGCCGTTTGTATAATCGGCTTATTTTATTTTTCTGTAATGAAAGAAAATAATCGCATGGATATTAAAGATGCAAAACTTTTATTAGAAAGAAATGGATATATTATTTTAACAAAAGAAAAGTATAAAGATATGGAGAACGCAAACAAGGTCGAGCCTAAGACAGAAGAAACACCACAGAAACCGCCAGCCTTAACTCCAAAAACCGAAGAAATCATTACCGCCTATACACTAGAAATAATCAGCGGGATGGTTTCTCACGATATTGCCTCATTGCTCGAAAAAGAAAAAATTATCGACGATGCAGAACAGTTTGAAACATACCTTGAGGAAAATGGCTATAGTAAGAGACTCCAGCTTGGGTCGTATGAATTAAAAGCTGGAATGAGCTTTAAACAAATAGCAAAAATAATAACAAAAAGCTAAAGAGGCCTAGAACCAGCCTCTTTAGCTTTTTTGTCATTCTATTAATTTAAGTCATACTGTCTTCCTTTAACAAGGTACAAAATGCTTTCTGCAATATTAGTAATATGGTCCGCAGATCTTTCGAGAAATCTGCAAATAAAGGAAAGCTGTAAAATTTGCGGCAAAAATTCCGGCTTTTGCATATTTATATGCATTAAATCTCTAATTGTCTGCCCATATAAATCATCAACCATATCATCCATCTCTGCCAGCTTTTTTGCTTTTACTACGTCTTCATCATTGAACGCCTCTAAAGATAGTTTCAACATCTCGAGTGTAATTCTGTGCATTTCTTTAATATGGACTATAGGCTTTACTAACGGCTCCGAGCCAATTCTAATCGTGGATTTTGCAATGTTAACTGCGAAATCTGCAATTCTTTCAATATTTGTTGCAATTTTGATAGCGACAATAATGCGGCGGAGATCAATCGCTACGGGCTGCTGTTTCGCAATTAAAAGAATCGCAAAATCATTTATATCTTCATACATAAGATTCGCATTCGCATCATTATCAATGATTTCAAGTGCCATCTCAAGATCTTGGCTTTCTAGAGCGATAATGGATTTGGTCAGCGCGTCCTCAGCAAAGTTGCCAATTTCTATTAATTTTCCTTGCAATTCTTTAAGATCAATATCAAACTTTTCACGAACTGACATAACTAGTAATCTCCCCTTTATTCAATTAACCGAATCTTCCTGTAATATAGTCCTCTGTTCGTTTATCAGAAGGTGTTGAGAAAATTTTATTTGTTTCTGCGAACTCAATAACTTCGCCATTTAGGAAGAAAGCTGTTTTATCAGAAATACGTGCTGCCTGCTGCATATTATGAGTAACGATGATGATACTGAATTCTTTCTTTAATTCCTGTACTAATTCTTCTACCTTCAATGTAGAGATCGGATCAAGTGCTGACGTTGGTTCATCCATTAGAATAACATCTGGCTCAATGGCTAAACAGCGAGCAATGCAAAGACGCTGTTGCTGACCTCCTGAAAGCCCATAAGCATTTTGATGCAATCGGTCTTTTACTTCATCCCAAATGGCCGCACCTTTTAAACTTTTCTCAACAATTTGATCGAGGATTTTTTTGTCGCGAATGCCATGAATTTTTGGCCCATAGGCCACATTCTCATAAATCGACTTTGGAAATGGATTTGGTTTTTGAAATACCATTCCAACCTTCGTGCGTAATTCTTCTACTCCATATGATTTATCAAAAATATTTCTGCCTCTATAAGATATTGTACCTGATGTTTTGACAATTGGCACTAGTTCAATCATTCGGTTCAACGTTTTAATATACGTAGATTTTCCACATCCAGATGGACCAATAATGGCTGTCACTTCATTTTCGTAAATGTCTAAATTTATATTTTTCAGCGCATGGTTTTCCCCGTACCATAAATTAAGCTGATTGGTTTTATAGACTATATTTTTTGATGTTAATTCTGAAACAGAATCTTTGCCTTGAACAAGACTCATTCTTTGCTTTTCTAATGTTGCATTCATACCTGAGTTCCCCCTTCATCCACTTTCATTAATATCGTTTTGAGAATTTATTCCGAATTAATACAGCAATTGAATTCATGATTATTAACATAAAGAGCAGGACCATAATTCCTGCAGCAGCTAATGACTGGAATTCAGCCTGTGGTCTACCGGTCCAGTTATAAATTTGCATTGGCAAAACCGTGAACATATCGAAAACAGACTTTGGCAGAAATGCAAGGAACAATGGCAACCCAAGTACAACAAGTGGAGCCGTCTCCCCAATAGCTCTCGATAATGCAAGGATTCCGCCTGTTAATATTCCAGGAACAGCTGCTGGCAACACTACATTAACAATCGTTTGCCATTTTGTCGCACCCATTCCAAAAGAAGCTTCTCTTAATTCCTTGGAAACAGATCGAATCGCTTCTTGAGAAGCAACGATAATAATAGGAAGAACTAATAAACTCATCGTTAATCCTGCAGCTAATACACTTGTTCCTAATGCAAGTGCACGAACGAAAATAGTCAATCCTAATAGTCCGAATACAATGGAAGGTACCCCAGCTAGATTGGAGATATTAATTTGGATAAATCGTGTAAACCGGTTTTTCTTTGCATATTCTTCTAAATAAATCGCTGTACCAACACCTAATAATAATGAAACAGGTGCTACGACCCCCATAAGCCAAATTGTACCAATTAGTGCCGTTTTAACACCAGCCTGCTCAGGTTTTCGTGATGGCAAGCTTTGTAAAAACTGCAAATCAAGATAGGCAATTCCTTGAGTGAATATCCGATATAGTAAAATTCCTAGGACAAGCAAGCCAAACAGTGTTGCCATTAAAAATAAACATTTAAATAAGAAGTTTATGGCAAGCCTCGGTTTCAATCGTTTAACCATTGAAGCAGAGTTTACTAATTTCATTTAATATTCCTCCCTGAAACGTCGAGAGATAAATTGGGCAAATAAGTTCATTAATAACGTAAACAAGAACAGTGTAAATCCAACAGCATAAATGCTGTAATAGATTGTCGTTCCGTAGCCCGCATCACCTTGGCTTACTTGAACGATATAGGCTGTCATTGTTTGAATGGAACTTGTCACATCCCAATTCATACTAGGTGTTGAACCGCCTGCAACAGCAACAATCATCGTTTCGCCAATTGCCCTGGAAACAGCAAGGACAATAGAAGCGATAATCCCTGAAATAGCCGCTGGCAGCACGACCTTAAAGGATACTTCTAGCTTAGTTGAACCTAATGCAAGAGCTCCTTCTCTCATTGAATTTGGAACGGAGGACATCGCATCTTCGGACAAGGACGCAATCATCGGAGTAATCATGATGCCAATGACGATCCCTGGACTCAATGCATTAAAGATTTCCAAGGAAGGAATCCATTCTCTCAATATAGGAGTAACAAATGTTAAGGCAAAAAAGCCATAAACAATAGTAGGGATCCCTGCTAAAACTTCTAATATCGGTTTAATAATTCTCCGAGTTTTGTCTGAAGCATACTCACTCAAAAAAATGGCCGAAGCTAATCCGATTGGGACAGCTACAATGGCAGCAATAATCGTTACTTTTAACGTACCCATTACTAACGGCAGAACTCCGTATGACCCCTGAGTTGAAGAGAATGGATACCATTTTTGGGCTGTTAGAAATTCTATAACGGACACTTTCCCGAAGAAAGTAAATGTTTCAACGATCAAAGTAAGCACAATGCCAAGAGTAGTTAACACTGAAACAGCCGCTGTCAGTAATAATATGATTGGCATGAGCTTTTCTATTGATGCATTTGCGTTTTTCTTTTGTTTTTTTGCTTGAATCATTTCCTGTACAGAAAACGATACCGATGACTTTTGTGATGACAAAGTTAATTCCCCCCTCATCCGCAACACAAGATGAGAAGCACTCATATCGCGCTTCCCACCATTAAGTTTTGGATTTTACTTAAGACCTTCCAAAGTTTCTAGAGCCTTTTTGTAATCTTCATCCTTTAATTTTACGTAACCTACATCTTCAGAAAGTACTGCAGCATTTTCAAGTGTAAATTTCACAAACTCATATACTTCTTCTTTCTTCACTGATTCATTTTTAACATATGTGAAAAGCGGGCGTGATAAAGGCGCATATTCTCCACTTTCAACTGTTTCATTCGTTGGTTCTACTGGACCATTTCCACCATCAACAGGCACTACTTTTAACTTGTCTTTGTTTTCAGCATAGTAAGCATACCCGAAGTAGCCAATTGCATTTTTGTCACCTGCAACCCCTTGTACAAGAACGTTGTCATCTTCAGAAAGTGTTGCTTTTTCTACAAGTGGCTGATCTTCTAGAATCACTTCATCAAAATAATCGAAAGTTCCAGAATCTGTACCTGGTGAATAGAATTTAATTTCTTCTTCTGGCCATCCTTGACGAATATCAGACCATTTCTTAACTGTGCCGTCTTCTAACCACATTTTCTTTAACTCATCAACTGTTAAATGATCAACCCAAGTGTTGTCTTTGTTCACAACAACCGATAAACCATCATTTGCTAATTTAAATTCTGTATAGGCGATGCCTTTTTCTTCAAGCTGAGCTTTTTCTTCATCTTTAATTGGACGAGATGCATTACTGAAATCTGTAGTTCCAGCAATAAATGCTTTAAATCCGCCGCCAGTACCAGAGGAAGCAACAGAAACTTTTACTCCAGGCTGTTCCATTCCAAACTCTTCAACGACAGCTTCCATGATTGGAAATACTGTAGATGAACCGTCGATATTTATTTCACCTTGAAGTTGCTTATTTGCTTCACCGGCTTGTTCTGTCTTTGTTCCTTCAGTTCCAGCTTGAGAACCGTTAGTTGTTCCCTCATCTGCTGTACCACAAGCTGCTGTGAATGCCAGCACTGCCCCAATCATTGCTGATAGTGATAAGTACTTAAAGCTTTTCATTTCTTTATTCCCCCTAAGTGTTTTGTTTCATTATTTCCTACATGTATTAGAATAATGTATGACTGTAAATACGGTTTTAACGGATTGTAAAGGTTATGTAAATCGATATAAATGATGTGTAAATTTGTCGAATTATGAGGACCTACTTCCTACCTAGTATGTAAATGTCGTTGGCTTCATTTCTCTGCGCTGGTGATTACTTCGTACATCAAGGACAAGTTCTGCTGAATCCAACGACAATTTTGTTTTTCACACAGAAAAAAGCCTGCCACAACACTGTGACAGGCTTTATCTAATCTTTTATTCAGTTTATTCGCCTTCATTTACTTCACTATTTTCGATATCTTTTGTGTCATTCTCGACAGTATTCCCCATTTGCCGCTGTTTCTTTAATTCAAAATACGTGTCCATGACTCTTTGACCGATGATTAAATTGGCAGAATGACCTCTGCCTCCTTGGTATGCCCATGGAACGATCACAGCCATGGCAACTTCAGGATTATCTTCAGGTGCATATCCAACAAGACTTAAGTTTATTACTTCAGGTGGTTCTTTACCAAACTTTTTACGTTCAGGTCCGTCATAGAAGGCTTCTGCTGTACCAGTCTTCCCTGCTGGATTATAGGTTTTCTGGCCGAAATAGCCGTATGCAGTTCCGCCTTGCTCTTGATAAACCTTCTTGAATCCTAGTTGGACACGGTCAAACCATTCTGGTTCAGCATCTACATAATTAAGTACTTTAGGCTGAATTTCTTGGACAATTGGCCCTAACTCATTGTTTTCAAGTAGAGGTTCACGAATCTCCTTGACAATATGGGGTTCCATGCGATTTCCTCCATTTGCAATGGTAGAGACATATTGTGCTAATTGCATATTAGAGTACGTATCAAACTGACCAATCGAAAAATCGAGTAAAAGTCCAGATGTTTTTCCGTAAATACCTTTAAAACCTAGTGTCTCATTCGGTAGATCAATCCCTGTACGAACTCCTAATCCAAATTGTGCAAATGAATCCCTAAACGAAGCAAATCCTTTATCTAATTTTAACGGAAGTGGGCCATTAGGAATGTAGGTCCCTTCACCGATCCTGATTGCGGTATGAAACATATAAACGTTGGAAGAATATTTGAGTGCATTAATATCATTCATCGTTCCAAGGTTTTTCCATGATTTCTTTGGAGGGGTTCTGCTAATTAATATGGGAGTATCATAAAAAGACGTGTTTGGTCTAATAACACCTGTTTTATAACCTGTTAGGATTGTTGCCCCCTTAATGGTCGAACCAACGTTGTAACTTGTTGTTATATTTCCTAATGCATCATCTTGCATTTCGCTTTTTCCCGTTCTCTCATCCTTAACAATTCTCTTTCCGGCCATTGTCATAATTTCACCCGTATGAGGATCCATTAGGACAACATAAGCTCTATCAAGCAAAGCAGTTGCGGGCTTTGCTTTCGCGGTTTGCAATTCTTCTTCAAGAATCTTTTCGACCGCAACTTGAAGATCCATATCAATGCTTAGAACGAGGTCCATTCCTCTTTTGCCCTCTGTAATTGGAATAGTCTCAAGGACATTACCTGCTTTATCCGTGACATTTTTCACTTTAGCCTTTTGGCCGTGCAGCACATCTTCATATTGCATTTCAATATAACTCTTCCCTACACGGTCATTACGGCTATAATCTCTTGCTAAATAATAGTCAAGCTGCTCAGCAGGCAAACCTTCATCGGAATCGGTTATTTTTCCAAGAACTGATCTTAAGGTTGAACCAAAGGCATAAGCTCTTTCCCAGTCCGTTGTCGTATCTACGCCTGGGAGAAGCTGAAGATTTTCACTGACAACAGCAAACTCCTCTGGTGTTACATCTTTGTTCTTAACAATTTGTGGCGTTAATGCATACCCGCTTGTAAAATCTCTATAAATCGCAAGAATCTCTAAATCTTTATCTGTGAGTTCGTTTAACTCTTCATCCGTGACACGATCTACGGTCAAGCGATAAATCGCCTTATCAAGTTCTTTGCCTTCGAACTTTTCTTTTAATTTATCAATTTCCTTTTCAGATACTTTTTCATCAGCTCGGTCTTTATTATTGAGGATCCAATAGTCCTTTTTATCTCTCTCCTGCACTTTATCCGTATTTTTTTCGATAAGGTTAGCAAGTCTCTCGGCAACATCTAGCATCTCCGCCTGCTTTGCCCCGCGATTTGTGTACGTAATGGCATTTTGCGGGGTATTATCTACAATCACTTTGCCTGTCCGATCAAACATCTTCCCCCTAGGTACTGGGTTATTAACCGTAACATCCTCTGTCCGCTCAATTTCCCGCCTATAATCGTCACCATACACTATTTGCACAAAGCCTAGCCGAAGAACGAGAACAGAAAATAATAAAAACACAATAAAAAATAAAATGTTCAGCCTGACGGGAACATGAGATTTTTTCTTCTTTTTCTTTTTATTCAATTTATATAGACACTTCCTTTTGTAACAAACTTTCTATTTCACTAATCCCATTCTATAAGAAATCAGTAAATTATTCTAGGAAGAACATACGGAAAGCTAATGCAATATTTGTTAATAGGAAAAAGGGAAGAGGCTGCTCTTCCCTTACGGAGATTGTAGCTGTATCTTTCTGACGAAGAAAAATATAATAGAGTGGCCAGCGCCAAGGAATAGCAGTAGAATCGGAATGCTTTTTTCCTCATTGAAAAAGATGACTGCTCCCAGAAAGCACAGGATTGAGAAGATCCTGCCCAAATTCAAGAAGATTTCCCTGACAACGATATATTCGATTCTCATTTCAGCAGCCCTCCATCCCTTTCCAATCACATCATACGTCATCGAAATATAAGGAACGAGCAGAAGAGGATAGGCGATTGCAATAATGGCTGCATACATGAGAAGTTTGGAGTAACTGATATCAAAGATAATCAGGAATATCGCCAAATACAATATTGAACCGCCTACTAAGATAGCCCTTTTACGGGACTGTTTCTTCAGGAGCCTAGAAACAAAATAGTACGCAATAAATGAAACGCCTGAGTTGACCAATCCATATGTCCCTAAGGCAAGTTCACTGCCTGTTGAAATAAAGACAAAAACCGATATGACAAATGCAAATGTGCCTTCCCGCAGCCCTTGAAAGAAGTGAGCATTCGTGATTAGCTGCCAATCCTTATTATTTTTTCGCTCTGCTAATATTCTTCTAAAATAATACCTTCCTTTTGCCGGCCTCCTTTTAATAAAAAAGCTTAAAAATACGGCCAAAGAAAAAAGGGCTAATGATGTTCCGAAGATGATTGTATATCCTGTGAATTTTTCTAACTTAGAAATAATTAAGCCCGCTGCTATTGGACCAATCATTCCTCCAACAGAAGATAAAATCCCAAGAAAGCCGTTAAAAAAATCGCGATTTTCCGGTTCGGTAATTTCAAACGTTAAAACATTAAATGCAAGCCAATAAAAACCATATCCGATTCCAAGCAATGCACCGAGAAGCAGCAAAAACTTGGATGCTTGTGTCCCTATAATTAAAACCGTTAAATAAAAGGCGGCAAGGAAGATAACGCCAATCCGGAGAACAATTACGCGATCTACTTTCTTTGCCCACCTGCCTGCCAGAATAAACGTTAACGGCTGAATAACAACAACGGTAAGATTATACAAACCTAAATCCTTAAAATCACCTGACTGCTTCCATAGATAAATATTCACAAATGTATTAGACAGGGCGATACTTAAAGAATATAGACCCCCGATAATAAGCAGCAGCCCCAAATCCTTCGTTAAATCAACTTCACCGATCAACTTTTTAACCTTACTCATAAAAAAACTCCCCTTTGTCTCTAAAGGGTAGTTTCTAACAAAGCTTGTACACTTATACCACCTTAATAAAAAACACGGCAAGTATATCCCTGCCGTGCTGTTAAATGCATATTATTTCGCTGCTGTGTAGCGTTTTGAAACCTCATCCCAGTTTACAACATTCCAGAATGCACCGATGTAATCCGGACGGCGGTTTTGATAATTTAAATAGTAAGCATGCTCCCAAACATCTAAACCAAGAATAGGCGTTTTGCCTTCCATTAATGGAGAATCTTGATTTGGTGTGCTTGATACTTCAAGCTCGCCATTATTTACTGAAAGCCATGCCCAGCCAGAACCGAAACGTGTAGTAGCAGCTTTAGCAAATTCATCTTTAAAGCTTTCAAAACTTCCGAACTTACTGTTAATAGCATCAGCTAATGCTCCAGTTGGCTCACCGCCGCCATTCGGAGAAATGACTTGCCAGAATAAAGAGTGGTTTGCATGTCCGCCGCCGTTATTGCGAACTGCTGTACGTGCAGCTTCCGGAACAGCATCTAAGTCTGCAATCACTTCTTCAACTGATTTAGAAAGAAGCTCTTCATTTCCTTCTAAAGCGTTATTTAAGTTTGTTACGTATGTGTTATGGTGCTTAGTGTGGTGAATATTCATCGTTTCCTTGTCAATATTCGGTTCTAAAGCATCATAAGCATAAGGTAATTGTGGTAATTCAAATGCCATTTTTATTTCCTCCTATGTACATATAGTTTCCCACTCAAATAACTCTAAATTTCTTATAATTCTGAAATTAGAATCATTCTTTATGGTTACATTTTAAGATTACCAAAATTGGATAATCGTTTCAATTAAAATGCTTCTCCACTCATATACATTTCCCATTAAAAATAATAATATTCCTTAATTCTCTTTTTGTACAATGGTTACAAATGACTTTTCAGAAAACTAAATATATATTTAAAACTTGTACAGATGATTTAAGCAAGTTAAAATTATATGATGAACTTTTCTAAGGGTGGTCTAAATGAATATTTTCAAACAATTATTTAAAAGTCTTTATTCTCCAAGGGACATTGCTAGTTTTCGATTTCAGGGGATTGGAAAAACAATCCTATATGTCTTTTTTCTTACCTTCATTTCTATCCTTCCATCCGTTTACTTCTTAAGTTCCGGACTGGTAAATGGAGTCAATGAAGTAGAAAAAAGCCTTGATTCTGAACTTCCTCCATTTCAAATTGAAAATGGGGAGCTTCATTCTGATCATAAAGCCCCTGTTATTCTCAACAAGGAGAATTTTACGATTATTTTCGATTCAACCGGAACAGTAGACACAGGTGATTTAAACAATAGCAGAAATACGATTGCGATCTTGCAAAATAGTGCCTATTTTATCGCTGGAGGGCAGATTCAATCATTGCCGTATTCCATGTTTAGTGATATTTCGATTACAAATGATGATTTGCTAGAGATTCTTGCTACTGTAAACTCCTCGCTTGCGATCATTATTCCGTTATTAGGAGTCGTTATTCTTATTTTTGCTAGCGGAGCGAAATTTATCGAGGTTTCGTTCCTTGCCTTACTTGGCTTGCTTTTGAAAAAAATGCTTAATAGAAATATTCAATATCGGCATACTTGGCGGCTAGCAGCCTATAGCGTCACACTGCCGACTATCTTTTTCACCATTATGGACAGTCTTCAGACGGCGGTGCCAAATGGGGCTCTGCTAAATTGGCTTGTTGCGTATATCATTCTGTTCTTAACTATTAAAGAAATCCCTCAGCCAAAAGCTAAAAAATAAAACGTGCACCTAGCGCGTTTTATTTTTTTGCTTTTATTATCGGACGCTTTGCGAATATCGAAACTCTTCATTAAGCTCTGCAAGTGATTGCGAGAGTTCCTTCAGTTTTTCACCAGACTCATGGTTCTTCCTCATTTTTATCATTTGTTTTTGCGATGCTTCAACGACCTGTTCTGCGCTTGCAAAGGTTTCCTGTGAGACTGAGACGAAGTTTTCAGTTACAGATTCCATCTTAGGAAGGGTATCATTCAATCCAACTAATTTACCCTGCACATGACGAATCATTTCACTTACAGCGGCGATTTCGCGCATTAACACATCAAAGGATTTCCTGCTGATTGTTGCCGTTTCAAGATGTGATTGAAAATGAACAAGCATTTCCTCGAATTCATTCGAAGCCTTCAGAGAGATTAGCTCCATTTTTTCAATAGTATGCTTTATTTCCTCTGTTGCTTGTGAAGATTGCTCTGCTAAATTCCTAACTTCATTTGCCACTACTGCAAAGCCGCTGCCCGCTTCTCCTGCCCTTGCTGCTTCTATGGCGGCATTTAATGCCAAAAGCTTAGTTTGCCCTGCCATCTGTTGGATAAACGTAACAACTTCAGCAATGGATGCTGAATGTTCCTTCACCTCCTGGACGGTTGCAGAAACAGTTTTGAATTCATCGCTCAAGTGATTAAAAGCTTGAATAAGATTCTCAACACTCGATTCTCCATCATGGGCTGATTCATTCATGGATTGTGTTTTATTCATAATTTCCTTCATTTGTTCAAAAATATCATTGATGGCATCTCGCATACTTTGAAACATTTGGATACTATCATCTGAACTGCTGGCCGTTTGTTCAGCCCCCATTTTCACAATTTGAATCGCCCTCATCAACTGCTCGTTTTCCACCATTACCTCACCGGATATTTGCTGGAGATCCCCGCCTGTTTCTGATAAATCCCGAGTAGTGGCTGTTATTTTAGATAAAAGCGAGCTCATTTGTTTAATCATTGCATCGAAACTTTTGATAAGAGAGGTAATTTCGGGTGTTGTAGTATTCGCTTTTACTTGAATATCTAAATTTCCATTCCGTGCTTCCTTCATAACCTCTCTCAGCCTTGATAATGGACTTGTTAAATTTCTTACTAATAAAATAACAATAACTGAGGTAATAGAAAGACTGATAATGACTGCAATTATTATGTATTTAGCCATTTCATTCACTTCTTTTAAATATTGACTTTGCGGGATAGCAATGACATAAATTCCTTTTAGCTCCTGAATGGACTGAAATGAAATCGTGTAATCCTCTCCGCCAATATTTTGATGAATGAGCCCATTTTGTTTATTCATTATTTCATCAATGGTTGATTCGGAAAATTGGATTTTTGTATTTTTACTAATTTGGAATGGAGTGGCTCCTTTTTCATTAACTAAGAAAAAGCTCCCGCTTAGCCCATCCTGTGCAAACCCGGCATCCTGGCTTTTTATCACTTGATTCATTTTTTTATTAAAATATTCCTCATTGCCTACATAGATAAGCATGAGATTTTGAGATAGATCATAAATCGATTTTACTTCTTTAAGCAATCGCTGTTCTATTAAATTTACGGCCGTATCCTTTGATTTTACGTAAGAGATATAAGCTACTGATGATACGGTAAAAAGGAGCAAACCTAATATTAGAACAAGCAGCCTTGTTTGCAGAGTAATTTTTGCCAATAATGTTCTTGTTGCAGCTTGGATCTTCCCCATTAACAAATAATTTCCCCCTTCCAAAATTTATTTCATTATGGCAGAGGAATATTAAGGCTTTGTAAAGAGATGGTAATGTTTCCATTAATTTTCCCGACTAAAGTTCTATTTTTTTAGTACAAGCATACATATTAGGTAAACATCTCATTTATTCCGGAGGTTTTCCTATATGAAACGTCTTGCCCTTTTTCTGCTATCAGTCCTCGTAATTTATGTAATCTATTTTGACCTGACAAAGGGAACTCTTCCTCTTCCTGCTGTGGATGAACCAGTTATTGAAGCGATGGCGGTGAATGAAACTTCATTGCCCTATTTTGAAAAAAAAGTATCATCAGGTGATACAGTCTTATCGCTTGTAGAAAAAAACATAAATTCTCCACTTTCTGTTTCCATTTCCAAAGTCATTGCTGATTTTAAACTATTAAATAATGGCTTAAGTCCGGAAAAAATTAAATCCGGTTACACTTATAAGTTTCCTGATTATCGTAACTAACTATAAAATTTACCACAGCTGGATAACCGTCATTCTTGTCAATATCAATGAAACATTGATACAATAGCAATGGATAAAAAAAAGCATCATTAAGAACTGTTAATAGAAGGAGCGAATCTCCATTGAGTGAAATTATACATCGTACAAAAACGCGTCCAGTCAAGGTTGGACCATTAACGATTGGCGGCAGCAACGAGTTGTTTATCCAAAGCATGACGACAACTAAAACGCATGATGTTCAGGCTACTGTAGCTGAAATTAAACGTTTAGAGGAAGCTGGCTGTCAGATCGTACGTGTAGCTTGTCCGGATGAAAGGGCTGCAAACGCGATTGCAGAAATAAAAAAACAAATTAACATACCGCTCGTTGTCGATATTCATTTTGACTATAAGCTTGCTCTGAAAGCCATTGAAGGCGGAGCTGATAAAATTAGAATCAATCCTGGAAATATCGGAAAGCGCGAAAAGGTAGAGGCTGTTGTAAAGGCTGCAAAAGAAAAAGGGATACCTATCCGCATCGGAGTCAATGCAGGCTCACTAGAGAAGAAGATTCTAGAAAAATACGGTTATCCAACTGCGGATGGAATGGTTGAAAGTGCCCTTCACCACATTAAAATTCTTGAAGATCTAGATTTCCATGATATTATTGTTTCGATGAAGGCGTCTGATGTCAATTTAGCTATTGAAGCATATGAAAAGGCAGCAAAGGCATTTGATTACCCGCTCCATCTTGGAATTACAGAATCAGGCACGCTATTTGCAGGAACTGTGAAAAGTGCGGCAGGTCTCGGTGTCATTCTCAATAAAGGAATTGGAAACACTCTTCGTATTTCTTTAAGTGCGGACCCTGTTGAAGAAGTTAAGGTAGCACGTGAATTATTAAAGGTATTCGGACTATCTTCTAATGCTGCAACATTAATTTCCTGTCCAACATGCGGCAGAATTGAAATTGATTTAATAAGCATTGCGAATGAGGTAGAAGAATATATTCAGAAAATCAAAGCTCCAATCAAAGTGGCAGTCCTTGGATGTGCGGTAAACGGGCCGGGTGAAGCACGCGAGGCAGATATCGGTATTGCCGGAGCTAGAGGGGAAGGGCTCCTATTCCGTAAAGGGGAAATTGTCCGGAAAGTCCCTGAAGAAACAATGGTCGACGAATTAAAAATTGAAATCGACAAAATTGCCGCTGAATACTTTGCTAAACAAGACGAAGAAAAAAAGAATGCTGAAACAGTGTAATAAATTAAGAAGAGGGTGACAAAGTCACTCTCTTCTTTCATGTTAAAAAAATGGAAGGATAAACATCCCGACAATAATGGATATTACCCCTATTCCAATTGCCCAGCTTCCTAAGCTTAAAGCTCCCCGGCGCCGTGCAATGAACCCAAGTACAATACCTGTTGCTCCAAATAAGACTGGGAATACGAACAAAGAGATAATGGAAAGAACTAATGCAGCAATTCCCATTCCTCTACCCGCTGTTTCCGTTTCATTATCTCTCTCACTTATTGTATTTGTTCTACCCCTGTCAAATGAAATAGGTGCAGCAATCTCAGCAGAGGTTTCTTCATTATAATCCGCAGCTCCATATTGGTCTTTATCGCCAATGTTCTCGCTATGACGAAGATCATAATCCTCGTAATCACGTTCTTGATCTGCCATCTTAATCCCTCGCTTTCAAATATGGAAACATTCGTTTTCCATGTTGCAGCCTGACTTTCTAAGGAAACAAAGATTTATTTGCATCATTTCGGAGCGAAGCTTTTGAAATGGGCACAAAGCTCTTTCGATTCCCGTAAAAGCATTTTTTTTGGAGCATTAATATTGTTTACGAAAATCGCCATTTTAAAAATGTTAATGTTTTACTATGTCCCATGTTTTTTACTAAATGCCTTTAGTCCGTTACACTCTTCTGATAAGATATAGGAGAATTTGTTTAAAGGGGAGTATTATGTATGAAAAAGCGTTTTGGAATTGATATTGATGGGACAGTTTCATGTCCATCTTCATTGATCCCATTTTTAAATAAAGCCTTTCAATTAAATATTACTTTAAATGATGTCAAACAATACGATCTTACCCATTTAGTAGACATTACAAAGGAAGAATTTGCACATTGGTTTGCTGAAAGTGAGCCGGCTATATATGCTGCTTCACCGCTCGCTAAGGGGGCAAAAGAGGTATTAAATAAATGGGAAAACGAGCATGAGTTATTTTTCATTAGTGCCAGAGGCTCTCATTTAATGGAACTGACAGAAAAGTGGTTTTTGGAGCATGCTTTGTCCTTTCATCATATTGATTTAATTGGCACACATTATAAGGTGCAGGCAGCAAAGGATTATAAAGTCGATATCTTTTTCGAAGATAAACATGATAATGCTGTAATGATCCACGAGGAATGTCAAATTCCTGTAATATTATTTGATACGCCGTATAACCAGGATCCAATTCCTCCTGGCGTCATTCGTGTTAATAACTGGATGGAAGCAAACGAATGGGTAGATAAATGGTTAAAAGAGGCTAAATAAATAACGGCGTTAAGCCGTTTTTATTTAGCCTTTAACTGACACATTCCGGGCAGCGGCCATATATTTCAAATTTATGTCCGGAAATATCATAGCCCTTTAAATTGTCCTGCAGCTCCTGCATTGGACATGTGTCAATTTCTTTCGTTTTCCCGCAATCCATACATATAAAATGATGATGATGATGTTCATGTGCGCAAGTATAACGAAAATGCTTCTCCCCTGAAAGCTCCGTCATTTCAAAAATGCCAAGCTCGACAAATAAAGATAAATTTCTATAAATCGTATCAAAGCTTAATCCAGGATAATCATCCTTCATCCATGTCAAAACATCCCGTGCAGTTAAATATTTATTGCTATTTGCAAAAAACTGCAGCATTTCTTCTCTTTTTCCTGTATGTTTATAGCCCTTTTCCTTTAAAAGCTGCAAGGCTTCATTGATATCCACTTCATTCACCTCTTTAAAAATGAACTCTATGTTATATGTTAGTTGTGAATTTCTTGAACAAGATCGTTAGGATCAAAATAAAGACTGCGATCATAACGATTGTTCCGCCTGGGGCTAAATCTAAATAATAAGAGAGTGTGAGGCCGCCTAGTACGGAAGTTTCGCCAAATAATACTGAATAAAAGATCGTTTGTTTAAAGCCTTTTGCAATGCGAATACTCGCTGCGACCGGCAAGGTCATTAAAGAAGAAACTAGCAGAATCCCCACAATGCGCATCGAAGCAGCAATCACAAGTGCAACCATGACGATAAAAATAAAATGCACCCATTTTGCAGCGATCCCAGAAGCCTTTGCATGTTCTTCATCAAAAGAAAGTAAGAATAATTCTTTGTAAAGAAGAAAAATCATTGATATGACGAGAATGCTAATAATGATAATCGTCCATAAATCAACACGGCTTACCGCACTGACACTCCCAAATAAATAACTAAATAAATCTGTATTAAATCCATCTGCAAGAGAAATAAATATAACCCCGATCCCAATCCCTCCGGATAATATAATTGGGATAGCCAGCTCTTGATAATGCTTATATACAGATCTTAGCTTTTCAATAAACAAGGACCCTGTCACAGAAAAAGCCATCCCCATATAAATGGGATTCAATCCGCTTAATCCCGTTATTTTCCTTTCGAGATAGAGACTTGCTGCGATCCCAGCAAGGGTAACATGGCTTAAAGCATCGGCAATAAGTGATAGCCTTCGAACAACGATAAAAACACCTAATAATGGAGCAATGATTCCAATAATAATTCCCGTTAAAAAGGCATTTTGCAAAAATTCATATTGTAGTATCCCCGCTAGCATTGCCCTGCTCCTCCATGCTGGTGGTGATGGTGATCATGATTATGTGTCAGGATATGAATATCATGACCATAAAAATCAGACATCTCCTCCATTTTCAACTGTTCAAACTCATTCGTTTCCCCATGAAAATGTAAATGCTTATTTAAACAAGCAACATGAGTAACTTTATCAGATATAACGCCAATATCATGCGTGACTAAAAGAAGTGTAATTCCTAATTCTTTATTTAGATTATCGAGCATTTCGTAAAAGGATTGCACATTTTGTGCATCAACTCCCACAGTAGGCTCATCTAAAATCATTAGTTTCGGATTGCTTACTAAAGCTCTTGCTATGAATACACGCTGCTGCTGGCCTCCAGAAAGCTCCCCAATATTGCGTTTTAGAAAAGGAAGAAGTCCGACTGAGTCGATCGCTTTTATAACTTTTTGCTTGTGCTCCATTTTCATAATCTTAAAAAGACCAAGCTTTTTCGTCAATCCACTAGCAACCACTTCATATACGGTTGCTGGAAAACCGGTGTTAAATGAGTTTGCTTTTTGCGAAACAAAGCCAATTTTGTGCCAATCCTTAAATTTGCTTATATCTTGGCCAAACAACTGAATTTCACCTTTTTGCGTTTTAAGCAGCCCTAGAATGAGCTTTAATAAAGTGGATTTCCCTGAACCATTTGGACCAACAATTCCTAGAAATGCCCCTTTATTTATCGATAAATTAATATCTTCCAGCACATTTTCTTTTTCATACCGGTAAGATAATTGATTGATATTTATAATAGGCTTATCATGTGCCTCCATTTGCTATCACCTTTTTAAATTAAGAATCATTCCGATTTAACAAAAGTTAGTATACAGGAAGAAAAAATATTTGTAAAGAAACAAGCCATCTTCCTTTAATTAGTAATTCGCAGTCACATAATGCCTATTTCCTTCATAAAGTACTACGGAGGAGTGATGAGAGATGAAGATCTTTGAAAATATCATCAATCATAAAATAACCAATATTACTGCCGATGAATTATTAAAATATGGAGACCAATTCCAAATCTCAATTACAAAGCAGCAAGCGAGTAAAATCGCAGCTTATCTGCGTGGAAAAAGCATTAATATTTTTAATGATGCCGAGCGTTCTAAATTAATTAAAGAAATCGCGAAACTAGCTGGTCCGGAAACGGCTAGACAAGTTAACCAATTGTTTATTCAGCTTACGAAATAACTAAAGATTTTTTCCATTAGAAAAAAGCTGCGAATGATTTCACAGCTTTTTCTTTATTTTAAATTAATTTATCCCTGCATAATGAGGTCTTGAAGATTATCGTTAAATTCTTTAGCTTTCAGCATTTCAATTTCATGCTTATATGGAGCTTTTTTATTATTTTTATCCTCTCCCACGAAAGGCGTCTCAAGAATTTTTGGAATGTCTTTCAACTGTGGATGATGGACGATATAATTTAATGCTTTGAAGCCGATATGGCCAAAGCCAATATTCTCATGGCGATCCTTACGCATCCCGCGCTCATTTTTACTATCGTTAATATGCAATACCTTCAAACGGTCAAGCCCAATGATCCGATCAAATTGTTCTAATACCCCATCGAAGTCTTCAACAATGTTATAGCCGGCATCATGTGTATGACAAGTATCGAAACAGACGGAAAGATGGTCATTATAATTAACCCCGTCTATGATCATTGCTAGCTCCTCAAAAGATTTTCCACATTCGGAGCCTTTTCCAGCCATCGTTTCAAGAGCGATTTGGACCTTTTCGTCTCCTTTTAAAACTTCATTAAGCCCTTCCACAATTTTCTTAATTCCGGCCTCTGTCCCTGCTCCAACATGAGCACCTGGATGTAAAACGATTTGTTTTGCCCCGATTGCCTCTGTACGATCAATTTCTGTCCTTAAGAAATTAACCCCTAGCTCAAAAGTATTCGGATTTTCGGTATTTCCAATATTAATAATATAAGGTGCATGGACAACAATATCGGATATTCCGTTTGCCTCCATATGCGCAATACCGGCTTCAATATTCAAATCCTCGATTTTTTTTCTTCTCGTATTTTGAGGGGCGCCCGTATATATCATAAACGTATTTGACCCATAGGATATCGCTTCCTTGCTGGCAGCTAAGAGCATGTCCTTTCCACTCATTGATACGTGTGAACCAATTTTCAACATAATGATTTCCTCTCTCCCTTTGTAATCTATTTTTTACGCTGTAATCTCTTTTGGCGTTTTTTGAAGCTTTCTATTTCAGTTTGCATTTTCTTTTTATATCCAGGCTTTACCTTTTTAGGCTTTTGAATCATCGACTGTGCCTGTTTATCAATTTCGTCCGTTTGCTTCTGACGGCTTTTGCGTTTATTTCTCTTGCCTAAATCTGCCCATTCCCCTTTTTGCAGATCAACATGGCGGAATTCGATCCCCATTTTATCAAGACGATTTAGTGCATCCTCATCGGGTGTATCATAAATTGTAAGTGCAATACCAGAATTGCCTGCACGGGCTGTTCTCCCAACACGGTGAATATAAAAATCTAAATCAGAAGGCAATTCATAGTTAATAACGTGACTGATTCCTTGAATATCAATCCCTCTAGCAGCTAAATCAGTGGCAACAATATATTGGAATTCCAGATCTTTTATTTGCTTCATCATTTTTTTGCGCTCGCGAGGATTCAGATCCCCGTGAATACGGCCCACTTTCAATCCTTTTTTAATTAAGGAATCAGCTACTTCATCTGCCATTTTCTTCGTATTTGCAAAAACGATGGCTAAATAGGGATTAAATAAAGTTAATGCATCATGTACAAGGTTCACTTTATTGCGATGGCGGGATGGCATAATCCAATGCTCTATTTTCGCTGCTGTTACTTGTTCAGGCTCGATTTGAATGTATTTTGGATTTTCCATATACTTTTTAAGAAACGGCTTTAATTTTTCTGGAATGGTTGCGGAAAAAATCAGCATCTGCAGCTTTTCAGGCATTCTTGCTGCAATTTGATCCACATCCTCGATAAAGCCCATATCAAGCATAAGATCTGCTTCGTCTACTACAAGCATATTGGCTGTATGCACAAACAAGGCTTGTTCCTTAATCAAATCGTTAATTCTTCCAGGAGTCCCGACAACAACTTGGGGCTGAGTTTTTAACTTTTCAATAGATCTCTGCTTGTCTGTTCCCCCAACATAACAGCGTGCCGAAATTTCTTGTCCCTCTTGACAGTGCTTTGTTACCTTTAGTATTTCATGATAAATTTGGGTCGCAAGCTCTCTTGTTGGTGCCGTAATTACTGCTTGTACTTCCTGTTTTTCAAAATCAACCTTTTGCAATATTGGTAAAATATAAGCATGCGTTTTTCCTGTTCCCGTTTGTGATTGGCCAATGGCACTTTCACCTTTTAATACAGTTGGAAATAATCTTTCTTGGATTTCAGTTGGCTCATAAAATCCTAAATCCTTCACTGCTTCCAAAATAAATGTCTTAAAATCATATCGTTCAAACTTATTATCCTTCATTTATATAGCTCCTCATTTGTCGATTCATGTAATCATCCTGTTATTATAATAAAGTTTGCATGAAATAACCACTTATACCTGCTTCAAACATCATTTTAACTTTATTTTTACCTATTTATCAAAAAAAGTCCTAAAACCATTTTATTAATTCCGCATAGTTTATTACTAATAGAGATTAGAATGGAGGTCATGTTATGTTTCATGGACCAAGTGCGCCTTATCGAGGAGGATTTCCTCCGCAGCCTTATCAAAATCAAATGCCTTCCCGCCCGCCAATGGGGCCCCCTTCCTCTCCCTTCCCCCCTATGGCTGGAGGAGGATTTAGAGGACCAGGCGGACCACCGCAAATGGGGCGTGGAGGCGGAGGATTTAGAGGACCAGGCGGACCGCCGCAAATGGGACGTGGAGGCGGAGGATTTAGGGGACCAGGCGGGCCGCCGCAAGGGAGACAAGGCGGCGGGGGCTTGCTATCCAAGCTGCTGGGCCGCGGGAACCAACAGGCTCGCGGCATCGGGGCAGGAGCGATGCAATCAGCGAGCAGGGCTGCCGGAGCAGCTGGAGGTAATGGTGCAGGTGCAGGGGGAATCCTAAAAACTCTCAGTAATCCGGGAGCTATTACTGGCTTTTTAGAAAATACGCAGAAGGTATTAAACACAGCTCAGCAATTCGGACCAATGGTACAGCAATATGGGCCAATGGTAAAAAACATTCCAGCGATATGGAAGCTTTATCGAGGATTAAAAAACTCATCTGATGACACGGAAGAGAAAGTGAAGGACAATAAAGAGCCCGCCAAAACAAAAAAAACTGCTAAACAAACAAAGAAAAAAGAAGGAACATCTCAACCAACTGAACAAATTCCTATTCAAAGCGAAAAAAAGAGAGATATAGGAACTTCTAGACCGAGGCTTTACGTTTAAACAAGCTGCTTTACGGAATATTTTTTTATGTCCATGATGAGAAACACTCCCTTTGGAATTCTCTTTTAGTATGATTATTATCAAATGTCCGATATAATAGTATACGTGATTTGTTCATATATCTATTTGAACTAAAATAACAATAATTAATCACCATATATAGATTCAAACTTAAGGGGGTTTCTTTGATCATGGAGATTATTAAAATATCACCGCGCGGCTACTGCTACGGGGTTGTTGATGCCATGGTAATTGCGAGAAATGCTGCACTCGATAAAAATTTGCCTAGACCCATTTATATACTTGGAATGATTGTTCATAACAAACATGTAACTGATGCCTTTGAAGAAGAGGGAATCATTACATTGGATGGGAACAATCGATTAGAAATTCTTGAAAAGGTCGATAAAGGTACCGTTATTTTCACAGCACATGGAATTTCTCCACAAGTGAGGGAATTGGCGAAGCAAAAAGGACTCATTACCATTGATGCAACATGCCCTGACGTTACGAGAACCCATGATTTAATTAAGGATAAGACAAAAGAAGGCTTTAAGATTATCTACATTGGCAAAAAAGGACATCCGGAACCTGAGGGAGCTGTAGGAGTTGCCCCTCATGATGTATACCTTGTAGAAACGATAGATGATGTCAACGCATTAAATATTCAAAGCGAAAAAATCGTTGTCACGAATCAAACAACGATGAGCCAATGGGACGTTAAGCATGTGATGGAACAAATTGAAGAAAAATATCCTCATGCTGAATTCCATAAAGAAATATGCCTTGCAACCCAAGTTCGTCAAGAGGCTGTGGCAGAACAAGCTGGTGAAGCTGACGTACTTATAGTAGTCGGCGATCCAAAAAGCAATAACTCAAACAGGCTGGCACAGGTTTCAGAAGAAATTGCCGGTACTGAGGCCTATCGTATTGCTGACGTAACTGAGTTAAATATCGACTGGATTAAAAATGCGTCAACCGTTGCCGTGACATCAGGAGCATCTACACCAACGCCAATCACGAAAGAAGTCATTTCATTTATTGAACAATTTAATCCGAATGATGAAAGTACATGGGTAAAAGAGAAAAAAGTGCCATTAAATAAAATTTTACCAAAGGTTAAAAATAAATAATAAAGAGGGCTGCCTAAAATGGCAGCCCTCCTTTCTTTTAAAACTTTACTTAAACAAATTGAAAAGGATCTGTATGTATTTCAGAAGCAAAGATTGAAACGGCATAGCCCTTTTCTTGGCACATTTTTGTCAATTGCAAGGCTACTCCTTGTTTCATCACCTTTTCGACATTGTGTCCTGGGTCAACAATATTTAATCCCATCATCATGGCGTCATGTGCCACATGATAATACATATCACCCGTTACGTAGACATCGGCTCCTTTAAATTTGGCAGAGGCAAAGTATTTATTCCCATCCCCGCCGAGGACAGCTACTTTTTTAACCTTTGAATCAAGATCTCCTACGACGCGTACACCATTCACATCTAATGTTTGTTTAACGTGATTTGCGAATTCCCCTAATGTCATTTCCTGAACTTCGCCAATTCTGCCTAGACCTAATACTTCACCCTTATTGTCCAGCTTATAAATATCATAGGCTACTTCTTCGTAAGGATGAGCTAGAAACATGGCTTTTAAGATTCTTTTCTCTAAGTGAGCCGGAAAAATCGTTTCAATTCTCAGCTCTTTCACTGACTCTAGCTTTCCATGCTCGCCAATAAACGGATTTGTTCCTTCACCTGGTAAGAACTGCCCAATTCCGGATGATTCGAAACTGCAATGACTGTAATGGCCAATCGCTCCGGCGCCAGCATCTCCTAATGCCTTTTTAAGATCGTCAGCACTATCCTCTGGAACAAAGACAACTAGTTTTTTCAATTCGGTCTCATAGGTAGGAAATAAGACCTCCGTATTAACTAGCTGCAATGCTTCAGCAAGCATATCGTTAACACCGCCAGCAGCAACGTCCAAATTTGTGTGGGCCGCATAGACAGCGATATCATGCTTAATTAATTTCTCAATCAGTTTCCCTGCAGGTGTATCAGTGGCAATTGATTGAAGCGGGCGAAAAATAGGCGGGTGGTGAGCAATTATGAGTTGAACATTCTTAGCGATTGCTTCATCAACTACTTCTTCCAGCACGTCCAGTGCAATCATAACGTTTTCAACTGGCTTATTTAATCTTCCAATTTGCAGACCAATTTTATCACCCTCCAGGCAATAGCCCTTTGGAGAAAACTGTTCAAATAGCTGAATGATTTCATGTCCATTTACATTTTTCAATGACCTAATACCCCCTCAACCATCTTTATCTTCTCTAATAGTTCATTTTTTTTCTCTATCGTTTCCTTTGTAGCAGCTGCATTTTCTAGCTGAGCTAAAATTCTTTGCCAATTCTTTAATTCTCCGAGCCATTTCTTTTTAAAAACTGCAGATTTTTGCTTTAGCAGAAAAGGGCCAAATAATAATTCCGTTTGCAGGTCAAACTCACCTTTTTCCTTTGCATCTCCTTTTTCAGCTACTAAAATCTCATAAATTTTTTCATCTTCTTCAAGAATTTCTTCAGCAATTAAAACCCAGCCATTGTCATTAAGCCAGCTTCTTATTGTAATAGCACTTACATTTGGCTGTAATATCAATCTTTTTACCTGTCCTAGCTTTTCCTTGCCCTCTTCCAAAATATTCGTGATTAAAGCTCCGCCCATCCCAGCAATTGTAATACAATCTACTTCACTCTCTGAGATTACCTGTAACCCATTTCCTTTGCGGACGTTTATTTTGTCATTCAACCCTTCCGCTTCAACTTGGCCTTTTGCAGACTGATACGGTCCCTCTGCCACTTCTCCAGCAACCGCAAATGGGATCATGCCTCGTTTCACTGCATAGCATGGCAAATATGCGTGATCCGAGCCTATATCAGCAAGTCTGTACCCATTTGGAATATAATTTGCAACAGCCTCTAAACGCTGTGATAATTTCTCAGTATTCAATTAATCACCACTTTTCAAGAAAAAAATATGTGTCCACTATTCCTTGCACAGTTAATTTGTCTTTATAATAGTATTAAAAATAGTAAGGTTTTGCAAAGTCTTAACATGCACAGGCAAAAGATCAGCTTAAAAAAAGCCCTTTACAAATGCAAAGGGCTCTTTTTATATTTCGCTCAAATGAGGCCAATGTATAGGCCCTTAAGCTTGTGTTTAACAAATTATTTTATTTTAATTCTGCTAGCCAAGCAGCCATTTCGCCTGCTTTATCTGCTGGAACTAAGCCAGGAGGCATTGCCCCTTTACCATTAACAAGAATATCAGCTATCTCATCCTGTGATAGATGGTCACCTACACCTGTTAAAGCTGGTCCAACTGCACCTTGGTATTGATCACCGTGGCACCCAATACAGCTCTTTTGATAGATCTCCTCAGGGCTTGCTGCAGCCGTTTCTTCCGTCTTTTCACCGCCGCCTTCTCTTTCAATAGCAAGCTGCTCAGCATCACCAAGTCCTTTAAAGGAAATTAGGAACATTGCAACGATACCAAAAGCAAAAATTAAGATGTACGGCATTACTGGATTTTTCATGTTTATACCTCCCTTATGTAAGAACATCTCATATTAAGTAAATGATTATACAAACAATCTCTATTCTACTTCAAAATGTGTAGAAGGAAAAGCCCTTAGGCCAACTTTGTTACAGCAAATTCAAAAATTAGACAAAAATCCAGTGATTTAAGAGGAAATTCCCCATACTTCATTAAGTAAAAAGAGATGATTGTTTTCTCAACATTTAAAAACTTCTAAAAATCTTTTTAATATACAAATATAGAAATCACTATTAATATTATTCCCAAAACTCCAGATATGATAAAGGATGGGAGTTTCAGTTTCCAGCCAGTTAATAACCATAAAAAACAGTTCAAAAATATTATTATGTAAAGGACTATTAGTCTTTCTGGAAATAATCTTGAAATAAATTCAACGGTGGATAATAATAAAATTAAAGCTGAAGCAATTAAAGGAATTTGCAGCAAAATTCCTTTTCTAAAAAAGTAAAAAGTGAAAATAATTCCAGTTAAAACAAATAATATGGAAAAGGCCATTTGCAAAGTAATAGACAATTCAGTAAAATGGATTAAAAATAGAGCTAACGGAATTAGCATTAAAAATAAATAATGGTTTTTCCAATGTATTTTTTTAATAGCGGCTGGCTCTCTCATGTTTTCCGGTTCATTTCCTTCTGTATACAACGCTAAGAGGAAATCACAATAATGTTCAGGAAGCATGCGATTTTTTCGCCAATTCATTATTTCGTTAACAATAATTTTTTTTCTTGTTTCATTCATTAAGGGTACACGTCCATTCCAGCGAAAAAAAAATAGCTTACTTCCATTGTAAGAAGTAAACTATTTTCTGACAATCTTTTTCTATTCTAAAAAGTCTTTTAATCGCTTGCTTCTGCTCGGGTGTCTTAATTTACGCAAAGCCTTCGCTTCAATTTGGCGAATACGTTCTCGTGTAACACCAAATACTTTACCGACTTCCTCTAACGTCCTTGTACGCCCGTCATCAAGCCCAAAGCGAAGACGCAGGACATTTTCCTCACGATCGGTTAAAGTATCTAGAACATCCTCTAGCTGCTCCTTAAGAAGCTCGTAGGCAGCATGCTCAGAAGGTGAAGTGGCATCCTGATCTTCAATGAAGTCGCCTAAGTGGGAATCATCTTCTTCACCAATTGGCGTTTCTAAAGATACAGGCTCTTGCGCAATTTTTAGAATTTCTCTAACTTTATCTGGCGTTAAATCCATATCCTCGGCAATTTCTTCTGGAGTTGGTTCACGGCCAAGGTCCTGAAGTAATTGACGCTGAACACGAATTAATTTGTTAATTGTTTCAACCATATGAACGGGAATTCGGATCGTTCTTGCCTGATCGGCAATCGCTCTAGTAATTGCTTGACGAATCCACCAAGTTGCATACGTACTAAATTTAAAGCCTTTTCGATAATCAAATTTTTCAACGGCTTTTATTAAGCCCATATTTCCTTCTTGAATCAAATCAAGGAAAAGCATACCACGGCCAACATAACGCTTCGCAATACTTACAACTAATCGGAGGTTTGCTTCAGCAAGTCGCCTTTTTGCTTCCTCATCACCATCTTCAATCCGTTCTGCAAGTAATATTTCATCCTCAGCAGAAAGCAGGTCAACACGGCCAATTTCTTTTAAGTACATTCTAACAGGGTCATTGATTTTCACGCCTGGAGGAACACTTAAATCATTTAAGTCAAACTCTTCTTCACCTTTTGCTAATTGCTTAGCATTAGGGTCGGCATCATCGTCAGTGTCACCGACTAGCTCAACACCTTGATCTCCAAGGAACTCATAAAATTCATCCATTTGATGTGAATCCAATTCAAAATGGGCCATTTTTTCTGCAATATCGTCATAGGCAAGAACGCCCGTCTTTTTCCCAACTTCAGTTAATTGTTCCTTCACTTGATCTAGGGTCAATTCTGAATCAACTTCTTTTGAACGAGCTGATTTTTCAGCCATATGTCCCCCTCCTTCCAAAGTCACAGACAATCCTTAAGAAATATCTTAATCTATAGAGACTTGCGCAATTGAATAATTTCCATTGCGATCAAGGCTGCCTTTGCATAATCACTTTTCCGCTCTGCTTCTTTTTGCTCAAGCAGTTTTTCTTTTATCTTTAACATTTTTTGATAATTAAACACCTGTTTTATATAATCCGTTAATTCTTGTTCGCTTAATTCATCGTTAATTTCCATCATTTGAATATCAGCAACAATTCTTTTTAACTTTTCATCAGCGATGAAGTTGATGAATGCACTTGTATCTGATGGGTGCCCTTCTTCATAAAAGCCTAATAAATAAGTAATAATTGCTTGATGCTCATCTACATTAAACGTATTTCCCAGAAGCAAATTCTGAACCTTAAATGCAAGATCACTATCGGCAAGCATATGAGCAATTAATTTTCTCTCAGCTGTATAATATGCAGGCTTCAACTGCTTCGCTTGCTTTTGAAGAATCAGCTGTTTTTTGACTGTCTCGCTGCTCTGTCCCTTAGTCTTCCGTCTTTCTGAAAAATTAATTTGTTTTTCCTGTTCTTTCAGTGCTTCCAGTGAAAGGGAAAATTCATTTGCTAAATGGCGTAAATAATAATCCTTTTCTACTGCATTATCTAATTTGCTTATTTCCGTTAATACTTCTTCGATATAAAGCAGGCGATCTCCTTCATCCTGCAGCTTTTTCCCTCTGCGGTAGTAACGCAGTTTGAATGCCATAAGTGTGTGACTGCCATCTATTACCTCTTGACGAAACTTTTCCGGACCAAATTTTTTAACATAGTCGTCCGGGTCAAGTCCATCCGGCATTAAAGCAACCCTTACTTGACATCCAGCATTAGAAAGCATATTAGCCGCTCTGAAAGCCGCTTCAATTCCAGCATTGTCGGAATCATAGCAAACAGTGATTGACTGAGCATTTCTCTTTAAAGAGGAAACATGGTCCTCCGTTAAGGATGTTCCCATTGTGCCAATACCGTTTTCAACTCCTGCAAGATCAGCAGAAATGACATCCGCAAATCCTTCAAATAAAACAGCCTGCTGGAGTTTCTTGATTTGAGGTCTTGCTAAATGAAAATTATATAAAATTTTACTTTTATTAAAGATTGGCGTTTCAGGACTATTTAAATATTTGGGCTCATCGTCCCCTAAAGATCTTCCTGAAAAGGCAATCGTTTTTCCACTTCGGTCAAAAATCGGAAACATAATCCGGTTGCGAAAACGATCAAAATAACCGCCATCTTTTTCGCGTTTAATAATAAGTCCTGCTTTTTCCATTACCTCTATTGGAAACTTCCTCTTCCCGAGAAATTTATATACAAAATCCCAAGAAGGAAGGGAATAGCCAATTTGAAATTTCTCAATGGCTTCAATCGTAAATCCTCTGCCAAGCAAATAGTCTAGTGCATGTTGGCCATCTTTTGTGTTCAACAGCAGATGATGATAAAATTTACGCAATAGCTCATGCGCCTCCAGCATTTGTTGAATATCGGGAGGAACATTATTTTGAGCGGCTTCGGACTGAACAATTATGTCCAGCTTAATATTCCCTTTTTCGGCTAATTTGACAGCTGCTTCTTGAAAGGTATACCCTTCAAGATCCATTAAGAATGAAAAGGCATTTCCGCCGGCTCCACACCCGAAGCAATGATAAATTTGCTTATCAGGTGAAACGGAAAAAGATGGGGTGTTCTCTCCATGAAATGGGCATAGACCAAAGTAATTTCGCCCTTGCTTTTTTAGTTGAACATAATCGCTTATAATATCAACAATATCGACAGCTTGCCGAATCTCATTCACTTTTTCCTCGGCGATACGCTCTACCATGGGAACAACTCCAATTAATAAAAATCAAGTGTCTTTTGAAGTACACTCTGGGCATCAATTTTAGAAAGAGAATTGATCCATTAATTATTATTTCTATAAAAATTAGTGAACTCCTTCAAAATTCGACAAAATCTTTGTCAATTCTTTCACAAACCTAATACGATCTTCCCGACTGTAAGGCTTGGGCCCCTTCCCATGTATCCCCCTTCTACGCGCTCTGGCTACAGAATGATTATTAGTTAATCGACAATTTCTTCCTTTACAGGACAAGAACCGGCATCAACCAAGATCATTGGATTGCCTAATGTTCTAATTATTCTACATCACTCCACATAATCCTTCTTTCAAAAAACAACTTTTAACTAGACCTGCATTCATTCTAAATTCATGCAGCTGTTAAAAATACGAGTAGATTTTCGGGTCAAGCCGGGTATAATGGTCTAAATGATTTTAGTATCCTGATGCAAAAAACTTCTTGCAGCATTTCCATTACAATTGATCATGTCGAATTGTTTTTATTCCGGTCACTTGACTTCTCACAATAAATAGTTTATTCGTTCATACTCAACTCTAAACCTAAACTATAACATTTTTATCACAATTTTTTATTATAGTATAAAAAACCTTGAATTTCTATTATTTTATCTTATTTCTATTAATATTTTATTTCATCCGCATCAAGGTTTTTAATTTTCTAAAGGTTCTGTTACCTTTTTGTCCTAAAAGAAAAAGGCACATAATACAGAATTATGTGCTAGCTTTTTGGAAAGCTTCTGTGGTATTGATTTAATATTAAATTTGCTGTTTCCTCTACAGCTTTATTCGTTACGTCAATGACAGGACAATTTAATTTGCTGACGATTTTTTCAAAATAATTGATTTCGTCTTTAATCCTCTCAATGTTTGCATAACTGGCATTATCGCTTAACCCTAAAGAAATCAGCCGTTCTCTGCGAATATGATTAAGCTTTTCCGGGCTTATTTTTAGTCCAAAACACTTTTCAGGCTGAACTGAATACAATTCTTCAGGAGGGTCCACTTCTGGCACAAGCGGTACGTTTGCAACCTTTAGTCTCTTATGGGCTAAATACTGTGACAGCGGTGTTTTAGAAGTTCGGGAAACTCCTACAAGAATAATATCTGCCTTTAAAATCCCTCTCGGATCCCGGCCATCGTCATATTTAACAGCAAATTCGATCGCTTCTATTTTCTTAAAATAATCATCGTCTAGTTTTCTGACTAGACCTGGTTCGAATAGAGGCGTTTTTCCATATAAATGTTGAATTTTATCCATTAAGGGGCCAATTATATCACAAGCATAGATCCCTTCCCGCTCAGCCAGTTCATTAATATAATGACGTATATCTGGCTTAACAAGTGTATATACGATCATTCCATTATCCATTTTTGCTAATGAAATGACTTCTTCTATATGAACCTTGTCCTCCACATATGGAAATCGCTTGATTGTTACTCCGCTGCCATTAAATTGGCTGACGGCTGCTTTCGTAACTAATTCGGCAGTCTCTCCAACAGAGTCAGACACAACATAGATGATTGGCTTTTTTGTCATCCCTTAACACCAGCTCCTCTGTACATGATTTAATTATCTTCTGCAAGAGCAAGAAATGCTTTTGTTAAATTTGTTTTTGTAATTCTGCCTATTACCTCAAAGCCTTTTTCCGTTTCTTTAACAATCGGCAGCGCGTCTATTTGTTTCTCAATTAATTTCTTTGCAATATCAATTAATAAGTCTTCCTTCTCACACATTGTAATATTAGGCATTCTTGTCATGATAATGTTTACAGGGATATTCGTTAATTCCTGTTTCCCTATACTTGCACGCAGCAAGTCTTTCCTAGAAAGAACACCAACAAGTATGGACTCTTGATCAACCACAAATAATGTTCCTACATCTTCTAAGAACATTGTGCAAATGGCATCATAAACCGAAACGTTTTCATTCACAACAACAGGTATCGATTGATAATCCTTCACATACAGCTTATTTAAATTATCCGTTAGCAACTGAGTACCTGATTTTCCTGTATAGAAATAGCCGACCCGCGGCCGCGCATCCAAAAAGCCAGCCATTGTTAAAATCGCTAAATCTGGTCTTAATGTTGCTCGGGTTAAATTTAACTTTTCCGCAATATTTTCACCAGTGATTGGCCCATTTTCCTTCACAATCTCTAATATCTTTTCTTGCCGCTTATTTAATTCGATTGTCCTCACCACCTAAATAGAAAAGCGTAAACGCCTTGCCCGGCGTTGAAGCTAGACAAATATATAATGTTATACTTTTATTAAATTATTATATACTATTTAGCATAAATGAAAAGAAATGTGTATTAAGGCAGGAGTTTATTGTTTGGAGCCTGTCTTTTTGAAACAGGCTCCAGCTTTGAAAACCCAAGTTATTTAACAATAATTTCATTTACATTTGCAAACTTTTTAATCAATTCAGCTAGTATTGCCATTTGATTTAGTCTGTTTTGCCGAAGTTCCATTTGTTCTGCCATGACCATCGTATGATCAAAATATTGATCGATTTCAGGCTTCATAGAGATGAGCAATCCAAATTTATCGCTTTCCGAAGTGTGAGCAGTAAACTTTTCTTTGACTAGCATAAATTTATTGTACAGATTTTTTTCAAATTCATTTTCAAATAAATCAGGTTTGACTTCACTAGGATTTTCAGCTTTCGATGAAATATTTAAAACCCGGCTTAAAGCCTCCATGCTTTCCTTAAAGCCATTATCCTCTTTTCTAGTTTCTAATACTTCAGCTCTTCTTACGAGAGATGGGAGTGCACCAATTTCATTGCCTAGAACCGCTTCAATTAAATCATATCGAACATGCTTTTCCTGAAGGATATGCTTAATTCTTAGTTTAAAGAATGCGATTAATTCCCCGGCAAGTTCTGATTTAGACTTCTTAGCAATTCCATCCTCTTCTACTAAAACTAACGCAGAATCAATCAGCCATTCTAATGGCAAATCCCACTCTTTATTTATTAAAGTCTGGACAATGCCTGTAGCTTGGCGTCTAAGTGCATATGGATCCTGAGAACCGCTTGGGATAATGCCAATAGCAAAACAGGCGGCTATCGTATCCATTTTTTCCGCAATTGAAAGGGCAGCTCCTGCATGGCTTCCTGGGGTGCTGTCGTCAGCATTCCTTGGCATATAATGTTCATTTATAGCTTTAGCAACTGCAGGTTTTTCTCCCTTTTGCAAAGCATACTTTTCACCCATAAAACCTTGTAATTCCGGAAATTCGTAAACCATGTTAGTTACAAGGTCAAATTTGCAAATTTCACTTGCTCTGTCGGCAGCTGACTTATCTTCTGTGCTGAAATCTAGCTTATCAGCAATCTCATTTGTTAGTTTTCGAACGCGATTTACCTTTTCAGCAAGTGTACCGATTTCTTCATGATAGACGATAGATTTAAGCTTATTTAATGATTCTTCTATTTCAGTTTTTTGGTCTTCTTTATAGAAGAATGCTGCATCAGATAATCTTGCTCTAAGTACCTTTTCATTCCCCTTCGCTACTTTTTCTAAATGTTCATGCCCGCCATTTCGAACAGTAACAAAGAAGGGAAGAAGCTTGCCTTCTTCTGATTTCACTGGAAAGTAACGCTGGTGCTCTTTCATAGAAGTGATTAAAACCTCTTCAGGAATTTCCAGAAATTCTTCTTCAAAGCGTCCAAAAAGAGCTGTAGGGTACTCAACAAGATTCGTAACCTCTTCCAGCAGGTTTTCATCGATTGGAATGACCCAATTATTTTCCTCGGCGATTGTTTCTATTTGTGCAGTGATTGCGCTTTTTCTTTCAACAGGGTCGACAATCACATATTGACTAAGCATAGCCTTTTCATAATCCTTTGGCTCATGGATGTCTATTTTGTTTCCAAGGAAGCGATGACCCATTGTCCAATTGGATGTTTCTACTTCTAATATTGAAAATGGAATCACTTCATTTCCGAATAACGCAAGCAGCCATTTAATGGGACGGACATACCGAAGATCATTATTCGCCCATTTCATGTTTTTCGGGAATGTCATAGCTGTTATAATTTGCTCCAATTCCGGCAGCAAGGTTATCGTTTCTTGGCCTTGTATAAATTTTTTCACATGGACATATTCAACACCATTAATTTCTTTAAAGAAAATATTGTCGACACTTGCCCCTTGCCCACGGCAAAAACCAATTGCCGCCTTTGACCATTCACCATCTTCACCAATCGCAATTTTTCTTGCCGGGCCCTTTGCTTCCTCGTGAACATCCTCTTGAGATTCGTCCACTCCTGAAACGAGAACCGCTAACCGGCGTGGTGATGAAAAAGCATCAATCTGATCAAAGTTTATCTTTTTTTCCATCAGCCATGCTTGGATTTTATCTGAAAGCTGGTTCATTGAATTTGTAACAAATCTAGCTGGCATTTCTTCTAATCCTATTTCTAAAAGGAGATCTCGTTTAGCCACGATTCTCTTCCTCCTTTGCTTGCAAAATTGGGAAACCAAGCTTTTCACGTTCATCATAGAAGGTCCTTGCAATCTTTCTTGCAAGATTTCGGCAGCGTCCGATATAGCCTGTTCTTTCCGTAACTGATATCGCCCCTTTAGCATCTAACAGATTAAATGTATGTGAGCATTTTAATACATAATCATATGCCGGGTGAACGAGACCCGCTTCCATTTGACGATGCGCTTCTTTTTCATAAATATTAAACAGATTAAAAAGCATATCCACATCTGAAGTTTCAAATGTGTATTTGGAATGCTCATATTCAGGCTGCATGAAGATATCTCTTACTGTAAACCCGTTTGTCCACTCAAGGTCAAAAACATTTTCCTTTTCTTGAATATAGGAAGCGAGCCGCTCGATTCCGTATGTGATCTCAACAGAAACTGGTTTACATTCAATTCCGCCAACTTGCTGAAAATACGTAAATTGAGTGATCTCCATGCCATCCAGCCAAACTTCCCAGCCTAAGCCCGCGCAGCCCAGGGAAGGATTTTCCCAGTTATCCTCTACAAATCGAATATCATGCTCAAGTGGATTAATGCCAAGTGCACGTAAAGAGTCTAGGTACATCTCTTGAATATTGTCAGGTGATGGTTTCATAATGACCTGGAACTGATGATGCTGATATAACCGATTTGGATTTTCCCCGTATCGTCCATCGGCAGGACGGCGGGATGGCTCGACATAGGCCACATTCCATGGTTCCGGACCGATTGCACGCAGGAAAGTATAAGGACTCATCGTTCCTGCCCCTTTTTCAACATCATAAGCCTGCATGAGTATGCACCCATAATCAGACCAGTGCTTTTGCAAAGTTAAAATCATATTTTGAATGTTCATAATGCACCTCTCACTTCATGAGTTATAAAAAAACAAAAAACTCCCGTCTCTATGCTTAACGCATAGGGACGAGAGTTAACCCGCGGTTCCACCCTATTTGCCGCCAATGATAGGCAGCCTCTTTAAAGCTGGTGTTGCTCAAAAGCGCCTTCCTTAATCTTCAATACCCTAGCTCACACCATCCTAGGTTCGCTTTTATTAAACAATTAAGTACTCTTCTTTATCACGGCAACTATTAATTTAATAATTTGAATCATAAACGATACGAAATTGAATGTCAAGACCATACATCATTAAAGAATATCTTCAAATTTCGCCATTTGGTTTAAAAATTTTTTTGTTTTTAAATTGAGTCCGGAATATTCTTCATAATACGCATTAATCACTTTTTTAAGCTCCGCTTTTGTTTCGGGCTTTACAGAAATATTCCCAAGACGTGATAAATCAAAAAAATAAAAAAGCCGCAATAGCTTCACTGTAGCTGGAGAAATTTTATAATGATATGGATCCTTTTCCAGGCAGCGGTGACAAATAAGTCCGCCTTCTCTAATTGAAAAAGAAAAATGGCCATCTGTACTGCTGCATACAGCGCATTGGTTTAACACTGGATACAGCCCTAACGTGTTTAACATTTTCATTTCGAAGATATTCACAATAATTTCTGCGTCAAACCCCTCATTGACTAAGTTTAATGATTGATAAACTAATTCAAATAAATAAGGATTGGGCTTTCTATCATCTGTACCTTTATCTGTTAGATCAACAATATAGCTTGCGTAAGCAGTTAGAAAAATATCTTCGCGAATAGATCGCATGGAAGAAATCATTTCACCCTGCTGCAGACTTCCTAATCCGCTGCTTCTTTGAACTAAAAAATATCCATATGTAAAAGGTTGGGTGACAGCAGCGAGCCGGCTGCTCGGCTTTTTTGCTCCACGTGCCATCACACCAATCTTTCCCCATTCCCGGGTGTATAAAGTTACAATCTTGTTTGTTTCACCATAATTTGTTGTTCTAATAATGATGCCCTCACATTTTTCAAGCACCATATCCACCATCCCTATGTTTTAGACAATCTATGAGATGGGAAAGTCTACTTCAGTTAGTTCTGCGTCCTGATTTCCGGGTATATCTTGAGTTTCCTGTTCTAGCTCTTTAAAGAGAAGATATGTGTCTATATTACCTGTCTGTGAAAAGACTTTCCAGGTAAAATCCATCATCGAAAACCCCACCTTTCCGTTATTCAACGCAATTTTCTTTTATCCCAAATCCTTACCATATATCATAGCCTGTCTTTCGAATTTCATAAGAGAAAAATATTGTAAATCAAAACTATACATAATTTGCGTTAAGCCGTAATACCTTAGTTAAGGCTGGACAATTAACAGCTCCTAAAAAAAAACATTTCTAATACTCATCCTCACGGAAGCCAAAATCGCGCAGCTGTGACATTTTATTGCGCCAATCTTTCTGAACCTTAACCCACAATTCTAAAAACACTTTAGATCCAAGAAGGTTTTCAATATCAACTCGTGCTCTTTGACCAATTTCCTTCAGCATTTTCCCTTGCTTCCCGATGACAATCCCTTTTTGGGAATCTCTCTCGACTATGATCGTGGCCATTACATGAACAATGTCCTTTTCATCGCGGCGCTCCATCTTATCAATCAACACAGCAAGTGAGTGCGGAATTTCTTCTCTTGTTAAATGAAGAGCTTTCTCACGAATGAGCTCAGAGACGATAAACCGTTCAGGATGATCTGTTACTTGATCAGCAGGATAGTATTGTGGTCCTTCAGGAATATACTTTTTAATCTGCCCCAATAAATTTTCAACATTATTTCCTTCAAGTGCTGAAATGGGAATAATTTCGCTAAAGTTATATTTTTCTTTGTATGAATCAATCATCTGCATTAATTCATCCGGATGAACGAGATCAATTTTGTTAATGACAAGGAAAATTGGTGTGCGAATGGACTGAAACTTCTCAAGAATAAATTCTTCGCCGCGGCCATACCCCTCTGATGCATTAACCATAAATAAGATAACATCGACTTCTTTTAATGTGTTTTGTGCGACCTTCATCATGAAATCGCCTAGTTTATGCTTTGGCTTATGAATTCCTGGAGTATCAATAAAGATAAATTGAGCATCATTCGTTGTTAATACTCCCTGAACCTTATTCCTTGTTGTTTGTGGTTTATCGCTCATGATGGCAATTTTTTGGCCGATAACCCGATTTAAAAAAGTAGATTTTCCGACATTCGGTCTTCCAATAATGGAAATAAATCCCGATTTATGTCCTTGTTCAGTATTATTCATTCAAATCCTCCGGTGAAAAAGCTCCTGGCAGCAGTTGCTCTATTGTTATCTCAAGAATGTCTCCTTTAAGATTCGTTAAATACACTTTCATATCCTTTGGGCATAGTTCTGCAATAACTTGCCTGCAGGCACCGCAGGGAGAACAAGGACGGTCTGTGTCAGCGATTACAGCCATTGCTGTGAAGTTCCTGACTCCTTCAGAGTACGCCTTAAAAATAGCCGTTCTTTCCGCACAATTACACATGCTATATGCTGCATTTTCAATATTGCATCCATGGTATACTGTTCCATCTGACGTTAAGAGCGCTGCACCAACTTTAAACTTTGAATAAGGGACATATGCTCTTTCTCTTGCGACTTTCGCTTCTTCAATTAATTGTTCAACTTGCACTACTAAGTCTTCCTTTCGTTTTGAAAGATGTTACCTTCTTATATTTTACCTCAAATTGAAATCAAAATCACTGATTGTAGCAAAAACGTAATATAAAAATTTGAATTTTCTAAAAATGATTCGACGAATCTGAGGTATTGCTTTGTCATTTTATCAAAACGAATGGATCATTTACAAATTTCGATCCTGTAATTGTTGTACTTGCATATTTTTTACCCTAGAAAAACATAACTAAACCTCCATGATTTCATCAACTTAACGAAAAAAACTGCCCTAAAAAAGGACAGTTTTAAATAAGTAAAGCTATTTTCGGAAGAAAAATAATTAATCCAATAATGACTGAGATGACAGCAAAAATCAATACTGCTCCAGCTGCCATGTCCTTTGCTGCCTTTGCAAGCGGATGAAAGTCAATTGTCACAAGATCCACTGCTCTTTCAATCGCGGAATTGATCATTTCTAATGAAATCATGCCTCCAATAGCCAGGAGAATGATAAGCCACTCCATATTAGAAATGGAAAGCACTAATCCCATTAAGATGACAATAACAGAAACAAATAGATGGATTTTTAAATTATTTTCCTGTTTAAAAGCCGTTCTAATACCGGACATGGCGTATCCAAATGAATGCAACAACTGATTCCATTTATCTTTGGAGGCCGAATTCATCTAATATATCCTTTTGCCGCGAAAACATTTCTTTTTCATCTTCCGGTGTTTCATGGTCATACCCGAGTAAATGAAGGAACCCGTGAACAGCCAAAAAACCGATTTCACGCATAAAGGAATGCCCGTATTCCTCAGCCTGCTCATATGCCCTTGAAACGGAAATAATAATATCTCCCAACACTCTCGGCATATCAAGACCTACGAGCTCCATCTCCCCTTCCCCCATTTCCTCCATCGCAAAAGAAATAACGTCTGTTACGCTGTCTTTATTTCGATATTCTTTATTAATTTCCCTAATCTTTTCATTGCTTACAAAAGTAAGCGATACTTCACTTTCTTCTTCAATTTTTTCTAACTTTGCTGCAAAATTGAGCAGTTCTTCAATATAGGAGGTTTGTTCCTCAGTAAGCTCATTCGTTTCATCTAAAAAGTCGATATTTAAACTCATGCTTGTTTCACCTTCTGCTTTGTCATTTCTGGATACTCAATTCTAGAGTGAAAAATTCCGTTTAATGTTTCACAAATAGAGTTAGCTACTGTTTCCAGCTCTTTTAACGTTAAATCACATTCATTAAGCTGCCCATCCTGTAGACGGTCCGCAATAATATTTCTTACGAGTCCTTCTATTTGCTCAGGGGTAGGATTAGACATTGAACGGACCGCTGCTTCCACACTATCTGCAATCCCAATAATAGCAGCCTCTTTTGTTTGAGCTTTCGGTCCTGGATACCGATAATCTTCCTCCCTAACCTCTAGCCCATTTTGACCTGCTTTATGGTAGAAAAACTTCAAGAGTGTTGTCCCATGATGCTGTTCAGCAATATCTACAATTTCCTTAGGCATTTTATGTTTTCTAAGCATTTCCGCTCCATCAGTTGCATGCGCAATGATAATGTTTTTACTTGTTTGCGGAGGCAGCCGATCATGCGGATTTTCAATATTCATTTGGTTTTCAATAAAGAACTGCGGCCTTTTTGTTTTGCCTATATCATGATAATAACAGCCCACCCGTGCAAGAAGGCCATTTGCCCCAATGGCTTCACAGGCCGATTCAGACAGGTTTGCTACCATAACACTGTGATGATAGGTGCCAGGTGCCTCAGTTAAGATTTTTCTAAGAAGAGGGTGATTCGGGCTTGTCAGCTCAATTAATCTGATTGTGGAAAGAATGCCAAATCCAGCCTCAAAAAAAGGAAGCAAGCCAATGGCTAGCACGGAAGACAAAATTCCTGACAGCGCCCCGATGATCAAATAAAAGCCATATTCCAGCCCATCATACTGCCCATTTCTAAGAAAGATAAGGGAAAAAATCACAACCACATTTACACCAGCTACACACATACCGGCTTGTAAAATTCGCGTTCTATTTTTTTGTTTTGTTAAAAATATGATCCCTGCTAGCCCGCTGCAGATAATATATATTCCAGAGGTAACGTGAAAGGCCCCTGTTATTCCTTCATTAAAAATGATCGTTCCGCAAATGCCCATAAAAATTGTAAATAATACAGCCATTCGTTCATCAATTAAGTTTCGGATTAATATTGGGCCCATGGCAGCCGGAAAAATATAGCTGATTTCCGAATACTTAAAGTCAGGAAAAAAGCTGATTCCCTTCATCATTAGAATGGATAGGGCAAATATTAAGCTAAATAACAATAGATAGCTTTGCTTAAGCTCCGAGTGAAGCTTTAATTCATTAACATAATAATATAGAGTTGCAAGAATAATGATGGTAAATAGCCCAAGGCCAACAAAAGGCTTTATAGAATGGTTGCTGTCCAGCAAACCGATTAGCTCTAGCTGCCTATAAATATCTCTGCTGATTAAATGCTGCTCCTCAACAATAATTTGTCCTTGAAGAATTTTTACTGGTTCAACACTTTCCACTGCCTGTTGACGCATCTCGTCCGTTGCAGAAGGATCATAAAATTCATTCTGGTAAACTGCATATCTTCCTAATTCAACCGCTCCCGTTTTAAGGCTAGAGTTTAAGCTTGTAAACTTTAACTCCTCCTCTAAACGTTTTTTTGCATTTTCAACTCCGTCTGCAGGAATTCTTTTGCTCATTACATTATTAATCGCTGTTACTGTCACGTCTTTTGCAATCGTAAGCTCGCTTCTGGATGCCTGTAATAAAGCGAGGAGGGTCGGATCAGAAATTTCCTTCGTTACATCTTCTGTCAGCTTCTGTTTCATCAACAATAATTTATCTGAAGGGGCTGGTTCAGGAAAAACGATTGTTTCGCCTTCATCCGAGCTTTCGGCTGCTCTTTGTTTCTTTTCTAAATCATCTTGTATCTCATCATTAACCTCAGTAGCAGAATCAAATATCGATGTAATTAAGTCTACACGATTTTGGGCAATTTCCTTCTTTACGACATAAACGTCCTGCACATGATCTGCTGCTTCTTTTTTCCTTTTTTCCGTTAAAACTTTATCTTCAATCGTGATAGGAGATCTGATTGTTTGCTCAGCAACCGAAAACAGTCCTAGGTCTAATTTTTCTGGTTTAACATTGCTGTACATAGCAAGGAACATCACAATCCCAAGAAAAACAAATAGAAGAACTCTAAAAAATGTAAATTCTAATAAATTTCTAATTTTCATAAAGTATTGCTGCAGTTTTTCCACATTCAATCCCTCCTATCTTGGGTCATGAAACTGACCAGATAAGTGTTTCTGCTATTCGTTTATTATGTAAAATGATAACAGTTTTTTAAACAAGTTTCATCCTTCTTCAAAAACTTCTGAAAAAGTCATGATTCTTAACGAGCGAAAACAGCAAAAGAAAACCGTTCGGTATTTCCGACGGTTTTAATTCTCGTGCTGGCCATATGCATGAATGATTTTTGCTACTAGAGGATGACGAACTACATCGCTTTCTTCAAGATGTACAAACGCGATTCCCTTCACACCTTTTAGAATTTCTTCGCCAAGAATTAATCCTGATTTTGCGCCTTTTGGAAGATCCACCTGTGTTTTATCACCAGTGATCACCATCTTAGAGCCAAATCCAAGCCGGGTTAAAAACATTTTCATCTGAGCATGGGTTGTATTTTGTGCTTCATCGAGAATGACAAAAGCATCATCAAGCGTTCGGCCTCTCATATAAGCTAAAGGGGCTATTTCAATCGTTCCTCTTTCGATTAGCCTTTCAGTATGTTCAGCCCCTAATACATCATGCAAAGCATCATATAAAGGCCTTAGGTAAGGATCCACTTTCTCTTTTAAGTCACCAGGAAGAAAACCAAGGCTTTCTCCCGCCTCAACAGCAGGACGCGTCAAGATTATTTTCTTAACTTGACCACTTTTCAATGCGTTTACGGCCATAACGACCGCTAAATAGGTTTTTCCTGTTCCAGCTGGCCCTATTCCAAAAACAAGATCGCGTGTGCGAATGGATCGAATGTATTGACTCTGACCAATCGTCTTTACGCGAATAGACTTCCCCTTGGCATTCCTAATAATTTCTTCATCATATAAATCGCTAAAATAATCCAGGGTGCCTTTTTTCGCCATTTGGATTCCATACATGACATCCCGCTGGCTAATATTGATTCCTTTTCTAATAACCTTCAGTAATTCAGATAGTAATTTTCCAACCATTTCAACCTGTTCCATTTCACCGGAAACAAAAATATTTTCTCCGCGTGTAACAATGGATACAGACAATTCTTGCTCAATCATTTTTATGTTTGCATCTGAATTCCCAATCAAGCTCATTGCTTCATTCGGATTTTCAAGCTGTACATTCATTGTCTTCAAGTCTTCAGTCATTCCGTATCTCCTTGAATAATTGGTTGTGCTTCTGCTATATTCTCAATAATTTGGAAATGTATTGATATAGTTACTTTACCATTCTCTACTGACTTGTGTAAAACTTTTTCCCCTTTAATTTTAGCATTTTCAGAAAGAAGAGATTTTATATCATTTCGCGCACTAATTTTTGCAGCTTCAAATGCTTCTTCATTTGAATATATTTGGATGACCTGTTCGCTTTCCCTTATTGTTTTATATAAATAGGATATTGGGAGTGCCCATTTTAAAAAGTGGATTTTCTTTTCATTTTCCTCTATTTTGGATTCTTTGTACTCCACTTTTCCAAATCCCCATATTGGGATTTCATATTTTCCAAGTTTCAGAAAATGCTTTTGTTTTTCATTTCCGTTTAATACTTGCAACGTGTTTTTTAATGGAATGGTAGCTGTTGTTGTGTACCATGTTTCACCAAAGATTTCTCCTTTTGCCGGAACGGTCGCGGTTTTTTGCCCATCCTCTCCAATAATTCCTGAAACAAGGAGCTGACCAGGATTGACATGATCATTTACACTTACTTTTGGTTGACCTTCCTCAACAAACATGTCAACAATAATTGCCTTCTTTTTTGCAACTAAATGTCTTGGACTTAAATATTCAGGTTTCTTCGGTTCATTTTTTTCAACAACCTGAAGGTGGTAGGTTGTCCCTTTTAATTCCACACCAACCCAAGTAATTTCCGCAATATTATCGGTCAGTTTCCTTTGAATGGCTTCAACATTCGCTAAGAAAAACTGCACTTTCCCGCGCTTTACTCCAAGATCATCCAACTCTTTTCGAATTTTGTATTCAGTCGCAGGGTCTGCACCGTTTATCTCTATTCCCCAAACCATATTGGATAATAGGATAATGACTAATAAAAACACTGGGGCGCCAATCACAAATCCAATGTTTTTCAACATCCGCTTAAAGATAAATGGAAAGCCTGTCCGCTGTAAGAATTCGATTTTGCAATCACTGTTCCGAACGATATGTCTTAATTGCTTCACATCATTCAGTTTCATTTTAAAGGTAACTGCTTCAGTGCCATGCCTTTTTACATGCCATACAAGAATTCCGCTTCGTGTAAGGGTATTTATAAAACGTTCAATTCCTTTCCCCTTCGTCTTAACTGTTACAATCCCTCCAAAAAATTCGACCCACAGATTTTTCATTGCCTTCCCCCTGATTTCTCTTTATCATCCAATATTTTGCAATTCAAAATACCCCTTCATCATGAGTCCCTACAGAAGACTATCGTCCTTCTGTAAGGACACCCCTAATTAATCATTTATATATGTGACCTGATCAATTTTCCCTTCCAGCAAAATTTCCTCCGGCAGAATCGTTTTTATAACAAAGGCTTTCCCTCTTATTAACAGCTGACCCTGCTTAAGGAGTAGCCTTAATTCTTTATCTGAAAAAGCAAGCAATCCACGGTGGTTCTCAATATAAATATGGATTTGTCCGATCATCGTAATGCGGGGTAAATCCATCATGACATCTTGAGGAAGCTCCATGTTATTTGTCATCCATTTTCGGACGAATTGTCCCCACTTTCTTGCCATAAAAAAAGAACCCCCCTTCATCTCATATGTATGAAATGAAAGGGGGTTCTAGCACATATTTTTCACCTGTGAATTATTTAAGGTTTTTTACTGACTTATGAGCCTTTAATGCCCTTGGAGGTCCGATAATTTCAGACCAAATAATCCCATCAATTAGCTGTTTTTTGCTGGGAGATAAGGTCTGCCTCATTTCTTTCTGTGCTGCACCTTGTATAGGTACCGGAGCTTTGGATACAGTCTTTATAAGATCCGCTTGTTTCTTAGCCATTTCCTGCTGTTCCTTTAAGGCATTTATCTGTTCTTCGGCAAGTCTCTGCCTTTCTAAAGCTTCAATTTCAAGCTGTCGTACTTCTTCAGCCTGCTGCCTTTGCTGTTCTTCAATGGATCTTTGGTCCAACTGAGGAAAACGCTCCTGCATTTGTTTAAACACTTCGGCTGGCGATGGCTTTACTTGCTGCCCGCTGCCTTTTCGCTGCTGCTGCTGATTTCCTTTCTTTTTCATGAAAAAGGAAATAATATAGCCAATGATTACGATAATAAAAATTGGGTTTTCGAAAATAAATTCCAAGAGGGAACCCCCCCTTCTATTTATTAAAGTGAGCCATTATTTACTTTTGACCGCCGTCTTTGTGATCATCATTAATTCGTCCAATGGAATCCCTCATATCCGTATCAGCAGAGATATTCTTGATATTCATATAATCCATAACACCGATATTTCCTGAACGAAGCGCTTCTGCCATGGCAAGTGGGACCTGCGCTTCAGCTTCAACAACCTTCGCTTTCATTTCTTCAACCTTTGCCTTCATCTCCTGCTCTGAAGCGACAGCCATTGCACGGCGTTCTTCTGCTTTAGCTTGGGCTATCTTTTTATCTGCTTCCGCTTGCTCCGTTTGTAAATGGGCACCGATGTTTTTACCGATATCAACATCAGCAATATCAATCGACAGGATTTCAAAGGCTGTACCAGAATCCAAACCTTTCGCTAGAACTGTTCTAGAAATCATATCTGGGTTTTCAAGAACTTTCTTATGATTTTCAGATGAACCAATAGTTGATACAATCCCCTCACCAACACGGGCAACAATTGTTTCTTCACCTGCACCCCCGACAAGACGATCAATATTCGCTCTAACGGTAATTCTCGCTTTCGCCTTTACTTCAATTCCATCCATAGCAACACCTGCGATGAAAGGTGTTTCAATGACATTAGGGTTAACACTCATTTGTACAGCTTCAAGCACGTCACGTCCAGCTAGATCAATTGCTGCACTACGCGCAAACTGCAATTCAATATTTGCTCGATGTGCGGCAATTAGTGCATTCACAACACGATCGACATTTCCACCCGCTAAATAATGGCTTTCCAGCTGGTTTGTTGTTACATCTAACCCTGCTTTATGAGCTTTAATTAATGGATTGATGACCCTGCTCGGAATAACTCTGCGGAGCCTCATCCCAACTAATGTAAAGATACTGACTCTGACTCCAGCTGCCAAAGCTGAAATCCATAGCATGACTGGAACAAATGTAAAAAGAACTCCTAATAGAATAATCGCAAGAACAACGGCTACTATCAAAAAAGCTGTACCAGCTCCGATCAATTCCATAATTATTCCTCCTCTTTTTCTTTCTTATTTTGATCTATTATTTCTCTTACTACGATACGAGATCCCTCGGCTTTTACAACTCTGACTCTCGCATCTTTTAGAATAAACGCGCCTTCACTGACGACATCGATTCTTTCATCTTCAATCACGACAGTACCTGATGGCCGAAGTGCTGTCAGTGCGTAGCCCTCTAACCCAATTAGCTCTAATCGGCTTTTATTGGAAACATATCCCTCTTCTGTTTTTGTTGCATCAGTTAAGATGATTTTTTTGAAGAATTTCATTTTTTTACCAAGCACCTTTACCATTATAATAGACGCTAAAATAGATATACTGAAAGCAATTAATAAAGAAATCCCCATATGAACGACATTATCCGAAGCTAAAAATAGACTTCCAAGAATCGCTGCCAGGCCGAGAATACCTGCAACTCCGCCTGGGAGAAAGAACTCTGCGATGATCAGCCCAATGCCTACAACAAAGAGGATCAGTGTTTCATATCCGGCAAGCCCTGCAACTAAATGTCCATAGAAAAACAATAATAATGCGGACAATCCCATAAATCCAGGAAGCCCGAAGCCGGGGGAATACAATTCTACGATTAGTCCCAAGCTTCCGATTGATAATAATATCGGTATGACTACAGGATGGGTAATAAATCTCGCTATCTTTTCTGCAAAGCTTTCTTCTACTGTTTTGACCTCTGCATCAGAAAGACCAAGATGATCAAGAAGTTCATTTAAATTATGGAAAGTCCCCTCTGAATATTTAACTTCCAATGCCTTTTCAGCACCTAGAGTGAGTAACTGTCCTTTAGGAGCCCCAACTTCGGGAAGATTGATAGATTCATCTGCCATTGCTAATGCATAAATCGGGTTTCTATTACTCTGCTTTGCAGCCTCCTCCATTGCTGCAAACCAATAGGATTCAGCCTTCTTCCCGGCGGTATTTCCCTGTTGATCAATAATGGCAGCAGACCCCATTGTAGAACCTGGCACCATATAGATTTCATCTGTATTTAGCGCAATGTATGCACCTGCAGATAAAGCCTGTTTGTTCACAAATGAAATCGTCTTCACATCTGTTGATGTTAATAACTTCCCAATTTTCCCAGCAGCATCCACTGCTCCCCCAGGAGTATCCATATCAAAAATGATCGCAGATGCCTTGTCTTCCTCAGCTAAATGAACAGCTCTGTTTAAATAAGCGAACAGACCTTTTTCTACTGTATCTTGAATGGGAACGACATAGACAATTTCATTATCAGCATTACCTTTAAATGGGATAATCATTAGGATAAAAGCAAAAAGGAATGAAAAAATGATGAATATCCTTCTAAATCTCAAAGCTTTCCCCTCCCTCCAAACAATGCATCTAGTTCTTTTACGTATTCAACTAAAAAAGGTTTCATACTTAGCTGATTTTTTCATGAATATTTTTTCGCATTACAGACTATTAAAAAAGACCGAAAGCGAATGCTCACGGTCTTTTATACAAAGGTTTTGTTTTTTATGAAAGGTGTTGTTGTACAAGTTTATTTACAAGTGCTCCATCTGCTTTGCCTTTTACTTTCGGCATAATGGCAGCCATTACCTTACCCATCTCAGCTTTAGATTTTGCACCTATTTCAGCAACCGTTTCTTGTACGATCTTTGAAACCTCATCTTCAGAGAGCTGTTTAGGCATATATAGTTCGACATACTGAAGTTCAGTATGAATTTTTTCAACAAGATCTTCACGACCTGCTTTTTCAAATTCATGGAGGGAATCCTTGCGTTGCTTAACTTCGCGAGAAAGGACAGTAAGCTCTTGATCTTCGGATAAGTCTTGTCCATGCTTAATTGCTTCATTCTGCAAGGAGGCTTTAATCATCCGAATGACAGTAAGCTTATCTTTTTCTTTGTTCCTCATCGCTTGTTTCATATCCTCATTTAAACGTTCGAGAAGACTCATAATGGACACCCTCTCTTAATACTTACGTTTTCTTGCAGCCTCAGACTTTTTCTTACGTTTAATACTAGGCTTTTCGTAGAATTCGCGCTTTCTTGCTTCTTGTATAGTACCAGACTTAGATACAGTACGTTTAAAGCGACGAAGAGCATCTTCAAGCGATTCGTTTTTACGAACGACGGTTTTAGACATTCTCTTTCCCTCCCTCCGAGCACAACACACTTACACCAACATGGATTTTTCCATGTACTTTGCAATTATAATATAACCTTGAATCAAGGTCAACTGTTAAAAGCCCCCTGAGAAGTGTTTTTCTCAATGAAATCGGGTAGCAGCATTGTTCCAATGGACATGCTATAAATTTTCCTGCTATTTTCGACATAAACCTTCAAAGAACTAGTTGTGAAGCCCAATTTTCCGGAAACTGCCGTTGTAAAAAAGAAGAAAAAGGCATGTCCTAAGCCCAGTTGCCATACATATAGAGATGGGGGGTGGGAGCTTGAAGCAAGCTTTTTTATTTATTTTATTCATTGGGCTTTTTATTTACGGAATGACCTTGCTGCGATCAGGTCTATATAATTTATCTGGGAATTCTTTAAAAAATGTACTAACTAAATTAACAGCCACTCCTTGGAAAGGTTTATTAGCGGGCATAGGAATAACTTGTATATTGCAGAGCAGTTCAGCTGTTATGATTATTACGATCGGACTCATTTCTGCAAGGCTGCTTTCATTTCCTCAGTCGATTGGAATTATTCTAGGAACGAATATTGGAACAACGTTAACGACTGAATTAATTACATTTGATATCGAATCTTTCCTTATTCCTTTTGCCCTTTTCGGTGCTGTATTATTATTAATCGGGAAAAGAAATATTAGGAGTATTGGATTAATCTTACTAGGCATATCCGCCGTTTTTGCAGCAATGGGGGGATTCGAATATTTAGCAGGGCCATTAAGACAGATTGAATTTGTTAATCAATTATTAAATGAATTAAAAGGAAGTTACCTGCTAAGTATACTTGCGGGAACTATTATTACAGCCATCATTCAGTCCAGTACTGCCACTACAGGAATCATTATGGGTTTTCTATCTGGAGGAGCTTTCGGATTGGACACAGGAATAGCCATCATGCTTGGTTCCAATATTGGAACATGTGTCGATGCTTTTTTAGCATCATTATTGGGAGGGAAAGAGGCGAGGCTTTGCGCGTACGCTCATATTTGGCTAAATGTCATCGGAGTTATGATTTTTTATCCATTTATTAGCTTACTGACTTCCATCGGTCTGCAATTAGCTTCGGCACCAGATGTCCAGCTTGCACATATCGGTGTTATCTTTAACGTCATCACATCATTAATGGTACTTCCATTCGCTGCGCAATTCGGGAAATTAATCATTAGAATTCATGGGCGTCATTAAGAAGAAAAAAATGCCGGAGATCCGGCATTTTTTTTAGTAGTCTGAATCGCTCGTTAATCCGTTAACAATTGCTGCTCCAGAACTTGCTCCGATTCTTGTTGCTCCTGCTTGAATCATCTTCTGTGCATCCTCTGCACTTCTAACGCCGCCAGAAGCCTTAACACCGATGTTTGGACCGACTGTTTTTCTCATTAGAGCAATATCTTCAGCAGTTGCTCCGCCAGTAGAGAAGCCTGTTGACGTTTTAACATAGTCTGCTCCAGCTTTAACTGACAATTCACATGCTCTAACCTTTTCTTCATCTGAAAGCAGGCAAGTTTCAATAATCACCTTTGTTAAAGCTTTTCCTTTTGCTGCGTTCACAACAGCACGGATATCTCTTTCAACTAATTCATGATCTCCGCCTTTTAATGCTCCAATATTAATTACCATATCTACTTCAGTTGCACCGTTTTCAATCGCATTTTTCGTTTCAAATTCCTTTGTTTCAGGCGTTGAAGCACCTAAAGGGAAACCAATTACAGTGCAGACTTTTACATCTGTTCCGTTCAATAATTCACTTGATAGCTTCACCCAAGCAGGATTTACGCAAACCGAAGCGAAATTATATTCCTTTGCCTCAGTACAAAGCTTTATTATTTGCTCCTTTGCTGCGTCTGCTTTCAATAATGTATGGTCAATCATTTTTGCGACATTATTCCCCATTCGACAACTTCCTTTCCGTATTTTAGAGTTGTACGTACCTCTCACATAATAACATGCTTATTTGAAAATATCGAGTTTATAACAAGTGTTTTGTTAAACACTTTCATTTATTGCTCATATATGTTGTATTTTGTCCAAAAAAAAAGGAATCACCCAACTTGGCAATTCCTTTTTTTGTCTATTATACTGCCGCTTCTTCCTCGCAATTTTCCAGTTCATCTAACACTCGGACAAATTGTCCCTCATTGTATGGGTATCCGGCTTTAGTGATTTTTACTTTCACAATTTGTCCAATCATTTCTTCAGTTGCTTGGAATACAACTTTAAGATAATTATCTGTATAGCCGACATATAGTCGGCCTTCCTGCTGTTCCTTGAATACTTCTTCAGGAATGACTTCAAGAACCTCTCCCTCGAATTGGGATGCGTATTCTTTTGCAAGCTGATCAGATAAAGAAATTAAACGATGAACCCGTTCATTTTTTACTTCTTCGTCTATTTGATCTTCCATTCTGGCTGCAGGTGTTCCTGTTCGTTTCGAGTAAGGGAAAACATGCAGTTCTGAGAATTTATGTTCTTTAATAAAATTATACGTTTCCATGAATTCCTCTTCTGTTTCACCTGGGAAGCCAACAATGACATCAGAAGTAACGGCTAAGCCTGGAAGAGCTTCTTTTAAACGGTCTAGACGCTCACCGAAGAACTCCATTGTATATTTTCTGCGCATTCTCTTTAGAACGGTATTTGACCCTGACTGAAGCGGAATATGAAGATGTCTTACAATCATGTTAGATTGATTGATAACCTCAATCACTTCGTCTGTAATTTGGCTTGCTTCAATAGAGGAGATTCTGATTCGCTTTAATCCCTTTACTTGTGCTTCTAAATCACGAAGAAGCATGGCTAAGTTATAATCTTTCATGTCCTCGCCATAGCCGCCTGTATGAATGCCTGTCAGAACGATTTCTTTATAGCCTGCATTCACTAATTGCTGTGCTTGGCGAATAACTTCTTGCGGGTCCCTTGAACGCATTAATCCGCGTGCCCAAGGAATGATGCAGAATGTGCAGAAGTTATTGCAGCCTTCTTGTATTTTAAGTGATGCACGTGTACGATCGGTAAAAGCAGGCACATCAAGCTCCTCGTATACGCGGCTTTTCATAATATTGCCTACCCCGTTAATCGGCTGGCGTTCTTCTTTATATTGTGCGATGTAATCAAGCATTTTCACGCGGTCCTGGGTTCCAACTACGATATCAACGCCTGGGATTGCCATAATTTCTGCTGGAGAGGTTTGAGCATAACAGCCTGTCACACAAATAACCGCATCCGGGTTTTTGCGAATCGCTCTGCGGATCACCTGACGGCTTTTCTTATCTCCAGTATTCGTAACAGTACAAGTATTAATGACATAGACATCGGACATTGATTCGTAATCGACCCGTTCATACCCTGTTTCTTTAAATAATTGCCAAATGGCCTCTGTTTCATAATGATTCACTTTACAGCCAAGTGTATGAAATGCAACTGTAGGCATAATACTCACTCCATTAGTTCAAAATGATAGGAAACAGCTGATAATGCATAAAGCGGTGCCGTTTCTGTTCTTAATATCCGTGGACCTAACCCGCAAGCGTGAAAACCGTTTTCTTTTAATAAAGAGACTTCGTGCTCAGTTAATCCGCCCTCAGGTCCAAATACGATTATAAGTGATTGGCCATGTTGAATGTTAGCCAAGGTTTTATATAGTTGAGATTTCTCTCCTAGCTTCGCTTCTTCTTCAAAAGCAATCAGCTTATAGTCATACTCCCCGCTTGATTTAATTAAAGCTTTCATATTTTGAGGAGTTATGACCTCAGGCAAAATGGTTCGATGAGATTGTTCAGCCGCTTCTTTGGCAATTTTCTGCCACCGTTCGACTTTCTTCGCACCCTTTTTCTCATCCCATTTTACTACTGAGCGTGCTGAAATAAAAGGGATAAATCGATAGGCTCCAAGTTCGGTACCCTTTTGGATAATCCATTCCAGCTTATCCCCTTTAGGCAATCCGCTCACAATGGTTATATTAATCGGCAATTCAGGGGACCCTTCTTTCCATTCTACAACTTCTGCAATCACTTTTTCAGCGGTAATTTCTACAATTGAGCAAACAGCACTTATTTTCAAGGGATCTACACAAATAAGCTGATCGCCTTCCTTCATTCTCATTACGCGAACAATGTGGTGATAATCATCATCTGTAATAGTGTAACAATTATCGTTTGCAGATTGATTAACAAAATAACGCTGCAAAATGGTCACCCTCTTTTCTGCCTCTTCTATTATTAACGTATAAAAAGAGGGAACATATGGAAGGCTCCCCCTTTTCTAAATTAAATTCTTAATGATAATGAACCGTCCGTGTTAATTTCTTCTGCCGATTATCGCAACCCAATCTTCCATTTGAATCGTTTCTTCGATTTGGAATCCCGCTGTAAGCATGGCATCCTTCACTTCTTGTTTCTTCTGTTGGATAATGCCAGATGCAATAAAGAAGCCATCCTTTTTCACAATTGCAGCAACATCATCAGTAAATCTGAGGATCACCTCAGCTAAAATATTTGCAACTACAACGTCTACCTTTTCGGTAATTCCATCAAGGAGATTATTTTGTGCAACATTGACGATATCATGAACTCTATTTAGTTCAATATTTTCCCGGGCAGAGTTCACAGCAACCTCATCGAGATCAAGGGCTTTAACTTTTTCAGCACCAAGCATGGCTGCTGCTATGCTTAATACACCTGAACCAGTACCCACATCGATAATGTTGTCTCCCTTTTTAACAGTTCTTTCTAACGCTTGAATACACATAACTGTTGTTGGATGCGTACCCGTTCCAAATGCCATCCCTGGGTCAAGCTCAATGAGTAATTCATCACTGGAAACAGGGGTGTATTCTTCCCAGCTCGGAACGATTGTAAATCTTTCAGAAATCTTTACTGGATGGTAATATTTCTTCCAGGCTGTTGCCCATTCCTCTTCATTCACTTCACTGATGCTAATTTCATTTTTGCCAATATCGATATTATATAAAAGGAGATTATTAATTTCTTCTTTAATTCTATCTATCGTATCTGCAAGAAAACTATTTACAGGCAAATAAGCTTTGACGATTACCCCTTCCTCGGGATAGTCTAATGGATTGAGCTGGTAGATTTCACCGAATTGATCTTTTCTTTCCTTTTTAAGCTCTAATGGATCTTCAATGACAACTCCGCTTGCTCCTGCTTCATGCAGAATATTTGAAATTGGTTCTACCGCCTCATTTGTCGTATGAATACTGATCTCTGACCATTTCAATGTTTCCAACTCCATTTCCTAATCAAATCCGCGCAAGCGGATTTGCGCCCAGATTTTTATCGGGCAGAGCCCGATAATTTCCTTTAAAAAATCTGAGGCATCCGCCGGAGGCTTAACTTTATTCAGCAATAGTTTCGACCCTAAAAGAACTAGTATTCTTTTTTGCAATTTACCCATACTTTTAGAAGTGGAGATTTCTGCTGAATAAAGTTAATCGCCCTTAAACGCACGCTTTACTTTATCAAAAAAGCTTTCCTCTTGTTCTCCTTGAGGGACTTGACCACTTATCTCTGCAAATTCATGCAACAGTTGTTTCTGTTTTTCTGACAGCTTCGTTGGGGTTATGATGCGAACGATAATATGCTGATCGCCTTTGCCATATCCTCTTACATTTTGAATTCCTTTTTCCTTTAAACGGAACTTTGTACCCGTTTGCGTGCCTGCTGGGACTTTTAATTTTATCTTTCCATAAAGGGTCGGTACTTCAACCTCATCCCCCAGTGCAGCCTGAACAAAGGTGATTGGCATTTCACAATAGACATCATCACCATCACGCTCAAAGAATTCATGAGAGCGAACATGGAAAACAACGTATAAATCTCCAGAAGGGCCTCCGTTTACCCCAGGCTCTCCTTGTCCAGATACTCTGAGCTGTTGCCCGTCATCAATACCTGCTGGAATTTTAACTGCTATTTTTTTGCGTTTTTTTACTTTTCCATCCCCGCCGCAAGTGGAACATTTATGCTTAATCTGTTTGCCAGTACCATGACAATGGTGGCATGCTCTGCGATTGACAATTTTGCCAAACGGTGTATTTTGTTCCATATTAATTTGTCCAGAACCATGACAATGTCCACATGTTTCAGGCTTTGTTCCTGGCTTTGCACCTGATCCGTTACAAGTTTCACAAGTTTCTTCACGAGGAATTTCAATTTCCGTTTCCTTGCCAAAAACTGCGTCCTCAAACGATAAAGTCATTGTGTACTGTAAATCCGCACCTTGCCGTGGCGCGTTTGGATCCCTTCTGCGTGATCCGCCCCCGCCGAAGAATGTACTAAAAATATCTTCAAAGCCGCCGAATCCTTCGAAACCACCGCCGCCAAAGCCCTGATTAGGGTCAGTGTGGCCAAATTGGTCGTAATGAGCGCGTTTTTGGTCATCACTTAACACTTCATATGCTTCTGTTACTTCTTTAAATTTCTCATCTGCATCTGGTTCTTTATTAATATCTGGATGATATTTTTTGGATAGCTTTCGATAAGCTTTTTTTAATTCATCCTTGGAGGCCCCTTTAGCGACTCCAAGGACTTCATAGTAATCCCTTTTACTCATTGATTACCACTCCCCGAATCTTTTCACATAAAGATTATTTTAACATTGTATATTCAAAAATAAAAGTCAAAGTCAAGAATGAACCTGACTTTGACTTTTTCATCATTTAAGGATTTTGAGACTTATTTATCGTCCTTAACCTCTTCGAATTCTGCGTCAACTACATTGTCATCGCTGCTTTTACCATCTTGGCCTTCGGCACCTTGCGCTCCTTGAGCTTGTTTAGCAGCTTCTTCATAAAGCTTCATTGTCAATGCTTGAACGATTTCTTGTAAAGCATCTTTCTTCGCTTTAATTTCTTCTAAATCATTCGTTTCAATGGCAGCTTTTAAAGCATCTTTTGCTTCATTTGCTTTTGCAACTTCAGCTTCATCTACTTTACCTTCAAGATCCTTCATTGTTTTCTCTGTAGTGAAAACAAGCTGATCTGCTTCATTGCGAAGCTCTACTTCTTCCTTGCGCTTCTTGTCTGCTTCCGCATTCTCTTCAGCTTCTCTTACCATTTTATCGATTTCTTCATCAGATAAACCAGTTGAAGACTTAATCGTAATTGCTTGTTCTTTATTTGTGCCTAGATCTTTTGCACGAACATTTACAATACCGTTTTTATCGATATCAAAAGTCACTTCGATTTGAGGAATTCCTCTTGGTGCAGGAGGAATATCTCCTAGTTGGAAGCGGCCTAATGTTTTATTGTCTGCTGACATTGGGCGCTCACCTTGTAGAACATGAATATCAACAGCTGACTGATTATCAGCAGCAGTTGAGAACACTTGTGATTTAGATGTTGGGATTGTTGTATTACGTTCAATTAGCTTTGTAAATACGCCACCCATCGTTTCGATGCCCAGTGAAAGTGGTGTAACGTCTAAAAGAACTACATCCTTAACATCACCAGAAATAACTCCACCTTGAATCGCAGCACCCATTGCTACTACTTCATCTGGATTAACCCCTTTATGAGGCTCCTTGCCAGTTTCTTTCTTGATCGCTTCTTGTACGGCAGGAATACGAGTTGAACCACCTACAAGAATAATTTTATCAATTTCAGAAGGTGAAAGGCCTGCATCTTTTAATGCTTGACGAGTAGGACCCATAGTACGTTCAACTAAATCAGCTGTAAGCTCATCAAATTTAGCTCTTGTTAATGTTACTTCAAGGTGTAAAGGACCTGCTTCCCCTGCTGTAATGAACGGTAAAGAGATTTGAGTGGAAGTTACTCCAGATAAATCCTTTTTCGCTTTTTCAGCGGCATCCTTTAAGCGCTGAGTAGCCATTTTATCTTTTGAAAGGTCAATGCCATTTTCTTTTTTGAATTCCTGTACTAAATAATCGATAACTGCTTGGTCAAAATCATCTCCGCCAAGACGATTGTCACCAGCTGTTGCTTTTACATCAAATACACCGTCTCCAAGTTCAAGAATGGAAACGTCAAACGTACCTCCGCCAAGGTCAAACACAAGAATTGTTTGATCTTCATCTGTTTTGTCCATACCGTAAGCTAATGCAGCAGCAGTAGGCTCGTTAATAATCCGCTCTACTTCAAGACCAGCGATTGTTCCTGCATCCTTTGTAGCTTGGCGTTCAGCATCATTAAAATAGGCAGGAACTGTAACTACTGCTTTCGTTACTTTTTCACCAAGATACTCTTCAGCATAGGATTTTAAATGTTGAAGAATAATAGCTGAAATTTCTTGAGGAGTATATTGTTTTCCTTCAGCCTCTACCTTAAAATCTGTTCCCATATGACGCTTTACAGACATAATCGTATTTGGATTTGTAATCGCTTGACGTTTTGCTACTTCCCCAACTTGACGCTCCCCATTTTTGAAAGAAACGACAGAAGGAGTTGTGCGGTTACCTTCTGGATTTGGAATAACTTTTGCCTCTCCGCCTTCTAAAACGGAAACACATGAGTTTGTAGTACCTAAATCGATTCCAATGATTTTGCTCATGTTTCTTACCTCCCGAAAATATGTAACTTATGAGTTTACTTTTACCATAGCTGGACGAATGACTCTGTCCTTTAAAATATAGCCTTTTTGGAATTCCTCAACGACAATATTTGAGTCGAAGCCCTCCACCTCCACTTGCATAACTGCTTGATGGATTTGAGGATCAAATTCCTTCCCAACAGCTTCAATCTGTTCTGCTCCTTCATTTTTCAGAGCCTCCAGCATGCTGCGATAAACCATTTCCATTCCTTGAAGAACAGATTTGACTTGTTCATTATCAGATTCCATTTGCAGCGCTCTTTCAAAATTATCGATAGCAGGCAGCAAATCGGAAATTAATTTTTGAGCTCTATATTTTTCAGACGATTCAAGATCTAATCTTGCTCTTCGTCTGGAATTATCAAAATCGGCTTGAAGACGATAGTAACGGTTTTCTAAATCAGCTAGTTTGGCCTCTAGCTCTAACGTCGTTTCCTGCGCTTTCACAAGTTGTTCTTCTAAAGAAGCTTCTTCAGAAAGTTCGTTAACTGCTTCTGTTTCATCAGAATGGGCTGCAGTTTCCGTTTCAGGAATATCAGTCTCTTCAGCTTGATCAGAATTTTGGATTGTTTCTTCTTCTAAAATGTTTTTTTCATCTGCCAATTTATTCACCTCCCTTTAAGTACGGATAAATAAACACAAGGAAAGGGATGGGAGCTTTGAACCTTAAAGGTGCCCACCCTTAGTCAATATTTCCAACGTCATTCGCTTTGATACAGCTTCGTCAACACAGCCGAAAGGTCTGTGCTAATATAATCCAAAAGGCTAATGACACGGGAATATTCCATCCTTGTAGGACCTAATATAGCAATAGTCCCAAGCTGTTCAGCACCCATTGAATAGGTTGCTGAAATTAAACTGCAATTTTCCATAGCTGTATTATTATTTTCTTTGCCTATCTTGATATTAATTCCTGACTTGTTTTTTCGAATAAGCTCATAAATGCTATCTTCGTGTTCAATCATATCCATTAAACTTTTTATTTTTTCAATATCATGAAATTCAGGCTGACTAAGCATATTCGATTTCCCGCCAAAAAATAGCTTCTCGTGAGCTGGGATCTTTAGTGTTTCTGCAATAGAATGCAGAATATAATCATAATTACTAATATGCTGCCTTAGAAGAATAGCCACTTCTTTATAAATCTTTTCATTCAAGCTTTCAATTGGGGCGCCAGCTAAACGGTCGTTCAAAATATTGACCAGCTTTTCAAGATTACCAGAATCCATTGTTTCAGGAAGCTGGAACATGCGATTCTCGACATGACCAGAATCAGTGACGATGATCGCAATAGCTGTCTGGTTATTTAAAGGAATAATCTGGATTCTCTTTAATTTATTATCTTTAACAGCTGGGCCTAACACAATTGAAGTATAGTTAGTCAGTTCCGATAATATTTTGGCTGACCTCTGCACAATCTTTTCAAGTTCAAAAATTCTTTCGGCAAATACAGATTTTAACTTATGGATATCCTGCTGATTTAGCTTTTGTGGAGAAAGTAAATGATCCACATAATAACGATACCCTTTTTCGGAAGGAATTCTTCCGGATGAGGTATGTGTTTTTTCAATAAACCCCAGCTCTTCTAAATCAGACATTTCGTTGCGAATAGTCGCGGAACTAAATGAGATTTTGTCCTTTTTCGACAAACTTCTAGAACCGACTGGCTGCGCAGATTGAATAAAATCATCAACAATAACCTGAAAGATCAATAATTGGCGATCAGTCAACACAATTATCACCTCTGTTAGCACTCTTTAGATGCGAGTGCTAATTCTACTAATAAATTATCAAATCAATGGTTTGGTGTCAATAAAAACGAGATGTGATTTTTTACCTTAGAAAGAATTGAAAAACTTCATTTCCAAGGTACCTTCCTTTTTTCGATAATTGAATCTGATTTTCAGTAACGGTGATCCATTCACGATTTATTAATTCTTTCAATTCCTCTTTAAATAATTCGACAGGATTTTCACCAAACTTCTCGATAAAATGAGAAATAGCTACACCTTCTGTTTTTCTTAATCCTAAAAACATTTCTTCTTCAATCTGCTCAGTCCGTGTAACTTGATTTTCTTCCAGTATAGGCAATCTCCCCGAATTTAATGGGTCCATATACTTTTTTAATGGTCCATGATTGGAAATACGTTTTCCATTCACATATCCATGTGCGCCAGCACCAAAGCCGTAATACTCTTCATTATTCCAATAAGTTAAATTATGCTTGCTCTCGAATCCTGGTTTTGAGAAGTTACTGATTTCATATTGTTTGAAACCATGTTTATCCATCTCTTCCATTAATATTTTGAACATTTCTGTTTCTGCATCTTCCCCTGGAGATTGGAGCTTTCCTTTTCTCATTAAGTTATAGAATACAGTTTTCGGTTCGATGATTAGGGAGTAACCAGAATAGTGGACAATATCTAACGTGAAAGAAGTCTCTAGCGTATCTCTGAAATCTGCTACTGTTTGTCCAGGCAAGCTATAGATTAAATCAATGCTAATATTTTCGAAGCCGATTTTTTTTGCAGCTTCAACAGATTGAAATACATCCTTTGCTCGATGCACCCTGCCAATTTTCTTAAGCAGCTCGTCATTAAAGGATTGTACCCCGAAGCTGATTCTATTAATTCCTGCTTCGTAAATAATACGAAGTTTTTCTTCTGAGAGGTCTCCCGGGTTTGCCTCAAACGTAAACTCCGTTTGTTCGTTATATGGCAGACGGTCTTTAATGATGCGGCAAAGCTTGTCAAGCTGCTGTTCATTTAATGCAGTTGGCGTTCCTCCTCCGACAAAAATGGAATTTAATCGGTCAGCAGGGGATTCAATGAATGTTAATTCCATTTCTTTATTTAATGAATTAAGATACTCATCAACAGGCTGCCCTTGCAGAAACACTTTATTAAAATCACAATAGTGGCAAATATGCTCACAGAAAGGGATATGAATATAGGCTGCTTTTATCATTATTAACACTCCCTTATTATTTATTTCATTGACCTTGTTAAAATTGTTTGTTGATTTCCGTTCCAGGCACTTCGCTTTCCGCGGGCGACCGCCGAGCCTCCTCGACACTTCGTGTCTGCGGGGTCTCGCCTGATTCGCTTCTCCCGCAGGACATGGAATGCTTCGGCAGCGTAACATCGCACGAAGAAAATACGTTAGTATTTTCGAGGAGTCTTCGTGCCTTCCACTGCAATCAACAGTGGTCTAAAATCAACATCATTTTTAACAGAGCCATTTCAATAAAAAAGAGGCCGGAGCTGCTTTTATTTTGACAGCATTTCCAACCTCCTTTTATAGAATCCATCTATTTTACTTCTTCTTGTTGGTGTCGTCCATTTTCAAAACAGCCATGAAAGCTTCTTGAGGAACTTCTACTGATCCTACTTGCTTCATGCGTTTCTTTCCTTCTTTTTGCTTTTCCAATAGCTTTCGCTTACGGGAAATATCCCCACCGTAACACTTCGCTAATACATTTTTCCCCATTGATTTAATGGTTGAACGAGCAATAATCTTCTGGCCAATTGCCGCTTGGACTGGAACCTCGAATTGCTGTCTTGGAATAAGCTCCTTCAGTTTTTCTACAATGATTTTTCCACGGTCATAAGAGAAATCTTTATGGACAATGAAGCTTAATGCATCCACTTTTTCTCCGTTTAAAAGGATATCCATTTTAACAAGCTTTGATGGCTTGTACCCAATTAGCTCATAGTCAAAGGAAGCATATCCTTTTGTATTTGATTTAAGCTGATCGAAGAAATCATAAACAATTTCCGATAATGGAATTTCATACGTAATATTGACGCGAGTCTCATCCATATACTGCATATTAATAAAGATTCCGCGTTTTTCTTGGCAAAGCTCCATAATAGCCCCAACATAATCATTCGGAGCCATCATCGTTGCTTTTACATACGGCTCCTCAACACGCTCAATTTTTTGCGGATCAGGCATTTTTGATGGATTATCAATTTTAATATTGGAGCCATCTGTCATAATAACATCATATATTACACTTGGTGCTGTTGTAATTAAATCGATTTTGAATTCACGCTCGATACGCTCTTGGATAATCTCCATATGAAGAAGTCCTAAAAATCCGCAGCGGAAGCCGAACCCAAGTGCCTGAGACGTTTCGGGCTCGAATTGTAAAGCAGAGTCATTTAGCTCAAGTTTCTCAAGAGCTTCACGAAGATCATTAAATTTGGCACTATCAATTGGATATAATCCGCAAAAGACCATCGGATTCAATTTACGGTATCCAGGAAGAGGCTCGGTTGCGCCATTTTTTGCATTTGTAATGGTATCCCCCACACGAGTATCGCCTACATTTTTGATGGAGGCTGTTAAATATCCTACATCTCCAACTGTTAACTCATCTTGCGGATGTGCTTTAGGTGAAAAAACACCCACTTCAACGACATCGAATTCCTTGCCAGTTGCCATCATTTTTATTTTGTCTCCAGCTTTTACCGTTCCTTCGACTACTCGTATATAGGCAACCACTCCACGGTAGGCATCAAATAAGGAATCGAAAATAAGAGCTTTTAGCGGAGCGTCTGGATCACCTGTAGGTGCGGGAACCTTTTCAACGATTTGTTCCAAAATATCCTCTATGCCAATACCCGCTTTAGCAGATGCAAGAACAGCCTCAGAAGCATCTAGCCCAATTACTTCTTCAATTTCATTTCTCACACGCTCTGGATCTGCACTCGGAAGATCAATTTTGTTAATAACCGGGATAATTTCTAAATCATTATCAAGTGCTAAATATACGTTTGCAAGGGTTTGTGCCTCAATTCCCTGTGCAGCATCAACAACAAGAATAGCACCCTCACATGCCGCTAAACTGCGGGAAACTTCATAAGTGAAGTCGACATGTCCAGGTGTATCGATTAAGTGGAAGGTGTATGTTTCGCCATCCTTCGCATTATAGTTAATTTGAACTGAATTTAGTTTTATCGTAATTCCGCGTTCTCTTTCTAAATCCATAGAATCAAGCAGCTGATCCTTCATTTCTCTTGATGTTAAAGCTTTTGTCTTTTCTAGAATACGGTCAGCTAAAGTGGATTTTCCATGATCGATATGAGCGATAATAGAAAAATTCCTAATCTTTGATTGTCTATTAAGTCTATCTTCTCTGTTCATTATTTCACTCCTACATAGAAAAGCGCATGCGCACATTGCGCCAGTGTAAAACATCTAATAAAAAATATTTTCCTTTTAACGCACAAAATATGCACTATTTTTAGATTATAGCAGTCCGTTTATGAAGATTCAATGCCAGTGGCTGATTAATATACGATGAAACAAAAAATAAGTTTCACTTTCTAGTAAAAACACAAAAACGGCCGCATCTCTGCAGCCGCATTATTTTTCTCTTATGAAATCAGTTATGAAATGCACAACGGTTTCAGTCATAGTGGAAATGCCTTCAGATAGCCTCTTTCCCATTGTTGAAAAAAAGTTATAAGCTTTCATTTCCTCCAGCTTCACTTTTTTCTGCTCCAAATCATGACTGGAAACATCATTACCTAAAATCGATGCTTGAAAACCTCCACTGTCATTCTCATGTACAGTAAATGCCCCTTTGAAATTTGCATCATTATAGCCTTTCATCTTTGTAATTCCTTCACTAGCCTGCTGCATGCCAAATAATACAACAAGAAACATAAGTATTGTAAGGAAAAAGGTCTTCACCATAAACCATTTCATAACTGATCACCTATTTATACTATTTCTTTTCAGTTTGCTCTTGTACAGGATTACTAACACTTTCTGCTTGCCAATAAAATTCGCTAAATACTTCTGCTAGTGCCTCTGCCGACCGATTTAATTCTTCAAATGTGTTATCAACACCGCCAAATTCAATCAAAATGGCATTCTCTGAGAGATCCTGATTATAAATTCCATTATTACCCGGACCTTGCTGCGGCAGAACACCTCTGCTTAAACCTTTGTATTTTCCCTCTAGTTTTTTATGCAATTCACTGGCTAAGCGCGCATTCTTTTCATAATTCGGATGCTCTGTCCCTATAACAAAGGCTAGCTTTGCATACGATTTTCCATTAATCTCTTTTGTTGTATCATTTTTTCTGTGGGAATCACGATGGATATCTATTAAATACGTTAAATTTCGGTCGTTGCTTGTCGCAGCTTGGACTACATTTCTTGATTCCTGATAAGACCTGGAATAATGCCATCCTTTTTCATTCAGTTTTGCTTGTATATCCGTCTTTTCAACAGTTGTCCCAATCCCTTTACTCTCCAGCTCCTCCTTCAGCTTATCGCCAATTTTCGTAACATTTAACTGAGAGTGATGAGCTAAATTTGGATCAGTCACACCTTTTAAATACGGGAGGAACGATTCCGTATTATGAGAAAAGTATATATAAACAACTTTTCTATCCCCTGTAGTATTGATCGATGGCGCTACTGTTTTTTCACCGCTTGGCTTATCTAAGTCCTCAATATTTTGAAGTGTGGCTTGCTGTTCAGCCCTTAGAATCTCAATGGGTGGTGCTGATTCAAAAGGCATATTCGTATAATTCGTGCCTTCACCTGCGACTAAAATCTCCTTGTCATATATCGAGAAATACGGTAATTCCCTTCCCAATAAACTTCTTGGATCATCTAAATTTATATTTGTCGAAAGTTTAAATAACGTATTCGCTAGTGTTGAGGTCCCAAAGGAGCCCGTCTGCCCGTCCAAGCTTTGCATAAAATGATGGTTTTCCCAACCTAGGAAATGATAGAGCATTTCTCCCGTTATTTTATTAGTAGCTGTATTTACTGATGATGAACTGATTCTATATTCGGGTTTTAACACAGTCAAAACACCGCTCAGCGAAAAAATCATAAATGAGAACAACAAAAAACCGCCGAATATTTTCAGTAAGCTTGTCCCTTGAATGAACACAGCAATGCCGTTCGTTTTAATAGGTTTCATTCTTCCACCTCTCTTTGCTAGTCTAGTAATTCATATGACTTCGCTAGAAAGGATAGAACAGAAATTATTTACCTTGTATAAAAACCTGCATTTTCTTGGTTAACATTTTGATGTAAGGCCGCGTTTAGCCCGTTAGCAATAAGATTTGCCATATCCTCAATAAAAATATCTACTTCCTTCGGTGTTACCATGAGATTATGTCCAATCGGGGAGAGGACCTCATATATTAATTTTCTCTTCTCCTCATCAGGCAGTGTTCCGATCATACCAAGGAAAGTTTTTCTATGCTGTTCCTCTGGGAGATCTTCCTCAGTCAACTTTCTGCGTTCACCAAAGCTCATACCTGCAGGTGCCAACGATCTTGAAGGTCTGTCCCCTTCCCTCATTTCTTTTCCAAAATGTTTTAAAATAAAATCGATCGTATCACTTGTAATCGATACAGCGTCAACAACAGTTGGAACGCCAATAGCAACGACAGGAATCCCTAATGATTCCTGGCTAATTTCTTTACGCTTATTTCCAACGCCTGAACCAGGATGAATACCCGTATCTGAAATTTGAATAGTCGAATTTACTCTTTCTAATGAACGTGAAGCGAGTGCATCAATGACAATCACAAAGTCCGGTTTCGTTTTATCAACAATTCCAAAGATAATATCACTTGTTTCTATACCTGTCAGCCCCATAACGCCTGGAGCAATAGCACTGACAGGACGATAGCCCTCTTCTACACTTTCAGGCTGCAGCTGATAGAGATGGCGCGTAACAAGAAGGTTTTCACACACTTGCGGTCCAAGAGCATCAGGAGTGACATTCCAATTTCCCAGTCCGACAACTAAACAGGAGGCATCCTCTTTAATACCAAGCTGCTTCAAAAACTGAGCAAGCTCTGAGGCGAATATTTTTACAACCTTTTTTTGCATTGGTGTATCTTGCTGGCGGATACCTATTGCTTCTAGTGTTAAATATTTCCCTTCCTTTTTCCCTAGGGATTTCGCTCCTTCTTTTGTTACTTCAACATAGGATACTTTAATATCATCCTCTTCTTTTTCTTTAATAATAACCCCTTCAATTTGCGAAAGATTTTCTTCCTCTTGAATATGTTGATGGCGATCCGCTATGACCATTTCCCGTGCTTCAATAGCTAAATCTGTTCTAATCGAATATTTGCTCAAATCCATTGAATCTTCCACATTGAATCCCCCTCGCATCTTTTGCTATAAGTTACACTATTTATTATCATTTCCTTTTCTTAGCAAAACATTCAGTAAAACACTTAAGTTAAGTTGTTCGAAAATAGGAAAAACTAAGGGAGAGTATTGCAAAAGTCGAGCGTGTTTGATAAAATATCACTTGTTCTTAATATTAAATTGTTAATGAATGTTTATGTCGAGTTATTATATAATCTCGATGCTGCCCTCAGGAGGTGAATGGAATGCCAAATATTAAATCTGCTATTAAGCGTGTGAAAACGAACGAATCTAAAAACGCTCAAAACGCTACTGTTAAATCTGCAATGCGTACAGCTGTTAAGAAGGTTGATGCTGCTATCGTTCTAAATGATGCTGCTGCTGCGAAAGAATCTTTCGTTGATGCTGCTCGTAAATTAGACAAAGCTGCTTCTAAAGGCCTTATCCACAAAAACGCTGCTGCTCGTAAAAAGTCTCGTTTAATGAAAAAAATGAACACTTTAAACGCGTAAGCTTGCTTTGGCTATCTTCCTAAGATAGCCTTTTATTATGCAAAAAAACGACCAATGAGGTCGTTTTAATTTTATTTACTATTTAGGCGAAACAGAAACATCTCTATGAGCAATTCTTTATTCATACCGCCTGTCTTCATTTGAAAATCAGCATCTGCTAATAATTTCATTATTTGAGCAAGCTCCTCTTCATCAAAAGCTTGAGCCTGTCCTGCGGCTAGCTTAACGCGGAAAGGATGGACCTTTAAAGCCCCTGCAATCTGCTGTTGGCCATATCCTCTTCTAGCCAGCTCCTTTACTTGATAAATCAGCCTAAACTGTCCCGTAATGACAGATAATATTTTGATTGGCTCTTCATTTTGCTTTAAGAGATCATAAAAGATCCGTAAAGCCTCTTCAATTTTCCGATGCACAATCTTATCTACTAAAGCAAAGATATTTTGCTCTAAAGAACGAGAAACTAATCTTTCAACGATTTGGAGATCAATTCTATTGCCCGCCCCCGAGTATAATGCAAGCTTATCCATTTCACTCGTTAGTAAAAACAAATTTGTACCTGCAAGGGTTAACATGTATTCGACTGCCTGATCTTCTATTTCAACCCCATTATAAGCTGCACGTTTTTTGATCCATTCTTTTAGCTCCGCTTCATTCAGCTTTTTGGCCTCCAAAACCGCTGCACTTCGTTTTAATTCCTTCGTAAGCTTTTTCCGTTCGTCTAATTTTTCATATGGAGCAACAAAAACAACGATGGAAGATGGAGAAGGTGCTCTAATATAAGCCTCCAGCTTCGCTAAATTATGCTCAACTTTTTCTTTCGTTTTCTCGGATGTAAGAAATACAGGATTATGTAAAAAAATGAGTCTCTTCTCACCTATAAATGGCAGTGTCTCCGCATCTTCAAGTGCAGCATCAATCGGTGTTTCTTCTAAATCATAGGAGGAAAGGTTAAAATCCATGTCCTCCTCAGTCAGGATATTGGAAATTAATAACTGCTTCGTTTCATTAATAAGAAATGATTCCGCTCCGTATAATAGAAAAATCGGAGAAAATTTTTTTGCTTTAATTTGCTTCCATAATTCAAAAACCACTGTCTTACTCTCCGTTCACATTGGGATATCTTTATCCTAATGAACCTTGTCCAATTTGACAAGTAACAAAATGTGTACAAAATGTCCTTATTTGCTCAAATTCTTCCATATATTTGAATCATATGTAAAGGCAATAAGGAATTGACACAATCCGATCTTGTGCCAATTCCCTCATCTATAATGAACGTCGGAACATGAGGCCTAGGATACTCAAGCCACGACGGTGCATCACTGTATCATTATTGTGACCATTCAAGTTTAACTTATTTGTGACAACTCTTGTCACTAGAGGAAATGCCGCTTGAGGAAAGCTAGATTTTTTCTTCGCTTTAGCTTATACTATAATGGAAATAGGAGGGGTAGACTGTGAATGAATTTGAAAAAGACGTCCAGTATAAAAACAATGATGCGATTGACTCTGGAATAGGATTTATCGTTTCTTTCGGTTTCTTTGCAACGTTATTTATTATTGCAACAGTCGTTAAAATAGTAGGCTCTTAATGACTACATAAGAAAGAAATTTTGGAGGCTGCAATTAGCAGCCTCTTTTTCAATTCCTGATTTATTTACTACATCCTATGGCATCTGCGTAGAAAAGGTTCCTAGGTCTCCTTTAAAATAATAAGTGATGGCTCCATTTACATCAGTCCGTAATACTTTAATCCTTCTTTCATCTAAGCTATTTAGTATTTCTTTATTTGGATGGCCGTAACGATTATTTCTGCCAGCAGAAATAACGGCAAGCTTTGGTTCTATTCGATCTAAGAACGAACTCGAGGTAGATGATTTACTGCCGTGGTGTCCAACCTTTAATACATCAATTTTTAAATTATGATAACGGGTAATTAATTTTTCTTCCCCGCTTTCCTCCAAATCCCCTGTAAACAGCCATGTTAATCCCCCGATCTTTGTAAACAAAACGATGGAACCATTATTTCTTTCCGACTCCATTCCCGGTTGAGGAGATAATACTTGAAAATTAACTTTGCCGTTCGTCCAGCGATCACCCGCTTTTGTAAAATAGTAGGGAATCTTTTTGTTTTTTGCTTTTAAGAGGATCGCTTTTTCCAGCTCTGAAAGCTCCGCGCTTTTTGGTAAAATAATATTCTTCACTTTCATTTCCTCTATTATTGCAGGAGCACCTCCTATATGATCTGTATCCCCATGCGTTAAAATGAGCTTATCGATTGTTCTAATTCCCTTGCTTTTTAAATAAGGAACGACTACATCCTTGCCAACATCATATTGATTCTTTCTCAACTTCCACTCCTCTGTATGGAACCTTAATGTACCCCCCGTATCGATTAGATAATTCCCTTGATTGTGTGGAAGTCTTATGAAGATACTTTCTCCTTGGCCAACATCAATAAAGGTAATCTCTCCGTATGGAGATAGAAAATTTTCAGAACTATGCAGTATTAATAGGAGGGTCGGCAGTATGAGAATCATCAGAGACTTTTTGATCCCCCTCATTTTTTCCCATAAGGAAAAATAACAGGGGAATATGATCAAATAAAGCAATAAAATGATGAAATGGGGCCTTCCTAAAGCAATCGTTGCATATGGCAATTGAGCTAGCCTCCCAGCAATACCGTCCATCCAGTAAATAATGAAATTCATTAAATTCACGAGAAAATGAATATTCCCGCCAAATATAAGATGTAAGAGGAAGATGATAAATAAGGCAGGCAATATGAATAATGAAAACAGAGGCACAAACAGAATATTAGCTAGTACAGAGATAATTGAAACTTCAAAAAAATAGTAAAACATGATCGGGGTAGCCGCCAGCTGGCAAATGAACGAAGTGGCAAATAATAATGAAATCGGATTAGAAAAGCGTTTTAGGATAATGGGGGCAGATAATATAAGGGAAAAGCTTACACCAAAGGATAACTGAAACCCAACATTATAAATAACATAAGGAGAAGAAAAGGTATATAGGATGAAGACAATGCCTATTACATCAATCGTTAAAAGTGAAAAGTTCCTGCCCCATTTTTGAAGAGCTAAAAATATGATCATCATAAAAACAGCACGAATGACAGAAGGGGAAGCACCTGTAATAAGGGCGTAGCAGGGCAATAATATAAGCAAGGCTAATGTCATTTTCTCTTTTGACACTCCTGCCCGTATGCCAAGAAAGAAAATCATCCCAAAAAGCATTCCAACATGAAGACCCGATATGGCTAATAAATGAACGATCCCGAGCTTTTGATAGGCGGTTAAGACGTCAGCTTCAATATAATTCCGATCTCCAAACAGCAGAGCAATGGCTAAGGGCGCTGTGTCCTTTGGAAAATAATTATGTATATATTCAATCCCATTTTCTCTAAGTGTACGGAAAAAAGAAAGCAGTGTTTTCTTCTGAGGAATACATTTGGAGGGTGTTAAGGAATCTGCTTTTAATATCCAATACGTATGATTTCGGTTAAGATAATCCTGATAGTCAAAAGCATTTTGATTAGTTGAGGAAAATGGCTCTTCTAATGAGCCTTTTACTGAACATGCCATGCCTGTTTTTAATTTTGCCAGCAAATCAGCTTTTTCTTTTTCAGCTTTTATTTTATATGTAAGGATAAGCCTTTCATTATGCTTCAATTCTATGGCTGTTCCGGAAAAAGTATCTCCATCTACCTTTAGGTTTTCCTGCAAGTAAACAAGAAAATTGGTTTCGCCTTTAACTAAACGGCTGAAATTTGCTCTTTCGATCATTTCACTTCGCACAAAAAATATGAGAAAAAAGATACATACTGCAAGAAGCTGCCTCTTTGAAAAATTCTTTTTTTTATAAAGAAATATTAACAGAAATAATAGAGTCATACAGAAATAAACATTAAAAAAGCTTGCTAATATTCCCATCAGTGAGGCAACTGTGAAATAAATCCATTTGCCCTTCATTGTATCCTTTCTCCTTTATCCATTTGCTTCATATTCATTCCCCTAAATGGTAAAAGGCATAGGCAAAACCCTATACCTTACCATTCGATACTTCCTCTTTAGGAAGATGAACCACTTCAACGTTTTTCAAAAAATATTCATTATATTTATTAGGATAGGCGTGACGGTAAACAATTTTGCTAATACCTGATTGAGCGATTGTCTTAGCACAATTTTCACATGGCTCATGGGTCACATAAGCAGTAGCTCCTTTTAATAAACTTCGATCAGCATGCAAAACTGCATTAAGCTCAGAATGAAGAGTTCGTATACATCTCCCCTGATCATTTATTAAGCAGCCTACATCTTCACAATGGTCATGGCCATGGATAGACCCATTGTAGCCAGTTGATACAATATGCTTATCTTTAACAATTACACAGCCCACATGTAATCTTGGGCATGTGGAACGGGAACCCACCTCGGTTGCAATATCTAAAAAATATTCATCCCAGCTTTTTCTTTCCACTTTTCCTGCTCCTTACCTTAAATTTTACAAACCTTGCAAAAACTTTTTCTTATATGCCAAGTTTAAGCCCCATGTCAAAATGGGTCAATATTGTTTTCTATTTTACTTTAATACTGTCTCTCAATTTCTCAAAGGTTTTTTCCCCGATTCCACTAATGGATTTTAAGTCTTCAATCGCTTTAAATGGACCGTTTGTCTCGCGATATTCGAGTATAGCTGAAGCTTTGGCAGGCCCGATGCCAGTCAAGGTTTGTAATTCAGCTTCATTAGCTGTGTTTAGATTAACCTTGCCATCATTTTTCGCTTGACCTGCTCCTTGGGACCCTCCGACTAATAAAGCCCCAGCATCTTCCTCAGATTCCTCTCCAATTTTCGGAACATAAATCACCATCTCATCCTCAACCCGCATGGCAAAGTTTATTTTTGCTTCGTCCGCTGATTCCATTAATCCACCAGCCCTATTGATGATGTCGATGACACGGTCATTGCTTTTGGCTTCATATACTCCTGGCCTTTCCACTGCTCCCTTAACATCGACAAAAAGGGACTCATCGATGATCACCTCCTCCTGACTTTCAGCACTTATTTGCTCGCTTGATAGAATGAGTTCATGTTCTTCAAAGACAGCACTTTGATCTTCCACCGGCTGAAAAATAAAATAAAAGGCTGCAATACAGGCAGCTAAACCTGTAATAATGTAAATTTTGTGCTCTTTAATCAAGTGTAACAACTATATCATCCTTTCATATTTAGCATATTCTATTAAGGAATTTCATAATGTATAGGAGAAAGCTCGCATGTGAAGGAGGGAAGGACATTGAAAATTGGAATGATTGGTACTGGCAATATGGGGAGAATAATAACAGAAGCTTTAATTGATGGAAAAGCCGTTTCCCCTTCTTCCATAACAATAACCAATCGAACTTTATCAAAAGCTTTGGAAATAAAGGAGAATTATCAAGAAATAAATGTTGCACCGACTGGGAAGGATGTGGCGGAGAAATCCTCGCTCATCTTTATTTGTGTAAAACCACATGATGTTCACAACGTCATCAAAGATATTTCCCCGTTTCTAACGAAAGAAAAATGTATCGTTTCCATCACGAGTCCAATTAGTGTGGATCAGCTGGAAAATATTTCAACCTGTTCCGTTGCAAGAGTGATACCAAGTATTACAAATCGAGCACTTTCAGGTGTTTCTTTATTATCATTTGGAAAGAACTGCAAGGAAGAGTGGAAATCAATTATTAAAGAAATGTTTGGCGAAATTTCCAGGATTGTTGAAATCGAAGAAAACATTACGAGAGTGGCATCTGACATTGTAAGCTGTGGACCAGCCTTCTTCAGCTATTTAACACAAAGGTTTATTATGGCAGCAGTAAATGAGACAGAAATTGACCAGGAAACCGCTACAACACTAGCTGAAAATATGTTAATTGGTATGGGAGATCTAATGAAAAAAGGGTACTATACTTTGCCGACACTGCAAGAAAAGGTTTGTGTAAAGGGAGGCATCACAGGGGAAGGAATCAAGGTGCTCGAAAAAGAATTAGGTGATGTGTTCGAAAAAGTCTTCCAGGCGACACATGCAAAGTTTGACGAGGATATTAAACAGGTTAAAGAACACTATACTCTCAATATTTAGTTATTCTTTATTTAATTCAAAAATCCTTCTTATGCAAGAAATTTATTTTTTATAAATTAAGAGCCAGCTGCATAAGCTGGCTCTTATTATTAGTTTCTCAAGATTTTCCTGCAAATAAAAAAGATTCGTTCAGATTGATCTTGTGGAGGATCATTTTCAAAATCGGCGGAAACTTCAAGGAGTTCAAAGCCTGTTTCCTGAAGCCAATTTTCATATACTTCAATCGGATAAGTCCTCTGATAATGGAGTTCATCATAACGAGCATACATACCTGTCTCATTGTCTAAAACAAAAAAACTTAGATCATGCTCTACGCTGAAAGGATATTCACCTTCAAAGCAATGCCAAATATAGCTTATCTCATCATCATTCACAGCAAAGGTTTGATCCATAAATATTTCCCTGATTTTATGAAGTGAGTGTACATCAAAGATAAAGAGACCATTATTAGACAAATGCTCATAGACACGTTGAAATGTCGCAACAACCTCTTTTTCTTCCTGTAAATAATTTATCGAATCACAGAAAATGCCAATTATATCGAATTTGCCTAATCCATCGAGTTCAGCCATATTTTGCAGATAAAATTCGATTGCTAATCCATTTTCATTTACATTTGCCTTTGCCTTTGCGACGGTCAACATTTCCTCGGAGATATCCACACCAGTTACTTGAAATCCAATCTCAGAAAGCTTCACAGAAAGCTCAGCCGTACCACAGGCGAGATCAAGCAATTTTTTCCCGCTTACTTCATATTTCTTTGCCTTCTCTAATACTAATTCTGCCCATTTATCATACGGAACATCTTTCATGAGCTGATCATAAAGATAGGCAAACTTTCCATAACTCATTGATTCAGTTCACTTTGCACATTTTCAATAGGCGCATCGCCCCATAAGCGTTCCAAATTATAATAGCTTCTTTCATCACGATGGAAAATATGTGCAACAACATCCCCTAAATCTACGAGGATCCATCTTGCTTCATCAAAGCCCTCTATTCTTTTAACTGTATATTCCTTTTCCTCTGCCTTTTCCTTCATTTCCCGTGCAATGGCCTGCACCTGCTTATCAGAATTTCCATGGCAGATAAGGAAGTAATCAGCAATTAATGAAATACCCTTCATATTTAAAACAATAATATCCTCTGCTCTCTTATCATCAGCTGCCTTTACAGCAGTTAATAGCAATTCCTTTTCGTTCATTCAATCAGTCCTCCGAAGTCTCATAATTAAGTCATTATATGTGTTAAATGTAGCTGGAAAAACCGGCTGTTCTTTTTTCATCAAAAAAAAGATTGTATTTTGAATAGATTTTATTAATGCTCTATCCAGGCTTTCCTTTGCCATTTCACGAACTTCATCAACCCCGGGAAAATGTCTGCCAGGCTCAATATAATCAGCCAAATAAATTACTTTTTCAAGGATGGTCATATTCATTCGTCCTGATGTATGATATCTGATGGCGTCCAAAATTTCAACATCATCTATTCCAACTTCATTTTGTACTAGAAATGCCCCAACTGGCGCATGCCAAAGTTCACTATTGTATAGAAGAAGCTCTTTCGGCATTCCTTCATCGATTATAATTTGTTGCATTTCCTCTATTGGCCTGAATTTAGCATAATCATGGAAAATAGCAGCAAGCTCTGCCTTTTTCACATTAGCACCATACTTTTCAGCTAAGACCAAGGCTGTTTCCATTACTCCAATTGTATGATGGTAACGATGGTCCGTTAACTGGTTCTTAACTATTTGTAAAGCAGATTCACGATCCATATAATTGATTCTCCTTAATATAATTCCTGACTGAATCGGGAACGAGATATCGAATCGTCTTATTTTCCAGCAATCGATTCCGGATTTGACTTGATGAAATCTCTACCTCTGGAACCTCTGCATATAATATTGGATAATGGCTCTCAGTACTATAAGATGGTCTATTGACGCCAATAAATTGAACGATCTTAACTAACTCATCAATATTCCGCCATTTTGGCAAATACTCAACCATATCAGCACCAATAATAAAATAAAATTCCTTATCAGGATGTATTTTTGTAAGAATCTTCATGGATTCATATGTATAGGAGGGGCCTGATCTTTCAAGCTCCAACAGCTCTATTTTAAAATTAGGATGCCCACTAATTGCAAGCTGTACTAAATTTATCCTATCTGCTTCTTTTATGGCATTAGATTTTTTTTTATGGGGAGGCTCCTGATTCGGCATAAACCAAATTTCATCTAAGCTATGAGCATTTAACACTTCATTTGCAATAATTAAATGTCCCAGATGTGGCGGATCAAAGGTTCCTCCAAGTATGCCAATCCTAGTCATGCGAATTCCTCCCAACATTCTAACATGCTTAACGAAAAGAATTAAGGTAATTTGATTTGCTTATTTTCACGTGATTCTTTATAAAGCACGATTGTGCTTCCAATAATTTGGACAAGCTCTGCTCTCGTTCCTTTTACTAATTTTTCAGCAACGATGTCCTTATCCTCGTCACAATTTTGCAAAACGGATATTTTCATTAATTCCCGTGCTTCAAGTGCCTCATCTACTTGTTTAATCATATTTTCATTTACGCCACCCTTGCCAACTTGAAAAATCGGATTTAGGTGATGTGCTTTAGAACGCAAAAAACGTTTCTGTTTTCCTGTTAACATTTTGTTATCCTCCTAGTTGTGAAAGAACGATCTCTCTCATACGATTCGTATCTGGGAAAATCCCTGTCCATTTTTCAAATGCGAGTGCACCTTGGTATACAAACATATTTAAGCCATTTTGAATTCTCGCGCCTTTGCTTTTGGCTTCTTCGAGAAATCTTGTCTCTAATGGATTATAGATGATATCGCTTGCTAATGCCCCTGCTTTCAGATTATGTAAAGAAAGCGGCAAATCTTGAACTTTTGGCGCCATCCCTGCAGGTGTTGTCTGTATGATTAGATCATATAATCCAAGACTTTCTTCCGCGTTTTTAATATTATACACATCAGAATTGACTAAATATGGACAATCATTCTTAATAGTCTCTGCTTTAGATATAGTCCGATTACAAATATCTAATTGTTCAGCACCTGCATCCGCTATTGTAAAGTAAATAGCTCTTGCTGCACCGCCTGCACCAATAACTAATACTTTTTTATCCTTCAAACTCGACATTTCCTCATGCAATCCTCGAACATAGCCGCTGCCGTCAGTATTAAAGCCAATTAGTTTGCCGTCCAGATTCACCACTGTATTAACAGCCCCTATTGATTGTGCGAGAGGATCGAGTTCATCCAACAATGGAATAATCGTTTCCTTATGTGGAACAGTCACATTAAACCCCGAAATTCCAATGGCTTTTAATCCCTTTATTGCATCTGCTAAATCTTCTCTTTTGACATGTAGAGGCTGGTAATGAGCATCTATACGATTAGCATGAAATAAATCATTGTGCATAGCAGGTGACATAGAATGGGCAATCGGATCCCCTATAACCGCAAAAAACTTCTTCAAAATCTCTCTCCCCTTTAAATGCGATTGCCGAGATTTATATTAATGATTTTCTTAATAATGCATGAACACCCTTTGGGACATAGGCGGCCACCTTTGCACCTGGTTCATTGACTGTAATCCAGCCAAGCCCTGAAAAGACAATATCCGTTTTTCCTTCTTTAATTGTAAATTCATGTTTAACGAGCTCTGGGAATGTGTCCATTTGTTCCATCCTAGGCGGCGTTAACATTTCACCTGCATGGTTTTTGTATAATTCATCCGCATTTTCAAGCTTCGTCCGATGAAGGTTTAATTCATTGGAAAAATGGCAAACAAAGGATCTGCGGCCGCCGGTTTTATAGTCAAAACGGGCTAAGCCTCCAATGAAAAGGGTTTGTCCTTCATTCAGCTGAAAGACTGTCGGCTTTATTTCTTTTTTCGGCGTAATGATTTTTAAATCACGCTTATCAACATAATGGGCCATTTGGTGATGATTTATAATTCCTGGTGTATCAACAAGTGACTTCCCATCTGATAAGGGGATTTCAATGATATCAAGGGTCGTACCTGGAAAATGTGAAGTTGTGATCACATCTCCTTCTCCCGTTACCTCTTTTAAAATCCGATTTATAAATGTTGATTTCCCTACATTCGTACAGCCAACAACATAAACATCTTTACCTTTTCGATATACATCAATTGCTTCAGCCACCTCAGAAATATTCTTCCCTTTAGCAGCACTGACGAGAAAAACATCCTCTGGCTTAAGGCCAAGCTCTTTTGCTTCCTGCTTCATCCAATTAATTAACTTATTGTGTTTGACCGATTTAGGCAGCAAGTCAACTTTATTCCCTACAAGCAGGATTTTGTTTTTTCCGACAAACCTATGCAGTCCAGGCAGCCAGCTTCCGTTAAAATCAAATATATCAACGATTTTCACAATCAAGGAATCACTTTTACCTAATTCATTTAAGATTTTCAGAAAGTCATCGTCTGTTAAATCAACATCCTGCACTTCATTATAATGTTTCAAGCGGAAACAGCGCTGACAAATAATCGCTTCTTTTTCAAGCGCTGATAATGGTGCATAACCAATTGTGGCTGGATCTTCTGTTTGAATCTTAACACCGCAGCCTATACAAATATATTGTTCACTCACAAATTAATCCTCCCATTGAATCATCCCTTTTTTCCTAAACCAATTTAATATTAATCTTTCCACTTTGCGATTGAACCGCGTAATAAATCCGTCAGTCTGTGCAACTGGAACAACAAGGATGGTCCGAAATCCACTTCGGTTACCGCCTAGTACATCTGTCAATAATTGATCGCCAATTACTACTGTTTCCTCTTTTTTAAGTCCCATTTCTAGCAATGCTCTATTAAAAGCCCGTCCTAAAGGTTTTCTAGCCAATGGGATAAAAGGGATGTTAAGCGGTTCAGAAAAAGACCTGACCCGGCAATCATTGTTATTCGATACAATCGTAATCATGACATTGCTGTTTTTCATTTCTTCAAACCAATTGATCAGCTTTGGTGTAGCATTCGGTCGATCCCATTCGACAAGGGTGTTATCTAAATCAGTAATAATTCCTTTAACTCCATATTCCTTCAACTTTTCAGGGGTAATTTCAAATATACTTCTAACATGCTGATCTGGTAAAAATTGCTTCAACACGATATTTAACACCTCTATTTACTTCTTTTATTATAAAACGAAAAAGAAAAGGCAATAATTTGTACTCATCATAAACTTTTTTATTCTCTCTTTCAAACATTGGCTTAATCTGAGCAAATTAAGAAACTTTTCGACATTTTTCTCCTTAAACATTTCTGTGGATAACTTTATTCACATTAAGCACATTCATTTATCTGATTTTTCACCTTTTACTAACAACTTAACCACAGGTTATCCACTATTTACTGTGGATAACAGAACGGTTGTTCTAAGGAAAAAAGTTTGCTAGAGTATGATTACAACATAAATCTTACATTATATGTATGAAGTCAATTATATAGAACTCTAAAATTAATATTATGGAGGTGAATGGACATGCGAAAGCTGTCAGACGAACTATTAATCGAATCCTATTATAAAGCAATCGAGTTAAAGTTAAGCTCAGATTTTATTAACCTGATAAAGACGGAAATTCACCGACGTTCCTTGTCACATAAGATTAGAGTTTCATCCTAATGCAATCTTCCTTTTTAGTGGGGGCCGCGGCATAGTGAATGCACGAAACATATACCGGCCCCCGCAGAGCACTTTTTTCCTCTTCCAAAACGTTAGTTCTGCTGATTAATGTTCTTGTCATGATTAATATGGCCAACCCGCTCTCCCACTTTTATATCATATGGTGTTTGAATCGTTGTCAGAGGCGTGAAACTGTTTTTTTCGAATAAAAGGACAACTGTTGAGCCGAAGGAGAAATAAGCCATTTCATCACCTTTTGCTAACTGGTCACCATTATGTATCACTTCGATTGAATTCACAAACATGGCTCCCACCTTAACAATTGAAAGCTTGCCGGTTATGTGCTCTACTTCAGTTATCGTGCGATAATTTTTTGAAAGTGCAGCTTTTCCATATTTTAAACCATATTTATTAACTGGATAGGATTTTTGACCTAATGTCCATTGATCAAGTACACGGCCGGTAACCGGACTGTGTATCCGATGATAATGACTAGGGCTTAAATAGAATATCATGTAGCAGCCATCCGTATAACTATCTAGCTTTTCATCATTCCCTATCATCTCTCTTATCGAATAATCCTTTTCTTTTACTGTAATAATATGTCCCGGCTTAATAAGGCCAATATCTTCAATGACGGCATCAACCGGACTCACAATGGTATAGGGATCTTGATCAATATAACGTACTCCTTGTTTGAGGGACCTCGTAAAGAAATCGTGCAAAGTGGGATATTCCGCTAATGTTTTCTCCATTTCATCCTGGTTAATTTGATATGCTTTACAAAAAGATGGAACAAACAAGCGGCTTGCATTGGATCGAGCAAATCTCTTTAATAGCCCTGAAGTTATTTTGCCGTTCGTAAGCTCAATAAAAAGCCGATAAAACGATTGTTTCATTCTTTCACCTCCAATATACTCTTTACGGTCAGTACTAAAAAGATTAAAATTAAATATTATTAAATAAGAACAGTAACGTGCTTGATTTTGAACCCAGAGCACTTAAGATGACAACTAGACATATGATATCTTACCTAAAAGGAGTGTGGTAAATGTTTTTAAATGATATTTTTGATCAAACCATTAAAAAACTAAAAGCACAAACTGCAAATGTTATTACGTTAGCGAATTTATCATTAGGCGGGTTTGCCATTATTTTTGCCTTAAAAGGTAATTTAAATTTAAGTTTGCTGCTCATTTTTGTCGCAGCACTTGCTGACCGGTTCGATGGAATGATTGCGAGAAAGCTTCAAATTGAATCGGAGTTAGGGAAGCAATTGGATTCCATGAGTGATATTATATCATTTGGAGTTGCACCTGCACTATTAATATATCAAGGAATTTTATTTGAGTTCGGCGCCCCTGGTTCATTTTTTACTATTTTTTATATTGGCTGTGGAGCTTTCCGCTTAGCACGTTTTAATATTAGTGAGAACAATGGCTATTTTACCGGACTTCCAATCACAGCTGCCGGCTGTCTAATTACTTTAAGCTACCTTATGATTCCTTATATTCCTGCGCCATTCTTCTTATTTATTACGATTATTCTTTCCTTATTAATGGTTAGCCCGTTTAAATTGAAAAAAGTATAAATCGACAGACAAAGGGTCACACCGTTATAAAAGGTGTGACCCTGCTTTTTTACTTCTTTTCGGTTAATGTTAGGAATTCCTCGATATCATCGATACATAATTGGACAGCACTTTGCCAAAAGTCTGGTTTTGTGAGATCTACATTTAAATGCTTCTCAGCTAAATCCTCAACTTTCATTGATGCGGTGTCTTTCAATAACGCAATATATTTTTCTTCATATTCCTTCCCTTCCTCCAATGCGCGGGCATAAATGCCAAGTGAGAAAAGATAACCAAAGGTATAAGGGAAATTGTAAAATGGAACACCTGTAATATAGAAATGAAGCTTAGAAGCCCAAAATGTTGGATGATACTCCCCGAGTGAATGACCATAGGCTTCCTTTTGGGCTTCCTCCATTAGCTTATTTAATTTCTCTGTGCTGACTATTCCATTTTTGCGCTCCTCATAGAAACGGGTCTCAAATAGGAAGCGAGCATGGATATTCATTAATAATGCTACTGTTCGTTGAATTTTATCTTCGAGTAAGGCAATTTTCTCCTGTTCTGTTCGCGCCTTTTTAACAGCTGCGTCAGATACGATCATTTCTGCCAGGGTAGATGCAGTCTCCGCCACATTCATCGCATAGTTCCGGTTTAATAAATGTAAATCCCTCATCGCATAGGTATGGAAGCCGTGCCCCAGCTCATGGGCTAATGTGGACACATTTGAAGGTGTAGCCGAATAAGTCATAAATATTCTGGACTGGCTGCTCTCAGGAAAATACGTATGAAAACCTCCTGGAGATTTCCCGGGTCTGTCTTCAGCTTCAATCCATTTTTCTTCAAATGCCATTTTAGCAAATTCGGTCATTTCATCACCAAAATGCGAGAAATTTTCTAGAATAAATTCAGCACCTTCTTGATATGAGAGCTTTGATTCCGAATTGTTCAACGGGGCATCGAGGTCATACCAGTTTAACTTTTCAACGCCAAGGAGTTCTGCCTTTCTGTTTAGGAATTTCACAAGCGGCTCTTTATTTTTCGAAATAACATCCCACATCGTATCAAGTGTTTCTTTGTCCATTCGGTTAATGGCTAATGGCTCCTTTAACACGTCCTCCCATCCGCGCTGCTTGTAAACATTCAGTCTAAAGCCTGCTAAATGGTTTAAAGCCTTTGACAAATAATCTGTTTGTTCCTGCCAAGCCAGTTCCCAATTCTCAAATATATTTTTCCTGATGTCTCTATCCGGACTAGAAAATTTATTAGCTGCTTGCCCAACAGACAGGAGTTTTTCTTCTCCGTCCTCCTGAAAAGGAATTTTTATTTTCCCCACAATTAAGTCATAAAGCTGGCTCCAGCTATGATAGCCATCAACCCCAAGGGCATTAATCAGGCTTTCTTCCTCTTTCGATAATTTTTCTGATGCTGTCTCACGCCGTTCTGATAGGACAAAAGACAATTCGCTGAGTCCATCCTCCTGCAGCAATTCCTCCCAAACGGTTGAGTCGTAGCTTGTTAATTTTTCATCAAATACAGTTAAAGCATTTTGAAAGCTTGCACTTAGCTGAGTGATTTTTGCCCGATGTTCACTCGCTTTCTTATCACTTGTATTTTGAGCTTGCAGACAACTGACAAATGCTCCGGCTTCTCGCAGCTTCTTTGTGGCTATTTGAAAGCTTTCTATTAAGTTCATTAATGATGTTTTATCTGAAATTGAATTAGTTGTTTCCCAAGTATGTACTTGTAAGCCAAATTCCTTAATTTTCTCTTCTGTTGTATGTAAATGCTGAACAAAAGCCTTTGAAGAACTGCCGCCATTAAAGAAAACATCTAAATCCCAAATAGTTGAATAGGTTGCTGCTGTCATTGTTTTTCCCCCTTTTCATTCAATAATTTTATTATAAGTTAACTTTCCATAAGATTCTATTAATTAGAAACACGAATAAAAAAGAGGCTGGGACAAAACCCTCCTCTGAAATGAAAAAGCCTGTGAAATTTTACGACAAGTAAAATTTCACAGGCTTTGATTATTTTTAAATA